>NZ_JAAHGH010000031.1:0-22569 GCF_010672525.1 Okeania sp. SIO2B3 | reverse complement strand
AAAGGTAAATCCTCAAGCAAAACATAAGTAAGCGGAACCATATATTCTGGCAACTTCTGCTTCAGGTAAGACCGTAATTTTTGTGCTGGCAATACCCGCAGCTGACTACTACCATTCTCCTGATTTTCCCATTCCTCAAATAAATCAGACTTTTCACCCAAGGAAGCTACCACATAACTCACTAATCTCTGAGTTCCCCCTGGTTCTCCTACCACACTTACCACTCCTTTGGCAATACCCGGATGCTCCATTAACGCCACTTCTATTTCTCCCAACTCTATCCGATAACCATTTATTTTCACCTGGAAGTCAACTCTACCCAAAAATTCTATATTTCCATCTGGCCAATACCTCCCCAAATCTCCTGTTTTATATAATCGTTCTCCTGTTACCGGATGCTCAATAAAGCTAGCTTCCGTCTTTTGTTGATTTTTCCAGTAACCTAAAGCCAATCCCACTCCACCAATATAAAGTTGACCAGGTACCCACACAGGACTTGGTTCCATCAAATGATTCAGAACATAAAAACTTTGATTTGATAAGGGTTTTCCATAAGGAATACTTGTCCACTCCCTATTAATTTCTGTGATTGGATAATAAATTGACCAAATAGATGCTTCCGTTGCACCTCCGAGACTCACCACTTCAATATCTTCCCAAATATTACGCAATCTCTCTGGTAAACTCATCGGCAACCAATCTCCACTCAATAACACTAACCGCAGTTGTTGCCTCACTGTCAGAGGATGTGAAGATAAATATTCCACCAACATTTGCATCAGAGCAGGTACAGTATTCCAGACAGTGACTTGGTGCTCGACCATTAACTCCACCCAATGAGCGGGGTCTTTTCCTGCTGTTGCAGAAGGCATCACTATGGTAGCACCAGCAGCTAAACTACCAAAAATATCATACACAGACAAGTCAAAATTGAGAGCTGAAATAGCTAAGATTCGGTCATCACAATTGACATGGAAACGGTGGTTAATATCCACAATAGTATTGACAGCACCACGATGGTCAATGGCCACACCTTTAGGTAAACCAGTGGAACCTGAAGTATAGATGACATAAGCTAAATCATCGGGAGTAGAAACTGTCTGTAAAACACTATTACCATTAGATACAGAAACTTCCAGTTGTGGAGAGTCTATACAGAAATACTCTATTCCATCAGGTAAAGAAATATCTGACACTAAAGGAGTCTGAGTCAAAACCAGTTTAACTTCCCCTTGCTCCAACAAATATTTCAGTCGTTCTTCTGGTAATGTGGGGTCAATTGGCAGGTAAGCAGCACCAGAAAGGAGAATAGCCATCACAGCTACCACTTGTGCCCATCCCTTGTCCATAACTACAGCTACGAGAGTGTTGGGAGTAGCTCCAGACTGCTGTAACATGATACCGATGTTGTGAGCGAGTTCTGATAATTGTCTGTATGTGAGGGAACATTCTCGACTAACCAGAGCCATTGCATCTGGACGTAGGGCGACTTGTTCTAGAAATAGACCGTGTAAAGTCTGTTTCGGAATAGATGTGGTAGTTTGATTAATTTCAAGGCGTTGAGCGAGTTGAGTTGGTGGTAAAAGTTGAGGATGAGTATGACCCCAGGCAGTATCAGTGGTAGCTAATTGTTGTAACCAATGTTGGTAGCTTTCAAACATTTCATCGATGACACCTTCGGGAAATAGTTCTTCCACAACATTCCAGATTAGCATTAATGCTCCTTGTTCGTCTTGCGATACCGCATGATCGAGCCAAACTTGAGGAGTTTTATTCACCATGTATACCAGCTCTCCCAAATCATCAAGGGAAGATTCTTCTGATTCACTTGATGGCAATAGATCGGCAAAGGAATCTAAAGCTAGAGTGCTAGTAAACACTACCCCCATTGGTTGATAAGTTCCACGGTGACGACGCAATTCTCGTTGTACTTCTACTCCACTGACATACCTATGGTCTAAATCTTGCCACAGTTGACTCTGTATTCTTTGGGCACGTTCCACAAAACTGCTCGCCACTGAATTGTTTACTTCCAACAATGTCAAGCTCGTGAAATCTCCTACTAATTGATTCACTTCTGGATGTAGCTCCCAACGGTTGAACAACGTCAAATTTATGGTAAATTTAGGACTTGTACTCCAGTAAGTTAAGATATCTGCAAAAGCTGCTAACAATACTCCCGATGGAGTTAAAGATGCTTGTTGAGCTTTTTGTTTCAATTTTTGCCAATTTTGGGGAGACAGCTTGGCCTGATATGACTTAAACTCTGGTTCTTGGAGAGCCACAGTTTGTCTGACCATCGGTAGTTCTGGTGTTGGTGGCAAACTCTCTAAACGCTGCCTCCAATATTCCTGAGAACTCTGATACTGGGGTGTTGACTTCAGGCTTAACTCTGTTAGTACATAGTCACGAAATGTGATTTCTAATCCGGGCAGTGCAGTTTCTGGAATTTGATACAGTTGTAGCCATTGTATCCAAAAAAGCATCATGCTCCAAGCATCTGCAACTAAGGCATCAAAACTCCAATGCAGACGATAGAGATTTTCCTTTAAACGAGTGGCACGTATCTTAAACAAAGGCCATTGGTCTGCGGGGAATAGTTCATGGGACATTTCCTGGCGAATTGCTTCTAGTTCCTGGGTTGCCTTTTCTGGTGAGTGACCAGATAAGTCTCTGATTTTGATCTCATAGGGAGGTACTTGCTCTAGAACTTGTTGTTGACCATCTGGTAAGATAATAACTCGCAGCATATCATGGTGGTTAACTACCTGTTGCCAAGCTTGGCTTAACTTTTCGACATTTAAGTTCTCACAATCAAGTTCTATATAACTATGAGTGGCAATATTGCCTAATTCAAAAGCACTATTGCGACCAAACCAATACGCTTGTTGAACATCTGTGAGCGGAAATGGTTGATGGCGTTGTTCGGGTGCTGGCACAATAGTTGGCATCACTACAGATTTCTCTTCTGATGATTCTTCTACTGGCAGTAATTTCAAGGCTTGCTCTAATTCAGCAATGGTGGGGTCTGTAAATAGGGTTGTCAGAGGAACATCTTGGTGAAGTTGTTTGCCGATACGAGATACAAGTTGAGTTGCTAGCAAGGAATGTCCGCCCAAATCAAAAAAGTTGTCATGGATACCCACTTGTTTAACACCAAGCACTTGTTTCCAAATTTCAACTAATGCTTTTTGTGTGGGAGTCTGAGGTGCAACAAAATCTGTATCTGTGGATAGGTTACTCGTATTATCTGGTGCTGGCAATGCTTTGCGGTCTATTTTGCCATTGGGAGTCAGTGGCAGGTGTGGCAACACTACAAACCTAGAAGGAACCATATAATCTGGTAATTTTTGCTCCAGGTATTCTCTCCATTCCGGTATCAGTTGTTTTGCGGCCTGGGTTGCTAAGGGATTATTACCATAACTGTGCCATTTTCCTTCGACCAATGATTTTTGAGTTAGTGGTGTTAACACCATTGCTTCTGCTGCTAACTCATTGCGCACAAATACTGCATCCAAACAGCCCACATTGCCTTGTGCAGACCAACATAATTCTAGTTTATACCCCAGTTTAACACTCAGTTTATGTAACTGTTCTGGATCGATGCCATTCACTGGCTCATTTTCTAACTGTTCTTTCAACTGCCCCACATTTAGTTGAGACTCTGGTTGTGACAGCAACTCTGTTGCTGCTACATCAGTAGCTACCCTGCTATTGACTAAACCACTAAAACCAATTGACTCTGGCTGCTTTTCCGTCAAATATGCCTCAATATCTGCCATTGACATACCCGTTTCCTTTGCCATCGGTGCTGCTATAACAGATGTCGGTTGTCCCTGTATGTGCAAGAAAACATTGTAGCGATATTTGTTCAGTTCATTATGTTCGCTTCCCCTCTGTAAACGTATCTGTACATGAGTAATTTCTGGATATTTCTCTTTGATAGCTACAAAAAACTCTGGTGACACAAGCAACTCAATCTCCTGCTGCATTTGTCGGTCTATATTTTCTCTTAGTTCTTTTAGTGACAGAGATGGAGTAGCTGTGTGCAATTGTACTGAGGCATGAAATGCTCTCATTAGTGGGAGACTGCGGATATCTCCTAGCACTATCGAACCACCTGGTTTAACTACCCGAATACTATTTTCTATAACTTCCAACAGATATTCTATACTTGGGAAATATTGAACTATAGAACTCAGGAACACTACATCGAAACTGTTATCTGTCATTTCTGCCATGTTGTCAGCTCGTTTTTGAGCCAGAGTTACATGAGCATATTTGTCTGGGTGTTGTGCTATTTGTTTTCGGATATACTCCAGGGAGACATCGGAAATATCTGTGCCATAATAAACTTCTGTATGTGGTGCGATTTGAAACAGTAACATTCCTGTTCTACAGCCAATTTCACACACACTTTTGGGATTACTGGCTAAAACTTGCGTCACTAGATCGTTCGCCCAGACTCGCATTTGTACCTCTGGCACCAGTTCCTTGTCATAACTGCTGCTCCACCCAGTCATATTAAACAATGAGTCGGTGCATTCATCTAATTGAGAGTAAATTCGTTGGTTGAATATTTCTTGCCAACTATTGTGGTAATTCTCTAATATTTCTGGGTTTGAGGTAATAGTCTCAGTTTCAGCAGCTATATATCCGACTAGATATTTATCACCAGGGGTATCTTCCCGCGCTATAACTACTGTTTCTTTGACTTTTGGATGTTGATTGATAACAGTTTCAATTTCCCCTATTTCAATACGGAAACCCCGAATCTTCACTTGATGATCGATGCGGCCGAGAAATTCTATATTCCCATCTGGCAAATAACGTACTAAATCTCCTGTCTTATAAAATTTTGATGTAGCTTCAAATTCATTATTGTCAAAGGGATTAGGAATAAATTTAGCTGCTGTCAGTTCAGGACGGTTATGATAGCCTTTTGCCAGTCCATCTCCAGTAGTATATAGTTCTCCTGGTACTCCTATTGGTACTGGTTGTAAATATGAATCCAAAATATATACTTGAGTGTTAGAGACAGGTTTACCTACGGGGACTGACTTTTCTAAATTACTGTTAGCTTTGGCTGGAAAACAACAGGTAAATGTAGTGTTCTCGGTCGGGCCGTAACCGTTAACTAATTGACACCCTGGCAGTTCTTCCACTACTTTTTGCACGCAAGCTACTGACAACACATCTCCCCCTGAAAATAGTTGCTTGAGGGAAGTTAAATCTTCTAATTGTTCTTCTACCATCAGATGAAATAACCCAGATGTTAGCCACAGATGCGTAACTTGATTTTCCCTGATAACTGCTCCTATTTCTGCCAGGGTTGGTTGATGGGGTGGCATTACTACTAATACTCCTCCATTGAGCAGACTACCCCATATTTCCCAGGTGGATGTATCGAAGGATATAGGTGATAATTGTAGGAAAATGTCTTGTGCAGTGAAGTTAACATAGTTAGTGTTTTGCACCAGTCGCACTACCCCTCGATGTCTGACGTTAACACCTTTAGGTAAACCTGTCGATCCAGAAGTATAGATCATGTATGCCAAGTTGTCTGGTGTTATAGATACAGTTGGAGTTTGTGAACTGTTTGTGGAAATAACTGTATCTGTATCCAGGCAAATAATTTTAGCTGCTATTTCTGGTAAACGCTCTCGCAATTTTTCTTGAGTCAGCAATATAGAAAGTTGCGCATCTTCAATCATATAATTGAGACGGGATGGGGGATAGTTGGGGTCAAGTGGCACATAAGTAGCTCCTGCTTTGAGTATTGCCAATAAACCGATGATCATTTCCACAGAACGCTCAACAAAAATACCAACTCCTAGATCGGGTTTGACTCCCAACTGTTGCAAGTAGTGAGCAAGTTGGTTAGCTCTGCTATTTAACTGGGAGTAAGTTAGTTTCTGTTCAGCAAATACTACTGCTAGAGCATCAGGTGTTTTTTCTACCTGAGCTGCAAATAACTCATGGATACACTTTTCTCTGGGATAATCTGTTTTCGTGTTGTTCCATTCTACTAATAACTGCTTTCTCTCTGCATCGCTCATCAATGGCAGCAAACCAATAGGTTTCTCCGGATATTCCAGAGCAGCTTTGAGCAAGTTTTCATAATGTGACAACATTCGGTCAATAGTTTCCGCCTCAAATAAATCTCGATTATAAGCACATAATCCTTTGATTTCCTCTCCTTCTACCCATAGGTGTAATTCTAAGTCTAACCGCACTGTGACTTCATCTTCAATCTTTTCATACCAACTTACCTCTAAATTCGGTAGGCTAAAAGATGGCTTGGCGACTTCAGACTGCTGAAGAGCAAACGATACCTGAAACAAAGGATTTTGTGATAAGGAACGTTCTATTTGTAACTCTTCCACAAGTTTCTCAAAAGGTAAATCTTGGTGAGCATAAGCTTCTAGAGCTGTCTGCTGCACTCTTTTGATAACTTCTGTAAAACTTGGTTCTCCCTCCAAGTCTGTATACATGACTAGGGAGTTAACAAAAAAACCGATTAATCCTTCTATTTCACTGCGGTTACGGTTCGCAATAGGTGAACCTACTACTATTTTTTCTTGACCACTGTAACGATGCAGTAATACTTTGAACCCTGCTAACAGAGTCATAAATAGGGTGACACCTTGCTCTTGGCTCAGTTGTTTGAGTTTTGAGGTTAATGAAGCTGATAAATTTATCGGTAAACCCGCTCCTTTAAAACTTTCCACTGCAGGTCGGGGATGGTCTTTTGGTAGTTGCAGTTGAGGTAATTCTTTTAGCTTTTGCTTCCAGTACTCTACTTGCGTTTCCAGAACCTCACCTTGTAAGTAATTTCTTTGCCAGGCTGCAAAATCAGCATATTGTATGGGTAGCTCTGGTAAAGGAGATGGTTTATTTGCAAGTGCTGCGGCATAATGAGTTGATAATTCTTGGGCGAATAATATCAAAGACCAACCATCAGCCACAATATGATGCAATACAACTAGAAGTATATGTTCGGTAGCTGTCAGTTTATATAGTCTAGCTCTTATGGGTAGGTCTACTTCCAGATTAAACTGTTGTTGATTTTCCTGTTGGAGTAAAAGTTGCAGTTGTGCAGTTTGTTCGGATGATGTTAGCTCACTTAGGTCTTGTAATGGCAGTAAAAGTGCAAAAGGAGGTTTAATGACTTGTACTGGTGTATCATTAATGGAACTAAAGGTAGTTCTTAGAGTTTCATGGCGAGCAATGATTCCATCGAGACTTTTTTGCAGAGCAACTTCGTCTAATTTACCAACTAAATGTAGGGCTAAGGGTAGATTGTAAGCATTACTAATCAACCCCATTTTATCAATAAACCACAGCCGTTGTTGGGCAAATGATAGACTTAAATTTTCATCCCTGGGAATAACCTCAATTGGAGATAGAGTATTATTTCTATCCTGACTTACTTGGTTGAGGAAAGAAAGGATTTCTTCTTTGTATTCAGCTATCTGTTGGTATAGTTCTGGTGTTAATACTCCTTCCGGAGCATCACATAAAAGTTTTGTACCATCAGTTGAAATCTCAATTTCTAAACTGTACAAATAGGATATAAATTCAATTACCGTTGTTTTGTTTGTTTTCATGTTTAAAACTCCACTCTTTTTTTAGTACCCAAGTTTGATTTTGTCTTCTCTAAAGTTTGTTTTGTTTTTAAGACAACCTCTAGATAGTCAGCTACATCTTTGACAGTATCTGCTCCCAGAAAGTCTCTCAAACTCATATCTACTTGAAATGTTTCTTTAATTCTAGAAACAATTCTAGTCGCAAGTAAAGAATCACCACCTATTTCAAAAAAATTGTTATTAATACTAATTTGATTAACCTCCAGAATATTTTCTAACATCAACGCTAGGTCTTTTTGGATAGGGGTATTTGGTAGCAAACCAACTTGTTCCCTATTCTGTAGAGAGTTAATAACATTAGGAACTGGCAATGCCTTACGGTCAACTTTACCATTAGCAGTCAAAGGTAAATCCTCAAGCAAAACATAAGTAAGCGGAACCATATATTCTGGCAACTTCTGCTTCAGGTAAGACCGTAATTTTTGTGCTGGCAATACCCGCAGCTGACTACTACCATTCTCCTGATTTTCCCATTCCTCAAATAAATCAGACTTTTCACCCAAGGAAGCTACCACATAACTCACTAATCTCTGAGTTCCCCCTGGTTCTCCTACCACACTTACCACTCCTTTGGCAATACCCGGATGCTCCATTAACGCCACTTCTATTTCTCCCAACTCTATCCGATAACCATTTATTTTCACCTGGAAGTCAACTCTACCCAAAAATTCTATATTTCCATCTGGCCAATACCTCCCCAAATCTCCTGTTTTATATAATCGTTCTCCTGTTACCGGATGCTCAATAAAGCTAGCTTCCGTCTTTTGTTGATTTTTCCAGTAACCTAAAGCCAATCCCACTCCACCAATATAAAGTTGACCAGGTACCCACACAGGACTTGGTTCCATCAAATGATTCAGAACATAAAAACTTTGATTTGATAAGGGTTTTCCATAAGGAATACTTGTCCACTCCCTATTAATTTCTGTGATTGGATAATAAATTGACCAAATAGATGCTTCCGTTGCACCTCCGAGACTCACCACTTCAATATCTTCCCAAATATTACGCAATCTCTCTGGTAAACTCATCGGCAACCAATCTCCACTCAATAACACTAACCGCAGTTGTTGCCTCACTGTCAGAGGATGTGAAGATAAATATTCCACCAACATTTGCATCAGAGCAGGTACAGTATTCCAGACAGTGACTTGGTGCTCGACCATTAACTCCACCCAATGAGCGGGGTCTTTTCCTGCTGTTGCAGAAGGCATCACTATGGTAGCACCAGCAGCTAAACTACCAAAAATATCATACACAGACAAGTCAAAATTGAGAGCTGAAATAGCTAAGATTCGGTCATCACAATTGACATGGAAACGGTGGTTAATATCCACAATAGTATTGACAGCACCACGATGGTCAATGGCCACACCTTTAGGTAAACCAGTGGAACCTGAAGTATAGATGACATAAGCTAAATCATCGGGAGTAGAAACTGTCTGTAAAACACTATTACCATTAGATACAGAAACTTCCAGTTGTGGAGAGTCTATACAGAAATACTCTATTCCATCAGGTAAAGAAATATCTGACACTAAAGGAGTCTGAGTCAAAACCAGTTTAACTTCCCCTTGCTCCAACAAATATTTCAGTCGTTCTTCTGGTAATGTGGGGTCAATTGGCAGGTAAGCAGCACCAGAAAGGAGAATAGCCATCACAGCTACCACTTGTGCCCATCCCTTGTCCATAACTACAGCTACGAGAGTGTTGGGAGTAGCTCCAGACTGCTGTAACATGATACCGATGTTGTGAGCGAGTTCTGATAATTGTCTGTATGTGAGGGAACATTCTCGACTAACCAGAGCCATTGCATCTGGACGTAGGGCGACTTGTTCTAGAAATAGACCGTGTAAAGTCTGTTTCGGAATAGATGTGGTAGTTTGATTAATTTCAAGGCGTTGAGCGAGTTGAGTTGGTGGTAAAAGTTGAGGATGAGTATGACCCCAGGCAGTATCAGTGGTAGCTAATTGTTGTAACCAATGTTGGTAGCTTTCAAACATTTCATCGATGACACCTTCGGGAAATAGTTCTTCCACAACATTCCAGATTAGCATTAATGCTCCTTGTTCGTCTTGCGATACCGCATGATCGAGCCAAACTTGAGGAGTTTTATTCACCATGTATACCAGCTCTCCCAAATCATCAAGGGAAGATTCTTCTGATTCACTTGATGGCAATAGATCGGCAAAGGAATCTAAAGCTAGAGTGCTAGTAAACACTACCCCCATTGGTTGATAAGTTCCACGGTGACGACGCAATTCTCGTTGTACTTCTACTCCACTGACATACCTATGGTCTAAATCTTGCCACAGTTGACTCTGTATTCTTTGGGCACGTTCCACAAAACTGCTCGCCACTGAATTGTTTACTTCCAACAATGTCAAGCTCGTGAAATCTCCTACTAATTGATTCACTTCTGGATGTAGCTCCCAACGGTTGAACAACGTCAAATTTATGGTAAATTTAGGACTTGTACTCCAGTAAGTTAAGATATCTGCAAAAGCTGCTAACAATACTCCCGATGGAGTTAAAGATGCTTGTTGAGCTTTTTGTTTCAATTTTTGCCAATCTCTGGCTGATAGTTGCGATCGCAAGGATTTAAACTCTGGTTCTTGGAGTGCTACAGTTTGCTTAACCATAGGTAATTCTGGTGTTGGTGGCAAACTATCTAAACGTTGCCTCCAATATTCCTGAGAACTCTGATACTGGGGTGTTGACTTCAGACTTAACTCTGTTAGTACATAGTCACGAAATGTGATTTCTAAGGTGGGCAGTGGAGTTTCTGGAGTGTAATACAGTTGCAGCCATTGTTGCCAAAAAATCATCATGCTCCAAGCATCTGCAATTAAGGCATCAAAACTCCAATGCAGACGATAGAGATTTTCCTTTAAACGAGTGGCACATATCTTAAACAGAGGCCATTTATCTGTGGGAAAACTCTCATGGGACATTTCCTGGCGAATTGCTTCTAGTTCCTGAGCTACCGTTTCTGGTGAGTGACCAGATAAGTCGATAATTTCGATCTCATAGGGAGGTACTTGTTCTAGAACTTGTTGTTGACCATCTGGTAAGATAACAGCTCGCAGCATATCATGGTGGTTAACTACCTGCTGCCAAGCTCGGCTTAACTTTTCTACATTTAAGTTCTTACAATCAAGTTCCAGATAACCGTGAGTGGCAGTATTCCCCAATTCAAAGGCACTATTACGACCTAGCCAATATGCTTGTTGAACATCCGTGAGCGGAAATGGTTGATAGCGTTGTTCGGGAACTGGCACAATAGTTGGCATCACTAGAGATTCACTCTCTAATGAATTTTCGATGGGCAGTAATTTTAATGCTTGTTCTAATTGGGTAATGGTGGGAGATGCAAATAGAGTTTTTAGGGAAACATTCTGGTGAAGAGATTGACGGATACAGGAAATAAGTTGAGTCGCCAATAAGGAATGTCCGCCCAAATCAAAAAAGTTGTCATGGATGCCTACCTGTTTAATACCTAGCACTTGTGCCCAAATCTCGACTAATGTTTGTTGTGTCGCAGTCTGAGGCGCAACAAAATCTGTGGAGAGGCTACTAGCATTATCTGGTGCTGGCAATGCTTTGCGGTCGATTTTGCCATTAGGAGTCAGTGGCAGTTGTGGCAACACTACAAACCCAGAAGGTACCATGTAATCTGGCAACCTCTGTTCCAAATACTCTCTCCATTGTGGTATCAATTGTTTCGCTGCCTGAGCTTGTAAGGGATTATTACCATAACTATCCCAATCTCCCGACACTACTAATTTTTGAGTTAGTGGTGTTAAGACTATTGCTTCTGTTGCCAATTCATTCCGCACGAATACTGCATCAACATATCCGGTTTTTCCTTGGGGCGACCAACATAACTCTAGTTTATACCCCAGTTTAGCACTCAGTTCATGTAACTCTTCTGGATCGACTCCATCTAGAGACTGTTGGTCTAACTGTTGCCTCAGTTGCTGCACATTTAGTAGTTGAGACTCAGATTGCGACCGCAACTCTAATGCTGCCACATCAGTAGCTATTCTGCTATTTACCAAATTACTGAAACAAATAGACTCTGGTTGCTTTTCCTTCAAATATGCCTCTATTTCTCCTGCTGAAATACCAGTTTTCTCATAAGTTGGTGCTTCTATAACAGATTTTGGTTGTGCTTCTATATGCAGCAACACACTATAGCGATATTTATTCAGTTCATTAAGTTCCCTCCCCTTTTGTAAACGCATTTGTACATGAGTTATTTCCGGATATTTCTGTTTGAGGGCGACAAAAAACTCCGGCGATACCAATAACTCTTTCTCTTGCTGTATAAACCTGTCTATCCGTTCCGTTAGTTGTTTCACTGACAGAGATGGGGTAGCTTTATACAATTGCACCGAAGTCTGAAATGCTTCCATCAGTGGAAAATTACGGATATCCCCTAGCACTATCGAACCACCTGGTTTAACTACCCGAATACTATTTTCTATAACTTCCAACAAATAATCTATACTTGGGAAATACTGAACTATAGAATTGAGCAGCACTACATCAAAACTATCGTCACTCACATCTGCCATCTCTGTTGCTGCTTTTTGAGCCAGAGTTACATGAGCATATTTGTCTGAATGTTCTGCTATTTGTCTGCGGATATACTCCAGGGAAGCATCAGAAATATCTGTACCATAATAAACTTCCGTGTGAGGTGCTATCTGAAACAGTAGCATTCCTGAACCACACCCTATTTCCCATACTTTCTCCGGGTTAGTGCCTAAAACTTGACCCGCAATATCATTGGCCCAGACTCGCATTTGCGCTTCTGGTATCGGTTGGCTATCATAGTTACTTAACCAACCTTTAGCATTAAATAGGGGGTCGCTAACTTGAGTTAACTGAGAGTAAATTTGTTGGTTAAACAGTTCTTGCCAATTATTTAGTTGAGTTTCTGATAGTTCTTGGTTGGAATTAGTATTAGTTTCGTTTTCAGGTACGATGTATGCTACTAAACGTTGATTACCAGGAGTATCTTCTCTCGCTACAACTACTGTTTCTTTGACCGTGGAATTTTGAGTGAGAGTCGCTTCTATTTCTCCTATTTCAATACGGAAACCGCGAATTTTTACTTGATGGTCAATGCGACCGAGAAATTCTATATTACCATCAGGCAAATACCGTCCTAAGTCCCCAGTTCGATATAACTTCTGTTCTGGTTGGTTAATAAAGGGGTTAGGAATAAACTTCTGAAGTGTTAATTCAGGGCGGTTCAGGTAGCCACGAGCTAAACCAATACCACCAATATGTATCTCCCCTGGTACTCCTATCGGTACTGGTTGTAAATTCCCATCAAGGATATAAATTGTGGTATTAGCGATGGGACGACCAATAGCGATCGCGCCAGACTCTTCTGAGCATTGGGCCATTGTCGCACAAACTGTTGATTCTGTTGGCCCATAAGCATTGACAAATTGTCGCCCTTGTGACCACTGGGAAATTAACTCTCGCGAACAAGCTTCTCCTGCTACAACTATCGTTTTGAGAGCTGGTAATTTTTCTTGAGGCATTACCCCTAGAGCTGATGGAGGCAAAGTAACGTGAGTAATTTTTTTCTCATCTAATAACTTACTCAAATTTTCTCCAGGCAATAAGTTGTCTCGTTTGTCTAGATACAGACTTGCACCTGAGCAAATAGCCATAACTATTTCCCAGATGGAGGCATCAAAGCTGATTGATGCGAATTGTAGCACTCTGCTATTTGAGCCTACTTTGAAGGCTTTAATTTGAACTTGAGCTAAGTTACACAAACCCTGATGAGCTAACAATACTCCTTTTGGTTTACCTGTTGAACCTGAAGTATAGATGGTATAAGCTAAATTTTCCGGTGTGACTTTAGTGGTAAGATTTTCTTGAATTTCCGTAGCAATTTTGCTCTCATCTCGATCTAGGCAAACTACCTGAGCTTGGTGTGGTGGCAGTTGAGCTAATAAGTGTTCTTGAGTTAGCAATACTGACACTTGAGAATCATTGAACATATAACTGAGGCGGTCTTGTGGATAAGTTGGGTCTAATGGTACATAAGCTCCTCCTGCTTTGAGTATGGAGAGTATACCGATGATCAGATCTACTGAACGCTCGATACAGATACCCACTAACACTTCTGGTCCCACGCCCAACTTTTGCAAGTAATGAGCTAGTTGGTTAGCTTTGGTATTCAACTGAGAATAAGTGAGCTTTTGTGCTCCAAATGCTACTGCTACTGCATCGGGTGTTGTTTCTACAATGCTCTCAAATAATTCATGGATACATTTTTGATCTGGATAATCTGTTTTTGTGTTATTCCATTCTATTAATAACTGTTGCTGCTCTGTCTGACTCATCAAAGGCAGTTTAGCAATTGGTAACTCTGGGTTTTCCACTGCTGCGGATAACAAGTTTTGATAATGGGACAACATTCTGTTGATAGTTTCCGCCTCAAACAAGTCTTTGTTGTATGCACAGAATCCTTCAATTTTGTCTCCTACTGGCCAAAAATGTAATTCCAAGTCCATCCGCACAGTCATTTCCGCTTCCACTTCTTCATACCTATCCAACTTTAAGTTGGGCAAGCTCAAAGATGGATTCATAACTTCAGACTGCTGCACAGCGAATGATACCTGAAATAGAGGATTTTTCGAGAGAGAACGTTCTGGTTGTAACTCTTCTACCAGTTTCTCAAAAGGCAAGTCTTGGTGAGCATAAGCTTCTAAAGCTGTTTTTCGCACTCTGTTTAAGACTTCGGTAAAACTTGGTTCTCCCTCCAAGTCTGTGTACATAACTAAGGAGTTGACAAAAAAACCGATTAACCCTTCTATTTCACTGCGGTTACGGTTCGCAATAGGTGAACCTACTGCTATTTTTTCTTGACCACTATACCGATGTAGTAAGACTTTGAACCCTGCTAAGAGGGTCATAAATAGAGTCACACCCTGCTTTTGAGTTAATTGTTTTAATTTTGAGGTTAGTGATGGTGATAAATTTATTGGTAAACCTGCTCCTTTGAAACTTTCCACTGCGGGGCGAGGATAGTCTTTTGGTAGTTGCAGTTGAGGTATTTCTTTGAGCTTTTGCCTCCAGTAGTCTATTTGTGTTTCCAGAGTTTTACCTTGTAAATAATCCCGCTGCCAGACTGCAAAATCAGCATATTGTATGGGTAGCTCTGGTAAAGGAGATGGTTGGTTGGTTACTGCTGCAGTATAATGATTTGATAGTTCAGATGTCAATACATTCAGAGACCAACCATCAGAGGCGATGTGATGTAATGTAATTAGAAGTACGTGTTCGGTATCTCCTAGTTGAAACAATCTTGCCCTGATAGGTGGATCTACTTCCAGATTGAATAGTTGTTCATTTTCTTTTTGAAGCAACTGTTGCAGTTGTATTTTTTGTTGAGCAGGTGTTAACTCACTGAGGTCTTGTAATGGTAATACAAGTGCAAAAGGAGGTCTAATTACTTGTACTGGTTTATTGTTGACAGGAGTTACGGAAATTGAGTTGGAAACTTCCATCTTTGTGGGCGAATGCCATTCGCCCCTACGGGTGGTGTCTGATTTAGTATTTGGCGTAATTCCTGTTGAGTTGGAAACTTCCATCTTTGTGGGCGAATGCCATTCGTCCCTACGGGTGGTGTCTGATTTAGTATTTGGCGTAATTCCTGTTGAGTTGGAAACTTCCATCTTTGTGGGCGAATGCCATTCGCCCCTACGGGTGGTGTCTGATTTAGTATTTGGCGTAATTCCTGTTGAATTTGAAACCTCCATCTGTATGGGCGAATGATATTCGCCCTCCCCATCATTTGAAACCTCCATCTGTAGGGGCGAATGGTATTCGCCCTCCCCATCATTTGAAACCTCCATCTGTAGGGGCGAATGGTATTCGCCCTCCCCATCATTTGAAACCTCCATCTGTATGGGGGAATGGCATTCGCCCTCCCCATCATTTGAAACCTCCATCTGTATGGGGGAATGGTATTCGCCCTCCCCATCATTTGAAACCTCCATCTGTATGGGGGAATGGTATTCGCCCTCCCCATCATTTGAAACCTCCATCTGTATGGGGGAATGGCATTCGCCCTCCCCATCATTTGAAACCTCCATCTGTATGGGGGAATGGCATTCGCCCTCCCCATCATTTGAAACCTCCATCTGTAGGGGCGAATGGCATTCGCCCTCCCCATCAAGAGAACTAAAAGTAGTTCTGAGAGTTTCATGGCGAGCAATGATTCGATCTAGACTTTGTTGTAAAGCAACCTTGTCTAATTCACCCACCAAATGCAAAGTTAAAGGCATATTGTAGGCATTATCAGTCAACCCAGTTTTTTCAATAAACCACAGCCTTTGTTGAGCAAATGATAATGGTAATTCTTGTTCTCTGGAACTTGGTTTAATAGGTTCCCCCAGAGAATGTTGGGTTGTCTGCACTTCTTGAAGTAACTCTAGGATTTCTGTTTTACGCTCTGCTATTTCTTGACGTAAAGTTGATGTTAAAATCCCTGGAGCAGCATTACAGCGGAGTTTTCCTCCATCAGCGGAAAAATTCACACCTAGACTACGAAGATAAGATAAAAATTCAACTGTTTTAGTAAGTTTCAAAATACTACCTCCTCATTTTCAACTTCTGAATTTTGTAAATCTTGCTCAGACAAAATAATAGTTTCAATATATTCTGCTAACCCAGCTACTGTGGGCAACTCAAATAAAATCCTTAAAGGAAACTCTACATTTAAAACCTTTCTTAGTCGAGATACAATTTGAGTAGCTAATAATGAATGGCCTCCTAAATCAAAGAAATTATCATGTATCCCCACTTGTTTAATACTCAGAACTTGTGCCCAAATCTCAGCCAATGTTTTTTGTGTTGGCGTCTGAGGAGGGACAAAATCTGTTGAGAGACTACGACCTAAATCTACTGTAGGTAATGCCTTACGATCTACCTTACCATTAGGTGTTAGTGGCAGTTGTGGCAAGACTACAAACCCAGAGGGTACCATATATTCTGGTAATCTCTGCTCTAAATACTCCCTCCACTGCGGTATTAGTTGTTTAACTGCTACAGAAGCCAAGGGATTATTAGCATAACGATGCCAATTTTCTGCGATCGCCGATTGTTGAGTTAATGGTGTTAACACTACCCCTCCTGTTGCTAACTCATTACGCACGAAGACTGCATCAAAACATCCTTCTTGACCCTGGAGCGACCAACATAACTCTAGTTGATACCCTAAAGAAGTACTCAGTTGATGTAGTTGTTCTGGTTCGACACCATTGGGGGGTTGCCGGTCTAACTTTTGTTTCAATTGCTGTACATTTTTGATTTCCTCTGTTTGTGATAGTAACTCTACTGCTGCCACATCAGTTGCCACACGGTTATTTACTAAACTGCTAAAGCAGATTGATTCTGGCTGTCTTTGCTGTAGATACCGTTCTATGTCTTCAATAAACATACTAGCTCCATTTTCTACTGGTGCTTCAATGACGGTTCTGGGTTTAGTCTCGATGTGCAACAGTACATTATAGCGATATTTATTCAATTCATTATGTTCGCTTCCTCTCTGTAAACGTATTTGTACATAACTAATTTCTGGATAAATTTCTTTGAGAGCAACAAAGAACTCTGGCGCAACCAACAATTCGTTTTCCTGCTGCATCAGTCTATCTACATTCTGTTTTAGTTGTTTAACTGACAGAGATGGAGTTGCTTTATGCAGTTGCACCGAAGTATGGAATGCTCTCATTAGTGACAGACTACGGATACCCCCTAGTACAATCATTCCTCCAGGTTTGACTACCCGAATGCTGTTTTCAATAACTTGCAACAGATATTCTACACTAGGGAAATACTGGACGAACGAGTTTATCAGCACCATATCAAAGCTGTTATCCGCTATATCTGCCATATCATCAGCTCGTTTGTTCCCTAAAGTTACATGAGCATATTTGTCAGATTTTTGTGCTATTTGTTTTTGAATATACTCCAGGGATATATTGGAAATAACACTACCATAATAACCTGCCACATGAGGTGCTATCTGAAATAGTAGCATTCCCGTTCTACAGCCTATTTCATATATGTTCTGAGGTTGCATCCCTAAGACTTGAGTCACAATATCGTCAACCCATACTTGCATTTCCTCTACTGGTATCAGTTCATTGTTATAACTACTACGCCAACCAGTAGTATTGAATAAAGGGTCTGTAGTTTCACTCAATTGTGAGTATATTTGTTCAAATACTTCCTGCCAACTACTTAGTTGAGTCTCCAATAACTCAGGGTTCGAGGTAATTATACTTTCAATTTCACTCACTATGTATGCTACTAAGCGCTTATCTCCAGAGTCTTCCTCTTTTACCACCACTACTGTTTCTTTAATTGTCGGATTTTGATTGAGAACAGCTTCTATTTCCCCTGTTTCAATCCGGAATCCACGAATTTTTACTTGATAGTCGCTCCTACCGAGATATTCAATGTTGCCATCCGGTAGATAACGTGCTAAATCTCCAGTTTTATACAACCTCTTCCCTTCTACAGTAATAAATTTTTCCCTAGTCAGTTCGGGGCGGCCTAAATAACCATCTGCTAGAGGAACGCCACCAATATATAGTTCTCCATGCACGCCTATAGGTACTGATTTTAGGTAAGAGTTGAGGATGTAGAGTTCAGCATTAGCAATAGGACGACCTATAGGTGGCAGTTTCGGACAACTAGCAGGCTCTCCTTGTAAAGTATAAGCAGACACCACATGGCTTTCCGAAGGTCCATATTGATTTTGCACTCTACAATTAGGTAGTCGGTTCATTAACCCGATGATGTCTGGAGTTAACTGCAACTGTTCTCCTGCTGTAATAATTTCCTGTAGTTGTGGTAGCACCGGACATTGAGAAGCTACTGTTGCTAACTGTTGTAAAGCTACAAAAGGTAAAAATATCCTATCTACATTGTTCTCAGCTAGGAATTTCATCAAAGCTAGGGGATCGCGCCTGACTTCTTGAGATACTAACACCAGAGTTCCCCCAGAATACCAAGTCGATAAAATTTCTTGGAAGGATACATCAAAGCTAATAGGAGAAAATTGGAGTGTTCTCGCACCTTGACCAACAATAGCTTCCTGCTGTTGCCAAACTATCAAGTTGACAAGAGCGCGTTGGCTCAAAGCTACTCCTTTAGGTTTACCTGTAGAGCCAGAAGTATAAATGACGTAGCCTAGATTAGACGGTTTAACTCCACTCTGCAATTTCTCTGAAGCAACCTCAATATTCACGATCCGATCGCTATCCAAACACAATACTTGAGCTTGATGCTCTGGTAACAATTGCACCAATGATTCCTGTGTAAGTAAAACCGACACTTTTGCATCAGCAAGCATATAAGCTAAACGTTCCGGTGGATAGCTCGGGTCTAACGGTACATAAGCTCCTCCTGCTTTAAGTATGGCTAATATAGCGATCGCCATTTCCAGAGAACGCTCAACAAAAATACCCACTAGCACATCAGGCTTAACTCCTAACTCTTGTAAGTAATAAGCTAGTTGGTTAGCTTTGCTATCTAATTCAGAGTAAGTTAGCTTTTCCTCTGCAAATACTACTGCTACCGCATCTGGCGTTTTCTCTACCTGTTCCGCAAATAATTCATGGATACATTTTTCCGTAGAATAATCTGTTTTTGTGTTATTCCATTCTATCAACAACTGCTGCTGTTCTTGGTTGCTCATCAACTGTAGTAGATGAATAGGTTGTTCTGGAGCTTCCAGAGCATTTTCTAGCAAGTTTTGATAATGAGACAACATCCGAGCGATCGTTTCCGCCTCAAATAAATCTCGGTTGTAACTACAGAATCCTTTGATTTCTTCTCCCTCTTCCCACAGGTGTAATTCTAAATCCACCCTTACCGTCATTTCTTCTTCTATTTCTTGATACCAACTCACCTCTAATTTTGGCAAACTAAAGGATGGGTTCATAGCTTCAGACTGCTGAAGAGCAAACGATACTTGAAACAAAGGATTTTTCGAGAGAGAACGTTCTGGTTGCAACTCTTCTACCAGTTTCTCAAAAGGTACATCTTGGTGAGCATAAGCTTCTAAAGCTGTCTGTCGCACTCTGTTTAACACTTCGGCAAAACTTGGTTTGCCCCCCAAATCTGTATACATGACTAGGGAGTTGACAAAAAAGCCGATTAACCCTTCTATTTCACTCCGGTTACGGTTGGCAATGGGTGAACCTACTACTATTTGTTCTTGACTACTGTAGTGATACAGTAATACTTTGAGCCCTGCCAAGAGGGTCATAAACAGAGTCACACCCTGCTGCCCCGTCAGTTGTTTTAATTTTGAGGTTAGTGATGCTGATAAATTTATTGGTAAACCCGCTCCTTTAAAACTTTCAACTGCGGGGCGAGGACGATCTGTGGGTAGTTGCAGTTGAGGTAATTCTTTGAGCTTTTGTTTCCAATAATCTAATAGTATTTCTAGAGTTTCACCTTGTAAATAATTCCGCTGCCAAACAGCAAAATCAGCATATTGTATGGGAAGTTCTGGTAAAGGAGATGGTTGGTTTGCTACTGCTGCAGCATAATTTGCTGATAGTTCTTCAGTGAATACAGTTAGAGACCAACCATCAGAGGCGATGTGATGTAACGTTACTTGGAGTATGTGTTCATTAGTCCCTAATTTCAACAGTTTCACCCTTATAGGTGGGTCTACTTCTAGATTAAATTGTTGTTGATTTTCCTGTTGGAGTAAAAGTTGCAGTTGTGTAATTTGTTGAGCAGGTGTTAACTCACTCACATCTTGTTTAAGCAGTGAGAGGGCAAAAGGAGGTCTAATTACTTGTATTGGTTTATTGTTGGCAGGAGTTACGGAAATTGATTGGGAAACCTCCATCTTTATGGGCGAATGCCATTCCCCCCTACGGGTGGTGTCTGATTTAGTATTTGGCGTAACTTCTGTTGACTGCATCTGTAGGGGCAAATGCCGTTCGCCCTCGGCATCATTTGAAACCTGCATCTGTAGGGGCGAATGGCATTCGCCCTCCCCATCGATAGAACTAAAAGTAGTTCTGAGAGTTTCATGGCGAGCAATAATTTGGTTCAGACTTTGTTGCAGTGCAACTTCGTCTAATTTACCAACTAAATGTAGAGCTAAGGGTATATTGTAAGCATTGCCACTTAACCCAGTTTTCTCAATAAACCAGAGTCTTTGTTGACCAAAAGATAATGGTGGAGGATTACCATCTTGTACTCTTGGTGTAATGGCTAATGTCTCCACCCTGTTAGTTTGAGCTAGATAAATCTCTAGTTCCTTAGCTAAATTAGCTATATCTGGTTTCTCAAAGATAATTTGTAGAGGGAACTCCACTGAAAATGTCTGTCGTATCCGAGACACAACCTGAGTTGCCATCAAAGAATGGCCGCCTAAATCAAAGAAATTATCATGTATCCCCACCTTTTCTATACCCAGCACCTCTGCAAAAATATCTGCTAATCCCTTCTCTGTTTTGGTCTGCGGGGCTACATACTCCGTTGACATACTACTGGTAAAATCTGGTGCTGGCAATGCCTTACGATCTACTTTACCATTCGGCGTCAGGGGCATTTGTGGCAACATCACAAACCCAGAAGGTATCATATACTCCGGCAACCTCTGTTCCAAATACTCCTTCAACTGCGGTATTAGTTGTTTCCCAGTCATAGTGGCCAAAGGATTATTCCCATAACTCTTCCAGTTACCCCCTAATATGGACTGTTGAGTGAGTGGCGTTAAAACTATTCTCTCTTCTGCTAACTCATTTCGCACAAATACCGCATCCACACATCCCATATTACCTTGTGCAGACCAACACAACTCTAACTTATATTCCAAATGGCTACTCAGTTGATGCAGTTGTTCTGGATCGATACCATGTACTGGCTGATTTTCTAACTGTTGTCTCAACTGTTGCGCGTTCAGTTTAGACTCTGCTTCTAAAACTTCCACAGTCTGTAGATCTTTTTCTATTCTCCTATTTGCTAAACTACTAAAGCAGATTGATTCTGGTTGTTTTTGTCGCAAATATGCCTCAATATCCTCATAACTCATCCCCACACCATTTTCTGTGGGAGCTGCGACCGCAGATATTGGTTGCTGTTGTATATGCAATAACACACTATAACGATATTTATTCAGTTCATTAATTTCAGTTCCCCTCTGCAAACGTATCTGTACATGAGTTATTTCTGGATATTTTTCCTTAAGAGCAACAAAAAACTCTGGCGATACCAACAACTCTTTTTCCTGTTGCATTTGTCTATCTATGCTTTGTCTTAGTTGTTGGAAAGACAATGATGGGGTAGCTTTGTACAATCGTACCGAGGTGTGGAATGCTCTCATTAACGAATGACAGCGGATATCCCCTAAGAATATCGTTCCTCCTGGTTTAACTACCCGGATGCTGTTTTCTATTACTTGCAACAGATACTCTACATTAGGAAAATATTGCACTACCGAACTTAAAAGCACCAAATCAAAGCTATGATCGGCAACCTCTGATACATCTTCAGCCTTTTTCTGAGCTAAATTTACATGAGCATATTTTTCTGGTTGCTGTTCTATTTGTTTTTTGATGTATTCTAATGATACGTTGGAAATATCAGTTCCGTAATATCTTTCTGTGTGCGGTGCGAGTTGAAATAGCAACATTCCTGTTCCACAACCTATTTCCCAAACACTCTCCGGTTTCTGGGCTAACACTTGACCAACAATATCCCCTGCCCAGATGCGCATTTGCTCTACTGGTATAGCCTGGTTATCGTAGTTGCTAATCCATCCCCTAGTGTTAAATAAGGGGTCAATTACTTCACTGAGCTGTTCGTATATTTGTTGGTTGAATATATCTTGCCAGCTTTCTACTTGAGTTTC
>NZ_JAAHGH010000030.1 GCF_010672525.1 Okeania sp. SIO2B3 | reverse complement strand
CACCCGAATTTACGCCTGTGAACTGGAAGGAGCCGACTCCCCAGGTTGAAGCAGGAAATAAGCTTCAATTCTGGCATTACCAGGTTTGTCCTAGTTTTGCCGGAATTGTGTAGGTATTTTACAGCAGTTGTTAATCAATACATCATCGCCCAACATTCTGAAGCTGAAATTCATAGTCGAAATTTGAAACCAGGTTCTCCTTATTTGGGGCTAAATAAATTTGAACCTGGAGATAAAGACAAGTTTTTTGGTAGAGAAAAGTGGATTATTGAATTAAGTAATGACTTAGAAAACAATAATTTACTCTTACTATTAGGAGCTTCGGGTAGTGGTAAATCTTCGTTAGTTCAAGCCGGGTTAATTCCTTATTTGTCAGATCAATGGGGAGCATCTCAGCTAGTAACAATAATTTTTGTCCCCGACAATAATCCTTTTACATCTTTCTCTGATAATTTTCCCAAAAAATATCATTCGATGTTCAACAATATTTGAGTGAAAATATAGATAAAAAAACCGCTCAAGTTATTAGTAATTAAGTTTTAGCTATTTTGTCTGTTATAGAGTAGTTATAGCAGTGGAAGGAATGATTATTAAAACTCAGACAAAGCAATATTTTTCCTTCTTCCTTCTTTTCTCTTCCTTTTACTCAACAATAAAGCGATCGCTTCGGTAGTAGAAGATTGTATCTGGAAAAAGTCAGATATTTAGCTCTGAGTTTTGAAATGATTTATGGTGCTAATAGTTATTAGTAATTAGCTTTGAGCTATTTTGTCTATTTTAGAGTAGTTATAGCAGTGGAAGGAATGATTATTAAAACTCAGACAAAGCAATATTTTTCCTTCTTTCCTCTTCCTTGTTTCTTCTACTTAACAATCAAGCGATCGCTTCGGTAGTAGAAGATTGTATCTGGAAAAAGTCAGATATTTAGATGTGAGTTTTTAAATGATTTATAGTGCTAATAGTTATGAGTAATTAGCTTTGAGCTATTTTGTCTGTTATAGAGTAGTTATAGTAGTGGAAGGAATGATTATTAAAACTCAGACAAAGCAATATTTTACCTCTTCCTTCTTTCTTCTACTTAACAATAAAGTGATAACTTCGGTAGTAGAAGATTGTATCTGGAAAAAGTCAGATATTAGCTCTGAGTTTTGAAATGATTTATGGTGCTAATAATTATTAGTAATTAGGTTTGAGCTATTTTGTCTGTTATAGAGTAGTTATAGCAGTGGAAGGAATGATTCTTAAAACTCAGACAAAGCAATATTTTTCCTTCTTCCTTCTTTCATGTTCCTTCTTCCTTCTACTTAACAATAAAGCGATCGCTTCGGTAGTAGAAGATTGTATCTGGAGAAAGTCAGATATTTAGCTGTGAGTTTTGAAATTATTTATAGTGCTAATAGTTATTAGTAATTAAGTTTTAGCTATTTTGTCTGTTATAGAGTAGTTATAGCAGTCGAAGAAAAGGTTAGGACAGATCAAAAACTGAAAATTCAGACAAAGCAATATTTTCCCTTTTCCTTCTTCCTTCTTCCCTCTTCCCTCTTCCTTCTTCCTTCTGCTTAACAATAACGAGTAACATCTTCTAAACAAACATCAGCTAAGAAAGTTAGGGCACGAAAACGTAAGGTCATTAATTCATAGTAAAAAGGATTTATTTTACATAGAGGTGGAATATGCAAAACTTTACGACCAAAGAATTTAATGTCTCTGGCAAAGGGGCATTGAGCTGGAATCAATTGACATAATTTTCTGGCAAATTCAGGATTATTAATATCTATATTCTCTATAAAGTTACGGCCTGGTTGTAGCAAAACATCAATGGGGTTTTGGGGATAATTATTGGTAGTAGTTTGCATCTTTTTACTCCTATTATTTTGAATTAATTGTAATGATGATAGAACTTTGAAAAAAAGAGAATTACGATTAGTAAATACTGCACTCAATAGCATGAGGATTTTGTCTACAGTAATCATCAAACATAGAAGCTATTTGCTGCTTCTGTCGATTAGCTATATTACCTAAAAATTCTTCATATATTTGCCAGGCAATAGGAGATTTAGCACTGTCAATATCTTGTAAATTCGTGACTGAATACGCCTGTGTAAAAGTTGTGATAATTGACCTTTCTGAACTGCTACTCAACATATCTTTTGCTCTGCTTTACTTCATATTTTTAATATACACATAACTGAAACAGATAACAATACATTTTTTATATAAAAAATATTTATCATTTATAGGCAGAGCTTATCTGCAAAACCAAATGTCTTTGAATGAAAAGTCAATAGTCTGAAGAGAGAGAATATTTTGATTAGGACTTACGTAGATACGCTATATATAGCGCTCAAAACTATTGTCCAATAGTACTTGCACTCTATAAATAGTGCCTTTGCGTAAGTCCTGTTGATAATACAGTTTCGCGATCGCTCTACAAGCAGATTTTATCTCAGTAATTAATTTTTATTTTCAAAAAGATATTTTAAATCGTAATTTCTCCTAGTAGACTGACACAGCTAAAACTGTGCAATAGACATCTCCACCAAAAGAGGGAACAGGGAACCCACTCCTAACTCTTCCCAGGAGGGGAATAATTGATAATTTATGGATAAGAATTGATTTTATTTTTGATTTTTGGAGATGTCTAATAGATTTTTGTCTCTAGGTGTCTTGATCTCCCCACCCTCCCCACACTCCACACACTCCCTACACTTCCCACACTCCCCACACTCCCCACCCTCCCAACACTCCCCCTGTTGAGGCAAAACTTAGACTGTGCTTTGATGAACTATAATTTGAGGATATTTTGCTCAAAAATTGGCCAAAAAATATATAAAGCCATCTGTGAAGGAGACTAAGAAGATAAATATGAAAATCCTGGGAATCTCAGCTTATTATCACGACAGCGCCGCCGCCCTAGTATGTGAAGGAAAAATTATTGCCGCCGCTCAAGAAGAAAGATTTTCTCGTAAAAAACACGATGCCAGATTTCCCAAAAATGCTATTTCTTATTGTCTGAAGGAAGCCAATATAGAATTACTCGACCTAGACCAAATAGTTTTCTACGACAAACCCTTAATTAAATTTGAGCGACTTCTGGAAACTTACCTAAGTTATGCTCCTAGAGGTTTTCGCTCTTTTCTGATGGCAATGCCAATTTGGTTAAAAGAAAAATTATATCTGAAAACCGTTTTAAGAAAAGAATTCTCTACACTAGGTCAGTGTAAAGCATCCCATCTTCCCCAACTGATGTTTACAGAACATCACCAAGCTCATGCAGCTTCGGCATTTTTCCCCAGTCCTTTCGACCGTGCTGCAGTAATGTGTCTGGATGGAGTCGGTGAGTGGGCGACAACTTCGGTTTGGTTGGGAGAAGGAAATAAACTTACTCCCCAGTGGGAAATAGACTTTCCCCACTCTTTGGGTTTGCTCTATTCAGCTTTTACCTATTACACAGGTTTCAAAGTCAACTCTGGGGAATACAAACTTATGGGTTTAGCTCCCTACGGAGAACCTAATTATGTAGACTTGATTTTAAATAACCTCATAGATTTAAAAGCTGATGGTACTTTCCGGTTGAATATGGAATATTTCAACTATACGACTGGGTTGACTATGACTAATGAGAAATTTGACAAACTTTTTGGCGGACCGCCTCGCAAAGCTGAAACTAAAATTAGTCAACGAGAAATGGATATTGCTGCTTCTATTCAGAGAGTGACTGAGGAAGTAGTGTTACGTCTGAGTCGAACCGTGCAAAAAGAATTGAATGCTGACTACCTTTGTTTGGCAGGGGGAGTTGCTCTCAATTGTGTGGCGAATGGTAAGATTTTACGGGAAGGAATTTTTAAAGATATTTGGATTCAACCTGCTGCGGGAGATGCTGGCGGTGCGTTGGGTGCTGCTTTAGCTATTTGGTACGAATATCACGACCAACCACGGGTAATAGAAAAGGTGGTTGAGAATATTCCAGAAAAGGAATTAATTTCTGTGGAGTCTGGAAATTCTGCTGTTTCTGTGGCAAAACCTCCTGTTTGTCCTGCTCCTAATGACATGATGCAGGGAGCTTATCTCGGACCGAAATTTGCAGATGAGGAAATTCGGGAATATCTGGATGCTATTCAGGCAAAATATGAATATTTGCCAGATACAGAATTAATGCCACGGTTAGCAGAAATTTTAAATAATGGCAATGTGGTGGGATGGTTTCAAGGTCGGATGGAGTTCGGACCCCGTGCTTTGGGAGGGCGGTCTATTATTGGTGACCCCCGGAATCAAAAAATGCAGTCGGTGATGAATTTGAAGATTAAGTACCGGGAGTCTTTTCGACCTTTTGCTCCTTCAGTTTTGGCAGAACGAGTTTCAGATTATTTTGACATTGAACATTCCAGTCCTTATATGTTGTTGGTAGCTCCCGTGCAGGAGAATTTGTTAATTCCGATGACAGAGGAGCAAAAGCAGTTATTTGGAATTGAGAAATTGAATGTACCGCGATCGGAAATTCCGGCAATTACTCATGTTGATTATTCGGCGAGAATTCAAACTATTCATCAGGAAACTAATGCTCGGTATTATGATTTGATTCGGCATTTTGAGAAATTGACGGGATGTGGGGTAATTGTGAATACTTCTTTTAATGTGCGGGGTGAACCAATTGTTTGTACGCCCGAAGATGCTTATCGGTGTTTTATGCGGACTGAGATGGATTATTTGGTGGTGGAAAATTTCTTGATGGCGAAGACTCAGCAAATTCCTTGGGAAAAGGATGAGTCTTGGAAACAGGAATTTGAATTGGATTAGAATTCAGTTATCAGTTATTAGTTATCAGCAGGGTGCGTTACACTTCATTAACGCACCCTCTCTAATTTTAGTTTTTAGTGTGTTGAACTAACACTTTTTACTAACTCATAGTTCCCATATTCTGAAAATAAATGTAATCCAAAATATTGTGCAGATCGCTTTTTTCGATAGGAGAACTCGTATATTTCTGATGTACGGAAAGGAGATTCTGATGGGAAGTAAGAAAGAGTTAATGTTTATCCGTGTTTTCCAGTATTGTCAACTCTACTGCAACTGCGATAAAATACAATTAATAGTTAAACAAAACTTACTCATCTTCAAGATTATTATGAAGCCTTTTATTCATAAAGTTATTCAATGTTATGGGATAAAGATTTTTCAAATACTGATCTTTTGCTCATTGTTAACGACGGCAGAGCAAAGTTTGTCTCATCCTGGAAATTGCAAAAGACACAACTATCGAACGGTTGATCTAATAACTTACGGAAATCGGAGTAGATACTGTTTGATCAGTACAAAGTACAATCAGCATGGGGCTATTTACGAAATTGGTATTCCACACACAGGCCATTTAACGACCATTTATAGGGGTAAAAGTGGTGATGCAATGGCAGAAACACGTTTCTCTGACAGCGGAAGTCGCTCTTCGTATCTGGATAGAACGTATGGTTCGTGGAGACGATCTGGCGATGAATTTTACTTCCAGTTTTCCTCTGGCAGTAAGATTTATATTCCTGCCTTCTGAAGGTTGAAGTTTTCAGTTTAAATATAGATAGGAGTTACTTACAATTCCTATTTTTCATATAAGGTTAAGTATAATAATGATAGTTAGCTTCAAGCATCGTGGTTTAGAACGATTTTTTGAATCGGGAACAACTCGCGGTATACAAGCTGAAGATGTTAATCGCATCCGACTGATTTTGGCAAGTTTGAATGCAGCAACTTCCCCGCAAGACATGAATTTGCCTGGATTGGTACTTCATTAATTGGCTGGCCAACGTAAAGGAACTTGGTCAGTCAAAGTATCTGGTAATTGGCGTATCACGTTCAAATTTAATGGCGTTGATGCTTCTGATGAAATGGATAATGATTTAATTGGTGCTCTAAATGAGTAATAATTCTCTAATCTATTTACTAGATCCGAATGTTTGCATTGTATATCTGAAAAACAAAAACTCTAGCGTTAATAATTATTTTCATAGACTAGAATCAGATAAAATTGCTGTTTTTTCCGTGGTCAAAGCCGAATTATTTTATGGCTCAAGACGCAGTAATAATCCTCAAAAGAGTTTAAATATACAACTATTATTTTTACGGCAGTTTGTATCTTTGCCATTTGATGATTCCTGTTTTTTTGGCATTTTTGCAAGAAAATCTGTTGGCAAAGAACCGGAGTTACTTTCCGGTTTGGCTTTCAATGTACTTCCTGAGAGTCTCCGTTGAAGCGTTTCCTGTTGTTGCACAAAAAAAGCTAGGAGTCCAAAGCGTAGGTAATTTTAGTAATAAGCGGAAATTCTTTCCTCAAATGATGTGAAGCTCTACCTTTGAGGCGCTTAATTATTACTGATGGAGCAAAAGTGGGGTCAACTTCTAAAAATAAATGTACATGGTCTGGCATTATTTCTAATGCTATTAGTCTCCAATCATGCTCAGTACATAGCTCAAAAATAATCTCTTGTAGCCTTTGCTTGACATCTCCTACTAAGAGAAACTTTCTACGCTTGGGACAAAATACATGCAGGGTAATTAATCAGTGTTACTGAGTGAGGATTTTTTCTATATTCATCTGGTTTTTTCTTTCCTAGGTCATGCTGCGCAAACATTAATCTGTAGACATATTATGTTTAATAGTGCTATTATATCTACAGGAGGTAGCAATCAATGTATGGATGTCAACAACACCTAGTCAAGAGTAACTCAGAAGTAATGGCTGTGCTTGAGTATTTATGCACAGAAGCAAATAAGTTGACAAATTGTGGGCTTTACTATTGTCGTCAAATGCTGTTTAAAGCAGGACGCTTTCTATCTAAAACCGAACTAGATTTTGAATTAAAAAGTAATCCGCATTTTAAGGCAATGCGTTCAGCCTGTGCCCAACAAACACTGCACTCTGTAATTGAGTCCTTTAACTCCTATGCCAAACTAGCTAAAATGTTCAAATCGGGAGAGCTAGTACAGAAGCCAAAACCACCAAAATATCGTAAAAAGGATGGTTTAGCAGTTGTTAGTTACCCGGCACGATGGGTTAAGTTAGTTAATGGGATGCTTAAGTTTCCTCTAGGTAAGCAAGTAAAAGCGTGGTTTGGCATTGACCATTTCTTGCTACCAATGCCTGGTAACTTAGACTTTAATCAGATCAAAGAATTTAGGTTCGTCCCTAGAAATAACTGTTTCTATCTAGAATTTGCTTATGAGCAACCACAGCCAGAAAAAGGTCAGCCAATAGCAGAAAATGTTTTGGGTATTGACCCAGGATTAAATAACTGGTTAACTTGTGTGAGTAATGTGGGGAAGGCTTTTATAGTTGATGGAAGAAAGGTTAAATCTCAAAATCAATGGTACAACAAACAAGTAGCAAAAATCAAAGCAGGTAAGCCTGGTGACTATTGGGATAATAAATTAGCCGCTATCACTGAAAAGCGCAATCGTCAGATGCGGGATAATGTGAACAAAGCAGCCAGATTTGTTATCAACTGGTGTATTGAGCATCAAATAGGTACAATAGTTTTTGGGTGGAATCAACGCCAAAAAGACAGTATTAACATAGGTAAGAAAAATAACCAACAGTTTGTTCAAATACCAACAGCCAAGTTAAAAGCCAGGATAACTGAATTATCTGAGCAGTATGGGATTAAGTTCGTTGAGACTGAGGAAAGCTATACGAGTAAAGCTAGTTTTTTAGATGATGATTTTCTGCCGAAATTTGGTGAAAAACCCGAAAGGTGGGAAGCATCAGGAAAGCGTGTTAACCGTGGCTTGTACCGTTCGGCAACAGGTAAATTGATTAATGCAGATGCTAACGGTGCAGCTAATATTATCAAAAAAGTAGCAACACAGCTAAGTATTGACTTAGCCAAGGTTAGTAGGGAAGTTTTGATGCTTCCACAACGATACAAGTTAGAGAATCTAACTAAAAAATATCGTAAACAGTGCGTTGCGTGGCAATAGCGCCCGTATCAGCACATCCGCTTAGAATCCAGGGTGTTTTAACCCCTGGAGACATCAAAAATCTACGCATAGTTTATTTCCATCTTAGGGTGAAAAAAAGTGCGTCTGTTTGAGTCTAGAATGCTCAAAAAGCTTACAGGGTGACAATTTTTTAAGGCTTTTGGTATATTTACCGAAATTTGGCTCAACCAGCAAACCCATTACCACATCTGGCAAGCAAAAATGACTCTCGGTGATATTGAGGTCAAGGGTTTGTCGGCAATTTTATCTGCCTTGATCCAGTCTCACAATTCAGTGCAGCAGAGGGATGAGCGATCGCTCCTACTAATATCTTTCATTCCCATAAAGCGATATAGCTGCCGCACTTACTCCGCCAACGCTTCAAAAACTTCTATATCTCAAAATGATTTATTATCTTAAGCTTTACTTATATTTTTTAGTCTCTTAGTTTGAAAATTTTTAATTTTGTCATCAAACCCTGACAAAACAGCAGAAAATTTGTCTGATTCAGCTAACGAGTTTTCAATATTTTTAGCTCTTTTGCTCGGTTGTGTGATACTATAAATCGTAGAATAATCCAAGGGTAAGTATTGCTTAAGAGAATTTTGAAGCTTGAAATACCGATTATTTCGTTTTTTTCAAAGGAAAATAGTCTTAAGTTCTTCAACAAGAATGACAAATTTTTCTCTCCTAACTTTTCGGCAGTTTGATAAATTGACAATTTTGTGGTATGCGGAAAGAATAAGCATAAGGCCGATTAGTTTCTGTAGAGAGGGTTGAGGAATGGCCAGTTGGCCGAGCATCTCCAAGGGAGAATACCCAACATTGACAAATATTTGCTGGGAATCACTACCGTTCTACCCAACTTACATTGACTTTTCATAACTTTTCTGCTACGAGTTAAAAGTTAATAAAATATTGATTTATGGATAACTAATGAGCGATCGCGAGATACCGAAAATTGATAAGAAGGGTCTCAGGGAGTTTGGTCTAATAGTGGGTGGTGTTTTTGGTGGTTTATTCGGTCTATTACTACCGTTACTCCACAGACATTGGCCTCCTCCTGCATGGCCTTGGATAATTGCTACTCCTCTATTGGTATTGGCAATTGTTTCACCCCCTACTTTGGGACCTGTTTATAAGTTTTGGATGCGGGTAGGAATTTTCCTGAGTAAAATAATGACTCCTCTGTGGATGGGGTTAGTGTTTTATCTTGTAGTTATGCCAATGGGTTTGATTATGCGAATGTTTAAAAAAGACCCTATGGAGCGACAATTGAATACTGAAACTTCAACTTATCGGGTGATGAGTCAATTAAAAACTAGAGAAAGTATGGAGCGACCTTTTTAAATGTTTGAAGGAATATTAGACTTTCTCAAAGACCTTTGGGGTTTTATGGGAGAGAGGAAAAAGTATTGGTTATTGCCTTTGATTATTACTTTAGTTTTGTTAGGAGCTTTGATTGTTCTGAGTCAGTCTTCTGTAATTGCTCCGTTTATTTATACTTTGTTTTAATCTGGCTATGCTGGCAGTAAAGAAGAAAGGAAAAAGTTTTTTTTTTGAACTTTACCTATTTCTTCCTTGACGGAAAATTTTGGGTAAATAGCTTCTGCTTTTGAGGGGATAAAAAAAAGAGAATATTCTATCTTTCTAGTAGAAGGTTTTAGCTCAAGGTACTGATAACTGAAGTTACGGAAAATTTTGGGTAAATAGCTTCTGCTTTTGAGAGGAGAAAAAAAGAGAATATTCTATATTTCCATTTCTAGCAGAAGGTTTTAGCTAGAGGTACTGATAACTGAATTTCCATTTTTAGCAGAAGGTTTTAGCTAGAGGTACTGATGACTGAAGTTACGGAAAATTTTGGGTAAATAGTCTCTGCTTTTGAGGGGAGAAAAAAAGAGAATATTCTATATTTCCATTTCTAGCAGAAGGTTTTATCTAAAGGTACTGATGACTGAAGTTACGGAAAATTTTGGGTAAATAGTCTCTGCTTTATTTCCATTTCTAGCAGAAGGTTTTAGCTAAAGGTACTGATGACTGAAGTTACGGAAAATTTTGGGTAAATAGTCTCTGCTTTTGAGAGGAGAAAAAAAGAGAATATTCTATATTTTCATTTCTAGTAGAAGGTTTTAGCTAGAGGTACTGATAACTGAATTTCCATTTTTAGCAGAAGGTTTTAGCTAAAGGTACTGATGACTGAAGTTACGGAAAATTTTGGGTAAATAGTCTCTGCTTTTGAGGGGATAAAAAAAAGAGAATATTCTATATTTCCATTTCTAGCAGAAGATTTTAGCTAGAGGTAGTGATAACTGAAATTACCGAAAATTTTGGGTAAATACTCTCTGCTTTTGAGAGGATAAAAAAAAGAGAATATTCTATATTTCCATTTCTAGCAGAAGATTTTAGCTAGAGGTACTGATAACTGAATTTCCATTTTTAGCAGAAGGTTTTAGCTAGAGGTACTGATAACTGAAGTTACGGAAAATTTTGGGTAAATAGTCTCTGCTTTTGAGGGGATAAAAAAAAGAGAATATTCTATATTTCCATTTCTAGCAGAAGGTTTTAGCTAGAGGTAGTGATAACTGAAATTACCGAAAATTTTGGGTAAATACTCTCTGCTTTTGAGAGGATAAAAAATATGTTTTTCAGGTAAGCATTCAGCTATCAGCATTTCCAGCAGAAGATTTCAGCTAGAGGTACTGATAACTGTTAACTGATAACTGTTAACTGAAAAGTTGGGTTTATCCTGCGGATAAACTCCGCTAATTTTCCTCAACCCAATCTACACGATCAAAATACAAAAAAATTATAGCTGAGAGGATGATTAAACTAAAAACTTTGGCGGTAAATTTAGGTATGATTTTCGCCAGTTTATTTGTTGGGGTAGCGATCGCTGAAGTAGGAGCAAGAATTGCTGGTTTGGAGGGTTTAAAAAAAATGCCTGAAAGTACCCACGCAGAATTTTATCCTACGTTTCATACTATTCCTCATCCTGTTAGAGGTTGGGAATATAGAGGAAATGTTTCTGGTTGGTGGACGAGTGAAGGGAAGGCTTATTTAGAGTTTAATAGTCATGGTCTTAGAGGACCGGAAATTACTAAGGCAAAACCAGAAAATACTCTAAGAATTGCTGTACTTGGAGATTCTTTTACTTCAGCAGTGCAGGTTTCTTATCAGCAAACTTTTGTAGCAGTCATGGAGAAAGAATTGGGAAAATGTACCGATTTAAAAAGTCAAAAAGTAGAGGTAATTAATTTTGGAGTGGATGGTTATGGTACAGCCCAACAATTATTAACTCTCCGAGAAAAAGTCTGGGATTTTCAGCCTGATATTGTGCTTTTAGCTTTTTTTATTGGCAATGATGTTACAGATAATTCTCGAAAGTTAGAAAATAATCATTATCGACCTTTTTTTGTTTATGAAAATGGGAAGTTAGAATTAGATTTATCTTTTAGACAGCTAACTATTAGTCAAGCAAACCGCTACATGATTACTACAGTCGATAAATTACCAACTTGGCTAGTAAATAATGTCAGAATTTTACAAATTATCAAAAAAGTAGAGGCAGACCAAAAGAAGAGAAATGCTGCTAGACACTTTGAAAATTTACAAGCAAATAATTTTAGAGAACCGCCAAATTCTGCTTGGCAAGAAGCTTGGAAAATTACTGATGAACTAATCGGAACTATGGCAAAAGAAGTACAAGAAAAAGGTGCAGAATTTAGAATAGCTACAGTGATGACTCCGATGCAAGTTCATCCAAATCAAGAATGGCGAGAAGGATATATGAAAATTATGAATATTAAAGACTGGTCATATCCAATAAAAAGACTGAAAAGTTTAGGAGAAACTCATAATTTTTCTGTGATTGATTTAGTGGAACCTTTTGATAATTATGTTCGGGAAAATCCTGTTTGTTTTCATGGGTTTAAAAATACGACAATGTGTACGGGACATTGGAATGCTATAGGACATAAGTTGGCAGGTGAAATTATTGCTGAAAAGTTATGTCAGGGGTTATAGGGGAGTATGGGGAGTGTGGGGAATAGTAAACAGCTAATTAACTCTCAAAGTATTGACCTATAAAGACTTTAGCCTTTTTATGTGGAAAATAGTGCAAGGTTTTCGGTCTCTAGAGCTACAAAAAAGTTAGTATTTTGGGCAAGAGTTGGACAGAAAAATCAAGAGACATCTTCTACGGATGATTAGTTATTTTAGGTCATTGCAACTGGAACGGAGTGAAAGTAATACCATTTCTCCATGAAGTTGCACTTAATATAAAGATGAGAATAGTTAGTGTAATAAGGTCTGAGCAACAATTATTAAGCGCATTGTTACCAAAAAATTGGGTTTAAAGCCTCGCCCATAAGCGGGCGACTTTTTGGTTGTTTTTTTTAATAAATATGTTATCATAGTGCTAGTTCAGATAGGAATTATGAAAGCTAGATTTAGGTATCGTATTTATCCAACAACGGGGCAAAAACACCAATTAGCCAAGCTATTTGGTTGTGTCAGTGTGGTTTGGAATGATAGTCTAGCTTCCTGCCAAGAAAAGTATAAACTAGAAGAAAATAAACCCACTAATTCTGAACTAGAAAAACAGTTGATCACATCTGCTAAAAAAACTGAAAATAGAGAGTGGTTATCAGAGGTTTCTGCTATACCATTGCAGCAATCATTGAATGATTTAAACCAGGCTTATCAAAACTTTTTTAGATCGACTAAAGGTCAAAGAAAAGGTAGACCTATTAAACCTCCTAAATTTAAAAGTAGAAAGTCAAAGCAAACTGCGAGGTTTACACTCGTGAGGATTTAAAGTTGGTCAACACAAAGTTTATTTAGCTAAGATTGGAAAGCTGAAAATAGTATGGTCAAGAGAGTTACCTGCTCCTCCATCATCAGTAACAGTAATTAAAGATTCAGCTCATAGATATTTCTTGAGTTTTGTAGTAGAAATACAACCAGAAATTTTACCTAAAACTGATAACTCAGTAGGTATAGATTTAGGTATTAAAACCTTTGCTACATTTAGTGACGGTACAAAGGTTGATGATCCTAAGCCACTAAAGAAACGAATTAAGAAGTTAAGAAAGTTAAGTAAGTCATTATCTCATAAAACTAAAGGCTCTAAGAGGTATGAAAAAGCCAGGATTAGAGTAGCTAAATTCAATGGCAAACTGAAAGATACAAGAACAGATTTTCTACATAAATTATCTACTGAAATAATTCGTGAAAACCAAACAGTTGTTTTAGAAGTATAACAACGTTTCTGGTATGGTGAAAAACCGTAAATTATCCAGAGCAATTTCTGATTTAGGTTGGAGAACCCATACGGACATTCTTAGAAGGGAAAGCAGAAAAATATGGTCGTGATTTTAGAGTAATTAATCGCCCTTGAACCCACATCTCAAACTTGCTCTAGCTGTGGATTCAAAGGTGGAAAGTTAGACCTGAAGGTGCGAGAATGGGAGTGTCTCAACTGCGGTGCAAAACATGTTCTTAGACGAGAATGCAGCAATAAATATATTAGTCGCGGGCGGGCAGTCCGAGACAAAAAAGCGCACCGAACCCGCGCCGCCGAAAGGCGCAAGGGAACGCGGAGCAAGAAACGGACGTGGAGGCAAGTGTAACCCACCCCCATCCCCTCCCGGGAGGGGAGCAAAAGGGGTGGGTGCAGCAGCCTGTGAGACGTCAACCCGCCGAGGAGTTACGGCTCGGTAGGAATCCCCGTGCCTAACAGCCGGGGAGGATGTCAAAAAGAAATGGTATAAGTAATCTCAGGGGTTGTGCGAGATTGCTTCCTATTGTCGCAATGACGACTTTTGTACAAAAGTCGCGATCGCTCAGACAAATATACTATTTTTAGTTGAATAAAAAGTCATGCGTAGGGGCGAGCAACCCCCAATAACATTTATCATATCACAAAAATTGTGAGGGTGGAACCGAAAATCCTTTGAGCCGCCGTTTTTTTAGGAGCTTAATAAAATGAAAAAAATTGTGGTTTTCCACCCTAGGAGAGATAGATGGAAAGATTTGATGATGGGAAAAACAGATATGTCTTCAAGCTTCACAAAATGACGATATTTCTAGTATTTATCCTGGGAAAAATGCCTGAATATTTAATTGTGTCTCAGTCAGGAAATTTAGTTGAATAAAAAGTCATGTGTAGGGGGCGAACAACACCCAATAACATTTATCATATCACAAAAATTGTGAGGGTGGAACCGAAAATCCTTTGAGTCGCCGATTTTTTTCAGGAGCTTAATAAAATGAAAAAAATTGTGGTTTTCCAACCTAGGAGAGATAGATGGAAAGATTTAATGATGGGAAAAATCTGATTCTAATCTTAAAAGTAGGGGAGTAAGGGAGCATTTTTCTATCTCAGAACTTACGCATTTTTCCAACAAAAACACTATATATACCATAGTACTATAGTTTTTATCTACTATATGTAGCGCCTTTGCGTAAGTCCTAAATCTTTTTCCTGTATTGCCTCTATTCCACTCCCAACTTGTAACTCAAAAATTTTTACGCGGGCGAAGATACCAAATGGCTTCTATATATATGTAGATATAATCCGGCTAAAAAGTGGTCATTGCGAGGATAGGAGGCAATCTCAGGGATTTTCAAGATTGCTTCGTTCCACTCCGTTCTAGTCGCAATGACCTACAATAACTAATTTAGGACGTTACGCACCTACAACGTATTTTCGTCATTGCTTCCCTATGGGTCGCAATCTCAAATCCTAGTTTTTCGTACCTTATGCGTAAGTCCTGTAATTATTAGAATTTGATATGACTGAAAAAAGTTTCTCTACTGTATCTCCAGAAATTAGAAAATTACCCCAATTGTTGATACTTTCAGGTACTATATGTAACTTAGTTTTTAACTTAACTTATTGTCAATACTAAAACTAAGAATAATTTCTTGCTCAACTAACCTTTATATAATGAAAAAATTTAAGAATTTAGCCATCAATTTAGGATTAACAGTCAGCACATTAATATTTGCTGTAACAGTGGCAGAAATAGGTTTAAGAATAGCAAAAATAGAAACACCTCCACCACCAAGAGAAGAATCTAATCAAGAACTTTTATATACAGCAAAAGATCCGAATAGAGGTTGGGCAGGAAATCCGAATCAAACATCATTTTGGACAGGAGAAGGCATACCTTCTGAGCTGAAAATGAATAGTGGAGGATTTCGTGATTATGAACGTAGTAAAACTCAACCTAAAAATGGATTAAGAATTGCTTTATTAGGAGATTCTTTTACAGAAGCAATTCATGTCAAATTGGAGGATAGTTATGGTGCAATTATGGAGCAAAAATTACAACAATGTCCTGTCTTGAAAGACCGGAAAGTTGAGGTAATGAATTTTGGCGTACAGGGTTATGGAACAGCTCAAGAATTGATGACTTTAAGGCATCATGTTTGGGATTATTCACCAGATTTAGTAATATTAGCTTTTTATGCTGGTAATGACCTCCGTAATAATTATCGCGCTTTAGAACACGATCATCTCAGACCTTATTTTGTTTACCAAGATGGTCAACTTGTTGAAGATATGTCATTCCGCGATTTAAAATTTTGGGATAGAGACCGTTATAATTTTTCTCTAGTAGATTTTTTACCATTTTGGTCTGTGCAAAATTCTCGGATTTTACAACTAATTAGAAAGGTAGATATTGATGCTAAACGCCGTCAGTTTGAAAAAGATTATAGTGACATTAATCTAGCTTTTTACAAAGAACCACAACCAAATTCAGATTGGGAAGAAACCTGGAAAGTCACTGAAGGTTTAATCAAACTAATGAGGGATGAAGTATATGATCAAGGGGCAGATTTTATGGTAATAACAACCAGTGATTCTTATCAAGTTTTACCGGATATTCAAAAGCGTGATGGATTTAGAAAATCTTTGAATGTACCAAATTTATTCTATCCAGATATCCGATTAAAAAAGTTTGGTAAACAGGAAAATATACCAGTTTATACTTTTAGAAGGACCTATTGGGATGAAGCAAAAAAAACGGGTAAATGTTTGCATGGTTTTGATAATGCGGTTCCTTGTGGAGGTCATTGGAATATAGAAGGTCATAAATTTGTAGGAGAAATAATGACAAATTATTTGTGTGAACGATATACTACTCAATTAAGCAAAAGGTAAACCCACTAAATTTATTTATGGAATTTGTTAAGGATGCTTTATACCAAATCACTTTGTTTCTCAAAATAATTCTTTTTTTTGCTTTTCATAAATTAAAATACTTGCTGGAAACACTTTTTTTATTGGTAATCGAAAAAAGTTTCAGTAGGTTGAAAAATTAATACAGCATTTTTCTACAGACACGAAGTACTTATGTTTATGGTTTTAGGGAATAGGTAGCAGGAAAGATGGGGAGGCAGAATAGGAAACAAACAAAAAAATATTTACCCCGTTGGCCATACCACATAGACCGCGGAATATGCTGTAATTAATAATTAAAAATTATCTTTTTATCTCTCTTGAAAATGCATGGGATTAGGGAATAGAATTTTTTGTCTTTATTTCTTCTTTAAAGTAAGAAGATTTATAGTAGTGGAAGGAAAGTTGAAGACATATCAAAAATTTATACTAAATTGATAAATATTTGTTACGAATAGCTAGAATATTTCTTAGGAGTCAGGAGTTAGAATGAATGGCTTTAATAGGAGTTTTTATGTCTGAATTTATCTTTTTAGTTTAAGAGATATCTCCTATAAAGTAGAGGCGTTAACGGAGTTATGCGGTAGCAAAACGCCCCTACTGTGGTCTACCTAAATGAAAACCACTGTAAAACTCAGACAAGGCAATATCTTTCCTTCTTCCTTCTTCCTTCTGATATAAACCTTAATTATTCGGTAAATAAAAACTTAGCAATGCCATGAAAAATTTTAAATGGATACAAGGAATCAAAACAGGATTCAGTCTAGTTACTATTAACTTAGTTTTAGGATTTATAGGGTTAGAGATTGTATCATTAGGTTTTTATTATTCTCAGGAAAATAGACTATTTTATACGAGAGAAAATACTATTTCCAAAGTAAGAGAAGACTTGGAAAAAACTGGAACCAGACTGGGTGCAGATTTAAATAATGAATCAATACTAGAGCGAATACATCCGTTTTTTGGCTATGTACTAAAAGCAGGAAGTTTTACCCATGAAGAATCGGGAATAAGAATTAATAATTATGGTTTTGTCTCTCAGTACAATTATCCTTTTATTAAAAACAATAAGAATCAATTTATTATTGGTATATTTGGCGGTTCAGTTGCGAATAATTTTGCCGTCGGTCTGAATATTAATCAATCCAGAGGTAATGAAGAATTTATCAATAACTTAAAAACGATACCTGAGTTAGCAGATAAAGAAATAATCATCCTATGTTTTTCGGGGGGAGGTTATAAACAACCACAGCAATTATTGATTTTAAATTATTTTCTTTCTATCGGCCAAGAATTTGATATGGTTATCAATATAGATGGTTTTAATGAAGTAGCTCTATCTCATCAAAATAATCAAGCAAAAATAAAATTAACTCTGCCAAGCATACAACATATTTTACCTTTAACAAGGTTAGCTAGTGATGATTTGTCTGTAATGAAGGCAATTGTTCAAATTAGCGAATTGAAACAGAGTTTATCAACTGCTATTAATAAATTAGAAAGTTGTAAACTAGCTTCGTGTCATAGTTTGAGAAGTTTGCAAGTAAAAGGATTATTAGAAAGCTATCAAAAAGAGATTATTAAATACGATCGACAGATAGCTCGAAATTCTCAAACTCTTGATAGTAACAGTCTAGTACATTTGAATAAGATGCCTGAAGTATTAGAAGATGAGGTGGCTTTTGAGAAGATAGCAGAAAATTGGTATGAATCATCACTAACAATGAGTCATATTTTAGCCGAGAGAAATAAATGGTATTTTCACTTTATTCAACCCAATCAATATTATCCTACTGAAAGAGTTTTTAGCCCGGAAGAAAAGGTTCTAATTATTGAAGGACATCCTTATTCAACAGGAGTAAAAAAAGGTTATCCCATGTTATTTTCTAAGATTAGTGGGTTACGAGAAGCGAAGGTCAATATATTTAATGGTGTGAATATTTTTGATGAAGAAAAAGAAGTAGTTTATCGAGATGCTTGCTGCCACTATAATTTTCTTGGAGATACAATTTTAGAAAATTTTGTTGCTAATTCCATCAAAAATGTAATGGAGAATCAAGAGAAAAATTAGAATAATAGGAAGCATTTCCGTTTGTCATGCTGCGCAAACAGTGGTCAGCGGTCAGCTATTAGCTTTATTACCTTTAGTGGGAATTTAAGCTCGTTGTTCTTGTGCTTCAATTTATGGATTGAAAATGTAGTAGAGCTTAAGCGAATGCTTGCTTCATTTATGAAAGATATCAGAGCTAACTGCTAATAGGTGAATGCTTACTTTGAAGGAAAGGAAACTGAGATACTAAAAGATTAAAGCTCAGACAACGTCAGATTTTTCCAACTTCAGTCTTTCTTTCTTATTCCTTTTTCCTTCTGCTACATTATCTAGCTTAAAATTGAAAGTTAGTTAATATGAAATATCAAAAAGAATGCTATGAATAATTTCCCTGCTTAAAAGACTTTACCGAGAAATGTCGATTTGAATAAAAACAGGATTTGACTCTAACTAAATGGTAAGCATTTCCTGCGGAATGCTGCGCAAACAGCTATCAGCTTCATTAGCTTGAATTGTATGGGTTAAAAACTCAAAACAAGTCTTTCTTGTGCTTCAATTTATGGGTGGAAAATGTAGTATAAGTTAAACGAATTTTTACTTCATTCATTAAAAAGCTGTTTGCGTAGCATTCCGTAGGAAGAGCTGACCGCTAATAGCTGAATGCTGACACTAAATGATATATAGACTATTCCTACTAAACATCTCCAATAATCAAAAATCAAATCAATTATCCCACTCTTATTCATCAATTCTTTCTCCCTGGTCCCTGCTTTCTACTCCCTCTTGTGGAGGAGATGTCTACTGATACCATTTCTCTGTAACAATGGACTTAATAATTGTTGCTCAGACCTTATTAAGCTGACTATTCTCATCTTTATATTAAGTGCAACTTCATAGAGAAATGGTATGACTCGGTCCTCCTGGAAACAGTCTAATTATTGCTCTGCTGATTAAATCTAAAAGCATTGACATATAACAGACAAGTGCCTTTTTGGGGCCTTTAAAAAGTGCATGGTATCATGTCTAAAACGCTCATGCATGGAGCGTATTTTAGGCGCATAGTTGGGCAGAAAAATCACTCTTATACCAATTTCATAAAATATTGCAAAGCGTGACGACACAGGGAACAGGGAACACCTGAACTGTGGCTAGTGAAAGAAAAACATAAATATTAAAGAGGAAAAAAGGTGGAAATTTTAGAATTTATGGAATTTATAATTTTTTCTTTTATGAATAAATCACAAATTAAGATGTAACTGCCTTTTTTGAATTTGGTATTACAATTCTTACTCCTACCTCCTCGCTCCCAAGCCATTTCTCCCCTCCTGGGAGGGGGAGGGGCGAGGGGTGGGTTGTCTCCTGTCTCCTACAAAGAGCAAAAAGACTTTCCATACGCAAACCCTAAGTATTTGTAGCAAAAATTTTAGTATTTCATATAAGTAGAGAAAATGAAAAAGCGACAAAATTTAGCAGTAAATATAGGAATAACAATAGTTACATTTATATTTGCTGTGATAGTGGTAGAAGTAGGATTAAGAATATTAGGAATTGCATATCCCCCACCACCCAGAACAGATGAAAAATCAGAAAATAAATCTCTATATACTACTAAAGATCCAAATAGAGGTTGGGCAGGAAATCCTAATGCTACAGCATTTTGGAAAGGAGAAGGTATACCTTCAGAATTAAAAATGAATAGTGGAGGGTTTCGTGATTATGAACGTAGTAAAACTCAACCTGAAAATGGATTAAGAATTGCTTTATTAGGAGATTCTTTTACAGAAGCATTTCATGTCAAATTGGAGGATACTTATGGTGCAATTATGGAGCAAAAATTACAACAATGTCCTGTCTTGAAAGACCGAAAAGTTGAGGTAATGAATTTTGGCGTACAGGGTTATGGAACAGCTCAAGAATTGATGACTTTAAGGCATCATGTTTGGGATTATTCACCAGATTTAGTAATATTAGCTTTTTATGCCGGTAACGACCTCCGGAATAATTATCGTCCTCTTGACCACGACCATCTCAGACCTTATTTTGTCTATAAAAATGGTCAGTTAGAATTAGATATGTCATTCCGGACAATGAAACCTTGGTCAAGAGGTCGTTATGTTTTTTCAATGGTTGATATATTACCAATTTGGTTAGTCAAAAATTCCCGAATTTTACAGCTAATTAGAAAGGTTGATATGGATGCTAAACCACGTCAATTTTTAAATGATTATGGCAAAACTATTGTTTCTTTTTATCGAAAACCTGAATCAAATTCTGACTGGGATCAAGCTTGGAAAGTAACGGAAGATTTAATTCGGTTAATGAGGGATGAAGTCTATGAAAAGAATGGAGATTTTATGTTAATTGCAGTTAGTGATTCTCATCAGGTGCATCCCAGTTTGGAACACCGTGAAAAATTTAAAAATTCTCATAATTTGTCAGATTTATATTATCCAGACCGGAGAATAGAAGCGTTTGGTAAACAAGAAAATATTCCAGTTTATATTTTATCTGGACCATTAGCAGATGAAGCGCAAAAAACAGGTAAGTGTTTATATGGATTTGATAATGCAGAACCTTGTGGAGGTCATTGGAATATAGAAGGTCATAAATTTGTGGGGGAAATAATGTCAAATTATTTGTGCAAAATGTATGATTTCACAGGAGTCAGGAGTCAGTAGGTAGAAAGGAGTTTTTCAGTGACTTTAGAGTTAAAAATAGGTATAATTCGCCACTATATGTTTTGGGTGAAAATTTACCACTAAATACCTGGACAGAATTAATTGTACATTTTTGATTGCTATGTCGTAGAGTCATAAAAGGATGCCAAATAAATTTATATACAAATAATTTTGTCTACCTACTTATAGCGTTTCTTAGCTTAATGAGATATACCTATCTTTATTTGTTTTCTGTTTTCTGTTCCGTAAAACCAACGAATTCGCGTACCTCACGCTTCTTGGAAATTGCTATAGTTGAATTTCATACATCAAATAAGCAACACCAAAATTAAAATGTATAATACCAAATTGATAAATATTTGCTACAAATAGCTAGGGTCTTTATTAGAAGTCAACCTACCTCTAACCACTCCCTGGAGGGGAAGTCAGGGGTCAGAATGAATGGTTTCAATACCAGTTTTTAGCTCATAAATTCTCTTTTCTGTCAAAGGGACATCTCCTTTCAAAAATTAATAATTAATAATTAATAATTAATAATTACCTCTTCTTGAAAAGAAGAGGATTGACTAATTATAAAAATTTTTATTTATTATCCCCTTAAAAGGGGAGGCTTTAAACCACAATTTTCGGTAAAGCCTTTTAATCACACTTATTATTCGTAACATTCTTTTTTCAAAATGGTATAATAATTAAAATTAACCATCAGAGAATTTATTGAGTAACTGAAACATTAGTTAGATCATGATTTTCTCAACAATAAAACTTGATATTTTGACCGAAAAATTATGGTCAATAACCTCCCCTTTGAAGGAGATAAAAAGGTAAGCATTTCCTAGGTCATGCTGCGCAAACAGCTATTAGTATTCAGCGCTTCCCTACGGGATGCTACGCAAACAGCAATTAGTAATGAATAGACATCTGGAGATAATCAAAAATAAAATCAATTATCGCATTCTTATTTATCAATTCTTTCTTTCTACTTCCTACTCACTACTCCCTATTTTGCTGGAGATGTCTAATAATTACTTCTAAGGTTTAGTCAGGAAACTTTGGCAGTAACTTTTTATTAAAACTCAATTTCAAAGGTTGCTTTTATCTTCCCCAAAATTAATAGCTGAATTGCGCAGTTCCGACCTAGGAGCCTAGCTAATAGCTGACGGCTGAATGCTGACATAAAAAGTGGTCGAGGGAATGACTGGTGTTAAATTAAAATGATACCTGATACCGAAAAAAATCTATCTATAAATTAATATGAAAAGTAATGCTATACTTAGGTAAAATTTCAGTTATTAAGTAATTAATAAAGAGCTGAATCACTTTTTTGCTAATTTTAGCCAAGTTAATGTTAATTATTCTTGTGTTTAATTCTCCCTATAATATGGACGTTGCATACAACTACTACTCCTCCTCCTGCGAGCAGTAGGGGTGGGTCTCCTACTCAAGAAAATGTAGAAAAGTTTTTGAGAAATGCTATAAGACCAAAATTCATAAGATATGGAACCATTAGATAAGCTTTTGAGATTACAGAATTGCCAAAAAAAATCCTTAACTGAACTGTATCTATCTATAGACTTATCGTAAGCATTTCCTGCGGAATGCTACGCAAACAGCTTTTTAATGAATGAAACAAGCATTTGCTTAACTTCTACTACATTTTAAACAAAGAATTGAAGGACAAAAATAACGCAGCTCTAATTGTCCACTAATACCAGTTTTATATGAGGTTACATATAATTATGAAATTCATTAAATCGATCTATTTCTATTTACTCCTTTCTGTAGTCAATTATGCTTGAAATATTATTCTATGTAGCCTCATTTCAATTTGATATAAAGGTAATAAAGCTGATAGCTGACTGCTGAATGCTTACTACTTATCTACTTTCTTTCTTCCTTTTTCCCTCTTCCTTCTTCCTTCTCCAAAAAATCTTTAACTGAACTGTATTAATCTATAAATATATCTTCTATAAAATGACTATGAAAAAACTAGGTATGTTCAAAGATTCCAAAGAACTATGGAAAATTATTTTGATTAACATAATTTTGCTATTTATCTTTTTGGAATTAGGTTCTTTGGCTTGGTATTTTATCAGGTATAAGCAATTTTTCTACACTAGAGAAAAGGTGGCAGAAACCAATCAAGAGGAAGAACAAGAAAATCAAGCAGAAAATGAAAATAATAATGCTAATGTCAATACCAATATGATGGGAATAAATTTAGCAGGAATTAGGTTAGAAGATTCTGTAATAGAAAGACTGCATCCTTACTTTGGCTATGTTCAAAAACCAGGACCAGATTTTCGAGAAGGGTTTAAATACAATGCTGCTGGTTTTATTTCTCCTTATGATTATCCCTATCAAAAAAAGAGTGATAATCAATATATAATCGGAGTTTTTGGTGGTTCAGTTGCCTCTAATTATTCAATATATGAAATTCAGAATCAAATTTTGGTCAATAAATTAAAGCAAGTTCCAGAACTTCAAGATAAGGAATTTATTATCTTATCTTTTGCCACAGGGGGCTATAAACAACCGCAACAATTAATACTATTAAACTACTTTCTCTCCATCGGTCAAGAATTTGATATGCTCATCAATATAGATGGGTTTAATGAGGTAATTTTGGCAAAAGCAAACAATAAAAATAATATTGATATTATGATGCCAAGTACCAATCATGTTGTGCCGTTAACCAACATAGCGAATAATAGTCTCTCGACAAAATCTATTAGAGCAATGTTAAAAATTAACGACAGTAAAAGTAAATTGAAAGATGCTTTAGAAACTTTAGATAAGTGTCAAGTAGCTTACTGTTATGCTTTAACATCAATTTATGTACAAAATCTAGCAACTACCTATCGTAAAAATGTCAAAATATTTGATAAAGAAAGGAAAAAAGCAGCTCAACAAGCTGCGGGAGAAACTGAAGCTAGTATCGTTTATTTCTATGCACAATCTCCTCAACTAGAAAAATCAGAATTATATGAGACTATGGCAGAACATTGGAAAAAAGCATCTATAATGATGAAGCAAATTGCTGCTAATAATAATATTTTATATTTTCATGTTCTACAGCCAAATCAATATTATCCCACTAATAGAATTTACAGTGAAGCAGAAAAGAAAATTGCTTTTGACTCTGATACTCCTTTTAAAGAAGCAACAGAATTGGGGTATCCAGTGCTTTTTAGTAAGATAGATGATTTAAAACAGAATAGTGTGAATATTTTCAATGGTGTGAATATTTTAGATAATGCTAAAGAGATAGTTTATATTGATAGTTGTTGCCATTACACGAAAGCTGGAGAAAATATTTTGTCTGAATATATAGCTAATTCAATCTTTAATATACTTGCTCCAAATCAAAATCAATCAGTAGAGTTAGGAGACAGGAGACAGGATACAGGAGACAGGAAGAACGGGGAATGAGCGAAAAGGTAGGATTCAACAATTAATTATTAATTATTAATTATTAATAATTACCTCTCCTTGAAAAGAAGAGGATTGACTAATCATGAAAAATTTTTTCTTCTCTTGGTCGATTGGATATGGCGAGGTCTCCTCGCCATCCCACCCTACGGGAAGCTGCGCTTTACATGTTGCGTAGCAAAACGACCGCTTTTTTCCCCTTAAAAGGGGAGGCGCATACCCACAATTTCTCGGTAAGAATTGTCCCAAGATTGTTATGCCCAACTATGCGCCTAAAATACGCTCCTTTTTGAGCATAAAGAGCTGAAAAATTTGCACTTTTTAAAGGTTCCTAACTTGTCTTTATATGTCAAGGCAAATTATTTTATATTTAATCAGCAAGTCCTAATGATTAATGATTAATGATTAATTATTAATCATTAATTATTAATTATTAATTATTAATTGTTGCTATATCTACTGAAAAAAATCTTCAGAGAGATACTTATCTATTACTTCAGCAGCTAATCTATTACCAGCAATATTCCAATGAATATCATTAGGTTTGTAGAGAGAAGTTTGAGTACCCGCAGTCACAAATTCTTCAACAATATCAAGATAATATATATTATTTTTGATAAGTGCTTGAGATAATAATTTATTAGGTTGTCGAAAATCAAATTTATCTGGAGTAAAATTGTAACTAGCAACTACTTTATCTCTTAATTCTTTGATAACTTGTACTTCGTCAGGCATTAAAACTACCACTAAAGTAATATTTCTGCGATCGCAGATTTCTTTAATTTTTAATAAGTCGCCCAAAGCATCATTAAAATGTTCTTTAAATTCAGTTTCTTCAGGATTTTTAAGAAAAATATAACTCCTCTTTTTTGCCTCTTCCAGATGAAAGTCATCCGGTGAAGTAGGTAAATCTTCTCGATACTCAATATTATGATGATAAAGATTACCTTCAAACTTACTATTCACCTTAATTAGAAAATCAAAAAATGAGAAAACATAAGAATCTTGAACTTTAAGTAATCTTCGGTCTTGTTGTGATTTATAGTTATCAGAAAAATCATTTCCGATATAAAAAGATAACAACACCATATCAGGATTTAATTCTAATCCTTCATTCACTAATAGGGATAAATAATCTTTTGGCCCAATAGCAATTATTCCCATATTAATTAATTCTATTGGTTGCTGACTATCTTGATTAAGTTTTGACTCCAATAGAGTTAGAAAATTATGTTTGTAGGGAATACCTCCATAAGCAAAAGAATCACCTATACCTAGAATTCTATATGTACCTTCTGCTTTTTGTTTGCTAAATTCTACATCTTTAAATCCTCGAGAATTTAATTGGAAATCATAATCTGTAGATAATGGTTTCCCACGCCAACGATTATAAGATGAGGGGTCGTAAAACATAAAAGATGGATTAATTTTGTGATAAATTCTGAATGTGACTTCTGTTAAGCCAAAAGTTATTAAAGAAATAATTGCTGTTTGACGGAGGATCGAAAAAAATCTTTTCATTATTAAATGTTAAAGGATGAATTTTTTGATTGGATTAAGTACAGTTAACCTAGATTAGCGGTCGCTAAAATGTTAATATAACACCAGTTTCAAAAAATACCTCTAAATTAACTTTTTATATCTATATAGAGAGATGCTATAGGGGAGGTTTAGATTTGGTAATCTGGAAAATTAAATTTGAGTATAATTTTTCCCTATTCCCCATTAACTATTCCCTGTTCTCTGGATTAATTTTATGATAAATTCTGAATGTGACTTCTGTTAAGTCAAAAGTTATTAAAGATATAATTGTTGTTTGACGGAGGATCGAAAAAAATCTTTTCATTATTAAATGTTAAAGGATGAATTTTTTGACTGAATTAAGTACAGTTAATCTAGATTAGTGAAGGCTAAAATGTTAATATAACACCAAGCGTGATAAATGTTTGCTACAAATGACTAGACTTTTTATGAGGAGTCAGTCCTCAGTCCTCAGTCCTCAGAATGAATGGCTTTAATACCAGCTTTTAGATAGGAAATTTTCTTTTTTGTCAAAGGGATATCTCCTGCAAAGTCTTTCGACCGTACTTATTATTCAAACACATTCTTTTTTCATGTATGGTATAAAATCAGTAAAAAAAATACCTATAAGTTAACTTTTTCTAGATGGAGAAGCGCGATATGGGAGGTTTAGATTTAACAATCTGGAAAATTAAATCTGAGTATAATTTTTCCCCATTCCCTATTCCCTATTCCCTTTTTTTATAAATATGAAATGTTTTGACTGGATGAAGTACAGCTAATCTAGATTAGCGATCGCTAAGGTGTTAATATAACACCAGTTTCAAAAAATACCTCTAAATTAACTTTTTATATCTATATAGAGAGGTGCTATAGGGGAGGTTTAGATTTGGCAATCCGGAAAATTAAATTTGAGTATAATTTTTCTCTATTCCCCATTCACTATTCCCTATTCCTTGTTTTTTAACTTTTTATATCTATGTAGAGAGGTGCTATAGGGGAGGTTTAGATTTGGCAATCTGGAAAATTAAATTTGAGTATGAATTTTCCCGATTCCCCATTAACTATTTCCTGTTATCTGAGTGAATTTTATGATAAATTCTGGTAAGCATTCCGGAGGAAATGCTTACAAATTATGAATGAGACTTATGTTAAGTAAAAAGTTATTAAAGATATAATTTTTGTTTGACGGAGGAACGAAAAAAATCTTTTCATTATTAAATGTTAAAGGATGAATGTTTTGATTGGATTAAGTACAGTTAATCTAGATTAGTGAAGGCTAAAATGTTAAGATAACACCAGTTTCAAAAAATACCTCTAAATTAACTTTTTATATCTATATAGAGAGGTGCTATAGGGGAGGTTTAGATTTGGCAATCTGGAAAATTAAATTTGAGTATAATTTTTCTCTATTCTCCATTAATTATTCCCTGTTCTCTGGGTGAATTTTATGATAAATTCTGAATGTGAGTTCTGTTAAACCAAAAGTTATTAAAGATATAATTGCTGTTTGACGGAGGAACGAAAAAAATCTTTTCATTATTAAATGTTAAAGGATGAATGTTTCGACTGAATTAAGTACAGTTAATCTAGATTAGTGGAGGCTAAAATTTTAATATAACACCATTTCAAAAAAATACCTCTAAATTAACTTTTTCTAGATAAAAAATCGCCATAAGGGAGGTTTGGGTTTAACAATCTGGAAAATTAAATTTGAGTATAAAATTTCCCCATTCCCCATTACCCATTCCGCATTAGCTATTCCCCGTTAGCTATTCGCTTTTTTGATAAATATGAGATGTTTTGACTGGATTAAGTACAGTTAATCTAGATTAGCGATCGCCAATAAGTTAATATAACACCAGTTTCAAAAAAACTCTAAATTAACTTTTTATATCTATATAGATAAGCAGATAAGCGCTATAGGGGAGGTTTAGATTTGGCAATCTGGAAAATTAAATTTGAGTATAATTTTTCCCTATTCCCCATTCCCTATTCCCTGTTCTCTATTCCCTATTCCCTTTTTTTATAAATATGCAACGTACTCATTCTAAATTAGTTTTAGGAATAAATTTATGTTTAGCGATAATTCCAGCTATAGTTCTAGGAATTCTTATTCTTAAGTATAGTTTGAATGTACCTATTCAAGACCAATGGCAAATTGCTGCTGTCTTTGAAAAAGTTAATATGAGAACTTTGTCTTTCAACGATTTAATGGCACAGCATAATGAAAGCAGAAAATTTTTCCCCAGACTAATTTTTATTGCCCTAGCATTTCTGACAAAATGGAATATTAGATATGAAATGTTAGTCATATTTTTACTTGCCTGTATAGTTGCTATAAATATTTATCTTTTAAATCGATTAACAATTAATACCTCCTCTATCAAAAGTCTGACTATAGCATTAGTATCTAATATTTTTATATTTTCTGCCGTGCAATATGAAAATTGGTTATGGGGTATCCAAATAGTTGTTTTTATTCCCATCGCTTGTATTACTACCTGTATATTAATTGCTTATTCTCGACTGAATAATACAGCGAAATTTTTAATTTGTATGTTATTGGCAACCATCAGCACTTTCTCTTATGCTAATGGTTTATTAGCCTGGGTAATTGTTTTACCAGTTTTAGCTTTAGCCAAACTCAAATCTTGGTCAGATATACTAAAAAATATCAAATTATATATCCTCTGGATAATTGGATTTATCGCAAATATAGCCTTATATTTTTATGATTATCAAAAGCCATTATCTCACCCTAATCCAGTAGAATCTATTCAATATCCAGATCAAATATTTCAATATTTTCTAGCATTTATAGGTACTGCTCTTGGTATAGGTAGTAGTATACAACCTCTCAATAATTCAATTATTCTTGGCTCAATAACTATTACTCTATTTATTTGTTTATGTTCTTATGTACTATGGCAGATTAAAGACCATCAAATTCGGTCTCAAACCATTGGTTGGATTATGCTTGGTTCATATACAATTATTAGTGCCTTAGTTACATCCTTTGGTAGAGTTTCATTTGGTATAGAACAAGCACTTTCCTCAAGATATACAACCTTTTCCACTTATCTAATTATCTCCATAATTCATTTAATGATAATTGTGGGGGAGGATTGGAGAAAAAAAGAATACTTGTTAATTAATAGAAGCCTATTCTCAAAAATAATTTGCTGGTTTCTTGGGATAATAACTGTTCTGCAAATACACAATTTTACCTACAGTATAGAAAAGATGCAATCATGGCGACAAAATTATTTGAAATATAAAGGATGTTTATTACTCATTAATTTTACTCACGATAACTGCCAAAATTTGATTGATTCTTACTATTTTGAATCTCACAGACAGCGGGCGCGTTACTTAACAGAAATGGGTTTTTTACATCCTGGTTTAATTCAAACTAATCGTATTCAAGACCTTGTAGATACTAATAATGAGAGAGAAGTAAAAGGTATTTTTGAGAAGTTAGAATTCATTGGTGGTAATAATTTACTAGCGACTGGTTGGGCAATATTTACTGATACGGGTTTACCTGTAGATGCCATTGTTTTGAGTTATGACAATTCTCAAGGTGAATCTATTGTTTCTGCTGTGGCAGATATGACAATATCAAGACCTTATCTGGTGAAAGAATTTAAGAGTCAAAAATACTTTAAGTCAGGATGGCAAAAGGTATTATCTACCCATAAATTTCCCCAAGGAAATATTAATGTTAAAGCTTGGGCATTAGATACAGATACTGCTAAATTTTATCAAATTCCTGGTGTTCATATAGTTAATAAGAATGGTCAAAATCTTAGTGTTTTATCAGGTAATTAGGGTTTGCGTATGGAAAGTCTTTTTGCTCTTTGTAGGAGACAGCTATACTGGAGACAGGAGACAACCCACCCCTAACCCCTCCCAGGAGGGGAGGAACGGGGAATGAGTGAAGAGGTAGGAGCGGGCGTTTTGTCTCTCAATTTTTCTGCCATAATCATCCTAAGATACTAGCTTTTTGAGCTTTTTCTACCGAAAAGCTGGTACTTTTTTTAACTCTAAAACGCTAAAACCTTTATATGTCAATACTTTTAGAATTAATCAGCAAGCCCTAATTAAAGAAGGAAGAGGGAAGAAGGCGGAAAGCGGAAGGCGGGTTTGGGTCTTGGTCGTACTCCATTGCCCATGTTGCTGCTGGAATGTCTTCAATTTCTTTTTCATATACACTTGATTTTTCCTAATTCTGCAAAATGAGTCTAATTGATAGATTCCTAATCTTAAACAGCGTAGCTAAAACGTGCTAATACTTTACCGAATAATTAACTAATTAATAATTAAATAATTCTGGTTTAAAGTCTCCCCCTTTTAAGGGGAAAAAGCGGTCGTTTGCGGAGCATTCCGTAGGATGGGATGGCGAGGTCTCCTCGCTGTCCGACCATCGACCAAGAGAAAAGAAATAATATTTCCTTATATTCAATTCCGTAACGGTTTTAACCAGAGGTAATTATCAATTATCCATTATCAATTATCCATTAATGAACCTTCCTATTCTTAATTTCATATCTAAGATTTTCGTTTTGGTAGGTGTGGTAATTGTTTTCTAGAACTTCCTGACAAAAACACTCTTCAATATAGAAATTTAATTCATCTTCTTCATCTTTAAATTCTTTATCTATAAATTCGTCATCAAAAGAGAAATCAAAGTCAATATGTCCGTAGATTCTACAAAAAATGTTTTTGTCTTTAGGGTCGGTTTCTATTGTGATAAATAATTTCTAAGATATAGCTTCTTGTATTTCAGCGGAAAAAATATCATAAAACTCTTTAATGCAAGAAGTTTTTTTGTCTAAATATATACTATCTATTTCTTTCCTCCATAGTTCTCTAAGTGTTTTGAATTTTACATCGACAGACATTCTTATTGATATATCCATTTTTAAGAAATTAATAATTTTTCAAAGGGAAAGTAGTGATTTACCTTACCTTATATTTTAAAATAAACTTATTAGTCTGAGTTAATTATACCTCTCTCCTTATATGGATATGGAGAGGGGTTTTCCCAAGAAAATTATGACTATCAATTTTGTTTATTGTCTGTTAAAATGAGAGTCGATTAATAGAATTAGATATAGTTATTAAGGAAGTTTATAGTGTTAACTAAAGAATCTCCAATTTTGTCAATGACTTTCTTAGGAATTGCTGTTATTATCCTATCTTTTTCTCCAATTCTGACTCGTATTAGTGAAAATGAGTTAGGTCCTTATGCAACAATATTTAATCGTTTTTGGATTACAAGTCTAGCTTTAATCCTGGGGAATGGTATTAAAATACTTTGGGATAAGCAGAGCGATCGCTTATCTACTAATGTTCAAGAGACCTATACTTTCAAAGATTTTTTCTACTTATTTCTTAATACGATTCTAGGTACAGCTTGTTTAGTAATTTGGGCTTGGTCTTTGACAAAAACAACCGTTGCTAACTCTAATCTCCTCCACAATACAACTCCTATATTTGCTGTTTTAGGTGGGTGGTTATTGTTAAGTCAATGTTTTGGTAGTCGCTTTTTAATTGGTACAATTCTAGCTCTAGGAGGAAGTTTTATAATTGCTTTTCAAGATTTTCACCTGGCTGAAGATACATTGATAGGAGACAGCATTGCATTAGTATCTGCCATTTTCTACGCTGGAGGAATTTTGGTAGCAGAGTATCTCCGACTTAAATTTAAAACAACTACAATTTTAATATGGGATAGCTGTTTGAGCTGCCTATTATTGTTACCATTTGCATTGCTATTTGAAGATAGACTATTACCAATTTCTCTTTCTGGATGGTTGGCTGTTATTGGTCTAGGGATTTTGTGTAGCTTAATTGGATGGGGTATATTATTTTATAGTTTAAAACAATTTTCATCTGGGTTTATTTCTCTGATTCTGTTGCTGGAACCGATTATTGCTGCATTCTTGGCCTGGGCAATTTTTGCAGAAGAATTGAGTTTCTTAAATGGGTTGACGTTTGTATTAGTATTATCGGGAATTTATTTGGCTAAATCAGATAAGGTATTAGACAATAATTCAATAATTAACAAAATTAACAATTAAAAGATGACAATTAAACCTAAAAATGATTCCTGACCTAAATTTTAGGTTTTGGTTACCAACACCCTACTATATTATACATTTCCAATAATCAAAAATAAAATCAATTATCATAGATAAATCATTAATTATTTTCCCCTACTCCCTACTCCCTATTTCCTAAAAAATTTATCTATATCTTTAACTAAATAATCGAACAAAATCTCAGCAGCTAATAAATTTCCAGCACTATTCCAATGGGGTTCCCTCAGTAAGTATAAAGGACGATTTTTTTGTTCTCTTCTGAATATATCTAACATATCTATATAAGGAATACCATTCGCCTCCAAATATTTCCTCAAAATCTCTTGCTGACAAGTCGTATTATAAGACTCTCGCTTCAAATCATCATATTCGGCAAAAATATCATTCAATAATTCATCATTAACTTGATATTCATCGGGATAAATTGCCACAACAAACTGAATATTTCGAGACTCTAATAAGGCTTGCATTTCTGAAATACTCTGAAAAATATAGTTAATATTATCGTCTCGCTTACCCTCAAGTAAATCTCTAATCTTACAGAACTTTAGCCTACTTTTTTCTACCCGCAGAAAAGCTTTTTCAGATAAAATTCCCGGTGATTTTTCCCGTTCAATAATTGGAGCTGATGCCAAATTAAAACTAGCGACTAGAGAACTACTAGATAACTGGGCAGAATCCTGTTTAGCCCTTTGTAATTCTTGGTAAACTTGATATTTTTGCTGTAAAAACATCAACAATCTAGACCTACCAATAATCGGATAACCAAAAAGAATTAATTCATCTTTCTTATCTATATCTATATAGATACCATTGACAATAATTCGTTTTCTTTCCGGGTCAGCATCCCGAAAATCATTACCAACAAAAAAACCCAATACTACCAAATCTGGATTATATTGTAACCCGTACTTTTTCAACATAGCTAATTGCTCCCCAGTATGAGTTCCTGGATAGCCAACATTAATCACATCAACCTGATTTTGACCATAATAATTCTCAAATTTTTTCTCCAACAAAGCCGTATAATTTCCCTCCTTTCCACCAGCCCAATTAAACGAATCACTAACTACTAACAAGCGAAATTTATTCTGGTCTTTTTGTAAAAGATAATCTCTATCGTTAAAACCAAATTGATTGTTTCCATTAATATAAGGTCGCACTCTAAATCCTAAATCTGAATCATACTGATAGAGACCTTTAAATAGATAAGGCTCCAAAACAATCATCACAATTTCTACCAAAAATAGAGGTATAACTATCCAGGTAAATGTTAATAATAAAAATGTATTAAAATTTTTCCAGTTAATCAATTTGAGGAATTTTGATAACATATTGAAGAAGGAGACAGGAGACAGGAGACAGGAGGGAAATTACATGGGGATAGTCTTCGACAAGCCGCTCCGCGTCTACGCTCCCCCAAGTAATTTTGAACACTCCAGTTGACAGTGGGGTATTAAACCCATAAAGAAAATGATAAAGAATAAGGAAGGAAAAAAAAGTGGATATAGCGCCTTTGCCTAATTATTCTCAAAAAAAGAGGATGTATTTCGGTTCCAATTAAAACAGGACTTAAGGATTTTTTCGACAAAAACACTATATGTACCATAGTGCTATAGTTTTTATCTACTATATATAGTGCCTTTGTCTAATTCTTGTCAAATAAATAGGAGACAGGAGACAGGAGACAGGAGACAACCCACCCCTCGCCCCTCCCAGGAGGGGAAGACAGGAGGAACGGGGAATGAGAGGGGAAGTAGGAGCGGGCGTTTTGTCTCTCAATTTTTCTGCCATAATCATCCCAAAATACTAGCTTTTTGAAATTTTTCCATTCCAAAGCTGGTACTTTTTTCAATTCTAAAATGCTAAAACCAATATCAGTTAATACTTTCAGATTTATTCAGCAAGCCCTAATTATTGTCAAATAAAAACGCTATATTTCGGTTTCAATTAAAATAGGACTTAAGGATTTTTCCGAAAAAAACACTATATGTACCATAGTGCTATAGTTTTTATCTACTATATACAATAGATATAGTGCCTTTGCGTAATTCTTGTCAAAGAAAGAGGATGTATAGCGCTGTGCGCAGGCAACAGCTCCGGAAAGCAACAGCTCATCTGGGGAAATAAATTGGCGATAATATAAGACTTTTAGCTATTTGGCCTTTCCTGCAATTTGTAAATATACCAGCGCTCATTGCTATATTTCGGTTTATTTCCTACTGACAGTTTTTTCCGCTCCTCTACTCCCCATTGTCTCGTAGCACCATATATCTAAAATATACTAGGATAATAAATTGTTAAATTTGGCCATCCTGACTCCTGACTTCAGCATCGCTGACTCTTGACTTCCGGCTTGGAAAATCAACTTATAGCGTGTAGCGCTAGGGAATAGGGAACAGGGAATAGCAAACTTTCAATAATTGATAATTGATAATTGATAATTACCTTTCCCTAAAACGGATAGGATTGAATAAAAGGAAAATTTTTTCTCTCTTGGTCGATTGGATATGGCTCCGAGACCTCGCCATCCCACCCTTCGGGAAGCTGCGCTTTTTCCTGACGGAATGCTCCGCAAACATGTTGCGCAGCGAAATGACCGCTTGTTTCTCCTTGAAAGGAGAGGCTTTAAACCTTAATTATTCGGTAAAGGGTTTTAGGATTGAAAAATGTCCTAACCAATTCTTGTAGTCCTATAAAAATCTCATAACCAAAAAAGAGGGTCAATATTCTCCCCTTGGCTGCGCTGCGAGCTGCCGCTCTACAAGGGGATGAAAAGCAGTCGATCTTCGTAGCTTCCCGAAGGGTGGGATGGCGGCATTCGGAGCAGCTCTGTCAAGAGCGGGTTTCCTCGCCATATCCATCAGACCAAGAAAAAGTAAACTTAAGTATTTCAAGCCTTTGGCTTTAGTCGGAGGTACTGATAACTGATAACTGATAACTGATAACTGAAATGACACTATCTTCTATTATTAAACTACTCGGGCGATCGCCGTTAACAACCGAACTCCTAAACAAACTCCAACAATACCAATGCCTACAACTCAACGGCGCTCCGCGTTTACCCAAAGGCTTAGTTGCATCTACCCTGGCCCAACAACAACAGCAAAATTTGTTCATTGTCACTGCCACTTTAGAAGAAGCGGGACGGTGGGCGGCACAATTAGAAGCAATAGGATGGCCGACAGTCCACTTTTATCCCACCTCAGAAGCATCACCTTATGAAACCTCCCACTCAGAAGAAATGATTTGGGGACAAATGCAGGTATTGGCAGACTTGTTGAGTGAGAACGCCCCAGAAAATGCAACTAACAACGGCAACAATAACAATAAAGCAAAAATGGCCGTAGTGGCAACAGAGCGATCGCTCCAACCCCACCTACCCACAATTAAACAATTTCAACCATACTGCCTAACACTCAACCCAGGCATTACCAGCAACTCCAAAACCTTCAGCACGACACAGATATCTGATGGTTTAGAGTGTATATCTTTAGATGAAAAACTTGCTCAGATGGGATACGAGCGAGTGCCGTTAGTAGAAACCGAGGGTCAGTGGAGTCGCAGGGGCGATATTATAGATATATTTCCTGTCGCATCAGAATTACCAGTACGCCTAGAATGGTTTGGCGACGAACTCGAAAAAATTCGGGAATTTGACCCCTCGACTCAACGCTCCCTTGACAAAATTGCCAAAATAGTAGTGACTCCCACAAATTTTAGTCAGTGGGGGTGGGGAAACTTAGAGTCAATAACCGACTCAAAATTTGTCTCCCTTCTAGACTATTTGCCAGAAAATACCCTAGTCGCCATAGACGAAGCTGACCAATGTGCTGCTCATGGCGATCGCTGGTTTGAACTGGTAGAAGAAAATTGGCAACAACTCAACGCTGACGAAACATCCCAACCATTACCAAAAATTCATCGTACTTTTGCCGACTCCCTCGCAGAAGTAGAATTATTTCCCAGACTATATTTATCCGAACTTGTCAAAGAAAGCAATAGCAGTATTACCAGCTCAGTAGAATACACCCTCAACCTCGCCAGTCGTCCCTTACCAGTTATGCCGCACCAATACGCAAAACTGGCAGAAAACCTGCGCCAGGAAAGGGAACGGAAATTTTCCGTATTCCTCATTTCTGCTCAACCATCGCGCTCCGTTTCCCTACTCCAGGAACACGACTGTCCTGCCCAGTTTATCCCCAACCCCCGCGACTACCCTGCCATTGACAGACTGCAAACTCAACACACCCCCGTTGCTCTCAAATATAGTGGTTTAGCAGAATTAGAAGGATTTATTTTGCCTACATTCCGGTTAGTTGTCATCAGCGACCGAGAATTTTACGGACAACACACCCTCGCAACTCCCACCTATATTCGCAAACGTCGTCAAGCAGCTTCCAAACAAGTAGACCCGAACAAACTACGTCCCGGAGATTATGTGGTTCACCGTCAACATGGTATCGGCAAATTTATCAAATTAGAAAGCCTGACTCTGAATAATGAAACCCGCGACTATCTGGCAATTCAATATGCTGACGGTTTGCTCAGAGTTGCCGCCGACCAACTCAATTCTCTGTCGCGACTCAGAAGTACCGATAAGAAAAAACCCCAGCTCAACAAACTTACGGGTAAAACTTGGGAAAGCACCAAAAATAAAGTCCGTAAGTCAATCAAAAAATTAGCCGTTGACCTGCTGAAACTTTATGCTCAACGCGCCAAACAAACAGGTTATAGTTTTCCTGCTGACTCCCCATGGCAAGAAGAAATGGAAGATTCGTTCCCGTATCAACCTACTCCCGACCAGTTAAAAGCAACTCAAGATGTGAAACGAGATATGGAAAGTGAGCGAGCAATGGATCGCCTGGTTTGTGGTGATGTGGGTTTTGGTAAAACAGAAGTTGCTATTCGGGCAATTTTCAAAGCAGTCACTGCCAACAAACAAGTAGCATTTCTCGCCCCGACTACAGTTTTAACTCAGCAACATTATCATACTCTCAAGGAACGTTTCGCACCTTATCCTATAGAAATAGGTTTACTCAACCGCTTCCGTACTAATAATGAAAAGAAAGAAATTCAGCGGAGGTTGGCGACTGGGGAGTTAGATATTATTGTTGGCACCCATTCCATTTTAAGCAAAACGATCAACTTTCGGGAGTTAGGTTTGTTGGTGGTGGATGAGGAACAACGGTTTGGCGTTAACCAGAAGGAAAAAATTAAGGCGCTCAAAGCTCAAGTAGATGTGCTGACATTGACTGCAACGCCAATTCCCCGGACTTTATATATGGCGCTTTCGGGAATTCGCGAAATGAGTTTAATTGCGACTCCACCCCCATTGCGTCGTCCGATCAAAACTCATCTTGCACCTTACGATCTGGAAACTGCTCGCACTGCAATTCGCCAAGAATTGAATAGAGGAGGGCAAGTATTTTATGTTGTGCCACGGGTTGAGGGTATTGAAGAGTTGGCGGGAAAGTTACGAGAAATGATTCCCGGAGCTAGAATTAATATCGGTCACGGTCAGATGGATGCTAACGAATTGGAGTCAATAATGCTCACGTTTAGTGCTGGTGAAGCTGATATTTTGGTTTGTACCACAATTATTGAGTCTGGTTTGGATATTCCCCGCGTCAACACGATATTAATAGAAGATGCTCAAAAGTTTGGTTTGTCTCAGTTGTATCAGTTGCGGGGAAGGGTAGGTCGTGCGGGAGTGCAAGCTCATGCGTGGTTGTTTTATCCGACTACTGCTTCCGGTGGGGTAGCGCTGACAGATGATGCTCAAAAACGGTTGCGAGCTATTCAGGAATTTACCCAGTTGGGGTCTGGATATCAGTTGGCAATGCGAGATTTAGAGATTCGGGGTGCAGGGGATATTTTGGGTGCAGAGCAGTCTGGTCAGGTGAATACTATTGGGTTCGATCTGTATACGGAAATGCTGCAAGAAGCAATTAGCGAGGTTAAAGGTCAAGAAATTCCCCAGGTGGATGATACGCAAATTGACTTGAGTTTGACTGCATTCATTCCCGCAGACTATATTCCAGACTTAGATCAAAAAATGAGTGCATATCGGTTAGTTGCTGCTGCTAATAGTCGGGAAGAATTGACTCAAATAGAAATTGATTGGAGCGATCGCTACGGTAGTATTCCGAAAGCTGGTTTACAGTTATTAAGGATGATGGAATTAAAACAAATTGCTAAAAAATTAGGCTTTTCTCGAATTAAAGTAGAAGGCAAACAACACGTTGTTTTAGAAACACCAATGGAGGAACCAGCTTGGAATTTATTAAAGGAGAAATTACCAGGTCATTTGAAGTCTCGTTTTGTGTTTAGTAAAGCTAAAGTAACGGTTCGTGGTTTAGGTGTTTTAAGTGCAGATAAACAGTTAGAAAATTTAATCGAATGGTTGAGTAAAATGGAGGGTGCGTTAATAATTAATAATTAATAATTAATTATTAATTATTAATTATTAATAATGGCTTTGTTGCACAAAAGATGATGTTTAGGGTAAAAATAAAGAAGTTAAGATGGTACACAAAATACAGTCAGTAGGTATGAGTAAATCTAAGTCCTTGTATCGGCTCAAAAACTGGTCTGAGTATGATACATCCTTAAAACAGCGAGGGAGTTTGACTTTTTGGCTGACTCCGGAGGTGATTCAGGAGTGGCTTAATCAGAAAAAAACTGGACGTAGGGGAGCATCTAATAACTACAGTGAAACGGCCATTGAATTTATGGTGACTATACAATCCTTGTTTAGTCTGGCCGGACGACAGACGCTTATGTTTTGTGGAATCTATATTTGAATTGATGGACTTAGATTTACCAGCTACCTTTCCATAGCACCGTATCCCGTCGCTTACAAAAACTGAATGTTCAACTGCCATTGATACCAATGCTCTGAAGCTATTCATCTGGTAGTAGACTCTACAGGGGTGAAAATTTATGGAGAAGGTGAATGGAAAACAACAGTTCATGGTATTGGTAAACGGCGTACATGGCGTAAATTACATCTGGGAGTAAATGAGGCGACTGGGGAGATCGTCAGTGGGGTAGTGAGTACCAATGATGTGAGTGTGACGGGCGTATTTTCTGACCTATTAGATGGAGTAGATGGGGAAATAGCCCAAGTATCAGGAGACGGAGCCTATGATAAGTATAAGTGTTATCAGAAAGCTAGGCAACCAGGAGCAAAAGCAACTATTCCACCCAGGAAAAATGCAGTAATAGGTCAACATGGCAACTGTAAATGCCCACCTCAGACCACCTTTCCTCTTCCTTCTTTCGTACGGACTATGCAACGTCCCTACCATTTGTAACAAACATTTATCACGCTTGGTATAAGATACAGAAAACCTGTTTGTGAAAAAAGGTTAATCAAAGCAGGAGGTGGTAGAAAAGAAATACTAAGTAGTGAGGAATAAATTCTATAATTAATTATTAATTATTAATAATTACCTCTTCTTATAAATAAGAAGATTGACTAGAATGATTTTTTTCTTTTCTCTTGGTCGATGGTCGGCCAGCGAGGAGACCCGAAGAGTGACAGAGCCGTTGCCTCTTTCTGAGGAGCTGCCTCTTTCTGAGGAGCTGCCTCTTTCTGAGGAGCTTCGCTAACGCTAACGCTAACGCTAACGCTTTTCATGTTGCGGAGCAAAACGCCATCCCTCGACCGCTTTTCTCCATGAATGGAGAGACTTTATACCTGAATTTTTTGGTAAGAGTTTTCCTACTTGTTTTACCCAATTAATAATTGTGGTATGATATACTTTCTTAACTCTTTCAATACCCTAAATCCCATACCATTGACATACATTTTTAGACATTCTTGTTTAGTAAGAGTGAGAGTAACCTCTACCAGGTTCATAAAATTCTATGAATTGTCGGCCACAATGGGCACAAATATAGTTTTGTTTTCCTTGTGCAAAGATACCACTCAGGGGTTCTATAAAGGCATAAAAGAGGTGTGAATGTAATTGCAGTTCCGCCCGGGTATACAAGTCAAACTTGTCATCAATGCCTTCATATTCACCCAGTTTCAGGTAAGTCATATCGAAGTGGAAAAAACTTTAAATGTGGGAATTGTGGCCATCAATGCGACGCTGATGTTAATGGGTCAAAAATGATTGAATTGTGGGGCTGCTATGTCAACCAGTCTAGAGGTTCAGAATTGTTGTCTTGTGCAATAGTTCTAGGGCTACCAAAAGCCCGCACCATAGCCTAGCTTGGTGTCGGGTCATTTACTTAAAATCTTTCCACACTAGAATTAAATATAGGTTCAACCCGGATAGCAATTATAGCAGAGGGACGAACAACCATATATTCTCCTTGAATAGTCTTAATTGGCACATTGACAAACTCTGGAGAATCATGCTTTGGAACTAAAACGCCACTATACCAAGTTTGAAAGTCTTTAAGAGTTGGAAAACGTACTTCTTCGCGAGCGCCACCTTGCAATATCAGGTGTATGGCAAATTCATCAGGGTTTCTAGGCATATCTAAAAATTTTCAGTCAAAATTTAAAATTCAAAAGTATTAATTAATAAAGCTTTGAGTATTTTGTCAATGGGTCGTTTCGCTAAAATAATTAACCATTAATCAAGATTAAATTTCAAAAGTATTAACTTAAGCTAAAGGCTAATAGCTTTTGAACCCTTAATTTTCAGTATAGTATTCTTGCTGACGACTCAGGGCTAATTGCTTTAAATGCCCAAATATAAAATTGCTCTGTATATCATAACACTACAACTATACTAACCCTTAAAATACTGTGGATTAACCCTTAATTGTCAAACAAATAAATATAAATCTATGCCGCGACGCCAAGATATACGCAAAATTCTACTTGTTGGTTCTGGTCCGATTGTTATTGGCCAAGCCTGTGAATTTGATTATAGTGGAACACAAGCTTGTAAAGCTCTTAGGGAAGAAGGATTTGAGGTTGTGCTGGTCAACTCCAATCCAGCTACAATTATGACAGACCCAGAAATTGCCGAATGTACTTACATCGAACCCCTGACCCCTGAACTTGTAGAAAAAGTCATTGCCAAAGAACGACCAGATGCTCTCCTACCCACAATGGGGGGTCAGACCGCTTTAAATATAGCAGTATCCTTGGCCAAAAATGGTACTTTAGCTAAGTATGGTGTTGAGTTAATCGGGGCTAAACTACCAGCAATTGAAATGGCCGAAGACCGACTGCTATTTAAAGAAGCAATGGCTCGAATTGGCATTCCGGTTTGTCCATCGGGTATCGCTAGTAGTTGGGCAGAGGCAAAGGCGATCGCTCAACAAATTGGCACTTATCCCCTAATTATTCGCCCTGCTTTCACACTGGGGGGGACAGGAGGAGGTATTGCTTACAATCAGGAAGAATACGAAGTAATGGCACAAGCAGGGATAGATGCTAGTCCAGTATCTCAAATCCTGGTGGAGAAATCGTTGATTGGTTGGAAAGAATATGAACTTGAGGTAATGCGAGACTTAGCAGATAATGTAGTAATTATCTGTTCGATTGAAAACATTGACCCGATGGGTGTACATACTGGAGACTCGATCACTGTTGCTCCAGCTCAAACATTAACGGATAAGGAATATCAACGACTGCGAGATGCTTCGATTAAAATTATCCGGGAAATAGGGGTGGAAACTGGGGGTTCTAATATTCAGTTTGCTGTCAACCCGGTGAATGGAGATGTGATTGTGATTGAAATGAACCCTCGGGTGAGTCGCTCTTCTGCTTTGGCATCAAAAGCTACTGGTTTTCCTATTGCTAAAATGGCAGCAAAATTAGCAGTGGGTTACAGTTTAGATGAAATTCCTAATGATATTACTAAAAAGACACCAGCTAGTTTTGAACCTACTATTGATTATGTTGTCACGAAAATTCCTAGATTTGCTTTTGAGAAATTTCCTGGTTCCCAAGCAGTGCTGACTACTCAAATGAAGTCGGTGGGTGAGGCAATGGCAATAGGTCGGACATTTCAGGAGTCGTTCCAGAAAGCTTTGCGTTCTCTAGAAACAGGTAGGGGTGGTTTCGGTAGCGATCGCTGGGAAAAGTTACCCAGTTTAGAACAAGTACGCTCCGGGTTACGCACACCTAACCCAGAGAGAGTATTTACAGTACGTCATGCTTTGTTGTTGGGGATGACAGTAGAGGAAGTCTATGAGCTGACCGGAATTGATATTTGGTTTCTGGATAAGATGCGGGAGTTAACCGATACAGAAAAATTGATTAAGCGCACTCCGCTCAACGAATTAACAAAAGAGCAGATGTGGGATATTAAACGGCAAGGTTTTAGCGATCGCCAAATTGCTTATTGCAGTAAGACTACTGAGGATGAAGTCAGAAGTTATCGGTTGAGTTTGGGAGTTAAACCTGCTTATAAAACGGTGGATACTTGTGCAGCAGAATTTGAGGCGCTGACACCTTACTATTATTCTACTTATGAAGAAGAGTCAGAAGTTTTGCCTTCTGAAAAACGGAAAGTAATGATTCTGGGAGGCGGACCTAACCGTATTGGTCAGGGAATAGAATTTGACTATTGTTGTTGTCATGCTAGTTATGCTCTGGGAGAGGATGGGTTTGAAACAATTATGGTGAATTCTAACCCAGAAACTGTTTCGACTGACTATGATACGAGCGATCGTCTTTATTTTGAACCTTTAACTAAAGAAGACGTACTAAATATTATTGAGGCGGAAAACCCGGAAGGAATTATAGTTCAGTTTGGCGGACAAACACCCCTGAAGTTAGCAGTTCCCCTGCAAAAATATTTAGAGCAAACAGAAACTCCTTCACAAACTAAAATTTGGGGAACTTCCCCAGACTCTATTGATACCGCAGAAGACCGGGAACGGTTTGAGAAGATTTTGCGAGATTTAGATATTCGCCAAGCAGCAAACGGTCTCGCTCGTAGTTTTGAGGATGCGTTGGAGGTGGCGCAGAAAATAGGTTATCCAGTGGTGGTAAGACCTTCCTATGTTTTGGGAGGAAGGGCAATGGAAATTGTTTATTCCGACCAAGAGTTAGAACGTTATATGAAGTTTGCAGTACAGGTGGAACCGGAACATCCTATTTTGATTGACAAATTCTTGGAAAATGCTATTGAGGTAGATGTGGATGCTATTGCTGATGCTACAGGTCAGGTAGTTATTGGTGGGATAATGGAACATATTGAGGAGGCAGGTATTCACTCTGGTGACTCTGCTTGTTCTATTCCTTATCAAACTTTAGCTCCTGCTGCGGTGGAAACAATTCGCCAATGGACTGTTGCTCTGGCAAAAGCGTTGAATGTTATCGGGTTAATGAATATTCAGTTTGCGGTGCAAGGGGAAAATGTATTCATTTTAGAAGCTAACCCCCGTGCATCACGCACAGTACCTTTTGTTTCTAAAGCAATAGGAACGCCTTTGGCAAAAATGGCATCGCGGGTGATGTCTGGGAAAAAATTAGAGGAATTAGGTTTTGTAGAGGAACAAATTCCCGATCATGTTTCTGTGAAAGAGGCGGTGTTACCGTTTGCGAAATTCCCCGGTACAGACACAATATTAGGACCGGAAATGCGCTCTACTGGTGAAGCGATGGGTATTGATGTTGACTTTGGTAAAGCTTTTGCGAAGGCGCAGTTATCCGCAGGGCAAAAATTACCTTTGGAGGGAACAGTGTTTGTGTCTATGAGCGATCGGCATAAAGAAGCAGTTGTGCCAGTGGTTAAGGATCTGATTGAGTTGGGTTTGAAAGTGATAGCGACTGAGGGAACTCGGAAGGTATTGTGTTTGCATGGTTTGGATGTGGCGTTGATGTTGAAGTTGCATGAAGGGCGACCAAATGTTTTGGATGGGATTAAAAATGGAGAAATTCAGTTGATTATTACGACTCCTTCTGGGGAGGAAGCGCGTGCTGATGGGATTAAAATTCGGCGGAGTTCGTTAGATTATAAAGTGCCGTTAATTACGACTATTGCAGGTGCGAAAGCAACGGCGGCGGCGATTCGAGCGTTGAAGTCTGGAGTGTTGGAGGTGAAAGCGATGCAGGATTATTATTAAGAAGGAAGAGGGAAGAAGTTGTAGAGGGAATAGCAAACTCAGGACTTACGCAAATTAACTTTTAAAGCACCATTTGTAGGGGCGAATGGCATTCGCCCTCGCTATATGTAGAGTCTCTACGTAAGTCCTAAAACTGTAAAAGGGTTTTAGGATTGAAAAATGTCCGCGCCCAATTCTTGTAGTGCTATACTACTCTTTCTTCTTATTTCTTCCCTCCTGACTCCTGACTTCTGACTTCCCCTCCTGGGAGGGGTGAGGGGTGGGTTGACTCCTAAAGAATTAAGATTAATATCATACACGCGCTTCAGCAACGCCATTTTATTAAATTGCTATAATTAATAGGGAACATTTTATTGTTTTTCCAAAAGGTAAAAATTATGAATTTCCTTTTAGTTATCTTGAGATGTGTTTTGTCAATAATTTTTGTAGTCCAAATTTGGTTAATACATCCTTTGCCTAGTTTTGCCCTAACTATACAAGAAGTACCAAACCCACGACATTACTATCATGGTTGGGTGACAGATATGGCTGAAATTCTCAGTCAAAGTACAGAAACTCAACTTAACCAAATGATTTCCAATTTAGAAGCAAAAAATGGCTCAGAAATTTCTGTTGTGACTGTACCAGAAACTCAACCCGCAGCAACTCCCAAAGAATTTACTACTAAGTTGTTTAATTATTGGGGAGTTGGTAAAAAAGGTCGAAATAATGGTGTGTTGTTTTTAGTTTCTGTAGGCGATCGCCGTGTGGAAATTCAAACAGGTAGGGGAATACAGCGATCTTTACCAAATGGTAAGGTTAGTAATATTATCGACAGTAAAATTATTCCTGAATTTAAGTTAGGAAACTTTGAAAGTGGTGTAGTTGCAGGTACAAAAGAATTAGTAACATCCCTGAAAACAGAGAAATATCAGTTAGCTACAACTTCTACCGCAGGTTTAGTAACATCCCCGAAAACAGAGAAATATCAGTCAGCTACAACTTCTAATGCAGGTCTCGTTACTTGTATTTTCATAGTTATAGGTATTTTCATGGGTATCTTACTGATATTGATATTCTGGGGTATCCTCAAAATTATTGAGAGAGTCCAGATGGGTCCGCAAAGCACCTATATTATTCGCAGTAACAATTATAGAACTACTGCCAGTAGATCGACTAACAGAAGTAGTAGCATTTACAGTGGTGATAGTAGCGGTAGCTATGGAAGCGATAGTGGTAGTTTTGGTGGAGGTGGCAGTTTTGGTGATGGTGGAGGTGGCAGTTTTGGTGGCAGTTTTAGTGGAGGTGGCAGTTTTGGTGATGGTGGAGGTGGCAGTTTTGGTGATGGTGGAGGTGGTGATGGCGGTGGTGATGGTGGTGGTGGTGATTGAAAATTTGCCCACCCCACAAGTAGTAGTTGTAGTGGACTGTTTCAGCTAAAATGACAAGTACTGAGGTTTTAATTTTACAGCGTTATCTAAAAAAACAGTCAACCCCGTAGGGACGTTCCATGGAACGTTCCTACATTTGAAAGTAGAAAAGATTCTTAGAAAAAAGTAGTTAAATTTGTTGAATTTTTCAATTTATTTAATTAAAAAGTTATGCCATTAAGAGCTTTATTAGAATTAGATAATCAAGAATTATTAGCTCCATTCATATCTGATGAGGAATGGGAATAATTAAAACTTAAAAAAGCTAAAGTTATTTTACCTTGTTGTAAAGCAAAAGGATATTTAAGGACCTCAACACGGGGAACCAAGCATTTTGTTCATCAGAAGAAAGATGGATTTATTTCTGGTGCAGAAACATGGCAACATCTTCTATACAAAACAGAAATTGCTAGAGCTTGTAAAGATATGGTTTATGACGTTAGTATCAGGAGCAGTATAATAAATATAAACCTTATCAAATTTTATTATGTCTGTACAAAATCTTACTAAAGTTGTGGTCAAATGAAAACTTTATTAAAATGGACAATTAAAGAATATCATCATCTAATTAATACTGGAATATTTGTTAACCGTCATCTGGAACTTTTGCATGGGGAAATTGTAGAAATGTCACCGGAAAGTCCAATACATACTCAAATTACAGAAACTAGCGTTGAATATCTACGCTCTCTGCTCAAAGAGTTGGCTTATGTTCGGGAAGCACATCCTATTACTCTGTCTAATTCTGAACCTCAACCTGACATTGCGATCGCACGCCCACCCAGAAATAATTACTATCAACGTCATCCTTATCCTGAAGATATTTTTTTGCTGATAGAAATTGCTAATACTACTCTAGGTTATGACTTAGGGGAAAAAAAGCAAGCTTATGCAAAAGCGAAAATTTTAGAATATTGGGTAGTAGATGTGGAAAATCGACAAATTTATGTTTTTCAACATCCTCAAGCAGATAATTATCAATCGGAAGTTATTTTCCGGCAAGGAAAAATTAACCCTCTAGCATTTCCAGATATTTCTGTTTCAGTTAGTTCTTTTTTCGCAGAAAATTAATTACAAAAAAGCGTTTAATTAATTGCCTTTAAGACAAAGTTTAGAGAGATTATAAATACAATAAATTTGCATACTTACTTATTTCACTAAATATTCAATTACTTCTTATATCATGTTCGGTTGAATACTTATAATATCTGTGGACCGAAGGCAGCTATGCTGAGGGCAGCTATGCTGAAGGGAAAGAGCAAGGTTAGAAGACAGAGAGTTTTTTATAACTGATTATCCGTTAGCGTAGCTCCCCCTCCGGGGGAACATGATATTATATATTTTCAAAATTCTAACAGTAAAAAAACAGATGCTTTGAAGAAATTACCATTGATAATATCGGACGAGTTAATTTAATGAGAGCCATGAATAATGTTGGCAAAATATATCTCGTTGAAGCAATTTTTATGTGGAAATGTAGTTTACTTTGAGAGGTTATGTGATGAACAAAAAAATCAAAATAGGTCTGTGTATGATTGTATTGCTTTGTTTAGGAGGGATAGGAATTACTATTTTCCAAGGGGCAAAAAAATCATACCAAAAAAGCATTTATCAGCAAACTATCTATCCTGATTCGAGTTTTCAAGATGGTGATTTTATGGCATATAAATTCAATAATTATGACATGACTATTGTTTCTTTTGTTGGAAATTTTGATTTTCTATACAAACCATACCAGACTGAATCCATCAAAACTGTTGCGACCAAATCAAACTATAAATATATAATTAATGGCTCATTTTTTGAAGAATCGAAAGAACACGCTGGATGGCTTTCTGTATTAGGTAAAGTAAAAACTCCGGTCAAAGAAGATAAACAACTTTCCCATATTATTAGCTTTAATCCAAATACAGAAGAGTTGAATTTTATTGAAACTAAACTATTTGAACCTTCAACTGAGAAAACTAATATTGAATTTCAGTCCGGTCCGTTAATTATAGATAGTAATCAAGTAACAACAAAATATATTAACCAATCTCTTAATGGTCTTTTGCTATTTGAAAGAACATTATTAGCCTATACAGAAGAAGACCGAAGAAAATATTTTATTATTACTAAAGAGAATGTCAAATTAGATGAGCTGGCAGACTATTTGTTAAAGCTTTCTGTGTTTTCAGGTAAGACCTTACATATTGTTAATTTAGATGGAGGATCTTCGGTGGCATTGTATTCTCAAACCCATCCAGAATTGAATTTTAATGAAACAGCTATATTGCCTATATTATTAGGATTAAAGTGAGGCATTATGTAAATTTGGGCTTCATTATGTAGCGAATATTATTTATCGTTCAACAATTATGAAAATTAGGAGTAAAATTTGTGATTATAGGTTGGGTTGCGCTGCGCTTAACCCAAAAAAACTTTTAGAATCAAAGGATAAATTTTAGTATTATATAATCTTATATAATCCAACAGGAGAGAATTTAATGCAGGCAACTCAAACCCGTTATTCTGTCGAAGAGTATCTAGAGCAAGAAACTACCGCTGAATTTAGAAGTGAATATCGTGATGGAGAAATAATACCTATGACTGGAGGAACAGTAAACCACAATCGAATTGTTGGTAACTTTTACGCAACATTAAAGTATGGCATCAAAGGGCGACCTTACGAAACTTTTATGAGCGACTTGCGCTTGTCAATACCAACAAAAAATATTTACACCTATCCAGATTTGATGGTTATTGCTACTCCAGTAGTTTATGTCGAAGGTCGCCGAGATACTATTACTAACCCTCAGATAATTGTGGAAGTATTGTCGCGATCGACAGAAAATTATGACCGGGGGCAAAAATTTGAGTATTATCGCAGAGTAAATAGTTTCCAGGAATATATTCTCATTGACCAATACAGATATTATATCGAACAATTTAGCAAAATTGAGGATGGTAAATGGTTGCTGTCAGAATATGAAGGTGATGAAAGCGTTTTATCTTTGAGTTCGGTGGAGTTTCAAATCTCTTTGTCAGATATCTATGAAAATGTAGAGTTTGAATAGGGGGAAATAGGGTAGACTTGACTATTATTTGAGATTTAATCAATTTTGATCGAGCTATTATTCTAAGGTCTAGGGGCATTTTGTTGGAAAATAATTAAGTTTATTCTTAGCTTTAATAAACTTGAGGATGTCTCGATCGATAAATAATAATTATGCAGTTAAATAATTGAGCAAATTATTAATCAAACGGCGTTTTAATTAATTTTAAAATGAACAATTTATGCCTCTCAATAGTTGGCATTTTCGGTAAGTTAAGTTTGCTAATCTTTATACATAAGTAGAGGTCGGATTATTTGTTGGAAGAAACTTTCTATCGCGTTTTTTCCATTTCTGCCCAAGGCTTCTAATTCCTCAATTAAGTTTTCATAATCTAGTTTTTTAGTTGACGGTTTTTGAGCAGTTTGATAGTTTCTTATAACTAGCGATCGTATTCAGTTTTGTAGAGTGGCTTTAAATCAGTGATGAAATTTATCATGTTTAAGATTTTTGATTAAGATTTTACTAGATAATAGTTATATGGTATTCTAGTTTAGATTAAATTTTAAACTTACTCTATATATAATAATTTATGCTTGATTTTATTCATCAGCCAGACAGTGAAGTTCGTCTTGGCAATTATTTACAGTTTCAACTCCAGCAGCGTCAATGGACTCAATTTAGAGCAGCAGTTGCTTTTGTGAAATATTCAGGAGTACGACACATTTCCAAACTTTTAAATGAGTTTTCATATAATGCTTTTGTGAAAATTTCTGTCGGTATCGATCATGATGGTACTTCAATGGAAGGGTTAAGTGAACTACTGAATAGTGTTGAAAATAGAGGAGAAATTTGGGTTTACCACAATGACAATAATTATTCTACCTTTCACCCCAAACTATACCTATTTAAAAATGATATCGAGGCAAACATTTTAGTCGGTTCGGGTAATTTAACAGAAGGTGGACTATTTACAAATTATGAAGCATCCTTTTGTGTTTTACTGAACCTAAAAATAGATGTCAATCTGATTCTTTTACGAAAAATTGAAGCAATTCTTGACTTATGGTCGGATCGAGAGCAAGATACAGCTCAACTTCTAACATCAGAGTTACTTAATCAGTTAGTAAGGAATAAATATGTAAAGGGTGAAGCACAAGTACGAGCAACTCAAGAATTGGCTTCTTCAAGAAATAGGACTTCTTTATTTGCTAATATTCAAGTTCCAAGAGCTCCTGTACCTCCAAGACAAACCCCAGATGAACCAGAAGATTTATCAGAAGAAGATTTTGAGGTAGAGATTCCTGAACCTGTAGCTGCACCTGGAGGAAACTTTACAGGTTTTGCAATGACACTTCAAAGAACAGATGTTGGTCGTGGCCAAACGACTGCTGGAACATCAGCGCGATCGCCAGAAATTTTTATCCCCCTCTCAGCACGAGATTACGACCCTGAATTTTGGGGTTGGCCTGGTGATTTTACACCCGATCCAAAAAAGCCTAGAAAAATGGATCGAAGGAATGTAAAGATGCGAGTTGGTATCACTACTGTGGATGTTAATATGATGACTTGGCCAGACAAGCATGATTTTCGGCTCCGTAGTGAAGCACTTCGGAGTGCAGGGAATGTGGGAGATATTCTCAGAGTTGAACGAACAGATGGACAAAGTGGATTTGCCTACTATGTAGAGATTATCCCTCAAGGGACTCTACAATATTCACAATTTTTAGCTTTATGTGTAAATTCAGTCCGCAACTCAAAGAAAAGATGGGGTTATTATTAAATTAAACGCTTAAACGACAAAATCAGTTCAGAAGCAATTGCATTTTTCTTAAAAATATTCCGCGAAGCTAACATCTCCATCTCAATTTGTTCTACTATTTCCAAACCTACCATTTCTCCAATATCTACTAATAATTTTGCTGTTTCAATTTTAACTCTTTCCCCACCAGCAATTGTATGATTATTACCAATCACAATATAAGCAAAAGCTCCTGGTTTTAAAAGTTGTAATATCTCCTGGAACACTTCTCGCATATCAAAAAAATACTTTGCCAATAAAGCAGCTAAATTTCGTCTTCTAAAACCAGCATTTGACTCAGTATTTAATCTGTCTATTTTTTCAATTAACGAAATTACAGATTGAGGTAAAAGTGCTTTTTTCTGCTGAAAATATTCCCAATAATCTCGCCGTTGTTTTCCTGTTATTTCTCGGTTGCCAATCATTTTTAAATCTTGTTTGCGGTGTTGCGATCGCGACAACAAATTCAAATAACATAAACTCAAGCGATCGGTATCTAAATAAGGCAACGCTGTCGCATAGGGGGGAGAGGTAATTACCACATCTACCTTACCTATTAAATCTTGCCAAGTAGTGGTTAGTTTTCTAGCATCGCCACCTTGAATATCAAAAGTTCCTAACTGTGAATCTTGATTTTGATAGAGGAAAGATAGAACAGTTTTAACTGAATTTTCTAGCTCGTTTAAAAACTCCTGTTTTGGCTGAATATTTGCAGTATTAATTATTTCTTTTCGGACTCTCAGATCGCTTTCTTTTTGCCAAGAAACTTTCCGAATAATATTACTCAGAGAAAGCTGCATGAAATTTTGCATAGTATTATTTTCCACCGATTTTATCAAAATCATAATTTTGTCAAGTTCTGCTAAAACATCCTTAGCAAACCAACGATTCAGATAGACTTGATTCTCTCTTGGTAAAGTAGAAAAGTAATGTAGTTTAGCTGAAAATTTTGTAAGTTTTAAATTACCGATGGTATCAGCAACTTGCTGATAATTTTCTAAAAGTTTATCCGGTGGAACTGACAATAAATCGCACTTTGTTTTTCCTATTAATACTGATAGAGGATTCATATCTAACCCCACTCCATGATAACTTCCTAAAACTGCTTCTACTAAAGTCGTACCACTACCACTCATTGGGTCAGCAATAATTGCTTTTTCTGGTACTTTAGCAATATTAATTAAACTCCGAACAAGTTGGGGAAAAAACTTACCTCGGTATTCATGTATGCCATGAGTTCCGTATCTTAAACAGCGCCGTTTTGGGAAAAGTATTGATTGATAAAACGGTACATTTTTGGAAATTTCTGCTAATTCTTGATGAGTAGTATTAACAGTAGCTTCTCGTTTTACTTGGGTGGTAATGTATGTTTTATCTTCCTGAGTAACTGATTCCCAGTAAGATAATTTACTGGCTAAAATGTTAGCTGGTAAATTAGAAAAAACTTGAAAATTTAATACTTCTTTTTCTGTAGTTAAAGCATAAGGTTCTGAACCTGTAAGTGTGGTTAATTCAGATAATGCTAATTTTCGTTCAAAGGGTTGAATATATGGTTTTATTTTACACTTGAGCAATGGTTTTCCAGAATTTTGCAGAATAAGAATTTGTTCAGTTTTAATTCTGCCAATAGCTGGATTAAAATATTTTTTTCTATCTTGCATTTGTCTATGAATACGTTTTATTTCGGAGAAACCATAATCTTTAGCTACCTCAGAAATTAGATCGACATTACTGATTTTTTTACCTTTAATTAAAGAATCTCCCACAACAAAACAGGCATATCTGTTAAATTTTAAATGTTCTCCTAACCACTCAAAAATAGTTTCCATTTCTGAACGGAATGTTTCTATTGTTGCACCTTTAGAACTTTTACTACTATATTTGCGATGACTACCAATTTCTTCTTGTTTAAATTTAGGTTGATTCATACCTAACCAGATCATCCGAGTCATGTGATAAAGGTGATAGCTATAAGCATTGGGATAAGGGGGAGAACAGACTACTAAATCTACATCACCAATATCAGGTTTTGTCAGTAAGTTGGCACAATTTACTTGGCAATTTAGGTTAGCTTCGACTTGGTTTGTAAACTCAGAAACAGAGACGATCGCTTCTTTTAAAGCTTTAGTAAAACGTTTGCAGGTATCCCCTGGGAAAATCTTTTTTTGCCTACGAACATATCGAGTATCTGAATCTTGTTTGGAAACAGTAACTACAATAGAAGAAAATGCTGTCAAGGCAATTTTTCTACTAGATTTTGTGGAGAGTTGCTGACACCAATTTAGTATTTCTGCTAATTCTTCAACGACAAATGGTTCAAACCAAAAGGATATTGCTTTATGATTGGGACGAGCAGCATATGAGGTAAATTTTTCTGTGTTTAACAGGGGAGATTTAGTATTAATATAGATTGACTGAGATAAATTTTCTGTGCGTTTTACAAGAGAATTTAATAATGCTTTATCTTCTGTATTGAAGCAAGTTGTTTTGGCCTCACTGATTAAACAAGCAATGGGGTTAGCATCAATACCAATAGTATGACGTTTCTGGGTTAGTGCTTCGACTAATGTTGTACCACTACCGCAAAATATATCAGCAACTATTTCCCCTGGTTGAGAAAGTTCTTGAATGAGTTGGTGGGGAATTTGAGGAATAAATTTTGCCGGATAGGGATGAAGTCTATGGGTTAGATAATTGGTTTGAGCTTGGGAGAAATTCCAATCAATTTCTGTGAGTTTTTTCCAGTTAGGATTTAAGTCAATATTCATTAATAATTAAATTTGAGTTTAAATTTTATGGTATGATTGTAGTCTGATATTATATCAAACTTATTTAACTATTATCTAACTGCAGCAAGCATTCTGGAAACACATAATTTACAATGGCAAATAATTTCTCCAAATCCCCGATACTATAACTAATAATATTTCTTGTAAAAACATCATTCGTATACAAGTAGATAATAGTATAAATATCTACCAAGCTACGGATTTTGATACTACTTTTAATCTGATAAATTGAAGTGCGGAATGTGGGATAAAATGTTATACCAAAAAGCGATCGCTCACCATAAAATACTAGATTTTAGAGATTTTTTTCACTATTCTCTAACTGCAATCAACATTGCTGAAATACAGAATTTACTATGGCAAATAATCTATCTAAATCTCCAGTGTTATAGCTGATGATATTTCTCGTGAAAATATCTCCTTTCAATTTACCAAATTCCCAAAATTTACCCTTAGAAAGGCTTTGTTGCATGAAAGTAGCGATCGCACTGCAACCGTTAAATCTGAGATGATAACGGGAACTTCAACACAAGGATAACTGTACCCAATTTCCTTCTGAAGTTTCTTGTTTTGTTGAGGCAATGCTACACTTTATATGTCGCGAAGCGTTAACGTGCGTTGTGCGACAACTAAACACAGGCTGACTAATATGGATGTTCAGGTAATAGGTATTGATATAGGGGGGACAGCAATTAAACTGGGGCGTTTTGACAAAAATGGAGTTTGTCATCAATTTTTGAATGTGCCGACTCCTCAACCTGCAACCCCAAAAGCAGTAATTGATGTGGTGATAGAAGCGATTTTGTCATTGCAGCGCTCTGCAAACTCTGGTTTAAGATGTAATTCTTCACTCAACAATTATAGTGTTAATCCACCGGATTTATCTGTAGCTAAATCTCAACCAGGTAACTCAGCAGTTATTCAAGCCATAGGTATTGGAGTACCTGGCCCTACTGATGTCCAAGGTAGAATATCTAAAGTAGCAATTAATTTGACAGATTGGCAAAATGTTCCCTTGGCTGAGTGTTTGGAGGAAAAGACTGGTTTACCAGTAGTTATAGCTAATGATGCTAATTGTGCTGGTTTAGGAGAAGCTTGGCTAGGTGCGGGTCGTCCGTTTAAAAATATGATTATGCTTACCCTGGGTACTGGTGTCGGAGGAGCAATTATTTTGGACGGCCAACTTTTTGTGGGTCATCAAGGTGCTGGTGGAGAGTTAGGGTTAATTACTTTAAATCCTGATGGGCCAGAGTGTAACAGTGGTAATAGTGGGTCTCTAGAACAATATGTTTCTGTTCAAGCAATTCGTCGAGCTACTGGTAAAGAACCCTTGGAATTAGCAAATTTGGCTCAAACTGGAGACCAATTTGCCCTAGAATTCTGGGATTATTATGGGAAACTTTTGGGTGCAGGTTTGGCAAGTTTGATTTATATCTTGACACCAGAAGCTGTGATTATTGGGGGGGGAGTGAGTGCTGGTGCAGAACTTTTTTTGCCTGTAGCTAAAGCTGAAATTGAGCGACGAGTTTTGTTGAGTTCTCGTTTGGGCTTACAATTATTAACGGCTAAATTAGGTAATCATGCTGGTATTGTAGGAGCTGCTAAATTAGCTTGGGCAAGTTTGCATAATAACTAATTGGGGTTTGCTGAAAAAGTCTTTTAGTAGGGGGAGAAGACAGGAGAAATGGGGATTTAGAGGAGGTTAGGAGTAAGAATTGCCTCTCAATTTTTCTGCCATAATCCTCCCAAAATACTAGCATGCATGAGCTTTTTCCACTGAAAAGCTAACACTTTTTTAGATCAAAAAATGCTACAACCAATATCAGTTAATGCTTTGAGATTTAATCAGCAAACCCTAATTAACAAGAACTAGCGTGCTAATTATCAAAAAAGTTATTCAGTCTGTGTTAATTACTTAATAATTGAAGTACAGTTTAAGTTAAGCATTCTTTTTTCAAATTTTTATAAGACACTAAATGACTGGTTCAAGACTATCTCCATCAACTTTTTCAGTCTTTCTTCCTTCTTCTTTCTTCCTTCTTGCTTCTTTAAGGTAAAGAATACCCTGTTACTTTTGTGATAAATTCCACAACCTTTTCATAAGCTTCCGGATTGATATTAGGACTAATAATAATATCTTTTGTACTATCTGGTAGCCAAAAAGTTATACGACCATTCGGTTCAAAAACAAATGTACTAATACAATTCAAATTTATAAACCATTCATGGCGATCGTACATAATTTGCACCCAAAATTCATCATTAGGTGGATAGTTGATCTCAATTTTGTCTTTAATATATCCTAGTACTAACTGATAGTCATATTCGCAACTTTGTTTATTTAAAGTAATTGGCTGACTGCTATTTGGCAACCAGAAAGTTAGTCGCTTATTTGACTGACAAGAAAAAGCAGTAATACGATCAAGGTCGATCAAGTATTTACTTCTTTCATAATCTATTTTAATCCAGTAGGCCACATGACCCCCTCAAAGCTTTGATTTCTTGCATTTCTCCAAATTAGTGCAAGTTACCCTAAAAGTCCGATAGACACTATTGAGTTATCCTCGATCTGGTAAATTACTACTCAATGAACCTATCCCACTATTTTTAACAGGCTTATTTGTTTAAGTAAAATGTGTTTGAAAAGTTTAATTTTTTGTTTTTAACTCTCAAAATATTTAGGGTTTTTAGTAAAAATATTATTACTGGGATAGGTTCACTCAATGAAAATTTTTTTTTCTTTAAATCAAGAAGTTCACCACTACTAAAAGTTTGGAATAGCCCTGGGTAACTATCAGCGATTAATATTAGAAAATATAACAATTTTTAATGCTCTACTTAAGATTATTAGTAATTACCTAAGATAAAACAATTAAATAAGATAACGAACAATAAAAACTTTTTTAGTAACTAATAACCTAGTCAGCACTGAGGATAGAACCTGTACTAACTACATTATCTAGAATAGCTTCAGCATTATGGACAGACAAATCATAACATTTTTCTTGTGAACTAGCAGCTTGAAAAAAGCTATAAAATAGAGGATGAGGAGTGCTAGGCCGAGATTGAAACTCTGGATGAAATTGTGTAGCAATAAAGAAAGGATGAGTGGGAAGTTCAATAATTTCTACTAACCTTCCATCAGGAGAAGTTCCGCTAATAACATATCCTGTTTCTAACAACAAGTTCCGGTAAGCATTATTAAACTCATATCGATGACGATGACGTTCATAAATCACCTCCTGTTGATAAGTTTTAAATGCCAATGTATCAGTTTGAAGACGGCAAGGATAAAGTCCCAGTCGCATAGTACCGCCCAAGTCTACTACATCTTGTTGTTCGGGTAACAAATTAATCACTGGGTTTGGTGTTTCAGGGTCAAACTCCGCACTATGGGCACATTCCAATTTTGCTATATTGCGTGCCCACTCAATTACTGCACATTGCATTCCCAAACATAGCCCCAAAAAAGGAATTTTTTGCAACCGAGAATATTGAATAGCAGCTATTTTTCCATCAATACCTCTCACGCCAAACCCACCCGGAACAATAATTCCATTCACCTTTTCTAGGTAGGTATTTGCCCCTTTGGCCTCCACATCTTCAGAACTGACCCAACGCAGATTTAAGTCCACACCAACAGCTATTGCAGCATGGCGTAATGCCTCTACAACTGATAAATAAGCATCGCTCAGTTGAATATATTTACCTACTATGGCAATTTCGATAGTTGTCGCAGTAGATGCTTGGACCTTTTTTGTCTCTATTTCAGGATTGTCCCGATGATAAAGACGATTGACCAAAGTTTGCCACTTACCAAGATTTGGCTGGCGTTGCTCCATATTTAATAATTCTAGAGCTTGCACCGCTAGTCCTTCTGCCTCTAACATTAGAGGTACTTCATAAATACTTTCGGCATCTTTTGATGTAATTACAGATGCTACAGGTACATCACAGAATTCAGACATTTTTTCTTTTAAGCTGGAGCTAAGTTGGCGATCGCATCGACAGACTAGAATATCTGGCTGAATACCAATAGAGCGCAACTCTTTGACTGAATGTTGAGTGGGCTTAGTTTTCATCTCCCCTGCTGCCCCAATCCAAGGAACTAGGGTAACATGGATATATAACACATTATTTCGTCCCACATCTTTACGAAATTGCCGAATAGCTTCTAAAAAGGGCTGAGATTCAATATCTCCTACAGTCCCTCCGATTTCTGTAATTACTACATCTGGATTAGCATTTTTGGCAACTCTATGTACCCGCTCTTTTATTTCATTGGTAATATGAGGAATAACTTGAACTGTGCCTCCTTTATAATCACCTCGTCTTTCTTTGTTGATGACTGCTTGATAGATTGAACCCTGGGTAACACTATTTAGGCGAGACATGGAGGTATCTGTAAATCGTTCATAGTGGCCCAAGTCAAGGTCTGTTTCTGCGCCATCTTCTGTGACAAATACTTCTCCATGTTGGAAGGGACTCATTGTCCCTGGGTCTACATTTATATAGGGGTCTAACTTCAGAATAGATACGGAATAATCCCGTGATTTGAGCAAACGGCCTAAGCTTGCTGCTACAATTCCTTTACCAATGCTGGAAACTACTCCACCAGTTATAAATACAAATTTACTCATAAATTTTTTTTTGAAGAAGGTTTTGGGTTTTAGGTTTTAGGTTTGAAGAAGGTTTTGGGTAGTAGGTCAAAGGCTGGAAAAATCTCATTTCCATAGTTATAATTTTTGGCATTTTTGTGTAGATTTTAGGTAATAAATACTTAGGGTTTGCGCTTCACTAGTCTTATGGGTAAGGGTAGGAGACAGCTATACTGGAGACAGGAGACAGGAGGAACAGGGCATTATAGAGGAGGTAGGAGAAAGAATAATCAAGGGATTATTCTGCTCAACTATGCGCCTAATATGCGCTCTTTTTTGAACCATTAAGACCATTAAGCTTGGACTTTTTTTTACTAAAAAATTCGCTCAACCTTTATATGTCAATGCTTTTAGATTTAATCAGCAAGACCTACTTATAAATACTTAGATTTAAATTTATTATTTGCTTTTGGACAGTTAATCTACATCATCACTAACTTTTATACTTACAATTACTTTTAATCTGTTTCAGCTAAAGTTCAACTAAAATTTCCCACCTACCTAATTAATATCTTATGTTTTGTTAAAATTTTGCTTTAATTGTAAAATAGTAATCCCCACCAGCTTCTAGTTGATAATCCCATTTTTCTAGAAACCTACCTAAAGGTTCTTGAATTAATGCACGTCCTTGAGAAGGTTGAATGGAAAGATTTTTTTTATGGCGAAAACCCCATTTAAAATGCCAATTAAAAGACCCAGCACTTACTTCTCCTTCAATAGTGCCTTTTTGCCAAGACTGACGAGTTACTCTGACATAAGCAGTAGTTTCTGGTAAACCTTTATAACTCATTAATAGTTAAAAGTCACACTTTGATGAAAGTCAAAATTTTAAATTCATAATAATACCCTGACTTATACAAATCAAGGCACTTTTAAATACTTTCTTAAATAGTCAATTAATCTTCTGGTAAGCTGACACTACGACTGTTATAAAGACTCATTGCTTTTTCTATTCCTTGTCTCAAAGAAAGCTCTACAGCTTCTACAACTAACTTCAGCACTTGAGTCATTAATTGACTTTCCGTTGGGCTAAACTTTCCTAAAACATGACCAATAGTATTTGGATCTCTACTTTCAACACCACCATTCTTTGGCTTATCTATACCTATTCGCAAACGAGGAAATTCTTGAGTCCCTAAATGAGCGATCGCTGACTTCATCCCATTATGGCCACCTGCTGACCCAGATAACCGTAGTCGCAGTCGTCCCATCGGTAAATCCATATCATCATATATGATTAGCACTGAATGGGGTGGCAATTTATACCAATCTAACACTGCACGCACTGCTTGTCCCGACCTATTCATATAGGTTAAGGGCTTAAGCAAATAGATTTTATCAGATTTTATACCTCTGCCTTCTCCAAATTCCGCTTTAAATTTCCGGTTTTCAGATAGAGAAGTCTGCCACATATTAGCTATAGTATCAACTGCGGCAAATCCTATATTGTGCCTAGTTCTTTCGTATTTTGGCTCTGGATTTCCCAAACCTACAATTAATTGAGGAATCACTAAATTTTGCCCTGATGCCACCTCTTTCATTACGTTAAAAATTAAAATTAAATTGTCAAAAATATAATAATTTTTTGGGTACATCTCAATTTTAAATAGAGCTAAAAAATTATCGCTTTTAGGGAACAGGAAATAGGGAACAGGAAAAAAGTATTTTTGCAAATATGAGATGTACCTAATTTTTTGGATTGGCTCAGGTGATTTTTTTCTCTAGTTTGACCAAATAATTAAGGTTTAAAGCTTCTCCTTCAAAAGAGAAACAACAAAACAATTTCTTTTTAGTCAATCCTCTTCTTTTCAAATAGAGGTAATTATTAGTTATTAATTATTAATTGTGAACTAGCTTTTCTGACTTGCATCTGTAGGGGAAGAAACAGTTACTACTTTTTCTGACTCAGATTCAGTTGCATATTGACTAACTTGAGACCCTTCTTCTAACTGTTTTGCCTCTCGTTTCAACTCATGTTCAAACTCTTTAGCTCCTGCTTTAAAACTATTTATAGCTTGCCCTAAACTACGACCAATTTCTGGTAGTTTCTTTGGACCGAATATCAAAAGAGCTACGACTAAAATTACAATCATTTCAGGCAGACCAATACCAAAAATATTCATTTTGTTTTTTACTCCTAAAACTTATCTGAAATTACTATTGAAAGATATAGCTAGGGCTGGAGAAATTTTAATTAATTGAATTTCTTAGCCCTACTCTTTAATTTATCTTATTTAGTTAGACTAGCCCAGTCCACATCAACATTCTCTAACAACAACGAAGAGTTGTAGATTTGGAGAATAATCAACAAGAAGACAAAGAATAAGCCCATAAAAACGGCCATTAATGGTGTAGTTCCCCAACCGGGAGATACTTTACCATATTCAGAGTTTAAAGGTTTGAGCAGGTCTCCTAATCCAGTTCTTTGTGCCATAAGTTTCTATGTAATCTATAATTCAGCAGAATTTTTTAATCTTTTGTAATAATATTGTATAATAAATGTTGTACATAAATATAGTCTTATGTAGTTAAATATAGTCTTTTGTCTCCAGAAATTTGGGCGACTATTGAGATAATTTAACAATGTCTGCAATAATAGAGAATAAAATAGCCTCAAGAGTCAACGATCTGATTTCAATAGGGTGAAATTCCTGGACTGACACGCTACCTCTAGACACATAAGAACCTACGTCCAAGCCTCTGTATTATGACCAAGCAGAAATTGAATCAGGGAGATCGTCAAACAAAGAGGAAAATAAAAAGCAACTCCCTTATGTCTTTGACCATGGGATATGGGAGCCAGTGCGCCCTTGCGGGTCCCCCGACTTAAAGCAACTGGCGTGGTGTTGTAGTGCCTCCTCCGGAGGAGCTGCGCTAACACGAGCGTCAGGGTAACACCTGCAAAATAAGGATATGTCATATTTGACTATATTTTTATCTCAACTTTGGTTGAAGACCCGCGCTATCCCTTTGGCAGAGCCTAGAGGTAGCTATTAGGGGATCGAAGAGATGGGAAAACCAATCAATTGTGCGTGCGGTTTTACCAATAGTGTGTTAGCTTTAAATAAGGCTGCTGGGCTAGCAGTGTCAGTCTGTGGAGCGACCGTAAGACCAGAAAGAGGGAAGGGCCTTGGAGGCAGGTGCTACGAAGCAGAAAGTCCTAAACCGCAAGGTATAGGAATCCCGCGTTGTCGCGCCATGCGCAACGTCGGGAGGATGTCAAGAACTATAACACTCATAATTTTAATGAATTATATGGAACCGGCAACAGTTCTTAGTATATCCATCGGCGTAATGGTTGTGGCCATTACTAGCTTTTCAATTTACACAGCCTTCGGACCTCCCGCTAAGGAGTTAAGAGACCCTTTTGATGAACACGAAGACTAAGTCTGATTAATGCTCTCTCGTTATTATTATCTAAATTTAGCGGGAGATTATTACGGATTTCAATTGGCCTCTTAGCTATGCCTTTGAAAGTAGGCCGATAAAATATTTTTAAGGAAATTATTTGGTTGACGCTACAATCTTCCTGAATGACAGTATCTAGACCGAATTTTCCTTCAACAAACGCGGTCAAGGTTTTCCACGCTCATAGTCCTAAACCTCAAAAACCCTAGATCTAGCGAAGTATTTGCTGATATAGCAGTCGCCATTATTATTAGGATATTCTCGCTCCTCTCAAATTTAGTCACAGCAAGAGTTTAAATTATAACTTCTGACTTTTGATTTCTGACTTCTATAGCTGAGTGCTTTATTTAAAGAAAACAGGTTAAAATAAAGGTCTTAATTCTTTATTGTAGTTTGAATTTCATGGGCAACACATTTGGACATCTGTTTCGGGTCACAACATTTGGTGAATCCCACGGAGGAGGAGTCGGAGTTATAATTGATGGTTGCCCTCCTAAACTAAAAATAGATGTTGCAGAAATTCAATATGAGTTAGACCGTAGGCGTCCAGGACAAAGCAAAATTACTACACCCCGCAAAGAAACAGATATTTGTGAAATACTGTCTGGAGTATTTGAAGGTAAAACTTTGGGTACGCCAATTATGATGTTGGTGAGAAATAAGGATGCTCGTTCACAAGATTATCAGGAGATGGCTAGTAAATATCGTCCATCTCATGCCGATGCAACTTATGATGCTAAGTATGGTATTAGGAACTGGCAAGGTGGGGGACGCTCTTCAGCTAGAGAAACAATTGGACGTGTTGCTGCTGGGGCGATCGCTAAAAAAATTCTTAAACAATATTCTGGTGTGGAAATTGTCGGTTATGTAAAGCGCATCAAAAATTTAGAGGCCATTGTTGACCTAGAAACGGTGACTATAGAACAAGTAGAAAGTAATATTGTCCGTTGTCCAGATACTGAATGTGCAGACAGGATGATTGAATTAGTAGAGCAAATACGGGATGTGGGAGATTCTCTGGGAGGTGTGGTTGAATGTGTGGCCAGGAATGTGCCAAAAGGTCTTGGTTCTCCTGTGTTTGATAAATTGGAAGCAGATTTAGCTAAGGGTGTAATGTCTTTGCCAGCGAGCAAAGGATTTGAAATTGGTTCTGGTTTTGCGGGTACTACTCTGACAGGTAGCGAGCATAATGATGAATTTTATACAGATGAGCAAGGGGAAATTCGGACTGTTACTAATCGTTCTGGAGGGGTACAGGGAGGAATTTCTAATGGAGAAAATATTGTGTTGCGGGCAGCATTTAAACCAACTGCTACAATTCGTAAAGAGCAGCGTACTGTTAGTCGTAGAGGTGAAGAGGTATTGTTAGCAGCGAAAGGAAGACATGACCCTTGCGTTTTACCTAGAGCTGTGCCTATGGTAGAAGCAATGGTAGCCATTGTGCTATGCGATCATTTATTGCGCCATCATGGACAATGTGAGAGTTTGAAATATAATTAGTGGTTTGCAGATTGGTTAATTATTAAAATTGGACAATTTTCTCAATTGGCAATAATTAACAATTTATAGAAAAGCAAGCTGCTATATTTTCTGTCTCTAGTTCAATTTCCCAAAAATCCAGAAATCTTTAAATTCATAAAGTGGAAACTGCTAAAAAAAAATTCATATGGAAACTAAACTTTCTTCTGAAGTGCTAACTAAAGATAATGTTGATTTCTCGAAGATGTCTGAACAAATGGGAGATTTTTTAGTGAAGTTCTGGGGTGTACGAGGTAGTGTTCCTACTCCAGGAAAAGATACTATTAGATATGGTGGAAATACTTCCTGCATAGAAATGCAAATAGCTGGTAAGCGACTGATATTTGATGGTGGCACTGGTCTACGAGAATTAGGCGAGGAAATGATGCAGGAAATGCCAGTAGAAGCTTATATGTTTTTCACTCATTATCACTGGGATCATATTCAAGGTTTCCCTTTATTTACTCCTGCTTTTACCCAAGGAAATAGTTTTCATATCTACGGAGCTATACCTCCAGAAGGGGAGTCCATGAGAAAGCATTTTATACAAAGGGTTCTACATTATAACTCTCCTATTCCTTTAAATGGTATCCAGGCTGACTTACGTTTTTATGAGCTTCAGCATGGGGAAAAAATGATGCTGGATGATATTGAGATTGAGACTGGTTCCCTGAATCATCCTAACACAGCAATGGGATATAGAGTGACATGGAATGGACGGACAGTAGTTTATTGTTCTGATACAGAACATTTTCCCGACCGTTTGGATGAAAGTGTGGTAGATTTAGCCCGCAATGCTGATGTATTAATCTATGATGCTATGTACACTGATGATGAGTATCATAATCCCAACTCTTCTAAGGTAGGTTGGGGACATTCGACTTGGCAGGAAGCAATCAAAGTAGCTAAAGCTGCAGGAGTAAAGCGGGTAGTTATTTTTCACCATGAACCTACTCACAGTGATGATTTTCTTGATGAAATAGCAAAAAAAGTCAAAACAGCTTTTCCCCAGGCAGTTATGGCCCGCGAAGGTTTAGTCCTGCCAATGGGAGTTTAAAGATCCACATTCCGCACCACAAAATGTAGCAACCGAAGAAGGAGTCAGGAGTCAGGAGTCAGGAGACAGAATTTAGGAGAAAATCATAACTGCCGTGATTGAGTAATCAATCAAACAATTATTTATGCTTAATTATTTACTCGGAATTTGATGAACGAAAAAAGTAATTGAGATGATTTGCATAGTATAAATACTTACCAAGCAACGGATTTATATACTACTTTTAATTTTACAAATTGAAGTGCGGAATGTGGGTTTTATAGTTAAGTATAAATTCTGCCTCAATTAGTAAAGTTTTTATCTAAAACTAAAAGCAGTAGCTGATTGCTGATAGCTGACGGCTGAATGCTTCTTACAAATGAAGAACTACTTTTAGTACAGGTTTAATAATAGCTGCTTGCGATATTCTTTACTGGTAGAGTTATCATCTCCTAAGATATTAAATATTGCCAGCATTGCTTTGCGTGCGCCGTCATTTTTATATTTACGATTCCTGGTGACTATATCTAAAAATAATTTTAGTGCTTCTTCATAGTTAGCTGATAGTGTTAAGCTACAAGCTTGAGCATACATTTTATCTAGTTCGGTATCACCAGGATTTTCTGCTTCTTGTTTAAAGTGAATTAATCCTTTTACTGCTTGTACTTGGGGATAAAATTCTCGGTTATTTTCTCCTATAGTTTCTATTAGTTTTTGAGCTTCTTCTAATCGATTTAAGCTTACTAAAAATTTCGCAGCTTCTATGATTAAGCTAATATTACGAGGATATTTTTGAAAAAGCTGGTCTAAAAGATTTTTTGCTTGTTTTAATTCACCAGATTTTGTCAAGTTCCGCAGTGTTGCTAGTTCTGTTTCTAATTCTGATTTAAGATTAAGTTCACCTAGAAAATTTCGTAGTTTTGGCTCTGAAAGAACTCCTACAAAACCAGGTTTTACTTCTCCTAGATTTACGACTTTAACATCTGGTACTCCCTCTACACCATAAGTTTGAGCTAATTCTGGATTTTGATCGACATCTACTTTAGCTAAGATAAAGTCATATTCTTGAACCAACTTTTCTAAGATTGGTTTGAGCATTTTACACGGACCACACCAAGTAGCGTAAAAGTCTACTAAAACAGGTCTTTTGTGGGAATTTTTTAAGACTTCGGTGGCAAAGGTTGTGTTGTCAACTTCTATAGATATACCCATTGAATTCCTAGAATATTTTGTGTTATTAACTATTATGTCATTATCTCGGAATTGAGCAAATTTTTGACTATATAATATGAAATAGGTGAATGTTTGCTACAGGCAATTGATCGGGAGATAGAGAGATGTGGAAATGGGGGAATGGGAAAATAGCATAATTACTTGTATTTCAGATGAAATTTATCTTTTATTCTTTCGCTCAACTTATTTATTTAGGTTTTGTGAAATAATTGTAGTATTATTTTTTGTATTTGATATAAGGTAAAAATTTTCAATTATTTTAACCTTGCTACCCTAGAATTTGTATCAAGTTTGAATAAGTGCGTTATCAGTAAAAAAATCTTGTTTATAGTTATGAGAAAGAGAGATTATACAAAGTCCGGTTTATCAAACAGATTGATGATTTTTCTCTATTTCCTGTTCTCTCCTTTAAAAAATATCATATTCGTATAATCAGTTATGATTCAGATTGCTTTAGTCAGAGTTTTGTTGGAATATATGTAGAAAGTTACCATTTCTTAAATTACTGTAAATTGCAAGTATATGAAGTACAAATATTTAAGACCTCGCCCTTAAGGACGGAGTTTGAATTTTTGTGGTGTGGGCATTTTGTCCACGACTTATGTACCTCATATCATGTCCGGTAGCATCGGTCTTGTATAGAGAAGGTAAGGAAGAAGGAAGAAGGAAGAAGGAAGAAGAAAGAAGAAAGAAGCTTTAAGAAAAGGAAAAATTTTACTTATATGGCGGTAGATATTTCCCCAACTTTTACACGGGACTATACCAACGGAGATGATATCACTTATATCATATCCGCTTGAATACTTATAAATTAAGAGAGTAGGGAGTAGGGATAATAGGGATATTTGCCCTGTGTAAAAAGATAGGTTTTTTCATAACTAATTTCCGGACTTGATATTAGATGAAATCTGCTGTAGGTATTAGGTAAGGCGTTCAACAATGAATAATGAATAATGAATAATGAATAATTACCTCTCCTTGAAAGAAGAGGATTGACAAAGAGATGAAAATTTTTCTTCTCTTGGTCGATTGGATATGGCTCCGAGACCTCGCCATCCCTCGACCGCTTATTATCCCCTTAAAAGGGGAGGCACATACCCACAATTTTTCGGTAAACTTTTCTCATCTAGAATATGACATATAATCTACAAACCTTGTTTGATATAGCAGAAGGAAGAAGGCGTTTAGTTATCTAGGAGAGAAGGAAAAATATTGCGTTGTCTGAGTTTTAAGCTTTTGATATGTCTTATACCAAGGGTGTTAACGAAGTCATAAGTCAGAATTAAGCAGTCATAAGTCACAAGTCATAAGTTAACCCACCCCTAACCCCTCCCAACCCACCCCTAACCCCTCCCAGGAGGGGAGGGGAAGTAGGGGATTTGAGGAACTCTCCAAAAATATTTCGCCTTAAAAGGCGGGGTTGGGCGACCCATATTATTTTGATAAATATTTGCTACAAATAACTAGGTTATTTCTTAGGCAGTCATTGCTAGGGGTAAACGGCCATTTGCCCGTACAGGTAGGGGAGCTGTCGGATTAGCGACGTACAAAATGAATAGCTTTAATACCATTTATTAGGTCATAATTTATCTTTTTCATCCAATGGACATTACCTATAAAGTCTTTATAATTGCCCTTATTATTAATTATTAGTAACATTATTTTTCCAAATTGGTATTAACCTTTACTTCGACTGCTATAGCACTACGCAAATATATTAGGAAATTCTTCTATTTCCTATTCTCTACTGCCTACTCCCTACTCCCTTTTCACTCAAATTTATTGTCCTAACCAAAGAAGGTGCTGCTATATAAATGTGCCAATTACCTATTACCAACTTTTATGTCGTCAAGCAATAATTTCAATCCGAATACACCTGAAGAGTATGCCAAACTTGCGACTATATATGCTAAACAGAAAAAATGGGAATTAGCAATTGAAAACTACCGTGAAGCTATTATACTAAAACCTGATTTTTCTTGGTATTACTATCATTTAGCACAAGTTTTACATCAGCAAGAAAATTGGGATGAAGCTATAAATTTTTACTATCGCGCTATAGAGTTAAACCATGATTTTTCTTGGTCTCATTATAATTTAGGAGATGCTTTAAGCAAATTACAAAGATGGGAAAATGCTGTTAATGCTTATAAAAAGGCAATTCAACTTGATAGAAATTTTCCTTGGTCTTACTACAATTTAGGAAATGCTTTAGTAGAGTTAAAACAATGGGATGAAGCGATATATAACTATATTTATGTGATTAAGTTACAGCCAGGAGCGCCAGGAATTTATAGTAAATTAGGAGATGCTATAGAGCAAAAATATCATTCAAATATAGATGCAGCAATTCAGGATTATCATCAAGCTATTCAGCATCGAGGGCAATATCCTATTTACGATAAATTACTGGAATTTTTACAGGATAATCCAAATTTATTTGTAGAAATGGCAAATAATTTAGCTAAGGCAGATAAGAATAATGGGGCGATTATTTTTTATAAAATAGCTCTAGAGATTAATCAAGATGACTTAGACATTTGCCACAAGCTACAGCAAGTTTTAGATAAAAAACACCAGTTATCCCAAGAAATTTTAGAACTCCGAAGAAAAATAGAATTAAATCCAAATAGTAAGTCTTATTATAATTTGGGTATTGCCTTAACTCGACAACAAAAATGGGATGAAGCAGTTGTAGCTTATCGTCAAGCTATTGAAATTAATCCAGACCTATATTGGTGGTTTTATCCTAATATATGGGAAGCTTTTTTGAGAGAAGATAAACTATTAGAAGTACTAACTTTTTTCCAGAAATTTCAAAAGTCTAATCCTGATTCTTTTTGGTCTTACTTAAATATAGGAGAGACTTTAACTCGTTTGAATAAAATTGAAGAAGCTATACCTTATTATCAAACTGCTTGTTATCAGCAAACTCAGAAGTTATACCCTGAATTAGTATCCCAGCCATGGAATTTAGAACAAGTACAAGGACCGAATTTTATCATTATTGGAGTTCACAAAGGAGGTACTACTTCCCTTTATAGTTATCTGACTCAACATCCACAAATTGTTCCTCCAATTAAAAAAGAAATGGATTTTTGGTCTTGGAAATTTAATGAGTCTATAAATTGGTATTTAGCTCATTTTCCAGTAATTTCAGAAGGGAAAAATTTTCTGACAGGGGAAGCTAGTCCTAGTTATTTTGATTATCCGAATGCTGCAAGAAGAATTTTTCAAGTGTTCCCTAAAGTTAAGCTAATTATACTATTAAGGAATCCTATAGATAGAGCCATATCTCAATATTATCAGTGGCTACGATTAAACTGGGAAAATCGGTCTTTTGAGGAGGCAATTAAATTAGATTTAGAGCAGCTAACAAAAACTCCTGAAAAAGTTAATTACTGGATGAAGGAATTAAATTATTTAGTGCGAGGAGTATATGTTGAGTTTTTTAAGGAATGGATGAGTTTATTTCCACGGGAACAATTCCTAATTTTGAAAAGTGAAGATTTTTATGCTCACCCAGAAGTTACGATGGGGGAGGTTTTAAATTTTTTAGATTTGCCAGAATATCAACTCTCAGAGTACAAAAATTATAATATGGGAAATTATTCTTCTATTGATTCATCAATTCGTAGGAGTTTAAATGATTATTTCCAAATTCATAACCAGAGACTAGAAGAGTATTTAGGAATGAAATTTAACTGGGATTAGAAGTTAATTCATTTATAAGTTATCAATTAACAGTTATCAGTAGTTCCTGGAATAGGGATAGGATAAGATGGATAATTTAATTTTTTATCCTCTGAAAAAGTCAGTTTTGAGAGCCGATATTTTTGTCAAAAAAATAGAGATTGAAATCTGGGTGAGCTACAATCAGATTATGAGATTATTTCCAACATTTATTGATTCATAAATATGTAGAAGCTTAAATGATTATTTCCAAATTAATAAACAAAGACTAGAAGAGTATTTAGGAATGAAATTTAACTGGGATTAGGAGTAAATTCAGTTATCAGTAGTTCCTGGAATAGGGATAGGAGAAGATGGATAATTTGATTTTTTATCCTCTGAAAAAGTCGGGGTTGAGAGCCGATATTTTTGTCAAAAAAAGATGAGAATGAAGGGAATCGAGTTGTCACCTTGCTTGAGAATAAAAATGCCAAAGAGATACAGTTAAAAGAAGGGATTATTACTACCTTATTAATCAACCTAGAAGAAGAGTATACTTTTCGTTCTGGT
>NZ_JAAHGH010000003.1 GCF_010672525.1 Okeania sp. SIO2B3 | reverse complement strand
ACCCACCCCTAACCCCTCCCAGGAGGGGAGGGGAAGTAGGGGTGGGTTAACTTCTGAATTCTGAATTCTGACTTCTGACTTCGTTAACAGTACCTCTGCAATATGGAGGCAAGAAAATACGGAATTCTCTTTTTTTCTCCCCTGAAAATGGGAGGCTTTAGATCACGATTTTTCGGTGAAAGTTTTAGAGTTTTTATATATCCTGAGATTTTTTACAAATAATGTTGGATTGGTATATTATCAAAAATTAATTGCCCAAACAATTTTAAGAAATTATTGGCTATGAATATCTCCTAATCTTCTGCTTCGATAGTAGTTGACAGATTTTCAAACCATCTTCTTCGCCAAAAGAAGTAAATCAAACTAATAGCAGTAAAAAACATGGTTACTAAGCAAAGAGGATAACCATAATACCACTCTAATTCTGGCATATTCCAAGGAGATTCTGCTGGGTCAAAATTCATCCCATAAACTCCAGCGATAAAAGTTAATGGAATAAAAATTGATGAAATAACAGTTAGTAGCTTCATTACTTCATTCATTTTATTATTGACAGAAGACAAATAAATATCCATTAAATCAGAAGCTAAATCTCTGTAAGTTTCTACTATATCTCTGAGTTGAATTGTATGTTCATAACAGTCTCTAAAATAAACCAATACATCAGGATTTATTAAATTACTACCATCTCGAATCAGAATATTAAGTGCTTCTCTTGATGACCAAATAGCTCGACGTAGTGTTAATAATTCTCGCCTCAGTTTATAGATTTTTTGCATGGTATGACGGTCTGGTTTAAATACTACTTCATCTTCTAATATCTCTATCCATTCTCCATATTCTTCTAATACAGGAAAAAATCCATCAATAATTGTATCTACTAGAGAGTAAGCTAAATAATCTACTTTTTGTTTCCGAATAATTCCTCGATTATTTTTGATTCTTTCTCGTACAGGTTTGAGACAATCATATTCAGGATTTTCTTGGACTGTAATTAAATGTTTTTCTCCTAATATAATACTGACTTGCTCTTTGTCAAATGGTTCTGAATCTGATTTTATTCTTACCATCCAGGCAATAATTATGAGTTGATTTTTGTCATGTATAACTTTAGGTCTTTGTGGTACATTAACAATATCTCCAACACTCAGAGGATGTATTTGAAATACTTTTGCCATCTGTTGCCAAGATGTTTTATTGCCTAAACCAAGTAGATTAATCCAAGAAATTGAATCTGATTTGAGGTAGGAAATACAAACTTCTGGGTTTACTATTTTTATTCTGGTAGCTATATTTTCTGTATAATCTATTAGAGCAATTTCTGGTGGTGGAGCATCAGGTTCTAAATCAAGAGTTCCAGGTAAATATTCTGGATCGTCATAATAATAGTCAACATAAGATTCTTCTTCCTCTGAAGGTAATTCATGAGGATTAGGTTGTACATTGATTGAATGTGCCATAATTTAAAAATTATTTGAAAATTATAAGTACTAATTCTAACAATTTTAAATTTGATAAATAAAGTGATATAAGGTGATTTTCTTTGAACTTTACTTTTTTGATAAAAGCGGTTGAAATATATTTTTAAATTGACCTTATCTCTGGGCTAGTTTGTGCAGTATAACACATGGAAAGTCAGAAATAGGAAGTCACAATTCAGAAGTTTTTTCCCGCAATAATTTTAGGTTAATACTCTCTATTTCTAGACTGAAAAATAGGATGACGTAACCCCTGCTATAAATCTCATTTTAGCGGTTGGAAATTAGTGTGGAGTAACAACCTCCCACTAATTTTAACTTCTGACTTTCGGTCCGAATGCTCCACAAAAAAACTTGTGATTTCTGACTTCTTGAATCCTTCTTGTGTTTAATTTTGACAATGGGAAAACTTAAAAAATTTATATAGCGTTTCTCAAATTAGTGAGATACAGTTATCTTTTTGTCTTTTTATTTCCTGTTCCCTATTCCCTCTTCCCTGTTCCCTATTCCCTATTCCCTCAAACCTAAAATTTTGTACCTCACGCTTTTTGGGAATTGCTATATTTATCTCAATAATAATTATGAAAACAAAAAATATACTGTTTTTAAGTAATGGTCATGGAGAAGATACACATAATTGTCAAATTATTAAAGCTTTTACAAAAATTTCTTCAGATACAACTATATCAGCTATGCCTATTGTTGGTGCTGGTAATAACTATAAAAATTTAGGAATACCAATTATTAGCCCCACAGCAAATATGCCATCAGGGGGTTTTTTTTATTTGAACCCTTTATTATTATTTAAAGACTTGGGACAGGGATTAATTAGTTTAACTTGGCGACAGTTACAAATAGTTCGGCAATTTGCGAAAAACTGCGATTTAGTTATGGCTACTGGAGATATTGTAGTTGCAGCGATCGCTTATTGGACAAAGTTGCCTTATGTGGTGTTTCTTTCAGCTGATTCTAGTTATTATGAAGGTCGAATTAATTTGGGTTTAATATTGCCAAAGTTACTGAATAATTCTAGATGTTTAAAAGTTTTTGTTAGAGATACTTTGACTGCAACAGATTTAAACCGACAAGGAATAAAAAAGGCAGAATTTGTTGGTACGCCTGTGATGGATAATTTAATTTCTACAGGAAAAGATTTACAGCTTAAACCTGAATTATTTACTATTGGTATTTTACCTGGTTCTCGTTTACCCGAAGCTGGCAGAAATTTATCTTTGCTACTTAAATTAGTCAGAGAAATTTTTAAAGTTATGGGAGAAAATATTTGTCAGTTTCGAGTAGCTGCTGTTCCTATTTTAATATCTGAATTAGAAGCCTTGGCACAAAATTCCCCAGGAACAGCTACTTCAGAAAATTGGCAATATCAAGGAGGTAAATTAACATTTTTAACTAAGGAATGTGGGATAGAAGTAATTTGTTATGAGGATGCTTTTGCCGATATTTTACAACAATCAAATTTGGTAATTGGGATGGCAGGAACTGCAATTGAACAAGCGGTAGGATTAGGAAAACCTGTCATTACTATTCCTGGTGAAGGTCCTTCATTTACTTATCGGTTTGCGGAAGCTCAAACCAGACTTTTAGGTTGTTCAGTACAGGTTATTGGTAAACAGCAGGCTAATAATTTTATTCTGCAAGAAGCAGCTCAAAAAGTAAAAGAAACTTTGGCAGATAAGGAGTATTTAGAAGCTTGTATTCATAATGGTATTGAAAGGATGGGCAGACCTGGTGGCAGTGAGAAAATAGCTGATTATTTAATGCAATATTTAACTAGGGAATAGGAAACAAAAAATCCCCTTGAAGAAGGAAGAAGGAAGAAGGAAGAAGGAAGAAGAAAAAAGGAAGAAGAAAAAAGGAAGAAGGAAAAAATGGATGGGGACTCAAACTCTAAGCAATTGTAAACACTGTGTAGACAGCGAGGTATTATACCAATTTGAAAAAAGAATATTACGAATAATAAGTGCGATAGAACTCCCTTCCGCTGACGCGGCCGAAAGATTTTGCAAGAAATGTCCCTTTGACAAAAAAGAGAATTTATGACCTAAAAAATCGTATTGAAGCCATTCATTCTGACTCGCTGACTCCCGACTCCTAAGAAATACCCTAACTATTTGTAGCAAACATTTATCACGCTTGGTATTAAACCCAAAATAAAAAGATAATTAAAATTAGGATATTTCGGGAAAATTTTATAGTAAAATAGAATTATTTTATTTTACTCTGAATTACTTTGACTGAATTTTTACTACTTAGGGTTTGCGTATGGAAAGTCTTTTTGTTGGGGTAGGAAACAGGAGAGAGGAGTTAGGGGAATGAAGGAGCAGGTAGGAGTAAGAATTGTCTCTCAATTTTTCTGCCATAATCATCCCAAAATACTAGCATGCATGAGCTTTTTCCACCCAAAAGCTGGTATTTTTTTCAACTCTAAAAAGCTAAAACCAATATCAGTCAATACTTTTAGAATTAATCAGCAAGCCCTACTTAGTAAAAAGGATACAAATAGTCACACAATAGACATCTCTAATAATAAAATATCAAATCAATTATTGCACAGAAATTATCAATCCTTTCCTCCTACTCCTTACTCCCTACTCCCTCTTTTCTGGAGATGTCTAATAATAACAGATTAAAGTTGAATTTCCATTTCAATTGAGACTACCGACTATTTTGTTCGAGCAGGCAATTTTTCAATTCAGTTAATCCTCTAATTCATCATCATCATCTATGAATTTTATACCATCATTTCTCTTCATATAGATTGGTTATATAACTTCCATTCATAGAAAAACTGAATCGTCAAACGTATAATTTTTTCTAGCTTTGTACCCTGAGCAGGTATAATCTCATCTAAAAGACCATAACCCTCATCACTATCAAAAATTGTAGGAATTAAAATTTCCTGAGATTCATACATATTTATGTCTTGTTTTGAGATAGCTTCTACCGTTGTTTCACCATCACCACTACTAATAATATTGGCAATAATTTCTTCTGTATTACGCTCCCAAACAATCCCCCAAAAACCATCATTACAATCAGCGTCACCTTCATTAAAAACCATTCTTAGGGGCAACAATAATCCATCCATTCCTACAATATCAAAATCAAACCAGTAGTATCTTCCTGTATCATAGTCTGGATTGTCTTCTTCTATTTCGGCATCAGAAAAATGGTGTTCGGGGATATTAGGACAGTCAAAGTACATCGCTGTACTGCAACGACCTAAAATATTAACTATACGAATAGGCATAAACATTTCGTCTTCATTAAATATCCCTTTTTTGTTGAAGGTTGCTTTCAACAACTTTTGCATTTCTTCGCTAAAATTTCCCTTGATAGGAGATAGCTTGTTTATACATTTAGGCCAAATAATTATTCCTGGTATTTAAGAGTAATCTTTACCTATTATATATCTTGTTTGAAATTTTAGTCAACTTTGTAAATTAAGTTCGGTTTATGCTTTAAATTAGTAGTTAAAAGACAAATTAGACTCTATTTTTAAGCTATTCAATACAAGCGGTCGCTCGAAAATCAGCTAATAATATTACTCTACAAGAAGCAGCTCAAAAAATAAAACAAACTTTGGCAGAGGCGGAGTATTTAGAAGCTTGTATTCGCAATGGTATTCAAAGGATGGGTAGACCGGGTGGTAGTGAGAAAATAGCTGATTATTTAATTCAATATTTGAGCAAGGGGTAGCAGGACTACCCATATACAGGACTACCCTTTTTGATTTTAACCTGCGGAATATAGCTTACAGCGGTTTTCATTTGGGTAGACCACAGTAGGGGGGAATGGCCATTTGCTAACGCAAAGCTGCGCTTTATATGTTGCGGAGCAAAACGCCCCTACAGGGTTTTGGTTGTGGCGATGTGGTTTATCAATCTGAAAAGCGCTGTAAAATAGCCTGTGATTTATTCTTCAGACGTAAAAGGCATCTTGATACAGAATCAATCTCTAGAAAACTCCCAATTCCCTTCCCCTCTATCGCGTGGACAGCAAGCCTTATGGTTCATCTACCAGAAGGATCTAGAAAGCGTAGCTTACAACATATTTATAACCACTCGTCTGGCTGGAGAATTAAATCTAGAGGCTTGGCGAAAGGCTTGGCAGAAGCTGGTTGAACGACATTCGATCCTGCGAACTACCTATAGGACTCTAGACGGCAAACCCGTTGCAGTAGTTAGTCCAGACTGCAACGTCAAGATTGAGGTAACAGATGCTTCTAGGTGGGGGTCCGACGAATTAAAAGCCAAAATTATGGCAGCAGTAGAACGTCCCTTCAATTTAGAAACGGGTCCGATAATGCGCTTGGATCTGTTTGCCCGATCGCCCCAAGACTTTGTCCAATTGATAACCATGCACCACATTGCAGGAGATGGGTGGTCATTTGACTTGCTGCTCAAAGAACTCCGGGTATTATACGCGGCTTCCGTCCAGAACCTTCCAGAAGCAAAAATAGCTAACTTGCTAGCAGATTCTCCCTGGCAATACGCCGACTATGTGTCCTGGCAGTCGGAGATGCTCTTGTCTGCACGAGGAGAACAACTCTTTCGCTACTGGCAGAAAAAACTAGCCGACTGCTTGCCGATTTTGAATATACCAACAGACAAAGCGCGACCAAGGGATTTGAGCGGTCGGAATGAATTTCATATTGTCGAACTCAACCAACGACTCCGAGAGAAACTGCTACAACTCGCTGCCGATCTCGGAGTCAGTCTTTACCGGACTATGCTGGCTGCCTTCTTTGTCCTGCTACATCGCTTATCGGGTCAAGAAGACATCCTGCTAGGAAGCGCAATGGCGGCAAGGTGGAGCGTTGAGGAGCTTAAAAGCATTGTCGGTTACTTTAACAAAGAGGTCGTGTTGCGGGCAACTCTTGCGGATAACCCCACCTTTGCAGAATTTCTCGCCCGCATCGATCGCACGGTAACGGAGGCACAGACTCATCAAGATTATCCCTTCGACTTATTAGTAAAACGACTCAACCCTCGTCGAGATGCTAACCGACACCCTTTAATTCAAGTCGATTTCACTTGGCGCAAGCATCGCTGGTACAAACCTGAGAGACCCGAACTCACAGCAGGTGAGAAAGCACTGTCTATCGAGCCATACTTAGCCGTACACCAACAGGGTTCGGTATTTGATGTAAGTTTGGCAATTGAGGAACTTGACCAATCTCTCCATTTCATCTGGGAATATAGTGCCGACCTGTTTGATGCCAACACTATTCGCCGCTGGGCGAGACATTTAGAATGCTTGCTAGAGTCGATTGTCGCCAATCCAGAACAGAGGGTTGCGTTGTTACCCATGCTGACGGCAGAAGAACAACATCAATTGTTGGTGTCCTGGAACAATACTCAAACAGATTATCCCCAAGATAAGTGCATTCATCAGTTGTTTGCAGAGCAGGTAAAACGGAGATCAGACAATATCGCGGTAGTCTTTGGGAATGAACAAATTACTTATCGGGAGCTGAACGCTAAGGCAAATCAATTGGCCTATTATTTGCAATCTCTAGGAGTAAGTCCAGATGTAATAGTGGGGATTTGCATAGAGCGCTCGGTCGAAATGCTGGTGGGATTGTTGGGCATTCTCAAAGCAGGTGGGGCGTATTTACCCTTAGATCCGAACTATCCACGCGATCGCCTGGCTTATTTGCTAGAAGATTCGGGAGTAAGTTTGCTGTTGGCTTCCGAAAAGTCAGTGGCTCGACTCCCAGAAAGCAAGGGACGAGTTGTTTTCTTGGATAAAGATTGGCCAGTCATTTCTCAGAATAGCGCGGAAAATATTGCCCTTCGTACAAAACCAGCTTCTTTGGCTTACGTCATCTACACTTCAGGTTCTACCGGAAAGCCAAAAGGGGTGGAAATCGAGCATAAAAGTTTGGTAAATGCCTATCGTTCCTGGGAGCAAGCTTACCAGCTACGTCCCCAGAGCAGCCATCTGCAAATGGCGAGTTTCTCCTTTGATGTCTTTACGGGAGATTGGGTTCGCGCCCTTTGCTCGGGAGCCAAATTAGTTCTATGTCCGAGGGACTTTTTGTTAGAGCCAGAAAAGCTGTATCAATTGATGCTCCAAGAGCAAGTCAATTACGCAGAATTTGTGCCAGCGGTAATGAGAAACTTAATCGAGTATTTGGAGAACACCGAGCAAAACCTAGATTTCATGAAGGTATTGGCGATCGGTTCGGATAGCTGGTCCGTGCAAGAATACCAAAGATTTCGCCAATTCTGCGGTTCGGGAACTCGGTTAGTGAATTCTTATGGAGTCAGCGAAGCAACCATTGACAGTTGCTATTTTGAAAATGCTAATATCCAGCGACCTCTTGAATCTCTAGTTCCTATCGGTAAACCCTTTGCCAACGCTCTTCTCTATATTCTCGACGCTCATCTCCAACCGGTTCCCATCGGCGTACCAGGAGAACTGCATATCGGTGGCATCGGTTTAGCCCGAGGCTATCTCAACCGTCCGGAGTTAAGTGCAAAAAAGTTTATTGCTAATCCTTTTAGCCAAGAAGAGGGAGCGCGTCTGTACAAAACCGGAGATCAGGCACGCTATCTCCCGGACGGCAACATCGAACTTCTCAGTCGCATCGACAACCAGGTAAAAATTCGCGGCTTTCGGATCGAACCAGGAGAAATCGAGGCGCTACTGGCGAAACGCCAAGAAGTGCAGCAAGCTGTAGTTATAGTTCTCGGAGACCAACCGAGTAACAAGCGCCTGGTGGCTTATGTAGTTCCCAATCAATCTTTTTCTCCATCTTCCCAGAAAAATTGTAGCGACTTTGTCAATAACCCCTTGTATGGGAAGCAAATGCAGAAACTAACACCAAAACTGCGTGCTTTTCTCAAGGAAAAACTGCCGGACTATATGATGCCTTCGGCTTTTGTGATGCTAGACTCCCTACCCCTAACTCCCAACGGCAAAATTGACCGGCGGGCGCTCCCCGCACCGGACGGAACTAGCACCGGTAGCGATGCCACTTTTATTGCACCCCGGGATACTCTAGAATTGCAACTGACACAAATCTGGTCTGATGTTTTGGAAGTTTCTCCCGTAGGAATCCGAGATAATTTCTTTGACATCGGCGGTCATTCTTTGTTAGCGATCGCCTTAATTGCTCGAGTGCAACAGCAGTTGGACAAAAATCTCTCTTTGGCAGCACTTTTGCAAAGTCCGACTATTGAGCAGCTCGCCTTTTCTCTGCGCTCCGGCGAAGATTCTGGGTCAACCTCACCCCTAGTTGCGATTCAGCCCAATGGAGATTTACCGCCTCTATTCTTAATCCCTCCCAGCAGCGGCACTGTCTTATTTTATCTAGATTTAGCCCGCAATTTGGGGAGCGAACAACCGATTTATGGTTTGCAAGCGCCTGGTCTCAATGGAGAGCGATCGCCTTTTACTACTCTCAAGGAACTCGCCACTCACCACCTAAAAGCAATTAAAACGATTCAACCTCGCGGTCCTTATTACTTGGTTGGTTTTTGCGTGGGTGGTCACTTAGCCTTAGAAATGGCGCAACAGTTACACCAACAAGGGGATACCCTGGCATTGCTAGCACTAATAGAATCTTCTGCTCCAGAACACCACAGACTTTTGATTGATAGCACGCCAGGAAGGATGCTAGGTCCTGATATTTTTTATTCCAGATTATTTGCTGAAGAAATGAGCGCTCCTCGCGGGAAAGAAGTACCCGTATCCTGCGAGCAAATACAACAACTGATGCCAGAGGAGCGATTGGGGTATGTCCTCGAACAAGCTAAGATATTCGATCTCTTGCCGGAGGAAGTCAGAGTTGAGGATTTGGAAAATTTGTTTGAAGTTTTTCAAGCCACGGCTATTGCGTCTTATAACTATGAAGCGCGACCTTATCCAGGTAATATTGTGCTGTTTAATGCTAGCCAGCAGCTAATAGATGTAGGGGGCGATCCCACTTTAGGTTGGCGGGATTTTGTTGCGGGAGAAATTGAAATCCACGAGATTCCCGGAGAACATTTCTCAATTATCCGGGAACCTCAAGTGCGGGTTTTAGCGGAAAGGTTGATGCTTTGTCGCGATCGCGCTCTGGCGAATTAATATTGGACCGATGGGCGATAGTCGAGTTGCGTTGTAATAATAAACGCTTTTATTATTGAGGTCATAAGTTATATCATGTCCGGTAGCATCGGTATTGTATAGCTAAGGTAAGGAAGAAGGAAGAGGGAAGAAGGAAGAGGGAAGAGGGAAGAAGTAGGAATGCTTAAGAGCAAGAAAAAAACTTAAATTTCCAGATATTCACCCTTGGGTTTACATAAACGCGCCCCAACGGACATGATATTATTTTTAATTTTGATAAAAGCAAAAACCTTGCAAGTCAAGGATTTTAGCGATACCTTTAAAAGGAGATAGCTTATTTATACAGGTTGGCCACATAATTATATCATGTCCGGTAGCATCGGTCTTGTATAGTAAATAGGCAACAGCTCCGGAAGGGAACAGGCAACAGGCAAGAAAAAAACTTAAATTTCTTGTAGATATCCACGCTAACTTTTACACAAACGCGCCCCAACGGACATGATATTATTCCTCATATCTAAGGGTAATCTTTACCAATCAGGCATATTGATTTTTTTAGTCAATTTATCAAGATTAAGTTAGGTTTATACTTTAAATTGGCAGTTAAAAGCCAAACTATACTCTATTTTTAAGCTCTTAAATACAGGCGTTATATCGAGAATCAGCTAATAATTTTACTCTGCAAGGAGCAGCTCAAAAAATCAAAAAAAACTTCAAACGTAAGATTTTTCCCTCTTCCTTCTTCCCTCTTCCTTCTTCCCTCTTCCTTCTTCCCTCTTCCTTCTTTTAGAAGCGACAAATTGATTCAGGTTGGAGCGGGCAAATTCTAGCAACTGGGTTATTTCGCAAATTCAGTACATCTAATTTAATTAAAGTAGAGAGAGAATTAATATCCGTAATTCTGTTACGACTTAAATCTAGTAAACTAAGATTTGTCAAAGTTGATAAAGAATCTATTTTTTGAATTTGATTGAAAACCAGGATCAGAATTTTCAGATTCCTTAAACTAGAAAGATTGGAAACTTCAGCAATGTAATTATCGCTAAGATTCAGATAAGTTAGATTAGTGAGGTTAGAAAGAGAAGAAATGTCACTAATTTGATTGCGATATAAATACAAATTCGTCAAGTTAGTTAAGTTAGATAAGGGCGCAATTTTTCTAAGCTGATTATCGTTAAGATATAAATGAGTTAAATTGGTTAAATTTGCTAGAGGTTTGAGATTTATAACGCGATTAACTCCGAGATTTAGGTGAGTTAATGTTGTTAAATTGGATAGAGAAGATACATTTTCAATTTTATTAAAAATCAGGCTAAGATTAGTTAATTTAGTTAAATTAGATAGAGGAGATATATTTTTTATTCTATTATCATTGAGTTCTAGTTTGGTTAAATTAGTTAATTTAGATAATTCAGAAATATCTTCAATTTTATTACTATCGAGAAATAAATGAGTTAGTTTAGGAAGATTAGATAGAGGGGATAATTCTTGAATTTGATTAGCATTTAGGGATAGTTTGGTGAGATTTTTGAGGCTGGATACAGGAGCAAGACTTACAATATAATTATTATTGAGGGAGAGAGCAGAAAGACTAGAAAGTTTTTTGTCTGCTTCAATACAGTCATTCGTTCTAGCTTTTTGCAAGAGAATTTTAACTGTATATTGAGAAGTGGGAGAAATATTTGTTTGATTTAAACACCATTCTCTAAAGGTAGAAAAATTTTCTGGCGAGGTAGAATTGGCATTTAGGTAAGGTTGCATCAGCAGTATCCCTACCCAAATGTAAATTCCTAAAAAGATTACTTTGAGTCTTTTCATTACGACTTCTACTCCAAAATTTTATTGATATTAAAGTAATTATAATCAATGTTATGTTTTGAAAAAACTGTATTAATTCACAGATGAATAAGTTTTACTGTCTTATATCATGTCAGCTTAATTAGTGATAAAAAACTTTCTTCTTTTTTCCTCCTGACTCCTTCGTTGTTATTTATAAGTATTCAACCGGACATAATATTATTTTTCTTTAGTAAAATCAGATAAATTTTTCACAGATAGCGATCGCTGCGGTACACTAATAGACATAGGCGTGATCATCAAAAATCAAATCAATTATCACACATAAATTATCAATCCTTTCCCCTCCACGGTCGGGGGAGGGGCGAGGGGTGGGTTCCCTACTGCCTACTGCCTACTCCCTCTTTTACGGAGAGGTCTATTAGATTAATTATTTAGGGCTTGCTGATTAAATCTAAAAGTCTTTACAGATAAAGGTTGAGCGCATTTTTAAGTATCAAAAAGTGCGAGGTTTTAGGTGGTAATGGTTCAAAAATTCAGGATTTTGGTCAAGAGTTGGGCAGAACAATCTTGGGACAAAACGCCCGCTCCTACCTCCTCGCTCCCGAGCCATTCCTCCCCTCCACCGGAGCAGGGCTGTTTCAAAGTATTGTAGATTAAAGATGAGCGGGAGAACGATAGATTAAGGAATAGTGGAACGGTGAAATTTGCCAAAATTTGCCTATTTTTCACTCAATAAGCGTCTTTAAGCCCTGAGAGAATATTTGGTTCAACGCCGCTTAAAAGCCTCCATCCCCGTGTCTGGTTTGTCACCGCGTCCCCGTGTCTATTGAGAATGAAACAGCCCTGCTCCACGGTCGGGGGAGGGGCTAGGGGTGGGTTGTCTCCTGTCTTCCCCTCCCCTCCACGGTCGGGGGAGGGGCTAGGGGTGGGTTGGTCGGGGCCCGCGGGTGGGTTGTCTCCTACCCCTACTAAAAGACTAGTGAAGCGCAAACCCTATTTAGGTTTAATTTAGGGACTCAGAATTCCTGAGATTTGTCTAATTGGGAAATTGTACTAGACTGCTTAACAAAATTTAACTCAAAAGTAAACTTTGTTACAGAATTAAACATCGTGAAATTGAGATGCTGTAACTGTAATTTTCTCAGTAATCATCAATGAACAACTTTGCTTCTTTAGTATTGCCAGCCATCTTAGGAATAATAACTGGAGTAGGTCATGGAATCATTTCCCATAAAGCAGACCTTCCAGTATCTTTAACTGAGCAAGTTGCATTGCCCCTACAAATTGGTCAGTTCCCAGAACCTTAAAGATAAATTTTTATTAAAAGTATCTGTTAATACAAAAATATCTGAGATAATGAAAAAGTAAGGAATTGAGGAGACTTAAGTTCTATGAACTCTCAAAACTCTCAGCACTTAGATAATATATCTGCTTTAGATCGAGTTGTTGTGACACTCTTGGTAGCATTTTCTATGTTCATTGTTAGTTATAGTGCAACCCGTGTTTATCTAACTCAATCATCTGAACAAAACCCTCAAGTTGAATCTAATGTTATTCCTCATCCAGCTTCTTTATGGAGTGAACTGGGTCGATAATTTATTCTATCAAAGCGGAGATAATCTTTGATTTTCAACACCCATAAACAAGTTATTTTTCTGAATATACTTTTATATAAGCTGTAACTTTTCAATATCAAAATGTTACAGCTTATATTAATTTTAGATTTGATTTAACTGAAAACTCACTCATACCATTTCTGAATAGTAATGCTATATTTGCTTGCCTATCTTCCCATTTCCCCATCACCAAAATACATAGCAAACTTTGTGAGATTTGGTATCAGAGATGATTTTTAACTTTTAACTTTTAACTTGCGAGTAGCGCTTGATTTTAATGACATCCGAAATCCATCAGGATTCTGGCCAACAAGGCGTCTGAAGAACTTAATAAAATTAGTCGTCTCTTCAAATCCTAAAGAATATCCCACCTCTTTCACGGTTGCTTCGCTAAAAAGCAATCTGCGTTGTGCTTCAACTGCAACCCGCTCATTCGTAATTGTCTTAGGAGATTTTCCAACGGTTGCCATACAGATGCGATAAAGTGTTCTCTCTGTACAATTTATCTGAGCAGCATACCATTTCACATTTCGACAGAACTCAAACGATCGCTCCAGCAAGTCAACAAATTCTAGAAACCTCGGATCTATAAGCTTACCCTGGTGATGTTTTCCAGATTCCACAGCAGCCTGAAATGCGAAAGCTATCACAGACCATAGTAGATATTGAGCAGCGGGCTGCGAAGGCTGAATAAATTTCATTGTTTGATGAATTTCTAATAGTTCGATGTGTTGTTTAAGAATTTGGGCTTGGCACGGCTCAATAGATGTGACTGATGGCCAAATGTATTGCATGGTAGACCAGGATAAGAAACTCGAAATACTGGTTGGCATTCCTAATAAATTGCTAGGCAAGGCAGCAGGCAAAAACACTACCATTAAACCATTTAATCCCTCAGAATGGCCAAAATGGTGTATCTGATTGGCACAAACGTGAATTAATGTCCCGGTCTTGACAGGGTAATCAATAAAGTCAACACCATGAATTCCCTGCCCTTGTGTAAACAAAATCAAAGCATGAAAGTTGATGCGGTGAGCTTGCCGAGGATCGTGGTCAGCAGGAATCTCTCGCCGATTAAAATCCGCTAATCTTAGAACTTCAAATCGACTGTTAATTGTAGGCGACCATTCGACGTTTGGAAGAGACCATGGCTGGGTGTCCATTTTTAACCCTAAATATTACTGATATTGACCATTTTTTATATCGGCTGACCAGTATATAGTATTTAGTGCATACTAATTTAACAGTTGTTGTCTAATGATATGTCTGATCGCATAGAGATCGGCAGTCTTACAAAGGTCATTAACAAAGTCATAACTTAGGCAATACAAGGTCAGGACTTACGCAAAGGCACTATTTATAGAGTTGATTAACTATTGGACAATAGTATTGAGCGCTATATATAGCGTATCTGCGTAAGTCCTAAAGGTATTTCTATTATTGCGACCGATAGAGAAGCAATCTCAAACCTAGATTTTGCTCCTCTAATACCAAGCGTGAAAAAAGAATGTTACAAATAGTTCCAAACTTTAGATGTCGAATAATTTGCTGAAATTACTGAAGCATCAAAGTTTTGAACTATAAAATCTGACTTTTGCCTTTTGACTTTTGAATTTTGACTTTTGAATTCCGTGAAACGGTATAACGTGTAAGTCCTAAAAGTAACTTGTAGTTGACTATTTGTACAATTTATTAGTAGGTGTTCTGTTCTGATTCAACCAAGGAGATTTAGACTATGGTCTTAGGAAGTTCTGTAACCGTCACCAATACCTTTGAGGATGCCACTATCACAAGTGGTGTGCAAGCTGTTTTTGGCTTGAGCGATCCAATAACAGTGGTCGATCCCGGGGTAGAATTATCCAACTTCATAGGTTTTTATGACATTGACATTAGTGATGATGGGTTAACCATGACCCTAGTGGATAATTCTGGGGCAACCGATCTAGTTATTCCAGACGATCGCTTTGATCGATATTATTTTGAGTTTGACACTAGCACCATTGCCTCAGCTAGTCTTGACGGTCTGAGCGAATTGAATGAATTTGCTACTGTTCAAGTTTTAGACCCAGGATTTGTACTAGACGCCTCCGATATCTTTGGAACAGGTATTTCTACGCCCATCGAATTTGAAACTGGAGGCTTATTGGTAGAATTAGGCCCAGGTACTGACCTAACAAATATAGGTGTTTCTGCCACCATCGACTTTGAGGAAGATAGTTCAGAAGAATCTATACTAGGTGATTCAGCAACGGTTCTCAATACCTTACAAGATACTGTTATTACAGGTGGGGTTGAGGCTACTTTCGGCGAAATTGGAGGCCCTGAAATCATTACCAATGATGTCGAATTTCCTAACTTTATTGGCTTTTACGACATTGATATTAGTGATACCTTCCTCACAATGACTTTAGTTGACAATTCTCAAGCGGACAGTCTGCTTTTTCCTGCCGATCGCTTTGATCGATATTATTTTGAGTTTGACACTAGCACCATTGCCTCAGCTAGTCTTGACGGCCTGAGCGAATTGAATGAATTTGCAACTGTTGAAGTTTTGGAGCCAGGATTTGTACTAGACGCCGCCACGGATATCTTGCCATCAGGTATTTCTACGCCCATCGAATTTGAAAACGGGGGTTTATTGGTGCAATATGGCCCAGGCACTGACCTAACGAATCTAGGTGTTTCTGCCAACATCGACTTTGTGAAAGCTAGTTCTGTAATTATAAATGAGACTGGTACTCCTGAAAGCGATCGCCTAAGTGGTGCAGAAGGAGATGATACCATTGTTGGTCTGGCTGGTAATGATACTATTGATGGCAGCGGTGGGGATGACCAAATCATTGGTAGTAGAGGTAGTGACTCTCTTTATGGAAAAGATGGCAATGATACTATCGAAGGGCGTCAAGACAACGATCGCCTCTTTGGTGGCAATGGTGATGACTTACTTTTAGGTGGTCAAGGTCGCGATCGCCTGAACAGTGGTGCAGGTAACGACACTCTAATTGGTGGTGCAAGTATTGACCGCTTTATTTTCAGTACAAATGATGAATTTGACTTAGAGGAGCTTGGAGTAGATGAAATTAGTGACTTTGTTCCGGGGCAAGATATAATTTTACTTGGTAAAAGCACTTTCACTGCTATTGCTAGTAATTTAGGGGAAGGCTTCAGTCTTGATGGTGAATTTACTACAGTTACCAGTGATGCCGATGCAGAAACTTCAGCAGGGATTATTGTTTATAACAGTAGTAACGGCAAGCTATTCTACAATGCTAATGGTACAGAGGCAGAATTTGGTAGCGGTGGTGAATTTGCTAATCTGGCAAACCTTGCATCTATTAGCGAGAATGATTTCTTCCTGAGAGTATAAGCGTATAGGGATTGACATCCTGCTTCATAAAACCGATATAAAACGTCATCATTAGTGACATCTTAATGTTTACTTCCTGCTTCCACCGGAACTGTCGGCAGCACTCCGTCCACAGGCATCAACGGTCGAGCCGACCGCATTTCTTAAATTAATTGAGGCATTCAAGTCTCGGTCAATTTCAATTTACTCGTCCGTAACGTGCCACAACCTCACCTCCAACATTCTCCTGACTTGTCAACCAAGCCCACATTTGGTCGCCTAGAGAAAAATGCCACCATTCCTGTTGATGTTGCTGAAACCCCACCGATAACATTACTTCTGCCAATAACTGTCGGTGTTGATGATATTTCTGAGCTTCCTCATTTTTACTCTCCAAAAAATGATTCGGATAAGAACGGGGTGATAACTCATCAATAGGAGAACCCATATCAACAGTTTTCCCATTAGCATCCACCAAGGTTACATCCACAGCAGCACCCGTACTATGAGGTGGTGGGGTAGCAGGGTCTAGACTAGGAGCAGCCCAAAACTGATAAACTAACTCTAAAATTTTTTGACGTTTTGCTTCTGTCAACTCCGGACTATCTAATGTAAAACCTTCAGCTTTTACTGTTTCTACAAAAGTGTAATCTACCATAAATTTTTGTACAGCAATGGGGCGATAAGCATCAAATATTTGAATGTGCCAACTGGGATATTTTGTTTGTAGTTTTGTTTGAGCTGCTATCAAACTATCTAATACTTTTTGACGTAAAAAATAAGGTGAATTTGCTGGAGATAAATGATAAGGTGCGCCTAATTTTTTATAGGGATGGGGTGATTCAGTGGCAAATTTTTCTAAGGGAATTGGGATGAGTGGTTCGTGACATTCTAGGATTTTAATTTTCTGGTATGGTTTCATTATAAATTGGCACTCAGTTATCAGTAGTCAGCTTACAATTATTAGGTGGTAGCTATCGATTATTGCTAAATTTAAAGCAAGATTTTACATTTACTAGCTTTGGTTGAAAATTGTTAGGGTAATTAACAGCTTGACATAATCATAGATTATCTAGTATTCTCTATGATAATCTATATTTAATTTTATGCTACTAGGATTCAAAACCGAGTTACACCCAAATAATAAACAAAAAACCTTGCTGGCTAAACACGCGCTTTGTAGCTCGTCATGCTTACAATTGGGGATTATGGCTAACTAGGAACATCCTGAACCACAATTCAAATAATCCTTCAGGTAAACTTAAATTTCCTACCGCAATCGACCTGCATAAACTTTTGGTAGCAATGGTTAAACCTAATAACTATTGGTATTATGAAGTATCTAAATGTGCGCCTCAATATGCCTTGAGGTATTTATCAGATGCTTGGAAGCGTTGCTTTAGTAAAGTGTCTGGTCAACCTAAATTTAAGAAGAAAGGTAGAGACGATAGTTTTCCTGCGGAATGCTACGCAAACACTTTAGATGGTTCAATATCAATAGGTTTTAATCATATAAAACTCCCCCGAATTGGATGGATTAAAACTTATGAAATACTGCCAGATAATGTAACTCCTAAATCTGTAACTATTAGCAGGAAAGCTGATAGATGGTTTATTAGTTTCAAAGTAGAAACCATACCCCAAATTACTGAAAAATCAGTAGATGTAATTGGTGTAGATTTAGGAGTAAAAACTTTAGCAACATTGTCAACAGGTGAAGTATTTGAGGCAGCTAAGTCTTATAGAAAGTTAGAAGCCAAACTCTCTCGGTTGCAATACTTAAACCGACATAAAGTCGTCTATTCCTCTAATTGGAAAAAGGCTCAACTTAGGATAGCTCAAGTACACAGCCAAATAGCTAATATCAGAAAAGATACGTTGCATAAACTAACTACTTACTTAGCTAAAAACCACAGTCAGATAGTAATAGAAGATTTGAATGTATCTGGAATGATGGCCGAGCCAAAGCTAGCTAAAGCTGTTGCCGATATGGGTTTTTACGAGTTCAGAAGACAGTTAGAGTATAAATGTAAGTTATACGGCTCGGAGCTAATCGTTGTTGATAGATGGTTTCCTAGCTCTAAGACTTGTTCTAACTGTGGAACTGTTAAAAAATCTCTGTTTTTATCAGAGCGCGTTTTCAATTGCGAACACTGCAATTTTAGCTGTGCTCGAGACTTGAATGCAGCGTTAAATTTAGCTATGGCGGGCAGTTTGCTCCGCAACGCTAACGCGTTTCGCGCCGGCGTTGCGTTACGCCAGTTTTGCGAAGCAAAAGCAAACGTCCGTGACAGCCTGTGGACTGGATAACGCCGACGTTACCAGAATGAAGCAGGAATAGAACAGATAATCATAGATTTCTATAGATTATCGTAGGTTTCTAAGAACGGCAGTTATTCGCAGGATAAATCTAACACGAGCTCTGATTTTGTTGGGTTGCATTACCGTTAACCCAACCTAAAGTATGATAACTTTCTATTACCGAAAAGCGACGTTGAAGGCCTCCGTGTTTTAACCGGGGGATGAAAACAAGCGAGTCGTTTAGACTAGACAACTTTAATATATTGCCCGGTTGAATAATTATAAGTTAGAAGCTCTCGTAGTTGGGCTTGAGCAAGAAGTATAGATATTTCATGGGCTAAAGCAAAACTACAAACAAAAATTTTTTTATCAGGCTCTGATCCGAACATGATATAATTTTATCTTTTGCGTGCGTAATTCCTATTGAAGCGCAACTTCATAGAGAATTGGTATGACTCCTTTCCTAAAAACCTGTACCGCGTACAAAGATACCAAATGGCTTCTATAAAAAAATAAGAACCTCACCAGATATCTGGTGAGGTTCTTAAATAAATTTAGCTATAAGTAACCTACAGTAACTAGATATTAGTCAAGGTTAGTCATAGATAGCACTGGCTCTGTTTCACGGTCGAGACCTTTCTCAAAACCACCTTCAGCAGCACGAGCGCGTCCCGCGTGCCATAAGTGACCAATTAAGAAGAAAAAGCCAAGAATGAAGTGAGCTGCAGCTAACCAAGCACGAGGGTTAACATAGTTAAACCCGTTAATATCAGTGATAATGCCACCTACGGAGTTGATGGAACCGTTAGGAGCATGAGTCATGTACTCAGCAGCACGACGTACTTGCCAAGGCTGAATATCGTTCTTTAGTTTATTCAAGTCAAGACCGTTAGGACCACGAAGAGGCTCTAACCAAGGACCACGGAAGTCCCAAAAACGCATTGTTTCACCACCGAAGATGATTTCACCAGTAGGAGAACGCATCAGGTACTTACCAAGACCAGTTGGACCTTGAGCAGAACCAATATTAGCACCTAACTTTTGGTCGCGGACTAAGAATACAAAAGACTGAGCTTGAGAAGCTTCAGCGTTAGTTGGGCCGTAGAATTCGCTAGGATAAGCAGTGTTGTTAAACCATACGAAACACGCAGCAATCAAACCCATTAAGGATAGAGCGCCTAAACTGTAGGAAAGATAAGCCTCTCCAGACCAGATGAAAGCACGACGTGCCCAACCAAAAGGCTTAGTTAGAATATGCCAAACACCACCGAAGATACAAATCAGACCAATCCAGATATGACCGCCGATGATATCTTCCATGTTGTTAACACCGATGATCCAGCCTTCACCACCAAAAGGTGCTTTGACTAGATAACCGAAAATAATAGCAGGATCGAGAGTAGGGTTTGTGATTACCCTGACATCTCCACCACCTGGTGCCCAAGAATCATAGACACCACCGAAGAACATGGCCTTAAATACCAACAACAGGGCACCACAACCTAATAGAATTAAGTGGTAACCGATGATGTTAGTCATCTGGTTCTTATCTTTCCAGTCATATCCAAAGAAAGAAGAATATTCTTCAAGTGTTTCTGGACCACGAACGGCATGATAAATACCGCCTAAACCAAGAACAGCAGATGAAATTATGTGTAAAACACCTACTACAAAATATGGAAATATGTCAGTTACCTCGCCACCAGGACCGATACCCCAGCCCAAAGTAGCAACGTGGGGCATGAGGATCAAGCCTTGTTCGTACATTGGCTTTTCTGGGACAAAGTGAGCAACTTCAAATAAGGTCATTGCTCCGGCCCAGAATACGATTAGACCTGCGTGAGCAACGTGAGCGCCTAGCAGTTTACCGGATAGATTGATTAGACGGGCATTTCCAGACCACCAGGCGAAACCGGTGGACTCGATATCGCGACCTCCCATCATGGAAGAATTAGAGAGCGTTACCACGTGGTAGAACCTCCTCAGGGAATATAAAGTTTTGATGTGGTTGATCTTGAGGTGCCATCCATGCTCGGATACCCTCGTTCAACAAAATGTTTTTGGTATAAAATGTTTCAAACTCTGGGTCTTCTGCTGCCCGTAATTCTTCTGTGGACATCAACAGAAAATGCCGTTAAACTTGAGAACTTATGAGTGTAGTGAATGTGGTTTTGAAGCTGACAGAGATTTTAATGCTGCTATCAACCTGAAAAACTATGTGAATCAGTAGCTTGAGTTCCAAGCGAATTTAAGCCTGTGGAGAAGATAAGTTGCAGACTGCGGTCAGTGGTCTTCTGTGAAGCAGGAAGCTAACTCCAAAACTCATGCAACCATGTATGGGTAAGTTTGGGTAAGTTTAGTAGAACGGCTTAATAGTCTATGACTAAATTTGTCTTGTTGGACAAAAATATATCTCCCAAAGTTTCTATAGAATTAGAGCAAGGAAGAGATAATTTGCGAGACGTTTAAGCAGTGAAAACCAACAAGTAGAAAAATTATTTTCATAGACTTTCTGAGTTTAGATAATAGTAAGCTGCATCATGCAGTCATTACTTGATTTACCTACTAACAATTAAGTAAACTGTTTAAATTTCTACAGTTTAATTTTTACCGTTAGGTACTTAAAAAACTGTGTATATCAATAGATTAGGAGAAATAGAATAATGAAACAAATCGGCTTACTGCTAGCAATATTAGGTTTATGTCTAGGTTGTGTAGGATTAATGCCATACCATCAAGCTTATGCAGGTAACTTAAGTTTAACTGTATGGCCTTCAACATCAATTCTAGCAGTAGAATCTGGAAGGGTTAACAAGGCAGACAGAAAATTAGGAGAGATTGGAGAGAAGCTCGATCTTAACAATAGTCCTTTACGAAGCTTTCGGAAATACCGGGGAATGTTCCCAACTATAGCTTCGATGATAGTAGATAATGCTCCTTATCAAAAAGTAGAGGATGTACTAGAAATTCCTAATTTAACTGAAAGACAGAAAAATCTTTTAGAAGCTAACCTTGAAAATTTTACAGTAACTCCACCTGCTGATGTGTACATTGAAGGTGACTATAGATTGAATACTGGTTCATATGACTAAGATTAGCATAGACTAAAGTCTCAGATATTAGTCAATTTTCAATGCCGCTATTTAATACTTGAGTGCTTGATTAAATATTGGGAATTACCAATTGATTATTGAAGTTAAGTATTAGAAACTCTACGGGTTAAAACCGTATTTATTCTGCTTGTGTCGGTGTTGGGAAATATAAAGAAGTTTAAATTAGGTGGATTTATATCTAATTTAAGCTTCTGATTAGTTGAAGGCGATCGATAATGCTCTACAAATACGGCACGGCCATTATTGAGGTAGACTGGGAGATAGAACCATGCTATTTGAATAACTCAGAGTAGTTGAGCTATGGGCAAAATCAGGAGTATGTCAATTGTTTCAAGTTTCTAGAGTTTAGTTCTTACATTCAACATTCAACATTCAACAATTATCTCTTCTTAAATAAATAAAAGGTTTGACTACAAAACAAAAATATCGGCGTTGGTGATGCGTGGCTATGATTGTGCTTTAATGGCAATTGCCTAACTATTAACTGAAAAGCATTTTATATTTTGTCAAATTTAGGTTTCATAGCTTGATTCAGCAACACCAAATATCAATGATTTTTCTCCTTCAAAGTTAAAAGGATAGTCTTCAAAGCTGAAATTATTAATTATTCGGTGCACTAATATTAGTATCGATCAAATGCCTGATTATCTATTAACCTCAGCCATTACTTCTTAAATTTATTGTTTTCAGACTAACTGATATTATCGATGCGTTTTAGAGAGAAATTGAAAAAATTAGGACATGAATTATTAAACTTAATTAAGCCTAAAGTTTTAATCACGACCAGAAATAAATATAGTAGATTAATCCTAAGATAGCTATTTAGTATTTAAATGAAAATGAGGTAATGTTAGTGTGCCCCTCCACCTTTTTCACTGTCTCCAGATTTACCATTATCGTCTGGTGTATATTTTACAAGAATAGATGATTTTAAAAAATAGGTATCAACGTCTGTGTAAGTCTGATTAGAGTTAGAGTAATAGCTAGCTGCTGGCAATGCCATCACTCTTGTTGGTATTATGATACCTAAGCTGAAAGTTAAGGTTGAGAAAGCTATGTTTTTGGTAAGTAGTAGTATCGCATTCATAAAAGTTATCCCCTGATAGTAGAGCTAGATCAAAGATTATCTAGATTGATGAGCTTGCAAGAATAGTAGTGCTTTTTATTGATTGTGTTGTTGAATTTTACAGATTCATTGAAATTTGGCTACTAATTGGTAGCTATGAATAGCAAATCCAAATTATTAAAACTTTTATTATAAATCCATTATATTCAGTAAATACACAGATGTACATACGATATTTGGCTTAATCAAATTAATTAAATGGCCAATTATTCCAGTGTAAATTCGGAAAAACACTATCGAGAAAGCTACACTAGTAGCTAAGTTTATTAGGATAATTACATAGAGTCAGGAGTTTGGTATAGCAGGCGAAAAATTTGCTTAGGACATATAGCGATGATCAACCTTAGGCAAGGAAAAGTTTTTCCCAGTATTGCCTTTAGCCTATCCTCTGTCCTCTGCTATAGTTCTCTGGGATTTTGTGATATACATTTTCATATCCCTATCTGAGCAAGTATTCAATTTGTGGTAGTTCTAAATATGTAAGGATATTTTTTAGTACATCCCTTTCATCGTCAGGAGGTAAGCTGCAAAAATTATGACTTGTGATAACTACCCAATTTGTCATCAATTAATGATGAGCATAAATTCGATCGCGACCTTAACTATATTCTTCATCTGCAATTAAATGTATATTTAAGTATTACTTCATCAAAGTTCAAAAACAGGAAACTTTCACAAATGAATAAAGTATTAAATTTTTCAACTCAGTAATATATTACTGGGTTAAATTTATTTGAGATGCTAATCTAATCACATTTACAATCATTATTTAACGTTGTTTCTTCTGCTGTTTCTTGTCTTCGTACATAGCACTATCAGCGTGATGAATTAGTTGGTCAATGTCTCGACTATCAAGAGGATATAGACTAATACCAATACTGGTTCCCACTGGTACAATATGGTCTTCTAATTGAAAAGGTTGATTAATTGTGTTGCGAATTTTGTCAGCCACTTTAGAAGCTCCTAGTTGTCCTGGAATACCTGGTAAAATTACAGTAAACTCATCACCTCCAAGTCGGGACACTGTATCACTTCCTCTTAAGCACCCTTGCAATCTTTGTGCTACTAATTTTAATAGTAAGTCTCCTATATTATGACCCAGGGTATCATTAACGGCTTTAAATCCGTTGAGGTCTAGAAATAGTAGACCAACCATTTGTTCATTCACATTTGCCCATTCAATAGCTTGACTTAAACGCTCATGAAATTGCTTACGATTAGGTAATCCTGTGAGGGGATCGTGATTAGCCTGATGATGTAAAGAATCTCCTAAAAGCTTTAGTTTATCATTATCAAGCTTTAATCTTGTTGCTGTTTCCTTCAGGTTTTCCTCCATTTTTTTTCGTTCGGTAATATCTCTAATTACTCCTACTAAAAATAGATTTCCTGCAGCATCTTGATGAAGAGTTCTTTTCGTAGCAACTATATGAGTAATTCCACGAGCATCTGTAAAATATTCTTCATTTTCTTGCTGTTGATTTGTTTGAAATACTAACTCATCTTGTTGCCAAAATATATTAGCTTCATTTTGAGGAAATAATTCATAGTCTGTTTTGATGAGTAGAGATTCTATAGGATATCCGATAAATTTACCATAAGCTTCATTTATAACAATACGATGATGATCTTTATTTTTGACAAATATAGGGTCAGGAATTGCATCAATAACTGACTGTAAAAATTCTGTAGATTTCTGCCATTCTTCTTTTAAGTAAGCAAGATGAAACATAATCATAGCAGCAGAGCTACTAAGAGCAAATATTGAGGGGATTATCGGAAACCACCAACCACCATCAATAAAGGCAATATAAGAAAATCCAGTAATACTAATACCGATCAATAATATTGTGATAATTGATTTTTTGGGCAATAATAATTGCCAACTTAAGTTAGCACCTATATAAGAAAAAACAATAATATATAACCATTCTATAGGTTCAGGAAAAACTTTAATGTTTACTCTACCATCTAGTGCTGAACTCAAAATTTGACTCAAAAAATTAGCTTGTAATTCTACCCCAGATATTTCTTTAGGAGAGTTAAATAAACGATTACTGTAAGAATTTCTATGAAAATCTTTAACGCTGGTCGCAGTATAACCAATGAGAATTATCCGGTCTTTGAATAAGTGTGGAGTTATTTTTCCAGATAGTAAATCACTCATGGAAACTGTATAAAAACTATCTGATATTTTTCTGGGGTTTGCTAAAAATTTATAGCCACCTGCATCAACTCTAATATAAGCTCCATCATTTCTTTTAAAACGATGAAATACCGCTAGACCTAATTGCAAATCGTTGGCTTTATTAGCTGGTTTTGGCTCAATTCCTTCTTTTTTTAAGTAATTTAAAGCCAGTTTAAGTGGAAAACTTTCCCTAACTTTACCATTTTCTAAGTGCATATAGAGCAAGCCACGACGAATTTTTCCATCAGGATCTGTTGTTATATTATTAAATCCTACCTGTTGTTTTTTAGCTAAAATTGCAGGTGCTTTGATTCCTAAACTATTTTTTATTCCTATTCTCTCAATACCAATTATATTAGGAATATTTTCTAGAGCTTTGAGGAAATTTTTATATCCTGGTTCTCTAGGGGAATCACGATATATATCTAAACCAATAGTACGAGGTTGAAGTGAGTGTAATTTTTGTAGTATTTCAGCCATTAATTGATCGTTTATAGGATAGCCATACTTTTGTATATCTGATTGATCAATTCCTACAATTACGATACGGGGATCTAATGATTCTGCTGGACGTAAGCGAAAAAAATAATCGTAAAGTGTCCATTCCCAAGATTGCAAAAGACCTAATGAACGTAAAAGTATTACGATACCTGCTGAGGTTGAAGCTGTTAGTAATAATCGACGGTTTTCTATTAGCCAGTGTTTAATATTCTTCAGAATGGTATTTTGATGTGTACCGAAAAGTTTGAACATCTTTAGGTAATATAAATAAAAAAATAACTATATGTATGCTCTGGGTAAAAAGTCCTAATAATTAGGTTAGGAAACAGTGAACAAGGAATAGGGTAAAGTTTTTACATCATTTTAATTTCATTACTTTACTGTTTTGTTTTCAATCGGTATATTGATTTTGATACTATAGAAAGCTTATTTATTAAGCTTTTTGAGGCTTTAATAATTCTCAAAACCATGATTAGTCACGGTTTGAAATTTATTTAGCAAGCCTGATCTAAAAAATAAAATGGCTGTTTATCCGGATAGTTAAGGGTTATGATATATTCACTTTATATTATAGCCTATCAGTATTGACAACAAATCTTCTCTGGTTGATTTCGGTAAAGTAAGAATGTATATTTACTATTATCTTAATATTATTGTTTTCACTGCTTACTTTAGTTGATGCTTAAAATCTAGTTTTTAAAGCTGTACTTCCCTGATAAGTAGATGAATTTGTTGGCTGCTCTAAAGTCTGTAATCTGAATAAAATTTGCTATTGATTTTATTGCTAAAATAGGCTTTAATTTTCAAAATCTTCTTTGTGAAAATTTGATTTTTTCTTGACAATGAAGATAGGAAAATACTCCATACTTTTTAGTATATATTCCTCTTAAATGACGAGTTGATTTGATTTCTGCCACTTCAGAGAGATTACTGTAAAAATAGTTTGAGGAGTTGTATATGAATTGATATTCTACTCAACTTTTATGAGGCTGTATGTAACTAGAGTTTCTCAAAGTATTGCTCTGTTTGATACCAAATTAATACGAAGTTGCTATAGAATAAAAGTTGAATCACAGTTGACTACAGCTCAAGAATGAAAAATTAATAAATTCATAATTCTGTGCAGCCTTACATAACATTTGTATTAATATAGCAATTCCCAAAAAGAGTGAGGTACAAAATTCTAAGCTTTAGGCAACAGGCAACAGGCAACAGGCAACAGCGAAGTAAAGACAAGAGTATACCTCACTAGCCTGAAAAACGCTATATATATAAATTCCTAATGTTATAATTAAAGCTACCATGTCAATAGTAATTCGATTTATAGAAAAATATTTCTAAATCTTAACCAATTAGATAATATTAAGATGAATAGATTACCTAAAAATAAGGCGTTGCATAGTGACGAATGATTTTATATTTTTGATGAACATGATTTGGCATTAATCAATTGCTAGAATGATTAAGATTAGGTTTTTTTAGTCAAAGTCTAAACTAATTTTTGACAATATCATTCCATAATGTGCAACCCCAAAAATCATGTAGAAGCGATACATTAAAAATATATAACTTCACTAATTTCAATAGTAGCGTTCCAAATTAGATAATTTCTACAAACCACGATTTGAATTGCTAATCCAAACATTAATATCCACGTCTTAACTACATTAAGTCGGAACATTCTATTAGTGTCTAGATTCACGACAAAAGGTAAATCATTGGTAAGCATTCAGCTATTAGCTTTTGAAATAAATAATCAAACAATGACCAAGGTTAGCTGAAAGAACTATTTCATTTCCTGCGGAATGCTGCGCAAACATATTTCACTCCTTGAATACTAATTCCTTCTTCCAAAATAATGACTTAATAACTCATAGCTGATAACGTAGTTCCGACCATAGGAGGCTAGCTGATAGCTGACCGCTGATACCAATTTAATATGAAGTTGCATAGAATAAAAGATATGTTGATTTGAGAGGTAATTGGTTATGGCACGACAACTGATTGTAGCGATCGCAGAAAGTGCAGAAAATTTGGAAAAACTACTAAAAAACAGTCGTAGTGCCAGCCAAAAGGAACGGTTACAAATGTTGTGGTGGCTCAAAACTGGACAAGTCACTCAGCATCAAACTCTTGCCCAACGTCTGGGACGGGATGGCTCAACTGTAACTCGGTGGCTGCAAAAGTATCGTCAAGGAGGATTGTCCGAATTGCTGGCCGTCAAAAAAGCACCAGGAAAATCCCCCCATTTAAATTATGAAGCTCTAGTTGGATTACAAGAACGACTGGAAAAGGGGCCTGGGTTCAAGAGTTATGGAGAAATTGTCGAGTGGCTCAAGATTACTTATCAACTACACCTGAAATATGCCACAGTCTATCATTGGGTACACTATGGACTTCAAGCCAAATTGAAAGTGCCTCGCCCACAGAGCGCTGTGGTAAAAGTAAATGCCCATGAACATTTTAAAAAAACATCGCCCCAGCCCTATTAACCTATCAACGCTTGTTTTCCCACGGGCAACGGTTACGTTATTTGTGTCAAGATGAGACTCGCTTGGGACTAAAAACTGAAACGGGGAAAGTGATTATGGCCAAAGGAGTGAAACCCACAGCACCTGTAATCTGGAAGCGTGAAAATTTCTGGCACAGGGGGCGTGGTCGAACCATTGAGTGGCTGGCATTTTTGTCAAGAATACGATCGCCTCAATACCGAAAGATTTCAGGAGTTTATTAATGCGGTCGGATGTCAACTGGGAGAAGACATGGCTGTGATTCAACTTGACCAAGCTGGAGCTCATGTGACCTCCGCTCTGCGATGGCCGGATAATTTAATTCCAGTTTGTCAACCTGCCCATAGTCCCGAACTCAACCCCATTGAACGAGTTTGGCAATTTATCAAACAACAATTGAAAGGAGAAGTGTTTTTGACACTTGGGGAATTGCGATCGCGACTTCATCAGGTTCTCCAACTTTTTACCCTCGAACAAATTAGTTCCCTATCTTCTTACAACTTCATTCTTGAAGCTTTATTCTATGCAGCTTCATATTAAATTGGTATGAATGCTTACAATCATTGTCATCATTAGACCTCTCCGGAAAAGAGGGAGTAGGCAGTAGGCAGTAGGCAGTAGGGGGAAAGAATTGATGATTTTTGCGCGATAATTGATTGGATTTTTGATAATTGGAGATGTCTATTAAATATAAATATAGGTCAAAAAACTCAATCGGTTGAGCACACCAAATATTTCAGTATAGAGACTAATTAACACTTCTGAATCATTATCCTTAAGGCCAATTATTGTGCTACATATTTAATAAGTCATCAAGTATATGATAGGGCTAATATTGTCTCTCCTTATGTTCTGACCCACACAAAGGCAAAAGGTTAAAAATATTAACTTTTAACTGGTAATTTGTAAGAGATGACTTATAACTTGACTATAGTGCCATAGACTCTTTAGTACACTTATGGTGGCGATCGCCACCATAATTTGGCTTAACCGCCACTTAATCCATAGGTTAGAGTTTCAGTGAATCATAATTTACATTTATATTTTTGATTCCTAATTTTTTAGAGGAGAAGGCAAATTATTAGTTTCTTTCTGCCAATTTTCATTATCTTGTCTCTGATTCGATAAGCTTCGCTGAGTAGCTTCTACAAACTGACTCACGCGAATAGGATCTATCGGTTGGTCTATTTGGCCATGTCGCTTCAGCGAGCTAGATACAATAACACCATCTACAGCTGGCATCAAGGTAGAAATATTATTCCAGTTAGCGCCACTGCCGATAAATATAGGTGTATCTGATGCTGCTGCACTAGCTAATTTTAAATCTTCCAAGGTAGGAGGACTTCCAGTAGTCCAACCGGAGAGAATTATTCCATCAGCTAGACCACGTTCAATTGTTTCTTGGACAACTGTAGTTAAATTGGGTTCACCCAATGGTTGGGCGTGTTTGACTAGAACATCTGCAAAGATTTTGACATCACTACCCAATTCTCGACGATAGCGTAAAAGTTGATGTGCTTTTCCTTCAATTAACCCTTGATCCGTAGACATAACTCCGGTTAGGACATTAACACGAATAAATTGGGCCTGCACACAGGAGGCGATCGCCATCGCACTTTGGCCATCATTACGCAAAACGTTGATTCCAATTGGTAGGGAAACCAAGTTCATAATCTTTTGTATTAGCAATGTCATGGCACTAACTACAGCGGGGTCAACTTGGTCTTTGACAAAAGGAGCATCAAAAAAGTTTTCTACGATAATGCCATCTACACCACCTGATGCAAGGGCTGTGGCTTCTCTTTCTGCTCTACTAATAATAGCTTGGAGGTCGCCTCCCCAACGGGGTGAGGTTGGCAGAGGCTGTAAATGTACTACCCCAATGATTGGATGTCTGGTTTTAAATATTTGCTTTAAGTCCACGGGTTTACCTGAAACCACGGTTATTTTGCAATAACATAACAGAATTTACACTAGAAATTATGGCCTAGAAGGTACTTATTATCTAGACTCTGCTAGTATTATGTCAATTTTTGGTCATCATAATTTTAAAACTTTATATAGTTTGTTCTTCAAATTATTGAATATTCCATACTTTACTTGACGCTATTTTATATTTATTTTATTGAAAATACAGCAGTTTCCTACTCTCTGAAAGTACATATATTGATGGTTTTAGGGAGTAGGGAAGCCGGGAACAAGGAAAAAATTTTACCGAGAAATTGTGGGTATGCGCCTCCCCTTTTAAGGGGAAAAAAGAAAAAATTTTTCCTTTGAGTCAATCCTATCCGTTTTCAAGGAGAGGTAATTATTAATTATTAATTATTAATTATTAATTGTTTAAGCCATCAATTGTACCACATAAATAAGCGAATATGCTGTATCTATAATAGTTATAAAAGTTTTCTTGCCTATGTCTTTTCTTCTATAGGAATATTAAGTAGGTGGGTTTAATTATTCGTAAAATGGTGATGGAAATTCAAAATTATGAAAACAAGCTTGAAAACTGTCTTCTGGCTTTATTTTCAGATTCTTCGTTTTAATGTTTATTTATGTTCCCTTACTTAATCAAACAGAACTTAGGCATTTTTCAGCTATAAAAACTATGGATAGTGTGGCACTATAGTTTTTTATTGCTACATATAGTGTTTTTGTCTAAGTCCTATCAAAATTTGATTTTAGTGTATAAATTTTTAGTATGATAATATTTATACTGAAAAATCTGTTAAATACTATCAAAAACTGGTAAGAGGACTCCCTCTATAATATGTGATTTAGTCATGAGAGTGTCAATAAATTAAATGCTTAGATTTGAGCGTTATTATGATCTAAGCATTTCCTACGGAATGCTGCGCAAACAGCAGTCAGCTAGCCTCCTATCGGAGGAACTGCGTTATCAGCTATCAGTTATTACTTTTGGTAAACTTTCAAAGTTGTATTAATTCAGTCCGGATTAAATCTTACTACAAAAGTCGTTCAAATCTATTTGAATTTAAACCCTGCCCTAAAAAGCAGGGTGTTATTGCTGTTTGCGTAGCATCCCCCAGGTGCTAATAGCTGAATCTTTACATTATGATAATGTATGGCGATCTATAACTTCTTAAAATTAAGATAGGATAAATATAGATATCTATAAGCAGTAAATTTTTTGGTGTTTGACAATAAATTTTGCTTGTAAAAGAGTAGGAAGTAGAGAAATGTCCGCACCCTATTTACTTAGTACTATATAAGAAATTTTATTTGAATTATAATGTTTATGAACTTTGTCAATCATAGGAAATTTTCATCAGTAGTAATTCCAACTATTTTCAGCCAATTTTAGCTATTATTTATCTATAGAAAATATTGAGAATTAGGGTTTGCGTATGGAAAGTCTTTTGGTAGGGGTAGGAGACAACCCACCCCTAGCCCCTCCCCCGACCGTGGAGGGGAGGGGAAGACAGGAAAAACAGGGAATGAGCGAGGAGATAGGAGCGGGCGTTTTGTCCCTCAATTTTTCTGTCCGAAGGTTTGCCTTTTATGCGTGCCTTTTTGAGGGTTTTAGACTAAAACCAGCACACTTTTGGGGAATCAAAGAAGGCTCCAACCTTTACTTGTTAATGGTTTGATAATTAATCAGCAAGCCCTAATTAGTAAATAATAATATAATCGGTCAAAAAAGCAATATTTATTACCCTCAAGACTAGAGACTAAATCATTGAAAATAAAATTGATTCATTTATTTAATTTAGATTAGTGAAAATTCTACTTATAATTTCAGCACTTATACTTGGATTATTGGGGATATTGGAAATAGGACTCCGAGTTATAGTGGGTTTTGGTAATCCTCTGACTTATATTGCAGATAATCAAATTGGTTATCTCTTAGCACCAAATCAAAATGTTAGTCGCTTTGGAAATCGCATCAAAATCAATCAGTATTCTATGCGGTCAAAACCAATAGAAGAGTCAAAAGAAAATACTACATTGAGAATATTTCTTGTAGGAGACTCTGTGGCTAATGGTAATTGGTGGACTGACCAAAATGATACAGTTTCTGCAATTATAGAAAACTATTTAAGTGAAAAATTTGGTAAAGATAAAATAGTTGAAGTTCTTAATGCCTCAGCTAATTCTTGGGGTCCGAGAAATGAATTTGCTTATTTAGAAAAGTTCGGTTTGTTTAATTCTCAAATAGTAATATTACTAATTAATACTGATGATTTATTTGCTAAAGCACCTAGTTCATCCGTGGTCGGACTAGACCGCAATTATCCAGATAAAAAACCTCCTTCAGCTATTGCAGAATTGATAAATCGTTATTTTTTCAAGGCTCCAAAAGTTCCTGAAATTAAAGAAGAAGGCGACCGGATTGGTTTTAATTTAGTAGCAATTAAAAAAATTCATGAATTGGCTAATTTAAACAATGCTAAATTTATTCTAGCAATGACTCCTTTACTACGGGAAGTAAGTGAACCTGGACCCCGCGATTATGAAATTAAAACTCGTAAACGTTTAGAAGAATTTACTCAGGCAGAGAATATTTTATATCTAGATTTACTACCTATTTTTAAATCTGTCTCAGAACCAGATAGTTTATATCGAGACCATATTCATTTAAGTCCTGAAGGTAATTTAGTTATTAGTGAAGTAATTAGTAAATCAATTCTAGAGCAGAATTAACTATAAAAATATGTACAGGATTTGTGAGAAAGTCAATACTTTCAAGAATTGATAATTGATAATTACCTCTCTCTAAAAAGAAGAGGATCGACTAAAAGGAAAATTTTTTCTTATTTCTCTTTTTAAAGGAGAGGCTTTAAACCTTAATTATTCAGTAAATAATCAAGTCAGAAACTATTACCACTTTTCCCTAACCAGGAACTACTAAATACTAAAAAAATAGTTTAGAGCAAAATTTTTGGAGTAATTATGTCTAACGAAATAGAATATAAAGAGATAAATACATCTACTATTTCCTCTGATGAATCTTTCTCATCACAACAAAATTCAAGGGAGTTAGAATTATCAGAAAGAGTAGCTCAACTAGAAAAAAAGTTAGATGAAGCATTAATGTTGATTTCTGATATTTACCGCTACGGAAAATTAAGAGATTTATTATCCGCAGGAAAATGGAAAGAAGCAGACCAAGAAACTGCAAAAGTAATGTTAGAAATATCTGGTCAAACTGACAAAGAAAAACTGACTCCTGATGATGTTATAAAATTTCCATGTAGCGTAATAAATTTAATCGACGAGCTTTGGATGAATTATAGTAAAGGTCATTTTGGCTTTAGTATACAAAAGAAAATTTATGAAAGTATGGGAGGAACTTATGATATTTCTCAAATAGATATGAAAGTGTTGAATATGACCTGTGAACGACTTGGATTATTATCAAACAATAAATCAATACCTTATGAAAAACTGAATTTTAGTCTAGAAGCACCTAAAGGTTGTTTTCCTGTTGCTTGGTGGGATTCTCCTTATGGAGCTAAACTAGCAGTATACTTTTTAGCTCGCCTTAATGCCTGTAACATTGATTGAATTTTTATGAATTTTTTTACTGTTAATAGTTGAAAATAGTCAAAATTATGCTAGAAAAAAAATATATAAATAATTTTATTTTAATTCCAATTATGGAGGTTAATTGGTAATGGAAGAAAAAACAATTAATTTAAAGCTAGTAATATTTTCTGGCTTGATGATGGCTTTAATCGGTTCAGTAATTGGATTAGCTGCTGCCGAGATGAGTAAAAGTCGTTATCAATGTTGTAATTTTACGAGAATAGATAAAGGTTATAGCAGTGCAAAAGCACCTCGTACTTATGCAACAATAGGTGCAATTATGGGATTTTTTATAGGGTCAATTCAAGAAACTGTACGATCTCTGAAACCAGAAGATGAGTAAGATTCAACAATTAATAATTAATAATTAACAATTACATTTTTCATCAGAGAATTAACCACAAGAACGACGAGTTTGAGTTCAATTCATGCAATTCTGTAGCGGAAAATAGTAGATGTTTATCAAGAGCTGATAAACTGGCTGCTGAATGCTGTTTGCGCAGCAGTCCACAGGAAATGCTTACGATGTCTATTATCAGCTCTTAGAAGTAATTATTGATTATAAATCGGGTAGAAATTCCAAATAAAATCAATTATTATCCATAAATTATCAATTATTTCTCCCTGTTATACCATTTATCCATGAATTTTTACTTAATATAAAGATGAAAATAGTCAGTTTAATAAGGTCTGAGCAACAATTATTAAGCGCATTTTTACAGAGAAATGGTATTACCTGTTCCCTCTTTTATAGAGATGTCTATTACTCACATTGCTGATAGCTGAGTGTTAATAGCTGAATAGTATTTTTTGGTCTAAAAAAGTGTCAGCTTTTCGGTGAAAAAAGATCAAAAATCTAGTATTTTGGAACGATTATGGCAGAAAAATCAAGGGATAATTTTTCCGACTATCTCCTCTATAATTCCCATTTATCCTGACTTCCCCTCCTGGGAGATGCCCGCGGGTGGGTTAACTCCTACCCCTACCAAAAGACTTCCATAAGCAAACCCTAATTATTAATTATTAATTATTGAATCCTACCCTTTTGTGATACTAATTTTGAGGTGTAATCTAGATGAATTTATCAAAAAATCCAGTCTTATCATTGTCAATAATTCTACTTTCTTTAACAGTACATGGATGTACTATCTCTAACAAAAAATTACCACCATCTCCTGAAGCAACTCAAGAGCAGCAACAAAAAGTATTAACTCCTGAAGAAATACACGAAAAAGTTTTAACAATTGACAGCCATATTGATTGGCCTTATCGTCAATTTTTAAATCCTGATTTTCAACCTAATATTAGACATCTACCAGGAAAACTAGGAAGTGGTCAATGGGACATTGTTAGGATGCAAGAAGGTGGATTAGATGCTGTCTTTATGTCAATATTTACTCCTCAAAGAGAACGCGATCGTCAAGGGCACGAACAGGCAAAAGCAAAAGCCATTAAAATGATTGAAATAACAAAAAAGATGGCAGAAGAAAATTCAGAAAAAGTTGAAATTGCCTTAAATCCAGAGGATGCTGAACGCCTGGATAAAATGGGTAAAATAGCGATATTTATGGGTATTGAAAATGGCTATCCTATTGGTAAAGATATTAGTAATGTTAAATTTTTCTACGACCAAGGTATTAGATATATAATAATAACTCATTCCAAAAATAATGAACTAGCCGATTCTTCTACCGATGAAAAACAAGAATGGAATGGGTTAAGTAATTTGGGATAAAAAGTTGTCAAAGAAATGAATCGTTTGGGTATTATGGTTGACATTTATCACGTCCATGATGATACATTTTGGGATGTAATTAAGTTAACAAAAGCACCAATAATTGCCTCTAATTCTAGTGCTAGATCGCTAGAAAACAATCCTCGAAATATGAGTGATGAAATGCTAAAAGCTGTTAAAGAGAATGGTGGAGTGGTACAAGTTTGTATTTTTGATACTTATATCAAAAAACTACCTCAAGCACCAGAAAGAGAAAAAGCTATGAAAGCAATTGCCAAAGAAAGAACTGCTTATTGGCAGGGAAAACTGAGTCAAGTAGAAAGAGAAAAATTTAGAGAAAAATGCGATCTAATTAATGATAAATATCCCAAAAATAAACCTAATGTTGCTGATGTAGTAGACCATATAGATTATATGGTAAAAGTTATGGGTATCAATCATGTTGGCATTGGTTCAGATTTAGATGGTGGTGGTGGAGTTAGAAGAATGAATGATGTTTCAGAAATGCCAAATATTACAAAAGAATTAGTAGCACGGGGATATCCTGAAGAGGATATTCAAAAAATTTGGGGTGGAAATTTAATGCGAGTTTTTAGTGAAGTGCAAAAAGTAGCTATAGAAATTAAGAACCAATAAATATCAGGAAAATAATTTTTTCATTAATTGATAACTACCTCTGGTTAAAACCTTTACGGAATTGAATATCAGGAAATATTATTTCTTCTCTTGGTCGATTGGATATGCCGAGGAGACATCGCTACCCCTTGACCGTTTTTTTTCCTTAAAAGAGGAGACTTTAAACCAGAATTATTTAATTATTAATTATTTGGTAAAATGATTGACTCAGATTTTTTTCAACTATGATTGAGATTTTATTTTCGGTTGTATCTGCCGTTTTTCCAGTGGGATGTATTGTTTTAATTGGTTTTATATTTGCCAAAAAATTTTCCATTGATGAACCGACACTTTCCAAACTAGCTTTATATGTGTTATTTCCGGCATTACTAACAGATATAATGTATCGAACTACTATTAGTATTGAAGAAGCAATTGAAATGTTTGTAGCCTTTGGGCTAACTTATATTTTACTCTGTTTAATAACTTGGGCAATAGGATGGAAATTAGGTTTTTCTGTGGCTATACAAAAAAGTTTAGTAGCTACAACAGCTTTACCAAACGCTGGAAATATGGGTCTTTCTGTAACTTTATTTGCATTAGGAGAAGCTGGGTTAGAAAGGGCGGTAATATATTTAATATCCTTTAATCTAATCGTGCTAGGTACAATGCCTGCAATTCTCAGAGGAGGAGGTGTTTGGTCTTCTATTATTTTTACTCTCAAATTACCCATAATTTGGGGAATGATTTTGGGTTTAATTTTAAATTCATTTGATATTCAACTACCTCTAAAACTTGATGATGGTTTACATCTTTTGAGAGAAGCTGCAATTCCAATTTCTTTGTTATTAATGGGAATACAAATAGCTAATAATCGTTTTCAACCTAGTAATTATGAAGTGGGTGCTAGTTTGATGCGTTTATTGGGAGGAGGGATCGTTGCTTATTTAATTGGTAAATTTATGAGTTTAGAAATGCTTGATTTACAAGTGTTAGTCTTAGAAAGTGCAATGCCAAGTGCTTTAGTTTCTTTTTTAATAGTTAATGAATTTGGTGGTGATGCACCACGAACTTCTAGAGTTGTTGTGGTATCAACATTGTTGTCTTTTTTAACTTTGCCTTTAGTATTGTGGGCGATTGGTGCAACATCTTAATTTTAAGAGAATTAGGGCTTGCTGATTAATTATAAAAGTATTAATATATAAAGGTTTGAGCATTTTTAGGGTCGAATTGCAGTGCCCCTGTTTCAGTTGATTTTGCTCAAAAAGCTAGTATTTTAGCCTCATAGTTGGGTAGAAAAATCATTCTTAGAATTCTTACTCCTACCTCCTTGCTCATTCCCATTTCTCCTGTCTCCAGTATAGCTGTCTCCTGTCTCCTACCTCAGCAAAAAGACTTTCCATACGCAAACCCTAATTATTAACTACAATTTTGTCAAAAGCTAGAAATTCTATTACCTAACTGTTAGGTGATTAGCTATTTTCAAGTTTTAATTTTATATAGCAGGGAATAGGGAGGAGGGAAAAGTTGGAAAAACATTTCCTAGTCTAAAGATTTATCATCAGTAATTGTCCTAACCCATTCTTTCTTAGCTATATCTTTGACATTGTTGAAACTATTTATATCGGAACTTACGCATGAGATGGGAAAAACTAGGATTTGAGATTGCTTCCCCATAGGTGGCAATGATGACTATAGGTTGTATTACATAAGTCCTTTTATTTTACAATTAGATTAATTAAAATTATATAGTTGTTCTATCAGAGTTTCCTTAATTTTTATATTAGCTGTGAATAAATAGAATTATGAATTCTAGAAATTTTCATTTAGGTAGACCAAAGATACTCTTGCTTAAAGGAGAGAGGTAGAAATTAGAGGGCAGACGTTATTTATTTAATTAAATTGAAAAGTACTATCAACTAGGAAAATTTTTAACCCTTAATATTCTGTCTCTCAAGAAGAACTTAAATTACTAAATACCTGACCCAGATTTTAGTCTAATTTTTTTGTTTGACAATTACTCTATTCCTAACTTTGACAAAATTTGGCATAATTTTTCAGTAAACTGATGAAAAATTAAGACAGGGGATAAATTCACCTGTCTTAACAATTTTTGCTTCCCAATGTTGACGTTTTTCATGTCACGGAGAAAACAGAATCTACGCGACTTGAGTCCATGGAGTGTCAGTTATTATCCATTCTAAAGCCTGGTCTTTTTCTGACCAGGAAAAACATTTTGCCTCTATATGGGTCATATTACTAAAAATTTTATTACCAGCAATAGTCAATTTATTTACCCAAGCTGCGTCACATACAACTGCTTTTTTATCAAAATATTTCAGATGTCCTAGACCAAATTTTAAATCTTCCCATAAAGCCTCCACAGATATTCCTTGAAAACTTTTAACTTCAACATAAACTCGTAATTTAGGTTGAGATTTTAATCTTTCCTCCACTAAATTTTTCATTTCTTCAATGTCTCTTGTTTCAATTTTGCCATCAATACTAAGACCAATGATGTTCTTATTTGCTAGAGGTATAATTTCCATCATAGTATTTTTCTCCTTCTGAGATACTTCTAATTTTAATCTGATATTTTTTGGTAGAACTTCCCCAGATTTTTTATCCATTGATGCATTCAACAATGAATAATGAATAATTAATAATTAATAATTACCTCTTCTTGAAAATAAGAGGATTGACTAATCATGAAAAATTTTATTTATTATCCCCTTAAAAGGGGAGGCTTTAAACCACAATTTTTCGGTAATTATGATTCCTCTATTTCCTTGATTTTTCCCTATTAATTTAATTGAAGGGTACAAACCCATATATCTTTCCCAAAGAAATTGGCCTACTCAGATTAATTCGTCTATTTCTAAGTATTAAGTTTTATTAGCTTTAACTAGCTATCAACTATCAGCCGAAAAATTTTTGCAATTAGGTATCTGTTTGCGGAGCATTCCGTCAGGAAATGCTTTTTCACTTTAAACTTGAAAGTAAAAGGCATCGACCTAATACTTACTCCTACCCTATAACCTAAATTTAACGCAAGTAGATTAAAGCTGCCACTAAAGAATTTCATTTCTTTACATTTATTAAAACAAGCGAGTCATTTTTTATCTCCCTGCTGAAGTAGACAATATTTGCAACTCCAAAATATTTTTCAGTAAAAAATACAAACATATATTATTTTTCAATACTGCCTTATAAGTTCATTTTGTATGAAGCTAATTAGGGTTTGCGCTCAAAAGTCTTATGGGTAAGGGTAGGAGACAGTTATACTAGGTAAAAAAGAATGAGCGAGGAGGTAGGATATAAATTTTGTAAGAATGATTTTTCTGCCCAACTATAAGTCTAAAATACTAACTTTTTGAGCATGAAGAGCTGAAAACCAGGCATTTTTTTCGAGTCCAAAAAGGCACTTACCTTGATCTGTAAATACTTTTAGATTAGATCGGTAAGCCCTAATTACTGATAACAAAGTTCCGGAAAAATCAAGGTATAAACTCTCTCCATTCATGGATAAAAAAATCCGTTTAGTCAATCCTCTTCTTAGAAATAAATAGGTAATTATTAATTATTATTATTGAGCACCCAGAAGGCTAGCTGACGGCTAAATAGGGCTTGCTGAAAAATTATTTTAGTAGGGGTAGGAGACAGCTATACTGGAGAAATGGGAATTATAGAGAAGATAGTCGGAAAAATTTTAAGAGTGATTTTTCTGCCATAATTGTCCCAAAATACTAGCTTTATGCAGCTCAAAGAGCTGAAAAGCTGGAACTTTTTTAGACAAAAAAATACTAAAACCAATATCAGTCAATGCTTTGATATTTAATCAGCAAACCCTAAATAATTACAAGATATAGTCATTCTGAATAAGACTGGGACGAGTGTTTCTTTCCTGGAAAGGGTTTCAGCCAAAAAAGTGTTTCATCCTTATTTGAAATGACTATATTAACTAAATTGTTGCTGATAAAAACGAGCGTAAAGCGTACCTTTTTCTAATAATTCTGTGTGAGTTCCTGATTCTAATATTTCACCATTTTCCATAACCAAAATCCGATTAGCACGACGTACAGTAGCTAGTCTATGGGCAATAATAAATACCGTTCTTCCTTGCATCAATCTTTCCAACGCTTCTTGTACTAAAAATTCAGATTCAGAGTCAAGAGAAGAAGTCGCTTCATCTAATATTAATATCTTCGGATTTTCTAGTATTGCACGAGCGATAGCTATTCTTTGTCTTTGCCCTCCAGATAAATTAACACCCCTTTCTCCTACCCAAGTTTGATAACCTTTTGGCAGCTTAGAAATAAACTGATGAGCATTAGCAACTTTAGCCGCCTTTTTTACTGCATCAATATTATAATCTAGCTGACCAAAAGCAATATTTTGGGAGATAGTTCCTGAAAATAAAATTACTTCTTGAGGTACAATTCCAATTTGTCTTCTGAGACTTGTAAGAGTAACATCCTTGATATTTATATCATCAATTAATATTTCCCCTGACTGAACATCATAAAATCTAGGTAACAAATTTGCCAATGTAGTTTTACCTGCTCCAGAAGCTCCTACCAGAGCAATTATTTCTCCTGAATTTACTAATAAATTTAGATTCTTTAAAACCTTTTTTTCTGGCTGATAATCAAAACATACATTTTTATATTCTACCTTTCCCACTACTGGAGGAAGAGCAATAGCATCTGATTTTTCTATAACTTGAGGTTGAATATTTAAAAGTTCAAAAATCCGGTCACAGGATGCTTCTCCTTGTTTAAACTCACTATAATTACTTGTTGTTAAAGAAATCGGATCGATTAACAACGCCACACCTGTTAAATAACTAATAAAACCTTCTCCAGATAAGTTTCCTTCAGATATTTGCCACGCCCCCAAAAAAAACAAAAAAGCTACACTCATTGCCTCTAAAAAACCGACTACTACAAACTGGAGCGCTTTGACTTTTTCTGCCATGTATTTTGCTTGTCGATTTTGTTCAGCTTCCACAGAAAATATAGCAATTTGATATTCCTCAGCAGCAAATGCTTGTACTATTCTAATACCACTAAATACCTCTGTTATTAAAGCTGATAAATTAGAAATTCGATTTTGACTTTGGTGCGAAAAAGAAAGTAATAATTCTCCAAACCAACCTATTAACAATGCCATTAGCGGTGCAACTACCAAAGTCGCAACAGTTAATTGCCAGTTGAGATAAGTCATGTAACCCAGCACAACTACCAACTGTAAAATACAAGGAACAAATTGGTGAAAAAATTTATTGACAACCTCTCCAGTACGGTCAATATCTTCTGTCAATCGATAAGAAAGGTCTCCTGTTTTTGACTTTTCAAAGTAACTAATATTGAGTCTTTGTAAATGAGAATAAACCTCCTTCCGCAAGTCTAGAGCAATAGTAAAAGCAGCTTTTGCCATTAGGGTATCTTGACCATACTGTACAGTTCCTTTGACGAGGAAAATAATAGCTGCAAGACCTGCAAGTTGAGCGATCGCTCCTACATCTCCCCTACCAATATGACCTGCCATTTCACCCAATAGCCATGCTAAAATAGGCCAGAAAATTGTAAAAGCCAACGTACAACCTAATGCTTTGACAATGGTAGGCCAATGGTCATAGATATAGGGTAAGAGCTTCCAATAATTGGATCTAGGTTTCAAGAAATCAAACTTAATATTATGTTTCAAAATATGAGATTTCTATATTAATTATAAAAAAACTTGCTTTTAGTTGTTTAGCCATGATAAAACCATTTTAAGTAGAACATGGTAAATTTTGGGCGCTATGTATCAAATTGTAAATCAACTCAAAAGTTGATATTAATTGCTTTTAGAGGTTTTTTGATTAAAAATGCAACGTCTTTTTTTTTGCCTGCTCTACTATAAGTCAAGTCTTAGGCAAATTTGGTCAAGCAAAAAAGTCCATTTATCTAATCTATTTGACGCAGAGGCCAGGATTTTTTTTTGACAATTTGACTTGAGTAATGTATTTTTTGTGATATTGTAGATATGCCAAATCAAAGCTTATCTCAAAAGTTTTGGCATACTTCGTGCATCTAGCAAACCCCAGAAATAACTTTTACGTCCTACGTATTGCCCAGCTTCAGAGGCCTATCAAAGATGTAACAGTTATGTAGGAAAGTTCCTGTTATGCGGGATTTCATATAATTTAACTAAACAGAGGAATTCATGGAAATATTAGCATTTTCCCATTTAGCTTTCAACGAAGAAGACTCTGCTAACAAAGAGTTTACTGCTTGTGTAGATTTCAAAAAGCTATCCAGTGTTGGAGCAATGGGTTTATTATCCGCTGCTACTTTAGCTGTAGGAATGAACGTAACTGCTGATTCTGCTTCTGCTTACTATGGTGGTAGCAGGTACGGTAGCTATGGTGGCTATGGTGGCTACGGTAGTTCTGGTCGTTATGGTAGCTATGGTCGTAGCTCAGGCCATTATTATAAAAAAGTTGTTAGCCGCTCCTACAGCCGTTCCTATGGTAGCTATGGTGGCTACAGTCGCTATGGTCGTCGTGGTGGTTATGGTCGCTACGGCAGTAGTTACGGTGGTGGCTATGGTGGCTACGGTGGTGACTGCTACTAAATTTTTAATAGTCTAAAAGTCCTCAATTATCTTAAAGTTTTGGACTTTTAAAATTTTTTGAATATTCTGCATAAATAATCCACCTAACATGGTAGCTTAGTAATGCAACTAGGGAAATTATAAGATTTCCTTAGTTGTTAATAGCCTAAATTAAGGTTCTACCAAAATTAAATTTACTTTTTTTGAGTGTCGCACTTCAAACGAAACCCAAAATGCTATAAGGCAAGTGGGTAAGACACTTATAAAAAAAGTTGTAAAACATTACTCATCAGAGGAGTTATGGAAACACTAGCATATTCCCATCTAGCTACCACCGAAGAAAGTTCTATAGTTGAACCTACCTTTAAAGGAGTTAACTGGAAAAAGTTATCTACATTAGGTATGATGGGTCTTCTATCAGCTGCTACTATTCTAGGTGCTATTAGCGCGACCGCTAATTCTGCTGCTGCATGTCACCATAAGAACCCTTGTGGTGGTTATGGTCGCGGTCGCTATTATGGCAAAGGTTATCATCGCCCCAGCTATCGTCATGCTTCCTATAAGGGACATCGCCGTCGTGGATATTATTTGAGCTATGGTAGTCGGGGACATCAAGTATCCAAGTTGCAACACCAACTAGGAATGATGGGCTATTTTCATCATCATCGTGCAACTGGCTATTTTGGGCCTAAGACTAAGCATGCAGTTAAAGCATTCCAACGTGATCATGGCTTAAGGCCAGATGGAATTGTTGGACGTCGCACTAAAGAAGCTTTAGGTTTCTACTAAAAATAAAAGTTAGCTTCATTGCTGATGGGGTTGCTCAAACAACAATAAAGCATTAGAGCTTTTAATCTCAAAGCTTTTCAAGATTAATAGTTGATTTCAGGAGCAATACTCCAAGCAAATTGCTCCTGTTAATCTAAATATAAGTACTGCTAAAATACCAGGGCCTCATTTATTAGAGGTATTTAGTTGTTTTACCGATAAACTGTAAGAGTAACCAAGATAATTTTAGCAGAAAGATTGGAGCTTAATATAAAGCTCTGAAAATAATCAAGGTTATTGATAAGCTGGCTAATTGATAATTTGGATATAAATCTTCCTCCTAAAAGGATGACTTGATGTTTACTCCAAAATAGCCATAAGCGATCAAGGCATTTAACTGTTCTAAAAACCTAGCTGTCTAGCCAATAGACCTACCTTGAAAACTATAGTTAGTTATGTCAATTTATATTAATGGTTTTTTGCCAAGGTGGAGAAGCAGTATATTTACCATAAAATAAACTAAATTTCCAAAAATATTTCAGCCAATATAGAATAGTTTGCTTGAGATTTTGTAATAATGCTTGGTATTGATTGACATGAAATGTAGGAGTTCTTAACATATTTCCTACTCCCCTATTTAATCAGGATAACTCTATATAATTATTGTAATCTCCTGAATAATCATTTAGGTCGATCCTCTTAATTAAAGTTAATAAATAATAAAGTAAAATTCAAATAAACTGGATTTTTATCATTGAAGGTAATATCTGGTTTTTAATATACCGAAAAATTGGACTAAATGTTGGCCTGTCCTTGCGGAACACAAACCAATAATCCTGTAATACCAAGGGTGAAAAAAGAATGCTTAACGTTAGGGCGTGTCATCAATTAAAATTTTGACAAAATTGGTATTGTATGCTGTAGGTCAATGGTGATCGCTATGCTAATAAAATGGCTGAGGCTACCTGTAGGAATTCCTCCGGTGAAAGTTTACTGAACGCTTGTCATATCTTGTAGCGATATAGCTGCCGCACTTGCTCCGCCAACGCTCTATATTGTTTGAGTTTGGCAAAGAAATTTTCTATGAGATGGCGTGCTTTGTACAATATCTCATCGTAGTTGCGGAGTTCACGCGCGGTTTTTTTTCGGGGGAATTACTACTTCTATTCCTCTCTCAGTTAAAGGCGATTAGCACCCGCTCTTGAGCATCATAGGCTTGATCAGCCAAAACTGCTTGTCGCTTCTACCATCGGTAATAAAACATCTGCTCCATCTAAGTCGCATCCTTGGCCTGGGGTTAAAAATGCTAGGGGTGGGATTACCCAGAGCATCTACTACCTCATGTATTTTCGTACTCAATCCCCCAATGCTTAGGCCAATATTTTCCTGTTCTGCACTACTGTCTTTCGCTCCTGCACTACGAGTATGAGCACGAACAGTAGTAGCATCGATCATGGCATATTTGGACTTCTGCATCCTCAGCTAAAGCGTGAAACACTCTTTCTGTTACCCCTGAGCGACTCCAGCGACTAAAACGGGTATGGATAACGCGGAAGTCCCCAAATCTTTCTGGGTTATCTCTGGTTCGGAATTCCGGCTCTATATCTGTATAAAACAGCTTCCACAAAGAGGCGGTTGTCCAATGCTTTCCTTCCTACAGTTCCTTTACACCCTGGTAGTAAATTTGTATGGGCGTTCCCATTGATCCCATACGCAAGGCATAACGTCTAGTCATTTAGAACAGTTCTTAGCATGTTGTTCCTGTAGTTATTCTTCATAAGCATACTATACATTTAATGTCAACCTCTTTAATTGATGACACGCCCTAAGGTTTATTCCCCTGTGATAGTTGTAAATATCCAACCAGAGTAGGCAAGGGGTGTTATATAAAATCCGGTTATACAGTTATCGCACTTTCTACTTCCATGCAATGCAGACATAAAATGCCTACTTATCCCCAGATAATTCCAACTCTCATCCTTTTTTCCTACTGACTCCTGAGTTCTGACTCCTGAGTTCTGACTCCTGAGTCCTCTCATCATACAATAACTAATTATCCGGATACTTATTACCCCTAACAGAAAATCATCTTAGCAATTACCAACGCCTAAGAAAATGTAGCAAACATTTATCGCGCTTGGTATAATCCTGCTTGAAGAATAATTTCCGTATCTGACCGCAGGATAGTATGTCAATTTCGTAGAACTAAAACAGGACAATGAGAATACCTGACAACTCGTTCAGCAACTGATCCTAGTAAAAATCGACCAAGACCACTATGTCCTTGGGAAGGAATGACAATCAAATCTGCTTTTTTTTCCTGAGCATAATCCAAAATTTCTGAGCTAGGATTTCCGATCGCCACACTAAAATTAATACCTTCATATTTAGCACCTTGAATCTGTTCGTGAAACACTTTTTCAATGTGCTGTTTGCGACTCTGGTCATCGACAGTATGCCACCTTACTCCTGGTTCAGTAGGATTGAGATGAGGCAACACATGGAGAATCCATAAATAAGAAGGATCTCGAACAAATTCTAGAGCTACATTGATCGCCTCAACAGATTTATCGGAAAAATCTATGGGCACAAGTACAGAATTTTTGGAAAATATATTCATTATATGGTGTTGCTGAATTAGTGTATGATATTAATCTTAATTACTTAGGAGTCAGGAGTCAGAACTCAGGAGTCAGTAGGGAAGTAAAGAAGAAGAAAGAGGAGTAGAAGGAGAAAGTTTTTTGGTCGTGGAGCGCGGAACGGGGTTCTATCACGTAAGCGGAACAGAGTTCTGTCGCCCTCTGAGTCTGATATTATATCATACCTCAAATCACCAACGCCATTTTTTATTGGTAAAATCTAGAGACTCAATGGCAATAGCACATTCAAAAAATTCTGCTAATTTGACAACTTACAAACAATATTTCTATTGGATGCTTGTCGTTGTCCTGTAGACTGAAATCAACTCAGCATTAAAATCAATACCTATAGATCCCCTGAGTGGTATCTTTTAAAAACCTAGGCGATCGCCAGTCTCTTGAGCATTAGTCGAATAAAACTGGATATTAATCTTGGCGGTAGCATTTTCCAGGGTTCTTTTCCTGCGGAATGCTTCCCTACGGGATGCGGAAGCAAACGCAAACAAAATTTTTAGTCAAGCTTTGACATCTCTCCATCCAAGAGTTGGTTCTTTCGATGACCCACCTGGCTTTGACGGGCACAAACCCTGTTTTTCCTTGCTGTTTTTTCTTCACCTTTGAAGGTTTTGGTGATAGTTTAAACCGAATCTTGGTCATAATTGTTGGATAAATTTTCTTTAACTCCTGTGTTATTTTTTCCTATGGGATATCCATTGTCAAGTAGGATAGTAATTTTAGGGATATTAACAGGTTTGGACTTGAAGTAATCAACGTTATCTGACAATATTTCTTTTAATCCCTGATCATCAGATACATTAGCTTTGCTGCAATAAGTAAAAAAAGCGCACCGCCCGCTCTGAGGTTTCCTCAGAGTAAGGACGGAGCAAGAAGGAAAACCGAGACTATCTACTGCCAGATGTCGCTTAATTCCGTTCGTAGATTTGTAAAAACAAAATCATGATTGACTTGATACTAGCATTACAGGTATTTTTTACTGCCTGTGAATCAATGATGATTAAAGTTGTCCCCGATCGCTTTTTTTTACCTATTGACATACTTGAGAATGCAATACATCTCTAATTTTTTCAATTACCCCTGATGCTCGCCACTGCAAGTAAAGCCAAAATACGGTTGAATAGGGTGGTAAATATGCACTATAAGTAACACCAGTTACAACCATTCTTGAGTTGATACAAGATACCATCTAAAATTTCTCTCTTGCTCCCTGCATGTTGGACAAGTTTTCTTCTTTTTTGGTATGGGATGGTTCAATAAGAACCCATTCTTTGTCTGTCAAACTGCTTGAAGGCTGGCATTTGTCCAACTCTTATTGATGATAATTGGTGATCGCTATTTAACTATATAGCTTTTCCTAAAAAGATACCACTCAGGGGTTCTATAGTTTTTTTTGCGTAAGTCCTAATTATTGGTGGTGGAATTAATAGCGCTATATATATTTTCTCTAGAAGAGTGAGAATATCTGAGAACAAATTAATTATGAGTTAGTGAAAAATCACCATTGACTTATTGTACTGACTTCTCTGAAAATCAATAATTAATTAATAAATCAAATTCATAAATTATGGTAAGTAAAATATCTCAAGCTGATAAAATAAGAAAAATTATTAGAACTTTAGACTCTGCTTATCCAGTATCGAAAAAAAAGGCAACCTTAGCGATTCTAGGTGCAGGTGCATGGGGTTCTTCTTTAGCAAAATTGGCTGGTCATAATCAACATGAAATACATTTATGGTCTCGTAGCTTGAATGTAAGTTTATCAGAAATACTCCAAAATGTTGATATTATAGTTTCGGCAATTTCTATGAAAGGAGTGAATGAAACGGCAGAAAAAATCAAAAAAATTGGATTATCAGAAAAGGTAATTATTGTGACTGCTACAAAAGGATTAGATTCGGCAACAAGGCGGACTCCTTCTCAGATTTGGGAAACAAATTTTCCTAATAATTCAGTCGTAGTTTTATCTGGTCCTAATTTATCAAAAGAAATTAATGATAAATTACCTACTGCAACGGTAGTTGCTAGTAAAAATAAGGCAGCAGCAACAACAGTACAAAATATTTTTGCTTCTGGTTTATTTCGGGTTTATAGTAGTCCCGATCCTATTGGTACGGAGTTAGGTGGAACTTTGAAAAATGTTATTGCTATTGCTGCTGGAGTTTGTGATGGTTTGGAACTTGGTACTAATGCTAAATCAGCTTTGTTAACTCGTGCTTTGACAGAAATTATTCGGGTTGGTAATCATTTAGGCGGACAAACTGAAACTTTTTTTGGGTTATCTGGTTTAGGAGATATGTTGGCAACTTGTAGTAGTTCTTTGAGTAGAAATTATCGGGTTGGTTATGCTTTAGCTCAAGGTAAAAGTTTGGAGAAAATTTTAGACGAATTACAAGGTACTGCTGAGGGTGTTAATACTACGAATGTTTTGATCGATCTTGCTTACCGAGAGGAAATTCGCGTACCTATTTCTCATCAGGTTTTTCTTTTATTAAATGGAAAAATTACTCCTGAAGAAGCAGTAGTAGCTCTAATGGAAAGAGATTTGAAAGCTGAATAAGGGATTTGAAAGCTGAATTTTGTGATTGATTCTCAACTGAAAACCCCAAAACTTGTGGATTAGTAATGTGTTTTTTGTTTTAAGTAGTTAAGCAAAATTAATTATATATCTACGGTTATTGTATATAAGTATATTTGTTGTTCTCTGTTATCTACTTTTATCAAATGTCAAATTAATTTTCATGGATACCTGTAGTAGGGAACAGCTCCATCAGGCAATAAGAAACCGTGGGAAAAAATCAAACCGTGTTCGATTTATCATCAGCCTATCTCAAGCACCAACCTTTTCTTTAGCTATGTTTTTATAGCTGCACGAATATTTATGATTGTGAGTAGTAAAATAGCAAGAATTTATGAAATTCTAATCCTCTAGTTAAGGATAAAATCAGATTTTTTTTCCATCTTTTGTTAAACATAATTTGGCTCCAATATTTTTATTGCCAACTCTATTAATTGTGATTTAGGCAAAATTATAGATGGGTTAAATATAGCAATTAATATTCAACTATCAATAGTCAGTTTTTCTTGTTTTCGTGATTTTTACTTCCTTTCAAGGCTGATTAATAGACTTAAATTACCCGCAAACTACACTATGGGAAGATGAATTTGCTTACTGAATCTCGGTACAATGGTCTACACTGTGGAAAATAGGAACTTTATATATAGATAAATCTAAAATCAAAAACAGATATGACACCTCCAGAAACTAACACTCCTCCAGAGGGTTCAGATAATCATAATTTAGCACCTGTAAGCTTGAAAGAGCCTGAAGTTAAGCCGAATAATACAGATCGAGTAGGCGATCGCCAAGATTTAGAAGAAGATGATTATCTCGATCGATCTCCTGATGATGTGGAAATGTCTATATTTGACCATCTCGAAGAGTTACGGATGCGAATATTTTATTCTCTAATAGCAGGAGTAGTAGGTATTATCGGTTGCTTCGTTGTAGTTAAACCTATTGTCCAATTCCTAGAAGTTCCTGCCCAAGGAGTAAAGTTTCTCCAACTGGCTCCAGGAGAATATTTTTTTGTAACTATTAAAGTAGCTGCTTATAGTGGTTTTCTTTTGGCAAGTCCTTTTATACTTTATCAAATAGTTAAGTTTGTTCTACCAGGTCTAACTATTAGAGAAAGAAGATTTCTCGGACCGATTTTTTTAGGTTCTACAGTTTTATTTGGATTGGGATTAGTATTTGCTTATTTTGCAATTGTACCAGCAGCTTTGAAGTTTTTTATTAGTTACGGCTCGGAAGTAGTAGAACAAGCTTGGTCAATTGAACAATATTTTGAATTTGTATTGCTATTAATGTTTAGTACGGCATTAGCATTTCAAATTCCGATTCTGCAATTATTGTTAGGTATTTCAGGAATTGTTTCTTCTCAACAAATGTTTTCTGGCTGGAGATATGTATTGTTAGGTGCAGCAGTTTTAGGAGCAGTTTTAACTCCTTCAACTGACCCTTTAACTCAAAGTTTATTAGGTGGAGCAGTAGTTGCTCTTTATCTAAGTGGTAGTTTTGTCGTAAAGTTGATAGGACGTTAACGAAGTCAGAAATCAGAAGTCAGAAGCGAGTGTGTAATTCTGAGGTCTCCTCAGAATGTAAGACATGTAAAAGCTGTCAAAGCTGTGGCTAAACAACATAAAAAGGTAGCTGACAAGCGTAAAGACTTTCACTTCAAAACAGCCAATGAATTGTTATTAAAAGCGGATGTTATTGCCCACGTAGACGCGGAGCGGCGTGCCGGAGGCAAACTTAAACATTAAAGGGCAAGCATTGACCCGTTTGAGTAAATCAATTAACGATGCAATTTGGGGGCCAATTTCTAACTTTTTAACTGTCAAAGCTGTTAGCGCAGCTCCTCCGCAGGAGGAAAATGCTGGAGGGGAAAACCATAGCAGTGAACCCCAAAAATACTAGCCAAGACTGCTCAAATTGTGGGGAAAAAGTCCCTAAAGAATTAAACATACGAACTCATTCTTGTCCGCATTGCGGTATTGTAATAGACCGCGACTTAAATGCTGCGATAAATATCAAAAATAGGGCGGTAGGACCCAGACGTCCTTAAAGCACGCGCTTGCCCGATGGGATACCGGGGCTACGAAACTAGAAGCCCACACTATAGCATCAGCTTAGTGTGGGAGATGTCACTAAGGAGATATTCAAAAAATTCAAAATCTTTGTCTGATAAGGATTTGGGTATCTAGGTAACTACCCTATAATAACCAGATTTGTTATAGCATCATGTCTGCACTTTATCGTTTGTGTAAACTCAAGGGTGAATATCTACAGGAAATTTAGGTTTTTTTGTTGCTCAATAGTCTTTGTCCCTCTTCCTTCTTCCCTCTTCCTTCTTCAAGCTTTGATTATTTAGGGCTTGCTGATTAATTCTAAAAGTATTGATATATAAAGGTTTGAGTACTGTGAGGGTCAAATTGCAGTGCCAGGTATCACGTTGAAAACCCTCAAAAAGCTCGTATTTTAGGCGCATAGTTGGGCAGAAAAATCCCAAATTGACAATTGTTACTCCTACCTCCTCGCTCATTCCCCGTTCCTCCTGTCTTCCCCTCCACGGTCGGGGCCTGCGGGTGGGTTGTCTCCTGTCTCCTGTATCCTACCCCTACAAAAAGACTTTCCATACGCAAGCCCTATTTAAATATCAAATAAAGTATAAATTCGATTCCGAATCCAAATCATTGCTGTTTCTTGGGAATTTTCTTGGTTATCAAGTAATCCTAAGTTTTTTAAAGTCTCTAAACGTCGGGATAATTCTTCAGAAATTTTGTCTGCTAGTCTTTGGTGTTTTGCCAAAAGATTGTGTAAATTGTCTCGGTCTACTACAAATAAAATTGTATCTTCTGTGGCACGAAGACTCGCTGTACGAGTAATCCCTAATATTAGTGACATTTCTCCAATAAATTCTCCTGCATATCTAGTTGTTATATACTTATTTGCTTTTTCTGAAAAGACTTCTACCGACCCTGAAAGAATAATATAAAATGAGTCTCCTGACTCTCCCTCTAAACAGATTATTTCACCGCGAGGAACAATTTTTCTATATCCATTTTCAATGATGTCTCGTAGTTCAATATTATTACAATTATGGAAATAACTAATCTGTCGTAATAAATCTCGTAAATTCCATTTTGAAGGATTTTGCTGAGTTTTTGCTATATTTTTGACTAAGGAAGTTGAAAGGTTTTTTTGATCTTTTACAACAGTTGTTGACTCGGTTTTTTTATGTGTTTGAATTAAATCATTAATCTGGCGAATATGTAAATCTCTTTGGGGAAAAGGAATAGAAATATTCCGATAACGTAATTCTGAATCTATTAAAAAGTTTAAAGAACTTGTGATTGAATCTATAAGAGGAGGATATTTAATCCAGACTAATAGTTCAAAATTTAAGGCACTATCTCCGAACCCTTTAAACCAAACTTTTGGTGAAGGATTTGATAAAACTTTTTTTTCTTTTCTAGCTGCATCTAAAAGTGCTTCTGTTACTAAGATTGTATCGCTACCATAGGCAACACCAATAGGAATATGTAGGCGAGATGTCGAATCTTTATGACTCCAATTAATAATATTTTGTTCTACTAAAAAATTATTAGGAATAATCACAAAAATACCATCAATAGTTCGGATTACAGTTGAACGAATTGAGGTTTTTTCTACTATTCCTGATAAATCATCAACTTCGATAAAATCTCCGATTTTAATTGGTTGAGCAATCAAAATTGTTAAACCACTAACAAAATTACTAATAATATTTTTCATGCCAATACCAATGCCAATACTTAAAGCACCAGCAATTACAGTAATTGAGGTTAAGTCAATGCCCGCATTATGAAGCACTATTAAGATACCAGCTATTGTAATTATGTAATTAATAATGGCAGCGATGGCTTCTCTTGTACCTTTTTTGATTCCTAAATTAACTAATATCCATTCTTTCATCCACTTTTTTATTGTGCGGGAGAAAAATACTACTAAAACAATTAAGAAAATTATTTCAGTAATATTCTTGATGGAAAATGATTGATTTCCTAACTCAAATAGTTTTATTTGAAAGATTTGAACCAATAAACTAAATACATTTTTTATTTCTATAAATATCCAATTCATGCTAAACCCAGTTTACTTAATAAATGAGGAAAAATTAAATTATAAATTAAATTGGAGAATCAAAATGGAAATCCGTAAATTAGGTAGTCAGGGACTAGAAGTTTCAGCTCTCGGACTGGGGTGCATGGGAATGTCAGAGTTTTACCGTGGACGTAATGAACAAGAAGCGATCGCTACAATTCACCGCGCTTTTGAACTGGGGGTAACCCTACTTGATACTGCTTGGAGTCGCGAACCTGAAGATGAAATCTTACCCACTGTGCGTGAGTTAGGTATTGGCTTTGTGGCTTACAGTCCTCTAGGTCATGGCTTTTTGTTTGAGACTCTCAGCTTTCGACCACGCTCGTAGGGAAAGTTTAAGCAACGTCTTGATCGGGATAACGATTCCCCTGGTCTGCATATCCTGGAGTAATGTTCAGCATATGCAGACCAGGGGAGGCATTGCTCTTAGCCGTGAAACCGAAATTGTATTAAGCCAAAACGCACTTGCCTGGGTAAGTAGACTCAAATCGAGAGTAAGAGACTCTTGCCCGTGAAAAATCTCCAGGTATAAAGCCGAAGAGTAGCGAAAACTGAGGCGCTACAAGGGTGGACAAACCTTGAAATATAGGTGTGAAATTAGGTGTAACCAACCTTGAATAATCCTGCAATGTTAGGAGCCGTGTGAGCTGGAAACTCTCACGCACGGTTTTGTAGTATAGCGCTGTGCGCAGGCAACAGCTCATCTGGCAACAGGCAACAGGAGGAATAAAAAACCGATATTGTAAGACTTTTAGCTATTGGACAGTTCTTGTAATTTGTAAATATGCCAGTGCACATTGCTATAGAGGTGAGGGATAGCGATATCCCCATCGACTACATCAGAAGGAAGAAGAAGAACTGGAGTTGAAGGAGAAAGTTTTTTGATCACGCTCTTATCCGAACATGATATAACACCTGTTCAACTCGTGATCGCCTGGTTACTCGCTCAAGGGAATGATATTGTACCGATTCCTGGAACTAAGCGACGCAAATATTTAGAAGAAAATTTAGTTGCTGTCAATATTATTTTGACTCCAGAGGAACTCAAACAAATTGAAGCCGTAGCACCCCAGGGAGTAGCTGCCGGCGATCGCTACCCTGACATGAGCCAAGTTAATCGTTAGTTGACACTCTATTCCCATCAGAGCAAATATAGATTCTAAAAAACCTTCAGTTTGACATCCAGCCAAGCTAAACAAAGAAGAAAGTGTTGCCATCAATTCAATAGCCACATTACTTTAGGTATTTGATGCTCCCTTGCGTCCTGTTTTCGTAATTGTTGAGCCATTGTGCTATTACCTCTAGACTCAGTCAAAATGTCAGATTTCCTTGTTCCTTTAGAGAGGCATCATACTCAGACTAATTTTTGACCTTGTACTGAGACTGAATATTTGTCAAAATTTAGTGGGCAAATTAATTCTAGCAGTGACAAACTTGCCACCACGTCAAGTCGCTAACTTTATATCTGAGGTCTTAGTTTTAGGTGTGGTAATGGATAATGGAGAAGTTGCTCTAATACACCCAGATAGAGATGTGCTACCAGGCCGAAGAATCTTGTAGTGTTTTGAACACCCTCTAGTTAAAATTCTTCCACCATCCATTCTGAAGCTCTCTCACCTAAGTCTAGAGGAATACTAACTGCCTTACCTAGTCTAGGTCTTTCTTTCGTATTCTCAATGTAGTTCTTAACAGTTTCTACAGCACCAAAACCATTTATATAGGTAGCTATTGCATCTAGATGGGCCAAATAATCTACTTCTGTCATCGGAAAAGATACTTGTTCAAGGTACTTCCACATCACCTGCACAAATATTTTGCCTTTTGTCCGCCGTAGTTGAATATCATAAGACTTACCCCACTTATCCAGTAATAGTTGATGTAATTCCTTGCCAGTTATCATATATTTTAGATTTTAGATTTTAGCTAAACCGTCGAGAAGCCTCACACCATAATTTTAAAGAGGAGTGTGAGATGAATCGGCGGCCAATTGAATGGGTTCAATGCCCATTCAATGGGTAAATATCCCAGCAGAAGCTTTCTCTCTGGTTAAAAAACTTGTATATTATATTGCTATAACCCCGGAAATTTTCCACCATGCGCACTGCCTACCAATATAAATTAAGGCCCAACAAAGAACAAGTAGCCACAATAGAAATGTGGTTGGAATTGTTGCGTCGGCAGTACAACTATCGGTTAGGTGAAAGATTCTCATGGTGGTCAGAAAACCGTTGTCCGGTTAATGCTTGCCCCAAGGTAGATGCCAATTCCAAGACTCAGAGATAATCCAGATTATTACTTTCAAAAAAAAGATTTGGTCAATACCAAAGACAAGTTTCCTGACTACAAACTGATTCATTCTCAAGTATTACCGCGATTGCATAAAACGGGTAAAACTTGCCTTTGATAGATGGTTTAAGGCAGACAAAAATGGACATAAATTAGGAAAACCAAGGTTGAATGGAATTGGGCGTTATCGTAGTCTTACTTATCCTCAAATCAAACAAAACTGTATTGAAGAAAATCAAATTAATTTGCCAAAAATAGGCAAGATAAAGTTGATTCAACATCGGCCGTTACCTGATAGTTTTCACTCTTAAACAGTAACAATTAGTCGTAAAGCTGACGGTTATTATGTAACTTTATCCCTAGAAGAAAAATCAGTTCCAGCTTTAACAAGTAAAGTTGAACCTACATTCAAAAACACTCTGGGAATCGATATGGGGTTGAAGGAATTCTTAGTAACAAGTGAAGGAGAATCAGTCCCCATCCCTCAATACTATCGAAAATATCAGCAGCGATTAAAGACTTTACAAAAACGTTTATCTCGTAAAAAGAAAGGTAGCAAAAGATGGTTAAAAGCTGTCAAAGCTGTTGCCAAACAACATAAAAAAGCGGATGCGACCCCGCGACGACGACAGCTCGCTTGCGGAACGCGCACCAAGAAATTGCCGATAAACGTAAAGACTTTCATTTCAAAACAGCCAATGAATTGTTATTAAAAGCAGAAGTAATCGCCCATGTAGACGCGGAGCGGCGTGCCGGAGGCAAACTTAAATATTAAAGGACTAACTAAAGACTCGTTTGAGTAAATCAATTAACGATGCTGGATGGGGACAATTCCTGTCTATTTTGACTGTCAAAGCCGGAAATGCTGGAGGTGAAAACCATAGCAGTGAATCCTCAAAATACCAGCCAAGATTGCTCGAATTGCGGTAAAAAAGTTCCGAAAGAATTAAACATACGAACTCATTCTTGCCCACACTGCGGTATTGTAATAGACCGCGACTTGTTTGCGTAGCATTCCGTAGGAAATGCAGCAATAAATATAAAAAATAGGGCGGTGGGGCATCCCGTCCTTAAAGCACGCGCTTGTCCGATGCAGTGGCAGGACTGCGAAACGAGAAGCCCACACAATAGCGCCAGCAAGCGTGTGGGAGTATGTCACATAGATTATAACTTCTACAGTTTTGAGCTGTAAACACTAAATATAGTGTGGCACTATAGTTTTATTTAGGACTATGTAGTGTTTTTGCGTAAATTTTCAAGCTCAATAGTTAATTTGGGAAAAACTAACTATTTAACAAGTTTATAAAAGTTAAAAATTATACTACATTCAAATGGCAGTCGAAGGAAAGGGCACAAATATATCAAAAGCTTAAAACTCAGACAACACGAAATTTTTCAGTCCTTCGGTCTTTACCTTCTGCTATAAATCTAAATTATCTAGTCAAAGACCTTGCAATCACAACATTTACCGAAAAATTGGGTCTAAAGCCTCCCACTTCTAGCTATGCTTTATAAACACCTTTCTTAATATAAAACTTGACAAAATAGACAAGTTATGTATTTGTCTTAGACCGACTTTTTGAGGAGAAAAGTGTATTGAAAAATACATTTTTTTGAGAACTGTAGATAAGATTTTTGCCCCCCACACTCCCCACAAAGTTTTCAGGAGTTCCTTATAAGGGATAGCCCTTCTAGGGGGACTTTTTTCTTACATAGGAAAAACAATAAAAGTTTAAATAATGTAATAATAATCAGGAAATGGCTTTAAGTTGCAATTTGTTTAACTATTTGAGGGGGTTTGAGGGCAGCTCTAAGTCCCGCGCCAGAATCTACGATTTGGTGTCGGGATATATGGACTTCCCCAAATGGCATAGCTGTCCAGAATGTAAATATGAGGCTGATAGAGACGTAGCTTCACCACAGGAAATCTGTAACCCAGGCTATAAGCAACTTAGTACCCAGGGACTCTGGGGTCAAGAAATAGGCTGTCAAGTCGGGCTATCGGGGACTTTTTGTCTAGACAAGTGGTGCAGGGTAGCAATGTCCAACAGTGATGTTGGAAGCCCGCACTGCATCTCCTAGAGGTCAGTTTCGTGAGGATGTCACCAAGATATTGTAAGCTTGGCTGTAGTCGCAGACTAACAGCAATTATTTTTCGTCTGCACATAATTCAAAAACACCAAACGTAAATTAATAAAAAACACTCAATCTATTCATGGCTCAAGCAGAAGGAACACCAGATGTACCCGATATGGGACGTCGCCAATTTATGAATCTTCTCACCTTTGGTACTGTGACAGGGGTAGCTCTCGGAGCACTCTATCCAGTAGTTAACTACTTTATTCCTCCATCCAGTGGTGGTACAGGTGGTGGGGTGACCGCTAAAGATGCCCTTGGTAACGATATTATTGTTAGTGACTTTGTGGCCAATCACAATCCTGGAGAAAGAACTCTGGCACAAGGTCTCAAGGGAGACCCTACCTATGTAGTTATTGAAGAAGACCAAACTTTGGCTAACTATGGCTTAAATGCAGTTTGTACTCATTTAGGCTGTGTAGTCCCTTGGAATGGTAGTGAAAACAAATTTATTTGTCCCTGCCATGGTTCTCAGTACGATAGTACAGGGAAAGTAGTTAGGGGGCCAGCACCTTTGTCTTTGGCATTAGTCCATGCTAATGTTAGTGATGATAAACTGGTCTTCACCCAATGGGAAGAAACAGACTTCCGCACCGGAGAAAATCCTTGGTGGACTTAAAGAAGCGGTCAGCACTCAGTAGAATCGTTTTTTTTGAACTTGAGAAGGGGAATTTTAACCCCGACTCAACCATCCAGCGTAATAGTTGCTGGGAACTTTTAACCCAGAGCTGAGAGCTAAATGCTAAAAGCTGATAGCTAGTTAAGAGATTTTTGATTGGTAAGCAATCATTCATTAATGGATAATGGATAATGGATAATGGATAATTGATAATTACCTCTGGTTAAAACCGTTCTTGATTGAATATAAGGAATATTGTCTTTTTTTTTCCCCTTAATTAAAAGGGGAGGTTTTAAACCAGAATTATTTAATTATTAATTATTAATTATTCGGTAAATCCAAAATATTTGTAAGATTTTGAGAGAAGACAGAACAACTGATGTCAAAAGTAGACCGAGCGGCAATATTGGGTAGTATGACTAAGGCGATCGCCAAGATGATGGTAGTCGCGATCGCAACTATAGCTCTATTCTTTACCAGTGATATAGTTAATCCCCAGGCAGCAAATGCCTATCCATTCTGGGCGCAGGAAACTGCTCCAGCAACTCCTAGAGAAGCTACAGGTAGAATTGTTTGTGCTAACTGTCACCTTGGTGCTAAACCTACGGAAATAGAAGTACCTCAGTCTGTACTACCAGATACAGTATTTAAGGCTGTTGTAAATGTTCCTTATGATACTGAGGTTCAACAAGTCTTGGGTGATGGTAGTAAAGGTGGCTTAAATGTAGGTGCTGTATTGATGTTGCCTGAAGGCTTCAAAATTGCACCGGAAGATAGAATACCTGAAGAATGGGAAGAAGAGGTTTCTGGTCTCTACTTCCAACCCTACTCTGAAGACCAAGAAAACGTTATTTTAGTTGGACCAATACCTGGAGAAGAATATCAAGAGATTGTTTTCCCGGTTTTATCTCCAGATCCTGCCACTGATAAATCTATCCACTTTGGTAAGTATGCTATTCATGTAGGTGGAAACCGAGGTCGTGGTCAGGTTTATCCTGCTGGTAATAAGAGCAATAATACTGTTTACAACATCTCTGCTAGTGGTAAGATTACTGATATTACTTTTGAAGAGTATGTAGGTAATAATATTACTATTGAAACTACTGATGGTGAGACTGTTGTGGATACTGTGCCTCCAGGTCCAGAACTTTTAGTTGCTGTAGGAGATACTGTTGAAGCAGGTCAAGTTATTACAAATGACCCTAATGTCGGTGGTTTTGGTCAAACAGATATTGAAATTGTGCTGCAAGATGCAAATCGAGTTAAATGGTTGATGGCATTCTTTGCTCTGGTCATGTTAGCTCAGATTCTGTTAGTTCTGAAGAAGAAACAAGTCGAGAAAGTTCAAGCTGCTGAAATGAATTTTTAGGTAGACTGAGTTATTTAGCTGAACAATTTTAATGGGGAGTAAAGCATTAGGAGTGAAGGATAAACTTCGTTTTTAAAGCTTTGCTCCTCATCATATTTTATCTCAACGTTGGTTGAAGACCCGCGCTCTCCCGCAGGGGAGCGTCGCATGGGAAAACCAATCAATGCTGCGGTTTTACAAATAGTCTGTTAAAATGTAAATGTGGAAAAGTAAACAATAGATGGTTGAAAAAGCGTACAAATTTAGGTTTTACCCTACTAAGCAGCAGGAAAGTCTGTTGCGGAGGACTTTGGGTTGTGTACGCTTGGTCTACAATAAAGCTTTAGCACAAAGGACCCAAGCTTGGTATGAGAAACAAGAACGGGTAGGGTATAAGCAAACTTCTGCTATGCTTACTTTATGGAAAAAGCAGGAAGATTTAGATTTTCTTACAGAAGTAAGTAGTGTACCATTACAGCAAGGTTTGAGACATTTACAGAGTGCCTTCTCTAATTTTTTTAGTGGCCGTGCTAAATACCCAAACTTCAAGAAAAAACGGAATGGTGGTAGTGCTGAGTTCACGCTCATCAGCATTTAAGTGGAAAGATGGTCAAGTCTATCTAGCCAAATGTGTTGAACCATTACCTATAAGATGGAGTAGGCAACTACCACAAAACTGTGTACCAACCACAATAACTGTAAAACTTGACCCTTCTGGCAGATGGTCTATATCTTTGAGAGTCAGCGACACTAGAAATTTAAAAATCAAACCAGTACTGAAACAAATAGGTATTGACTTAGGAATTACCAGTTTACTAACTACAAGTGATGGAGAAAAAATTGCCAATCCAAAGAATCTTCAGAAATTACATAAAAAATTGAGGTTAGCAGGGAAGTCTCTATCTAGAAAAACTAAGGGATCTAATAACTATCAAAAAGCTAGGCTGAAATTAGCTAGGATACACGCAAAAATCAAAGATTCAAGGCTTGACTATACCCACAAGCTAACTACTCAGCTAATCAAAGAAAACCAAACGATAGTAGTTGAAGATTTAGCGGTAAAAAACATGGTTAAAAACCATAAGTTAGCAAGGGCAATAAGTGACGCCAACTGGGGGGAATTAGTCAGACAATTAGAATACAAAGCTGAATGGTATGGGCGGGAATTAATTAAGATTGATAGATATTTTCCTAGTTCTAAACGTTGCTCTAATTGTGGACACATAGTAGAAAAATTACCTCTAAGTATTAGAGAGTGGGATTGCCCAGAGTGTGCAGCTCACCATGACAGGGACATAAACGCTTCAGTAAATATTTTGCGGATGGGAACCCGCGTCGGCGACAGACGCAAGCGGTCAGACCCCGCGCCGCCGATAGGCGCAAGGGAATGCTGACCAAGAGAGGGAACGCCCACGCTCGAAGGCTGCGGGAGGAGCAGTGTCAGTCTGTGGAGCGACTGTAAGACCATCTGGGAGTAAATCTCGTTTATGCGGGTGCTATGAAACAGAAAACCCCTAACAGTGATGTTAAGGAATCCCGCGCTGTCTCGTAGAGCAGCGTCGGGAGGATGTCAATAAGAATAATAAGATGTTTACCATTGGTCATTATGCAAAAAAATTGTTTAAAACTTTTAAGGATACAATTTTTTGATCGCGTGACAATAAATTGACCCTATTCCCCTACTTCCCCACTCCCCCACTCCCTTTTTCTCTCGTGACAATAAATTGACCCTGCTCCTGGGAGTGGGAGGGGCGAGGGGTGGGTTGACTCCTGAGGACTCCGTAGTTATTTATTTATCACTGTTTAACCGGACATGATATTAGTGTCGATTACTATATTTTCTTAGATATTGATAATTGAAATATAGTAGACTCACAAGCTTCACCTTGCCAAATAAAAAAATAATAGTAAAATAACTCAATAAGTTATTATCTATTGACAAGCTAGACAAAGCAGTCAGTGCTGATAAACTATGACTTTAATGGTTAATAACGGAGTAAATTCCATTAATAATCAAGAGGTATCAGCAAAAATTAAATGAAAATTATTTTTAATAACTTGGTGAAATGTCAAATATAGTCCTAGTATTTAATGAATAAAACTCTTAATAAAGTTGTAAGATTTAGTCCTAGTATCCTCAGTCTCACCCTACTAATGGCTAATACTGCCCAGGCACTGCCTAACTCACCAGAGAATCAGACATCACCCAAAAATTCTATTGGGGTATCCGACCTAGAATCAAAAAAACCTACTCAGGCATCACCCAAAAATTCCATTGGGGTATCCGACCTAGAATCAGAGACCTCTATTGAAGGGATAACTTCAGGAATTAAAGGGACATCAGACTTAGAAGTAGTAGACCCCATGGGCCAAGTAACATCTGTTTCCCAGTTATCAGATGTCCAACCCACAGATTGGGCTTTTCAAGCTTTACAATCATTAGTAGAACGTTATGGTTGTATCGCAGGTTATCCCGACGGCACATTCAAAGGCAACCGTGCCATGACTCGTTACGAATTTGCAGCAGGTTTAAACGCTTGTTTAGACAGAATTACTGAATTAGTCGCAGCAGCAACCGCAGACTTAGTAACTCGCGACGACCTAGCCGTACTACAAAGGTTGCAAGAAGAATTTGCCGTAGAATTAGCAGAATTGCGCGGTCGTGTAGATGCTTTAGAAGCACGCAGCGCAGAATTAGAAGCCAATCAATTTTCCACTACAACCAAACTAGATGGTGAAATAATATTTTGGTTAACTGATACCTATGGAGAAAGAGCACAAGCTCGGGGAGAAGCATCAGCTAACGATAAAACCGAAACTACTTTGTCTTACCGAATACGTCTGAATTTTGAGACGAGCTTTACTGGAGAAGATTTACTATTTACCCGTCTGCAAGCCACGGATATTCCAGACCTCAGCGGAGAAAACCTTACTAATACCTTAATGACTCTTGCAGGTATTGATGAAGGTGATGGTGATGATACAGTCATCATTGACTTATTCTTCTATAGTTTCCCTGTAGGCGATAAGGCTCAAGTTTTAGTTGGCCCTACTGGAGTAGACCTTGACGACGTTTCCACAGTTTTATCACCTATTCAAGATGAAGGCGACGGCACTATCTCCCGCTTTGGTAGACGTAACCCCACAAGTTTCCGAGGTCCTGCTGGTGCTGGTCTTGGGATTCAATACGCATTTAATGATACCTTTTTACTCGAAGTTGGTTACTTAGCTGCCGAGCCTAGCGACCCCAATGAAGGTGCTGGTTTGTTTAATGGTGACTATAGTGCTTTGGGTCAGCTTATTATTGAGCCTAACCCAAACTTGTCTTTTGGTCTGGGTTATGTTCGCAAGTATTGGGGTAAAGATGCTGTTGATGTGAGTGCAGCTACAGGTAGTTTTAAGGCTCAAGATCCTTTTGATGGTACTCCTACTACTGCTGATAACGTTGGGTTTCAAGCTAATTGGAGGGTAAATGACAAGATTGAAGTGGGTGGTTGGTTTGGTACTACTTGGGCTCGTCCTGAAACTGACGACGGTGATGATGATGACGTTACTATTATTAATGGAATGTTTTATGTTGCTTTTCCAGATTTGTTTAAGGAAGGTAATATGGGCGGTATTATGGTAGGGGTTCCTCCTATTGTTACTGATGGGGGTGATGATGATTCACTCAAGGATGATGATACTTCTATACATATAGAGGCTATTTATCGCTTCCAACTTAATGATAATATCTCTGTTACTCCTGGTTTGTTTGTGATTACTAATCCGAATCACGATGATTTTAATGATACTATTTGGGTGACAACATTACGGACTACTTTTAGGTTTTAACTGGAATGGAGTAGGGGAGTGAGGGAGAATTCAACAATTAATAATTAATAATTAATTATTAATTATTAGGGTTTGCTGATTAACTATAAAAGCATTGATAGATATAAGTTTTATCCTTCTGAGATTCCCCAAAAGTGTGCTTGTTTTAGTCTAAAATGTTCAAAAAGGAGCACATTTTGGGCAAATCAAGAACAGAAAAATTGAGGGAAAATTCTTACTTCTATCTCCTCTAAATTCCTCTGTTTCTCCTGACTCCTGACTCCTACCCCCCACTAATACCAAATTGCACAATTCCTATCATAATGTTGTACCACATTAATCACAGAATATGCTATAAGTTTTGTAGTTTTGTAGGTTTGGTTTAGGAACGATCTTCGTAGCTTATCCACAAAATAAACCCCACAAATGCACTTTAATATCGCTGTTCTATAATTTATTTTATTTTAGGTGGAGGTATTTTTAATGTTTCCAATAGACAGACTTCTAGAATTATTTTTAACTTTGTTGTAAGTAGTGTTAAATCTGAATCTGTCACAATATATTTACTTTTTATTTTGTTTGTTTTACTCGTAGGATGCGTTAAACTCCCTCTTGTATCTCTGACTTGTTTAACAAATTTATCCTTGGCATCTGAATTTTCAAATAATCTGTCAGGTAAACAACTAGAAATTTTTTCATCCTTAAACAAATTTTCCAATCTTTCTTTTAAAGAAAACTCATTCCAGTATTTTGTTTTATTTAAAAGAGATTCGTGATATTCCTCCTTAACTTTATGCTTTTTTAGCTCTGCTGAAAAAACTTTTTTCAGTTCCTCTCTAATATTATCAAAAACTGAATCGTCGCAATATTTTCCATTATGATGAATCCGATGAAATCCCTCAATTGCTTGAGCAAAACTCAAGAATAAGTCTTTAGTATGACGTATTGGCGTGTAATAAACTCTCATATAAATTTCTAGAATAGAACCTAGTGTTTCGCTAATATCTTTCCAAGATTCTAAAATTATTTGAGAATTCTCTTGTATATCTGTAAAGCGAAACAGAATTTGATTTTCTTCAAAAAAGGGTCTATAGATTTGAGCTGAAATATTTTGATAGAAAATTTTAATCGGATAATATTTCTCTACTTCCTTTTTACTTACCTGTTGACCTAAAAAAATTAGCTTTTCGGAATTTTCTATTTCCATAAATATTTGCCTCGGAAAATCATATTCCATTGATGTTCCTGAAACACATGATTCAATAGTGTCTGGCAAAATAATTTGCCCACAAGCAAAGGTTAAAAATTCTTGAAAAAGGTCAATAACTTTTATGAATTCATCAAGATTTTTAGGGGTATTTGCTTTGAACAAAATCTTTTTCCGTTCTTCCAGTTGAAGCTTGGTAGTGTCTAATCCCAAAAACTTAAAAAACTGTAACTTCTCTGGCGTAAGCCATGGTATATCTAAAATACTAATAGAGAATTCATTCAATTTACCAATTTCAATTGGTTCTTGTATCGTTTGTTTGACATTTATTTCTCTATAGCAATTTGGATTACTGGAACTGGGTGTAGCCTTAATTTCAACATTTGGTAAATTAACCCATTTTTCTAATTGCGTATATCGCACAATTAAAGCCGTAAATTGAATATCTTCTAATGCAGAAAAATGGTAGCCCTTAATAATAATATCGGGATATATTTCGCTAGTCTGTATTCCTGTCTTAATCTCTTTCCTCTGTGAAGAGTTACACAAAGTTACTGCTTCTGATTTACCAGGGGCAGAAACAAGCCAACCATTAATAATTGGATATGTTAGGGGATTATCAAATTTTGCTTCGATGCTCTCAAATTGTTTCAATTCTCCTACCAACTTGAGTAGAGGTATTTTTTCTGGTGAAAAACTCAATGTTCCAGTGATTTCTCTCTCTGGAGTTTCTGGTAAAAACCATATTCCATTTGTCTCAAAATTATTCACTTTTACTCTCTTTCAAGATTTTTTAATTAGGGTTTGCTGAATAAAGTTATAGCGCTGTGCGCAGGCAACAGCTCATCTGGGGGAATAAATTGCTGATAATATAAGGCTTTTAGCTATTGGACACCTCCTGCAATTTGTAAATATGCCAGCGCACATTGCTATAAAAGTCAGGATAGCTTACGGTAATTGAGCTTTTTATATTCAGTTTATCTCTAAGTTTATGGCTCTTATTGGCATCAATTTACTGAAATTTTCTGCTGAAAATCAAGAAAATTTCTTCACATAAAATGGTCGAAACCGTTGCCTGTTCCCCCACAAATCGACCCGTCTCCGCGTCTCCACGTCCCCGTGTCTTACTCCCACCAGCCAATTTTTTCAGCAGACCCTAATTAGTCCTACTGCTTCATAAAACTGATATAAAACGTCACATAGCGTGATATTTTAATGTTTACTTCCTGCTTCCACTGAGACCGTCGGCAGCTACTCATCCACAGGCATTGACGGTCAAGCCGACCGCATTTGTTAAATTTATACTGGCGTTTAAATCTCTATCCATTGATAAGCCACATTCAGGGCAATCATAAGTTCTCAGATTTAATGGCATATCTTGAACGTGACCACAGTTTGAGCAAGTCTTTGACGATGGAAAAAATCTATCTACTACTACTTATTCACTTCCGTACCATTCGCATTTATATTTAAGCTGTCGCCTAAACTCATAAAATCACTATCTGCTAACTGATTTTAGCTAGCTTATGATTAGCCAACATTCCGCGAACGTTCAAATCTTCTATGACAACACTGCCGTGATTCAAGGCTTGCGTAAGTTGTCAGTTGATCAAGTGCATCTTTGCGGATATTAGCTACTCGTCTATGCTGCGATCGCTAACTTGATTACAGCTTTGTACCAATTCTTTGAATACTTGAGTTTTCGACTAACTTGACGTTGCAACTTAGTCAGTTTTTTCTCAGCTTTTCTATATGGTTTTATGCTAGGAAACACCTTACCATCACTTAAAGTGGCTAAGGTTTTTACACCTAAATCTACACCTATAACATCAGTTTTTTTGGGTATGGTGTGAGGATGAAATTCAAAGCTAAAGCTAATATACCAATCTCCTGCTTGCCTACTAATAGTTATTTTTTGAACTGTTGCCTCACTCTTGTTCATAAGTTTTGACCATACCAATAAAAGGTAATTTATGATTCCATCCGTTTAATTCTATTGGCTTTCCACTGGTTTTCAATTGTGTTTGCGTTTGCGTAGCATCCCGTAGGGAAGCATTCCGAAGGAAATGAATCAGACCTACCTTTCTTCTTAAATCTTGGATATTTACCTAATCCTTTAAAGAACCTTTTAAACGCTTCAGATAAGTTGATAAAAGCATATTGATAAACTTTAGACGACAAGTTTTTCATCCAGGGATAAAGAGGTTTTGTGTGATTGGTAAACACATCTCTGAGCTTACGTTTGCGCAGCATTCCGCAGGAAGCGTTTGGCTTGAAACCATCCTTGTAAGCAGCATTCCACAAACCTTTTACCCCAGTTATAGCACCATCGAGAGTAGCCCGCGTGTTGAGCCATCAGAGTTTTCTGCTTATTATTTAATTTGAGTTTGGTTCTAATGGATTTCATGTACGAGTTAGCGCAGCCTGTCTAAAAGTATGCTTAAATACGTATTATATCGTTATTCTTTGATTAAGTCAATGCTCCCCCACTCCCCCACTCAAGAAAGAGCTTAACCTAGCTTTTCGGTAAGTTGCTCTAAACTAGAATAATTGTTGCGCCCAGATTTTTTGGCGTGGTACAACGCTCGATCGGCACTCCGGAGTAATGTGCCACTATCTAAACCATCATCAGGATACACTGCTATTCCAATGCTAACTGTGGCATGAATACGATGGCCTTCCAGAATAAATTCGGGTTGCAGAGCTGTAACTAATCTATGAGCAATCTCTCCGGCATCCTTTCGAGAGCGAATTTGGGGCAAGACGATCGCAAATTCATCTCCTCCCCAACGCGCGATCAAATCAACTTCCCTGAGACAGCTGACAAGACGCTTAATAACACCCTGTAACAATAGGTCTCCTACTGAGTGACCGAATGTATCATTAACTTCCTTAAACCGATCTAAATCAAGAAACATCATTGCCATGGTTTCTGAGTGATAAGCTGCATAGGTTAGGGCTTCGGAAAGTTTCTGATCGAATAAAGCTCGATTCGGGAGGTTAGTGAGAGGATCATGCAATGCTTGATGTTTAAAGGTTTCTTCTGTTCGCTTTTCTTGAGTTACATCTCGGAAACTCCATACCTGCCCGACAATTTTACCTGCCAACTGTTGAGGCTGTAAATAATACTCAATCACATTACCATTTTTTAATCTTAATAAATCCCGTTTTTTGATATTCTCTTCCATAAGTAATGCTTGAAAGGCGATCGCATCTGCTTCTATTAATGGTTCTAAAATCAAATCAACTAACTTTTGGCTATCATCCGTTGAGGTTGAGGCAGGCAAATTCCAAATTGCAGCAAACTTTTGATTAAAACTGACCACTTTTCCGGCAAAGTCCAAAACCAGAACTCCATCAATTGTTGCTTCTAAACTCGCTAATAGTAATGATAAAGAGCTTTCTAACTTGGCATTAATTTCCTTGAGTAGCGTATTTTGATAAGCAAGTTGTTGTTCTTGCTCAAAGCTTCGCAAGGCTTCAGCAACTGTGAGAATTAAATCCGTTTCATCCCAAGGTTTACGGATATAGCGGTATAAAGCGGCAGCATTGACAACATTCCCTACTGAATCAGCATCAGCTTGCCCAGTCAGCATGATTTTTAACATTTTGGGATAAAGGTTGTGGAGTTGAATCAACAATGTATCCCCTTCCATTCCTTGCATCCGTTGATCGGAAATCACTAGAGGAATTTCTAAACCTTCTGCTGTCAATTCTGCACAGAGTGAAAGTGCTTCTGCACCACTATTGGCTAACTCAATTTCATAGTTTTTACCAAAATAGCGCTTGAGTTGTTGTCCCAAAGTTGTAAGTATTGTCCACTCATCGTCAACACAAATAATTGCTGCTTTCATTTTCTAAAGCTGTAGTGGGTTTTAATTTTTATTTTAAAGGCCCGACACCCTTTGTTAAATATGCTATTCTCATTTCAAAACTAAATGCTGAACAGCTTAGCGATTTAAAGCTTTACTAATAATTTGCTGCAATTGTTCTTCTGTCCAGGGTTTATGGATGCAAGCATAAAGGTTGGCTTGTTCTCTAGCTCGCTCAATGGCGGCTTCGTCAGCTTGTCCGGTCAGCATCACGGTAACTACGTTTGGAAAACGTTGATGTACCTGGGTTAAAAATACATCACCTTTGACATTAGGCATCAGCCAATCAGAAACAATGGCCAGAATTTTAATGTCTTCCTCTTCTAACTCATCAATTACAACCCATGCTTCTTCAGCACTTTGAGCAACCTCATAAATATACTTATTGCCGAAGCAACGTTGTAGTTGTTCCTTGAGAACCTTGAGAATAGGCATTTCATCATCTACACAGAGAATGGCTGTATCACACATACTTTAATCTTGCTCCACAGATTAAAAAGTTAAGGAGAACTAATAGGTAACTGTATACAGAATAATGTATATCCTGGTTTACTGTCCACTGTAATCTTTCCTTGATGTTTGTTAATTATTTTCTGACAAATGTGGAGTTCCAAACCACTTCCCTCACCTGCTGACTTGGTGGTGAAAAAGGCATCAAATATTTTGGACTCCACTTCTGGCGGTATTCCCAACCCGGTGTCCTGAATACTCACCTGAATGCCATTTTCCTGTTTCTGAGTGGCAATGGTTAGTGTCCCTCCAGATTCCATGGCTTGAATGGCAATGATATAGTAATTCTATGTTCAGTTATAATTTTTTGGTGTATGATGATTTTTCCACAACCAATTTAATATTTTTATGGCAATATTAATAGTTGCAAAATTTGAAGTGGTGGGGAAAATTTAGATTTTAATGAAGTTGTGGAAGATATTATTAATTATGCAGAAAAAATTGGTAATTCTCAGTTATATTGTGATTCTTTGATTAACTCAATCTCCACAAATAAAAAATTTTAAAATTTAAGAAGAACCAATAGGCAACTCTATACAGAATAATGTATATCCTGGTTTACTGTCCACTGTAATCTTTCCTTGATGTTTGTTAATTATTTTCTGACAAATGTGGAGTCCCAAACCACTTCCCTCACCTGCTGACTTGGTGGTGAAAAAGGCATCAAATATTTTGGACTGTACTTCTGGCGGTATTCCCAACCCGGTGTCCTGAATACTCACCTGAATGCCATTTTCCTGTTTACGAGTGACAATTGTTAGTGTCCCTCCTGATTCCATGGCTTGAATGGCATTGTGGACTAGGTTTGTCCACACCTGAATCAGTTCGTCGGTATATCCCCAGATATCAGGAATTTCCTCATAGTCTCGAATTACATGGATATTACGTTTGAGTTGATTATGATAAATTTCTAATACTGTTTCTAGGCCATTAACTACTTTGACCAACTGCTTCTTTCCAGAAGGCTGAAAACGAGCGTAGCTTTTGAGAGCAAAAATGGTTTTGGAGCAGCGTTCCACGGCACGGAGGATAATCTGATTGTTTGTACAGGAGGAGGCTAAGTTATAGGCCAATTCTGTGGCCCATTCTCCCCGTTCGCTCTTGAGTATGGGTAGCCACAGCTCGGGGGTTTCCGGAACTCCCATGTCTGCTAGGAGGTCTGCTATATATCGAGCATTTTTAATGTCATTTTCTCGAAGTTGAGCTGTAATTCTACGCTTGAGGGCGCGAGTTTCTTGAGAGGCAATAGAAGGTTTGTTTTTGAGTACGCAATTGATGAGTTGAAAAAGATGGTTTTGTTCTTGGCTACTGAGAAATTGATCTAAATGGGGGAGTTCATCAAGGAATTCTTTTAAAGCTTTATCGGTGTTGTTTGCTGAGGCTTGAATTGCGCCGAGGGGGTTATTGATTTCATGGGCAATTCCGGCAATTAGTTGTCCTAACGCGGCCATTTTTTCTCGTTGGATTAATTGATTTTGTGCTTGTTGAAGATTGATTAAGGCAACTTTTAATTCCTGATTTTTGTTCAACAATCTTTTACTAAATATGTAGGATAAAATACCAATCACAAGGGCTGCCATAATTAAGGTAAAGGTGGTTCCAAGATCCGCAAGTTTTCTGGTTTGCTGATGCTGTTCTATATAGCCTTTTTCTAAGGTTTGAATTTCATCGTATAGCTCATCATAAATTTCATCAATTTCATTGGCATTAATCTCTATTGCTTCCTGAATTTTTCTCTGAGCAATTAGCTCCAGGGAGCTTTCCATTTTGGCTTGATAACTGGTATATAGCTCCCAAAGATTTTTCAGATAGTCCTGTTCTTCAAGTTCTTGAATTCCTTGAATAATTGCATCGGTATTTTCTTTATTTTCAGCAAGTTCTTCAGTTAAGTTTTGATCTATTTCACCTTTGGAAATACCTTCCCATTCTAGAGAATTAAGTCGGCTAACTTGCTCTTTTAATTGAGTTAAGAGTAGTCTGGCATTACTACTCTTTTCTGTTATATGATTGAGTTGATAAATTGCAGTTGCACTGGCGATCGCTACTACCATTGCAGCTCCAAATACGAATCCTGTTGGTAATGTGGACTTGAGCTTGGGTAAAGAGGAAATCTTTGTTACGTTGAACATCGTTTAAAGTTTTGTAAAATCTATATAGTAATCCTATTTCAGTTGTAACATTTTGAATCTGACTAGAAGTGATATTTGTGAGGTAATGTCAGGATTTGATTTTTTTTTAGTTAATATTAACTATTCTCAAATTTTTCACAAATTCTGAACGAATGGCTATAAATTACAGCAGTGTTGGAGTTGATCGGGTACAAAATTTGAGGACTTTAGGGAGTAGGGAGTAGGGAATAGGGAGTAGGGGAAAAAAGATTAATTTTAAAACTGTACCTCACTCTTCCTAAAAAGTGCTTTCAATAATTAATAATGAATAATTAATAATGAATAATTAATAATTACCTCTCCTTGAAAAAAAGAGGATTGACTAATCATGAAGATTTTTATTTATTATCCCCTTAAAAGGGGAGGCTTTAAACCACAATTTTTCGGTAAGTCAAAATAATGAGCGATCAACTAAGTTCATGAGTATGTCTTTTTTGATCATCTCAATGATTTTGTTGTTTTAATTATTGCTCTGCTGATTAAATCTAAAAGTCTTTATAGATAAAGGTAAGTGCCTTTTTAAGTATCAAAAAGTTCGAGGTTTTAAGTGGTAATTATTCAATTAGGAGCGGATTTTGGTCAAGATTTGGGCCGAAAAATTAAGGGAAAAAACGCCCGCTCTTACCTCCTTTCATTAATTGATAATTGATAATGGATAATTGATAATTACCTCTGGTTAAAACCGTTACGTAATTGAATATAAGGAGATATTATTTCTTCTCTTGGTTGATTGGATATGGCGAGGGGACCTCGCCATCCCTCAACCGCATTTTTCCCCTTAAAAGGGGAGGCTTTAAACCATAATTATTTAATTATTAATAATTAATAATTAATAATTCGGTAAATTCCCATTTCTCCTTTCTTCCCCTCCTGGGAGGGGTTAGGGGTGGGTTGGGAGGGGGAGGGGCGAGGGGTGGGTTGTCTCCTGTCTCCTACCTCTACTAAAAGACTTTCCATACGCAAACCCTAATTGGTTTACAATACGAATAAAAGTTATGGGGAAAAGTTAGTATGACTTGCAATATAGTTTTTTAGTACTCTAGCTAATGAGTAGCGATCGCTTAATAGTGAAAATAGCTGATTTTTACTGTCAAATAAGCACTTGAGATATTTTATCTTAAAAATTATCTCAAAAATAGAATATGATTTTTAATTAATTTCAGGTATTGAATAATGCTTTTTTGACTCTAAAATTATGGGGTTGTACATGATATAATGATATTGCTAAAAATTAGTTTATACTTTGAGTAAAAAAAACTCAGATTGATCATTATAGCAATTCTCAAATCCAAAATACTGTTCATCAAAAATATCAAATCATTTGTCACTGTGCAACACCAAAATTATATTAAGTTTGTTTTTTTACCTGTTATAATCTACTAATGGTAATAATTATCCAATAATTAGCCACCAGTAATTAAACCTATCATTAAGGAATTGAGAAAGAACAAAAAGTTATTGCCAAAGTTTCCTTATCCCACTTTAGAAGTAATAATTCATTAGACCTCTCCAGAAAATAGGGAGTAGGGAGGTTGCATGCAACCTCCCTACAGAGTAGAGGGAAAGAATTGATGATTTTTCGCGATAATTGATTTGATTTTTGATGACCGCCAGATGTCTATTATTAATTGCTGTTTACCTAGTATTTCAAAGGAATAGCTGACTGCTAATAGCTGAATGCTTACTTTATGATTTAAAGTTTCTAGTTAGCTATAGATTTTTAACTAATACAAAATTAAGATGAAATTACATATGAATCATCAAGATTAACAAATATAATAGTAGTAGCAAAAAAAATAACTCTTTGATCGATGTATTTGTATTTTTACCAACTCAAATTATGGAAGATATCAACGATAAAATTATCAATATAGTGGTAGAGCTTTTTGCCTCTTTTGGTCAAAAAGAAGCATTTACTCTACTACTAGCAATTGACCGAGAAAAAGTATATAACGACTTCTTAAAAGCTGAGGCTGGTTTTAACAGTTATAAACTAGCTTTTCTGGATAAAGGCATTAAAAATTCTCCCTATCAAAACCAGGTAGAAAATTATCCAGAACATTTAACTAGACTGTCTAATTTAGCAATCCCTGGAGCAAAAATTTTCCCCAATGTTGGCGAACTTCCTGATATTGATGAACAGGCTCTTAGTTTTATTCATCCTGATATTAAAGAGGCTTGTATTTGTCTAGCTGGTACTGCTGGCGGACCGTTTAAATCTCGTTGGTTAGGTAGAAATTCTTTGGATAAATGTCAATATTGGAGTTCTACTAAAATTATCGCAGTTTTAAATGTTATTTGTTCTATTAATAGCGATATTAATAAATGCAAAATCTGCGGAGATGGAAAAAATTTAGACTTTAATGAAGTTGTGGAAGATATTTTTACTTATGGAGAAAAAATTGGTAGTTCAAATGCTTTAGCTGCAATGTTTAAATGTTTTCAAAATTATGTAGATTTAGAATCATGGCTAAAGGAAATGACAGGTAATAATCATACAGAATTTCAAGGTTTATATGGTGAAGAACCGTTTATTTTTTCTCCCCAAATAACACAAGAAAATCGGGTTTTATTAAGTGCAGTATCAGAAAGTAAAAAGCGAGCAGAACAACCTGGAGAAAATACTGTCGCTACTTATGATTTAACTAGAATTATGTCAATGGTTGGTTGCTATTATCATTTACCAGAGTCGGCAAAACTGCCAGGAATGTCTGGGGAAAATTTGCAACCTTTTATTCGTAATGCTGGTAAAGATACTGCCCGTTATGTTGATGTAGCTCTGGAAAAATTGGGGATTCAAAATAGTATTAAATATCCTGTTATTCTATCTAAATTAGGTTTTGGATATAGTAGCAGTCGCAAACGTACAGAACTTACTTATACTTGTTTTACACAGTTTGAATATCAGCAAAAAGTTAGGTCTATTGCGATGACTTTGCGAGGAGCAAAAGCTTTAGGAGATTTTGACAAAGAAGCAGTAGAAATAGATGCTCGGATGGCAACCGAAGTTACAGAAATTCTGAGGCGTTTAATCACTGATGAACTGGGTTAACGAAGTCAGAAATCAGAAGTCAGAAGTCAGAATTTAACCCACCCCTAACCCCGACCGTGGAGGGGAAGTAGGGGATTTGAGTAACTCTCCAAAAATATTTCGCCTGATGAGCAGAAAAAACCTAAATTTCCTGTAAATATTCACCCTTGAATTTACACAAATACCTCCCGATAGACATGATATTTTTTAATAAAAAAAAGCCGAATTTATTTGTAAGGAGTAATATCATTTTAGTTAGTCTATTCACAAAAATCATGTTAATTATTGGGTGCATCTCATATTTTGCAAAAATACTTTTTTTCTATATATTCCCTATTCCCTGTTGCCTGTTCCCTGTTGCTAGATTAGCTGTTGCCTAAAAGGATAAATTTTTGGCTTTATTCGAAATTGAAATTCACCCTAATTAGGGTTTGCTGATTAAATCTTAAATAATTACCAGATAAAGTTTTTAGCCTTTTTAGGTATTTAAAAAGTACATGGTTTTCAGCTCTTCATGCTCATGCATGGAGCGCATTTTTAGCGCATAGTTGGGCAAAAAAATTCTCCCGTACGGACGTTGCATGCAACGTCTCTACCATACTCCCCTACTCCCCTACTCCCCCGCTCCCCTACTCCTTAAAAAAGACTTTTTCAGCAAACCCTAATTATTCTTATGTTTACCAAATAATTAAGGTTTAAAACTTCTCCTTTAAAGGAGGAACAAGAAAAAATTTTCCTTTTAGGAAGAGGTAATTATCAATTATTCATTATCAATTATTAAATTCTCCCCTACTCCCCCACTCCCTCACTCCCCTACTCCCCTACTTCCCAGTCCCTCACTCCTCTACTCCCAATTAGCTGTCATAGTTGTTAATATATTTTCTGTAAACTATTTTTCTGAAAAACTAATAATGAATATTAATCGGCGCAATTTCCTAATCTTAACCAGTGCCACTTTAGGGTTTATTACTCTAGGTGCTTGCCAAGGATCGGGAGATAATTCTTCTTCATCTGTAACTCCTTCTACTTCAGTAAATGATACTAAATTAGTAGAAAATTCTGGGGTTTTTCAATTAACACCTCTACCTTATGGATATGATGCTTTGGAACCTTATATTGATCAAGAAACTATGCAGTTTCACCATGATAAACATTATGCTGGTTATATTCAAAATTTGAATGGAGCGATCGCTAAGTATCCTGAACTTAAGGACAAGAATGCAGAAGATTTATTGCGTAATTTGAATACTTTACCGGAGGATATTCGTACTGCTGTACAAAACAATGGTGGTGGTTATGTTAATCATAAGATGTTCTGGGAAATTATGACTCCTAATGGTGGGGGTGAACCTGATGGAAAAATAGCCTCAGCTATTCAAGAAAGTTTTGGTGATTTTGATAGTTTTAAGGAAAAGTTTAATGCTGCTGGCGGTAGTCGTTTTGGTAGTGGTTGGGCTTGGCTGGTTTTGGGTAAAGATGGAAAGTTAAAGGTAACAAGCACTCCTAATCAAGATAGTCCTTTTTTCCAAGGGGATTATCCGATTATGGGTAATGATGTTTGGGAACATGCTTACTATTTGAACTATCAAAATCGTCGTGGTGATTATTTGAAGGCTTGGTGGAATGTTGTTAATTGGCCGGAAATTAATCGCAGGTATGAAGGGGCGATCGCTTCAATTGCTTAGTAATGGTTAATTTCTAAAATCTGATTAGTTTATCCAATATTTAAGGACTGGATTTTTAGTTGAATAAAAAGTCATGTATAGGGGCGAACAACTCCTAATAAGTTAATAGTATCAAAATTTTTTTGGGGATGCAATGGGAATTTCTGCCGTTTTTTTAGAAGCTTCACAGAATGATGTTTTTTGTGGTGAGGGGTGATAAATGGGAATCATGGAAATGATATTAATTTGATAATTTGAGAAATTTGGTGGTTATATTTATTTGATTTTTGATGGCTGAGAAAATAAGTTAATTTTGTGGAGTTGAAATTGTGGGAAGAGTAGGGAGCGATATTTCTCGGCAAGGTTGAGGCGATCGCTACAAAACAAAGATGTGGTTGTTTTTTAGTGTGCTTCATAGAATGATTTTCTGGTGGTTTTAAGTGAGTGTATACCTTCTGCTCTTTCTAGGGGTTTTATTTGCTTTTAGAGATACGGCTGATGCCACGCTTGGTGATCGCTACTATCTCTTAATACCCTATACCTTACCTTTTTAGTTGAATAAAAAGTCATGCGTAGGGGCGAACAACTCCTACTAAGTTAATAGTATCACAATTTTTTTGAGGATGCAATGAGAAATCCTTCCGCGCGCCGTTTTTTTTCAGGAGCTTCACAAGATGATTTTTTGTGAGGAGTTATAGGTGGGAATCATCGAAATGATATTTATTTGATGAATAGAAAGATTTGGTGGTGATATTTATTTGATTTTTGATGGCTGAGAAAATGAGTTAATTTTGTGGAGTGGAAATTGTGGAAAGAGTAGGAAGCGATATTCCTTGGCAAGGTTGAGGCGATCGCTAGAAAACAAAGATGTGGTTGTTTTTTAGTGTGCTTCACAGAATGATTTTTCTGGTGGTTTTAAGTGAGTGTATATCTTCTGCTCTTTCTAGGGGTTTTATTTGCTTTTAGCGATACGGCTGATGCCACGCTTCGCGATCGCTACAATCTCTTAATATCCTAACCTGACTTTTCTTAGTTGAATAAAAAGTCATGCGCAGGGGCGAACAACCCCCACTAAGTTAATAGTATCAAAATTTTTTTGAGGATGCAATGAGAAATCCTTCCGAGCGCCAATTTTTTTCAGGAGCTTATCAGGATGACTTTTTTTGTGGTTAGGGGTGATAGATGGAAATTATGGAAAAGAGATTAATTGAATGAATTGAAAAATTTGGCGGTATTTTTATTTTTCGGCGAGAAAATGAGTGAATTTCGTGGAGTGAAAATTTTGGGGAGAATAGGGAGGGATATTGCTAGGCAAGATTGAGGCGATCGCTCCTCAAGAAAAGCCACATCATTTATTTTATTTGCCAGACTAAATATCTACCCTCAGCTCTGAATGTTGATAGTCTCCTGATAGCTAATTTCCAGCTAGAAAAAATCAGTGGAGAATTGTAAATATAAATAATTAATCTAATAAATACCTATGGAATCAAGCGGAAATACTTACAACCAAAAAGACTTAGTTGGAATAGGCCATCAAAGCATTGATACAGTTAAAGGCGATGCTAAAGTTGCAGGGGTAATTTATGAAGCTAAAGAGCAAAATTTAGCTGAGGCAGTGGCACAGATTCAACAAATTTTGCAACAGCTTTCCAAGAGCTATCCTACTAATACCACTACCGAACAAATGATTATGGCGACGGAAGCTATTAAAAAGATAGAAAGTGACCCTACTTTGAAACAGAAATTAATTAGTGCTGGTAGTGCTGGTTTGTTGGGAGCTTTTGAAAAAGTTTTAGATAATCCTGTAGGTGCTTTTGTTGTTAGTGCTATAAAAGGATGGCAGGAAGGTAGCTGAAGTCAGAAGTCAGAAGTCAGAAGTTAGAAGGTTAAACTCTTGCTGTGAATAAATTTGAGAGTTTGAGAATGTCCTAACAACCTTGGTAACTGCTATAAATAAGTTTTTCAGGTATTTGTTAATGATGGAAGGTATAGTTAGCTGCTCAGTTAACTATACTTTTTGGTTAGTTTGGGCGGGGTAAATTTTAACTAAATTATGGGTTATGGGAAATAAAGATAAGTTAGACCAAAGAGGTCTAACTGGAACTGGTTGTCAAAATATTAGGGAAGTTAAAGATAAAGCTAAAGCTGCAGGTTTTATCAATGAAGGTACATATATTAATGTCAATTTTGCTGATTTTCTTCAAGGCTTTCTGAAATTTTTTCGTCCGGAAGACCGGGAGGCAAAAGTTAGGTCAAAACTTCTGAAAGGAATTAAGGTTGAAGTTGTTAAACGACTGGAAGATTCTCTACAGCAAAATCAATTATTGATAAATCAATATTTAGAATTACCGATGTTTTCCCGGAAGGAAGCTGTTGGTAGATTTGAGAGAAAAAAGATAATTTCTCTACCTCCTGAAACTAAGATTATTGATGTTTTTTATCGGCAGGATGTAGATGGTAAGTTATTAATTTTGGGTAAACCTGGGGCGGGAAAAACTACTACTTTATTGAGGTTGGCAAAAGAGTTAATTGAGGAGGCGGAAAATAATGTTGATGCTCCTGTTCCTATGATTTTTGAATTATCTAATTGGCAAGAGGATAAATTATCTATTGGAGATTGGTTGATTCAGTATTTAAAAGATTTTTATGGGATGAGCGATCGCCGACTTAGTAGAAGTTTATTAACTCAGAGGAAAATTCTGCCGTTGTTGGATGGTTTGGATGAATTAGGTATAGCCCGGCAGCAACTTTGTATTGAGAAAATTAATGATTTTACCAGGGAGAATATTGGGACTTGTTTGGTTGTTTGTTGTCGGGATGAGGAATATAAACAGGGAAATGTTAGGTTGAAAAAGTTGAATGGTGCTTATTGTTTGCAGTCTCCTACACCAGGGGAAATTTATCGTTATTTACAAAGTTTGGGTAAGGTTGATTTGCGGGAGGTGATTCAAAATAATTCTCAAATGTGGGAGTTAGCAAAAATTCCTTTGTTGTTAAATATTATGGTTACTGCTTATCAAGGAGAGCCTATTTATAATAAAGAACAATTATTTGCAGCTTATATTGAAGAATGTTTACAACGAGAGCCTACTGATGTGGAAGAACGTGAAAAGTTGTTCTATTCTCCAGAGCAAACCATGTATTGGTTAATTTTTTTAGCATGGCAGTTAGAGGCTGAAAAACAAACAGAGTTTATGATTGAAAATATGCAGCCTAGTTTGTTATTCTCTGGACAAGAGTGGTTATATATTCTGATTTCTGTACTAATTTATGGTTTGATTTTTGGGCTAACTTTTTGGCTGTTTTTAAGTCTCTTTTTAGGGATATTATTTGGACTAAAACTAGGGTTGTTTTTTGGGTTAATTTTAGGATTATTTTTAATGCAAGTAGAAACAACTAAAAATATTAAACCACAAAAACCATTAGATTTTTCTTGGAAAAACATTAAAAAATTACTTATGCAAGAAAACGATCAGATGCGTGAGGATTATACTGCGCTCATGTATTCGATAATTTTTGGAGAAATTTTTGGAACGATTTTTGGAATCATTTTGTGGAAGAATTTCGGTGTTTTTTATGGAGTTTTTTATGGAGTTTTACTTCTATGTTTGTTGAGTACTAATTTCTGGGTGGTTTTTGCTCTGGTTTACAACCTAAATACAGAAATAAAATCAATAGAAACTCCTAACCAGGGGATTAGAGAATCACTCAAAAATTCTTTGTTTACATCCGTAATAGCTATCCCATTCTTTTTATTAATTCTCTACTCTATAAAAGATGATATATTGTTTGGATTTAAGCAAAATTTACTTATATATGGCTTAACTTTGGGATTTATAACAGGGTTATCAACTGGCGGTCTACCATGTATTCAACACTTCAGCTTGAGACTAATTCTCTGGCAAAATGGATTAATTCCCTGGAACTATGCCAGATTTCTGAAATATGCTGCCCAAAGAAAATTAATTCAACAAGTTGGAGGTCGTTATCGCTTTATCCATGATTCTCTGCGTAAACATTTTGTTAGCTATACCAGATGACTTTTTTTATCTCCTCAGTCAGACAAAAATTCCTAGCTAAGAATTATTATTTTTTTCGTTAATAGTTTTAAACTTTAGGATGTAAAATAATTTTCTGAAATTACTGTAGCGCCTTTCATGTCGCTGCGAAAAGTTTTGAGCATATAAAATCTTACTTTTGACTTTTAACTTCCCTGAAACAGTATTACTCCAACAACCAAAATATTTACTTCAGCCATACAAATAAACAACTAGTTTTTCAGCAATATAATTTACTTACAAATAGCGTAACTTAGAAAGAGGAAATCTAATAGATTTTTGCGGTGATGAATAAGAATATTTTGAACGAAAAACAAAGTATCACGTCTCTCATTTTGAGGGGATGAAAAAAATAAACTTCAGTATTTTAAGCAAGATATTTAATCCGGAGATACTGATAACTGATAACTGAAATTACCGACTCAAGATTACGACAAAATGAAAATAGAAGTACCAGAAAATTATTATCTAGTTTTAGGCAAACATCCAGACAAAAAGAACCAGCTAATCGGAGACTTAATTCATAAAAAAGAAATTATAGGGCAAGTATTATTCAAGATTTGGTAAATCACATATTCAATCATTAACAAAAACCGAATAAAGCTTTTGATAATTATTAGCCAGTTAGTGTTTATTATTTATGTTTTACCGAAAAATTAAGATATAAAGCATCGTAAGCATTCAGCCGTGAGCTATCAGCTATTACTTTTAGTTTTTCATAAAAGCTTGGTTATTCAGAACTAAATTTTACTTACTACAAAAGCAAATTTTCAAATCCCTTTCTGTTCTTTATAATAAGAGGCAATTGTTAATTATTCATTATTCATTATTCATTAAATTTTATCCCAATATTTCATCTACTTGAATATTAATATCTGGAAACTGTTGAACAGACAAATTTTCACCACGCTCTAACTTTTGTACTTGCTTATAACCACTACCAATAGGTTGTCGATACACCTCCAAACATTCCTCATTAATATCTACCAACCAAACCTCAATTACATTATTTTCAGCATAAAGAGGAACTTTAACTTCACGGTCGAATTTAATCGTACTATCTGCCACTTCAACTATCAAAAATAAATCCTGAGACTGGGGATGTCCTGACTCGTAAAAATCTGCTTTTATCTCCAACAAAGCAATATCTGGTTCTGGTTCAGAATAATCATCTAATTCAACCGGGTTTTGAACGCTCACTAAAACTCGATCACCTAACTTTTGAGAAAATAATCTATTTAAACGATTCACACAAGCTGCATGGTGACGACCTACTGGGGACATTTTGAGAATTTCTCCTCTTATTAGTTCTACTCGCTCATCTTCTTTCAGGATGCCTACTTCAGGCATTTTGTTATATTCTTTGACGGTGAATTGTCGTTTTAGCAGTTGGACTGACATGGTACACAAGTTTTTGAGAGTAGCATTCCATAGGAAAGCGGAATTGAGTTCTATCGCTGAGAAGCTATACTATTTTTAGTTGAATAAAAAGTCATGCGTATGGGCGAACTACCCCCAACGGTTTTTATGATATCAAAATTTTTATCAGGATGCAACCAAAAATCCTTTGACGCGCGAATTTTTCTCAGGAGCTTTAGAGAATGAAAATATTGGTGGTTTTTCACGCTAGGAGGAATAGATGGAAAGATTTTGAGAACAACAAGCATATATTTATAGGTAGGTGCTTCACAGAATGAAAAGATTCTGCCATTGCTCCTGGGGAAGATTCCGGAAAATCCTTTGAGGCTACTAATTTTTCCGGAGCTTCGCAAGATGAAAATATTGGTAATTTTTCACGCTAGGAGGAATGGATGGAAAGATTTGAGAACAACAAGCATATATTTATAGGTAGGTGCTTCACAGAATGAAAAAATTCTGCCATTGCTCCTGGAGAAGATTCCGGAAAATCCTTTGAGGCTACTAATTTTTCCGGAGCTTCACAGAATGAAATTTTTGGTAATTTTCCACTGGGGATGGAAAGATTTTGAGAACAACAAGCATATATTTATGAGTGCTTCACAAGATGAAAAGATTCTGCCATTGCTCCTGGGGAAGATTCCGGAAAATCCTTTGAGGCGACTAATTTTTCCGGAGCTTCACAGAATGAAACTTTTGGTAATTTTCCACTGGGGAGGAATGGATGGAAAGATTTGATGGTGGGAAAAAATTTAACAGTTCACCGATAATTGATAACTGATAACTGATAACTGATAACTGATAACTGAAATGACCATCCGCATCCGAGGTGCTAGACAACATAACCTCAAAAATATCGACCTCGAATTACCACGCGATCGCCTAATTATCTTCACAGGAGTTTCTGGCTCTGGCAAATCCTCCCTAGCCTTCGACACAATTTTCGCCGAAGGGCAACGTCGTTATGTGGAATCTCTCAGTGCTTATGCCCGACAATTTCTCGGACAACTCGACAAACCAGACGTAGACTCCATCGAAGGATTAAGCCCTGCCATTTCCATCGACCAAAAATCTACATCTCATAATCCTCGCTCCACCGTTGGTACCGTCACGGAAATTTACGACTATCTCAGATTACTATTTGGCCGAGCAGGAGAACCTCATTGTCCCATCTGCCATCATAATATTGCCCCACAGACTATAGATGAAATGTGTGACAGAATTATGGCTCTGCCAGACCGCACTAAATTTCATATCTTAGCTCCCGTGGTTCGAGGCAAAAAGGGGACTCATAAGAAACTTTTGTCTAGTTTAGCCGCTCAAGGATTTGTTCGTTTGAGGGTTGATGGAGAGGTTGTAGAAATTGCTGAAAACATCAATTTAGATAAAAATCATACACACACGATAGAGGTTGTTATTGATCGACTGATTAAAAAAACTGGTATAGAGGAACGTTTAGCAGATTCTCTTAGTACTTGTCTACGTCAATCTACTGGAATTGCTTTGATTGACGTAGTAAATGATACATCAGCAGAGGTAGGTGCAGTGCAGAGTTTTAATAAGTATAACCTAACCTCGGCAAAAATAGCAACTTCAGCTAATTCTAAATCTGCTAATAATTCGCAGAATTCCAATCAGGAACTAGATACAGAAATAGAAAAATCTCATACTCAAATAGTATTTTCGGAAAATTTTGCCTGTCCGGAACATGGAGCAGTGATGGAAGAACTCTCACCTCGCTTATTTTCCTTCAACTCTCCCTACGGTGCTTGTCCGACTTGTCACGGTTTGGGTAGCCTGAAGCAATTTTCCCCGGACTTAATCGTACCCGACCCTAATGCACCCTTATATTCAGCGATCGCTCCTTGGTCGAATAAGGAAAATCCCTATTATTTTTCTCTGCTTTATAGTTTGGCTGAAGCTTATGATTTTGAGATAGAAACTCCCTGGAATAAATTGAGCAAAAAAGAGCAAAAGTTGGTACTTGAAGGTAGCGACGAACCTATCTGGATAGAAACGAAAAATGGAGAAGGAGATTATCGTTACTATCCTGGAGTTATCCCGATATTGGAAAAGCAATATAAGGAAACTGGTTCGGATTTAGTAAAACAAAAATTAGAACAATATTTAGTTAACCAAACCTGCGAAACTTGCCAAGGTAAAAGATTAAAACCAGAAGCACTTTCGGTAGAGGTCGGGCAATACAGAATTACAGATTTTACAGAAGTTTCGATTCGGGAATGTTTGGAGAAAATCAATAATTTACAACTGAGCGAACGGCAAGCAAAAATTGCCGAATTAGTATTGAGAGAAATTCGGGCAAGATTACAATTTCTGTTGGATGTTGGCTTAGATTATCTAACATTAGACCGAGCAACAATGACACTTTCTGGGGGAGAAGCTCAAAGAATTAGATTAGCAACACAAATTGGTTCTGGTTTAACAGGAGTTCTCTATGTTTTAGACGAACCAAGTATTGGTTTACATCAGAGAGATAATAGTCGTCTTTTGCAGACTTTAACCAAACTTCGAGATTTAGGAAATACTTTAATAGTCGTGGAACATGACGAAGAAACTATTAGAGTAGCCGACCATATTATTGATATTGGTCCGGGAGCAGGAGTGCATGGAGGGCGGATAGTTTCTCAGGGAGATTTTCAGACATTATTAGCAACTGAAGAGTCGGTAACTGGTGCTTATTTATCTGGCAAAAAAGTTATTGCTACTCCAGCAGAAAGAAGAGAGGGAAATGGAAAGTCTCTACTGCTGAAAAATTGTCATAGAAACAATCTCAAAAATATAGATGTAGAAATTCCTTTGGGAAAATTGGTCTGTATTACTGGAGTTTCTGGTTCGGGAAAATCTACCTTAATTAACGAATTACTTTATCCAGCTTTGCAAAATCATCTGAGTCGAAAAATTCCTTTTCCCAAACAGTTAGAAAAAATCAAAGGATTAAAAGCAATAGATAAGGCAATTGTAATTGACCAATCACCTATTGGTAGAACTCCCCGTTCAAATCCGGCAACTTATACAGGAGTATTTGATGTAATTCGAGGAATTTTTGCTGAAACTATTGAAGCCAAGGCAAGAGGTTATAAACCGGGAAGATTTTCTTTTAATGTTAAAGGTGGAAGATGTGAAGCTTGTAGCGGACAGGGTGTAAATGTAATTGAAATGAATTTTCTACCAGATGTTTATGTGCAATGTGATGTTTGTAAGGGTGCAAGATATAACAGAGAAACTTTACAGGTGAGGTATAAAGATAAGTCAATTGCTGATGTTTTAGATATGACTGTGGAGGAAGGTTTAGAAGTATTTAAAAATATTCCGAGGGCGGCGAGTCGATTACAAACTTTGGTAGATGTAGGGTTAGGTTATGTCAAATTAGGTCAGTCTGCACCGACTCTTTCTGGCGGAGAAGCACAAAGAGTAAAATTAGCTTCCGAATTGTCTCGGCGAGCAACGGGAAAAACTATTTATTTGATAGATGAACCAACAACTGGTTTATCTTTTTATGACGTTCATCAGTTATTGAATATTTTGCAAAGATTGGTAGATAAGGGAAATTCAATTGTAGTAATTGAGCATAATTTAGATGTGATTCGTTGTGCTGACTGGGTAATAGATTTAGGACCGGAAGGAGGAGATAAAGGAGGAGAAATAATTGTTTGTGGAACACCGGAAGATGTGGCAGAGAATTTAAAGTCTTATACTGGGAAATATTTGCGAGAAGTATTGGAAAAATATCCGCCCAAAGTGGAGGAAAATTGAGATTGACTGAAGTAAAGAAAGAAGAAAGAAGGAAGAAGAAAGAAGGAAGGAAAGTAAATGAGTCTATAGTATCGATAGTAGAGCGATCGCCTCTTAACTTCCCCTCAACTTTTTACCAGTTTTCTGAGGAGATGAAAGTTGACAAAATAAATAACTTTTAACTAAGTAGGTAGCCGAAAATTTCTCAGATACTTTTTCCAGATATTTTCTCTTTCCACAGGGAAGTAGATATTTTCTGAAGTCGAGCGATCACCTCTTAATTTCCCTTAACTTTTTACCAGTTTTCTGAGGAGATGAAAATTTCACTTTTATATATAGGTAGCCGAAAATTTGTCAGATAATTTTCCAGAATATCTGGTCTATCTAGAAGCAAGTAGATATTTTCTGAATTTTTCAGAGATTTTCACAGAATTTTTGCTTTACCTAGAGATAAGTAGATATTTTCTGAAATTGAGTAACTGCTTCTTATGTCTTTTAGACTTTCTGTCAGTTTTCCTCACATATGAAAATTTTATTCTTATATAGGTAGCCGAAAATTTGCCAGAGAACTTTCCCAGATATCTGCTCTTTCCACAGGGAAATAGATATTTTCTGAAGTCGAGCGATCGCCTCTTGCCTCTACTCGACCTTTTACCAGTTTTATTCAGATCTGAAAATTTCACTCTTATATATTAGGTAGCTGAAAATTTCTCAGAGACTTTTCCAGAATATCTGCTCTCTCTAGAGGAAAGTAGATATTTTCTGAAGTCGAACGATCGCCTCTTACTTCTCTCTCGACTTTTTGTCATTTTTCTGAAGAAATGGAAATTTCACTCTTATATAAGTAGTCGAAAATTTGTCAAAAAATTTTCCCAAATATCTGCTTTACCTAGAGGTTAGATAAAAATTTCACTTCTATATATAGGTAGCTGAAAATTTGTCAGAGATTTTTCTCAAAAGTCGAGGGATTGCCTTTTACTTCCCATCGACTTTTTACCCGTTTTTCTCACAGGTGAAAATTTCACTTCTATATATAGGTAGTGGAAAATTTGCTAGAGACTTTTTCCAAATATTTGCTGTTTTCACAGGGAAGTAGATATTTTCTGAAGTTGAGCAACTACCTCTTGCCTTCCCTCCACTTTTTGCCAGTTTTTCTCACAGGTGAAAATTTCACTTCTATATACTAGATAGGTCGCAAATTTGTCAGAAACTTTTCCAAGATATCTGCTGTTTATAGAGGTAAGCAGATATTTTCTGAAGTTGAGCGATCGCCTCTTGTCTCCCTACCGATGAAAATTTCACTTCCATATATAAGTAATCGCAAATTTGTCAGATAATTTGACCAAATGTCTGGTCTGCCTAGAGGTAAATAGATATTTTCTGAAATTGAGCGATCGCCTCTTGTCTCCCTTCGACTTTTTACCAGTTTTCGGAGCAGATGAAAATTTCACTATATATATAGGTAGTGGAAAATTTGTCAGAGAGTTTCCCAGGTATCTGGTCTACCTAGAGGTAACTAGATATTTTCTGAAATTGAGCGATCACCTCTTGTCTCCCTTCGACTTTTTACCAGTTTTCGGAGCAGATGAAAATTTCACTTCCAGGTAGGCAAATTTGTTAGATAATTTGACCAACTGTCTGGTCTGCCTAGAGGTAACTAGATATTTGTTGAAGTTGAGCGACCACCTCTTGTCTCCCTTCGACTTTTTACCAGTTTTCGGAGCCTATGAAAATTTTACTTCCAGGTATAGGTAGTGGAAAATTTGTTAGATAATTTGACCAAATGTCTGGTCTGTCTAGAGGTAAGTAGATATTTGTTGGAGTTGAGCGATCGCCTCTTGTCTTCCTTCGACTTTTTGCCAGTTTTCCTCATAGATAAAAATTTCACTCCTATATATAGATACTTGAAAATTTCACTTCCATATATAGGTAGTGGAAAATTTGTCAGAGATTTTTCCCAGATATCTCCTCTATCTAGAAGTAAGTAGATATTTTCTGAAGTGGAGCGATCGCCTCTTACCTTCCTTCGACTTTTTACCAGTTTTCATCACAGGTAAAAATTTCACTTCCATATATAGATAGTCGCAAATTTGTCAGATAATTTTCCAGAATATCTACTCTATTTAGGGGTAAGTAGATATTTTTGGAAATTGTCATCCTGTTAAGCTTTAGTAAAGATATATGCTTGTTTTTCCCTCATCAAATCTTTTCATCCCTCCTTCCTAGCGTGGAAAACCACAAATATTTTCATTCTCTTAAGCTCTAAAAAAATCGCGCCTCAAAGGATTTTCGGTTGCATCTCCACAAAAATTGTGATATGCTAAAAACTATAAGGGTTTGTTCGCCCCTGCACATGATTTTTTATTCAACTAAATTTTTTAGCTAAATATCATAATCACTTCAGCAAATTGCTTTCTAACTTCTCCCACTCATTACATCTCCAAAAAAATTAAAATTATTCAGAAGCAGACAAATTTTTATCTGTAAGCCAAGAGCAATATCTACCAACTTTCATCTCAAGCTCATCCTAGATAAATTTACTTTAAATATCCAGTCATTAATTTCCTTTTTAATCTAAATTTTTATCTGGCATCAAAAATGCAGTTACCAAAGCAATAGTACCTCCCAATAGACCCCAACCTAGCCAAATATTAAAATTCCTACCTCTACTTTTTGCCACAAAAGCAGCAGCAGTACCAATAACACAATGCAAAATCATTAATATCCAGAATAATTGCCAGTTAATTTCATTCATAATTGTCTTTCAAGTATTAGTTATTTGAGAATAAGGACCTAAAAATTTTTCACCATCAAAATGAATTATATGGTCTGGTGCATCAGCAATCCAAACTTCTGTTTCCCAAGCAATATCGGCAGCAAACTTGCGAAAAGTATTATTGTCTAGAAAAGCTGTGACAAAAATTATGTCAGCCTTACATTTTTCTGTCAATTTTTTCAATTCTAATAAACGTACATTAGAAATTACGCCCGAACTATGAACAGCTTCTATCAAATAAAGCCAATTTTTCTGTTCTGAATAAGCTACTATGTCGGGTAATTCTCCATCAGATAATTCAAAAAAGTTTAGTTCTTTCAGCTTGTTTTTTTCTAAATGTAAAAACTTCTTAGCTGTATCGCCGACATATAAAATTTCTGCACCATAACCATATCTAGGTAAAAACCTTTCAATAATTGCTTTCTGTAATTCATTATGTCTGCCAGGACTAAAATTTAAGACTTTACCAGAAGGAAAATTAACAGGAATTAAACTTATTTCTCGTTGACTAGAAAGTTGTTGTTCTAAAGTGACTCGATCTACTAAAAAAATCTCTACTTCTTCTTCCCAATTATCTGAACCAAAATTTTTAATTAAATTTGCAAAATTAGGATTTAAAGCAAAAGACCTTGTACCATCATTTCTAGCTGAATTTGGATTAGCAGCACTAGGAATAATAATTCCTGCAAGAACAATTAATTTTAAATCTTTCCGGCGAATATCGTCATAAGAACTTTCAGATATTTGTTCATTAAAATAATTATTCCAGTACCTAATAATTTCCCTAGTTCTTAAAGCATGAGAATTATCAATTTTTCCCCATTCGTTAGTTTTCTTAACGTTGGCTACAGCTAAAAAAGCCATTGCCATTCTTTCCAATCGTCTTTGAGTCATCCCCTCAAGAGGTACACCAAACTTACTAATAATATATAAAGCTTCATTGATTAACTTTTGAAATTGTTTAGACTTATCTGACTTAGTAAGATATTGGGGAATTTGAGGCATTTTTATCTCTTAAAAAGGTAAGTAAGCATTAAGCTATTAGCAGTCAGCTTTTCCTACGGAATGCTACGCAAACAGCTTTTTAATGAATGAAGTAAAAACTCGTTTAACTTATACTACATTTTCCACTCATAAATTGAAGCACAAGAAAGACTTGTTTTTAGTTTTTAACCCATACAATTTAAGCTAATGAAGCTGATAGCTGATAGCTGATAGCTGACGGCTGAATGCTTAAAAAGGTAATGATAATTGTACAGGAATAATTTTTTGTGAAATTTCCTCTGGTGAGAATCTTTTCCCAGATTCTAAATAACTCCTAATACTTCCTGCCAAATAAAAAGCAAATAAAGGAGGAACTGCATTTCCAATCTGATTAAAACAACTGGTTTCTTTTCCTAAAAATTCAAACCAGTCAGGAAAACTTTGTAATCTTGCTGCCTCCCTTAATAACAAACGTCTTCTTCTCCCATCCGGCAATTTTATCCGGTGCATATCACCAGTAGGAGCAGAAATATTTCGACAAGTTAAAGTTCTAGCAGGTTTATCTAAATATAAGTCGCGAGGTTGTTTACAACTAGAAGCTTTTTCATACTTTGCCACATATTTATCCATATTTGGAGTGAGAAATTTTGACTCTGGAGGCGCGTGGAATGCCATTTCTCCTAATGCTTCTCCAACAGTTACTTTTTTGTCTAAAACTTGAGGAAATTTAAACTCACCTTTATGCCCAATAACTATCACTCGTTGACGATTTTGAGGCACGCCAAAATCAACAGCATTTAACAATTTAACCTCAATAATATAACCCAAAGATTGAAGTGCTTGAGTAATTTCATCCAAATACCATTTATTACGATAAAGTAATCCTCTTACATTTTCAAATAACCAAATTTCCGGCTTCAATCTTGCCACTGCATTAATAAAAATAGGAAAACCATCTCGCGAATCTTTCAAACCTTTTTGCTTTCCTCCAACACTAAAAGGTTGACAGGGAGGACCGCCAATTATTACATTTCCAGGAGGTAATTCTGTTTCTGAATTTAGGGTAATTTGAGCGCAATTATCTTTTAAATTTTGATTATAAGTTGCACAACAATCAGCATCCATTTCAAAACCATAAGTTTGAAATCCCTGGGCTTCAAAACCGAGAGATAAACCACCGCATCCAGCAAATAGATCGATAACTAAATTAGTGCGATTAACAGATGGTTTAAGTAAATGATTGATTTTATTTATGTAATTCATATATGTTATGCAAATTATTAGAATGCTTGTATAGAATACATAGGCAAAATCAGGAAAAAAGGGTAATTTTTTTTGTTTTTTATACCAAATATGTTGATCAAAAGATATGTTGATAAAAAGGTACTGGTCGGCCTTCTACAATACCATTTCTCAAAAACTTTTCTACATTTTATCGAGCTGGGTAGTAGAGGAGTAGGTAGGGACGTTGCATGCAACATCCCTACAGGAGTAGGGGCTTTTGCTAGCGCACAACTCCGTTAACGCTCCGCGACATGTAAAGCGGCAGTTCTACCTTAGCAAACGGCCGTTAGCTTCGCATAACTATCGTTAACGCCCATACATAAAAATAATTAACATTAACTTGGCTTAAATTAGCAAAAAGGTTATTCTACCTGTGTTGATTACTTAATAACTGAAGCATTACCTAAGTATAACATTAATGCATGGGAACTGGCATAAGTCTATTAAATCCTACCTTCTCATTAGCAATAAAGCTCCCAGATCAACAGGATTTAGTATGACTTTATTTTTGAATTGTTGAGAACATAAATATTTTAAAGTAATTTGATTTATTTATAGTTGTTTTATTTAAAGATTTAATTCTCTATTCACATTTCAAATGTAAATTCTATATACCAATAAACAACTTAATGAATAACTTGAAATTTGAGATTTTCCAGAAAAATCTCAATGTGCCTTCCTCCTAAAATATTACATCTACTAGATATGAGATTTGCCAAATTGAATAAAAAGCGTTATATACTTATAAGTCAATTTATGATTAAACAGTAAATAATTAACAATGTCAGAAAATCAGCAAGAAATTTGCCCAGTCTGTCTAGTTAAAATAGTAGGTGGAGATCGAGTGTTGTTTTCTTCTGGACCACCTGGTACTAAAGCAAAGTTATGGGCTCGTGTTTGTCAATATGCTCAAAAACAAGGTTGTATAAATCAAGATCTAGATGAAGTTGGAAAGGTCAAATCTGAAGATTACTATAACCCTGAGATTTCCTAGCATCCTTGCATTTTTTCTTCTAACTTCCTTATTTCTATATTAATTTTTCTAGAAAGTAGTGCAGTATGCCCAAAAGATCCTACTCTTAACAGAAGGTTAAACATTTGAAACAAAATGACTTGATGTAAGACAGTAGTGATGTTTTTGATGTTTGTTGCATAAGCTTGGTTATGATATTAATCGGCATTAGGGAATAGATACTCTATATGATTTGTCAAATAGTCCTGGTTTAACCATAAAGTGAAATTAAATAATGAATCAGACTGCAGCGTTTATAGGAGGATGTATTCTGACGGGGATATTGATTGTCCTCTTGCTCATGGGTTGGATTGTATTTGGCAAGTCTTCTCCTGATTATCGGACGGAAGCGCCAAAACCATCTCCCTCTCCCTCAATCGCATTTTCCCCTTCTCCAAAAGTAGATCCTTCTCCTTTAGTAACCGTCTCTCCTCAGCCACTACCATTACCACCGCCACCAATTTCAGTCCCTTCAGTTCCGGACTTTAAGGACTATAAGTTGGAACAACAAATTAAAAATCAATCAGAACAACAACGTTCAGCTTATGAGCAACTGAAAACTCAACTACAGCAGCAATTACTTGATATGCGACAGTTGAAAACTCAGTTAGAACAACAATGGGCAGAGACACAACAACTCAAACTACAACAAGATCAACTGAGACTACAAAATGACCGACTGTTGATTCAAGTCCAGCAACAAGAACGTTTGATTTCTGGCTTGAGTCTACAGCAGGGGATGGATAATTATAGCAGAAGCTCTTCAAATAGTTCTGCGAATTATTTAGAAAAAGGCATATTGTGGTTTATTGGAGGAATTGTCTTAGCTATTTTACTTCTTGGTGGTGGCATTATTTTAATCGGAATGATTATTTTATTAGCTCAACCCCAACGTCGATCTTCTTACAATGGTAAAAGTACAACTCATGATATTAATGTTCCTTGGCAATATACTATTTATGAGGAGGAGGAAACCAAATTTTTACCTCCTTATATTGACAGGAAAAGAAAGCAAAAATAATCAAATAAATTTCAAGAAATAGGAAATAATAAGAAGGTAAACAATGATAGAAATAGGGAAGCAATAGAATTGAGTATTCTCCTTTGAGGTATAAATTTCCAATTTCTTTTTTGTAGTATGATTTTTGGTAATTGCTATAAATAGAGCAAAAAAATTCTAACTTCTTTAGCTAAAGGGGCAAATGTTTCTTTAACTATCAGATTATTCACTGTGCTAATCTAAGATTTTTTATAAATTTCTCTAGCTCGCTGGATGGATATTAATGAATTTTACATCTATTTATAGCAATTTCAGAAGGCCAAAGTAGGAAAAATACTTTACTGAATTGATCTTCATTCATTTTGACCGAAAAATTGTGGTTTAAAGCCGACCCTTTTAAGGGGATAATAAAGAAAAATTTTTATAATTAGTCAATCCTCTTCTTTTCAAGGATAGGTAATTGTTAATTATTAATTGTTGAACAAAAAATTAAGGTATAAAGCCTCTACATTCATGGAGAAAAAAAAGCGGTATTCTACATAAACAATATCTTGACCTGAAGGCAACACAATTACCTGACTTTTTCTAGTATGACTTTTTTTCTTTCTGAGTAATATTCTTTTTGTTTTTCATATTTTTTAGGTCTTTCTATGGCCTGTTTATACCTATCTATAATTAACTCGTACTCTGTTAAAATTTACTTAACAATTTCTTGTCGCCTGAGTTTTTTTACCTGTTCTAACAGACTCAGTGGTAATAATTACCCAATTATTGTCCACCAGTAATTAGGGCTTGCTGATTAAATCTAAAAGCATTGACATATAAGGGTTTTAGCCTTTTTAGAACGAAAAAAGTGCCTGGTTTTCAGTTGATTTTGCTCAACAAGTTAGTATAATACCAATTTGAAAAAAGAATGCTACAAAAAGGTGGACCTTGCTCGAATATGCTTAAAAATAGCTATTCCAGTTCATTTTAGATAGTTATTTATATTGTTTTTCCCTTTTTTTCAATATTTATCCCTTCTTCCTTCTTTCCTCTTCCTTCTTTCGTACGGACTATGCAACGTCCCTACCATTTTTAACAAACATTTATCACGCTTGGTATAAAAGGCAGGGGGGATAGCAAAAAAATCACTCTGACAAATATATCCGACTATCTCCTCTATAATTCCTCGTTTCTCCTAATTACTCTCTACTCCCCTTTTTCCCTCCTGGGAGGGGTTAGGAGTGAGTCCTCCTTTTCCCCTCCTGGGAGCAGGGCTAATTTTTTGTCGTAGCGAGAATATTTACAAATCTATATTTTTGGTTAACTAATTCTAGCAAGATGTACGAAATTTCAAAGGATACAATTTTTCTAAGGGTGACAATAAATTGACCCCACTCCCCCACTCCTCCACTCCCTTTTTCTAAGGGTGACAATAAATTGACCCTGCCTCCTGGGAGGGGCCCGCGGGTGAGTCCCTTACTCCTTAAAAAGACTTTTGAGCGCAAACCCTAATTAGGGTTTGCTGAATAAAGTATGAGTGGTAGGTGTAGGAGACAGGAGACAGGAGACAGGAGAAATGGAAATTATAGAGGAAGTAGTCGGGTATATTTGTCCTAAGATTTTTCTGCCATAATCATCCCAAAATACTAGCATGCATGAGCTTTTTAGACCGAAAACAGGCGCACTTTTTCAAGGCCTAAAAAGGCAGCAAACCAATATCTGTCAGTGCTTTGATATTTAATCAGCAAGCCCTAATTAAAAATATCATTGGCAGTAGTTTCACTTACTCCAAATTGAATTCAAACGTAGTTGAAATTTCGTCAAATGTCTTAAATAAGTTAAGGTTAAAATGATTTGCTCTGATGGTGATAATTTGGGTGGTCTACCACCACCAGATGCAATAATCCTTACTTTTTTTGTTGATGCTAATTTATGCCGTTCTTCCTGTAGTTTTATTGCTTGTTTTAAGAGTTTTTCTAGTTGTTCATATTTGATTCCTCAGAAACTTTTTGGTTCTTGATGATGACTGTGAATATGTTCTAATATAGTGCCCATAATTTCTAGACCAAAGTAAGATTTTTTATTATAAAATCACAATTTATTGATTTTTTGGAGATGTCTAATGTACTTTGATGTTTGAATTTACCGTAGGGATAAATACATTTTAAATGCAATCTTAATGTCAAATTTTGGTATTCTCGTAGGAGCGATCGCCACAGTAATAACAATGATTATGTGGAATATTTTACCACTAGAATATGTGGTAAAAAAGTTAAATTTATATCCATATATATATAATTGATTGCATCATCAGAAAATGATAGAATAAAGTTTAAAGTTAAACTATTTAAAATTACTGTAATTACTCCGGAGGTATCAATGTTAATCAAAGAAAATCCTTGGTATAGCAATTTTATCACAGCAAATAGTATTAAGATTCATTATGTGACTCAAGGTTCAGGTCCTTTGATGTTAATGTTACATGGCTTTCCTGAATTTTGGTATTCTTGGCGACATCAAATCCCTGAATTTGCTCAAGATTATAAAGTAGTTGCTTTAGATTTAAGAGGCTACAATGAAAGTGATAAACCAGAAGATAAATCTGCTTATGTAATGTCAGAATTTATTAAAGATATAGAAGAAGTAATTAAAGAATTAGGTTATGAAAAATGTGTCTTAGTAGGACATGATTGGGGAGGGGGAATAGCTTGGTCTTTTGCTTATGCAAATCCTGAAATGGTAGAAAAATTAATTGTAATGAATATTCCTCATCCAGCAAAATTTAAGGAGGGATTAGGTACTCCAGAGCAAATTTTGAGAAGTTGGTATATGTTTTTTTTCCAGTTACCTTTTTTGCCAGAATTAATGCTTGAATTTGATGATTATCAAGCTATTGGTTCTATTTTTAAAAGTATGGTAAATAAATCTGCTGTTACTGATGCTGATATAGAAGCTTACAAGGATGCTGTGGCTAAACGAGGCGCTTTAACTTCAATGATTAATTATTATCGTAATATATTTTCTGGATTTTTCAATCAACAAGAGTGGGGAATATTACGAATTCCTACTTTAATGCTTTGGGGTGAAAAGGATACGGCTTTAGGAAAAGAATTAACTTATGGCACAGAGGAATATGTGGAAAATTTTCAGATTCGCTATATTCCTAATTGTGGTCATTCGGTACAACAAGAACAGCCTCAATTAGTTAATCAATATATGCGAGAATTTTTGAGTAATGATAATGATTTAAATTGAAATAAGTGCAGAGAAAAGATTGATTTTATGCCATTGAAGAAGGAAGAAGGAAGAAGGAAGAATAAGGAAGAATAAGGAAGAAAAAAGTGGATAGAGAGACTAAAAGAAGCCACTCCTATCCCTTAAATTCCAACAAGTTTGTAGACACCGCTGATGACGCGCGTGAGTATTAAACCCATAAGGAAAAAAATAAAATTTAAGAGAAGGTAGACAAAGAATTAGTAATAATACTAATTTATCAAAATAATTGGGTCGCGCAACCCCGCCTTTTAAGGCGAAATATTTTTGAAGCCTTGCTCAAATCCTCGTTACAGAAATAACTTCTAACTTCTAACTTCTGACTTATGACTTCTGACTTCGTTAAAATTCCCCTTAAATGATGTGAATAGAGAATTAAAATGTTTGAGGAAATAGGAAGCAGTTTCAGGTAATTAGCTAGTTTTGGGGAGAAGCAAAAATGACGATTTAGTTTTCCAATAATAGTTGGGAAGTAGTAATTATTGTCAGATTTGTAAAAGCCTCAAAAATAGACAGAATAAAGTCTGAAATTTTTACCACTATTTCCTATTTCCCGATTCTAAGATATTTTCTTGATCACGGGTGCATCTCAATTTTGAATAAAGCCAAAAATTTATCGCTTTTAGGTAACAGGCAACAGCTCCGGAAAGCAACAGGGAATAGGGAATAAGGAATAGGGAATATATAGGAAAAAAGTATTTTTGCTTGGTATGAGATGCACCCTTTATAACTGCGTCGAATATTACTAAATAAGAAGAATAGGCCGCAAAAAAAACTTCAGTATTTGACGAAAAGAAAGTTTGTCAAAAATTTATTTCCTTGTGCCCTTTGTAATTTTACCAATCCAATAGCTGCCCTATCTGCCTTGTCATCACAATAATTTTTAATGCCAGCTAACTTATATAATTAAATGTAACTCAAATTACTCTCATAATGATTAATCAATTAACTAATACAATCAGAAATAGCCTCATAGTAATAACTATCCTAATTATTATAAATTGGTTATTGCTATCTTCTAATACTTTAGCTCAACCCATTGATAATAGTCGGCGTGAACAAAAAGTATTGCAATCCATTGAATTAAATACAGATTTAATTTTAGAAAATGCAAATCCTGTAGAAAAACAACAGTTTAAAAATGAAAAATATGCTCAAATGCAAGATTCAGAATTTGCATTCTATAGAGCAACAAATCATTTATTTTGGCAAGATTTTGCTAATGATAGTAGACTCAGTAAATTTGGTAATGCTAATACAAAAACTTGGATTTTAGGAGATTGTCATGTTGATAATTTTGGTGCTTATAATAACGACAAAGGAGAAATTATCTTCGATATGAATGATTTTGACGAATCAATTATTGCTGATTATCAATATGATTTGTGGCGTTTAGCAGTCAGTATTATTTTAGTGGCGAATGATTCTACCCTATCTAATTCTGAACAAGAAGAAGTCATTGATAGTTTTAGTGAAACTTATCTAGATACCTTAGCTTCTTATGTAGGAAATGATGAAGAAACTAAAATATATTTTACAGAAACTAATACTAAAGGAGAGGTAAAAAAAACCATAGAAAAAGCCGAGCAAAAAACACGACAAGGAATGTTAGCAAAATGGACTAAAGTCATAGATAATCAAAGAATGTTTGATTTTTCCAGTGAAAACTTAGGTCTTGCCACTGATGCTAAAAATGCTATTGAATCAGGAATTATAGATTATGGTAAAACCCTTTCCGGCAAGCTAAATTATGACCCAGAATATTTTAAAGTTAAAGATGTTGCCCAAAGATTAAATGCAGGTTTAGGTTCCTTAGGAACACCACGTTATTATGTATTAATAGAAGGGAAAACCGATGCTTTAGATGATGACCATATCCTAGATATTAAACATCAGTTTCAACCTACACCTACTTATGAATTATTCAGCTTATATGACCGCATTAATTATCAGAAAATATTTAATAATAGTGCCCAACGCCATGTTCTAGCTTATAAAGCATTGATTAAAGACGCTGATGATTTTTTAGGATGGATAAAACTTGTGGATAATAATCCTATTGATGGAGATTTTTCTGGTGATTATTCTGTGAGAGAAATATCTCCCTATAAAAAATCTCTCAAAATTCAAAACTTAACAGATAAAAATAGTTTTATAGAAGTTGCTCAACAATGGGGAAAAATTCTGGCTACCGATCATGCTAGAGCAGATAAAGATTTTGATAAAAAATTAGTTTCTACTTCCTTTGAAAAACAAGTCAAAAAAATTACTGATGGCAAGCATCAAGAATTTAGAGAATTAGTGCGTGAAATAGCCTTTAAATATGCAGAACAAGTTGAAGTTGATTATGATAATTTTGTAACTGAATAAATAGGGAATAAAGAGAGTAGGGAGTATGAGAGTGGGGGAGTGGGGAAGTAGGTTCCCTACTCCTAACCCCTCCCAGGAGAGGGAGTAAAGATATGAATAATTAACATTAACTGAGCTGCTAATTAGCAAAAAAGTTATTCTGCTATTTTTAATTACTTAATAACTGAAGTATTACCTAAATTAAGCATTAATAAATGGGAATTGGTATCAACTTTTGAGTTTATCTAGATATGTTTTTGACTAAATTCCCGATATAGTTTTTTGCTCTGGAATGTAGATACTAAGTGCTACGAAATAGGAAATAGGGAATATTAAACGAGGGAAAACAGCATTAAATAGGCTTTGCTGAAAAAAGCAGAGTGTGGGGAGGGTGGGAAGTGTGAGGAAACAGAGAAAGTAGGAGGAATAATTGTACCTGTATCTTTACTGTACTTGTCTGCCTTTTATCCTAACTTTTTGGTCACTCAAGCTTAAAAATTTGCACTTTTTTTCGCTCCAAAAAAGCACTTACCTTTATTGATAAGTGCTTTTATATTTAATCAGCAAACCCTAAATAGTAGTAAATATAAGAATATAAGTTACTATAACGGCGCACTTTTTTGATCATAAAAAAAAATTAATCTATATTTACATTTTAAATAAAAACACTATAGTTATCAAAAAGTCATAACTTTTACAAAATAATTAAATTTTAAAGTCTCTCCTTCTCAGAATAAAAAAGAGACAAAAATAACTTGAATTGACTCTTCTCTTTAAAAGAGAAGTAATTATTATAGGACTTACGAATTACAACACATTTTTGTCATTCCAACCCACAGGGAAACAATCTCACACTCAAATCCTAGTTTTTCCTGCCTCATCGTTCAGCAATTAACAATTAACAATTAACAATTAATAATTACCTATTCTTAAAAGAAGAGGATTGACTAAAAGGATTTTTTTTATTTTATCCCTTTAAAAGGGGAGGCTTTAAACCTGAATTGTTGAATAAATAATTATTAACTATCAACTCTTAATTATTCATTATTAATTATTCATTATTCGGCAAGTACTGTATTAATTATTGAATATTAGCCATGAATATAAATTCATTACGATATTTGAGTCTTAATGTTTTGCTTATAAATGTTCTATAATACCAATTTTAAAAAAGAATATTACGAATAATAAGTGCGGTTAAAAGACAAGTTCAGGAAGTTTTCCTTTGACAAAAAAGAGAATTTACGACCTAAAAACTGTTATTGAAGCAATTCCCATACGACTCCTGAGGACTGACTCCTAAGAAATAGCCTAGCTATTTGCACCAAACATTTATAAAATCGGTATAATACTTAATATCACTATCATTATTCCTCTAATTCTTGCGTTACTTTTCTCTCTTTTCTCCTTCTTTGAATAATTTTCAGTGCCGAAGCTGCTCCAGCACTTATTGCAGCAGCTCCTAATATTAGAGTTGATGAATCTATTACTCCTATCCCCGTTCCAATTAGAGATACTGTAACCATTGCTGTACTCGCTATTGTTGTAGAAGTATTTTCATTTTCTCTGCTAAATGCTGCTTCATTTTTTTGATAACTGTCATTAGGTTCTTCTTTCATAACTAAAATTGTCACCTCTTAATTCCAAACACAAATAAAGTCATTAATCCTATACCTATTATATTAGAAAAGAAAATCAACCAAAAAGATTCTTCTCTGGGTGTTGTATCTTGCCATTCTTGATGCAAACTTAAAACATAGATAAAAAGCCCAAAAGATATCGTAATAAATAGTCCTGCTTTTTGCACTTCATCAGCATTAATATTAGAGTCAAATAATAGTGTTAAACCTCCAGAAATAGAAGATAACGTAAGTTCTATTCCCCAAAAGAAATCTTGTCTTTCCCAACCTCTCCCTCTTGCTAATTTCTTGGCAATAGAACCTATAAATATAATTACTAAAGGAATAAATAGAGCCTCAAATAAAAGGTCTAAACTAACATTGTTGATATTTACCACTTGCTTTTTTTTAACCTCCAGATGACTTTTAATTTTCGACTCTTGACTAATAAGATTGACAAATTATATGGCAATCTAAAATATAGGAAAAAATATATTACTCAACTTTTCTCTACAGAAGTATAAAAGTACATTATGCAAACCCTACCAAACCCAACCAAAACTCCAGCAAATCAACCTGCCTTTGACACAACTATCCATCGGCGAAAAACCCGTCCAGTCAAAGTCGGTGATGTAACTATAGGTGGTGGTCATCCAGTCGTAGTCCAGTCAATGATCAATGAAGATACCCTTGACATTGACGGTTCCGTAGCTGCCATTCGTCGTTTACACGAAATTGGTTGCGAAATAGTCCGCGTTACCGTTCCCAGTATGGCCCATGCCAAATCCTTAGCAGAGATTAAACAGAAATTAACAGAGACCTACAAACCCGTACCACTGGTAGCTGACGTTCACCATAACGGTATGAAAATTGCCCTAGAAGTTGCCAAACACGTTGATAAAGTCAGGATTAATCCTGGTTTATATGTATTCGAGAAACCTCAATCTGGCAGAAACGAATATACTGAAGCAGAATTTGAGGAAATAGGTAAAAAAATCCGCGAAACTCTCGAACCATTGGTAATTTCTTTACGAGACCAAAATAAAGCCATGCGAATTGGAGTTAACCATGGCTCCTTAGCAGAAAGAATGTTATTTACTTATGGAGATACCCCAGAAGGCATGGTAGAATCTGCCCTGGAATTTCTCAAAATTTGTGAATCTTTAGACTACTACAACTTGGTAATTTCTCTAAAGGCATCGCGGGTACCAGTAATGCTTGCTGCTTACCGATTAATGGTAAAACGGATGGATGAATTAGGTATGGCCTATCCTCTTCATTTGGGTGTAACTGAAGCAGGTGATGGAGAATATGGTCGGATTAAGTCTACTGCTGGTATAGGTACACTTTTAGCAGATGGAATAGGGGATACAATTCGCGTATCTTTAACTGAAGCACCCGAAAAAGAGATTCCAGTTTGCTACAGCATTCTCCAAGCCTTGGGTCTGCGGAAAACAATGGTAGAATATGTGGCCTGTCCCTCCTGTGGCCGAACTCTATTTAATCTAGAAAATGTTCTGCATCAAGTGCGAGAGGCGACAAAACACTTAACAGGATTGGACATTGCTGTTATGGGTTGTATTGTCAATGGCCCTGGAGAAATGGCAGATGCAGATTATGGTTATGTAGGTAAGCAACCAGGTTATATTTCTTTATATCGTGGACGGGAAGAAATTAAAAAAGTCCCTGAGTCTCAAGGTGTTGAAGAATTAATTAATTTAATTCAAGCTGATGGGCGTTGGGTAGAACCTTAGTCTATAATTAACGTTTAATTGGGAGTGTATTTTTAATTACACTCCTTGGTTATAAATTCCTAATGAAGTTTGAGGTATAAAATTCTTTTATTTTAGGGAGTAGGAAGTAGGGAGTAGGGAGTAGAAAAGAAGAAAAATAACTGTACCTCAGTAATTTGATAAACGCTATAAATTAACAACTGTTATAGATGGAGCTTTTATTTTTTTGCTATGAGGAATCTAATAAGAATCTAAATTAGTTAATTTGGATACAGATAAAATATCATAAATGTTGGCAATAAATATACTATTTTTCTTAATTAGAAAAGCTGATAATTGATAGATGAGAGTGAGACTAATATTATTATTAGCAGAGATAGTTAAAAATAATATGTAAGTATTCAGCCGTCAGCTATCATCCATCAGCTATTGCTTTTATCTCAAACTAAAAGCTTTACTAATTGAGTCAAAATTTATAACTATAAAAGCTGGCTGAAACAGTCTATATTTATTCAAACCCCCTCATAAGAGCTGAGAGCTGACAGCTAATAGCTGTTTGCGCAGCATTCCGCAGGAAATGCTTACAAAAATATTCAATAACTGTAGAAGTAAATTCTAACTTTAATATACCTCAAAAAATGGTTAATACTAAATGTTAGATTAAAGATAGTAAACAAAAATAATTATAGATTGCACTTATACTAATACTAGAAAAATCAACATTTATAGCAGTTTTAATTAGGGCTTGCTGATTAAATATAAAAGTATTTACAGATCAAAGTTTTAGTCTTTTTTTTGTCTTTAAAAAGTGCCTGGTTTTCAGATCTTCACGCTCAAAAAGGAGCGTATTTTAGACTCATAGTTGGGCAGAAAAATCATTCTTACAATTCTTGCTCCTACCTTCTCGCTCATTCCCATTTCTCCCCTCCTGGAACGGGTTAAGGGTGGGTTTTCTCCTGTTTACTACCCTCACCACCCATCAGACTTTTTCAGCAAACCCTAATTAACATAGAATACAGAAATTATGGCTTAAAGGCAGCCATGTAGAAGGCATAAATTTTGTAATCTACCTTGATGGAAACCGCTATAATCTCAATAAAAATATTTTTTTTTAGACATACACCATAAAAACAAAATACAAAATAAAGTATTTCCTTTAAATATCCTAAATTTATAGATGAGGATTTACCTGATTCCCTTTTCTTTATCTTAATTTTTAAATCTCAAACAACCTAATTATAAGGATTATATTACTTATGCTAAATTAGGCATAATAGTAGTGATGTAGTAATTATTGTTTAAATTAATTCAACAAAAAAATGGTTATAGCAAAACGTGGGCTAATTCTTGGTGCAACAGCATTAATGTTAACAGGCGTTACTGTCATAGGCGCTGGTATTCATCTTTCCTCTCAAGCATCATTAAATAATAACGACCCTAAAGAATTAATCGACCAAGTTTGGCAAATTATTGATAAAACTTATGTTGATGGTACTTTCAATCAAGTAGACTGGAAAGCTACTCGCACTGAATATCTCGATCAAACTTATACAACTGATGAAGAAGCTTATGATGCAATTAGGGAAATGCTAGAAAAGCTAGGAGACCCTTATACCCGCTTCATGGACCCGGAAGAGTTTAAAAATATGCAAATTGACACTTCTGGAGAACTCACAGGTGTAGGTATTCAACTAACCCAAGACCAGGATACAAAAAAATTAGTAGTAATTTCACCAATAGAAGATACTCCGGCCTTTGAAGCAGGTATTCAAGCTAAAGATATTATTAGCAAAATAGATGGTCAAAGTACTGAAGGGATGGATATAAATCAGGCAGTAAGTTTGATCCGTGGTCCTATCGGTTCTCAAGTAACTCTAACCATTAAACGAGAAGGTCAGGAAATAGACTTTCCTATTACTAGAGCAAAAATTGAAATTCATCCCGTAAAGTATTCTCAGAAAGAAAGTTCTCTGGGTAAAGTTGGTTATATCCGCTTAAATCAGTTTAGTGCTAATGCTGCTGGTGAAATGCGAGAGGCCATAGATGAGTTAGAGACTCAGAATGTATCGGGTTATATTTTAGATTTACGTTCTAATCCTGGTGGCTTACTTTATGCTAGCGTAGAAATTGCTCGGATGTGGCTCGAACGTGGAGATATTGTTTCTACTGTAAACCGTAGTGGTGTTACCGATCGCCAGAAGGCTACTAATAGGTCTTTGACAGATAAACCATTAGTGATTATGGTGGATGGGGGTTCGGCAAGTGCAAGTGAGATTCTTTCTGGTGCTCTACAGGATAATAAACGGGCGACATTAGTAGGTACTAAGACATTTGGTAAAGGGTTGGTGCAGTCCGTGCGTGGTGTGGGTAAAGGTGCAGGGTTAGCAGTGACGATCGCTAAATATTTCACTCCCAGCGGTCGCGATATTAACCATGAGGGAATTAAGCCAGATGTAGAAATTTCTCTGACAGATGAACAAAAAGAGGCTTTGCGGAAAAGTCGGGATAAAATAGGTACTCTTGACGATCCTCAATATGCAAAAGCATTGGAAATTTTGAATCAAGAGATTGCAAAAGTCCAGAATAATAAAGCTCAGTCAACAAACAAAAAAGTAGATTGATAAATTAATTCTATTAGTTATTGTGGTTGACATTTTCCGGCTCGAATCAATCCTACACGACGGGCGATCGCTTCTTCCACAGTATTAAATGGACCCCATGTTTCTATAATGTTGGGGTCTTTTTTTTGTTCGACTTGTGTACTAGACAAAATTTCACAGTTTTTTTCTGGTTTCTTGACAATATAGTATTTTTGTGATGAATCATTCATTATTGAAGAAGGCAGCTATGCTGAAGGCAGAAGGAAAAATTGCTTATGGATAGTCTTCGATACGCCACTGAGTGTCTCATAACCCCAAACAATTTTCAATACTTCCGTTGATGCTGGGGAATTAACCCGCAAAAGAAAAAATAATTGGTAATTGGTAATAATTTAGAGAGTATTTATACCATGTCCAGATAATTAAGCTTAATCAAAATTTGGCGTTGCATAAATGCGCTTGGGATTTTAATAGTTTTGTGGAATGGGTATCTTGCCTGTTCCTGATATTTTCACCGCAGGCAAGATACCCGCTTATATTCATTCCTCCCCTCAGCAATGCTCAAAATTTTCTTTCTATTGAAGGGTTATTGAAGGAATATCCCAAATTTATGCTTCGTTTCCAGTGTTAGGTATTGAATTTACACCTACGATTTACCACCTAACACCTACAGCCTAATAAAGATAAATATTTACTTAATAATGTTACAAACCATATTAACATAATAGTGCTTTTTGTACTTCCAGTAAAATCATCAAACTAAAAATATGGGACGTAAGTTTTATGGTGTAGTATTTCCATTAATTTTAGGCATAGGATTTGTCTTATCTATTACCCCAAGTAGTAAAGCTCAGAAACAACAATCAAGTGAAGGTCTTGACCAAACTGCTAAAATTTTAGACAAAATAGAGGAATACAACCCACTCAAGCAACCTCCACAGAAATCGAAACCACTTGAAGAATTAGACCAAAAAAAAACAAATATTGTTACAGACAAAAAAGACGATACTTTAGGACAAATAGAACAATACAATCAACTCGATCGCCCTCCCGAAATACCACCCTCCCTAGAACGAGTTAACTCTGTCAATCAACTTAGTGATGTTCTACCCACAGATTGGGCCTATAGTGCCTTACAAGGATTAGCAGAACGCTACGGTTGTTTATTGGCCTCCCCAAATAGTACATTTGGTGGAAATAGAGCCATCAGTCGTTATGAGTTTGCTGCTAATCTCAACGAATGTTTAGAAGTTATTCAAAGTCTAATTGAAGAATTCGGTGAAGGTTATATTAGTCAAGAAGACTTAGCTAAAAGTCAACGATTACAAGCAGATTTTGCCGTCGAAATAGCCGATACTAAATCCCGCCTTAATGCCCTAGAAACACGGACAGATATTCTCGAAGCTAATCAGTTTTCTACCACAACATTACTAAAAGGGCAAGTAACTATGGCCCTTTATGATGCTTTCGGTAACGATGGAGAAGATGGCGCTACCGTGAGTGCTGATGATAGCCAACTGGGGTTTGGTCATGCCTTGACATTTAACTTTGATACCAGTTTTACAGGTAGAGACTTCCTCAGAACGAGGATCAGAGCTGGAGATCTCCCTGGAGTAAATACAGGTACTGCTATGACCTTCTTGAACTCAGGTTCCCCACCTAACGACATAGCACGACTGACAGAGGTATACTATATTTTTCCCCTCAATAACGAAATGAGTCTTTATATAGGAGCTGCTGGACTTGACTTCGATTTAATGGCTCCTGCTCTTAATCCTAAATTAATCAGTGGTAGTATAGGAAGTTTGGCTTTGTATCCAGCTTACAACCCTACTATATACATCCAAGTAGGGGGTGCTGGTTTAGGTTATAGTTATCAAATTAACGATAACTTCAGGTTAGATTTGGCCTATCTCGGAGGTGGTCCTGGTGGTGGTACAGGTAGAGTCAATGATCCGAATGAAGGTGGTGGAATTTTTAATGGTACAAACAGTGCTTATGCTCAATTAACAGTCTCACCAACCCTAGATTTTGATTTTTCTTTTGCTTATGTAAGAGCGTATTATACGGCGGATTTAGTTAATGTAGCAGGTTTTACAGGTAGCCAAAATGCTCAACGGCCTTTTGGTAGGGTGGCAACTTCAGCAGACCATTTTGGATTTCAAACTAGCTATCGGTGGGCACCGTTTACTATTTCTGGTTGGGTTGGTTACAGTAATGCTGAAGCAGAAGCAGGGGAGCGCGAAGGGGATGAAGCTGATATTTGGCATTGGGCAGTAACAGTAGCCATAAATGACTTAGTATTTGAGAATGGAATGTTAGGTCTTTCGGTTGGTCAACAGCCAAAAGTGACTGATATTGACAATGGTGAAGATGACCCAGATACCTCCATACAATTTCAAATTTTCTACAGTTATCGAATTTCAAATAATATAGATATAACATCTGGTTTTTTCGTGGAAACACAACCAGAACATAATGATAAAAATGACCCAATTTTGGTATTTGTAACTCGCAGCGTTTGGAGATTTTAATCTTAAAACTAACAATTATGAACTTGAAACTGAAAATTATTATTGCTTCATCCCTAGCATTTTTGGGGATTATTTTTCCGCAAAAAATTAGTCACTCACAAACACAAGAAACAATTATTAGAAAAGAGCAGATAGTAGTAGGAGTTAGGGAAGATTCCTATTGGTTTGGTTCCAGGAATGATAAGGGAGAACGGGAAGGATATTGTATAGATATTGCCTATGCATTACGTGAACGTCTCAGTGCTAATCAACTTGAGCCAATTAGGGTAAGATTTGTGACATCAACTGTCCAAAGTCGTTGGGATATGGTAAAAAGTGGTATGGTAGATTTGGAGTGTGGCCCTAATACTATTAGTGCCGAACGTGAAGAAAAACATGGTATTAATTTTTCTGCACCTTTTTTTATCACGGCAACACAAGTTTTAGCTCAAAGAGGCAGTATAGAAGAAGATGTAAATGCAGGTAATGCCATAGTTGGTGTAGTTAGGAATACTACCAATGAAAGCGATTTAAAGAGTGCTTATCCTGAAGAACAAATTGAGGATAAATTTTTAACTAGAGAACAAGGTATTAAAGCTTTGGCGGATGGTGAAGTTAGTGGTTTTGCTAGTGATGGAACTCTTTTGTTAGGTGTGGCATTGAGCATGAACCTAGATATGGAAAATGATTATACTTTTGTTACTATCAATCAGGAAGATGGTCGTCCATTTTGTGCAGGTTATGGGTTCATACTTCCTGGAGGGGAAGAAAATTCTAGTTGGCAAAAGTATATTAATGACTTTCTTGCTAACGATAAAAAAGCTGAAAGAATTAGACAAGAATGGTTGCTGGAAGAGATAAGTGAGAATAGTCAGATGCTTTATGATGCTTGTACTCAGGAATAGGGAATAGGGAGTAGGGAGTAGGGAGTAGGGAGTAGGAAGTGGGGAGTAGGGAATTTCTTTCCTTTCCTTGAAGTCAAAAATCAAAAGTAAAAAGTAAGATCATTGTCATCTAAATATGAATTATAAATATTCACCCTAAACACTACTTGTTCCTTAACTATTGATAGAACTATTTTCTACTCCCTAATACCATTTATTTTCATTCTGGAATTTTATTTTAATCCTAGTTTATAAGAATTTAATCTATTACTAATTAGCCAATTAAATTCATGAATAAACGTATAATACGATTACTACCAGTAACTGTATTTTTAGTAATTATCATACTTGTATGGCTACTATTAGCTTGGATTCCAGAAGACAATTTTAATCAAAAACTTTCACTACGAATTCTCGGATCATTGAACTCTGTTTTATTAGGCATAATTACTGCCTATATAGTTAAAATTCTTCCTATAACAAAAAATTACACAAACCCGAATGTCCAAGTTAACAAACGACACAACTCACCAAACATATTCTTTATAGGTAAAGATACAAAACTCATATCACAACTCACATCACCCCTGGGTAATATATATTGTTGGACTTTTATTTTCTGCAAGCATTCTTTTTTTGATGCCCCTTATAAATTATTCTGATTACATAATGTATATAGTAGATAATTCAGGAAGCATGGGGGAATGTGAGTCTTATAATACAATCACAGGATGCGAAACTCGAGATAACCCAAAAGAATACCCTATAAACAAATTAAAGCAAAGCTTATCTAAAAAATTTAAAGATAAAAGTCTAGGATCTGAAGAAATTCCAAATCAAACACAAAATATTCTTCTTGAAAAGATAGTTGGAAGAAAAATTCAAACAGGATTAGTTGAAGTTGGAGGAGAATCTGGTAGAGGTGAATGTAATGCTCGAACTCTTCAAGAACCTCAACTTAATAACTAAACAAAATTAGCTAGTGCCGTAGAAGATGAAATAGTTCCCAATGATAGCGGACTGACAGCATTGGTAAAAGGACTTGAAAAAGCTAAACATGAAATTACAGAAGATACAAAAAAAATTTTGAATTTCAGTTCCTCAAATAACATTATATTTTTCACAGACGGGGACTAAGAAAATTGCCAAAAAGATGAAAGTTTTTGTGAAGCAGTTAAGAATGATATACCTAAAAATTTTAATATTAAACTAAATATTGTTACAACAGAAAAACCTAGCTGCAACTCATTTGAATGCTCTATTTTGAAAGACTATTCATGTGAAGTTGTCACAGATTTTTCCTATGAAAATATTTCTCCAAAAATTGATAAAATAGAAAAAAAAATAGTTGTTGAAAATATCAATAGAACAGAAAGTAAAATACCTCTTTTACCACAAAATATTAATTTGATAGCTAATTCAATAATTGTTTTTTGCTCTATAATTATCTTATTTGCAATAAGCAGCTTTTCACGGTTTAACTTTTCATGGATTATCAAAAAAACTAAAGATGCCTATTTATGGCTTAATGGTATAGAATTCGCATTCAGAATACGTTTATTGCCTACTATTATTAGATTTGCATTATTTGCACTCATTATCGCTCTTGCCACCATAATTTTAGGAAAGTAAAAAGCCCTTAAAAGTTATAAACATTGCTTTTGAAAAAATTGTATTATGATGTTGCTATCACCCCGGAAATTTTCCACCATGCGGACTGCCTACCAATATAAATTAAGACCCAACAAAGAGCAAATAGCCACAATAGAAATGTGGTTAGAATTGTTGCGTCGGCAGTACAACTATAGGTTAAGTGAGCGGTTCTCATGGTGGTCAGAAAACCGTTATCCAGTTAACGCCTGCACCTTAGTGATGCCAATTCCTCAACTAAGAGATAATCCAAATTATTACTCTCAAAAACGAGATTTGGTCAATACCAAAGACAAGTTTTCTGAGTACAAGCTGATTCATTCTCAAGTATTACCGCGATTGCATAAAACGGGTAAAACTTGCCTTTGATAGATGGTTTAAAGCAGACAAAAATGGACATAAATTAGGAAAGCCAAGGTTTAAAGGAAAAGGGCGTTATCGTAGTCTTACTTATCCTCAAATCAAACAAAACTGTATTGAAGAAAATCAAATTAATTTGCCAAAAATAGGCAAGATAAAGTTGATTCAACATCGGCCGTTACCTGATGGTTTTCACTCTTAAACAGTAACAATTAGTCGTAAAGCTGACGGTTATTATGTAACTTTATCCCTAGAAGAAAAATCAGTTCCAGCTTTAATAACTGAAGTTAAACCTACATTAAAAAACACTCTGGGAATTGATATGGGACTGAAGGAATTCTTAGTAACAAGTGAAGGAGAATTTGTCCCTATTCCTCAATACTATCGAAAATCTCAGCAGCGATTAAAAACTTTGCAAAAACGTTGATATCGAAAGAAAAAAGGAAGTAAAAGGAGGCTCAAGGCTGTTAAAGCTGTAGCGAAACAACATAAAAAGATTGCTGATAAACGTAAAGATTTCCACTTTAAAACAGCCAATGAATTGTTATCAAAAGCTGAGGTTATCGCCCATGTAGACGCGGAGCGGCGTGCCGGAGGCAAACTTAAATATCAAAGGGCAAGCATTGACCCGTTTGAGTAAATCAATTAATGATGCTGGATGGGGCAAATTCCTATCTATTTTGACTGTTAAAGCTGGAAATGCTGGAGGTGAAAACCATAGGAGTGAACCCCAAAAATACTAGCCAAGATTGCTCAAATTGTGGAGAAAAAGTCGATAAAGAATTAAACATACGAACCCATTCTTGTCCGCACTGCGGTACAGTAATAGACCGCGATGTGAACGTGGCGATAAATATAAAAAATAGGGCGGTAGGGCATTCTGTTATTAGAGCTTTGTGGAACCCGACGGGATACCGGGGCAACGAAACGAGAAGCCCACACTATAGCATCAGCTTAGTGTGGGAGATGTCACAACGGTGGGATCATAGTTTCAGAACGGTGGGATCATAGTTTCAGGAGCTTCTGTGGAGACACCTATTGATGCGCGGTTATGTGGAGAATCTAAATCTATCTCCGGACCAATAGGTACAATTTTAGTAGGATTAACATTTGGATGACTCATGTAATAATGTCGTTTAATATGGTCAAAATTACAAGTTTCTTTTATCCCTGGATATTGATAAATATCTTTCAGATAATTCCAGAGATTTGGATAATCCCAAATATGACGTAAATTACACTTGAAATGAACATAATAAACAACATCGAAACGAAGCAAAGTAGTAAACATACAAATATCAGCTTCAGTTAAGCGATCGCCACACAAATAACGTTGTTTTGATAATATATTTTCCCAATAATCTAAAGCAGCAAATAAATCTTTTACTCCTTCTTCATAAGCTAATTGAGAACCTGCAAAACCCGCTCGATAAACACCATTATTAATTGGCTGGTAAATAGTATCAAGAGTTTTTTCAATAGTATCTTTTAAATCTTCAGGACACAAATTCAGGTCATTTTTAGCAATACCATTAAACTCAGTATCAAACATCCGAATAATTTCACGGGATTCATTATTAACAATAGTATTTTTTTTCTTATCCCAAAGTACAGGTACCGTAACTCTCCCACTATAATTAGCATCAGCCTTCAGATAAACTTGCCAAAGATAATTAGTATGATTAATAGTATCAGGAATACATCCCGATTCAGAATCAGAAAATTCCCAACTATTTTGGTCAATTACTGCCCCTACAACTGACAACCCAATAGCATCTTCTAATCCTTTTAACTTGCGCATAATAGCAGTTCGATGTGCCCAAGGACAAGCCCAAGAAATGTATAGATGATAACGTCCTGTTTCTGCCTTAAACCCACTAGAATTATCTGCTGTAATTTTATTCCTAAATGTGGTATTGGGGCGAATAAATCTACCTTGAGAATCTTCTTGTTCTCGTTTAGATACCCATTTTCCATCAATTAAAATACCTAATCCCATGATTACCCCCTCAAAAAATAAAATACTTGTTGAATAACTATCATACTATTTGGGGGTGGGGAGTAGGGGATTCAACAATTAATAATTAATAATTAAATAATTCGCGCTTTGAAGCCTCCCCGTTTAAGGGGAAAAAAGCGGTCGAGGGATGGCGATCTTCGGAGCGGCTCTGATAAGAGCGGGTCTCGGAGCCATATCCATGAGACCAAGAGAAGAAATAATATTTCCTTATATTTAATTCCGTAGCGGTTAAAACCCGAGGTAATTATCAATTATCCATTATCAATTATCCATTAATGAAGTCTGCTTTGGAGATGTTTTTATGTCCAATCAAACAGATTTGATATAACTCCTAAAAAAGCTAAATTATATAGCTTAAAGAATGGGTTGGTTAGGACATAGACTGATAGATAAACCTGAGACAGGGAAATATTTTTCCCACTGTTGCCAGATGAGCTGTTGCCTATTCCCTATTCCCTATAACTTTTGACTTTTAACTTCCGCGTAGTGGCACTAGCTTCTTTTCTAGCCTTTAATAACTCCAAATTTTTTTTCAAAATCACCATAGCATCTTGATTTTTTTGTTCTATATATAATTCTCCAGCTTGCAATAAATTTTCTACACTTTGATCATCTTGACGTAGATTAGCAAAAGCCAAACCCCGATTATGATAAGCTTCAGCAATAGTTGAATTATTTTTGAGAGCTTCAGTAAATTTATTTATTGCCTGTTGATAATTGCCTTTTTGATAAGCCTCACATCCTTGTTGAAAATTTACTTCTGCCTCTGATGGTATTGGTGAAGATGTTGAGATAAATTCTGTAAAGAGGACAGAAATACTACCTTTTCCACGATAAGCATATATCATAGCACCAATACCAATGCCACTTATCAATCCAAAAAAGAGTAACCAAGTCAAAAAATTTGCGGTTTCCATATATTAATATAGTTCTAATAGTTCTAAGTCAATTGAGTAATCACTATTCAAGATTTAAACATCAAGTTATTGATGATTATAGCAATCCTAATTTAAGTTGTAATATTTGTAAGCATTCAGCTATTAGCTGTCAGCTTTTCGGTGCGGAATGCTGCGCAAACAGCAACAAGACTTTCTCATATAGGACAGTGTTTAAATTAATATAGACTTTAAGAGCAAGGGAGACAACTTTTATAGTAAGACAATTAGTCAAGCTTCTATCCTAAATTAAAATCAATAGCTGTTAACGTAGTTCCTCCGGAGGAGGCTAACTGATGGCTGACGGCTGAATGCTTACTAATATTTTGGTGGCAATTAGGAGTCAGGAGGACCGAGTCATAATTTTAAAGGTTTTCATTTAAAATTAACTATTATAAAAATTTTCACAACCAATGCGCGGATTGCTATAAGTAATTTTTCCCAGAAAAAATGGTTTAAATTATAGGGTTTTTATCTAAGATGTGGAGACCAAGTGTTATGAAAAAGGTATGGAGGGAATATTCAATAATGGATAATGGATAATTGATAATTACCTCTCCCTAAAAACGGATAGGATTGAATAAAAGGAAAATTTTTTCTCTGTTGGTCTCATGGATATGGTGAGGTCTCCTCGCCATCCCACCCTACGGGAAAGCTGCGCTTTTTCCTGACGGAATGCTCCGCAAACATGTCGCGTAGCAAAACGACTGCTTGTTTCTCCACGGCGAGTAAGAGGATTTTTACCTTAATTATTCGGTAAAGGAGGTAAAACAGCATTAAATAGTAGCAAACACAAAAATATAAGGTAATAAATTTATTAGTAACATTATTTTTGAATGCATGGTATTAGCGAGCAAAAACTTCCTTCTTTTTTCCTCCTGAGTCCTGAGTCCTGAGTCCTGAGTTCTGAGTTCTGACTCCTCCATGGTATTAACGATAGAACTCCGTTCCGCTGACGCAAACGAAAACTTCCTTCTTTTTTCCTCCTGAGTTCTGAGTTCTGAGTTCTGAGTCCTCCATTGACATAATTTCATCATATTACTTAAATCAACAGCAAGCTAGAATTGAGAAGATAATTTACCAGTGAACCTTATACCAATGGATAGCAAATTAGTCAACCAGGCTAGATATTGGCCTTTGCTGTTATCTGCCCTTCTATTAAGCTCCTGTGAAGGTGGAACACCACCAGCAGTAGCACCGCCACCTACTGCCGTCGAAATAGCCAGAGTCGATCAAACTCAAGTTGCAGACAGCACAGAGTATATCGCAACAGTAGAAGGAAAAGAAAGAGCAACTATTACACCAAGAGTTAGTGGACAAGTAAGCCAAGTATTTGTATCATTGGGTAATAGAGTTCAAAAAGGAGACCCCATACTGCAAATAGATCCTTCTCAACAACAGGCAGTTCTTGATAGTAATATTGCTCAGATAAGTTCAGCTCAGGCACAATTGGATAGTGCAGAATCTCAACTAAGAGCCTTGAGGGACGATAGAAGAGAACTAATAGCACAAAGAGACTTAAACTCTGAAAGAGCTAACTTAGAAAATGCTGAAGCGAACCTCCGGAGGGAACGTCAGGAACTAAATAGATTACTAGCTGAATTTGGTTTTCTGTCTGAAGAAGCTAATTTAGAAAATACTCAAGCAACTCTCAGGTCAGAGCGCCAGGAACTAAATAGATTACTAGCTGAATCAAGTTCTTTATCGGAAGAAGCACAATTAGAAGATGCCGAAGCAGCTTTACGAGCACAGAGAGCTGAAAAAGAAAGAAGAGAAGCAACTTTAGAATACCAAAAAATTGAACAAGTAAGATTTTCTACCCTGTATGAAGAAGGAGCTGTTCCTAAAGAAAGGTTTGACCAAGCTACCCGCGATATCAGACAAGCTGAAGCTGAAATAGATGCTATAGAACAAGAAATTGATGCTGCAAAAGCACGAGTAGAAAGTGCCAAAAAAGATTTACAAAGGCGTACAAGTACATTAGATGCTCAAATAGCAGCTCAAAAAGAAGTTATAGATGCTGCTAAAGCACAGGTAGAAAGTGCTAAAAAAGATTTACAAAGGCGTACAAGTACATTAGATGCTCAAATAGCAGCTCAAAAAGAAGTTATAGATGCTACTAAGGCACAGGTAGAAAGTGCTAAAAAAGATTTGCAGCGTCGTATTGAAACATTAGATGCTCAAATAGCAGCTCAAGATGAACAAATTTCCTCTCAGGAAAGTCAGGTAGTTCAAGCTCGCGGTCAACTACAACAAACTCAGGCAAATGCAGTGGCAGAACAAGTAGTATTACAATATTACAATATTCTTGCTCCGATTAGTGGGGTGGTGGGAAATGTACGACCGAAAGTAGGTGATTATGTGGATAGTCAAACTCAACTAACTACTATTCAGGACAATAATACTTTAGAAGCTAATATTAATATTCCTATAGACCGACTGCCTGAAATTAGACTGGGTACACGAGTTGAGTTACTAAGTCAACAGAGGGGTGAGTTAATTGGTAGCAGTAGGGTATCTTTTATATCTCCAGATGCAGGTCAAGGAACTCAGACTGTTTTAGTCAAAGCAATATATGATAATGCGGAAAAGAGACTGCAGACCAACCAACAGGTAAGAGCAAGAGTTATCTGGGAAGAAAAACAAGGATTAACTGTTCCGGTTACCTCTGTCAGACGGATCGGAGATCAAGCTTTTGTTTTTGTTGCAGAAGAGAAAATCATGGATGGTGAGAAAAAGTTGGTTGCAACTCAAAAACCTGTGAAGTTGGGAAGCATTCAAGGTCAAGCTTATCAAGTAATTGAGGGATTGAAAGGCACTGACAAAATAGTTGTTTCAGGTGTGGTCAAACTCCGGAATGGTATACCTATTGCTGATGATTCTGAGTTGGGCAACCCCACTGTGGGGGAGTAGGGGAGATGGGGGGATGGGGGGATTGAAGTAATTATAGAACCTGTTTGGTATCTCTAAAAATTTAGGCGTACGCTCTTATTACTTGACTTAAGCATGTATCTTTATCCTCAAAAGACATCTCCAATCATTAAAAATCAAATCAATTATCGTAGAGTATGTCATCAATTATTTCCCTCTACTCCCTACTCCCCTCCTGGGAGGGGCTAGGGGTGGGTCCCTACTCCCTCTTTTCTGGAGAGAGCTAAAAGATACGGTTGGTTCTATAGAATTATAAATATCAGGACTTACTCGGCATTAAAATAAAATATCTTATGTCTTTTAACCATATTCCCTACTCCCTTGTAACTAAATTTGAGAGCTTGAGAATATCTTAAGCTAAAGTCAGAAGTTAAATTATTACTGTACTCATAACTGATATAGCAATGTGCGCTGGCATATTTACAAATTGCAGGAATTGTCCAATAGCTAAAATCTGATAATATAAGATTTTTATTCCCCCTATTGCCTGTTACCTATTGCCTGCGCGCAGCCCTATAACTGATAACTGATTAATTATGCTTTTAAGTATTGCTGATACGTTTATAAAACGGCCTGTCTTAACGACAGTTTGTACAATCATAATTATATTAGCGGGGGCAATTTCAATTCCATTGTTGCCCATTGCCCAATTACCACAATTAGCTAATACCGAAATTCAAGTATCATCAACCTATATTGGAGCTGATGCTCAAACCACAGAAAATACCGTAACCACAATTTTAGAAAGAGAAATTAACGGTGTGGAAGACATGAAATATATGTATTCCAATACCAGTAATAGTGGTCAGACAAGTATTAATATTGTGTTCCCTAATGATGTAGACCGAGACACCGCTCAGGTTAATGTTCAAAACCGAGTTTCTCAAGCAGAAGCTTCTTTACCAGATTTAGTCAGACAAACAGGTATTACTGTAGAAGCTGCATCTCCTAATATTCTCTTAGTAATTGCCACTTACTCAGAAAAAGATGAAAATGGCAACTTTTACTACAGTCCTGACTTTATGAGTAACTATATCGATCTGAATGTCTTAGATCAAATTAAGCGTATTCCTGGAGTTGGTCAGGCAACAATTTTAGGGGAACGGAAATATGCCATGCGTATTTGGCTTAACCCCCAGAAAATGGCAGTTCGTGAATTAACAGCTCAGGATGTAGTCAATGCTTTGCGAGAACAAAATATTCAGGTGGGAGCAGGTAAAATTGGTCAAAACCCAGCGCCACCAGATTTAGTTTATGAAATTCCTCTGCAAGCTATTGGTAGGTTAAAAAATGCCCAAGAATTTGAAGATTTAGTGCTGAAAGTAGATGAAAATGGTACTTTGGTTAAGGTTAGAGATATTGGTAGAGCTGAACTTGGAGCGGAAAATTACGATCTAGTTACCACATATAATGGAGACCCGACTACGGGTTTAGCAATTTATCAACTTCCCGGTAGTAATGCTCTAGAAACAGCAAATCAAATCAAAGCTACAATGGCAGACCTCAGTGAGAGTTTTCCTCCCGGATTACAATATAGCGTTGCTTACGATACAACCTTATTCGTGGAAGTATCACTGCAAGAGGTAGTTATTACTCTACTCCAAGCTGTAGGGTTAGTGGTTTTGATTATCTTTATTTTTTTACAAGATTGGCGAGCTACTTTAATTCCAGCGATCGCTATTCCTGTAGCTTTAATTGGCGCAATGGCGGGTTTGAAAATTTTGAATTTTGAAATTAATACTCTGACTTTGTTTGCTTGTACTTTGGCATCAGGTCTGGTGGTGGATGATGCGATCGTGATTGTGGAGGCAGTCTCTAGTAAAATTGAACAAGGAATGAAGGCAAGACAAGCAGCATTGGATGCCATGGAGGAACTCACTGGAGCAACGATCGCTACTTCCTTAGTATTGATGGCTGTGTTTATTCCGGTTTCATTCTTCCCAGGAACAACAGGAGTAATTTACAAACAGTTTGCTTTGACTATTGCTTTTGCTGTTGCCTGTTCAACTTTTAATGCTCTGACTTTCTCTCCTAGTATATCTGGTTTGTTACTACGTCCAAAACAAGAAGCTACTGGACTCTTGGGATGGATATTTGATACCTTTAACCGAGGTTTTGGTTGGTTACAAGACAAATACGGTAAATTAGTCAGCTTTCTCACTCGCATTAATATCATTGTCATGGGGATTTTTATTGCGGGTCTAGTTGCAACTGTTTGGATGTATGGTTTAGTTCCTGGTGGGTTTGTTCCCGAAGAAGACCAAGGTTATTTTATTGTAATTTATCAAGCTCCTGACGGAGTTTCCCTCAATTATAATGCTGATGCAGCAGCCAAAATTCAACAGGAAATTGAGGAGATTGACGAAATCAAATCTTCTTTTGGTGTTGCAGGGTTTGGTTTTGATGGTCTCAACCCTAGTCAAGGGGTATTTTTCGTCTTACTTAAACCTTGGGAAGAACGAACTTTACCAGAGCAGTCTGTTTATGGCATCACCAGAAGATTAAATGGAGCGTTGCAAGGAATAAAAGAAGTAAACGCTTTTGCTGTGAATGCCCCACCAGTACCAGGACTAGGTAGTACAGGAGGTTTTGAGTTTCAGTTGCAAGACCGCAGTGGAAATTTGCCTATTCAAGCATTGCTAGATAATGGTAATAGATTAATTGGAGCAGCTTATTCCCCAGAATATCCTAGTTTACAAGGTGTTTACAGTCAATTTAGCGCTAATAAGCCTCAGAAGCAAATTGAAGTTTTACGCGATCGCGCTAAGGCATTAAATGTGAATGTTAATGATATATTTTCTACCTTACAAATTTATTTCGGTTCGTCTTATGTGAATGATTTTGTGTTAGGGCAACGCCAGTATCGGGTTTATGTTCAAGCAGAACCTGAGTTTCGTTCTAAACCTGATGATATTAATCAATTGTATGTCCGCTCTGTTGATGGTGAGATGATTCCCCTGGGAAGTTTAGTCACAATTAAAGATTTTGTTGGACCGGAGATTATTACTCACTATAATATTTTCCGTTCCATGAAAATTCAAGGAGGAGCTGCTCCTGGTTATAGTACTGGACAAGCGATCGCTGCTATGGAGCAAGCTTCGGAAGAATTGTTAGACCCTGGTTTTGGTTATGCTTGGCAGGGTAGTGCTTTAGAGGAAAAGTCTTCTGGTGGTGCTGCACCGATTATTTTTGGCTTGGGTTTTGTGATGGTGTTTTTGGTACTAGCAGCACAATACGAGAGTTACATCGACCCTTTAATTATTATGCTCTCGGTACCACTGGCGGTATTAGGTGCTTTGGTAGCAATTTGGTTTCGGTCGAATATACTTATGGCTGGTTCTGTTTGGCCAGTGGTGACAAATGATATCTATGCTCAGGTTGCCTTAGTGATGTTGATTGGTTTGGCTTCCAAGAACTCAATTTTGATTGTAGAATTTGCTAACCAGTTAAGGGATAAGGGTGTAAATATTACTAAGGCAGCGGTTACAGCAGCAGAGCAACGTTTTCGACCAATTCAGATGACGGCAATCTCCAGTTTGATTGGTTTTATGCCTCTAGTTATTGCTACTGGGGCAGGTTCGGGTAGTCGTTGGTCTCTTGGTACTGCAATATTTGGGGGAATGTTGTTTGGTACCCTTTTGAGTTTGTTGATTACTCCTAATTTATATATTGCTGTTAAAAATTTGGAGGGATGGCTGTTGAAGGGTGAAAAACCTAAGAAGTCAGAGCGACCTGATTTGTCAAATTATGATGATGCTCATTCTCATGGATATGAATCTGTTGATGATGGTATCAAAGATAGCGATCGTGAGCACACTGTCACTGCAAATGGTTCCAATGGTTCATCTGAAAATCAAGCTAATTCTACAGAAAATACTACCTCTGATTCTGATATTGATGAGGTTGTCAGACAGAAGCCACCTCAAAGTTAGATCGAGATAGGATTATTGCAGAAGGAAGAGGGAAAAATAGCGAAATAATCTCTCAATTCTTAAAATTGTTTCGCTAATATACCTCCATTTTACTATCCAAGTCTTTGATCTCATGTCCGGTAGCATCGTATAGAGTATGATAACTATTGTCCAATAGTTGTGAGCGCTATATATAGCGTATATGCGTAAGTCCTAATGACAACACTTTTCTACAAATAGCAACTACTTTATACAATTTTCATTCAACAGTTAATCACCCCTACTACTCCCAGGAGGCAGGGTCAATTTATTGTCACCCTTAGAAAAATTGTATCCTTTGAAATTTCGTACATCTTGCTAGGGTGTGTCATCAATTAAAAAATTGACAAAATGGATATAGTATGCTTTATGGAAATGGCGATCGCTATGCTAATAATAATGACTGAGGCTGCCTGTAGGAATTCCTCCGGTGAAAGTTAACCGAACGTTTATTGTATCTAGTAGCGATATAGCTGCCGCACTTGCTCCGAATGGCGCTCGATACTGTTTGAGAAGGCGCGAAAAAATTTTCTATCAGATGATGTGCTTTATACAATCAGGACTTACGCACAGACACTATATATAGCGTCTACCTATTTAGACGATTGCTGACGCAAAGCTCCGCTAACGCTTAAAAAATTATAGCGATCGCCTGACCAACAAAATTATCATAAGTTTTTACAAATATACGGTAATATAATTGATTTTAGCTCTATGTAAATGTGGCTAATTGTAAATAAATTTTGCTAAAATAGACTAATTATTGTAAGATTATATTATTGTTAATTTGAGCTGAAAAGATGAATTTTAACTATATTGATCCCATACCAATATCTACTCAATTCTCATACAAATTATACAATCACGCTCTTTAGCAAATCACCTAGAAAATGTTAGCCATGACACGATAAATCGTTATTTAAAAATCGAAAACTTTGATGGTCAAGATTTATGGAAAAATGTTAAAAAAGAAATTATAACTAATGGAGAAGGTTATTTAATCTTTGATGATTCAGTTTTGAACAAGAAACATAGTGATAAAATTGAGTTAGTTCGGCGACAGTGAGCGTGGTAATGAGCATCAAGTAGTTTGCTGACGCAAGGCTACGCCAACGTGGTATAGGGATAGTAAATTGTATATATTTTAATCCAAACATAGAGCAATTTTGGCTAATAGATTATAGAGTTTATGACCCAGATACCGATAAAAAAACGTGAGGAGCGATCATGTAGAAGAAATGATTTTCTGTGTGGTAAATAAGAAAAAATTACCATTCAAGACTGTATTAATGGATAGTTGGTATGCAACAAAAAGGTTAATGGGATTAATAGACAATATAGGAAAAATTTATTACTGTCCTTTAAAAATTAATCGCGCGCGTAGATGATACTGGTGTTGTAGAAAAATATAAAAAGATAGGAGAATTAAGTTGGAATGAGCCAGAAAAAATATCAGGTAAAATAATTAAAGTTAAAGGTTTTCCTAGAGATAAAAAAGCGAGTGCGTAATTCTGAGGTCCCCTCAGAATGTAAGACGCACTCAAGACAGTCAAGCTCCATACGGGCAACTGTTTCTACCAACAGGACAGAATATGTTGTCACTAATGACTTAAGTCAATCTTCGCTCTTATGCTGTAGAATTTGAATCTCAAACAAGATGGAAAATTGAAGAATTTCACGCCAGAATTAAGCAATTAACAAGTATTGAATTTTGCCAATGTCGTCTCAGCAAAATTCAAAAAAATCACATAGCCTGTGCTATGTTAGTCTGGAATTTCTTATGCATATTAGCAGTGAAAATAGGAAAAACTATTTATCAGGTCAAACACGAATTACTCTCAGATTATTTGCTCCAAGAGCTGAAAAAGCCCACAATAAAATTCAGGGCTATTTTTATTTTATAGGTGTTTTTTTTCCCTTGTTTTAACAATGGCAAAACTCTTGAGGCGTGAGCGGAGCTTTGCTTCAGCAATCGCTATAATTTTTTAAGCGTGAGCGGAGCTTTGCGTCAGCAATCGCCTAAATGGGTAGACGCTATATATAGTGTATTTGCGTAAGTCCTGACAATATCTCATCGTAATTGCGAAGTTCTTTTCGGTTTTTTTTGGAGGAATAACTACTTCTATTCCTCTGTCAATCAAAGGTCTAATTACTCGCTCCTGAGCATCATAAGCTATCCCCCAATACTGATTCTGCTTCTACCATTGGTAATAGAACATCTGCTCTATCATTCGTCAGATGCTTGAGCTGGAGTTAAAAAAAATGAGTTGGATTACCCAGAGCATCTACTACCCCATGTATTTTTGTGCTTAATCCTCCTTTACTACGGCCAATATCTTCTGGCTCTGCACTACTGTCTTTTGCTCCTGCACTACGAGTATGAGCACGAACAATAGTAGCATCGATCATGGCATATTCGGACTTCTGCATCCTCAGCTAGAGTGTGAAATACTCTTTCCCATACCCCTGAACGGCTCCAACGACTAAAACGGGTATGGACAACGCAAAAATCCCCAAATCTTTCTGGGTTATCTCTGGTTCAGAATTCCGGCTCTATACCTGTATAAAACAGCTTCTACAAAGAGGCGATTGTCCAATGCTTTCCTTCCTACAGTTTCTTCATGTCCTGGTAGTAAATTTGTATGGGCGTTCCCATTGGTCCTAACGCAGGCCATAACATTTATTCATCTATATAGAGCAGCCCTTTTTTTGTTATTCCTGTAGTTATAGCGCTGTGCGCAGGCAACAGCTCATCTGGCAACAGCTCATCTGGCAACAGGGGGAATAAATTGCCGATAATATAAGACTTTTAGCTATTTGGCCTCTCCTGCAATTTGTAAATATGCCAGCGCTCATTGCTATATTTTTATACGCATACTATACCATTAATGTCAACCTCTTTAATTGATTACACGCCCTAGACGACATGATAGAGAATCTAAAACATATAGAGAACGAGAAAATCACCTAGTAGAGATCGGATCAAGTTTTTTTTGTAACTCATTAAACAAAAATAAGATTGGCGCTCGAATTATTATGATTATTTTTTGAAAAATTACTTTCTTCATCTCTGCAAAAAGTAGTCATATCTGTACTTCCTCTGAGAATGTAACCCTTGCCTAATTTATTAGTTTTAACATCTGTTTTATTCAGACCATCAAAAGTTGTAATTTCTTTAATATAATTTGTACTAACTATTCTTAAATCTAAAGCCACTGTTGTAATTTGTACAGATGAATTATTCATTGATTTATATTGCTTACTTTTTCAAATTATACCTTAATCTTATCGTAAGCTGCAATGATTTTCTAGAGATTTAAATGATTTTTTTGTAAATATTTTCTTTCAGTAAATTCATCTAAGCTTATTCAATTATTCAGCAGTATTACAGATACAAATAGAATGATTAATTAGGGTTGACTGAAAAAAAGTTTTGGTAAGGGTAGAACTTAGAACTCCGTAGAAATGGGAATTAATTAAGAGGAGGTAGTCGGAAGAATTATTCCTTGACTTTTCTGACCTTGTATGCACAAAATACTAAATTTTTGAGCTTTTTAGACCACTTTTTTCGATCTAAAAAAGCACTTGCCTTTATTTGTCAATGCTTTGAAAGTTAATCAGCAAGTCCTAATTATAACAAATCCAAAACGGATAGATAGCGCTTTAAATAAAATTATTTGTTAGACAGAACAATTATTAAGCTGAAATAATTGTCAATTTACAGTGTAGATAATACTGATTTTAACTCTGTAAAAACTCAGTATTATCTGTCAAAAATATTCTCAAGTATGAAATTTTGTACTCGACCTACTGAGTAGCTAAGTTAATCTATTTAATCTATAGCAAAGAATAGGTTGGTTAGGACTTATGCTGATAATAAACCTGAGACAGAGAAATATTTTTCCCACTGCTGCCTGTTGCCTACTATAGAACCCATTTGATCGCTATATAATTATGGTAGTCAAGTCTTTTCGCGCATCAATTTTGACGAAAAATCAGCTATAAGGAGTGTTTTTTGTATTATTTCTCCCCACATCTTCCCTCTTACCAAATAATTAATAATTAATAATTAATAATTCTGGTTTAAAGCCTCCCCTTTCAAGGGGAAAAAAGTGGTCGTTTGCTTTGCAACGCTGGCGCGAAACGCGCATCTCGGAACGGAGTTCTATCTTCGGAGCTTCCCGCAGGGTGGGATGGCGTTTTGCTCCGCAACATATAAAGCGGAGCGGCTCTGTCAAGAGCGGGTCTCAGAGCCATATCCAATGGACCAAGAGAAGAAATAATATTTCCTTATATTCAATTCCGTAACGGTTAAAACCCGAGGTAATTATCCATTATCCATTATCCATTATCCATTAATGAACTCCTGTCTCCTAACTCAAGGCTAAAAAAACGCGCATATTTATGAAGATACGATCAGGGTTTCTATAGGGCATAAGCTTCCCGTAAAACCTAAGTCATTTGACAGAAAAATTCTTAAAATATGGAAAAGAATATATTTGAAGCAATTATCTTCGTGATAGGTTCTAAATCAAATCAAGCATTTGTCATACTTATAGTGACTTTCAGCTATTCATTAAAAGGAGTGTATCCATGGCCTTAAAAGTAGCCATCAATGGATTTGGCCGTATTGGACGTCTAGTTTTCCGTGCTGGACTTAACTATCCCGACTTAATCGAGTTTGTTGGGATTAATGATTTAGTACCACCACCAAACCTAGCCTATTTATTAAAGTATGATTCAACTCATGGACGTTTCCCAGGAGATGTATCAGCTTCAGATGATGGTATGACAATTAACGGAAAATTTATTCCATGTGTATCAGTTAGGAACCCTGCCGAATTACCTTGGAAAGAAAAAGGTGCAGATTATGTAGTTGAGTCTACAGGATTATTTACTACTTTTGATGGTGCTTCAAATCATTTGGCAGCAGGCGCAAAGCGAGTCATTATTTCAGCTCCAACAAAAGATCCAGATAGGGTAAAAACCTTGTTGATGGGTGTTAATCACGATCGGTTTGAGCCTACCGAAGATACTATTGTTTCTAATGCTAGTTGTACTACTAATTGTTTAGCCCCTATTGCTAAAGTTATTGATGATAATTTTGGTTTGGCAGAAGGTCTAATGACAACTGTTCACGCTATGACTGCGACTCAACCAACGGTAGATGGTCCGAGTAAAAAAGATTTTCGGGGTGGACGTGGTGCAGCTCAAAATATTATTCCCGCTTCTACTGGTGCAGCAAAAGCAGTAACTCTGGTTTTACCACAATTAAAAGGCAAACTGACTGGTATGGCATTCCGGGTTCCGACTCCAGATGTTTCTGTGGTTGATTTAACTTTTAAGAGCGAGAAGTCAACTAGCTACAAAGAAATTTGTGCAGCAATGAAAGCTGCTGCCGAAGGACCGATGAAGGGTGTTCTTGGATATACTGAGGACCCTGTAGTTTCGACTGATTTTACCAGCGACTCTCACTCTAGTATTTTTGATGCAGGTGCTGGAATTGAACTTAACTCCAATTTCTTTAAGGTTGTTTCTTGGTATGATAATGAATGGGGTTATTCTTGTCGAGTAGTAGATTTAATGTTATCAATGGCACAAAAAGAAGGTATCTTAAAGTAAATAGCTAACTAGCAATAATTCAATCATGGTAGAGGTACTCCACGCCTCTACATTTTATTCTTCTTTTATGTCCCTGGTTCATAAGTATAGCAGTTATCATTACTGCATTTGACATATCAAAAGCTTAAAACTCAGACAACGCCAGATTTTTTCTTCTTCCTTCTTCCTTCTTCCTTCTGCCATATCATAATATAATCATATAAAAATAAGTTAAATGGAGTCAGCTTTTATGTCTGAACTACCACCACTGAATACAGAAACTATTCAGGCAATTATTGATGAAAAGATTGATGATAATACTGTTAATCAATTAGTTTGGTATTATCTTGGTTATCGCTATGACGCTACTACTGATAAATGGGATGCTTCTGGTGTCGCACCGGAGTGGCGAGATGAATATCTAGAACCTCCTAATTTTATTGAATTTCGCCCGCCCACTGTCAAATTGACTCGTTCTATTCCTAAAGAAAATAAACAGTTACTAAAGCAAAAGTTGGGTTTTAAAGGTTATAAAATAGGAGAATTTACCCCTGTACAAGCACGTCGTGCTACTATGGCAAATTGGCTTTTAAGTTACATGGAAATTAGTGATCGTTGATATTTTTTACTTCAAATTGTGGCGTTGCATAAATGCGGGATAATTTTAATAGTTTTGTGGAAGTGGAATGGGCAAGATGCCCATTCCTGATATTTTCACCCCAGAAAGTATACCCACCCCACTTATATTTATAACCCTCTCAGCAATGCCCAAAGTATAAACTAAATGAGTCAATCCTCTTCTTTTCAAGGAGATGTATTTGTTAACAATTAATTAGGGTTTGCTGAAAAAGTCTTATGGTTGAGGGTAGGAGTCAGCAGACAGGAGTAAGAATAAATTGGAGTTATAAAACCCCTAACCGGATCTTTTCTTGAAATACATTGGCTGACAGAAAGCCGAATTCATCGCAGCCTAACAACTATCAGGGTTGCTGGAAACCGAAAAATTATGAACTTAGGACTATAAAAGCCGGCCGCAACTTATTACTCTATGTAACTTGTTATCTGTCAATAGCTATAATTACTTAAGCATTTCTACTTGTCTAAAATTTCTCGTTTTGAGATTATTCACCTTTGCCAAAAATATAAATATTCTGGATGATATTAACGTAAATACTTGCTTGTAGCTTTATTCAAGACAGAATATTTTACTTTTAAACACAACATTGGCAAAATACTTTATGTACAGACTATGATACCAAATGCCTGAAATAACGCAAGTGCGTGAAATATTTTGTAATAATTTGGAAAAAACCGGAGCTTGTTTGATTAAAATAAATAATTTTAATTACTAACGTGATAAGTTAAATCTATATTTTTCCCTTCTTGTCTAATTTTGAGGGGTGAAACTACTTTTGGATGATTGGCGATCGCCTGACTGACAAAAAAGAGAAAATTAAAGATACACTTAGGGGTTCTATAGAGGAGGTAGTCGGAAAAATGGTCTGTTAATTTTTCTGTCCTAGTTAGCCTTTTGTGCTAACTTTTTAAACCTTTTTGACCTCACTTCTAGCACTTTTTCTAGCCCTAAAAATGCTAAAAGCTTTATCTGTTAATGATTTTAGATTTAATCAGCAAGCCCTAATTATTAATTAATAATTCTTGAAACATAGATCTAGTTTTTCTGAATTTTTGTCTAAAATAATAACATCCGAGTTGCTCTCTATTTTGATTTTTTGAATCCAACCTTTATCTTGTAGTTGTAGTAAAACATTAGATTTTTGGTCAATATTTGAGGAGCTTTCAGTTGAACAAACAACTTGTAATTTTAACCAACTTTCTTCCGATTTATTCAATCTCATAGTTACTTGGAGAATACTACCATTACTAACTATACCTTTAACTTTCTTATCTGTTGTATTATTTAGTAATTCAATTGGTTCGTGTAACCTTTCGGGAGAATTAGCGCTATGATTAATCAAAATGAATGAACCTATATCCAAAGATAAATTTGGAGAAAATATGGAATTTGGTTTTGGAGATTTTACATCCAATGGCTGTACTAATTCTTTTGCTAAAGGACTTAAAAAATATGCCAATATTCCACCTACTAATACCAAACCTCCTAATATCCATATTTCTAATATCAATATTTGTCTTCTGCTTTTATTGAGTGGGGTTTGAGGGTTTACTACTACTGTTTTTGTTTGACCAGTTTTTACTACTGTTTTTATTTGGCCAGTTTGAATATTTAATGCTTCTAATACTTCTGTTGCATTTTCATAACGCAGCAGAAAATATTCATGTACCATCTTATCCAAAGTATTTGCTAGGCGATCGCTCACTCGTGCTTCATTTCGCCAGATAATATGTTCTGTCTTGGGGTCTGTTGGTAAATTTTCTGGGTTTTTACCAGTCAGTGCTTTTATTCCTACCATTCCCACTGCATAGATATCGCTACTTAGTTTTGGTTGTCCTCTAGTTTGTTCGCTTGGCATATACCCAGGTGTTCCCACTGCTACAGTGAAAGTTGTTGCACCTGGTTGGTTAGCTGTGGTTAGTACACTTATTTCTTTGACTGCACCAAAGTCTATCAATACTATTTTGTTATCTGACTTACGACGCATCAAATTTTGTGGCTTAATATCTCGGTGAACTATATTATTTTGATGAGCTACTGCTAATGCTTCTAAGATTCCTTTGAGTAAGGTGATAGTGTAAGACTCACTTAATTTTTTCCCCCAGTCAGTTCTTTACTTATATCGTGCCCTTCTATATATTCTTGTACTAAGTAAAATTCTGTTCCTTCTTGGAAATGAGCAAATAATTTTGGTATTTGGTCTGAGTCTTTGCCTAATTTGTACAAAGTCCTTGCTTCTCTCTCAAACAACTTTTGGGCAATAGGCAAAACTCCTGGGTCTGAACTTTTAGGTTTGAGTTGTTTAACTACACATTTCGGATTTTCTGGTAGATCTAAGTCTTGAGCTAAGTAGGTATCTCCGAATCCTCCACTTCCAAGAGGAGAGTCGATAATTTTGTAACGTTGTCTTAAGATTTTTCCAGATTGCATAGTTTTTTCAGTTATCAGTGATCAAACTTTAACGCCTTTATGTCTAACTAATCTTCTACACACCCATCTATTTTTTCTGAATTTCTTTCCAAAATAATGACACCCAAGCTACTCTCTATTTTAACTTTTTGAATCCAACCTTTATCTTTTGGTTGTAGTAAAACATTAGATAATTCTAGGTCAATATTTGAAGGAGTTACAGTTGAACAAACCTGTAATTCTAACCATGTTTCTTCCGATTTATTCAATTTTCTAGTTACCTGGAGAATACTACCATTACTAACTATACCTATAACTTTCTTATTTGTTGTATTATTTAGTAATTCAATCGGTTCGTGTAACCTTTCGCGAGAAATATCGCCATGATTAATCAATATCAATGAATCTATATCCAAAGATAAACTAGGAGAAAATATGGAATTTGGTTGTTGGCTAGGCTTTTCCGTATTTGCTGCAAAAGTATTAATCTTTGGAGACTTTACATCCAATGGCTGTGTTAATTCTTTTGCTAAGGGACTTAAAAAATATGCTAATATTCCACCTAATACCAGAAGTATCAGAATTCCTGACAAGTAAAACCACCCACTTTTATATTCTGAGTCATATGGAAAATTTTTGGGTTTATTCTCGAAAAATTGACTATCTGATGAATTAAATTCCGAATTTTTTCGTGATTTTTGTACTTTTAAATGCTGAACTTTTACAGGTGGAAGAGACAATTCTGTTATCTGACCTTGATCAGTTACTTGATAATACACTAAAGCTACTGTTACATTATCATGCCCATTTGTAGCGTTAGCAATTTCTATTAATCTATCTCTCACTGTAGCTAGATTTGTTTTCCCTTGTAGCAATGGTAATATTTCTGTTTGCCAATATTCCTCTACTCTATTTCTATCGCTTAAACCATCAGAACAAATCAAGAAAATACTATCTTCATCTATTGGAAAACGTTGTACAGTTGGATGTAAACTTGTTGAGGCCGTAATACCCAAAGCTTGTACTAAAGCACCTGATGCTACTTGGTTGACAGCATCCTGATATAAAGAGTAGCCTAATCTGACTTGACGAGTCGCAACGTCATCATCTAGAGTTACTTGATGGCATCGAGTTGGAGTAATCCAGTAAGCACGACTATCTCCTATATGAGTGATGTAGAGTTCGTGGAGATGGGCAAGTGCCATAACTAGAGTCGTTCCCATCCGTTGACGACCCTGGCGTTGCTCGTTATCGTTACGCTCATAGATAGCATCATTAGCAACATAAGCAGATTCTTCTAACTTTGTAGTTATAGTCAGAGGATCTCCATCTTCAGGTATATTCTGTAATCTTTGGCACAAAACTTTGATTGCTAACTCTGATGCTTCTTCCCCTCCTTCTTGACCACCAATACCATCGCAGACCATAGCTACTGTTTTATAACTCGGTGGATAGCTAATCATTGTTTTACTCGCTGGGTAACAAGCATCTTCATTGTTAGAACGATTAGGTCCAGTATCTGTAGCAGTGGCAATGTGAATTTTTCTAATTTGCGATCGCCCCAATACTTCCAGAGCTAGATCTAGTTGTACTATCAGTCGATCTGCATTGTGGACTTCACCTGTAATCATTTGGTGAAACAGTTGTTTCAAGAATTTTTCTACTACTGGATGAGCATTGCTTGCCCATTTCTGCCAGAATCTACCTAAGTGCTGTAATGTCAAAGATTTTCGATCTGCTTGTAGCTCTAATAAGCGTACTAATTGTCCTTCTACCCGCAGATTTTCTGAATTTAGCAAACTAGAAGCTACTTTTTGCACATTCAACGGTTGCCAAAGTTGAGCCATTTGCCATAACCAATTTAACTGTCGCATTGGTGTAGCATCTTTCCATGCTCTAGCTATTTCTGGCATTAAGCTTCCTGAATTGGCATCAATTGGCCCTCCTTCTAGGAGCCAAATTTCTCGAGTCCTTTTTTTTTCTGTTACTGATAAAATTCCATAAACTTGAGGAATATGAAGTCTATAGGGAAATAATCTCAAATATGGTTCTATTTCACCCGGAATTTCTTCGGGCATCTGGGGTGTTTTTTCTGGTTGAGTATCCAGTAGTATTCGATCGCCTTGAACTTGATAACGATCTACTATTATTTCTCCTGGCCGATAGGTTTTGATCCCTTCACCTATAGCCCACAGGTAGTGTTTTGGCATAGTGTTTTGCATCAAGGGTCCTCGCAGCTTTCGGCCATTTCTTTTATAAATTAGATTTATCTTTAATTCTTTGTGCTAGTTGAATTAGGTCTTTGTTATTGATTTTTCAGCATAATTTCAATACCTATCTCAAAATATCTAAATTACTAAAGTGTTTTCCTGATCAAACTATAAATATTATTTCAATTATTCAGTTGTATAAGCTAATTTTATCATATATTATTTTTAGTCATTTGAGGTCATTCATGTCTAAATATTCTGATTCTGGTGCTTTTAGTAATTTTACCAATCAAGAAACTAATGACAAACAGCCACTTCCTAAGATAGACATAGATGAGCTGTTAACTCAACTCAAACATTCTCATGAATTATATTATAAAATGCTTAATCTGGAAATTTTTGCTTTAGTCGAAACTCTAGAGGAATTTTTTCCTGGTACTTGGAGTCAATTTATGGCCAATCGTCAGATATCTATGAAGCAATTTTTGCAACATTATCAGAGTAGAAGAGCACAAATATAATCCGATAACAGTGATGTTATCAGATTATTATATTAGAGATTAAATTTTAATATGCTATTTAGCTTCTGGGTCAATGTCTACTCTTGGTAGTCCTAGACTATAGTTATTGACACGACCACCTAGATTATAGCTAATTTGACCTGATTGTAATAGCGATCGCACAAAATGCTCTAGATCGGAACCTATACGACGTAGGTTGTATTCAGTTAAATCTTCCCCATTATAAGATTCTACCAGGTCGTCAAACTTGCTGTTAATCTGCTGCACAGCAGTATCATTCCAGTTAAGTTCGTTATCGGGATCTATATCGAGAGTTAGTACCTTGTCATCAGGAACAAGTTCATTGTCTTCTATAACTCCGGCAAAGATATGTATATGTCTAGTGGTTGACTTTAATAGCATAAGTAATTTTCTGTCTGTGACTTTTTGTTAAATTCTATCGTAAGTATCGAACCCACATTCCGCACCACAAAATGTAGTATATAATCAGTCCTCAGTCCTCAGTCCTCAGTCCTCAGAATTTAGGAGAAAATCATAGCTGTCGTGATTGAGTAAACAATTAGGGCTTGCTGATTAAATATCAAAGCATTGATAGATAAAGGTTTTAGCTGTTTTAGATTAAAAGGGGTGCGCCTGTTTTCGGTAAAGATTGCTCAAAAAACTAGCATTTTGTGCAAGAGTTGGGCAGAACAATTTTGGGACAAAACGCCCGCTCCTACCTCCTCTACATTCCCATTTCTCCAGTATAGCTGTCTTCCCCTCCACGGTCGGGGCCCGCGGGTGGGTTGTCTCCTGTCTCCTACAAAGAGCAAAAAGACTTTTTCAGCAAACCCCAATTAAGTAAGTATTTATGCTTAATTGTTTGCTCGGAATTTGATGAACGAAAAAAGTAATTGAGATAACTTGCATAGTATAAATGCTTAAGTTTGCTACAGATTTTATACTAATTTTCATGTTACAAATTGAAGTGCGGAATGTGGGTTGAAGGATCAAATTACTTAACTTAATAGGTTAAAAAATTATTACGGAAAAATATTCAGATAATTAACGCTAAAATACTATATAGCTAGGATGAAAACTATAGTGCTACGCTACATTTAGTGTTTATAACTAAAAAATTTGTAATAGCATTACTATTCACAAATGTGATGTTTGATGAGCGTCTCCCCATCTCCCTATCTCCCCATCTCCCCATTACTAAAGATAAATAGCAAACTTTTTGAGATTTGGTATAACATCAAGTTCGCTGAATTCGATATAAAAAAATGTTCCAACCGATGCGCCATTGCCAAATCTTTCTCACTCTCCCCCTCCTGAGAGCTATCCATTACCCACATCTTTCTTAACATAAAGCTTGACAAAATAGACGAGTTATGAATAAGTTTTAGCTCGGCTTTTTCGGGATAAAAAATGTATGGAAAAATACATTTTTTTGGACAACTTCAGTAGTTTTACTTAGCTACTATGATTTTCCTCCTTTCTCCCCTGCTCCCTGCTCCCCTGCCCCTCCTGGAAGCAGGGCTAATTCATTGTCGTAGCGAGAATATTCATCAGAAATACATTTAATTGTGCAAATATACAAATCTCCCCATCTCCCCAGGGCTAATTCATTGTCGTAGCGAGAATATTTACAACCCTATATTTTTTTGAGTTCCTGTGCTTCCCCCTCTCCCCCCTCTTCCCCTCTTCCCCCTCTTCCCCCTCTTCCCCTCTTCCCCTGACTTCCTGTGCTTCCCCCTCTTCCCCCTCTCCCCCTCTCCCCAAACTCCCCAAACTCCCCTACTCCCATTCTGGACCCATTAACTTACCTCTTAATTGCCATTTACCTAGCTTAGGGTCATCAACTTCTAGTAACCCACTATACAACTCTTGTTTGGTGTATGGACTCTCTAAAACAGGCCAATTTTGTAAAATTCTTTTTTCCCCATTAATTACAGCGTCCCCAATAGCACCATCTTGCTGATATGTCATAACTATGCGATCGCCAGCTAAACTCAAATAACTCAAACGCCCTTGACTATCCCATTCACTATCATCAACCAGAGTTTTATCCAAAGCCTGTTTTAAACTTTCAAAATCTCCAATATCAGCTACTCTTGCTACATCAGTAACCCAAGCTGTCTTTTTTCCTTTAGCAACCATTGCTTGGTAATCTTTATATTTCCGAGATAATGGTTCAGGACTTACCTCATCTGCCCAAGGTCGAGCACATAACCAAATATTTTCAATACGCCAAATATACCAATTTTTATATTTTGTCGGTTCGCCATAACGCTTTGGCAAGACTAAATGCGACTGTGCTGGAACTCCTGCTTGCAAATCTTGATCGCTAAGAATTAACTGAAATATTACTGCTCCCTTCTGCTGAACATATTGATCGCCAGGACTACGTCCAGTTGCTTGGGGTCCATGATAAGTGCCACCTAAACCTACTACTGCGTTATTAATGCCTTCTGGGTCGCGCACTACTAACTTATAAGTAACATATTGTGCGCTAATTGTACCCTCAACTTGATAACTGCGAGTAGGCTCTAATAAAGTTCCTAAACTATAATCCTCTGTTATATAGAATTTTTCCCATAAGCGGTTTCCTTGAGAGTAACTGTAGTAAATTGGATGACTTGCTCTGAGCTGAAATGGTAGTGGCACTTGTTTAAGAGCTAGTGCCCGCAGATGTTCTGGAGGACGATATGTGCTTAGAGCTGCTGGCAATGCTAACCTAGCAGTACCATTTGTCATTTTTTCTGCAGCTTCAGTGCCTTCTCCCCACCACATCCATGCTAATGCACTTAACCCACTATTCCAGGTACGGCGATCGAAACCCCGACTTTCTGCACCTCCAGCAGTCCCCCAACTTAGTCTTAGTGCCATATTAGTTGCATACCAATCTAGTAAACCTTTTGCCAGTTTTTTTAATTCTGGGTCGCCAGCAAAATCATAGATATTAAGTAATCCACCAATACTATATCCATAATAAACTGAAGAATGAAATTCTCCTTGTCCAATAGTTAAAAATTTATTCAGTTCTGCTCGCAACCATGCCTCATTTGTAGCTTCACTTGCTGGGTCTCCTACAGGCCAACCACTTCCATTCATCAATGCTAAACCGGATGCACGTTGCATAAACATATGATTTTCTGTTCCAGTTTTTATCCAGTTGAAGACTTTCGGTCGTTGTAGTTGACTTTTGTAAGATGCTAATACATCAGATGGCATTTTCTCTCTAAATAAAAAGAAAATTCGCACATCTAGATAACTACGGAAGTGATAAAGGTCTGGTTTATCTTTATCTAGTTGGAATAAAATTTTCCAGGTTTTTTCTTGATCATAAAGTTCTCCTGCTTGTGTGTCTTCTAAACTTAATCTAGCTAAAATTACTGGCAGTAGATATTTATGAGGATCTCCAATATTTCTTGGTCTCCACCAACTATCTAGTTCTTCTAAGTCTACGGCTGCTAGTTTCTTACGAATTGCCAAACTTCTTGCTTGAAATTTACTTTCTTCTTCTACAGTATTTGGTTGTAACAATGTTGTATTGTTTTTGTCATCTAATTCCTGTATTTTTTGGCTATTTTTTTGACATCCTAAGATTATGAAATTTAATAGTATAGTGGCTATTATTACTATGCTAATATAAGAATTTTGCTGATTTTTCATATATGTCTTGCTGATTTTAAAATATAGTTTACTAATGCCAAATCATAGATTTATCAATATTTTTTACCGAAAAGTTGTGGGTATGTGCCTCCCTTTTTAAAGGGATAAAAAGCGGTCGTTTGCTTTTGCTTCGCAAAACTGGCGTAACGCAACGCTGACGCGAAACGCGCATCTCGGAACGAAGTTCTATCTTCGTAGCTTCCCGCAGGGTGGGATGGCGTTTGCTATCGCAAAGCTGCGCTAACAGCGGAGCGGCTCTGTCAAGAGCGGGTCTCGGAGCTGGCCTCCAATCAACCAATAGAAAAGAGACTATTCCTGATGTCAAGCCTCCTTATTGCAGAGGTACTGATAACTGATAACTGAAATGACTGCCATATCGTACTTGAGCTTTTTGCATAATATAATAATTGATATTGATAATTACAAGATTTATAGCCCAATACAGTTTCCTACGGAATGCTGCCCAAACAGATAAGACAAAAACTCATCAGGTATGGAACCATTAAAGTAGCTCTTCAGATGACAGAACTGACAAAAAAAATCTGTAACTGAACCATATTGATTTATAGCCGATCCAGACAGTTCATTATCGCTAATATCATCTAACTTAATATCATTTTTGTATGATTTGCTTCTGACGATCAAGTTTTTTTGAAATAAAAATATAGTAATCACTGATTGCAAATTATTATGTTGTATTTTGGCACTAAAATAAAAAAAATATTATCCTTAATATATTAACTGAAAGAATTCTATTTTGACTATAGTGATATAAATCACTAATTTTTCAGATAAATATCACTTGGAGTTAAGTCATCTGTCACAATTATTTATTGTTAAATTGGAAATACTATAACTATAAATAGTATATTATGATGAACTGCTATGAACTATCAAGCCCTTTTACCAGAAGTAATAATTGCAGAGTTAGTATTCCAAGTCTATCGCTCTGGCATTTTGACTCTAGAGCACAGAAAACAACTAAGAAGTTTATTTTTATATCATAATCTGAGTGAAGAAGATACAACAGCAATTAATCGATTACTTCATGCTATTAGGCGTGGATGGCTGAAGATAGCAGATTGATACTTTGACTATTTTACTTAGCTAATAATAGAAAAATAGATATCATCAAATACACCTCTTTTCTAAATCATTGGAATATATAACATACATTTGAATAACACCAAAATTTCAGTTTGTAGAAAATTGTTATAGCATTTATGAAAATGTGAAACCAAACAAAACTTTGACCAGAAACAAAGATTTAGTGGTGGTCAAGCCTATATTGGATAACCTGCAATTAAAATCCCTAAAAAAAAGCCCAAAATCAAGAATTAGTATCTGAAAGTATTTTTGTTGAACATCTAATTAGATTAGTGAAAATATTTCGGGTAGCTCAAGAAATATTTAGATGAAATTGTCATAAATATGAGCCAATAATATTGACTATCTGTGGTATTGTCAGATTACAAATAGGTACATTTATTTTGTATAAATAAATCAGCCTTAAAAATATAAAAATTAGTTAACTTGAGATGCTATTTTTGAGCTAAATTTTAATAGCAAGTATCTATAGTGCTGATTTTATCGTACCAATTAACTATCTTGAATATTATTAGCTACATCTCCTTCAAAAAGATAGTTACAGTGTATCCTTGAGTATTTTCAGAGATGTCTATTCTTTCACAAAATATAATGCTTGAAATACAAGTGACAGTTTTAGGTAAAATTAAAATCATCCTATTTTTAGATGATACCAAATTAATATGAAGCCGCATAGAATAATATTTTATGAGAGTTGACTGTAGATCGAGATAGACAAGTGAATAAATTGCATAATTCTGTGCCACCTCAGATAAAATTGACATAACACCTAATACCTAATTCTGTGCAGCCTCACATAAAATTGGTACGATCGCTATTATTTTAAAGTTCACAAATGAGTGATATTTACATCTCTTGGCCAGAGTATCATCAAACAATTGAATATCTAGCAGCAAAGATTTATCAATCCCAATGGGAGTTCAATCAAATTGTCTGTTTAGCTAGGGGGGGAGTAAGAGTAGGAGATATTCTCTGTCGCATTTTTAGGAAACCTTTGGCAATTCTCGCTACTTTTTCCTACGGCGGTATTAAAGGTCAGGAGCGAGGTAATATTAAGGTTGGGAAAAATTTGACTATGACTACAGATACTTTAGGTAGTCATGTTTTGTTAGTTGATGACCTAGTTGATTCGGGAATTAGTATTCAAAAATCTATTGTTTGGCTACAGGATAATTATAGTCAAGAAATTCAAGAATTAAAAACGGCTGTTTTATGGTATAAAGCTTGCTCAATATTTGAGCCAAATTACTATGTTGATTATTTGACTGATAATCCTTGGATTCATCAACCGTTTGAGATATATGAACAAATGAATCCTGCTGATTTAACTTTTGCCAAGATGGGTAGTGATATTAACTTTGATTAAATACTTAATTTATTGATACCGACTGAGGGGCAAAATTTTGGCGTTGCTGAATTGAAGTATGAATGCACGATTGTTTGGTTCTCGCCTTCGCCCCCGCGCATATCCCATTCAACAAAAAGCGCAGCATCCTCTGGCTTCCCCCTTGAAAAGGGGGAAGGGAGGGGGATTAATAAAGGGGGACTTTTAGAGTTTTATTCCCCCCAATTTTGGGGGGTTAGGGGGGCAAAATTATACCCATAATCAGCAACGCCAAAATTTTTTGTACTAAGTCAAGAAATACCCAAATTAATTAAGTTAATTTCTATTTAATTAGGGATTGCTGATTAAATCTAAAAGCATTGACAGATAAAGACAAGTTCCTTTTTGGGGTCTAATTGCAGTGCAAATTTTTCAGCTTTTTATGCTCATGTATGGAGCGTATTTTAGGCTCATAGTTGGGCAGAAAAATCCCAAATTGACAATTGTTATACCAATTTCATAAAATATTGCAAAGCGTGACGACACAGCTCCGGAAGGCAACAGCTCCGGAAGGCAACAGGGAAAGAAAAACATAAATATTAAAGAGGAAAAAAGGTGAAAATTTTAGAATTTATGGAATTTATAATTTTTTCTTTTAGGAATAAATCACAAATTAAGATGTAACTACCTTTTTTGAATTTGGTATTACTTCTACCTCCTCGCTCCCGAGCCATTTCTCCAGTATAGCTGTCTCCTGTCTCCTACCCCTACTTAAAGACTAGTGAAGCGCAAACCCTAATTATTTCTGCCATTCTGCAATAGTAAATTGAGCTTGAGGTTGAGGTTGTGTGATATAGTTCTATATTGCTAAGAGTTTCTATATATTTATTTGTATTTAATTTCTTATGTCTACTTCTAAACTAACCTTGAATTTGGTAGAAGGATCTATATCTTTTGAATTTTCTCCTGAAGCTGCAAGAAATTTACAAGGTGTTATAGCTCAATTAATGCAGCAATTAAAATCTGTTGCGGCCAAAAATGCTGCTGGTATTTCTGGCAAACCAACTCCACAAAAACCTACAGAATATCAGTATACAGGAGATGTCTTTTTAGAAATATACTGCAATCCTAATATTTGGCCTAGTCCTTTTGCCGCTAAAGTTTTGATTACTTTACGAGATGAGCGGATTCGGATTACTACTGAAGCTGAACTTACTAGGCTTAATGAGGATATTAGTCAATATTTAGAGCAAGTAGGTTAAAATTTTTGGTGGTCTTAAATATGAAAGGATATTAGTTAGTATGTAAGCATTCAGCCGTCAGCCATTAGCTAGCCTCCTCCGGAGGAACTACGTTAACAGCTATTGCTTTTAGTTTAGGGTCAAAGCAATATTTAACTGTCTTACTACAAAAATTGTCTCTCTTACCCTTAAAGTAAGTTGTTAATTTAAACACTGTCCTTTAAGATAGAGTCTTGTTGCTGAAGTCCGCAGTTCCTCCTCCGGAGGCTAGCTGACAGCTAATAGCTGTTTGCACAGCATTCCGTAGGAAATGCTTACGTTAGTGTATCTCTTTAATTGTCAGGAGCTAAATGGAATTAATTATAAATAACAATGTGCATCAAGAGTATTAACTTTCAAAATTGGATAGTCAAGCGGGAGGTTCGCCCTATTATGGTCTAATAAGTTGGTATAAATATCAAATAGATTCTCATAGATTAAAAATAGCAATTCAACAAATAGTAGATAGTGTGCCAATTTTGGGAGGGAGATTGGTAAAGAAATTGTTCTCTCCATTAAAAGTTGTATGTAACCCACAAAAATCTGGTTTGGGTTTTATAGAAATTGATCTAGACGAACAGGAAATAAATCTTGATAATTTATTAGATGCAAAAACTTATTTGACATCCTCCCCGGCCTAAAGGCGCGGGGATTCCTACTAAGCCGTAGCTCCTCGGCGGGTTGACGTTTCACAGGGTGCTGCTTCCTTGGCGGTAGTCTAACGCTTCCCTCCACGTCCGTTTAGAGTTTCCGAGTGCCCCCCGGCAACTAATAACACTATAGCATATATTCAATTGACTTAACATAAAAATAAAAAGTCGCCCTACAAGGGCGAGGCTTTAAACCCAATTTTTCGGTAAACAATGAATTCAATATTCCCAAAAATTCTTCAGATGCTATTAATCAAGATACTCCATTAGTATATGTAATTTTGAATCATAATCAAAATTATTATGGTGTAACTCTGCTGGTTAATCATCTCATAGTAGATGGTGGAACATATTTTCTATTGTTAAAATATCTTTCTCAAGCATACGAAGACCCAGAATATGTTCCTAAATCTGAACCATTATTTACAATAGATTTTAATAAAATAGATGATTTTATTGCTGCAAGTTTTAAAAAATTATCATGGAAAGATAAACTTTTAAATTCAACATCTTCAATTATTTTGATATGTAAAATGCTTGTTCAAAATAAGAATAATTGGAGTTCTCTTGAATGTATCTTAACCAAAGAAAAGTTAGACTTAATTAAGAGAAAAAATCAAAATCTTGATAATCAAGAAAAAGTATATAGTACAAACGATGCTTTATTTGAATTTTTATCAGTTGTTCCTATTAAACGATTTATCTTTCCTGGTAATCTAAGATATAGAAACGTTGGCATTCCAGAAAATTATTTAGGAAATGCTGACGTTTTTGTCTCGGATTTAACTAAAGCAGAAAGCAATTATATGTTAAAACATACTGATGTGAGAAAATCCGTCAATCAATTTCCACTAATATATAGTTTGATACCTGCTTTGAATGAAGACTACATATTTCATAATTCATGGGTTAAATTACAAAATTATTCACCTAGTTTTGGTGGAAAATTAATTCTGCAAAAACTATTTGAATTTGATGATGTACCAAGAAAAGATTTATTATCATTTGCTGTAAAATATTCACTAATATACAAGTTGACAGAAAATAAATACTTCTTGATGTATATCAATTTAAAAAATGTTGTTTCGCAAGTTGAAAAGAAGTTAAGAAATTTTGGTGTAGAAGAGATGATTATTAAAGCACTTTCATAAAGTAGATAATAATCACAAATTGCTTCTGCTTCAAAAATCAATTAGCCTTTAAATTTCTAGTTATTCAGATTAAAAAAATCTAGTTCCAGCTAAAAATATTCTCAAATAACTTTGTCACTTGCTTCTATCCGCGTTATATTATCCAGTACAGTCTATTTCTCAATCTGTAATCAGAGAGAAATTGTCATTTGATATTGAATTAACTTACACTTATGAATCCTGATAATCTGACCCAAATAATACAAAAAGGATTTCGTGTCACTCTAGGTGCAACTTCCTTTTTAATAGAAACTGTGCAAGACTCTACTAAGCGAGATGAAAATTTGAATAAATTAAGTACTGATTTCAATCAACTAACTGAGGAATGGGCTGATAGAGGAGAGATGACTGAGCAAGAAGCTAGGAACTTTGTTGATACAATTTTGAACCAACAAAATAGTCAGCTCAATACTGATAGTACAACCGTTTCTTCAAGTCCTACTTCTGCTTCTGGTTTTGCATCATCAGACGTACAAGAAGATTTGCTGGAGCTAACTCAAGAAATCGCCAATCTACGAGCTGATTTACAGAAGCTTCAGGAGTCAAACTCTCAAAACTAATCATACATGACAATATCTACTTTTGGATAAATCTTAGTCCTTTATCCAGCTATTAAAAAGTATTTGATCTCAACATTGGTTGAAGACCCACCCTCAGGAAAGCACGGGAGCGCCGGGATTTTTGCGTAGCATGACCCAGGAAAAACCAATCAATTTTGTGGTTTTGCCAAAGCGTGTGTTAGAATAGATAAGGCTTCTGGGCTAGCAGTGTCTAGGGGAGCCTTCATGTTAGCGACGTACTGTGGAGCGACCATAAGACCGGAAAGAGGCAAAGGCCTTGGAGGTAGGTGCATTGTTTTGCTAGGGCATAACTATCGTTAACCCTTCACGACATATTTGCGCAACATGACCTAGGAAAAAGCGCAGCTCTTCTGTCAAGAGGCAGCAGACAGCCACTATCAGCGATAGTTAAGAATCCCGCTTGGGCGACAAAGCGCAACGTCGGGAGGATGTCAAAAATAGGATAAATTACAAAACCTAACCCAGCTAATAGTCCAATTTAGCTGAGTTAGTTTTTTTTAGTCGTTTTCCCATTTTTCATTACCTATTAGGTCAGCAATTCGGTCTCTAAGTAGAAAGTTACATTTTTCTAACTCATCTTCTACACAAGCCCATTCTCTGATAGGAATGTATTGGCAGAGAGTATAAATAGGTTGCTGACGTCCAAGGACTCCTTTTTGTACAAGTTCTTGTGCTTCATCCCTGATGATGTCTAAAGAATATTGAACTGTAGTGTAAGTCATAGTCACCCTTTTCTTTTTGCGTAGTTTTTAGTAATTTTCGGCGCTATTAATAATATAGAACAAAAATCCGGATTATGAATGTTAATTTTTTCAGTATACAGAGTTACAATTTGTTATGTTCTTTTGATAAGAATTCTAAAAGTCATAGAACCAAAACATTTCTTTTCGTGTTGGTCTAAATTGCAACTATGTACTATGAAATATGATCTACAAAGTCACTAATTGAGGATTTCTCTAGCCTCTTCACCTTAAATAATCGTCTCCGATTATCATTTTTATGTTTTTTTGTCAATAGTCAGGCTAGTTCTTTTAGATTTTAGAGAAATACTTGTAGATTTGTAAATTTTTAAGTATTGTGAATTTGCAAATTTTTAAAGAAAAGCTTTAAAGCGATCGCCAGGGCTTTCGGCATTTGTCCATAACAAAAAACATTAAGGTATATCTGATCACATTTCACAGGAAAACTGTTTCAATGTATACTGATCTACCGTATATGATGAGACCCTGTAATTCACCATTTATTAATAATTTTTTAATTAAATCCTGCGATGCTTGTGTTAAACTAGCTATTTTACTATCCGTAATATTTCCCATAATTTCAGCATACTCTATAGCTTTTTTGAGATTTGTTTGAGTAATAGCAGCGATCGCCATTGGTGGAGGAAACCAAGTTGCCCCGGCGAACCTTTGACCTACTCCCTCCTCAATATCAGCAGCCAAAAGTAGAGGAATTTTTGCCCAAGACTTAAACTGTTGGATACGAGTTGCCAAATCTATAGCGTTGTTGCTCAAGCGAAGATTTGAATGTTAGCGGTATGTTTCGCTGCGCGACATGAAAAGCTAACCATAAGCTAGCTAAATCAATTAGCAGACAGTGCTTTTATGAGTTTCGGAGACAGCTCGAATATAAAACACGATGGCACGGTTCTAAATTAGTAGCAGTTGATAGGTTTTTTCCATCATCAAAAACTTGCAGTAGGTGTGGTCATGTTCAAGATATGCCGTTAAGCCTGAGAACTTATGATTGCCCTGACTGTGGCTTGTCAATAGATCGAGATTTAAACGCAAGTATAAAGAGCGACAGATGCGGTCGGCTCGACCGTGAATGCCTGTGGATGAGCAACCGCCGACGGCCTCACAAGAAGCAGGAAGTAAACCTCAAGTTGTCACACTATGTGACGCTTTGTATCAGTTTTATAGAGCAGGTTCCCAGTCTGGATCAGGAATTTGATTGTCAAACAGGTTGCCGGAAGCTCTAACTACAAGCATCTGAGCGACTTTTTCTGCTAAATTCATAGTAAGGGTGACGAGTATTGTAGAAATGAATGGGTAATTAACAGCCTTCTCTTGACGGAGACGCTGCGCGAACGGCTGGAAGTTAGTCCTCAGGAAGACCGAGTTAGTAGAATGTTTTTGCGAATGCTCCGATAAGCTGGCTCCTGGCACCGAAGCCTTATGGGGTATAAATTCCCACCGTCACCCGTGGTGTCTACAATTGTTTGGGTTTGTAGACACGAAGTGGCCGGTCGTTGACTATCCCCATGCAATTGATTCTGTCTCCTGTCTTCTGTCTCCTGACTCTTTCTTCAATCTATTCCGTCTGAAGTAAGTTTTCCTATATTCTGAGAATCTGATTCTGTAGGATTTTCAGTTGCCTGTTGTTGACGTTCTTCAGAAAGCTGGTTTAAAAGTGATATTATTTGAGTCCCACGTTCTAGAGAGCGGTCTTCGACAAACATAACTTCTGGAGTCCTACGCAGACGTATCCTATGACCCAACTCACTCCGGACATAACCAGTAGCAGATTTTAGACCTTCCATAGTTTGGAATCTTACTTCCTCAGAACCATAGATACTGACAAATATTTTAGCGTGTTGTAAATCTCCAGAAACATCTACGTCTGTGATGCTGACCATACCAATACCTACACGGTCATCTTTGATGTCATGGAGCAACATCTGGCTGACTTCCCGCTTTATTAAAGAAGCAACCCGGGAAATGCGGCGATCTGTAGCCATGATCATTACCCCCTACAATTTAATACTTAACTATACTATTCTAATAGTTCTGTATAACTTTTACGATACTTCTGATAAACTTATGGCAGCTTTGGAGAATGAAGTTGATTAATACCCAGGCTATAGTTTTTTGATTTTGAATTTTTTATTCATTAGGCATTAGTAAGGATATTGTATGGAATGTTTGGCGTTGCTCAAGTGGGGGTATGATTTTCTTGCTTAGGGAGTAGTTAAACAATTAATAATTAATAATTAATAATTAACAATTATATCATGTCCGGTAGCATCGGTATTGTATAGCTAAGGTAAGGAAGAAGGAAGAGAGAATAGGGAAGAAGTAGGAATGCTTAAGAGCAAGAAAAAAACTTAAATTTCCAGACATTCACCCTTGGGTTTACACAAACGCGCCCCAACGGACATGATATTACCTCTCCTTGAAAAACGGATAGGATTGACTCAAAGGAAAAATTTTCCTTGTTTCTCCTTTAAAGGAGAGGATTTTTACCTTAATTATTCGGTAATGAAAGAGATTGACTTCTCACCCGACTGAAGTACGGGTGATTCTAAGGAGTTGTTCCAAATCGGTTTAAAAACACGATTCGTCACACCTACTAGCTGTCACTGGACTTAATCTTCCCAGTGGTAGCAGTCAAAAACCACCTACAGACTCAGATATGCTGACAAAAATGCCACACACATTGCCTTTACTTTTTTAGTTTTATTTTCAGAGTGGTTTTACTCAAGTCAGAGCCATAAATCCCTATCTCTGCTGCCTACTTGCCTGTGCCAAGCGTCTTAATAGAACAGTGCTACTAGTTTCTTACTGGCGGGAGTTTCACCCCTACAAGCATTGAGTCTATGGGACAAACCTTGTTCCTACTCGTATTCATTAACATTATTCCACATTTTGGGATACTTGGGAATAAATTCCCACAACTTGTTTTCATCCAAGGGCTAAAGCCACTTGGCTTTCAACTGCACGTTTTTTTTGTAAATATTTATAATTCCTATCTAAATTATGCAACGCCCAATTTTATATAAAGACGGAAAAAAATGCGTAAGTAAACGTATAGTAGATTTATATACTATTGGATGATTAATTAGTGCTAATTAATCAGCTCTTTAGTATTTTGATTGTTCAAATTCTGATTATAGCAGTCGAAGGAAAGGGCGCGGACAAATCAAAAGCTTAAAACTCAGATAACGTCAGATTTTTCCTTATCCTTTCTTCCTTCTTCTTTCCTCCTTCTGCTATATCAACTTATTTGCAAACCGCTATATTTGGGGTGATTAAAAATGGAGAAAGAATTTTTTATTGGTCAGAAAGTAAGGTTAGCTATTAAACCACCATACATTAAAACTGCTGAATCAATGCCGATATTACGTCCCCCTGATATTGTACGTTTGGGTGAAGTAGGAACTGTTTTGAGTCACAAACCAGGAAATTATTGGGCTGTTCGTTTTGAGAAAGGAGCATTTCTCATAGATAGTCAATATATAGAAGCTGCGACAGTTGATGCTGAAACTGCCCAGCCACATCATAATATTGAAGAAGATACTGCTAAAATCAGTCCACCTTCAGATCAATTGTAGACTTATCTGAGAAGTTCTTCCAGATTACCAATAGTTCCTTTAACTTTGTCTACGATTTCATTAATTTTACCTACATCTATGTGCATTTCTTCCGTAGGATATTTTTCTAGAACTTCCAGGACTGATATTCGATTGTCATCTGCTGCTGCTAAGATTATGGAAGAACGTAAGGCTTTGTCGCTTTCGTAATTGTGTCTTGTCTGAACTACTTCCGCAATACCTTTGGTTACATTTTGGCCAAGGTTACTATAAAGCACTTTGGCTAAGTTACTAACATTAGCTCCTACTTCTAATGTCATTAAGCCACGAACTGTATTAGGATTAATTTTCGATATTCCGAGAGCTTGGGAAATTGTTTTGGTAGTTTTGCCCGTTTCTGCAAATACTCGCAGGTCCTTGACTTTGATTGATGCTCTTATTGGGCCAACTAGATTTATTACTATTTTTTGTGTGGCGATCGCGCTTTGAGAAGAGAGTATCACTCCAGCGATCGCTCCTAAGACAATTAATGGACTACGAGATAGCATATTTGGTAATTGCATATTTAGTTTTCAATTATATTTTAATCTAAGCAATTGAATACACATTTCTGGATGGTTTGTCAATCTATAGTATGATCTTTAATTCTCATATTTATTTTTTGTTTGTAAGCATTTCTGCGCAAACAGTCGTCAGCTATTAGCTAGCCTTATAAAGTCCGCAGTTCGGACTTGAGCTATTAATTTTGCGGAAAGTCATTTCAGTTATCAGTTAGCTTCCTCGGGAGGAAATGTGGACTTCAGTACCTCTGCAATAAGGAGGCTATGAAAATAAGGAATTCTCTTTTTTTTTATCCCCTTAAAAGGGAAGGCACATACCCAGAATTTTTCGGTAAAAGCAACCTTTGAAATTGATGCAAAATAAAAGTTACTGCCAAAGTCTGCGGACTAAACTTTAGAAGTAATTATTCATTAGGCATAGGCGTGAAAATAAACTTGCCCTTTATTTGCTATAAACTAGAGTTTAATCACTCAAAAAATCATTTTCCGTATTTTTTTCCTAAAAACATCTTCCTTATTCCCTGCTCCCTACTTTTAGAGAAAGTCTATATCTTTTTCAAGCCTATGTCTATTACTAATTGCTTTTTGCGTAGAATTCCAAAGGAAGCGCTGACTGCTTATAGCTGTTTGCATTTGTATAGCATCCCGCAGGAAATGATTACTAAGATGTTTTTATAGATGTCATTTCATATTAATAATCATGGATTAAATCGGAGGATAATTCTCTTTTTCTGGGATTTATTTTGACGATTTTTTTATTGACAAAAGTCTTGACTTAGTTTTGAATAAAATTCAATTTATTATGGCTGTTTTTTATTAAGCGATCGCTCCTACTTTACTCTTCCTGAGAATTTTTTTTGATAATCACTACATACAATTATCATTAAAGGCCAAATAAAAGCCTGGCCAAAAAAATTGACAAATTTTTATTCTGATAATGTGTTTTTGTTACCGCTATAGTGTAGAATACCGAATCAGTTCTTCACAGTCATTTTGGCTTGATAAATAGAACTTAGGCTATGGCTACATTACTACATATAGTTATCATTAAAGGCCAAATAAAAGCCTGACCAAAAAAATTGACAAATTTTTATTCTGATAATGTGTTTTTGTTACCGCTATAGTGTAGAATACCGAATCAGTTCTTCACAGTCATTTTGGCTTGATAAATAGAACTTAGGCTATGGCTACATTACTACGTTAAAAGTGACGGAGCTGAACTTAATCGATACATATACCTACTTTTGATTGAAGTAATTAATTAAATTACTTAACAACAATTCATGTGTTGAAAAAATCAGAAGCGATCTCTAGCACTAACCAATGTGTGAGATAGTCACCACACTTTCAAATTTCTTGAAATAGATTGGGTGGTATCAGTGGAATTTAAGTATTTTTTTTTGAGAAAGTATTAATAAAATGAAAAATAATAAATCAATATTCAACTTAAGTAGTAAAATTTTGGGAGCTTCATTATTTTGTCTCACCACATTTGTACCTGGTGCTTACTCTCAAACCAGTGTAGAAAATTCAGCTTATTATACAAAACCAAGTGAAGTAGATTTACAACAACTTCCATCATTAGTATCTAATATTGCCCAACAAGTTACTGTGAGAATTTTTACAGACAATAGTGCTGGTTCTGGAGTAATTATTAAACGGCAAGGTAATACCTACACTGTTGTTACTAATCATCATGTAATTGACAATAACTCTAATAAACTTTACCCAATTATGAGTGGAGATGGGATGACTCATCAAGCCACCCTAGTTTCATCTCCTCAAATAGGCAACCTGGACGTAGCATTATTGCAATTTACTAGCGATCGCCCTTATCAAGTTGTAGAAATTGCCAACAGTAATCTACTTTCAGTAGGAGAAACTGTGATTGCGGCAGGTTTTCCCAATTGGCATCAACCAAACTCCTCAGAAATGAGTAGTACCCGTAGTTGGGGTAGTCGTGCTTTTCAGTTAACTTTAGGAGCTGTAAAAATGTTACCCAGTCGCACCCTCAGCCAAGGATATCAATTAGGTTATACCAATGATATTAAAAGTGGCATGAGTGGTGGACCAATTTTAAACAGTAAAGGTCAGTTAATTGGTATTAACGGACGTTCAAAATATCCCATTGCTGGAATTGGAGCATTTAATTTTACAGATGGTTCTCAACCATCTGTTGACCAGTTCAAAAAAATGGAATCTCTAAGTTGGGGTATTCCAGTTTCTAGAATTATCACAGAAAAGAGGCAGTAGGCAGTAGGCAGTAGGGAACCCACCCCTAACCCCTCCAAGGAGGGGAAGAATTGATCTATCTAGTGTGATAATTGATTTGATTTTTTATTATCACACCTATGTCTATTAACTAAAAGCTCAAGCTCCTAAAATTCTACAGACAAAGAGTCCCACTTTTCATCAAACCATTGTTTCTCGCTTTTCCATTTAGGGTCTCTACTTTTCCGCATTTGGAGATTAATGCTCTTGGTGACATCATCTAGTGCATTTCTAGATAATCCATGTCTACCTCTATTAGTAGATTGTTGAGTTAAACTCGTACTTCTATCCTTGGGCAAACTATTAGCACTGGTACTCAACAATTGTTCTGAGGAACCTGTAACATTCGTTACTGACTTTTCTTGAGATTTTGCAGGAGTAGCACTTAAGCTAACAGCACAAAACATTGTTAATGTTGCAGTAAATAAAGTTTTAGTAGTTGTAACTTTCATTTTTTTCCTCTTGACAATTGATTGAGATACTTTGGGTAAACAAATTCACGCTAAAGCGTTATTTTATTATCCCATTAATTAACTACAATTAACTACTTTTTTAGAGGTTACTTAATTTAGAAAGTATAATTTTGAGAATGAAATTAGAAATTAATTCATAAAGTAGTTAAAACAGACACAAACTTAGAGAAAACTAAGCCATTAGTGCCTGAGAAAATCTTCTACAGATTTTAATTGGATATTTCCTATTTATTATAGTTTGAATTGAGAAGAGAAACTTATTTTCAACTAGCCTTTTCTCAAAATTATCCAATTTAAATAATTCAGTAACTAGAGAGTTCAGAAATAAGGAATGAAGAGGGGAATTTTATTTGCTTACTTATCAAAATAATTGAGTCTAAAGCCCAGCCTTTTAAGGCGAAATTTTTTTTGGGGGGGGGTTGCTCAAGATCCCCGTTACAAAAACAACTTCTGACTTCTGACTTCTGACTTTGTTATCCCCTCAACATCTCTACTAAAACCATTTACTTATTCGTAGATAGGTTCGTCACTAGCAGTACCTTGTCCGAAATCTTTAAATTGAGTGATAATCTCTTCTGATTTATCACGATTTCCTGGCTTTAATGTAAATACTACATTATCGAAGCTAGGCTCTTCTTCTGGAGAAACATAAACTACTTGCTCATAGTTTACAACTCCAATATTACTGATATCTGCAAAAGTTTCCATTCCCAGGGCATAAGCAAGGTTAGTTAGACGAGTGCTAACAGATTGACAACGACGGTCAGGAGTATAAGCACCTTTGGGATGATCGGAAGAGAGAGTTGCAGTCCACACAATCATTGGTTTAGAGGAAACTTGAATAACTTCTCGTTTTACTAGGGGATATCCACCTAAAAGTCCAGGCTCACTTGTATCCCGTGTTTCACGAACTATTTGAGGAACAGTAGCATATTGATTTTCTGCAGCATTCATTGAAACACAAGTAAATACTACTTTGTCAGTAGTTTCTAATTGTTCTGCTTTGGCTTCTGATTGAGGTATGAAACCCCAGAGACCAACGGTTGCTAAGACACCTACTAGGGAAACTTTTAATTGGTTGTTCACAATCTTGACCTCTGAAACTTAATATCTACATTTGAGAGAGAAGTTATTTGTTTTTCTCCATACTTTTACGGTAGAGGAATTACTTATTCTTGTCAGTAAGAATAAAGTAATCTTTCAAAACATACTTTTTAGGTAAGAAGTGATAAAAAAGTAATATTATTAGCTTTTTGTCTATTATTTTACTGATTTTATGTATCGATTTTGCTAGATATAATTGATTAGTTTATGAGTTATATACTAACTCAAATTTCAGTTTTTGCAACCCTCAATATCTAAATTTAGATCGTAATTTAAACTAGGTAAAGGTTTGAAGTAGAAAATTATATAAATTAAATGTACTTTAAGTAGGGTTTGCGCTTCACTAGTCTTTTAGTAGGAGTAGGAGACAGGTAGACAGCTATACTGGAGACAACCCACCCCTAACCCCTCCCAGGAGGGGAGAAATGGGAATGAACGAGGAGGTAGGAGCTAAGTTTTGTCCCTTAATTTTTCTGCCCAACTATGAGCCTAAAATACGTTCCATGCATGAGCACCAACAGCTGAAACAGGCGCACTTTTTTCGCCCCCAAAAAGGCACTTGTCTTTATCTGTCAATGCTTTTAGATTTAATCAGCAAGCCTTAAGTAATATCATGCCCGGTTAAATACTTATAAATAACGACAGAGGCGTCATAAGTTATAAGTTATAAGTCAGGAGTCAGGAGGAAATAAAGAAGAAAGTTTTTGGCATTGCACAGCGACGAATGATTTGAGATTTTTGATTGAATTGAATTGTTGGCGTTGGTAATTTGAGGTATGATACCATGCCCGGATAAGAGCGCGATAGAACTCCGTGACCTTTATGCTCCCCGAAAAACTTTATCTTTCTACTCGGGGTTTCAACTTCATTCTTCCCCTCCTGGGAGGGGCGAGGGGTGGGTTGACTCCTGACTCCTGACTCCTGACTCCTCAAGAATTAAGATTCATATCATACACGCGCTTTACCAACGCCGAATTGTTGATTAATCAATTGCTAGAATGATTAATTAATGGTTATTTTTAGTCAAAGTCTAAACTAATTTTTGGCAATATCATTCCATAATGTGCAACCCCAAGTTTTTTATCACGCTATTAAGCGGACATGATATAGCGCTACGCGCAAGTCAGAAGTTAGAAGTAATTCCTGATGCTTGTTTGAGTGTTTATAATTGCCCTAACCTATTTGCGTAGTGCTATGTAATATTATTTCTCAAAAAGAATGCAAGACTTCAATGATTAAGTAATTAGTAGAATTCAATCAAGTTTTGAGCGATTATTAGACATCTCCTCGAAAAGAAGGAATAGGGATAAATAAAGGAATAGGGATAAATAATTGAAAGTTGATGGTAGTGCATAGTAACCCACATTCCGCACTTCAATTTGTAACATAAAAATTAGTATAAAATCCGTAGCTTGCTTAGGTATTTATACTATATAAATTATCTTTATTTACCTTGATCGGCAGTCAAATTCTCAGTTAAATATTAAGCAGAAATACTGACTGAATCCTTGACTCCTATTGACCACTATAATTTTCTTCTTACTTCTTACTTCTTACTTCTGATTTCTTACTTATTACTTCTGATTTCTTACTTTTGACTTATTTCTGACTTTTGACTTTTGACTTTTAACTTATGTTTTTATGCTACATTTTGTGGTGCGGAATGTGCATAGTAATGGTAGAAAGAGTGTGGGGAGTATGGGAAGAAATGAAAAAATATATATCTTCACAGGTTGGTGACCAGGACTACCAAAAAATTTTCCATCTGAGCGTCATTGCCAAATCTTTCTAAATTCTCTTCCTTCCTTGCCTCCTGACTCCTGACTCCTGACTCCTGACTCCTGGCTCCTTCTTCTTCCTAGTGACTATTCACAAACTGCAAGTAAGAATTACTCAGTTCCTTTACTGCCAACTCATAAAACTGCTTACCATGTTCAGGGGTTGCTAATGCAGGGTTTGAACCCATCCGACCATCAGGATATCGGTAACGGAAATTAGCAGCACCATATATGGGATAACCACTAGCTACATCTTCTGAAAGTGGTGCTACTTTAATTGCTTCTGGGTAAACATACTGAGTTAAAGCTACTTCACTCGGTGTAGCGTGAGAACCTTCCTCATTGCCATACAATTCTTTAGCTAATTTATAAACTGAGCCACACATAAACCAATTTCCTACCTTGCACTTGACCAACTCCCCATTAGCCATATTTAGATCGGCCAAATGAGCATAAGTTTCTGAGAAGGCAGCCTTAAGAGTCGCAATATTGCCTCCGTGGCCATTGATAAAGAAAAATTTGGTAAACCCAGACCTAGTTAAACAAACTATATAGTCACGAATTACTTGAATCATCGTACTAGGTCGCAGACTGATTGTACCTGGGAAACCTGTATGATGTAATGCCATACCTACATTAATCGTCGGTCCGACTAATGCTCCTACTGTTTCTCCCACACCCTTAGATATAACTTCTGCACAAATAGCATCTGTGCCAATCAACCCTGTTGGTCCATGCTGCTCCGTAGAACCTATTGGCAGAATAATACCTTGAGATTGACTCAGATAAGTTTCGACTTCAGACCAGGTACTTAATTGTAGTAGCATTTTTTAATTATTTATACTTTTGATATTGAATATAAGTAGAAAAATTAATCTAACTTTAAATAGGGATTAACCTTTTAACTAGCTATCAGCTATTAGCACTTCAACTATCAGTCTAAAAAGGTAGTGTAGCCGATAATAGTATTTGGCAAGAAGAGCATTCCGGAACGGAAAAGCTTGGGTTGTTTGTCCCCGACTTCTAGCTCATTCCCTTTCAATGGCGGAATGCTTTGTGCGTTTGCAAAGCTGACTCCTAAATATACCCTAAATTTCTCAATCTTTACATTTCAATGATTAAAAACTGTTCCGGAACACAAAGGGGATGTTTTATCCATAAATTTCTCAATCTTTAATTTCAATGGTTCAAAACTGTTTCGGAACACAAAGGGGATGTTTTATCCATAAATTTCTCAATCTTTAATTTCCATGATTAAAAACTGTTCCGGAACACAAAGGGGATGTTTTATCCATAAATTTCTCAATCTTTAATTTCAATGGTTCAAAACTGTTCCGGAACACAAAGGGGATGTTTTATCCATAAATTTCTCAATCTTTAATTTCAATGGTTCAAAACTGTTCCGGAACACAAAGGGGATGTTTTATCCATAAATTTCTCAATCTTTACATTTCAATGGTTCAAAACTGTTCCGGAACACAAAGGGGATGTTTTATCCATAAATTTCTCAATCTTTACATTTCAATGGTTCAAAACTGTTCCGGAACACAAAGGGGATGTTTTATCCCTAAATTTCTCAATCTTTACATTTCAATGGTTCAAAACTGTTCCGGAACACAAAGGGGATGTTTTATCCATAAATTTCTCAATCTTTAATTTCAATGTTTCAAAACTGTTCCGGAACACAAAGGGGATGTTTTATCCATAAATTTCTCAATCTTTAATTTCAATGTTTCAAAACTGTTCCGGAACACAAAGGGGATGTTTTACTCCTCCTAAAATTAAAGGAGTGGGGGAGTAGGGGAGTGGGAGAGATTAGAGTAGGGGTGATTCGCGAATCGCCCCTACAGGATAAACGAGGAATTATAGAAAAGATAGCCGGAACAATTATAAGAGTGATTTTTTTGCTATTTCCCTGCCTTTTATCCCACATTCCGCACCACAAAATGTAGTATAGAATCAGGAGTCACCAGACAGCTATACTGGAGACAGAATTTTATCAGAAAATCATAGCTGCCGCGATTGAGTACACGATCAAGTAAGTGTTTATACTCAATTATTTACTCGGAATTTGATCTACTAAAAAAGTAATTGAGATGATTTGCTGATGATAAATATCTACCAAGCTACGGATTGATATACTACTTTTAATGATACGCCCTTGAAGTGCGTGTGGGTGGGTTTTATACTAACTTTTTGAGGGTTTTCCACAGAAAACCAGGGGCTTTTTTCGATCCTTTAAATAAAAGCTAAAAAAATTATCTATCAATGCTTTGAGATTTAATCAGCAATCCCTAATTATATGTACAAATTTTTCGGCTGATAGCTGTTAACGTAGTTCCTCCGTAGGAGGTTAGCTAATAGCTAATAGGTAGTTAATCTCATGAAAAAATAATTTAACCTTTTGATAACCTTGAGTTAACTTTTGTTTAACCTATTAGACATAATATGAGGACATCCAAGTTTTGTATCCAGCACAACAATGGAATATGGAAGTGGGCAATGCTTACTAACTTGATACCTCTCCCAAAAAACGACCAATGGCCTGACTATAGAGCAGGCCCCGCTATTACTACTATTAGTATAGCAACAGCAATATTTCAAAGTCAGAATGCGTTGTATGAATGGATAAAAAAACCAGTGCTTTTAGCTGTTGGATGGTTGAGCATTAATGAAGTTAATTAGCTACAAAATTAGCGATCGCCTAAATTTTCACTTCAGGCAACATTAATGATTTACTGTCAAATACATCAAAAGCGATATTTATGTTTTCCCCCGATCTAAGCGAAAGTCTTTTAAAGTCTGGCGTGAGAATAACTAGCAAAGTTTTGCTATTAGAATCTGAAGAGCTATTTCGGGATATGTTAGCCTTAGCTCTAGAAGAACAAAGTTGTGAAGTAGTTATTGCTCCAGACGGACGTAGTGTAATTCCTACGGTTCAGAATTATTCATCCATTCAAAGTGAACCTTCTTTCAATCTTCTAATTCTTGACTCAATTAATGGTCTAGACATATGCCGGATGTTAAGACATCAAGGTAATTCTATACCAATCATGATTTTAGGAGCAAGAGGCAGTGCAAATAATTGTGCTTTCTATTTAGAAGCTGGAGCGGATGATTATTTGACTAAACCTTTTGGGATGCGGGAATTTATGGCTCGTTGTCGGTCTCTGATGCGTCGCCAACGTCTAGGTCAACTGCCTCAACCAATTATGCTTCAGTACAAAGATATAGTTCTTTATCCAGAAGAGTGTCGAGTAACTGTTAGAGGTCAAGAAGTGAAAATTTCCCCCAAACAATTTCGCTTACTTGAGCTATTTATGAGTTATCCACGCAGAGTTTGGTCTCGCGAACAATTATTAGAACAAGTTTGGGGGCCAGATTTTATTGGGGATAGTAAAACTGTAGATGTTCATATTCGTTGGTTACGGGAAAAACTAGAGTTAAATCCTAGTAAACCAGAATATGTTGTTACAGTTAGAGGTTTTGGATATAGATTTGGTTAATTTACAGCAGTTTTCATTAACATAGAATACAAAGATTTTGGCTTAAAGGCAGAAGGCAGAAGGCAGAAGTTTTGTTGTCTACCTTTGTGAAAACCACTGTAATTATTTGAATAACTGAGAATTGTTTAGTTAGAAGATTATTTAATGATTTTTTCTAACTCCAATTTTCAGTTGTATAGCAGAAGAAAGAAGGAAGAAGGAAGAAGGAAAAATATTGCATTGCCTGAGTTTTAAGCTTTTGATATGTTTCCACCCTTTGCTTCAAATGTTATATCGCAATTAGTCTGAAGCTTTAGTAAAAGTGAGGAAAAAGGAAGAATATAGCCAGGAAGGAGTTGGTTAGGACATAGGGCGTTATACCAAATTCAAAAAAGGTAGTTACATCTTAATTGGTGATTTGTTCCTAAAAGAAAAAATCATAAATTCCATAAATTATAAATTTTTCACCTTTTTTACTCTTTTTTATTATGTTTTTATTTCCCTGTTCCCTGTTTATTGTGTCGTCACTGTAGTAATATTTTATGAAATTGGTATTACTGAATCAAGGTATGAAAATAAAAATTGAACAATCTCAAATATTTGTTATTCAATAGTTTAGCAACTACCAAAAAATACAAATCATACCCACGCATCAGCAACGCCAGACATAGATTAATAGACATCTCCAATAATAAAAAATAAAATGAATTATTCCACAGAAATTATCAATTATTTCCCCCTACTCCCTACTCCCTACTCCCTATTCCCTATTCCCTATTCCCTATTCCCTAAACAAACTTAACTGACTCTCTGAATTTTCTGCCGACAAATCTACTCCATCTGATAGTAATTTAGCAGCAGCTTCTAACATTTCTTCCTGAATATCTTGAATATCTTCCCTACTTTCTAAATAAGTTTTTAATGCTTTTAACGGATCGATACTATTACCTTTTGCCAATTCTGGTAAACGGGGTCTTGCTAACTGACTGACTAATTCTGGTTGAATAGTATAAGTATGTGCCTCACTTAAAGCTTGATGTAATACTCCATTATCAATCAAATCTAACTGCTCGGAACGTAACTGATAAATTAACCGCACTACAGCATCTTTTATATGAGTTTTACTAATAGCTTTTAACAATTCAGCTTGTGGATTTTCTGCTTCGGAAACATTAACCTTAATAGTATAAAAATTTCGCACAGGCAAAGAACAAAATTCCCATTTAACTGCGCCTTTTTCTAATTCAAGTAAAACAAAACCTTTCTCTTCTTTTTCTTCACTAAAATCTACTCTTTCAATACTTCCCGGATAAATAATTGGTGGATTATTAGACTTATTCAAATTTTGATGTTTATGAACATGACCCAAAGCTACATAATCAAAACAATCACGGTTTAACAAAGAAACAGGAATATTAAAACCCTTACCCACAGCTAAAAAACGTTCTGCACCTAAACTCGCCCTATCTGCCATTAAATGAGCTAAAAGTACCGTCGGAATTTCTGGATTTAATTTGCGAACTTCTCCTTCTAATACCAACTTCAATTTTTCAATTAATAACTCATTCACTTTACCCATTGATAAACTTTCAGTCTCAGATTTTGTCATCAAACTAGAAGCAGTTAACCAAGGCAAAGTAATAATCTGAATAGCACCACTTTTAGTTTGAATATTGTGAGTTTCTAAGCGATCGCCTACCACTACTCCGGGCACTCCTAAAGTACTATAAATACCTAAACTTGCTCCTCCTTGACCTTGGGAATGTTGGTCGTGATTTCCTACTAATAATACTGTGGGAATTTTAGCATCTACTAAACGGCGTAATTCGCGAGAAAAAGCTTGTTTTATGTATGGCGCGGGAGTAGCATCTGGAAAAGCATCTCCACCGAATAATACTAAATCGACTGGTTCGGAAATTGCTTTATCTATACAAAGTTTTAGACTGGAAATAAAGTCTTCGAGGCGAGTATTTAGACCTGTTTTTGGGTTGATACGACCGTGGGAAAAACCACTACCAATATGAATGTCGGAAAGATGGATAATTTTTATCATTTTGTTGTGGTTTTGTTTGTTTTAGGGAGTAGTAATTTGGCAAAGCCGTTTTTTTATGAGCTTCAGAGAATGAAAATATTGATGGCTTTCTAGTGAGTTTGACATCCTCCCCGGCCTAAAGGCACGGGGATTCCTACCGAGCCGTAGCTCCTCGGTGGGTTGACACTTCATTGACTGCTGCTACTTTTGCAGTAGTCTTACGCTTGCCTCCACGTCCGTTTAGTGTCTCGGACTGCCCGCCCGCGACTAATATATTTATGGCTGCATTCTCGTCTAAGAACATGTTTTGCACCGCAGTTGA
>NZ_JAAHGH010000029.1 GCF_010672525.1 Okeania sp. SIO2B3 | reverse complement strand
GGCGTACAATCAAATCACCTCCAACCAGATTATCAACCATTTTTTTTGTCAAGTCAAAAAAATCCCCTTCTTTGTTTGAGCTATTGCCAGAAATTGCCAGAGATATTGACACTAGCAATCAGCTCCTCCTTTACCTTTAATATCACCAATAATACCTTTAATATCCCCATCACCAATAATACCTTTAACATCACCACCAATATCATTTATATAAGCAGAACTTGGCTCACTCATATTTTTCTCCAGTTATTACGAACTAAAAAGTCTGATTAATTTTTCCACCACTAATATCTCCAATAACACCCGCCTTAATATTAGTCTTATCTCCTATAGAACCCTTGACATCCCCAGAAACCTTAATATTTAAGCCTGTTGCTGCTTCTTCTGATTTTAACTTTTCTAGTAACTCCTCAGCTTTCTTGATCACTTCTTCGTCTTTATCAATACCCCCTTCAATTAATTTCTCTTTCAAGGGTTCTTGATAAGTTTTAGGGTTTTTCTCATGTTCTTCTAAAATCATATTTGCTAATGAGTTGTCTGCAAATTTACGCTTAATTAATGCCTTTAAGTTCTGATAAATATCTTTAACTAAACTACCAGCAGTCGCTTCACCAGCACCAGTAACTAGAGCGGTAAGAATCAAAGAAATAGGTTCCATAAACTTAAACTTTTCTCAAATTATGTACGTCTTTATTATTATATCAACATTCAAAATTAAGCAGCAACTGCTACTTTATGTAAATTAAGCATATCTACTCAGGCTAAGTATTGATTTTGAAAGAAAAATTAACTTTTTCTACTGCTGTAAAATAACTGCAACTTCAGGCATAGATAATAACTTTTCATACAAAAGATTAGCAAAAAATTCATTGCCAAATACAGAATAATGCCCATCACCTTCCAAGAATACTCTTTCTAATTTTTCATTAGGTATTATCTTTCTAAACTCAGCAATTAAATCAAGATAAATTATGTTGCGTTTCTCTAACTCAACCTGTAGATATTGTCGCCAAAAATCAGATTCATTTCCATAATAGTCAGAACGAATAGGTAAATAAATCACCACCAACGTACTATTTTTATCTCTATTTATCTGTGCCAACTCCTCAAATATTTTCATGGCTATCGCAGGAGTTTGAGCAACATATTGATTATCAGTTTCTAACTGTCTCGGAAATAATGTTTGCCATAGACCTAAAAATCTTAACTCTTGAATATATCTGCTGCCTTCTCTAATTTTTGGAAATAAAAAAGCACCTCTAGGCACAGGAAAATTATGATTAACTAACTCCCCATTTTCTAGAAACAATAATGGTTTCCCATAACCAAAAAATTTTGCACTTTGCATCCGTACAAAATCATCAGTAATAAAAGCAAATATCTGAATGTTATGTTCAAACTTAGTACCATCACGTTTGTACCATAAATAAACTTGGTCAACACCATATCCTCCTTGACCCATATTAATAGTTTGTAAACGCTGATTTATAGATGTTAATAATTGACACCATGTTTGATCGTTGCTAACTCCCAATCCCATTGTAAAGGAATCCCCAGAACAAATTATCCTAACTTTATTAGGGTGAATATTAATAGTAAAGTCTTCGTTATTTCTGAATAATTGAGAATTTGTCCGAAAATATATCCCCTCACCATACATATTTGGAATATTAACATTAGGAATATTTACCCATCCTAATAATTCATCATATTGAGCATAAAGATGTGCGGAATTTTGTTGAATTTTGCTGATTCTATAAAACATCAATAAGATACTAGATAGACCTTCAACTAAACTCAATATCACTACAATGAAAATCAGATTAATCGAAACAATTTTGATGATTTTTTTTGTCTGACGTAAACTATGATTTATCATAAATATTAGAGTTTTGGAACTGAGAAAATATGGTTAAATTGAAGGTAAGTATTTCCTGCGGAATGCTGCGCAAACAGCCGTCAGCCATCAGCTATCAGCTATAGCAATATGATTTTAGTGGTGAGATATTGGAGACTTTTGCTTTAGGGAATAGGGAATAGGGAATAGGGAAAAAACGAATATAATAATAAAACTGTTATATTCTATGCCTTAAAGGAAAACCTCAATTCTCACATATGATTCCTAATTGCTATATTGCTTTTAGTTTAGGATAAAAACTTTATTAATTGTCTTAAGAGGGTAAGCATTTCCTGCAAGATAAGAAATAATATTTCCTTATATTCAATTCCGTAGCGGTTTTAACCAGAGGTAATTATCAATTATCCATTATCAATTAATGAATTGTTCTGCATCCTATTCCCTATCCCCTTGTAAAATAACTGCAACTTCTGGCAAAGATAACAACTTTTCATACAAAACATTAGCAATAAATTCATTGCCAGATACAGAATAATGCCCATTACCGCCCAAGAAAGCAGTTTCTACTTGTTCATTAGGCATTCTTTTTCTAAATTCAGCAATTAAATCAATATAAATTATGTTTCGTTTTTCTAATTCAGCCTGTAGATATTGTCGCCAAAAACTAGATTCATTCAGATAATAGTCAGAAGATATTGGTAAATAAACAACCACTAATTTACTATTTTTCTCTTGATTAATTTTCGCCAATTCTTCAAAAATTTTGATAGCTATGGCAGGAGTTTGAACAACATATTTATTGTCAGACTCAAATTTTCTGGGAAACAATGTTTGCCATAGATTTAAAAATCTTAACTCCTGGATATATCTACTACCTTCTGTAATTTTTGGAACTAAAAAAGAACTTCTAGGCACAGGAAAATTATGATTAACTAACTCCTCATTTTCTAAATACAATAATGGTTTCCCATAACCCAAAGACTTTGCCCGCTGCATCCGCACAAAATCATCAGTAATAAAAGCAAATATCTGAATATTATGGTCAAACTTAGTACCATCACGTTTGTACCATAAATAAACTTGGTCAACACCATATCCTCCTTGACCCATATTAATGCTTTGTAAACGTTGATTGATAGATGCTAATAGTTGGCACCATGTTTGGTCATTACTAACACCCCATCCCATTGTAAAAGAATCCCCAGAACAAATTATCCTAACTTTATTAGAAGGAATATTAATACTAAAGTCTTCGCTATTTCTCAAAGATTGAGAATTTGTCCGAAAATATATCCCCTGACCATACATATTTGGAATATTAACATTAGGAAGATTCACCCATCCTAATAATTCATCATATTCAGTGTGACGTATTTCACTCATTGGTTGAATTTTACTGATTTTATAAAACAGCAAAAGAATGCTAGATAGACCTTCAACCAAACTTAATATAGACAAACATAAAATTAGATTAATTGAGACAACTTTGAGGATTTTTTTTGTCTGACGTAAAGCATTTTTGAGCATCAATGTTAGAGTTTTTAAAATCGCGATATATGAGGAGCCTAGTAAACAACATGAGCAAAATTTTATTCAGTAAAAAAAATTATTCTTGACCGAAAAATTATCGTCAATAACCTCCCTTTTTAAACTATGCTTTACAAACATCCTTTTTAACATAAAACTTGACAAAATAGATAAGTTATATGTGAGTATTTGAGAGGCTTTTTCTTCAAAAATCATGTATTGAAAAGTACATTTTTTTGAGAACTTAAGTAGTTTTGCCTAGCTAAATAGACTCTTTCTCCCTTCTCCCCTACTCCCTGCTCCCCTGCTCCCCACAAGGTTTTTAGCGTAGCTCCTCCGGAGGAGGCTAACTGTTAACGCAGTTCGGGCTTTATGAGGCTAACTGTTGCTTGCTAGAGCTTAAAAACATAGACTATCCTAACAAATATCTACAAAATGTCTATATTTTTACGCAATTTAATGGCGTTGACTTTAAGATGATATGGTGATTCTTTAATCCAATCTGGTAGACTTTCATTCTCCAAAACAACTTTGCGCAAATCATACTTTGAAATCAAGCCGTGTTTACATTGATAAGCTATTGCTTGATTAAAGCAATACCTACTTGCTGCCAACCACTGTTTCCACATTCGATGGAGATTTTTTTCTGGGTAAACTCTGATACGCAGAGATTTGAGATGAATACTTTTCCTTTCCTTCGGAATGCTGCGCAAACGGAATGCTGCACAAACGGAGTTCATACAATCTAGGTGATAAATTGCCAAGGCCTCTAAAATCTAGTCAATGCACCATTTAACTACTACGGTGCTCATTATTGTACTTAATTCTGGCACCAGCCCATTGTAGTTTTTCTCTAAGAGTCTGGAAAAATGAATAATTTTCCCGCAAAATAATAAACTTAGCCTGACAATCTGCTATTCGTACATCCACCCGTTGTCCAGGCCAAATAGCAGTAGACAGAACTCCATCTGCCCAAAGTTTAGTAGTTAGATCGTGCTCCTGTAAAGGCCAAACACTAACTATACAACCAGGAGGAAGTACAATAGGACGACTAGAAAGACTTAAAGGACAAATTGGAGTCACAGAAATAGAAGCCATACCAGCGTGCATAATTGGTCCATTAGCAGAAGCAGTATAGCAAGTAGAACCTGTAGGACTAGCAACAATAAGTCCATCCCCTTGATATTGGTCTACTACCTCACCATCAACTTCTACTTCCAAAATAGAAGTAGGCATCCTGTCAGCAGAAGCAGGTTTAATACAAAATTCATTCAAAGCTAAAAAGCGATCGCTTGCTGGTTGGAGGTTAGTGCGATCGCCATTAAACACTGCTGACTGTAACATCATCCGCAGTTGTACAGCATAGCGGTCTTCAAATAACCTATCCCATACCTTCTCTGTATCCTTAAAATCTTCAAAACTTTCTGTCAAAAATCCCAAATGTCCTCCCACATTAACTGCCAACATTGGAATACCCAGAGCTGCTAAATGTCTTGCAGCTGCTAAAGCACTACCATCTCCCCCTAAAACCACTGCTAAGTCAATTTTATGAGTGCTAGAGGCCAGAAAAACTGGATATGGATTATCTTGTGGTCCACTTGGCCCCATTAACACTTGACAGCCTCTATCTTCCAACTGTCTAGCACATTGTTCTGCATAATGCTGACTCACATCATCTTTGGCCTTATGAGCAATAATTACTCGTTTAATGTCCATAGTTAATATTCTAGATTTTAGATAGAGATTGGCAAAATCCCCGCACCACTAAATCATCATAAACTTTCGGTAAGTGGAAAACCAGCGTATTTTAATTTGATATTTCTTTTCAAAGAGGTATTTTTTCCCAGAAGTCCAGATAATGTAGGGATATTTAACGAAGTCAGAAGTCAGAAGTCAGAAGTTAACCCACCCCTAACCCCTCCCAGGAGGCAGGGTCAATTTATTGTCATTAGAGAAAAATTGATGGGGAGGATGGGGAGATGGGGAGATGGGGAGATGGGGAGATGGGGAGATGGGGAGATGGGGAGATGGGGAGATGGGGAGATGGGGAGATGGGGAGATGGGGAGATTTGCACAATTAAATGTATTTCATATTAATATTCTCCCCAGGCAATGAATTAGCCCTGCTCCCAGGAGGGGAAGTAGGGGATTTGAGCAAGGCTCCAAAAATATTGCGCCTTAAAAGGCGGGGTTTTAGACCCATGTTATTTTGATAAAATATCCCTGGGAAGTTTGTTGAAAAAGGCAAGGCTAATTTTTGTTTCTGGAGATTTCTCATCATAAAAATTCGGTAAGTGGGAAGCAACTAAAATTGGTCTCCAGTCAAATATGACAGTGGAGACCAAAATTTTATATTTATCTGTAGTGTGATTGATTTACTTTCCCAGGTTTGCTTTCTTATTCTTCTAATCATTCTGAAATGGTTCAGAAGATATGAGCATCATTATTCAATTTATGTTTAAGTGGTAAGCTGCTTTGAATACTGAAGATTAGTCAGCTTAGTATTATTTAATTTGATAATAATTGTAGAGATACCCTGATATATCTTTATGTATAAGTTGAAGCTGAATTGAATAATAGATTAGAAGTAGAAGCGATGGAAGTTCCCTAGTTTTGGGATGATGGGATGCTAATGTTTGCATCATTTGGGTGGTAAAGATGAAAATCAATTACTTGTTTTTACGCTTTAATGCACCCAGAGCAGATCCCAATAAACCAAGACTTAGAAGACTCATTGTTGCAGGTTCAGGAATACTCTCACCTTCACTCAGAATACCGCCTCCTTCTTCTAGTGCAACTAGGTCAATGTTGATATCACCGTCGTATCTTTCACCGGTGTTGGTATCTTCGATATAAAACCAGTGAGAGAAGCCTTCGTTTATATTCTTGCCATTAGCTCCAAGACCCATTTGACCTTTGTGTGTCTCACTCATATCTATTAGGGAAAATGTATCTGTAGAATCATTATCACCATACCATTCTCCTATTTCAGTTAATAAAGACTTACTACTGTCAATGGTGTAATAACTCCAATCATTAACATCCACGACGCTGTAAGGGTCATTCCGATTCAATTGTTGTTTAGCTGCAAGATTTGGAGCGATCGCTCGTCCTTCTTGTAAATTCCCCAGGGAGTTGAACCAAACATCTACTGCGAATTTTTTATTCCCTGCACCAATGTTACCGATTAAATTAATTGTGCCATCATCATACTCATTGAAGAAAGCATCACCCTCAAAATCAAAATCACTTGATATATCAGGTATCCAGAAGGCATGATTATGGTCAGCACTATGATATTTGTCTGAAACAGCTTCATCTGCTTGCCAAGTGTTTACGATGTTAGCTGCTGCTGCTTCTTTTGCTTGACCTAATGTACCTAATGCGATGGAACCTAAAGCGAATACGGAAGTTAATAATTTAGTTGCTTTCATTGGTTTTGTTCTCTTGAACTGCGTGTTGTTTGTTTCATTAAATCTAATATAACTACTACAAAAGGCTAATAGGTGAAGGATGTGTGAAGATTTGCATGAGTTTGATGAAGGTTATAAAGATAATACTTTAAGTCTTTCCCTGCTTGAGTTTCATCTGTTTTTGAAGTGGTAAAATTTGTGTTTACTCTGTAGATGCAACTAGAAATTGTAACTTTTCTGACAAAATAATCTGCTTAAATCTGGTTAATTTGTCACTTCCGCAATATTTTATGGAAAAATAATTGCTAGATAAAAACATCTGAAAAGTATATTTAGAAAGCTTTTAGACAATATTAAATTCAAAAAAATTAGCCAATTAAATCCGTGCTGACACTTACGTTATTTCCGCTATCAATATATCAACTTAGTGCGATCGCTGAGTCTATTTCTAGAAGTAGTGCAACAAAATAGAAAAAGCGATCGTAAATTCTCAGATAATTGCACGAGTTTAAAGCAAATATAGCCAATAGACATCTAGTGGAGAGCGGGGAGCAGGGGAGTGGGGTAGTAAGGGAGTAGGGGAGATTGAAGTAATCAGAACTTACACATGAGGTACGAAAAACTAGGATTTGAGATTGCTTTCCGTTCCGGACTGCTACGCAAACTCTGTGGGTCGCTTCGGACGAAAATACGTTGCAGACGCGTAAGTCCTATTTATAATTCTATTCACACTTTTCAATATTAAATTTCCCCATCTCTCTCAACTATATAATAAGTATTCGGCGTTGTTGACTACTCCCCTGGCTAAAGCCGAGGGGATTCTAAGTTGATACTACGCAACAGGATAAATCCTTGTTGCTTCGTCTGTTCTTAGCTGACCAAAGATATATTCTTTGGGGACAAGTCAAAGTGCCCCTACACAGTCGGCATAGCGTCTAAACCTAGCTTTCTGCTTACTTTTATGATGATATTTGCAGCCCCATTACAGTCTGCAGTCTTCACACCAATTATTACCTGCTTTATACAAACCACGCTGTCTTGATGCAGTCGCTCATGGGGGAAACCCCCTTTGGCGGCGCTGCATCGCTTTATTCTTTTTCCTGACGGTTTCCAATTCCTGGGGTTTTTCACCATAATTAGGTAGATAGTCACCATCTAAAGATGAAGCGACACTTGTATAACTGGCGTTGGTGTTTCTATAAATATTATTCCAAACTCTTGACATAATTGAGCTATTCTTTTCGGTAAAATAAAATACATCCGATTAAAATCCGACTCCTGGCCTTTCATCCATCGCTTAAAAGACGATGGCTTTCATGCTCCTGTGTTATTTAGGTAAAGCGCGTGTATGATATTAGTCTTAATTCTTTAGGAGTCAACCCACCCCTCGCCCCTCCCCCGACCGTGGAGGGGAACGACCGAGTCAGGACTCAGGAGTCAGGAGGGAAGAAAGACAGAAGAAACCCCGAGTAGAAGGAGAAAGTTTTTCGGGGAGCGTAAAGGTCACGGAGTTCTATCGCGCTCTTATCTGGACATGGTATCATACCTCAAATTACCAACCCCAAGTATTCAACCGAATTTGATATCAGAAAATAAGTTTTTTCATCACTAATTAGGGCTTGCTGAATAAAGCCAAAAGTCAAGATGGCTAAGGTAATTGAGCTTTTTATATTCAGTTTTTCTCCTAGTTATTTGCTCTTATTGGCATCAATTTACTGAAATTCTCTGCTGAAATTCAAGAAAATTTCTTCACATAAAATGGCCGAAACTGTTGCCTGTTCCCCCACAAATCGACCCGTCTCCGCGTCTGGTGTGTCCCCGTGTCCTACCCCCACCAACCAATTTTTTCAGCAATTATTAATTACTAGACAGTGCAAAGTTCTTGGAATAACTATTGCTAGCTAAGGCTTTCAGCGATCTAAAGGTTAAAAAAATTTCATTCACAGCTGTAAGTACTGTAAGCCTTTGCCAGTAATACTTTCAGTCTTCAAAATAAACCGTTTTTTGGGAGAACTTTGTACTCTCCAGATTAATTATTAATTATTAATTATTAATTATTAATTATTAATTGTTGAACACCTACTTCAACGTGGCCAAGAAATTCTAGTACTAGCAGCAATATAACGAGCTACAGCAGCAGCACCATAACGGTTTAGGTGACTGGGGTCAAAAAAATATTCATTTTTGGCTAGTTGAGGCTGATATAAATTGAAATTTAGGAATGTAAAGTTATTTTCTCTTGCCCGACTTAGCATCCATCGATGAAAGTCTTCTTCAGCAGACCAACGCACAGAATCTAAATAACTATCAGAAAGAGGTAAATTAACAAAAACTAAAGGAATATTGCGAGATTTAGTAAAATTAACAACAGAAGTTAATGCTGTAGCCTGAGTACCCCCAAGATAAAAACTAGCATAGTCGCCATCATAAAGCCCTGCGACATAAGGTCGTCGCTGATAATAATAGGAAGGATTAAATCGCCCATCCATTGGCAGAAACCCATTCGCATCAATAGCATTGGCAACATCGGCGATCGCTACTGCTTGTACAAGTTGAGTAGAATATTGAGGATGGGATGTTAGGTTCGAGTAGTTTTGGGATGAAGGTTTATAAGAATATTGGGTAGTCTTAAAATAGTCAGGATAAAGAGTATTAGAACTATTCCCTACTCCGGTATTTCCTCTGTTACTGGGTGTTCCTTCTGTTGCTGCGCGTTCCCATAGCAAGGTTTCCTCACCTGGTTCCGACAGCTTGAGTCTGTCATCGACGTGGGGTCGCACCGTTGTTACCTTTTCCCTATAATTAATTTCCATTGCTTCTCCTCGCGATATCTCAAAAGGAGAGTAGGGAGGTGCAAATACGTTATAAGGTTTGGGAAATTGATAACAGGTAGAAGCAAGGTTAGACTGACCTTGAGGTAACTGGGGACGAACACCAGAAAGTAATTTTCTTTTTCCCTCAGAAGCAACAATTGAATTATAAGTTCGATCTACCCGTCCACTATTAAAAGCTCGTACTCCATCCGCCCAGATAATTAATTTTGGCAGTTGATTATTGCTCAAAAGTTGACGCAGTTGAAAGTCTACTACTCTAGCAGTTGCCCCATTAATGCTAAAGTTAAATATGTTTAACGGACGATAGCCTTTAGCTACTAAATATTGTTGTAGTTGTTGCGGATCGACCCCATATAAAGCGCGGGAACTGCCTACAATTAAAACATCTGGCGGACCAACAGTAGCAACGAAAGACATATAAAGCTCTAACTGGGTGTCGAGAACATCACTATTGAAGGAAACAGGATTATACTGAGAACGTGCAGAAGCTGCTTGTTTTTGAGAGTAGGCTAAATTTCTCATATACTCAACAACTTTTTTCTCGGCAAAAGCACGTCTGGGGTTTCCTGGGGGTACAGCTTGCATCCAAGCTACTGCCTGTACCCATTCTTGGGCGACCTTATCCCACTGTTGTTTAGTTCTCGCGGACTGAGCTAACTGTGAGGCTTTTGTGGCAAACCTAACTGCTTGACTAAATGGGTCTACAGAAGCACATTGAGTAGCATTGGAATTTTGAGAAACTAGAGAAATTTGTGAGTTATATTCTTTGGCGGAAGTTAAATCACAGTTATTGACTGATATAAGATTTTTCTCTGAAGTAGGAGATATTTTGCTTTGAAACTGTTGAGTGGGAATACATCCAACAGTTAGGGTTAGCAAAATAGTTGCCGTCAAAGATTTAAGTAAGCTAGATGAAAGTCTAGCATTATGGAATTTATTTTCTATATTTTGTTGCCAACTACGTTCAAGAGTGGCGTCGGATGAATGGATTTTAGTCACCTAAATTCCTCTCCAAATTTATATGTAATATTTGTGGTAGATTATAATACCTTTTTCGGCAAGTTTATTTGTCAAAAGGAAGCTGGAAACAGGTAATAGGCTAAAGCTTAACTAGGGCAAGGGTTTTTAGCTTCTTTTTAGGAAAGAATAATTTTTTTATATATAAGATTTAGGATTACTATATGTCTTGATAAGAATGGAAGGTTGAATAGCTTTAGCAGTTATATAAAAATGCTTTTTATTTTACCGAATAATTAAGGTTGAAAGCCTCTCCTTTAAAGGAGAAAAAAGGTAATACCATTTCTCTGTAACAATGCGCTTAATAATTCTTGCTCAGACCTTATTAAACTGACTATTCTCATCTTTATATTAAGTGCAAATTCATGGATAAATGGTATAAGCATTTTATGCGGACTGCTGCACAAACAGCTATTATCTGTTAGCTCTCAGCTATCATAAAGGGGTTTTAATGAAAAGAGACTGTTTTAGCCAGCTTTTATAGTTAAGTATAAAATCTGCCTCAATTAGTAAAGTTTTTATCTACAACTAAAAGCAATAGCTGATTGCTGAAGTGCTGACGGCTGAATGCTTACTTTGATATTAAACTGCTAAAAATCTTTGGATTACTTCTTGACTTAAATCTGTAGTATTTCCTGATGCCACAATTCCTCCTTTTTGCATTGCATAATATCGGTCTGCTTTACGCACGAAATGGAGATGTTGTTCTACTAATAAAACAGAAATACCTCTACTTTTAATAATATTTCTCACCGCTGTTTCTATCTCTAAAATAATAGAAGGTTGAATACCCTCGGTTGGTTCATCTAACAAAAGTAAATTGGGCTTACCCATCAATGCACGAGCGATCGCTAATTGTTGTTGTTGACCACCACTCAAATTTCCTCCCATTCTAGATAACATTGTTTTTAGAACAGGAAATAACTCAAATATTTCTTCGAGTATTTCATTTTTTCCTTTTCTATTTTCTTTTCTTGCTTCTAGACCAAGCAATAAATTTTCTTTTACTGTTAATCTGGGTATAATTTCTCTACCTTGGGGTACATAACCAATACCTAGACGAGCGCGTTGGTCTGGTCGCAGAGTAGCGATCGCTTGACCCCATAAATTAATTTTTCCTGTCCGTGGTCTGAGTAGTCCCATTACTGTTTTTAGTAATGTTGTTTTGCCCACTCCATTTCTACCGATTAAACATACCATTTCTCCAGGTTTCACCCTTAAATCAACATTGCGCAAAATATGACTTTCTCCATAAAATACATTTATATTAGATACTTGTAAGGTGGTATGATTTATTTGATTTTGTCCAGCTTGATTGGGTAGATTAAAATTCATAATTTTTTGATGTTTTTTGATTTTCTATTTTAATTTAGTAAAAACTATAGTGCTAGAGTAAAAATGACTATCATTGGAACCAGAGAAGCAGCTTTTTTGTTAGGTATTTGTTGTCAACGAGTTAGAGTCCTTCTTGCTCAAGGTAGAATCAAAGGGGCTTACAAACATAAAGGATTCTGGCGGATTCCTCTATATAATAGGATGCCTGTTGTTATACCAGGTAAAAGAGGTCCTCAAGGTGTTTGGTGTAAGGGGCTACGACAAGCACCAACAAGGATTCATGTAAATCAAAGGAAAATTAAAGCTAATGGTAAGAGAATCAAAAACGATCCTTTGATGACTCCTGAACAACTGGTACCAGTAATTACCATGAAACAAGGAGAGCATAATGATTTGGGTTATCAAATGGAAATTCATGGTGAGTGCCGTATAGTATATCAGCCTTACAATCCTCTATCCTGCGGGGCAACTTTGTGGATAGAAACTTATTCTCCGGTGCAATTTGTTGATACTAAGTTTAATCCTTCAAAAGCAAGGCGACCTTATAGATATACCTGATATTTCAACTTTAAACATTTCAAGTTTTCAGTAAAACCAAGCGCGATAAAATGTTTGGTAAAAATTTCTGTTGCTTTTTGCCTGTAAGCATAGCTTTGTCACATTATTTTTTCGAGCATAGTATGAGCGATCAATTTTTATACTATCAAAATAATCCAACGGATGAAAAATAAATAAAATAGTAATACCAATAATACCAATTTCATAAAATATTACTAAAGTCAAAATATAGGGACTAGGGAAAGAAAAGTATTATAAAAAAGAGGAAAAAATGTTTAATTTTTATAATTTATGGAATTGATTATTTTTTATTGTAGGAATAAATTACCAATTAAGATGCAACTACCTTTTTTTAATTTGGTATAAAAAATTAGGTTTGAAAACGGAAAAATAGCTTTTCGTTAGCATATTATCATACCTCAAATTTTTTCAACAGCTCCTAAATAAACTTCTATAACTCTTGCATCATTCTGCACCTCATCCATAGTTCCTTCACAAAGTACAGAACCTTGATGTAAAACAGTTACTTTTTTGGCTATTTGACGCACAAATTCCATGTCATGTTCAATGACAATAATTGAATGACTAGCAGCCAAGTTTAACAAAAGAGAACCTATATTTTCTGTTTCCTCATCAGTTAAACCAGCTACGGGTTCATCTACTAATAATAGGTCGGGAGATTGAGCAACTAACATACCTATTTCTAAACGTTGTTTTTCTCCATGAGATAAAAAAGCTGCTTTAATATTTGCTTTTCCTACTAAATTTATAGTTTCTAATAAACCAGCCACACTTCTAGTTTCTGCTGAAGGAACCTTACGAAATAAAGTAGCAATTACTCCTTTATGGCGATTCATAACTAAATCTAAATTTTCTTTGACAGTTAAATTCAAATAAATCCTTGGTGTTTGAAATTTACGCCCAATTCCCATACAAGCTATTTTATGTTCGGGAATTTTCATTAAATTCTCACCTCCAAATAATACTTTTCCTGTTGTTGGTTGAACTTTGCCAGTAATCACATCTAAAAAAGTAGTCTTTCCAGCTCCATTGGGACCAATAATAACTCGCAATTCACCAAAATCCATCGTAAAATTAAGGTTATTTAGAGCCTTAAAACTATCAAAACTAACTGTTAAATTTTGAATTTCTAAAATATTTTCTACCATTTTTTCACCTCATCTGAATCTAATTAGGGCTTGCTGATTAATTAGGGTTGGCTGAAAAACTCTTTTAGTAGGAATAGGAGACAGGAGACAGGAGGAAGGGGGAATTATAGAGGAGATAGTCGGAAGAATCGTCCCTTAATTTTTCTGCCCAACTCTTGAGCAAAATCCGCTCATTTTTGAACCATTACCACCTAAAACCTTGCACTTTTTGATACTTAAAAAGGCTAAAACTTTTATCTGTATTAGATTTAATCAGCAAGCCCTAATTATCAAAATATTGAATGATATTGGTTTTAGCGTTTGAGAGTTGAAAAAAGTACCAGCTTTTCGGTGTAAAAAGCTCAAAAAGCTAGTATCTTGGAATGATTATGGCAGAAAAATTGAGAGACAAAACGCCCGCTCCTACCTCCTCGCTCCCAAGCCATTTCTCCTGTCTCCTGTCTCCTGTCTCCTACCCCTACAAAAAGACTTCCATAAGCAAACCCTAATTATTCTTTTTCTATTTTTTCCTTTTCTAGCTGAACTTCTGGATTTTCATCTACATTAGGATAAGTCATAAGTGGCTGCGATAAACCCAGGAGCGATCGCAACTTTAGCCAAGCATATTCTTGCCACCAACCGACTATTCCATTAGGTAATATTGTCACGACTAATAAAAATAACGCACCTTGAAAAAATAACCAGATTTGAGGAAATTGTTCGCTTAAAAAAGTTCGTCCGAAATTAACTAATAATGTACCAATAATTGCGCCAACTAAAGTTCCTCTACCTCCTACTGCTACCCAAATAACCATTTCAATTGAAAAAGCTACTTCCATATAACTAGGAGTAACAATGCCGCTTTGAACTGTATATAATGCTCCAGAAATTCCGGCAATGGCTCCAGAAATAGCAAATACTAAAACTTTAAATTCTGTAGGATTATATCCAGAAAATCTTACTCTAGTTTCATCGTCTCTAATGGCAATTAATAGACGACCAAATCTACCACTTGTTAACCAACGACAAATTAAATAAGTGGCGACAAGACTAATAATTGTTACTTCATAAAATATTAATTGTGCTTGGTCTGAGCCTGCTAAAATACCGAAAAATTTTTCTGTGTCTGTTTTTAAACCGTTTGTACCGTTGATTAATTTTTGTTGACCGTTGAAAAAGTTAAAAAATACCAGTAAAGCTGCTTGAGTAAGGATAGAAAAGTAGACTCCTTTAATTCGATTTTTAAATACTAGATAACCGAGAATTGCTGCCACAATAGCAGGGATAATTATAATTGCTAAAATTGTGAGAGGAAAAGAGTGAAAAGGCTGCCAAAATAGGGGAAGTTTTTCGACACCATAAAGAGTGAAAAATTCTGGTAATTCTCCTTCTGGCAATTGTAGTTTGAGGTACATTGCTAAAGCATAACCTCCTAATGCAAAAAATATGCCATGACCTAAACTTAATAAGCCAGTATAACCCCAGATTAAATCTATACCTAAAGCCACAATTGCTAGAGAGAGAAAACGCCCTAATAATTTTAGTCTAAATCCTGGTAAAGTTAATGGCATTATGATGGCAAAGATTAAAATTATTGTTGTTATTATGCCGATTTGAGTTAATAATTTCTGATGTTTATTTTGGATCATATTCATAATTAGGGAGTAGGGAGTAGGGAGTAGGGAATGGGAAATAGTAATATGGGTAGCAGAATTTATGAGATGAATATTTAATGCTAAAATTTAGAATGTGAAAGGTATTTAACAACCGGTTGTAATCCACGATTTTAGATGTTTTAGTTGAGTAGAATAGGGAATAAGCAAAAAAAATCACCCTGTTAGTTGTACCACATTAGTCTGGAACCTGCTGTATTATTTGTTCAATTTTTGGAGGAAAAATTATTCCTAAACAAGCACAACTCTTACAATGTTATATCCTAATTTTGTTGGGGAAAAAGATTTTATTTACCAATTAACTCGATCAGATTAGATAAGGGTATTCATTAATTGATAATTGATAATGGATAATTGATAATTACCTCGGGTTTTAACCGCTACGGAATTGAATATAAGGAAATATTATTTCTTCTCTTGGTCGATTGGATATGGTTAGGAAACCCATCCATCCCACCGAACGGGTGCGCTCCGCTTTTTCCTAGGTCATGCTGCGCAAACATGTCGGCGACAGCCGTTAACGTAGTTATGCGAAGCAAAACGACCGCTGTCTTGGTTGATTGGATATGGCGAGGAGACCTCGCCATCCCTCAACCGCTTTTTTCCCCTTAAAAGGGGAGGCTTTAAACCAAAATTATTTAATTATTAATTATTAATTATTAATAATTCGGTGAGAATACATTTATGTTAATTGAGGAAGATATTGAGATTCAAATTAAACCTAATGGTGAATGGAGCCAATGAATAAAAAAACCTGATTTTAAAACTATGACTTCTCAAGAGTTAAAAAGTTATGTTTTATCTCATCGAGATGATGATGAGGCTTTTTATGTTTATGTTTATCAAGTAAATGAAAGGAAAGATAGAGTAGTTTATCTGCCTTTAAAATCATTAGAATATTTGGATAAATTTCCTGAGTTTATTGAACAAATGCGTCAGTATTCCAGGAAGAATTTTTGGAAAAATACTTGATTTTTTTGTTTTGGTTTTGTAAGCATTCAACCATCAGCTATCAGCTATAGCAATCAGGAATCAGTTGTGAGAATTGAAGTATTCCTTAAAAGTAAAGAATATAGCAATTATTATATTCAGATGATACGTTTTTTTCTTCTTCTCTTTTGCCTGTTGCCTGTTGCCTGTTGCCTAAAAGTTTCCAATATTTCACAACTCAAATCATATTGCTATATTGCTTTTAGTTTTAGATAAAAGCTTGACTAATTGAGGCAGAATTTATACTTAACTATAAAATCTGGCTAAAACAGTCTATATTCATTAAAACCCCAACTTTTTATTCTTTCTCAATTTCAAAGGTTGCTTTTACCTTCCCCAAAATTAATAGCTGAATTGCGCAGTTCCGACCTAGGAAGCTAGCTAATAGCTGACGGCTAAATGCTTAAATTTTTGACTTTTGACTTTATAGTTCCATATTTTTAACTTTTGATTTTTAACTTTATAGCTCCATATTTTTGACTTTTTACTTTTGACTTTTGACTTTATAATTCTACTCCTCGACCTTTTTGCGGAAATAGACCTGCTGGTTTAACTTGTAAAAAGACAATAATTAAAGCAAATACTGTTACTTTTGCCATGCTGGTAGTTGCCAAGAAATTGAATAAGTCAGTCAAAAATTTTAGACTTTCTGTATTTCCCAAAATTAAAGCTATAGTTCCTGAACCAATCAAATAATTTGTAATGCCAATTCCCATAGCAGCAATAACAGTACCAAATAAATTACCTACCCCACCAACTACCACCACCATAAAAGCATCTACTATATAATTTTGCCCTGTATTCGGACCGACTGAACCTAATAATGTAATTGCACAACCAGCAATTCCAGCTAACCCCGAACCTAAAGAGAATGTAATAGCATCAACCAGGTCTGTTGAGATACCCAAACAAGCACTCATACTTCTATTTTGGGTAACAGCTTTAATTCTTAAACCCCAATTTGATTTATTCAAAAATAAGTAAATACCTAGCAAACTTATAGCAGTTAATATAATGATAAAAATCCGAGAATATGGTAATTGAAACTCACCAATAGGTAATCCACCTTGTAACCAAACAGGGGCAGTAACATCAACATTTCTAGAACTAAACCAAGGTTTCGTTAAGGTAGGACTTGTCAATAAAAATCCCGAGGTAGTGGCGATCGCTAAAGACAGAAAACAAATAATTGCTATTGCTAAATTTTTAATTTTTTCCCAATCAGAGCGACGTTTTTTGAGGAAGTAAACACTGCCAAAATAAAACAGACAAAAAACTGTTATTCCGATAATTAATACTCCATTTACACTGCGGACAAATTGACGCAAAATCAGACTAACTCCCCAAGTTGCTAATAGAGTTTCTAAAGGTCTGCCATAGAGAAAACGTATCACCCCTTTTTCTAAAATTAAACCAGCGATCGCTACAACTATAAAGGCAATAGGAATGGCGAAAAAAATATAAATATTAGAAATAGGTTCACCCATGCCATTACAAATATTTTGAACTACGAAAGTAGTATAAGCACCTAACATCATTAATTCACCATGAGCTAAGTTAATTACTCCCATTAATCCAAAAATAATAGCTAATCCTAGAGCGACAATTAATAAAACTGAACCAATACTTATACCGTTAAATATGGCGATTAATAATTCTTGCATTTTAATTAAGGTAAGGAAGAGGGAAGAGGGAAGAGGGAAGAAGGAAGAAGGAAGAAGGGAAATAATGACAAGAGATTAGTCAGTTATTAGATAAAATGGAGTCACCTCTAGGCAGAAATTTCCAGCTTTTCTTTTTTTTCGTTCTTTTTAATAATTACTCCAGAATTAGGAATAATAAATCAAGGGAAATAATGATAAGAGACAGGGGTGCATCTCATATTTACAAAAATACTTTTTTCCTATTCCCTGTTCCCTATTCCCTCAGAGCGATAAATTTTTGGCTTTCTTCAAAACTGAGATGCACCCAGAGACAGGTAAGTTTTCGGATGAGACACAACTACTTCTAGGCAAAAATTTCTAGTTTTTCTTTTTTTCCGTTCTTTTTGATAATTACTCCAGAATTAGGAAGAAAAATATTCGGGAAATAATGATAGAGACAGGTCAGTTATCAAATAAAACGGAGCCACCTCTAGGCAGAAATTCCAGCCTTTATTTTTTTCCGTTCTGATAATTACTCCAGAATTAGGAAACTGAAATGACCATCTGAAAAAGCGCTGTAATTAGTGAGCTATTTAAACCAACTAATTACAGCACACAAAATCAGAAATTTTATAGAAACATTAAACCTACATATTTATCTACCACTCGTACAAAATTCTACTCTAATTTATGACGTAAGCATTCCACTATTAGCTGTCAGCTATCAGCAACAAGACTCTCTCATATAGGACAGTGTTTAAATTAACAACTAACTTTATTAAAGACAAGGGAGCCAACTTTTTTAGTAAGACAATTAATAAAGCTTTTATCCTAAATTAAAAAGTAAGCATTCAGGTATCAGCATTCAGCATTTCCTACAGAATGCTGCGCAAACAGATGCATGAACATATTCAAGAAATTATTAAGGTTAGCTGAAGACATTTTTTTTATAAGTTTTAATTCTCCTTGGAGACTAATTCCTCTTTTGAGCTGATCATGAGCTAATAATTCATAGCTGATAACTGATAGCTGACGGCTGAATACTTACATTAAAAGTAATAGCTGATAACTGATAACTGATAACTGTTAACTGACTTTATATTTACCACCTTTATTAGGGTCACTCCAGTCACAAGCAAACCCCTTAGTTGCTGGAACAAATTGATTCCAAGGTATAGGTTTAATAGCTCCTTCAGTAGACCAAACTATATTAAATAAACCATCATCACGAACTTGACCTATTCTCACAGTCTTAGAAATATGATGATTAGCATTCATAGTAACTAAACCTTCTGGAGCATCAAAAGTTTGTCCGATAGCCGCCATTCTTACCGCTTCTAAATCATCAGCAGAACCAGCTTTTTCCACTGCTTGTTTCCAAAGATAAACCATAATATAAGCAGCTTCCATCGGGTCATTTGTTACTCGATCTGCACCATATTTTGCCTTAAAATCTGCCACCCATTTTTTATTAGCTTCTGTCTCAACAGTTTGGAAATAATTCCAAGCAGCATAATGACCTACAAGAAACTCTTTACCAATTTGTCTAACTTCCTCTTCAGCAATACTCACCGACATGACCGGATATTCTTCCGGAGTAATACCAGCACCTTTCAACTGTTTAAAAAAGGCAACATTACTATCGCCATTCAGACTATTAAAAATAACTCCACCATTAGGTAAAGCCTGTTTAATCTTAGTAATAATTGGAGTAACTTCTGTATTTCCTAAAGGTAAATAATCTTCACCAACAGTAGTACCACCCTTAGCCTTTAACTGCTCCTTAATAATCGTATTTGCAGTGCGAGGAAAAACATAATCAGAACCAACCAGGAAAAATTCCTTTCCCTTATTTTCTAACAACCAATCTACAGCAGGTTCAATTTGTTGATTAGGAGTAGCACCCGTATAAAAAATATTTTTCGAGCATTCTTGACCCTCATATTGCACCGGATACCAAAGCATATGATTCTTAGATTCAAAAACAGGCAAAACAGACTTCCGAGAAGCAGAAGTCCAACAACCAAAAACAGTAACTACCTGGTCTTGCTCAATAAGTTTATTTGCCTTCTCGGCAAAAGTAGGCCAGTCAGAAGCACCATCCTCTACAATTGCTTCTATTTGCTTACCTAATACACCACCAGCAGCATTTATTTCCTCAATAGCTAACTTTTCCGCTTCAACTACCGTAGTTTCGCTAATTGCCATTGTGCCACTGAGGGAATGGAGAATACCCACTTTAATTGTGTCAGTCTCAGATGTAGTGTTATTAGCACCACCACAAGCTTTGAGAAAAATACTCGTACCTAGAGCAGCCGAACTATAAATTAAAAATTTCCTGCGTTCTAATCCTTTACCCATGAAAAAAGCACTCTACTATGATTAATGTCAAACTTAACTTTACTACAATTAAACATCTGGAGAAAAAGATATAGAGTTTTTTTCAGAGTAGGCAACAAGTAATACCATTTCTCACGCAAGAATGCTATGTATCATTGGGTGGGGAAGTGTGGGAGGTGGGGGGGAGGGTTGAAAGTAGGAAAAATCTATACTAACCGACTAATAATTGTCAAAAAAAGACTTTAAATCTTGGTAAATATTTGACTGTTGAAGTAGAACTGAAGCATAGCATTACTTTCGGGAATTGGTATAACAGGGAAGATATTTTTAGGAAAAAGGTAGAAAAAATTTTAGTGACTTTGACTTATAATTCTATGCAGTGGTTTAAATAAAATTACTTATTTTGTGGAATAGATGCCAATTATGGAGATGTGGCGTTCTCTTAAGGATTTCATTGCGAGGTAAGGCGATCTCCATTTTCTAGGAGAGGATAGAAATTGTCTTTTTTTCTCTAGGTAAGATTATTATCATTTTTGCCTCCTAGTAATTATTGCTAGTATTTAGTTTATAAGCATTCAGTTTTTCCTGTAGAATGCTACACAAATAGCTTTTTAAAAAATCAAAAAATACTAAGGTTAGTTGATAACAATTTTATGAAAATTTTTATAACTTTTAGCTCTTTCCGGATATTAATTTCTCCTTCCAAGATAATGAGTTAATAACTCATATTTTTTTTGATAGTATTAATTTTACTTGCAGTTTGAGGACTTTTCGATTATGAACAAAAACAAATTGATAATTATCTGCTTATCAATAATTATATTAGTTTCAGTAGGGCTGAATTTCCTATTTTTTAACAGAAGTAGAAAATTTTATTTACAATTAAACTCCCTACAATTAAATCCACTTGCCATAAAATTTTATCCTGTTGATACTAATCCAAAAAAGACTAAAAATCCCAATCAAAAAAATGTAGTTTTTTTTTGAGATTCTCGTGCCCGTGGTTGGAATTCACCCAAAGATTTTGATAACTTTAATTTTATAAATAGGGGAATTTATGGGCAAACTACAGCGCAAGTTTTAGGAAGATTGAATCAACATATTAAACCTTTATCTGCGGATATTATAATAGTTCAAGTAGGTGTAAATGATTTATACAGAATTCCAATATTTCCTGAGAATAAAGAGACAATTATTTCTGAGTGTAAATCGAATATAAAAGAAATTGTCAGGCAATCTCGTCAGCTTGGTGCTGTTGTTATTCTGACAACTATTTTTCCTATTGCTGAAGTGCCACTTGAGAGAAAACTTTTTTGGTCGCCAGATATAGTAGTTACAGGAATTAAGGAAGTAAATGATTTTATTTATTCTTTGGAAAAAAAGGATGTGATAATTTTCGATACAAAAGAGATTTTGGCGAATGAACAAGGGAAAGTTAGGGAAGAATATAGTAGAGATTTCCTTCATCTTAATCGCGCAGGATATAAGGCGTTGAATGAAAAATTAATACCTATTTTAAAAAGGTTATAAATTTGGTTGAATTTGAATATAGCAATTTTCGTACTAATAAGGTGTAAAATTCATTTGTTTTAGGCAACATAAAATCAGAACAAAACAGTACCTTACCAATGGATAATTGATAATTCATCAATTATGTTTAAAGCCTCTCTTAATAATTAATAATTAATAATTGATAATTGCGGAAAGCTTTCCTTTCCTGCGGAATGCTACGCAAACGGAACATGAAAAACAAAGTTATGCGCCAGCAAAACAAAAATAATTATCCATTATCCATTATTCATTATCAATTAATGAACTTTTATGGTTAATAGCAAATGTAGTAGCTAGTATTATTTTGATATAGTAATTCTAAATGATTTGTGAGAATTTTTCTAATAGTTAAGATTGAGAAAAATCTTGAAAATTCTGACTCCTGACTCGTAACTACCACAAAAATATTACAATTGAAATAGGATGGCTATAGTTATCAGGAATTAATAGCCTACTATCTGAAAATAAATATTTTTATTTAGATAAAAATTATAGGTAAATACGGTAAAAATAAGACTAAAACTTATCTTTAAATGTATTAAGATACAGACTCATATACTTTTTTTATTACTTTATTACCGAATAATTAATAATTAATAATTAAATAAGTCGCGCCTTGAAGCCTCCCCTTTTAAGGGGAAAAAAAAGAAAATATTCCTTATATTCAATTCCGTAACGGTTTTAACCAGAGGTAATTATCAATTATCCATTATCCATTATCCATTATCAATTAATGAATTCTTCCTTATTCTTTACTAAAAAGACTAGGCATTATCCCTTTTAGTCTCATTATTTGGTCTGTAAGGTTCTTCTCGTAATATATGACTAACTAATAGTTTTAGATAGAATAAAGGAAGAAACCATTCAAGTCCTACAGGTGTTTCTAACAGATAAATCGACAATACAATGGCTATACTATACAGAGTCAGTGCAACAGGACGTTGAAGATATAGTGGTATTATCAGAATTACTGTAGAAGCCACAACCAGATAGCCACCCACCGTAAAGATCCAGATAAAATCGAAGTCCATGTACAAGCAAGCGATCGTAGTAATTTGGACAAAATGAAGCAAAATGAAAGACATATGTTCTGTGAAACCTTGACCAGCACGGTGATACCAACGCTTCCCACTTGATGTTGAGTTAGTGATTATCCCGCCCATGATATCAAACCCAATGACAAAACAAATCAAGTATTGTGTTACTGACCATCCAAATTCACCTAAATACCCATAATATGCAGCAACAAAACCTGCAAATATCGGTACAACTGACTGTAGAATCATCTCTAGACGAGTAGCTCCGGGGCCACAAAATTTGTCAAAACCACCTTTAATACCCAAGCGTGGTTCAGGAAAGTTCCAATCTATTTTCATAGTATTTCCAAGTTAAATATACTAAGTAATAATTTAAAAATAACACTTTAAATTCCCTTTTCAAGTTATTCCTTTTTCTTCAATTATCCCTTCTGCTTCTAGAGCGATCGCCTGAAATTTTTCCAACATTTTTTGATTAGCTGACTGCCATAAACTTAGTTGATTTACTTCTAATAATTTTTCTGCCATATCCCGTAATGCCCAAGGATTTTCTGACTTGACTTTCTCATAAAATCATCAACTATTTGTGGGTACAAAGTACTTCTCAATTCTCAATTATTCCTTCTAAATTCTGAATTATAAATTCTCAATTATTCCTTCTGGTTCTAGAGCGATCGCCTGAAATTTTTCCAACATTTTTTGATTAGCTGACTGGCATAAAATTCGTTGATTTACCTCTAATAATCTTTCTGCCATATCCTGTAATACCCAAGGATTTTTTGAATCAAAAGGTTGGGTAAAAATGACAAAATTTGACTTGACTTTCTCATAAAATTTTTCACTATTTCTGGGTACAAATTACTTCTAAATTCTGAATTATAAATTCTCAATTATTCCTTCTGGTTCTAGAGCGATCGCCTGAAATTTATCTAAGATTTTTTGATTAGCTGACTACCACAAAATTTGACTTGACAAAATCTGACTTGACTTTCTCATAAAATTTTTCACTATTTCTGGGTACAAATTACTTCTAAATTCTGAATTATAAATTCTCAATTATTCCTTCTACATTCAGAATTTATAATTCAGAATTTTAAATTATTCCTTCTAAATTCTGAATTATAAATTCTCAATTATTCCTTCTGGTTCTAGAGCGATCGCCTGAAATTTTTCCAACATTTTTTGATTAACTGACTGCCATAAACCTCGTTGATTTACCTCTAATAATCTTTCTGTCATATCCCGTAATCCCCAAGAATTTTTTGAATCAAAAGGTTGGGTAAAAATGACAAAATATGACTTGACTTTCTCATAAAATCATCAACTATTTGTGGGTACAAATTACTTCTCTATTCTCAATTCTGAATTCTCAATTCAGAATTCTAAATTCTCAATTATTCCTTCAGCTTCAAGAGCGATCGCCTTAAATTTTTCCAACATTTTTTGATTAACTGACTGCCATAAACCTCGTTGATTTACCTCTAATAATCTTTCTGCCATATCCCGTAATCCCCAAGAATTTTTTGAATCAAAAGGTTGGGTAAAAATGACAAAATATGACTTGACTTTCTCATAAAATCATCAACTATTTGTGGATACAAATTACTTCTCTATTCTCAATTCAGAATTCTCAATTCAGAATTCTAAATTCTCAATTATTCCTTCTGCTTCTAGAGCGATCACCCGTAACTTATCTAAGGTTTTTTTATTAGCTGAATCCCATAAACCTCGTTGATTTGCTTCTAATAATCTTTCTGCCATATCTCGCAATGCCCAAGGATTTTTTGCTTGTATAAATGATTGTACATTTTCATCAAAAAGATAAGTTTCTGCTACTCCTTGATACATCAAATCTTCTACACATTTTGCTGTAGCATCGTAGGCAAATAAATAATCTATTGTGGCTGCCATTTCAAAAGCTCCTTTATAACCATGACGCATTACTCCAGCTATCCATTTAGGATTAACTACTCTGGAACGATAAACCCTAGCAATTTGTTCTTTTAATTGTCGAATTTTAGGGTTTTCTGGCATGGAATTATCTCCAAAATAAGTATCAGGATTTTTGCCAGTTAAAGCACGAACTGCTACAGTCATTCCCCCTTGAAATTGATAATAATCATCAGAGTCTAATAAATCGTGTTCTCTATTGTCTTGATTATGCAAAACTATTTGCATTTGTTGGAGACGTTGGGAAAATGCTTCGGGAGAATTTATCGCCCTTGCTTCCTGGTTATAACTATTATTAATTCCTGTATAAGCATAGCTACTCCAATTAATATAAGCTCTGGCTAAATCTTGGTCATCTTGCCAATTTTGAGATTCGATTAAACCCTGTAAACCAGCACCATAAGCTCCTGGTTTAGAACCAAATATTCTATATTGAGAACGTGCTTTTGCCTGAATTTCAGTTAATCCTAATTCTTGCCAATATTTGACTTCTTTTTTGACTTGAGCAGCTAAAGGATTTTCTGTTGGAGACTCATCTAAATTAGCCACAGCAATAACAGCTTGGTCGAATAAATCGATAATATTAGGAAAAGCATCTCTAAAGAAACCAGAAATTCTTAAAGTTACATCTACACGAGGTCTTCCTAATATTGAAATTGGTAAAATTTCAAAGTCAATAACTCTTCGAGAAGGTCTATCCCAGACTGGTTTTACACCTAATAAAGCAAGTGCTTCAGCAATATCATCTCCACCAGTTCGCATCGTAGAAGTTCCCCATACTGATAACCCTAAAGTTTGAGGATATTCACCATTTTCTTGAGTGTATCTTTCAATTAAATTTTCTGCTGCTAATTGCCCTATTCTCCAAGCAGTTTCTGTAGGAATAGCGCGAATATCTACAGAGTAAAAATTCCGACCTGTGGGTAAAACGTCTGGTCTACCTCTTGTCGGAGCGCCAGAGGAACCACTAGGGATATATTTGCCATCTAATCCTATTAATAAGTTGATAATTTCTTGATTAGTTTTTTGCAGAGAAGGTAGAAGATTTTGGCGAATCCATTCTAATTCTTTGTTTGTCTGTGAGAAGGGAGAGTTAATCAGATTTTGGTTAATTAAATTTTCGACTAAATTAGCTACTTTTTGTTCGATTAACTCAACAGCATCACCCAGGGTGCGACAAGATTTTCCATCTATAAATAAGTTCTGATTAATAATTGTAGAAAAATCGTCGGTGAGAGGATCAAAGTCTAAGTTTAAATCTTCAGCTAAAGCACGAGTTAAACCCAAACGAGTAGTACTAGGATGACGAGCGATCGCTACAATCAAATCTCGTAATTGTTGACCTTGAGGACATTGTCCAAATATATGTAAACCATCGCGAATTTGTGCTTCTTTTAATTCGCAGAGATAACCATCTACATTAGTAATTAATTTGGCAAATCTAGCATTTTCATCATTTTCAAATTTCTCTCCTCTTTTTAAATGGGGCGAGGATGTCAATAAATCTTTTTCTGTACTGGAGAAGTCGAAAGTTACACCTTCTATTTCTGTGACAAATTGCCCCCTATTTTTCTCAGAAGACGATAGGAAATCTAAGTCTTTTTCGGAACTGGAGGAGTTGGGAAACAAACTTTCTATTTCTGTGACAAATTGCTCCCTATTTTTCTCAGAAGACGATAGGAAATCTAAGTCTTTTTCGGAACTGGAGGAGTTGGGAAACAAACTTTCTATTTCTATGACAAATTTCTCCCTATTTTTCTCAGAATACCAGAGAAAGTTTGAGTCTTTTTCGGAACTGGAGGAGTTGGGAAACAAACTTTCTATTTCTGTGACAAATTGCTCCCTATTTTTCTCAGAATACCAGAGAAAGTTTGAGTCTTTTTCGGAACTGGAGGAGTCGGAAGTGACATCTTCTATTTCTGTGACAAATTTCTCCCTATTTTTCTCAGAATACCAGAGAAAATTTGAGTCTTTTTCGGAACTGGAGGAGTTGGGAAACAAACTTTCTATTTCTATGACAAATTTCTCCTGATTTTGCTCAGAATACCAGAGGAAGTTTGAGTCTTTTTCGGAACTGGAGGAGTCGGAAGTGACATCTTCTATTTCTGTGACAAATTTCTCCCTATTTTTCTCAGAATACCAGAGAAAGTTTGAGTCTTTTTCGGAACTGGAGGAGTTGGGAAACAAACTTTCTATTTCTATGACAAATTTCTCCTGATTTTGCTCAGAATACCAGAGGAAGTTTGAGTCTTTTTCGGAACTGGAGGAGTTGGGAAACAAACTTTCTATTTCTATGACAAATTTCTCCTGATTTTGCTCAGAATACCAGAGGAAGTTTGAGTCTTTTTCAGAACTAGAGAAGTCGAAAGTGACACCTTCTGTTTCTGTAGAAAATTTCTCCTGATTTTGCTCAGAAGGCGAGAGGAAGTCTGAGTCTTTTTCAGAACTAGAGAAGTCGAAAGTGACACCTTCTGTTTCTGTAGAAAATTTCTGCTCATTTTGCTCAGAAGGCGAGAGGAAGTCTGAGTCTTTTTCGGAACTAGAGAAGTTGGAAGTTACATCTTCTATTTCTGTAGAAAATTTCTGCTCATTTTGCTCAGAAGGCGAGAGGAAGTCTGAGTCTTTTTCGGAACTAGAGAAGTTGGAAGTTACATCTTCTATTTCTGTAGAAAATTTCTGCTCATTTTGCTCAGAAGGCGAGAGGAAGTCTGAGTCTTTTTCGGAACTAGAGAAGTTGGAAGTTACATCTTCTATTTCTGAAAAATTAGTAGAATTAATCCGTACATCCGTGGCAAAATTTGTGCTTTCTGAGTCTTTTCCTAAAAATGATAAATCTTTATCTAAACCTTCTTTTTCTATGAGATTAATTATCCGCTCTCGAATTACAGATAACCGAGATGGGTCTAAATTTTGTGCTTCATAATATTCATCAATTAAAGTTTCTAACTGTTGTAAAGCTCCATAAATTTCAGCACGAGTCATAGGTGGAGTTAAATGATCGATAATGACAGCTTGCGACCTCCGTTTAGCTTGAGAACCTTCCCCTGGATCGTTAACAATAAATGGATAAAAATGTGGCAAAGCTCCAAGAGCTATTTCTGGAAAACATTCTTGAGATAAACCGACACTTTTACCGGGCAACCATTCTAAATTTCCATGTTTTCCCACATGAATAATTGCATCTATTTGAAATTTTTCTCTCAACCAATAATAGAAAGCTAAATAATTAGGTGTAGGTTCTAAATCTGGAGCATGATAATTTAAACTGGGGTCAATATCGTAACCCCGCGAAGGTTGAATACCTACAAAAATATTTCCTAACTGAATGCCTGGAATGGGAAAATTATCAGTTTCTTTATCTTTCTCAAGCTCTGAAAAATCACTAGAAACATATTGGGAAAAAGATGAAGAAATTATCGTAGAATCAATCCGTACATCTTTGGCAAAATTCGTGTCTGTAACTGTGGGAAAATTTCCATCATTATCTTTCTCAAATTCTGCAAAATTACTATAAACATCTTTAGGAAAAGATGAGGAATTTTTTGTATAATTAATCCCTACATCCGTGGCAAAATCTGTGTCTATATCTTTCTGAATTTCAGAAAGATTGCCAGAAATATCTTGGGAAAAAGATGGTGAAATTTTTGTGGAATTAATCCGTACATCCGAGGCAAAATCTGTGTCATTGCTTCTTCCCCATCTCTGAATAATTTTTTCTCGTACAACTTCTGGCAAACTAGCAAAATATGTTTCAAATTCTGCTAAGGATAAAGACTGGAAAATAGGACGTAATTCACGACTTTCTAAATCATTTGTTACTCCAGAAGTAAGACGTTTAATTAATTCATCACCTGTTTCAGGAAGATTTTCCAAATAATAACCAGCTTGTTGTAAAGCTTGAAGAATTTCTACACAACTAGCAGGGGTATCTAACCCTACTCCATTAGCAAGACGACCGTCACGATTAGGATAATTTGCTAATATTAATGCGATGCGACGTTGAGATGCTGGAGTTTGTCGTAACTTAATCCAATTAGCAGCCAATTCTGACACAAATTCAATCCTATCTTGAACCGGAAAATAACTTACTACATCTGTTTCTAGACCGGAATTCCAAGTTTGAACTGCCTTAAAAGAAATTGCCCGACTAATAATATTTCCATCTACTTCTGGTAGTGCAATATTCATTGCCACATCCCGTGGCGAAAGACCTTGATATTGACTTTCCCACTGCTCAAAATTTCCACCACTAAAAATTACTTGTAAAACTGGAATATCTAAATTTTTCCCATTTCTTAACAAGGGAGGAAAAGACAAATTTTCTAATTCTGAATCTTGATTATCTTTTTCTTTTGGGTTTAATACCCCGCCGTCTATACGGTGTTGACAATTGGTTGGGGTTTGAGTCCCCATCCACTTTTTCCTTCTTCCTTCTTCAGTCACAACAGAAACAGCAAAACTTGTTGTGTTTAACAATAATTGAATTGCTTCAGCATTTTCAGGTTGAAAATATTCCAATATTTCTCCCTGTACTTCTACATCTCTAGGAGAAGAAACAAAGACTGGTACGGGTTCTAAATTTTTTTCTATTAAAGCTTGGCAAAGACCATCTATAGGAGCAACATTTCCAGACAAATAATGAGCGCGATAGAATAATATTCCGACTTTTGCTTTTGTGGTTTGCTCTTCTTTTTGCCAAGGATAAATTCCGACTCGCGGCACTGGTATAGGTAAGGCAAAATCATAATCTTTTCCCAGACAAATATTAGCGATAAACTTGAGACCATTAACAAAATTATCTACCCCACCTTCTATTAAATATTGCCAGAATTGATTAACTAGAGAAATTGAAACATTAGAATGACTAATTAAATCTGGATCTGGACGGTCATCTCCAGGAATTACTATTAGTTTTGCCCCTTCTTTTTCTATCACTTCTAGCAAGACTTCCAAACCATAAGACCAATAGGAGCGCCCCCCTAAAAGTCGAACAATAATTACTTTTGCCTTGGATAAAATATCATCAGCATAAGTATCAATAGTTAACTGTTGTTGTAAGTGAAGTAAATTAGCAACTCGCAGTTGTGGAAAATCAAAAGGTAACTTATTAACTGCTGCTGCTAAAGTTTGAATATCCGTATCTGCTGCTGTTAAAAATATTATTGGTGCGGGAGTTTGTTCGATAAAAATTACCCCTTCTGCTTGAGGGTTCCAACCACCAGGAGTAGCTGCTATTCGGTGCATATATTTGTCTTGTTTAAAAAACCTAATAATTTTACCATAAACTTGATTTTTTATACCAAGGAAGAAAGAAGAAAAATTTAGTTATCTAGGAGAGAAGGAGTAAATATTGAAAAAAAGGGAAAAATAATAGAGATAGCTGTCTACAATGAATTAGAACATCTCTTTTTAAGCATGTGCGATCGAGATACACTTTTTATAGCTTAATAAGTAAGCATTCAGCCGTCAGCTATCAGCTATCAGTTATTCATTCATTGCCTTGAGAGCAGGAATTAGTATTAAAAATTTCAAGGATAATTATAAAGTTTTGAAAAAAACTGACCTTGACATTAGCAGTGTATATACATTATCTATGAAACAGCTAAAAGCTGACCGCTAATAGCTGAATACTTACTTCATATAGGAAAAAAACTATAAAGCATGGAACAATTAGGATGGCTTTTAATATTACAGAACTACCAGAAAAAATCCTTAAGTTAACTGTATTGAGCTATAGATTCATCTACCTTCCTTGTTCCTTACTTAAAAAAATATTAACTAAACTGTATTGTTTTATAGCATTTTTTTTTCAAAGCTGTATTATCTATTAATACTTAGACTAAATGATCCGCACTTTAACTCCCGGAATTTTTGTGGCTAACGCTGTAGATTAAATGTAATAGCAATTAAATGATTTTTTAAATTAGAGATGGAAATGATACAAGTAAATTTGACAAATTGGAGAATATTTTCGATAGTATTATCAATATTTGTGGGAGTTGTGAGTGCTATGAGCGGTTATCTATTTACTAAATCTCAAATATCTCAAACTCCATCTATAACTATGGAAGTTCAAAAAAGTAATTCTCTAATATATTTAACAGGTACAGTTATTGAAAAACCTTGGAGTAAAACCACTGAATCTTGGATAGCAGGAGATAGTAATTATTATGTCTTAGATGTGGGAGATTTAGAAATAGAAAAACGTTCTGCTGAAGAAAGTATAATTATGCGTGCTTCAGAGGCGATCGCTTTTGAAAGTTTTGCCGAATATGTCGGGAAAAAAGTTGAAGCAAAAGGAGAATATGTTGATAGTAAAACATATCAACCGAAGAGTGCTTATGAGTCTTATCCAATGGGAATGGATGGCAGACCTTTACCTAGAGGTGCAGGATTTAAAGTTTATGAAATTAGGGTATTAAATTAATAGATATTAGTTGTTTGTCGCAATGAAAAAATTTGCCACCTCTAGTTTCTTTCCTCACCCAAGTCAGAAAAATTTCCTACCTTTTCCCTTCTACTATTTACTGGAGAGGGAAAAATTTGTCACTTCTAGTCTCTTTCCTCCCCCTAGTCAGAAAAATTTCTAACTTTTCCCTTCTACTATTTACTGGAGAGGGAAAAATTTACCACTTCTAGTCTCTTCCCTCCCCCTAGTCAGAAAAATTTCTTACCTTTTCCCTCTACTATTTATCTGAGAGGAAAAAATTTGCTTGCTGGAGTTCTGTGTCTAGGATAAAGTTAGAGAAAATTTCTATCTTTTCGGCTCTAGTGTTTACCTGATAGGGAAAAATTTACCACTTCTAGTCTCTTTCCTCCCCCTAGTCAGAAAAATTTCTAACTTTTCCCTTCTACTATTTACTGGAGAGGGAAAAATTTACCACTTCTAGTCTCTTCCCTCCCCCTAGTCAGAAAAATTTCCTACCTTTCCCCTCTACTATTTATCTGAGAGGAAAAAATTTGTTTGCTTGAGTTCTGTGTCTAGGAGAAAGTTTGAAAGAGAAAAATTTATGACCTCCATGGTTTTCCTTATTTATTTGAACTAGAGATATGTGGTCTTGAAATCTTTCCCTGAAATATTTTTTCCAAAGCTTCATTTCTGATATTTTCTGACTCCTTTCCCCACTTCCATAAACTTTCATAGAAAAAGAATGATACTCCGGCAAAATTTCTCTTCCGCAGAGCTTCTACTTGTTCTTCAATTGTCGTTATAGGAGTTGAATTATTTTTCAAACCAGTCAAAATTCCAATGGCAAAAGGAATATGATTTTTAGCTAATTCGACTTCTGTTCGTTCTAATTCTTTAGTAAAACGTTTAATGTCTGGACGATAAACCTGTAAAACAATTTCATCAATCCATTTTTCTCTTTCCCAAGTAAACCAGTCTTGCAAATAAGCAGGTAAAGCAAAATGGAAAGGATTAGGAGATACAGAAATAATACAGTCTGGTTTTATCGCTTTTATTTCTTCAGAAACCCGCTCCATAAAGTTATTAATTTTATCTGCTCGCCAACGAACCCAAAAAGTTTCTTGATGATTTTCAGAAGGGGATAAACCAGGAAGTTCTTTTTCATATAATTTAACTGTAAAATCGTCATAACCAAATTCTGCTGGTAAGCCAAAATGATCGTCAAATTGAATCCCATCTATATCGTATTTAGTAACAATTTCTATAATTAAATCTAAGATAAATTGTTGTACTTCTGGATGAAAAGGATTAAGCCAAACTCGGGGATATTCACCTTCCATTTTAATAGTAGTTCCATCCAGTCGTTTAGTTAACCAATTAGGATGTAATTTTGCTAATTCTGAATCTGCTGGTGCCATGAAACCAAATTCAAACCAAGGAATAATTGTTAAACCTTTTTCATGTGCTTCAGTAATAATTTCTTGTAAAACGTCTCGCCCTTGTAAACCAGGAGTTGGGTCTAATGATTTACCAAATACTTGTTGTGCTACTTGACTAGGATATAGAGTATAACCGCCTTGCCAAACGGTGGGATATAGTGTGTTGAAGTTGAGTTTTGCTAAACGGTTTATTGCTGATTTTGTGGCTGTACTGGAAAATAAAACATCACTATCAATATTAGTTATCCAAACGCCACGAATTTCTGTTTTTTGTGTGGTTTTGCTAATTTGATTAGAGGCTAATATTAATGTAATTGTGGTAAAAATTGCAATTAGTATTAGGGCGATGGTTCGGTAAATTGATTTTGATTTAACCATGAGATTTTGAGAGATATTAAATTTGTTGATGTTTGAGCGTTGGCGAAGCCTAGCTTTAGCTACATCGCTTGCTGTTAATCGGATAGATTAAAAGTTTTAAACTATCATTATATAGATTGAGATAATGGTTATTCAAATCTGAATTTATAGTAGTTTAATTTATTGGTAATCGTTGTGATTATAGCATTGTTTAAAATCATCTTCTTTTTCAGGCGAACGCCCAGGCTAAAGCGCTTGATAATCATCGAAATCTAGCCATCAACTTCAAAAAACTTTTGAAGTAAATTTACCCATGACGATATCTTTTTTTTGGTATTATTTCTAGATTTTGTCCCCAGTTCAGCATTACACTTAAACGACTTTTTACCGTACTATCACTGTATTTATTTTTTAGAAGATGTCGCATAACTTGTATAGGTTTTTCACCTCTAACTGCTGCTTTCCATACTCGATTGTAAGGAGTTTTCTCTAACGTACCTTTAATTTTATTTTTAAGCTCTTCGATAGAGTCAAAATTTAATTTATTAGTTTGACTATTTACTAAAGATATAGCAGTTAAGTCATTTTTGGCTTGCTGCAATTTTTTACCTTCTTTATTTTGAGGTATTTGTTTATCCTCTAACAAATATTCAGCTAATTTTTCTATATATTCCCAATTGACTTTAGGTAGGAAAATTTCTCTTTGAGAGGTATTGTTTTTTCTATCAGTAAACATCTCCTCAATATTAGCTAAATGTTCTGCGATTTCCTCACTACTATATCTGGCTGTGGGTAAAATAAATCTCTTGCTTTTTTTGTCTTCTATCAAAATCATAAAATCTGTTAACCATGCTTTCAGATTTTTTGCATGAGAAGACCAAGTATCTTGTCCAGCTTCTCTAAAAATAAGTTTATCTTTTAAGTATTTTGGTAAATTTGAATATGAAAAATCACCTTCTTGTTTAACTTTATCTAACAACTCTTTAATAAGAGCATTATTTTTTAACTTATGTTGCACATACTGACCTAATTCACCACGCTGATAAATATCGATAATACTATGATAAATTACTAATTCATCACCATCTTGTTCCAGCAAACCTATATGTTTTAAATCGTATTTAAGATGATTAACGGTGTGATTATTACCTTGAGGTTTTTGTTTTAAGTAGAAGTCTTTAATTTGCTCATTTGAAAAACGTAATTCGCTATACTGAGCCTTATGACTTTGAATTAAATTATAGAAAAAATCAAGAACTCCTTTTGGGTGAAGACGGTATGTAAATGCTTCATAAATTTTTGGTAGCTTTCCGCCTAGATACTCTTTGAAGACATCATTATATGTATCGTATGTATCTCCAGACAATCTTAATATTTTACTTTTTGTTAATTTATAAAGAATATTTGGTAGTAATGGATCTTCGTCATATTCTTTATGAAGCTCAGAAGCAGTTGCAGGTAGTTTAGGTGCTATTCTGAAAAGAAAACCTTTTTCTAATTGATTCAATTCTTCTAGTTCTTCATCAAAAAGCTCTTTTAAACCTAGACCAGTATCAAATAAGTCTCCTTGGATTTGTTGATGTTTTTTATAATAGGAAATTAAATGAGTTATAGTTCGCTTAATTAACCAAGGAAAGCCACTAGAAAATTCATATATAAATGACTTCACCTCATTGTTAATTTTTTTGATTGATGTTTCATTAATTTTATTTATTAGTTCTTTTGCCTCTACTACAGAAAAGTCATGCAGCGGATAAATTTTAGAAAGTTGGTTGATTTTATCAAGAGATATTTTATTATCATGGTAAGTTAGTAAGTCATCTTTCCGTCCTATCACAATAAAAAGCTTTGGTTTGAAATCATTAAAAATAGAAATTAAACTTTCATAGCTATTAAATAATTCATCATTATTAAACATTGATTCAAACTGATCGACCATAAAAATCCCACGTTGATTTTTCTTGAGTCTATTTCTTAACTCTTGTAGTTGTTTTTCAATCCCTTTGTGGTCAGATGCTTGCCATTTTGATTTTGTAAATCTTTGAACCAAATAATAAAGGTCAAAAGTATTTTTTACATCTCTTGCATCATGTAACTCTGTCAAATATCCTTCCTTTTTAAAACACCTATTTAGATTTGCGAGCAAAGAACTTTTTCCTACACCAGAACGACTTTTGACTTGCAAAGTGTTTTGTGGTTCTTCCCCTAAACTAATATGCTTTTTTATCTTTTCAATTAATTCATGTCTACCAATAAAATATTCTGGAGCTGCAGGAGCTTTATAGTCAAACCAACCTTTACCTACTTCTAAACCCTGCTTTATTATCCGATTAATAGTAGAATGATGGAATGACTTCTCTCCTATAATTGGTTCTAAACCTTGTAATTCTTGAACTTTTTGTTTAACTAAGTCAAGATAATTTTTATCGTTAAGCCAACTACTATCATCTCGAAAAATAGCAAATGATGATGGAGTAGCAGATTCAGATGATCCTATTATATATACAAAAAATATACCATGATCTGTAGTGAGCAGATGATAAGATAAAGGATTTAAACTCCTAGACTGAATCTGCTTTTTCAAGGATTCTGGATTTGGTAATTTTAATTCTTGGCTAATTTTTTCAAGTAATTCTTCCCCAGAAAATACTTCGACATTTATTTCTTGTTTTACTAACTTTTCTTGATAAAAATTTTCAGCGTCTGGTGTCAGTGTTTCTGTAGAAATAAAAAGACCAAGACGACTTTTATTTTCTAGCCACAAAGGGATAAACTTTCCACAAAAAGCATTAAACTTTTCAGCTTCTATTCTTTTACTAAATGCTTTTGCTTCACCAATTACTTCATGTCTACTTACTCGATGAATTCCTTCTAAATCATATTCTAGTCCCTCTTTTTTTATTCTAGTTTTAATATCGTAACCAGTAGCTTCTAAATATTTAGCAAGAAGGTCTTCAAAGAGCTTGCCTTTGTAATAATTCGCATTCTTATCAGTTTGTGCTGAGTGAAAAAAAAGAAATCCCATTTTGATGCCTAAAAATTTTAGAGTGATATAGTAAATTAACTATTAAATGTCGAGTTCTTTCAAGATAAAAAAATGATTGAGCAAAAATGACTTACTTTCACATAGCCTTAGTTATGCTTCTGAACCATTGCCAAGATCATAAACTATAGCTAAACCCTATATATAAATATTCAGTTAATACAATTAAGATATCAAAATTAATTTCGTTTGTCAGGAGTGAAATAGGTAATACTTAAAAGTTATCTGCTATTTCCTCATAAATTTGACATAATCTAATTATCCCTATATTCACAGAGCTAAACTCCATGAGTAAAAATTCTAACTTTCCAATTCCTCAATTTTCTTATATTTGTGGCATTCTCACAATTATAACTCTATTAGTATGGCTTCTCAGAGGCTTCAAAATTCTGGCATTTTTACCAGGAGGAGTGATTTTATTTCTAATTTTCTTATCCATAACAACTGGTGTGATTAGCCTTTTACAACGACCACATTAATTCAGGCTTTTTTAGCCGTTTTTTATAATACTTTTTCCTCCTTCTATAACTTACCTAATAATTAAGTTTTAAAGCCTTTCCTTGGCTGCGCCACGAGCTGTCGCTCTACAAGGAGAAACAAGAAAAAAATTTCCTTTGAGTCAATCCTCTTCTTTCCAAGGAGAGGTAATTGTTAATTATTAATTATTAATTGTTGAACGTTCCTGTAGCAGATGTGGAGCATTATCAAACAGGATTGGGTCGCGCAACCCCGCCTTTTAAGACGAGATGTTTTTGGAGGGTTGCTCAAATCCCCGTTACAAAAACAACTTCTAACTTCTGACTTCTGAATTCTGACTTCTGACTTCATTATCCCGTGCCATTGCTTCCCCTACTGTTACATTTAATTGTGCCCCAATTAATACCACCAATGAACTAATATATAACCACAACAATAAAATAATAAAAGTACCAATAGTTCCATAAGTTCGGTTATAGTTGAAAAAACCAAAATGAAAAACGTATAAACGAAATAAATTAGAAGCTCCTGCCCACATTAATGCTGATATAATTGCACCAGGCATAATAGGTGTACTTTTCCGTCTACGACTCGGACCAAAACGATAAACAAAAGCAAAAGCTGTAGAAACTATTCCTAAAGTAATCGGCCATCTTAATTGACCCCAAGTTTCTAATAATTGTGACTTCAACACACAATTATCAACTGGTTCTTGAAATAAACAACTAGCAACCTGGTCTGGCGGACAATTTGGTAGAGTTTCTAATAAGCAACTTTGCCGAGCAATCATATCTACAATTAAGTCACTAACTAATACTAATCCAGAAGCAATAATTAATAGTATGAGAGTACCAATAGTTAGTCCTAAAGAAACTAACTTTGCTTTCCAAAAAGGTCGTTTTTTCTCAACAGGAACTTGATGAATTTCATCGAGAGCTGCCATCCCAGAACTCAGTACGCTAGAAAATATCCATATTGATCCAATAAAACTGAAAGAAAATATTTCTCTGTTGGGGGTTTTCAGAATTTCATCAACAGCACTGCTAATTAAAAATCTTACTTGATTAGGTACTATATCTGTTAGTAAACTACCCATTTGTAATAGAGGCGATCGCAAAGATTCAAATAATCCAATTGCTGAAATTATTGTTAATAATCCCGGAAATAAAGCGAGCATAGCATTATAGGCCATCTCGGCTGATAAGCCTGATAATCTGCTTTTGCCAGCACAAATACATACTTGTTTAATAGTATTAAAATTTAGATGGAGGATGAACTGAAAAAAGCGAATAATTCGCTTCAGTATATGCTTGACGATTGCTTTTAATATCGTCAAGATCATGCCATAACCACGTTTAGCAATTGGAGTTAATAAGTTTAAAAATCGTTGTCTATTGGAGTGGTTTAAAACCTCTCGCAATGTGACAGAATTAAAGTGACGTAAAAAATGGAGAAAGCTCATAGGGCTTTTAGGCCAAAAAGATTATCTGAGTTACTTGTAGTAGAGAATAATTTGTCAAATAACAAAAACTTAAAAACAACAATTAGAATTTTATAAATTTCGGAAAATGCACTCAAATAAATTACTTGATTTAGGGCGAAAATCAAAATTAAATAGTAATCTATTATAGAAAAAATTTTGCTAAAAGAAATAAACATAAAAGTCGTACAGAGACAAAATTTTTCCAATCCAAACATCAAAAATCTATAACATTTTTATATAGATATTTTTAGCAACTATTGACTTAATTGGTATCAGCTACTCCTTTAATGTAATGTAAAAGTAAAAAATATGTTCCTAGATTTATCTCTAGGAGTTTAAAATTAATATATTTTACTTAAGAATGATAATTTTAGCTTCTCCCGGGAGAAGTCCCATGCCGTTTGCGTTTGCGTAGCATCCCGTAGGGAAGCATGACCTAGGTAAAGGTAACGGGGAGGGTGGGATGAATCCCGGCCTTAAGTAAGTGGTTATATATTTCAATCCCTAAAGTAGGTGTAATTAAGGTCAGAACCCACAGACCAATACCTGATGGAGGTAAAATCAAACAAGTTTCACTAATCAACAAAGCTGATGGTTGGTGGATAAATTTAAGCTTAGGGGATAAGTCAATCCCTGAGTTGAAAACTGACAAGATTCAACCTACATGGGAAAACTCAATAGGTTTAGATGCTGTCCTAGATAAAGATATTTATCTAGCCACATCAGAAGGGAAAAAATTACCTTCTCTCAAACCTTTAAGAACAAATAAAAAACAACTAACTAAAGTATCCCAACGCAAGAACAAACGTAAACATGGTAGTAAAAACAGACTAAAACTAGCAAAACGCGAAAGTAAAGTTCATCAAAAAATAGCTAGAAGTCGTAAAGATTTTCAGTATAAAAAAGCTCACAAATTAACTCGGACAGGTAAAAAGATATTTTTCATAGAAAAGTTAAATCTAGCAGGATTAACTGGTATAAATAAAGCCAAACAAGATGAAAATGGAAAGTATTTACCTAATGGTCAATCGTCCAAGTCTGGATTAAATAAATCCTGGCTAGATGCTGCAACTTATCAATTTCTTGAAGTGCTGGGTCATGTAGCCGCAAAAGCAAACGTCAGTGTTGTTGAAGTTAAACCAAATTATACATCTCAATTGCTTTGTTATAGAGATTAAATAGTGTTTACAGATTGCAGTATCAGAGAATATTTTGATGAAGAATTACAGTTGAAAATTGATAGAGACATAAATGCTGCCATCAATTTGAAACGAGTCGGGCTGGACTTGTTCCCGACCATAAACCGCCGTCAAAACAGAGTGGTTATAGCTAAATCTAAAACCGCTTCTGTTTCCCAGGAAGTTCTGACCGTCTTTAAAAGGCATCAGAAGCCTACACAGAAAGCAGATGCGTCGGTGTAGGTAAGTCACATGAACACTCTATAATCTAAAGTATGATATGACTCAGGATATAACCCCATGGTTAAATGAAATTAAAGCTCTTCAAGAGAAAATAGTAAAACTTCAAACAGAATTAAATGTCGCCCAGGATAGTGCCTCTAAGTGGCGTCAACTCTACAATACTGAAGCTCAACAACGACGAACAGAAACTCAACTGGCTCAAGAAACTATTCAGACTTTAAAAGCCCAGGCTCAGAAATTACAAGGTTTTCCATCTGTTGAAGAGAGTATAGATGAAAGTGCAACAACTATTGAACAGCAAATCGAAAATTTACAAACTTTGGCTGAATTTAAGGCCCAAATAATTAAAGTAGTCCAAGAACGCGACCGTGCTTTTGCACAAGTCCAAAAATTAACTGAAGCCCTAGAACAAGAGCAAGTCAATCATACAAATACTCGTACCAGTTTAACAAATGCTTTGGCAGATGCAGTAGATATTCTGGCCAAAGCAAAAGCAAACAAACAACAAAAATCGGAAATTACTCCTGATATTCAGTCAAAAACAGAAGCCAATATTCAAGCTCAAAATCAAATCCCACTAGAGGAAAGCTTCTCCCCCAATGCTGCTAAGTTACCGCCCAACTAAATGTCGCGAGGGGTTTGCCGTTATCATCTCCGATTTAAGAGCTATCCATTACCCACATATTTATTAACATAAAACTTGACAAAACAGAGAAGTTATGAACTTACCATAAAATGGATATTTCGTAAGAGTAAATGTATTTAAAATGTATTTAATTAGAGGCTTTTTCGTAATTTTGCTTTCTTTGTCCCCCCTATCTCCCCATCTCCCCGTCAGAAAAGAGTTTCAAGACTTATGGGTAAAGCATAGGATTTAATGGTAGGGGAGGGCGCGACCTGCCAAAAAACTCATCTCTACATTCAAAAATTAATAATTAGGGCTTGCTGATTAAATATGAAAGCATTGACTGATATTAGTTTTAGCCTTTTTAGGTATTGAAAAAGTGCGAGGTTTTAGGTGGTAATGGTTCAAAAATTCAGGATTTTGGTTAAGAGTTGGGGAGAACAATCTTGGGACAAAACGCCCGCTCCTACCTCCTGCAAATTCCCATTTATCCTATCCCCCTCCTCGGAGGGGGAGGGGCGAGGGGTGGGTTGTCTCCTGTCTCCTACCTTCACCCATAAGACTAGTGAAGCGCAAACCCTAATTAATAATTACCTCTTCTTTTCAAGGATAAGATTGACGCGGTAGGAAAAATTTTTTCTTCTCCAGGACTTACGCATTTTTCCGACAAAAACGCTATATGTACCATAGTGCTATAGTTTTTACCTACTGTATGTAGTGCCTTTGCCTAAGTCCTATTCTCTTGGTCGATGATCGGCCAGCTCCGAGACCTCGCCATCCCATCCTAACGGAATGCTCCGCAAACGACCGCTTTTTTCTCCTTATATAAGGAGAGACTTCAAACCTTAATTATTCGGTAAAGTAACAAGAATGGCTGCTATAATTAATGTCCAAACAGTAGCGGTAATACACGCCTGATTGCAGAACCGAGACAACTCAAGATATGGGCTTCAACTGGTGAAGTCAAGCGTAATTTCCGATTTGTCGGTAAAATCACAGAAGGTAGCTAGGTGAGTACAGAACTGGACAGTACAAAACTGCGATGGGTCTCATCGTTGCTCCCTGTGGACGCGCGCGAGGATGCTCAACTTTGGAAGCAGGAAGCCCTTTTCCGTGAGGTAGGGAAGCCCTCGTTATAGCCCTAGCTTAAAGAGGGAGAAAGTCACTGAAAAGCCATTGCCCCGCTTACCCAGTAGTAAAGATTAGAGAGAAAATCTTAAAAGTGGAACCAAAAATATTTTCCTTTTTCCTACCTTTAAAACCCCATAACTTCAGCTACTGCCTCTATATTCGGCTCTATTCCCTGCCGAAACTGATTATTGCTATGTTTAATCGCCACATCTGGGTCTTTGAGACCATGACCAGTAAGTACACAAACTACTTTTGCTCCTCTGGGAACTTGGTCTTTGACTTTCAATAAACCCGCAACAGAAGCAGCACTCGCCGGCTCGCAAAAAATTCCTTCATTGGACGCCAATAAACGATAAGCCTCTAATATTTCTTCATCGGTAACCGCCGTAAAACTTCCTTGACTAGCTTGTTGAGCTGCTACAGCTTTTTCCCAGCTAGCAGGATTGCCAATTCTAATGGCGCTGGCCACTGTTTCCGGTTGGACTACAGGATGACCTTGAACAATGGGTGCTGCCCCTGCGGCCTGAAAACCCATCATTTGCGGAAGGCGATCGCATTTTCCGATTTGATGGTATTGACAAAATCCCATCCAATATGCTGTGATATTCCCGGCATTCCCCACAGGAATACATAACCAATCTGGGGCATCCCCCAAAGTGTCCACTACCTCAAAAGCTCCCGTTTTTTGGCCTTCTAGACGATAGGGATTAACTGAGTTAACTAAAGTGACAGGATATTTAGCGGCCACATCTCGGACAATTTCTAAGGCTTGGTCAAAATTTCCCTTGATGGCTAAGACTTCTGCGCCATACAACAAGGCTTGGGCTAATTTTCCTAGGGCTACATAACCATCTGGGATTATGACAAATGCTCGCATCCCACCTCTTCTAGCATAAGCAGCAGCGGCAGCTGAGGTATTGCCTGTGCTAGCACAGATTACTGCTTTTGCCCCTTCCTCTTTGGCTTTGGATATGGCTAAAGTCATGCCCCTATCTTTGAAACTACCTGTGGGATTAAGGCCATCATATTTGACAAAGACTTCTACTTGGCTGCCTATTTGATGGGCGATCGCTGGCACAGGTATGAGAGGAGTATTACCTTCATGCAATGTGATTACAGGAGTTTCTTCTGTCACTGGTAGATAGGATCTATATGCTTCAATCAAACCAGGCCAGCCTTGTAATTTTGACTGAGAAAAGGGCCGTGTTAAGGTCATTTTTAAGTTTTTAATTTTTTACTGTAAAGTTTGAGTTTTTTTTACCTTAGGCCAAAGCTATAAATAACTTTTTGGTCAATTTTTAGTAAGGTTGACACTCCACTGGATAAATCCGCGTGGATTCGTGATTAGGAGTTTTTTATCGGGATAAATCCGCGATTTTCACATTGCTCGTAACGGCCACATTGCCACTACCGTACCATAGTATGCATACAGCGGCAGCTCACAAGGCGATGCCAATCGCCACTACCCTCTCCGGTCATTCGACCATTGAGACTACTTTTAAAGTTGTTGGTTGATTCACTCGCTTTGAGGTATAACCTGCTGACTAACGGCTGGAAACATAGTGCTGGCTAGCACCGGGTTACCTTTTCTGTTAACCACCCTTTAACTGAAGCGTCCATTAGCTATCGGGCTTTCACCATGCTTCAAAGGTTATTGTGTCTTTATAGTTCATAAAAATATAGTCACATAAGACATATCTTTAAATTTTGCAGGCTTTACCCTGACGCTCGTGTTAGCCTAGCTCCTTCGTTTGCCCAGCATGACCTAGGAAAGGAGGCACTACAACACCATCCCAGTTGCTTTAAGTCGGGAGACCCGCCCTACGCACTGGCTTCTCTATCCCATGGCCAAAATAATTTGGGACTACTTTATTCTTTTCCTCTTTTTTGATGATCTCCCTGATTCAATTTCTGCTTGGTCATAATACAGAGGCTTGGACGTAGGTTCTTATGTATCTAGAGGTAGCGTGTCAGTCCAGGAATTTCACCCTATTGAACTCAGATCGTTGACTTTTGAGGCTATTTAATCTTTTATTATCACAGACATTGTTAGATTATGTCAATATTCGCCCTAATTTCTGGAGACAAAAGACTATATTTAACTACATAAGACTATATTTGTGTTGAATTTTTATCAAAATCATAAGGGTCGCGCAACCCCGCCGGGAAGTGGCGAAATATTTTTGGAGCGAAGTTCAAATCCCCTACTTCCCCTCCACGGTCGGGGCCAGCAGGTGGGTTAACTTCTGACTTCTGACTTCGTTAAGATACCTTAAGTTATAGCATATTTTGACTACGCTTTATTACCTGTCGCGTTGTTTCCATCGAGCCGTTCAAACTGGCACTTTTCCCACTTACCGAATTTTTACAATGAAAACTTAATCAAATCTATGGTTAAGAAAGATACTAAACCTTACTAATCTTATTGTATTATCCAAGTGTTTAGTGTTGGATATCGTACTCCAACTTTTAATGCCGGAAGTTAAATAGTTTAATTTGTTGTAATTTATCTTAATATTCCGGTTACAATAGAAAAATTAAGTGAAGTAAGTATAAATGGCTAGTAAGTTACTGATGTCTAACAGCATATCCACTTTGTCCAGTGCATCTGTTTCTGTAGATACTTCTAAAAGGGTAAATGTTTCAGGGGTATCAAGCAATCAAAACTACACTCAAGAAAAAATGAAATCTTTGTATCAAACAGATCAACAAGTTAAGTTGCTCCATCTTGAGGCAGAAGTAGAAACTTTATTGTTGGAATTGCGGACTATAAAAGAACGAAACTTAGAAAATTAGTCTCAGAGGTTGAAAAATAATTCAATCAATAAAAATCGTGAATAAATAAATGATTGCTAAACTTAACGAATAAAAAATCAAATAGTAGCAGTAACCAAATCAATTAATTTACTTTGATAATGACAAGACTGTGATATAACAAAAAAGGTTTTGCTACATTGCTTTTGTGTACAAAATTGACTAAGATTCACTAAGTGCTAGTATGTCTTAAAAATTGTTGTCAACTACTTTTTGTAGTCAAAACTGCCAGCAAAATATTTGCGCTGGCGTTTTTTTTCGGAATCATAAATCTACTACATAACCACAAAAAAAATACGGAGAACTCAAATAATTTATGACAGTATCAATTGCAGAATCTACTAATGGAAATTCTGAGATTAGAAATGAGCAACTACAACTAAAAGATATTGTAAAATCCCTGCCTCGTGAAGTTTTTCTCAAAGATAAATGGAAAACATGGACAATGGTAGCGGTCAATATTTTTATGGTCGTATTAGGTTACTGGGGACTAACAATTACACCTTGGTTTTTATTGCCCCTACTTTGGGTTTTCACTGGCACAGCATTGACTGGGTTTTTTGTTATTGGCCATGACTGCGGTCATCGTTCTTTTGCTAACCGTCGGTGGGTCAATGACCTAGTCGGTCACTTAGCCTTTTTACCCTTAATTTATCCGTTTCATGGCTGGCGAATAGGCCATAATTATCACCACAAACATACGAATAAAATGGGTGAAGATAATGCTTGGCAACCTTGGTATCCAGAAGATTATGGAAATGCAGGTAGCTTCATGCAGTCAGTGTATCAGTTTATGCGTGGCAAATTTTGGTGGTTAGGATCTGTTGCTCACTGGGCAGTTGTGAATTTTGATTGGAGAAAATTTGAGGGTAAGGATAGTGAAGATGTCAAATTTTCTACATTAGTAGTTTTTGGGTTTAGCGCGATCGCCTTTCCTGTGCTTATCGCTACAGTTGGTCTGTGGGGTCTGGTCAAGTTTTGGTTAATGCCTTGGTTGGTTTACCATTTCTGGATGAGTACATTTACTATTGTTCACCATACAGTACCAGAAATTCCTTTTACTCCTATAGAAGAGTGGGATGAAGCGGAGGCTCAATTATTTGGTACAGTACATTGTGATTATCCCCGGTGGGTAGAGTTTCTTTGCCATGATATTAATGTGCATATTCCCCATCATATATCAACAGGAATTCCTTCATATAATCTGAGGCAAGCACATAAATTTTTGAAGGATAAATGGGGAGATAAACTTTATGAAACTAAGTTTTCTTGGTCTTTAATGAAAGATATAACAGAGAAGTGTCATCTCTATGATAAGACTAAGTTTTACCTAACTTTTAAAGAGTATGATGCTCAGAAAGTTTCCCAGTAATTTTAGTTAGAAAAAATCACAAAGGAAGGCTGATAATTAAATGGTGATCGGCTATACTTTTTTCATTGATAAACTTTGATATTTATAGAATCCGGTATTTTGACCGGATTTTTTTGTCGGTTGTATTTGATTTTGTAAAATGAAGAGTGAAGCAAGATTATATCCGGTTGAATAGTTATAAATGACGAGAGAGGAGTCAGGAGTTAGGAGGGAAGAAGAAGGAATAAGAAGAAAGAGGAAGGAAGAAAAGAAGAAAATTTTTTCATTACTAATTATCCGGACATGATATAAGATTTGGAGACCAAATCCCTACTTTTATCCCTCCAATAAATGTCTTGAGATATGGTAGATAAATCTGAATAAGTTAACCAGAAATTACAGCATATTTCAGGTATATGAGGTAGAAATATTAATGATAAAGTCTTTGTAGTGCAGGCATCTTGTCCGCCACAAATTTACCTCACTGATATGAAATATGCTGTATCAATAAATTGTCATTTTTTATTTGAGAAATACCGATGCTTTAATCTAAAGTTTACCTGAGACCAGAGGCAATGAATGTTAGGTACAGATAATAGATAATTTTGATGATAATTGCTCTGTGTTTGTCAAAACTTCTCGGTCTAATTGAGCTAGAAAATATCTCATATCATTTCCGGTAGCATCGGTATTGTAAGCGCGAAGGTAAGGAAGAAGGAAGAGGGAAGAAGGAAGAAGGCTTAAAAGTTTGAAAAAACCTAAATTTCCTGTAGATATTCACCCTTGAGTTTACACAAATGATCAAGGGCGGACATGATATAGTTTATTACTTTTTGCTTCTTACTTTTCCTTGTCTAAATACTTTTTTAAAATTGCTATTACTACTAAAAAAAATAACTCCTACCAAAAGATTATTAATCAAAAACACCGTAAAAATACTGAGAAAAAAATTAATATAATCAGACAAAATTGTCAAGATAGACATCAATTAACCTATTTGATAAAATCCAATTAGGAATCAAGGGAAAAATTTAAAATTAAGGAAGAATAACCTTGAGTTTTAATCCAGATTTATGTCGCAATGAAAGTGAAGTAGAAAGCAAACTAATTGTTAGTTATCTATTGCCAAAATTGGGATACGGTATCGAACATTGGCATCAAGAAGTAACCTTGGGTAGTATCCGTTTAGATTTTTTATCATTTGCTGCCCAGGAACTACCTTTTCGTTTGGATGGTGATTCTCCTTTAGCGTTAGTAATGGAGGCAAAACATCCAAGACAAAATTTAGACCGCCATCTACGAAAACTCAAGCGTTATTTAACAAGTATGAATGTGAAATATGGTTTATTAACTAACGCTAAAGAAATCAGGATTTATCAAAGAGAAGAAAATGAGATTGAGTTGATTTTTAAGTGTTGGGGGAGTCAGGTTGATGAAAAAATAGAAGAAATAAAAGCATTAATAGGTCGAGATTATTTAGGGCAAAATCGGAATTCCCAGACAACCAAAATTATGAACGAAGAGGTTAATGAAAATACTGTGGAGTCAACTTCTGAAACAAGAAAATCTGGAAAAGAAGAAAATGAAAATCAGGCGATCGCTCCTCAATCTGAAACAAGAAAAATTGTTAGTAATACGCCGAAAAATCAGAGGATTTTAGTCAACCCTGAAATAGATTCAAATCAAATAAATCAAAGTAGGAGAAATCCCATGAAAGTAATTGCTGTCTATCATAATAAAGGCGGAGTAGGAAAGACAACAACTGTCGTTAATTTAGCTGCTGCCTTAAGTAAAAGAGGTTATAGAGTTTTGGTTATAGACTTAGATAGTCAGGCAAATACAACATTTGCTACAGGTCTAATTAAATTTAATGATGAGCAATTTGATGATATAAAAGACTCCTATATTTATCATGTGTTGAGATACGATGAACATTCTAGTATTCCAGAAGTAGCTAGAGTTTCTAGGTTTAATGATCCTGAAGTTCATGTGATTCCTTCTCACATAAGTTTAATGCAAGCAGAAACTGAATTTAATAACCTTAGAAGTAGTTTAACTTCACTAATAAAGAAACTGAAACCAGTAGAAGGAAAATATGATGTTGTTCTGATCGATACACCACCATCTTTCAATTTATATGCGTTTATTCCTCTAGTTAGTGCTAACTATTTGATTATTCCTTCAGACTTAAAACCATTTGCAAATCAAGGTTTATCAAATGTGAAAAATTATCTTCACGAAGAGATTAATCGTTTTAGGCAAGTGATGAATAAACCAGATATAGAAATATTAGGTGTCTTACCTTGTAAAATTAATCCTAATTCTAGATTTGTACAATATACATTACCAAAACAAATCCAAACAGTTTCCCAGCGTTACGAGCTTAATGTTATGGAAACAGTTATATTTCAAAGAGAAGAACTTGCTAAATGTATTGATAAAACTCGCCAAGTAGGAGAATTGGAAATACCCGAACCTAGCTCTATATTTGACTATGCACCAGATTCTTCTTCTTGCCAAGAATTTGAGTCATTAGCAAACGAAGTATTAAATAAAATCGGACTAAAATAATGTTATTATCTCCAGAATTTGTACTTGTCAAAGAAATTACTTCCAATGTGCCTCGTTCCGAATTTTTAGAGTCAGATTTAGAACAAGCTGCTCAATTAATTTTAAAAGCTGAAGGTACAATTAAACCTCTAGTTTTGCGTACTATTGGTTGGGAATCTTACGAAGTAGTTGATGGACATTTTGAGTATTATGCAGCAGTCAGAGCAAAAGAAATAAATCCTCGTGATGGTGAAAGAATAGGAGCATTTATCATTGAAGGTGATAAGACAGAAGTGTTAGAAGAACAGGTGGAAATGTTCAGGAAAAAAAGTAGTATTTCTCCTGTACCTGAAAAATCTACAGTTATACAAGAAGGTACAATAAATTTAAGTGAGTTAGATAAGTTACTAGACAAAAAATTGCAACCAATAATAACAAAATTAGGTCAAAAAACTATAGCATCTCCTACTTATTCTCAGCCTCTAGAAAATAAGAACATAGAGGAAAAACTGGAGAAAATCGAAAGTAAAATTGACCAGTTAGTCCCCAAAACAAAGAGTGCAGAAATTGAGGAAATTCTGAACAACCAATTAGAAGTTATACGTCAAAAAATCAGTAATCTTTCCAAGCAAGAAGCTTTATCTTTGTTGACAAAAACTCAAATAGCTCTAAATAGACAACTTGAAGCTATAAAAAATGAATCTAATCAGCTACAAAAAGTTAATTTATTAACAGTAGAAACAAAAGAAGATATTCAGCAAGCTTTTGCAAGAGTTAAAAGTACAACTACAATGATAAATGCTACATGGGAAGCAATTAAACACTGGAAACAGTCTGGAGAAAACTTAACTTGGGAAAATCTTAAAAAACAAACTAAAAAGGGAATTGGTTTTGGGAAAACAACCTACGAAAAACTCAGAAAAATAGCATATATACCAGAATAGACAGTAGCGATCGCATATCCTTCCCTCCAAAAATACCAAGTATCCGTAGGTTAGGTTGAGGTAACGTTAGCGCCAGCTTATCCGTAGGATAAACCCAACTCGTACCAAGATGATATGTTGGATCTATCCTACCTACAAGTTATGTTTATCCTAACGAATAAGCTCCGCTAACACTTCCTTCTACCCAACCTACTATCTCTCGAAATAATTGAGTCTAAAATCCCGCTTTTAAGGTGAAATGTTTTTGGAGGGTTGCTCAAGCATCCCCATTATAAAAACAATTTCATTATTAATTATTAATTATTAATTATTAATTGTTGAATCACCCCCATCAAAAAAACTCTGACACTTTTCCCTCTGAGGACAAATATCACATAAATACTCTTTCTCCGTCCGTGGAGGTGGGTTAGGTTGAGACTCGTCCCACCTTAACCACTCTCGCATCTCCTGTAACTTAGCAGGAACTAAATTCTCCACCACATTCTCTAACTTTTCCCACGAATAATAATACTCTCCCAACTCAGGCAAAACCCAATAAACAACCGCATCAACAGGTACTTTTTTCTTTTGCTTCAGCAAAAAACTATAGAGAGCAATTGCCATTAACTGAGAGGATACTTCTGCAGTTTCATAAGTCTGATAATTAACCACACATAAACGACGAGATTCAAAATCAAAAATTAAATTATTAACTTTTCCCGTTAACTTTTGATTGTCACCATCTGGTATTTTAAAAGTATAATCTAGTAGTATTTCCCTTGTAATTAATGTGCGACGAACTACAACATTTTCCTGACAGTAACGTCGATTTTTAACAATAATTTTAGATATATTTAAAATTAGTTTAGTTAATAGCTGCCAAATTTGATAAAACGCTGTTGCTAGACTAGAATCTTTTGTAATTATTGTGTCTAAATAAGGAAAGAAAATCGACTCATAAAATAATTGTTGTATTTGATGAGCGATCGCCTCTACCATCAACTCCTCAAACTGTCCCTCAAACAAAGCTTGAATCTTAGCTTCCTGTCTAATCATATTCATCAACTGATTAGCTAAGTCAAGAAAAGCACTATCAATTTCCTGGATATAATCTTTTGACAAAAGCAGATGCTCGCCCCCAAAACGTTGTTTCAGATAAAATAAACGTGGGCACTCAAAAGCAACTTTAACATTGGTAACACTAAATGGGGGAGACTGTAGTTGAGGTTTATTAATTATTGGCATTGACAAATTTTCCAGGTTTTTAAGTAGTTAATATCGCTAAAAATTTTTCAAAAATTATCAGTTTTATCTACTAAATATTGATTTTGATTTATCGCTCCTAACTTGCAAGCATTTCCTGCTGAATGCTGCAAAAAAGCCGTCAGCTATTAGCTAGCTTCCTGGATCAGAACTGCGGACTTCAGCTATTAATTTTGGGGAAGGTCATTTCAGTTATCAGTACCTCTGCAATAAGGAGGCTTGACCTTGGCGAATATTCTCTTTTTTTTATCCCCTTAGGGAGAATTTAGACCACAATTTTTTGGTAAAAGTAACCTTTGAAATTGAGAAAGAATAAAAAGTTACTGCCAAAGTTCCCGGACTAAACCTGAGAAACTAAACCTTAGAAGTAATTAGGGTTTGCTGATTAAATCTAAAAGCATTGACAGATAAAGACAAGTGCCTTTTTGGGGCATTTAAAAAGTACCTGCTTTTCAGCTCTTCACGCTTAAAAAGGAGCGTATTTTATGCACATAGTTGGGCAGAATAATCTTGGTAAAATTCTTACTCCTACCTCCTCTACATTCCCATTTCTCCTGTCTCCTGTCTCCTACAAAGAACAAAAAGACTTTCCATACGCAAACCCTAATTATTCATTACTAATTGGTGAATGGGAGCGCATTCCAAAGGAATAGCTGACTGCGAGCTAGCTGTTTTCGCAGCATTCTGCAGGAAATGCTTACCCTAACTTTTATTATATATTCATTAGTAACTAGGAATAAAACAAACTAATTGTCGTTCTAATTTTGATGTAGGAGTAATATTTTTTATTTTCTGTTCTCCTTCAAGTTCCTCAATAATTTTATAAATTTTTGACTGCTCTATGTTAATAAATTTATTTAGTGTATTTTCAATGATGTTTTTACGCTCCATAAAACATTGTGTTTTAATTAAATTTACCACAAAATCCTTCACCTCATCTAAATCTGAATCACTTTGCTGTTCTTGATTATCTACTGGATCGACTACAGATAAATCTTGTAATAAGCTACAGTTGTTTAAAATTTGTGAATCACAAATTATTTCTTCTAACTCTTTGAGACTAATAATCTTACCTTCTATCATTAATTCATTAGCGAGAGCAGCATTCATTAAACTATGATATGTAGCCAAAAAATGTACAGATTCCAGGTTTGGTTGAATATGAAGATTTTTCAATCTACCTTTAAAAATTTTTCTATATATTTTATTGCTCATATTTTTGGCATTTCCCACCTCAGCAGCTCTCACTAAATATAAGCTTTGACATAACCTTTTATCCGCCACTTTCTGACAAGCACTCATTGTATTATAAAAACTATTCATATTTGGGTCTTCTGTCCAAATCACACCAATTATTTCCTCATTATTTTGTTGTTTATAACTCAAAGAATGACTAGCATATTTCCCACTTAATAATTTAGTTTTCACACCTTTAAATCTTACAGCATTTAATACTTCTTGTAGCATTCTAATCAATTCTGGTGCTGCTAGATCGGTAATTTTATTGATTTTTTTCTGAGCTTTTTGATATTTATCTTGCCAAATTAATTTAAAAGTTTCTAATTTTGTTTCTGATGTTGAAGTTTGGACATTTCCTGGCTCATCTAATAATTTGTTTTTATATTGATCGTATTCCTTACGTCCCAATTCTAAGATATTGCGAGGTAGAGTTTTACCTCTAGGAAACTTTTCTGCTAATATTTCTGTTGACAAAGGAAATATAGGTGATTTAGGCTGGGGTTTAGCCAAAGAATGCAAAGGACTCAAACGAGCTGCTAATAAACATTCTCCTTGTGCTAAAGTAATCGGCTTTAAATGAAAATATCCAGCATTTACTCTAGCTTTATCTGCAGGTTGAATCAATTCAGAATTTTGTTTCCAGGTACTCGTAATAATACTAATAATTATCAGGAAATTTTGTGGATAATGAGTATGAATACTAGAATTAATATTAAATAAAGCTTGTAAATCCAAAGAACCATTTAATAACCGAGGAATATTATCAAGATTATCAAAACATAAAACAATAGGTTGAGATGCAGCCGAAATAATACCCAAATTAGTCATAATTTTCTGAGCAGAATCTTCAGAGTCTATACTACCTTTAATCCCTAAATATTTTAAATCATCTTCGTCTAAATCATCCCCCCGTAACCACTCACAGGCAATCGATATGTAATTTGGATTTAATAGATAATAAAGAGCGCTGAAAAAATCATTAGGATTATAAATTCCAGAAGCATAAATACCTTTGAGACTTCTAATAAATACTCTTCTTTCACCAATAATTTTTTTTAGTAAACTACCATTCTGGAAAGCCAATAGACCCTTTAACCATAGTAACAACTGAGAATCTGTTTGACCCTCCGGAGTTTTCATCAGAGAATCTACTGTTTGACGCAAAATATGACGCCAAATGTAATCACTATCAGGCCAGGGATCAATATAGACAAAAAAGGCTTTTGTGTTGAATAATTTTTTGATTCTCCCCAAAAGATAACTTTTACCAGAACCAGAATCACCAGTCAGTATCAATGTTCGGGGACGATGTTCCTGGGCAACCTGTTCTAGCACTGTTTCTATATCAGAAATAATATTTTGATGGATAGAATCAACATTTAGGGTCGGATTTTGTTGCTCCTGCCAAAAATTAATAGTATAAAGACTGACTGGGTCAAAAGGATTAACTTCTCTTTGAATAATCCGATCTATAGATGCCATAGTATAAACTGGTAATATTTTTTGGTAGGGTTAGAGAATTACGATAGCAGATATAGGAAAATTGGTGTTGCTCAAGCGCGTGTATGATATTAATCTTAATTATTTAGGAGTCAACCCACCCGCGCACCCAACCCACGCCGTCCCTCCCAGGAGGGGGACTCAAGAGTCAGGAGGGAAGAAAAAAGAAGAAAGAGTAGCACAAGGAGAAAGTTTTTTGTTCGCGCTCTTATCCGCAATTCGTAGCTCCCCCGGAGGGGACACAGGACATCATACCTCAAATCACCAACGCCGAAAAATTTAGTAGGGAATGATAAAAAATAAACTGCCACCAATATCTTGAGGTATACCTGCTTCAAATTCTTCTGGAGTGTAGGAGCTGACTTCTTGTAAGGAACTTAATTCTATTTGGTCACTTTTTTCTAGACGGTAAAGTGCTAGATTTAGTTCTTCTCTAGATAAAGGAGGTTGTAATTTGTGTCGCAGATGAAAAATGGGTAGATAGTTATTTGTACCTAGATTTTGGTCTAAATCTCGAATCACAGCTAAAACCTGAGAGTCAGTAGGTTTGTCAAGCATTTGGGAAAACTGCTGTTTTTCTTGCTTAGGGAAGTAAAGGGAACAGTTGGTACGCATTAAATCAAGATAGTCGCTCAACATTTTTAAGGATATCTCTTTTGCAGTGCTGCGAGAAGAATATTCTTGGCACAAAAATTGCTTTCCTTTTTCTGTCAACCAGACATCCTTGATTTTTTGATCGATAACTTTAATCAAACCTTGCTCTAGTAAGTCTTTGATAACAGCATTCCTATAGCTAGTATCAAGACCAGTCTCCGCTGGAGAAATAGCACCCTTAGCAGTAGCTTTGAGCACTTTCAATTCTTCAGTGGTGAGTGAGTTAACAGCTTTTTTATGATTGAGGAGTGATTTTCCTTGAGGTGCTATATTAATTTTTGTAACTTCTCTAGTAAATTTTACCAACCCTAGACCGCCAAGTCTGGAACAAATTTCATTTTTCTCAGAGACCTTCATTTCAGACTCTAGTTGAATTTTAGCAAAAGATACTTGATAATTTTGATAGCTCAGTAATTTTAAAAGAAATTTTAAATCTTTAACATTCATGCGATCGTCTGTTCCTCACTTGCAAAAATCAGCCAATTAATATTATTATTAATCAGATAGGTACCCCCTTGACTATTTTGCGCAAAAAAGTTAAAAAATAACTTCAGACACTTGAATGGAGTTACGCGATCGCTCCCTGACATGGCCAGAAAATATACTGCCATCAGTTAATTCAGTTCAGAGAAATTTAAGCCGATCGCCATTCCTACAGTCCTAAGTGGGTAATACCTAGTCAAATTGTAGTAGTAAAGTGATAACTACAATAAAAGGTAGTAAGTGTTTACTGAGTTCATAGCAAAAAATCAATTGCTACTAAGATCATAATTATTTGTCTTCCATAGTAAATGAAAGTATGCTAAAGTAACTTTGTGAAAGTAAAATCTGGGTAAGAAAAAAAATACACTAAGGCATAGTAAAAACCAACAAGTTAAAAAAGTAATGTTGGAGATCGTACTTACTTATAGCTGTATGAATTTCTAGCCTAAGAATTAATTATAATTTCCCAGATTATGCAATAATCATAAATCCTGTTTAGCAGCACTAAGCAGTTTGCGAACTCCCACCACCTAATCCTATTTTATCAAACTGTGATGAAATTATGATTTTTCCAATAGCTGTAATAGCTAAAAATCTTGAATTTATCATCAAAAGTGATAAAGAGGAGTCACAAAGAAAATGTCACCGGGAGAATGCTATCTAGGCAGTATTAGCCTAAAACCTTTATTTGATTTTAGGAACCAAGGAAAGTTGTAAGCAAATGGTTTCATCAACGAAGCGAAAAAATCGACAAGAAGATTTACCAGTACAACCAGTAAGTTTGGAATTGACTCCCATATCCAAAATTACTGTACCAGACTCTCAGATGAGAGATATTCCTGCTGAAAGACATGAAGCCCTAGTTAAGAGTCTTTCTGAACAAGGCAGTAACTTAATCCCATTAATTGTCAGATTGACAGATAATGACGATTCCGAGCAGCAGTACGAAATTGTTCGTGGTGCTGATTGGTATCAAGTGGCAAAAGAAGCTGAAATCAAGGAACTATGGGCCTGGATTTATGAAATGACAGATGAACAAGCAAAGATAGCTGTGGCAGAGATAGAGCAATTAACTCAACCACCTGTTATAGAAACACCAAGCTTTGAGCATCTAATGCAAAAACTTGAGGTATCATTCGATAAAAAAGTAGATTCTCTCACCAAAAAAATCGATCAGTCTATCAAGAAAAATGAGGAGGTACTGAAAAAACAAGTAAAATCTTTGCAGGATCAAGCTACGGATGTTGTTCAAATTGAACAGCTCAAAAATTTGATTACAAATCTAGAAAATTCAGTTAACGATAAGGTAGAAAAATTGGCAAGAAAAATTACAAGTTCAACAACAAAAAAAACAACATCTAATTCTTTATCAGGAGTGAATGTGGACTTATTATCAAAACAACTTGACGATCTCGATAAACAAATAGAGAAAAAACTGGAAGGGATTGTCAAAACAATTAATCAGTTCTCCCAGTCAGTTCAAGATATTGAAGATGACTTAAAAACTCAAGTATCAGCTGTTCGGCGTCAATTACAGACAATACCAGAAGTCGATTCTACTGAAGAAGTTGCAGCTAAAACTGAGACACCACGTAAGACAACAACCAAGAGTAAATCAAGTTCTACAGGATCGTCGAGGTCTAAGGCGAGTACAACAAAAACTACTGCTAGAAAGACTAAAGCTCAAGCAGCTCCTGTAGAGCCGGAAGAACCCCTTGATGATTATGATACCAAATCACTCAGACAATTGAAGAAAATTGCCCAAGAGCGGAAACTTCGTGGCTATGCGCGTATGAAACGTCCTGAAATTCTCAAAGCTCTTCGAGAAGCTGACGCTGCTGCTAGTTAGAATGAGTGTAATCTGAGTATCAGTAGTGTAACATAGCGCAGGCAGTTAGCCTGCGTCAAAAATTAAGTCAAAGGTTGCTCATCACAATAGGTACTGCCTCCTAATATAATTGTTCAATTTACGGAGAGCTTAAATCATTGTTTTGAAAACCTGTTAAAGGAACGAAGAGTAACTTTTGACTATATTGCTATGACTATTTTTGATTTGAATGACAACAATATAATATGGCAATAGTTAATACATTGATATTTATTATCGTAGTGTTTCTTTGGCTTTAGCAATTAAATCAAATTTGTTTGATTGGACATCAAAAAATTCTCGAATAGTCATAACTACTAAGAGCTGATTTATCAAGTAAATATTAAGAGGCTGAATTTCTTGCTATACTTAGGTTTGACAAGTTATCAGCCTGTAGTGCCCAAATTCCTGAAAGCTAGGTGATGTAAGACTTTTAACTAAGTTTATCAATCAGCTCTAAATCTTTGTGATTCTCTCTCCTCCTGACTTCCCCTCCCCTCCTGGGTTGGGAGGGGTTAGGGGTGGGTTTACCTAAACGCATCAGAAGGCCAGCACTATCATCGCGAGATGAGCGTGCCTGGATGAATGATGCGTGTATAATTATGATTTCCGTTTGTCACCGCGAAGCAAACGATGTCATAATCATACACAAATATTAATAGTTTATCCAGTAGACATTTGACGTGCTGATGGCTATTATTGTCAATTTTTAGTAAATGTTGAGAGAAAAGAAACTCATAATTTTGAAGGCAATGTAGTAGGAATTGATTTAGGTTTAAACGCTTTCTATACTGATAGTAATGGTAGTGCTGTAGAAAATCCTAAGTATTTGAGAAAGTCGGAAAAACGACTAAAAAAGCTACAAGGTCGAGTATTAAGTCGCCACGATCAAGGTAAGAAACCTCAGTCAAATAACTACCACAAAGCAAGAATTCAATTAGCGTGGGCAAATCTCAAAATCAGTAGACAATAGTATTGCACCATGCAGTAAAGACTGCACAGGCGTTAATCCGATCTAACGACTTGGTAGTTTATGTAGACGCGGAGCGGCGCGCCGAAGGCAGATTTAAAGATTGCTAATCTAGTTAAAAATCATCATTTAGCCAAATCAATATCTGATGCAAGTTGGTCTCAGTTTACCGAATGGCTGGAATATTATGCTAAGTTGCATGGAATTGCTTGCATAGCAGTACCTCCACATTTCACAAGCCAAAATTGTTCAAATTGTGGTCAAGCTGTTAAGAAGTCATTATCAGTTAGAACCCACAAATGTCCGCATTGTGGCTATATTGCTGATAGAGACCACAATGCAGCAAGGAACATTTTGGCTAAAGGTTTAGAGATGTTAGGAGCAATAGTAAACAATACCGAGGGGCACGCCTCTTACAGAGGAGCTGCGCTAACGGAACCTGGGGGAAACCTGTTTGCGTAGCATTCCGAAGGAAAAGCTACGGGAGAGTCCGACCTCTGGATTAGCGATAGCAATATGGCTAATTTAAGTTGTCTGTGTGAGCGTAGAATCATCAATGATGAGAATCCCGCACCATAATCTCTGATTTGATGCCGGGAGTATGTCAATCCTCCTAAATACTTAACCAGTCTATAACTGTTTAACCGGATTTGATATTATGTCCTAACTGGACTTGGGACAAAAAAATTGGCCTGTATTATTAACAAGCCAATATCAAGTAATCATTATTTTGTAAGAAGATTTACCAAGTGGCGATCGCTAAAAAATTATACCTAGTTATTTCTAACTTAAGTAGTTGCTTTTCTAACTCGGTCTGCATAGTCTTGAGGGCGAATTTTCCTAAAACTTTGCAAAGCAAATTGTCGTAAATTTAGGGGTAGGTAAGATAATACTAAAGCAAATTTAGTCTTGAATGAAGTTCCTAGTATTTGGCTTGATTCTTGTAATAATTTTCTCCCTTTAACACTTTCACCCTTTTCAATTAATCTAATTCCTAGATTCTGTTTCGTATCTGCTAACTTAAATAAACGTGATTTTTCCAATTTCTGATCGTCAAATTTATAACTATTAATACAGAAAGTTTTAGCAGATAAAAAGTGAATATCTTGTTTTAAACTGGTTTGCCGGTTATGAAAACGATATTCCATAAGATATTCTGGAATAAAATATCCAACTTTTCCGATTACTGCTAATCTGACCAGCAAATCAAAGTCTTCACATCCATCTGCTTCAGGCCGCATATAATCAATTTCTTGTAGGCAAGAGCGACGAAACAAAGTTGAACCCACCTGCAAACTTTGGTATTGAAATGTTTCTTTAAGCAAGTTAGGGATAATTCCTTGCTTCAAATTATCCTTTCCCCACTTAGCTGCATTCTCTTTCGTGGCAACTTCCTCCCGTTCACTTTTTTCATTAATAACCCAATGACTTGTACAGACAAAATCTACATTTTGCATCTCATCTAATACTGCCACAGTTTTCTCTAAAAATTCTGGAGTCAGGGCATCATCATCATCAAATTTGATGAAATAATCTCCTTTAGCAGCATCAAAACCAGAACGCATATTTTTACTACGTCCAATATTTTGAGGATGCTGAATATAGTGAATTCTAGAGTCATTCCACTGACTAACTACTTCAGCAGTATTATCTTTTGAGCCATCATCAGTTATGATTAATTCAAAATCATCATAAGTTTGATTCAAAACACTATTTACTGCATAAGGCAGCAAATTCGCTCGGTTATAAGTGGGAATGCAAACGCTAACTTTTGTCATGATAAATTACATAATTTATGAAATAATTTTACATAGATAATTAACCAGACATTGAATGACAAATAATGGTTGATTTTCTGTTGATTATTACTTAATTTAAAGATTCTGTACCGGGAATATGACCAAATATTCGCTCTGAATATTTCAATATTTCCTGATTAAAAAACTGCTTGTATTGAGGATTATCAGCCACTTTTTGACATCGGTTTAAGACATCCATTGATGTTGCTTTGTTGTTAAATTGTTTTCCTTCAAAGGAGCTACCTTCACCAAAACTCGTTACCCGGTCTATTCCTGCATCAGAAAATTCTATTTGCAGTTTCTCAGCAATGTTTCGCCGATATTCAACATCAGCAAACCATTGATTATAATTGACACAAACTTTGTTGTGCTTGAGATAATTTGTTTCTCCTAAATATTCTTTTGCATAATCAATCCATAAATCAATCATGGTTTTCTTCGGAGAATTTACTGATAAAAAATGTGTCGCCTTAGAAGATACTTTTAGTCTACTTGCAAACAGATTAAAAGGGTCTCTAATAATAAGTAAATCGTACCTCATAGCACTTTTTCCTAAGTATAGATCGTGATTACGCTCGAATTTATCACTTGCTATCTGCTCCAGGGGAAAATCTTCATAGCTGTAAATCAAACAATCTCTTTTAATAAAATTTCCCTTAGCTTGTTGGCGGTTATTTTCTATTGCCCATTTATGTTCTGGAAAATTATCTTGAAGATTTTCATACTTATAACGGTAGGGGTTTTGATTAGCTAATACATTATTAATAAATCCTACATTACCATTCTGTTGACTTTTAACCCAGTTAATAATGGCATGATTCCCAGTGCGCTTCATACCTGCCACTCGAATTTCCTTTCGATTAACTATTTCTGAAAGTTTGTGTTGCTGGGTAATAATTCTGATAAAATCTTCAAGATTATGTGCGAGAAAACGTTTACCTTTCTTCCAGGCTAAATGAGGTTTTTTTAATGCTTTAACTATCAGTGATTTTTGCACCATAATATCTATAATCCTAAGAGTTATAAGAACAACGTTATTACTTAATTAATTAAAGATTCTGTACCGGGAATATGACCAAATATTCGCTCTGAATATTCAAATATTTCCTGATTAAAAAACTTCTTGTATTGAGGGTCATCAGATACTTTTTGCCATCGGTTTAAGACATCCATTGATGTTGCTTTTTTATTAAATTCTTTTCCTTCAAATGAACTGCCACCACCAAAACTTGTTACCCGGTCTATTCCTGCATCAGAAAATTCTATTTGCAGTTTCTCAGCAATATTTCGCCGATATTCAACATCAGCAAACCATTGATTATAATTTACACAAATTTTGTTGTGCTTGAGATAATTTGTTTCTCCTAAATATTCTTTTGCATAATCAATCCATAAATCAACCATTGTTTTATTGGAATACCTTGCTAATAAATAGTTTCTTCGAGAAACAGATAAATAGTTTTCTTGATGATTGGGGTCTTCTAAAAACTTTTTATGCTTCTGTAGTCTACTTGCCAAAAGGTTAAAAGGATCTCTAATAATAATTACATCATACCTAATAGCACTTTTTCCAAAATATAAGTCATGTTTGACATTAAATATCAAATCATTTGTTACCTGCTGCACAACATAATCTTCATAACTGTAAATCAAGCAGTCTTTTTTTACAAAATTTCCCTGAGCTTGTTGACGATAACCCTCTATTTCCTTTTTATATTGCGGAAATCTTTCTCGGAGATTTTCATACTTATAGCGATAGGGATTTGTTTTCGGGATATCATTTATAAATTGACATTTACCAGTTTGCTGACTTTTAATCCAGTTAATAATTGCATGATTCCCGCAGCGCCTCATACCTAATACCCGAATTTCCTTTTGATTAACTATTTCTGAGAGTTTGTGTTGCTGGGTAATAATCCTGATAAAATCTTCAACATTATGTACTAAAAAACCCTTACTTTTCTTCCAGGCTAAATGAGGTTTTTTTAATGCTTTAAATATCTGTGATTTTTCCAGCATAAAATCTATTTGTAAAATTAAAATATTCAGAGCCTAACTAAAATTAATAGTATAATACTGTCATTAAAGATAATAAATTACCTGTATATCAAGAAAAATCTAGAGGAACTTACTAACTGTATGCAAATTCTAATGCTTTCCTCCACCTTTCCCTATCCTCCTAGTCGAGGTGGCACTCAAGTTAGAACTTTTAATCTACTCAAATATTTGAGTCAAAAACATTCTGTTACTTTGGTAACACAACGGTCTCCAGATGTCAATGATTCAGAAATAGACTCATTGCGGTCTTATGTGAAAGAATTGGCCGTATTTCCGCGCCCCCAAGAACCTAATCAGGGAACATTAGTAAAACTAAGACGTTTTAGTAATTTTCTGATAGAAGGTACTCCACCAAGTGTTCTTTCGATATATTCGTCAGCAATGCAAAATTGGGTAGATGAGTTTGTAGCAGCAGGTAAATGTGAGGCCATTACTTGCGAACATTGTGTGAATGAAATTTATATTCGTCCGGAATGGCAACAACAACTAAAAACTCTAGTTAATGTCCATAGTTCGGTCTATGGTACCTGTAGGCAGCAGTTAGAAACTGGTACAGCAGAAAAACCATTGCGAGATAGACTGAATCTTCCCTTACTGCTTCGTTATGAAAAACGCTACTGTTCAAAATTTTCCTGTATAGTCGCAACAACTGAGGAAGATGGAAAACAACTACAAGAGTTTAACCCCAATAGTCAAATATCAGTCATTCCTAATGGGGTAGATTTTACTCAGTTTCCTTATCGAAGTAACGACCCAGGGGGACATCAATTGATTTTTGTGGGAGCTATGGATAATTTTCCTAATATTGATGCGGTTCGCTTTCTGACTTTGGAAATATTACCCAAGGTACAAGAGCGTTATCCAGATACAACTTTAGCTCTGGTAGGGGCGAGACCAGTACCAGAAGTGCAGGAACTTTCAACTCGCCCAGGAGTAAAAGTTACAGGTCGCGTACCTTCCATGGCAGAATATTTACATCAAGCGACCGTTTGTGTGATTCCAATGCGTACTGGTTTTGGAATTAAAAATAAAACTTTAGAAGCAATGGCAGCAGGTACGCCTGTTGTGGCCAGTGACCGTGGTTTAGAAGGTCTAGCAGTTGATGGTGCAAATACACCACTCAGAGCATTAAGAGCAAACCAAATAGCAGAGTATGTAGAGGCCATTAGTCGCTTATTTGAGAATGGGCAGTTGAGACAAACCTTGTCAGAAAATGGGCGATCGCTCATAGAAACGGAGTATACTTGGGAAGTTCAAGGTCAGCGCTATGAAAGAGTATTACTAGGATATTGACACTCTCCTGGATAAATCCAGGTAATTCTTAAGGGTCACGTCAAATTTAACCCTTAATTAATAGCATAGCCAAAGATATTTGGAATCAATAGAGTTGTCGCTAAATAGAGGGAAAAAATCGCTCCAACCTAGACAGAGTAAACATTCCAAGGTATTTTAGTCTGCAATGCCTACAATCCTTATAGAACAAGGTTTTTGGGGATTTTTTAAGTTATAAAGCGACAAGTCTAATATAAACCTTACAATTACCAAGATATTCTACTAACTTGACATCCTCCCCGACCTAAAGGCGCGGGTATTCCTACTGAGCCGTAGCTCCTCGGCGGGTTGACGTTTTGCTTCGCATAGCTGTCGCTAACACTGGGTGCTGCTTCCTTGGCGGTAGTCTAACGCTTCCCTCCACGTCCGTTTAGAGTTTCCGCAATTCGTAGCTCCTCCGGAGGAGGCGTGCCCCCCGGCAACTACTAATACTCTAGCATATATTCAATTCACTTGCATGCTCAAATAAAAAGTCGCCCTTGTAGGGCGAAGCTTTAAACTCAATTTTTCGGTAAAAAATAATCCTTGATTTTTTTAGCAGTAGCTTTCAAATTATATTCCCACCCCTGTTTCTTTGTAACACATCTATTTTTTATTGGTAGCCAGCATCGATGTTGTTTACCGGGTAATCTGTTTAGTTCGTTTTTGATAATTTCATAATTGCTATGTCTGCCATGAATAATTTTTGCAGAGTCCTTCAAAGTGAAAAAGAAGGGAGTTCTTGCATTCCAAGCATGAGATAGAACGTAGATTTTACAATTAGACTCTAGCCAAGCTTCCATGAAAGAAGTTTGATCGTTTTCCTTTCCTACAGTTTGATTGATAATTTTTGATTCATATATCTCTAACCATCTTTGAAAAAAGAACTCATTATTTGAGTTTTTTTTAAATAGAATAACTCCCGTATTATATGCTTCACACGCAGTTAATACTTTGTTAGTTTTAGGGGATTTTGCTTTATTAGGATCTGTAGGATCTGGAGCTACAGCCATATCAAAAAAATCTAGAGTTTCAAATATTTCTTGACAATCATCACAGAAATATGTATCTGTATCAATAAACAAGGTTTTTTCGTAGGGAGAGCAATGATAAATATGCCTTACTTTATACAACAAACCCTCCTTAAAATGTTTAACATCTACAGGATGAATAATGACTTCATCAAACAGTGAATTGTTAATATTTTTATCAGTCACTAAAGTAAGATGAGCCCTTTCATTTAGTTTTTTCAGACTTGTAGCAGAGACAATAGCTTCTTTGATATACTTGTCTCCAGTAGCAATATAAAGATAACCTATTTCGTGATTATTCATAGTTATAAATTAATAAATTGTTGATTAATAGCCATCGTATCTTTGTTCATACATAATATTTTTCAATTATAGCAGTTTCCTAAGTTATTAGATACACGGTAAGCATTTCCTGCGGACTGCGGAGCTAACAGCTAGCTTGCTGTCAGCTAGAGCGCAACAAGACTCTCTCATATAGGACAGTGTTTAAATTAACAACTGACTTTAAGGGTAAGGGAGCTAACTTTTGTAGTAAGACAATTAATAAAGCTTTTATCCTAAACTAAAAGCAATAGCTGAAGTTCGCAGTTCCTCCGGAGGAGGCTAGCTGATGGCTGACGGCTGAATGCTTACGATACAGGAATAATTTGATGATTAAGTTATGAAATCATATTCAACAGATATCCCAGAAAAAATAGTTGCTGCACATTTGAACCAGAAAATGTAAATTCGTTGGGTATTCTATAGCTACCCAAAGTAAGGAAATCATTAGTCTATAGCCTTGAGCATGATTTACCGAATAATTAAGGTTTAATATCATGTTCGGTTGAATACTTATAAATAACTTAGCGAGGAGTCAGGAGTCGTAGGGGCGATTCGCGAATCGCCCGTACAGGAGTCAGGAGGGAAGAAAGGAGAAAAATCAAGATAATTTAAGTATTTCAAGATAATTTAAGTATTTGTTCGGTACTGTCAGTTCTGAAATTTTATTTATAACTGATTATCCGAACATTATATAAAACCTCCCCTTGAAAGGAGAAACAAGAAAAAAAAATTCCCTTTTTCGTCAATCCTCTTCTTTTCAAAAAGAGGTAATTATTAATTCTTGAAAAATATTGCTCAATATTCACAATACTAAGCTGACAAACACTTTCATTAATTGATAATTGATAATTGATAATTACAAGAAGGTTAAAACCGTTACGGAATTGAATATAAGGAAATATTATTTCTTTTTTCCCTTTAAAAGGGGAAGCTTTAAACCAGAATTATTTAATTATTAATTATTCGGTAATTATTTTAAATTTTTTCCTAATTTTTTTGTCAAAGAATCTAGTAATGTTTTTCTCTGACGAAATTCATAGGATACTCTTTCATAAAAAGTAGTAGTAGTTCTCTTGTTGCTATGAGGATACTCTACTTGAGTAGCAGGAACTTGCAAAAAATCACAAATTTCTTTAGTATCAAAACCTTTTTCCATATCTAAAATTAGTAAATCTTTTGGACGAGATTCAAAATACTTCAAGACATCTGTATGAAAATCAGCAAATTTATGTTCTAATATTTTTTTTCTAAACGTCTTAGTTCCTAAGAAAATATGATGATATATATGTACTTTGATAGACCAGTTCCATTTAACCTTTCCGTGTTCCAATAACCATTGCATACTGTCAAGCCATGAATCAAGAGACCTTGTAGTTAATATAAACTTACTATTAGGAAACTTTCTATCTAAATATTTATATATTAGGGGAATAGGACTATCACCAAAACCCACATATTTATTCAGAGATAGATTATTGAGGTTAAGTTCTAGTTGAAATGCCAAATGCTTGGTTTTTCATCCAATCATGTTGAAAATTAGAAGTGTATAATTTCATTTGTATTTTGAAAGATTTAAAATGGAAAATGCTTGGTGTTCCATCCAATCATATTCAAAAATTTACAGAGTGAAGTTGTTCCTGTTCGAGGCAAACCAATGCAAAAAATTTTTTCTTGTGCCATGATTATCTTCTATGACTTTAATGATCATGAGAGTTTTTAACTTAATTAAAGAGTGAATATACACTATGATCAAGGTATTACTCAAAGTTACTTGGTAAGCATTCAGCCGTCAGCTATCAGCCATCAGCTATTGCTTTTAGTTTGAGATAAAAGCTTTACTTTACTAATTGAGTCAGAATTTATAGTTCCTATAAAAGCTGGCTAAACAGTCTATATTCATTAAAACCCCCTTCTTTTGCTGAGAGCTGACAGCTAATAGCTGAATGCTTACGTTACTTGAATTAAAAAATAGGTAGTCTTGCATAATAATGGTCAAGTACAAATTGTGGCATTATAATGATATTAAGTCCATATTTTTCGACCTATTTTATACACTAAACCAACTTTTTTTACCATAAAATGTGATTTCTGGCTATCATTTAAACAATTAAAATAAAAATGTAGGACTTACGCATATACGCTATATATAGCGTTCAAAACTATTGGACAATAGTACTTGATCTCTATAAATAGTGCCTTTGCGTAAGTCCTGAAATGATTATTATTATCAAAAACGAAAAATCTTGATTTTATACGAAGCTTTAATTATTGAAATCCTTATCCTACAAGAGTTTCAAAGTGCTTGTCACTCAGTAAGGTAAAATAATCAAACATAGGCAATATGCGTGACTACAGGTTTGAACCCGTAGAGTCGCTTTCCTCCAACCGTTGATAGCGTAGCTTCTACCTAGGAAGCAACTGGCTAGTTTCCCACTTACCAAAAGTTTTTTATGAAAAAGAAAATTCACGACTCCAAAGCCAGTTACAATCAAGCTAAGTTTCCTAAAGTTGCTAAAACAGCTCAGAAATCTGATTATCCTAGAACTAAGAAAACTCCACAAATTAGCCGGATAACTTCTGTATCTAAATCTAGGCATCAGAGGAAATTATCTAAATCTCAAAAGTTTTCTTTAACATCCTTACCTTGGAAAAAATGGATGCTTGAATGGGTAGGGATAAGTTTATTATTTGGTGGCTCTGGTTTGATGGCAATGGGGGCATGGATTAGTGTAAAGTTAATTTCTGACCCTAATGCTATAGTCTGGTTTAATCAATTATTGCCACAGTGGACTCAATTTTATATATCCGGGAATAAATCTTTGCAAACTCTTGAGCAGATTAAAGGTAGTATCAAGGAGGAAGGGTTTAGCAGCGGAGAAACTTTTTCTCTTCCTAGTACAGCAGGAGATTCTAGTTTAGATGTATTAGTGCCAGTAATGAAGCAGATTGATTCTAGAGCTTCTTTACCCTGTGAAACTCCTTGTCGGAAATTAGTAGAGTTGCGAGTCTATCAATCAATTTTGTCTGTTAACCAACGAGAAGGGAGTAAACCATATTTTCGATTAGTTAATACTTTACCACTCCAAGGTCCTGCTGAATCTTTTGTCATTTCATCTACTATTGAGTCTGTCTCTGCTCCCCAAGGTTCAAATAAACCTTTACCTTTAACAACGGTACGTCGTTTTCAAGGCAAAGTTCCCACTGCTGGAATTTGGTTTAGTGTCAGTGGTCAAAGATTACAAAACAATAAAACTATTCCTTATGGGCAAATTGTAAATTACAACCCCAAAAAAAATTACTTGAGTTCAATGTTGGAATGGAAAAGTGCTGCTGGTCAAGCTCCTATCTGGCAGGAAATGACTGGAGGAGGAGATCCAGAGTTAGTGGTTGAGCAAACTGTGGGATTAGATCCTGATTTTGATATTTATTGGATTCAGCCACGAAAGTTTATACTTAATCCCATTGAGTTAGAGAAAATTTCTCTAGAGGAAGCTCCTATTGGAGATAGTTATTATCGAGATACTCTCAGATTAGCTCGTAATGGTTTATGGTCTGGTGCTTTTGCTTTAATTCAACCTTTACGACAGAATTTAATGGATGAATCTCAATGGCCCCAAAAAGCACAAGCTCAATTTGATTTAATCAAATTTCATGCCAAGATTACAGAAGCTCAGGCGATCGCTTCTTGGGCAAGTCCAAGTCAAAAAGTTTTGGCTGGTTTAATTGATGGTCGTTGGCAAGAAAGTCTCAGTGTGTTTGAAAATAATTTGAGCAGCACTTATGAGATTGGTAAATTACTGCAAAATGATACTGGTCGTCTCCGTAGTCGAGTTGATGCAGCTTTAAGGGTAAATCAAGCTGAAACTAATGCGATGGCTTGGGGTGCTTTAATTGTGGCGAGTCAAAAGGGACGAAGAAGGGCAACGTCGTGGTTAAATAGGCAACCTCAGACTAGCAAGGAGGCAAAGGAAAAGATTGGGAAGTTATTGGATCAACTAGATGCTGCTTTTGCTAAGAAGGAGACTATACAACAGCAGAGAATTCAGCGAGGAGGGTTGTTATGAAGTCAGAAGTCAGTAGGGGCGAATGGCATTCGCCCGTACAGGAGTCACTCCTCAGGAGTCAGGAGAAGAGAAAAAGATAAATTTTTGCTAGTAGTGCATTGTAATTATTTTGGTTATGGAGCATGAGAGTGGGAGCATCTTGCTCCCTGAATAGGTGTTGAGTATTCCCATCTATATTGAAGTCTGAAGTCTGAAGTTAAATTTACAGCACGGAATAAATTTGTAAATTTGAGAGGAGCGAGAATGTCCTAATATTAATGGCGACTGCTGTAATATTTCTATCAGGACTTAAGCAAAGACACTATATATAGTAGATAAAAACTATAGCACTATGGTACATATAGTGTTTTTGTTGGAAAAATGCATAAGTTCTGTCTATAATATTTCTATCAGGACTTAAGCAAAGGCACTATATATAGTAGATAAAAACTATAGCACTATGGTACATATAGTGTTTTTGTTGGAAAAATACGTAAGTTCTGTCTATAATATTTCTAATCTCAAGTCCCCTCGGGTTCGGTATAAAAAAATTTTCCATCCTCGCGCCATTGCTACATCTTTCTTTATCTACCCACCTCTCCAAACTCCCCACCCTCTTTATCTAATTACACTAATGCTACCGGATTTGATATAACATTACTATGGAGGGCGACCAAATTTTTTAGTTGGGTTTCCTTTGCCAACCCAACCTACTATTTATATTATTCGTGGGTTGAACCGTCTGGCATTGTTGCACCTGTAAGGTTTGTATTTTTCAATAATGCCCCATCTAGTTTAGCATCAGTTAAATTTGCACCAGATAAGTCTACAGATTGCAAGACTGCTCCATCTAGTTTAGCGTTAGTTAAATTTGCACCAGATAAGTCTGCAGATTCTAGTCTTTCTACTCGTAAATCTGCAGAATTTAATTTAGCTCCTCTCAAATTTGTAGCTCTCACTGATGCTCCAGACAGTTTAGCATCAGTTAAGTCAGCACCAGATAAGTCTACAGAGTATAATTTTGCTGCTCGTAAATCGGTAAAATTTAAGTTAGCTCCTTTGAGTTGTGTGCCAGAAAGACTCGCACCGCGAATATCGGCTTGTGTTAAGTTTGTTGTTATTAGTTGAGTACCGTCCAAGCTAGCATCTTTTAAGTTAGCTCTACTTAAATCTGTGTACCTTAAATCGGCGTTATATAGTTTTGTTCCATTTAGATTTACTTCCCTTAAATCTGCCCCATTAAGATTTACTCTACTTAAATCAGCACCAGCTAAATTTATCCTTCGTAAGGATACATTAGGAGCAATAAAATAAGCACCTAATTTAGTACAATTAAGGTTTTCAGGAAAAACAGTTGCTTCACTATAAAGCGCTTGATTCATTTTAGTCATTTGCAGGTTTGCTCCTGCAAAATTTGCGTTTAATAAATTAGTTCTACTTAAATCAGCTTGACTTAAGTCTGCATTAGTAAAATTCGCACTCCTCAAATCTAATCCACTTAAATTTGCTTTGATGATATTTGCACTACTGAAGTTTGTATTACTGAACAGTATAGAATTGCTAAAATCAACTCCCCTCAAGTTAGCTCCAGTAAAATTTGCAGCTTTTAAATTAGTTTCATTGAGATTCACATTTTTCAACTTCACTCTTTCTAGCTTAGTAGCATGAAGGTTCGCTTTATTCAAATTGCTATTAATAAATTTAGCTTGACTTAAATTAGCTGACTCTAACTTTGTTTCACAAAGGTTAGTATCTCGAAATTTTGCTCCAGTTAAATTAGCTTGGTTAAAAATTGCACCACTCAAATTTGCACCATTAAAATTAGCATTACTCAAATTTAATTTTGAATCATTAAAAGACTTACCACTCAAATCAACACCAGACAAATTAATCCCACTAAAATCTCGTTCTCCTTCACTATATCTACGCAAAAATTCCTCAGCACTAACCACAGGTTCTTGACTTTCTTCTTCCTCTTCTTCCTCCTCCTCATCTTCATCTACCATCATCAAAATATCCTGAAATTCCATTTCATTCTCATCAACAACTCTAGGCAAATATTCCATTTCTTCTTCCTCTTTCTCATCTTCATCTACCACCATCGAAAAATCCCTAAACTCCATTTCACTTTCATCAATAACTCCAGGCAAATATTCCACCTCATCCAAACTTTTCACACTTGCTGCAAATCTACGATTAATTTCTGCTTCATCCAAACTTTCACCATCATCAAAACGATAAATTAATCCCTGAAGAATTTCTGAATCACTCGTCATAATTCCCACTTCTCGTTCCATACTTTGATTGCCAGAAGCTAAAAAATTATGACTCCCCACAAAAGCAAACCTCTCATCACACACCAAATAATTTTCGTGAGTTCCTAACAACTTCAACCGAAATAGACCAGGATAACTTTCTTCCAATTCTTGTAAATCTACGAAAGCATTATATTTCCAACCTTTGCCAATATTCAAGCGATCGCCTAAATATCCCCAACCAATATCTATCTGACAATTGCGGTTTAAACAATCCTTAAATTTATTCAGTAAATTTTCATCAATACTATTACAGTTCAACCAAGGGCAAACAATAATTAATCGTTCTTTAACTGTTTCTAATGCTTCGATTAATACACCACGACTATCGGTACGGTCAAATACTAATTTATTTTGATATTCTCCAGTTTTTTGACAATTATCTGGAGATTGATATTGAGTTTCTGTAGTTGATGTTATGAGATTATTGAAAGCTAATAATTCATCTAAACGTAGAGTTAAAGCAACAAAATTTTCCTGTAAATTTTCGATATCTTGTGCTTCTGGTCGATGATGAAAATTTTCTATTTGCTCATCTAAAGTATATTTCAACTTAACAACATATTTTTTGAGAGTAATTTGTTGTTTTTCCAATTGTAAAACCTTGGCTGCTAGAGCAGATAAATTTGATTCTAAGTCAGACATAATTACAGCAGTTTTCTAGTGGATGAGGTACAAAGTTTTATTGTTCTAGGCAACAGGCAACAGGCAACAGGGAATATAGGAATAAATAGTCTTATAACTGTACCTCACTATTCTCAAAAGTACTGTAACTTGTAGAGACATTGGCACATTCATTGTAAAACATTATAATGACAATTTAGTTTGATAATTATAGCAATTTGCCCTGGCTTATGTACAAATTACAAGAACTTTCCAATAACTAAAAGTCCTACATTATCGGTTTTTTATTCCCTCTGTTGCCTCTCTTGGTCAGCATTCCGCAAGCGAGCTGGCGTCGTCGCGGGGTCTGACCGCTGTTGCCTGTTGCCTGTTGCCTGCCCACAGCGCTATACTGTTCTCAAGCAGAAGATTAGAAATTATGTTACTTGAATTCACAAAAAAAACTCTAGCATTTTATTTGGAAGATATTGAAACTCCTATCGGTAAAGCTATTAACTTTATTCTGCTATTTTTGATTTTATTTTCTTCAGCTATCTTTGTTGCCGAGACTTATCCAATTCCAGAGAATATTTTTATCATACTAGAACTAATCAATGATGCTATTTTAGTGTTTTTTGCCATTGAATATTTACTGAGATTTTGGTGTGCAGAACAAAAAATAAAGTTTGTTTTTAGTTTTTTTTCTATTATTGATTTACTAGCAATTTTACCTATTTTTCCAGGGATTTTAGAACTGAGTTTTATTAGAATTATCAGATGGTTCCGAATTCTAAAATTAATTCGATTTCTCAAATTAAAAATTTATATTTTTCAGATTAGTACAGAAGATGGAGTGATTTTTGCCAGAATATTATTTACTTTATTTACAATTATTTTTATCTTTTCTGGCTTGATTTATCAAGTAGAGCACCGCGTAAATCCTGAATCATTTAATAATTTTTTAGATGCTGTATATTTTTCGGTTGTTACAATGACAACTGTTGGATTTGGCGATCTAATTCCTACTTCAGAAAGTGGTCGTTTATTAACTGTGTTAATGATATTAACAGGTATTAGTTTAATTCCTTCTCAACTTGGGGATTTAATTAAACAACTGATAAAAACAACTAAAAATATAGAAAAATCATGCAGTGGTTGTGGTTTTTCTATCCACGATATAGATGCCAAATTCTGTAAAATATGTGGTACAGAGTTAGGCATTTATCAAATCAATAATGTCAATGAAAGAAAATAATAGAGTCGATACATTGAAGAAGGTAGAAGGCATCCCCCCTATTCCCTAGGGTCAATTTATTGTCACGCTTAGAAAAATTGATAGGGAGATGGGAAAATTCGTATTTCAAAATGGTATTATACCATTTTCAAAAAATACTGTTACAGTGCTTTATTCTGTTGGTAGGAGTCTTGAGATTAATACTGTAGCGACCTTTTTTGAATTTGGTATTAAACCCGCTACAGAAAAGATAATATTACAAATTTTAGTAGATAAAAACTATAGCACTATGGCATATATAGTGTTTTTGTCGAAAAAATCTCTAATACCATTTTGAAAAAAGAATGTTACGAATAATAGGTGTGACTAAAAGATATGTGCAGAAGATGTCCCTTTGAGAAGAAAGAGAATTTATGACTTAAAAATGGTATAGAAGCCATTCCCATACGACTCCTGAGGACTGACTTCCCCTCCTGGGAGGGGCGGGGGTGGGTTGGGGAGGGGCGGGGGTGGGCTGACTCCTAAGAAATACCCTAGTTTGCTACAAAAAGGTAGATATCAATAGGATATTCTTAAAAATAGCTACCCCAGTTCATTTTAGATAGTTATTTATATCGTTTTCCCATTTTTTTCAATATTTATCCCTTCTTCCTTCTTCCCTCTTCCTTCTTTCGTAGGGACGCCCTTATGCAACGTCCCTACCATTTGTAACAAACATTTATCACGCTTGGTATAAGTCTTGTCCCTAAAATAATATTAGGGAACAGCTCATCTGTAGGAAAAACATTTTCCA
>NZ_JAAHGH010000028.1 GCF_010672525.1 Okeania sp. SIO2B3 | reverse complement strand
CTGACCAAAAAATCAGGTCTCAAGCCTCCCCTTTCAAGGGGATGAAAAAAAATAAACTTCAATATTTCAAGCCTCTGACTTTAGGCAGAGGTACTGATAACTGATAACTGATAACTGATAACTGAAATGACTCCTCCTCTTTCTTCTTCTTCTCTCCTGACTCCTGACTCCTGACTCCTGACTCCTGACTCCTCCATAGTAATCATAATTAAGATCAAAAAAATGTGGGAACTATTAAAAACAATTTTTTCTCCAACTCAATATATGCCTCATGGTAGTTGTTATTTATGGCAAACTTCATTAGTATGGCTCCACCTTCTGAGCGATCTACTAATTGCGATCGCCTATTTTTCTATAACAGCAATTTTACTATATTTTGCCTGTAAACGTAAAAATGAAGTTCCATTTTTAGGAGTATTTATTTTATTTGGAGCATTCATTAATTTATGTGGGTTTGGTCATTTATTAGAAGTCTGGACATTGTGGCATCCTGCTTACTGGTTTTCAGGTGTGGAACAAGCATTAACTGCTTTAGTTTCTTGTTATACCGCTTTACAAATGGCTCAACTTTTGCCTCAATTTCTTGCTTTAAAAACACCGGAACAACTAGAAGCAGTTAATCTAGAATTACAACATCAAATAGTAGAGCGTCAACAAGCGGAACAGATATTACAAAATATTGTTGTTGCGACTTCTTCTGTTACAGGGGAAGAATTTTTTCCAGCTTTAGTAGAAAATTTAGCAAAAGCTCTAGATGTTACTTATGTAATTGTTAGTGAAAGAATTAACGATTCTTCTCAGTTAAAAACATTAGCTATTTGGGGAGACGGAAAAATCAGAGATAATATCGAATATGATTTCCTAAATTTACCCTGTGGAGTAGTTATTAATGAAGATAAATTATTATATTATCCCCAAAAAATTCAGAAAAGTTTTCCAGAAAAAACTATTTTGCAAAATATGAAAGCTGAATCTTATCTAGGAGTGCCATTGTTAGATGAAAATCAGCAAGTAATTGGGGTATTGTGTGTGATTAATAATAAATCATTAGCTAATGAAGAAAATATTATAGCAATGGTGCGAGTGTTTGCTGCGAGAGCAACTTCAGAATTACTTCGGCAAAGAGCAGAAATAGCCCGCCGTTACGCTTATGATGAGTTAGAAAATCGCGTTCAAGAAGCTACAGAAGGGTTGCGTTTACGTACTGCTGAGTTAGTAGAAGCAAATGCGGTTTTAGAAACAGAAATTCAAGAAAAAATTGCAGCAGGGTCGGCGATAAAAGATAGAGAAAATCGTCTCAAGAAACAACAGACTGGCTTGTTAAAACTAGCTAAGAGCAAAAATTTATATGAAGGAAATTTGCAGGCTGCTTTACAAGAAATCACAGAATTAGGAAGTCATATTCTTCAGGTAGAAAAGACGAGTGTGTGGTTTTATAATGAGGATAAATCAGAACTTAAATGTGCAGATTTATATCAAATATCGACTACAAAACATAGTCAAGAAAATCCATTATTTACTAGGGGGTTTCCTCTGTCATTTCAAGATGTTAATGAACGAGGTATAACTCCCGAAAACAATATGGATATGCACCTCAATGCCAAAGCAAGATTAGTAGATTATTTTGCTCCTATTTCAGTTAGCAGCACTTTGAATATCCCTATTAATTTTCAGGGAAAAATAATTGGTTTTATTTGTCTGGATAATAACGGAAATAATAGAAATTGGGAAGTAGAAGAACAGAATTTTGGTAGTTATTTAGCATATATGACTGCTCTGGCAATGGAATCTCGCGATCGTCTCCAAGCAGAGTTAACTCTACGTCAAAAAAATCAGGAGTTAGCTACTACTCTCCAGCAACTACAAACAGCTCAACAAGAACTAATTCAATCAGAAAAAATGGTGGCTCTCGGACAATTAGTAGCTGGGGTAGCTCACGAAATTAATACTCCTTTAGGGGCGATTAATTCCTCAATTAATAGTATTGCTAATTTCTGGGAAACTTATCTAGAAAAGTTACCTATTTTTTTTAAAGAACTTTCTCCTGAGCGACAGGAATACTTTTTTGCTCTACTTAAAAAATCAAACTCTGGACGCAGTTCTTTATCTACTAGAGAACAGCGTCAAATTAAAAGAAATTTAGTTAGTCAACTCAAGACACATTTAGTTGATAAATCTACTACTATTGCTAACTACTTAGTAGGAGTAGGAGTCTATGATAATTTAGAAGAATTTTTACCATTATTAAGAGACTCAAATAGTGAAGAAATTCTCAAAATTGCTTATCAATTTGCTAATGTTCAAACCAGTAGTCAAACTATTCGTACTGCTGCTGAAAGAGCTGCTAAAGTAGTATTTGCCCTCAAAACTTATGCTCGTTATGACTCTACAGGGGAGAAAATAACAGCCAATATTCTAGAAGGTATTGAAACAGTTTTAACTCTATATCATAATAAAATTAAGCATGGCGTAGAAGTTATTAAAGAATTTGATAATTCTTTGCCTCCTATCCAATGTTATCCTGACCAGTTAAATCAAGTTTGGACAAATTTAATTCATAACGCTTTACAAGCAATGGAATATGATGGTAGTTTAACTATTCAAGCAACTCAATCAGATGCTGATATTAAAGTAAGCATTACTGATAGTGGTAACGGAATACCACCGGAGATTATGTCAAAAATATTTCAACCATTTTTTACAACTAAACCACCAGGAGAAGGTAGTGGTTTAGGATTAGATATTGTGAAAAAAATAATTGAAAAACATGATGGCAAAATAGAAGTGAAATCTGTACTCGATCAAACTACTTTTATAGTATATTTACCAATAAATACAGTGGAGATAAAATAAAAATGAATGAAATGGCGATTGTGTGTGTGGATGATGAATTATCGATATTAAAAAGTTTAGAAATAGAACTTCTAGAAACTTTTGAAGATCGATATATTTACGAATTTGCGGAAACAGCAGATGAAGCTCTAGAAATTATTGACGAATTAGAAGCAGAAGGAACTAAAATTTTTATCATAGTTTCTGATTGGTTAATACCAGGAACTAAAGGAGATGAATTTTTAATTAGAGTTCATAGTAAATATCCTCAAATAATTAAAGTGTTGTTGACTGGACAAGCTGATAAAAAGTCTCTTGAAAAAGTTATAAAAGAAGCTAATATATATCGTTGCTTGACTAAACCTTGGAATCATGAGGAATTAGTATCAACCATTGAAAATGCTCAGATTAATACTAATTAACTAAAAAAAAGCAAAGGTAATGAATCAAATAGTGATTATTTGCGTTGATGACGAACCTATGATTTTAGATAGTCTTCGCATAGAATTAGAAGGAAATTTAGGAGATGATTATTTGATTGAATTAGCTCAAAGTGGTGAAGAAGCTTTAGAAATATTTATAGAGTTAAGAGCAGATAATTATGAAATACCAATAGTAATTGCTGATTATATTATGCCGGATATGAAAGGAGATGAACTGCTTAAACGTATTCACTCCATCTCTCCTCAAACTCTGAAAATAATGCTGACTGGTCAAGCAGATGTAGCAGGAGTAGGAAATGCTATTAATTATGCAAACTTATATCGTTATATTCCTAAACCTTGGGAATCTGAAGACCTGAATTTAACAATAAAAGAAGCTTTGAATAGCTATTTTATCAAGCAGGAAATTGACAAAAAAACAGCGGATTTAGATAGAATAAATCAGGAATTACTTCAAGTTAATCTTGATTTGAAAAAAGCTTTAGAAGCTGAATTAAAATTAACTGCTGCTGCTACTCAATTTGTACCTCATCAATTTTTATCTTTGATGGGGTATCAAAATATTACAGATGTCAAATTAGGAGATAGTGTAGAGCATAAAATGTCAGTTTTATTTGCTGATATTCGCAACTTTACCACAATTTTAGAAACCATGACTCCAGAAGAGAGCTTTAAGTTTATCAATGGGTATCTCTCAGTCATGGAACCTGCAATAATTGAAAATCAAGGCTTTATTGATAAATACATTGGTGATGCAATAATGGCATTATTTGCCAGTAAAGCAGATGACGCTATTCAAGCAGCTATTTCAATGTTAAGACGACTAGAAGAATATAATAAAACTAGACAAAGACCAGAAAGAAAACCATTAAAAATTGGAATTGGAATTAATACAGGAGATGTGATTTTAGGTACAGTAGGAGGCGCTCAAAGAATAGATGGTACAGTTATTGGTGACGCAGTAAACTTAGCATCTCGTTTAGAAGAATTAACCAAACTATATGATGTGTCTTTATTAATGAGTAATTCTACATTTATATCATTAGAAAATCCGGGAAAATATTCTATTAGATTAATTGATAGAGTTAAGGTAAAAGGAAAAGCAGAAATGGTGACCGTATTTGAAGTTTTTGATGCAGATCCACCTGAGTCTTTAGAGGGTAAAACAATTACAAAACATATATATGAAGAAGCAATCATATTTTATTATCAAAGAAAATTCAGTCAAGCTTCCCAACTATTTCAAAATTGTTTGAGTCAAAACCCTAGCGATCAAGTAGCTCGAATTTATTTAGAACGTTGTCAAAAATATGAGTCCTAAATTTTGTGTTATAATAAATGTTTGCTACAAATAGCTAGGAAATTTCTTAGGAGTCAACCCACCCCTAACCCTCCCAGGAGGCAGGGTCTATTTATTGTCACGCGAGCGAAAAATTGATGGGGGGATGGGAACCCACCCCTAGCCCCTCCCAGGAGGGGAATGTGGGGAGATGGGGACCCACCCCTAGCCCCTCCCCCTCCCAGGAGGGGGAATTTGGGGAGATGGGGAGATGGAGAGATTTATATATTTGCACAATTAAATGTATTTCATATTAATATTCTCCCCAGGCAAAGAATTAGCTCTGCTCTCAGGAGGGGAAGTACTGAGTCAGGAGTCAGGAATTAGGAGTCAGGAGTCAGCAACCAGAAGATAAAAGGATTTTGATTAATCTTAATTGCTCTTAAATATCTATCAAAATCATCCCTGATTTCTATATAAATAAAATTGATATAAGCCTAAAAAGTAATATAGATATTAGTCTAGAAGAAAGTAGACTTCTGAGTGTTGAAAGTCTAATAAAAATAGCAACAGCAAAAACTAAGAAAAATTCATTTATAATAATAGTTTAACTTTATATAATTGGAAACTTAACAGAACTAATGTCCGTATTGTTAGCGATCGCAGTTTTAGGCGCACTCATTGTAGTTCACGAGTTAGGCCATTTTCTGGCAGCTCGACTCCAAAAAATCCACGTTAATCGTTTTTCCATAGGCTTATTTGGCCCGATATTATGGAAATATCAAGGGCCAGAAACAGAATATGCTATCCGCAGCTTTCTATTTGGCGGTTTTGTGGGTTTTCCCGATAATGACCCCGATAGTACAATTCCCAAAGATGACCCAGACCTATTACGCAACCGCCCTATCCTCGACCGAGCGATCGTTCTCAGTGCAGGAGTAATTGCCAATCTAATATTTGCTTATTTTCTATTAGTAACTCAAGTAAGCATCATTGGCATACCAGATTTTAACTATGCTCCCGGAGTAAAAGTTCCAGCAGTTGCTACAGACGTTAGCTCTGCCGCTACTAAAGCAGGTATTAAAGCAAATGATATTATTTTATCCGTTAACGACCGACAATTAGGCCCAGACAAAGAAGCTATTACTACCCTAGTAGAAACAATTCAAAATAATCCGAATAAAACTTTGGAGATGGAGCTTCAGCGTGACGAACAAAAGCTATTTATTGAAGTCACACCAGACTTAGGAGATGATGGCAAAGGTCGTATTGGAGTACAACTAATTTCCAATGGAGACATAGTCAGACATCGCCCTGACAATATTTTTGCAGCTTTTAGCGTCGGTGCTAACGAATTTCAAAGAATTGTAGTTTTAACACTTCAAGGTTTTGGGCAACTCATTAGTAACTTTAGTCAGACAGCAGGGCAACTTGCCGGGCCTGTGGCCATTGTAGATATGGGGGCAAAAATTGCTGAAGATAATGTGGGGGAATTATTTCAATTTGCAGCATTGATTAGCATTAACTTAGCAGTGATTAATATTTTACCTTTACCAGCTTTAGACGGCGGTCAGTTAGCATTTTTACTCATAGAGGGAGTAAGAGGTAAACCCTTACCTATGAATATTCAGGAAAATGTAATGCAGACAGGTTTAGTGCTATTGTTAGGTTTAGGAATTTTCTTAGTTATTAGAGATACTGCTAATCTGGATGGAGTGCGATCGTTACTCCAAAGATAAAAGATAGTATGATGTCCGGTTGAATACTTAGGAGGAGTCAGGAGTCAGGAGTCAGGAGAAAAAAATAAGGAAAAGTGCCTGGTATTTTTTTGCTATATACCATTACGCCAGTAGGACTACCTAATTTTGTATAAGTAGGCATGAACGATACGTTCGCTTTTCCTTTATTATTTCGTAAAAAAGTTATTGAGTAAACAAGAAAAATAATAGGTGGAAAAAGTGGTTAATTTTTCTTTCCCTTTTCCCTTTTCCCTCTTCCTTCTTCTTTCCCAATAGACATCTCCAGAAAAGAGGCAACAGCTCATCTGGCAACAGGGAGAAATAATTGATAATTTATGGATAAGAATTGATTTTATTTTTGATTTTTAGCAGATGTCTAAATAATGGAAAAAATGATTATCCTTCCCTCTTCCTTCTTCCTTCCCAATAATTGCTCTATCCTTTCCTCCTTCTTCCTTCTTCCCTCTTCCTTCTTTCTTCCCAATAATGGTAACAACTCATAAACTTTCAGTAAAGCGACAGCGATCGCTCGAAATACTCCTTCGTCTCAAACGTCTTTATCCAGATGCCACCTGTACCCTGAGTTATCAAACCCCAGTACAGTTACTTGTAGCGACTATCCTTTCTGCCCAATGTACAGATGAACGAGTTAATAAAGTTACACCTGCCCTATTTGAAAAATTCCCGGATGCTGTAGCACTGGCAAATGCAGATATTGAAGAATTAGAAAACCTAGTCCGCTCCACAGGATTTTATCGTAATAAAGCCAAAAATATTAAGGCTAGTTGCCAAATGATAGTTGAAAAATTCGACTACCAAGTGCCAAAGCAGATGGAGCAAATGTTACAACTACCTGGAGTAGCAAGGAAAACAGCAAATGTAGTTTTAGCTCATGCCTACGGAATTATTGCAGGGGTAACAGTAGATACTCATGTTAAACGGTTAAGTCAAAGGTTAGGTTTAACAGAACATTCCGATCCAATTAAAATAGAGCGAGATTTAATGCGGTTACTACCTCAACCTGATTGGGAAAATTGGTCAATTCGATTAATTTATCATGGCCGGGCAGTTTGTAAGGCCAAAAATCCAGGCTGCGATAAATGTTTATTGGCGGAATTATGTCCTTCGGTCGGAGGGGAGTAGGGGTTATTAGAGGACACGGAGACACGGAGAGGGGGAGACACAGAGAGAATGTTCTATTTTCAACGATTACCAAATATTTATTGAGTCTCCATCACTCCATCACCCCACACCTGAAAAAATTTATGGTACTATTAGAGTTTGGGTTAATACCTTAATTAGCTATTAGCTTTTCCGTTCCGGAATAGCTAACCGCTGAGGTGCTGATTGCTATTTCAAAATTAAAAATACCGATTATCTCAACGTTGGTTGAAGATCCGCGCTCTCTATCCCCCCTAGCCCTCCGATGATGCGCTATCCCTGATAAGGAACTCCTGAAAACCTTTAGACACGGAGACAGGTCAACACGGAGATACGGGGACATGGAGATACGGGGACATGGAGGAAAAATCCCGTCTGTAGTTATCAAAAAAATGTCTAATTCAATACACCTTTCTCTGTAAAAACCCTCTCAAACTCCTATACATAACTTCTCTTTTATGTCAAGCTTTATGTGAAGAAAGATGTTTATAAAGCATAGCTTTGAAAGGGGGGAACAAAAGGGGAGCTAGGGCATGAAAACCAATCAATTTTGCGGTTTTGTCAATAGTGTGTTATACTTAAAAGTTGGCTGCTGGGCTAGCAGTGTCAGCGCCAGTCGCTCATGGGGGAGACCCCCAAGACCGCGCTGGCAAGTCTTTAGGAGCGACCGTAAGACCGAAAAGAGGCTCGACCTTGGAGGCTGGTGCATTGAAGCAGAAAGACCTAATCAGCGATGGTTAGGAATCCCGCGCTGTCACGCAAGTGCAGCGTCGGGAGGATGTCAATTGGAGTAATTACAGAAACTAATCATGGCAAAAAAGAGCATGATCGAGCGTGAGAAAAAACGCAAAAAATTAGTAGAAAAATATGCTGCTAAACGTGCAGAACTTAAACTGCAATTTGAAGAAGCAGAAGATTTAGAGGAGAAAATAGAAATCCATCGTCAAATTCAGAGATTACCTCGTAATAGCGCCCCTTCTCGCGTGCGAAATCGTTGTTGGTTAACTGGGCGTCCAAGAGGTTATTATCGAGACTTTGGACTATCTCGTAACGCTATCCGAGAAATGGCTCACGAAGGTCTCTTACCTGGAGTTGTTAAGTCTAGCTGGTAGTTTATAGTTATCTACACTGAGCTTTCAGGTTAACCGAAAGTCTTATATCTCTGACTTAGGGGTGGGTTAAACAAATCAGCTTTTGCACCTGTAAAATATGGGAAAACAAACCCCTATAATGCCAAAACCCCCCCTTTTTAAGCTATCCCTTACCCATAAGTCTTGAAACCCTTGTGGGGAGAAGGGGAGCAGCGGTGCGACCCCGCGTCGGCGACAGACGCAAGCGGTCGGACCCCGCGACGACGCCAGCTCGCTTGCGGAACGCCGACCAAGAGAGGGAGCAGGGGAGAAAGGAGAAAAAATCATAGTAGCTAAGTAAAACTACTGAAGTTGTCAAAAAAAAAGTATTTTTCCATACATTTTTTCTCCCGAAAAAGCTGAACCAAGACTTATTCATAACTCGTCTATTTTGTCAAGCTTTATGTTAAGAAAGATGTGGGTAAAGTATAGCTAAAAAAGTAAGAAGTGGGAATGTTAAAATCTTTTATTCTCCACAACAGCGCTCTATTCCTAGACTATCCAATAGCAAGTCACTAACAGCATTAGCGATCGCGAACTCTCCGTAAAAACTCTGGGAAAAATCAAAAGCTTGCATTTCTGTCACAATAGCAATTACCAATGAACCTAAATCATTTTCTCCTTCCATACGATGGCGAATAAATATTTGAGCTGCTCTTTGAGCAATGTCCTCATTAACTTGTTCTGGGATAAACTCTTGATTGAGCCATTTGTGTAAGGAAGTTCGCAACCATTCCCCTTCTTGTTGGGGGTTTTCTGCTGTTGGTAAAGTAATTGGTTTGATTGGTTCTGCCATGATTCTAAATTTTATATTATAAATTATGAACGATCGTCCGATGATGGAATATGATATTAATTCAATCATACAAGGATATGCTCAAGGCTACTTTCTCATGGCAAATGACGGAGAGAATAGTTTAGAGTGGTATGGTAGTCGTAAACGAGCTTTGATTCCTTTGGATGAAAGATTTCGCTACCCACGGTCGCTACGTCGTGTGATTAATCAAAATCGTTTTACTGTTGCTGTTAATGGGGACTTTGAGGCAGTAGTGGAAGGTTGTGCGGATAGAGATACAACTTGGATATCTGGGGAGTTGAAACAGATTTATAAAGCACTGAATTTAGCAGGTTGGGCGTATAGTTTTGAAACTTGGCAAGGAGATAAACTTGCTGGTGGAATTTTAGGTATTGCCATTGGTGGTGGTTTTATTGGGGAGTCAATGTTTTTCAATATTCCAGAGGGGTCGAAGGTGGCGATGGTAAAGTTGGTGGAGCGACTACGGGAGAGAGAATTTGTGTTTTTTGATGCTCAGATGAATAACCCTCATTTGGAAAGATTTGGAGCTTATACTATTAGCGATAAAAAGTATAAAGCACTTTTGAAATTGGCGTTAAGTCGTCAATGTAGTCTAATTTAGTTTATCTAATAAGATTTTTACACTATCTACGATGATATCTGGTTGGTCTATCCACACAAAATGGCTACTTTTATTAGCTTGAATTTGAACAGAATTTGTTGATAGATTACACAAATTTTTGTGCATTTGCTCCCGTAATTTGTTGGCTGATTTCAGAGGAATTAAAAAAGTCCACCAAGAAGACTGAAAAAAGGAATTAGCTTTGATACTAACTACTGGCATCGAAGCAAACTGATTAGCAATAATAACCTGATTTCCACTATTATTTAGATTGAGCATTTCTCGACTCATTGTCATCCAATGTTTAGAACGACAAAAAGAACGTTTTACTAAACTTCTTGACTCTTGAGAAAAATCTTGTAATTCAGGTTTGATTAATTCAAATATTCGACATTTTCTTAATAGCTGAATAATTCCTAATATTGAGCCGAAAATAGACATAACAAAGCCAGAAATAAATAATAGTTTTAAAGCTTGTAATTGGATAGGCATTTTCAGCATCTCTGTTTCATGGAGTCCATCTGTAAGTACCATGCCAATAACTTTTTCTGGGAAGCGATGAGCATATAATCTGACATTGTAACTGCCAAAAGAATTTCCTACTAAAATGTAAGGTGGCTGAATTTTTGCTTGAGTAAGTAGGGTATCTAATTCTTCTACAATTTGACTGCTAGTTCGAGGATGGGGGCTATGTTCACTCCATCCATATCCAGCTCTGTCGTAAATACATACTCGCCCTAACTTTGCCAGTTTTTCTACTAAGAAATATCCCTCTATTCCACCTAAGCTATGGTCGAGAATAATTGTTGGACTAGCTTCTCCTACAACATACAAATGTAGACGATAACCACCAACATCAAATAGTTTTCCCGGAGGTAGTTTTTGATTCTCCAAATGACAGGCGATCGCTTGATAAATTGTTGTAGCGACTAGCAGAAGAATTTGGATAGATAATGACATTTTTCTACATTCCGTTAATAGCTTTCTTTATAGGTTGAATTTCTCACTTTCTACATGATGTCTATAATTAGTTGAAGTTTATAGATGCGGAGGTGCAACTTTTTAGTATTCCCATTCACTTTTTTCTTCTTTATTCTCTCCTAGATAATTAAATGTCTTCTTGCTTATTCAAGAAAATATATTCTAAAATTATCTTTTTCTTTTGAGTTTAATACCCCACCTTCTACAGGATATTTACAATTAGTTGGGGTTATAAGACACGAAGTGCCAGTTCGCTAATTGTCCCCATCCACTTTTTCCTTCTTCCTTCTTCCTTCTTCCTTCTTCTAATAGCTTTCTTTGATTTAATTCCTCACTTTCTACATGATGTGTACAATTAGTTGAAGTTTATAGATGCGGAGGGGCAACTTTTCAGTATCTCTATTCATTTTTTTCTTCTTTATTATCTCCTAGATAACTAGGGTTTGCTGATTAATTCTAAAAGTATTGACATATAAAGACTTTAGCCTTTTTTGGGCTAAAAAAAGTACGCCTGTTTCAGCTTTTAACGCTCAAAAAGGAGCGTATTTTAGGCGCATAGTTGGGCAGAAAAATCATTCTTACAATTGTTACTCCTACCTCTTCTAAATTCCTATTTCTCCAGTATAGCTGTCTCCTGTCTTTCCCCTCCACCGGAGGGGTTAGGGGTGGGTTGTCTCCTACCCCTACTAAAAGACTTTTTCAGCAAACCCTAACTAAATGTCTTCTTGCTTATTCAAGAAAATATATTCTAAAATTATCTTTTTCTTTTGAGTTTAATACCCCACCTTCTACAGGATATTTACAATTAGTTGGAGTTTGTAGACACGAAGTGCAAGTTCGCTAACTGTCCCCATCCACTTCTTCCTTCTTCCTTCTTCCTTCTTCAAGGTTATTTAGGTCTAGCCAAAAGTAATTTTAATTAGGGTTTGCTGATTAAATCTAAAAGCACTGAAATATAAAGGTTGAGCGCATTTTTTAGTTAAAAAAAGTTCAAGCTTAATGGTCATAATGGTTCAAAAAAGAGCGCATTTTAGGCTTATAGTTGCGCAGAATAATCCCTTGATTATTCTTCCTTCTACCTCCTCTATAATTCCCATTTCTCCAGTATAGCTGTCTCCAGTATAGCTGTCTCCTACCCTTGCCCATAAGACTTTTTCAGCAAGCCCTAATTAATTTTATGTTCAGTAACTAAGGTTAAACTAACCCATTCTCCTTTCTCATTATAAGTACGAATAAGTCGTTGACGAAGGTCAGGTTTAATTAACCAACCAGCCTCAAAAAATATAGGTTTTCTCAACTCAACTTTAATCGGCAAAGTAGCAGAAGCACCGTCAGGAAGAAGTAAGACTTTTACAGGTTGAGAACCTTGGTCGAAGTGTAAAATAGAGCCTTCAATTCTCGCAGTAGAAGTAATTATTTTCTGATTAGAATTACCAAAAGTAATTTGCTGAAATAAGCGACCTGTATTTTCAATCTTTAATTCCATTTGAGTTGGATAAACATCCGGTGTCCGTAAATCAGGATAAATAGTAATAGCTTCTCCCTGCCACTTTCCTAATAAAGCATCTACTGTGAGAATCGGATTTTCTAAAGCATTTGTACCTGCTCGTTTTTCTCGAATTAAAGTTAATGTTTGGAAATTTCCATCCTGGTTAAATAATTCTACTAAACGGAGACGACGATTTTGATTAATAAAACTCAACTCAGCACCATTAACTGAAATTGGTGATATTTGAATTGAACCTTGAGAAAAAGTACCATCTTCAAAAAACATAGTATCTTTGCCAAAGGTTTGATATTCTCTGACTAATTCATTAACTTTTGGCTGAGAATTATCCCCTGAATAAGTAAAGCGACGGAGAGTGAGACGAACTGTTTTATTTTGTTCATCCAAACTTTCTAAAATCAGAATACTAGGTGTATCTTCAACTATATCTCCTTGAGCAGAAATTTTAGTAAATGAACCATGCCATTCACCGAGATTTTGTAAAAAATTTTCCCATTGTGTTTTCATATTTTCTAACAAATTTATTGATATTTATAGAAGAAGTAAGAGGGAAGAAGGAAGAAGGAAGAAGGAAGAAGGAAGAATTCATTAATGGATAATTGATAATGGATAATTGATAATTACCTCTGGTTAAAACCGTTACGGAATTGAATATAAGGAAATATTATTTCTTCTCTTGGTCCATTGGATATGGTTAGGAAACCCATCCACCCCTCGACCGCTTTTTTCCTCTTAAAAGGGGAGGCTTTAAACCAGAATTATTTAATTATTAATTAGTTAATTATTCGGTAAGAAAGAAGAAGGAAAAATTTGGCTTTGTTTGAATTTTAATAAGTATTCAGCCGTCAGCTAGCCTCCTATGGTCGGAACTGCGTTATCAGCCAGCCTCCTGCGGAGGAACTGCGTTAACAGCTATTGCTTTTAGTTTTAGAGAAAAACTTTACTAATTGAGCCATAATTTATACTTACGCCTCAAAGCTTGAAACAGTCTATATTCATTTAAACCCCCTTATGATAGCTGAGAGCTAATAGCTGTTTGCGCAGCATTCCGCAGGAAATGCTTACGAATTTTAAACTTTTGATATAGCAATTTCCATACTGGTTTTGAAAAAAACTATATATACTCTATTTGTGTATAAACCTAGGAAATTATTAAGTTTATTTTTTCCTTTTTTCCTCAATAAATTTAGTATTATTTTTTTGTAGCGGGTTTAATATCCCACCATTAATAGAAGTGCTTAAAATTGTTTGGGTTTATAAGACACGAAGTGCCATGTCAGATACTATCCATAAGTAATTTTCCCTTCTGCCTTCTGCCTTATTTAATCATAATTAATATTTTTCTCATCAAAACTAATTGAACCCGGACCAAAAGAATAAATCATTAACAATCCTCCAATTAATCCAAGATTTTTCATAAAAGCAATTTCCTGGGAAGGATCTGCAAAAAGATTGTGGAAAATTAGGCTACTTGGAATTAAAAATCCTATTAATAAAAGTGCGCCATACCGGGCTTTATAACCTACTAAAACAGATAATCCACCTATTAATAAAACAGCAATTGTAGGAAATAAAAGCCAACCAGGAATTCCAGCAGATGCCATATATTGTTGAGCACTTGCTGGATCGAAAATTTTACCAATACTTGACTTGATAAAAACTGCAGAGAGGAATATTCTGCCTAAGAGTGAAGTCCACTGTTGTAAATTATTCATGTTGCTTTGGCTAGTATATTTTTTCGTTTACTATTTTATTTGATATTTACAACTATAGATATTTATTTTTTGTAAAACTTCATACAATATATAGGGAAAAGGGAATTGGAAACATCGAAGCAATATTAGGAATGATTTATATCATGTCTCTTTGAATACCCACAATACAAAATTTAGGGAATAGGGAGAGATTTATCATAGAAAACATTTTGATTATGGCTAATTAATGAGACTTGATATTAGGATTGTTATTTGAAGAAGCAAGAAGGAAAAAGTGTCTGGGGATACTAATATAATTGGCCATAAACTTACCGAGATCAACTTTAGATTTTTTTTATCCTTGATACTGTTAATTATCCAACACTAATTATCTAGAGAATATAATATAGTGGTAAGCATTCAGCAAACAGATTTTAAACGTACAGTACTTAGTAAGGTTAGCTAAAGGCAACCAATTTATTCATAAGTTTAAATTTGCCTTGGAGACTAATTCCTCCTGAGCGTGCGAACATTAGTTAATAATTCATAGCTGTTAACGTTAGCTCTTCTGTAAGAGGCAGTTCCGACCATAGGAGGATAGCTGATAGCTGGCGGCTGAATGCTTACATATAGCGTAAGTTTATTAGAGCTAATATATAAAAAGCTTTAGTCAATCTGATTAAGTATTAATTCACTACATTAAGGATATGAAAAAAATTGCTATTTTGATATCTATTGCTACAGTTGTTTTGAGTAACAACCAGGCTTTTGCCGGAGAACATGGCGCTCACTGCCTGAATATTATTAGTGGTGAAATGAAACAGTGTAGAGTTATTATATCAGGCCGAAATAATAGCCTAGAAATGAATTTTAAATCTGAAAAATTTCAAGATGTTAATATGAAGTTGAAAGGTAATCAAATTACTGAAATTTCAACTGGTGAATATGCTAAAAAAAGAGCAAAAGAAACTATTGGTGCTAGTTTAGTTCTCGGTCCTTTGGGAGCTTTAGTTGGTCTGTTTGCTAAACAGGATAGGACTCAGTTAGCAATTGAATATGTAGATTATCAAAACAATAAAAATGTGACTATGATTGATATTCCGACAAAACATAGCGAACCTCTAATGAACGATTTAGAAATTTTGACTGGTTTACAAATTCGTAGTTCTGAATAATATAGCAGAAGGCAGAATAAAAAATCTTACATAACTAATAGCGTGACAAAAAACTTTCTTCTTTTTTTCCTTCTTTTTTCCTCCTGACTCCTGACTTTTATTAATTAGTAGGGCTAAAATTATGCAGAAAAAATTAATTACTCTCGTCTCTATTGCTTCATTATTTTTTCCAGCTAATATTGCCTTAGCTAGAACTCATGGTGCTCATTGTTTAAATAATAATAATGGGGAGTTAAATCAATGCAAAGTCAACATAGATATTTCGGGTAAGCGCCTAGATATAGAATTTGATAAAGAAGAATATCAAGATGCTAATTTTACTTTAAAGAAAGAACAAATTACAGAACTTTCTACAGGAGATTATGCAAAAACTCAAGTCAGAAAAAGTATTGCTAAAGGTATTCTTTCTCCTGTAGGTGGAATAATTAGTGCTATAGATAAACAAGCTAGAATTCAAATAGCAATTGTTTATTTGGATGCACAAAATAATGAAAATGTTACCTTGGTTGATATCCCTAGTCGATATGCTTTATTGTTCAGACAAGAACTTGAAACTATGACGGGATTAAAAGTTAAGAAATAAGAAGATGGTAGGTGTTCAACAATTAATAATTAATAATTAATAATTACCTCTCCTTGAAAACGGATAGGATTGACGCAAAAAGTAATTTTTTTTTATTTTTTCTCCTTTAAAGGAGATGCTTTATACCAATGCCCAAAAATAATACTATATTTCCCATGGGACTTCAGTTATTAAGTAATAATAATGGTTTAATCATGTTTGTAACGATTATTCGGTATTAAAGCAAGATATCTTATCTATTTTATCTCTACTCCCTACTCTCAAGGAGATGTACCAAGAATGCGTGAGATTTGGTATTAAACCTTAATTATTCGGTAAGGTAATAGGTGGTAGGTTTTAGGTGGTGAAAAAAAACTTACTGTTGTTTGCTACTCTCCCTACTCCCCTACTCCCCCCAGGGTCTATTTATTGTCACCAGAGAAAAAAGAAAGAGGGGGGGAGAGGGGGAAGAGGGGGAAGCATAGGAACTCAAAAAAATATAGGGTTGTAAATATTCTCGCTACGACAATGAATTAGCCCTGGGGAGATGGGGAGATTTGTATATTTGCACAATTACAGCACTTTTGAGGAAGCGTGAGGTACAGCTATAAGACTATTTATTTCTATATTCCCTTTCGGAGCTGTTGCCTTCCGGAGCTGTTGCCTAAAGCAATAAAACTTTGTACCTCATCAACTAGAAAACTGCTGTAAATGTATTTCTTATGAATATTCTCGCTACGACAATGAATTAGCCCTGCCTACTCCCCCGCTCAAAAAAGAAAGTTTAAAAGAATCTAAAAAAACAAGGCAAAAGCAATAAAAATTGATACGGCGAAAAACTTTAGAGAACATATTATAACAGTCGAAGCAAAGGGCGCGGACATATCAAAAGCTTAAAACTCAAACAACGCAAGATTTTTCCTTCTTCCTTCTTCCTTCTTCCTTCTTTCTTCTGCTATATAAATTAAAAAAAACCTACAAATTCTATATGTTCTTTTGAAATCAAATTAATATTGAGGTTAATTTTGAGGATTTATGATTTATGACCCCTGAAACAATAGTCAAACAGTCTTTAGGAACAACAGGCGGATATACAACATTTAGTGCTGACAACTTCAACGCTTTTGTAATGAACACCTACGGGCGTTTTCCCATTGCCCTCGAACGTGGTGAAGGTTGTCGTGTTTGGGATACTGAAGGAAAAGAATATCTAGATTTTGTGGCCGGAATTGCTACCTGTACCCTTGGTCATGCTCACCCCGTAATGATGGCAACAGTCTCGCAACAAATTCAACGAGTACATCATGTATCTAACCTATACTATATCCCAGTTCAGGGAGAATTGGCACAATGGTTGACAGAGCATTCCTGTGCGGACAAAGCATTTTTCTGTAACTCTGGAGCAGAAGCTAACGAAGGAGCAATAAAATTAGCCCGCAAATATGCTCACGAAAAATTAGATATTGAAAATCCGATAATTTTGACTGCTCATGCTAGTTTCCACGGAAGAACTCTAGCAACTATTACCGCAACGGGGCAACCAAAGTATCATAAAGGTTTTAGCCCCTTAATGCCAGGATTTTATTATGTGCCTTACAATGATATTGCTGCTATAGAAAATGCGATCGCTGAATTAGACAAAGACCAACGACAAGTTGCAGCTATTATGCTAGAAGGACTCCAGGGAGAAGGTGGCGTTCGCCCTGGTGATGTGGCTTACTTTCAAAGAATTAGAGAAATTTGCGACGAGAAAGGCATTCTCTTAATATTAGATGAAGTACAAGTAGGTATGGGTCGTAGTGGCAAACTTTGGGGATATGAAAATTTGGGCATTGAGCCAGATATTTTTACTTCCGCTAAGGGGTTAGGTGGAGGTATTCCCATCGGAGCAATGTTATGTAAATCTCACTGTGATGTTTTTGAACCAGGCAGTCATGCTAGCACCTTTGGTGGAAACCCTTTTGTTTGTTCAGTAGCGCTCGCTGTTTGTCAAACTTTGGAACAGGAAAATTTGTTGACAAATGTACAGCAGAGAGGCGAACAGTTGCGAGTAGGGTTAAATGCTATTGCCACTAAATATCCCGATCTGTTTACCGAAGTACGTGGTTGGGGTTTGATTAATGGTATGGAGTTAAATGCAGATGTAGAGTTGACTTCTATCGATATAGTCAAAGCTGCAATGAATGAGGGTTTATTAATTGTACCTGCGGGTCCGAAAGTATTGCGTTTTGTGCCTCCACTTATTGTTAGTGCTGCCGAAGTTACTGAAGCTGTAGATGCTTTGGCAAGAGCGATCGCGACTTTAGTTCAATAGAGATGATCTTGACATACTCCCGACGGTGCGTTTAGGTGACACCGCGGGATTTTTTGACTCGAATATTTGTTATTATAATTATCAATTATCGTATATATACTCTACAGTAATTTCAGCGGAAATCTCATTTCAACAATTAATAATTAATAATGAATAATGAATAATTACCTCTCCTTGAAAGAAGAGAATTGACAAAGAGATGAAAATTTTTCTTCTCTTGGTCGATTGGATATGGCGAGGAGACCTCGCCATCCCATCCTAACGGACTGCTCCGCAAACGACCGCTTATTATCCCCTTAAAAGGGGAGGCTTTAAACCACAATTTTTCGGTAAAATCTTTTAATCACTTTTATTATTCAAACATATTCTTTTTGAAAATTGGTATTGTAGAATTATAATATTAAGTTAGTTATGAAATGTAACTATGAATATTACTTTAAGTCCAGAACAAGAAAAATTTATTCAATCCCAAATTGCTCAGGGAAAATATACTAACATTCAACAAGCAGTTGATGCAGCTTTCAAGTTGTTAGAAAAACAAGAGATTACTCCTACAGATTTAGAGAAAAAATCAACTCATAAACTGGATAAATTAGCTGGAACTTGGACAGCAACTGATGAAATTGAATTTTTAGAGAATACTCAGCCTTTTGGAAAAATTGAGACAAATTTATGGAAATAAAACCGATTTTATTAGATACTAATGCTTATACTGCTTTTAAACGTAATGTATCTGATGCAGTAGAAGTTATTAACAATACTCCTTTAATCGGCCTTAATAGTGTTATTTCAGGAGAATTATTAGGGGGATTTGCTGTAGGAACGAAAGAAGCCATAAATCGCGGTGAATTAAAACAATTTCTGAGTATTGAGAAGGTCATTTCAGTTATCAGTTATCAGTTATCAGTTATCAGTTACCAGTACCTCCGACTAAAGCCGGAGGCTTGAAAATACTTAATTGAATATTTTTTATCCCCTTAAAATGGGAGGCTTTGGACCTCATTAAAAAAAAGATTTATTTGCTAGAGATATGAGCAACTAACTAATTGTTAAACAGTAGTAGTATCACGCACCATTTTTCCCATTAGACAATAATCAAAAATAAAATAAATTATCCCACTGTTATTCATAAATTTTTTCTCCCTGCTCCCTACTTCCTACTCCCTTTTTTGGAGGAGATGTCTAATAGGGGGTGCGTTACGCTGTCGCTAACGACACCCTACTCACTCAAATATCAGTAGTAGGGTGTGTGAGCGGAACGAAGTGGAGTATCACGCACCATTTTTCCCATTAGAGATATCCAATAATCAAAAATAAAATCAATCATCCCACTGTTATTCATCAATTCTTTTTCCCTACTCCCTCTTTTGGAGGAAATGCTCAATAGGGATAGAGGTGCGTTACGCTGTCGCTAACGACACCCTACTCACTAATTGTTAAACAGTAGTAGTAGGGTGTGTGAGCGGAACAAAGTGGAGTATCACGCACCATTTTTCCCATTAGAGATATCCAATAATCAAAAATAAAATTAATTGTCGTACAGAAATCATAAATTATTGCCCCCTACTTCCTACTCCCTAATAATGAATAAAATTAATCATAAATTCAAACAATTAAAAATCTGGCTAGGAATAGGAATAGCGATCGCTTTTCTTTCTATTTCCCTATACGCAATAGTAAGCTCGCCAAATTTAGTCACTGCAAAAGCTATACCTGAAAAAAAAGAGGTGCGTGGAGTCTGGATAACTAATGTTAGTAGTACCGTATTATTCGCTCCCTGGGGAATTAACCGCGCCATCCGTCAACTTTCTCAACTCAACTTCAATACTGTTTATCCTGTAACCTGGAATAGAGGTAACACATTTTATCCCAGTGACCTTGCTCGAAAAGTCACAGGTCAACCTCAAGACCCTACCCTTGCCACATTTCGTCTTGGTCGGGATGTACTCAGAGAAATATTTACACAGTCCCACCGCCAAGGTTTACGTGTCATCCCTTGGTTTGAATATGGTTTCATGGCACCAATAAATTCTTTGTTAGTCAAACGCCATCCCCACTGGGTGACAACCAGTCTTGATAAAAATAGAAATTTTTCCGAAGATATATTTGAATTAGAACTGAAAGACCTGCTCCCAGAATCAGATGAACAGTCCTTATTAACAACACTAAAACAGTCCCTCTCTATCAATAATGTTTGGCTTAACCCCATTCACCCCCAAGTGCAAAAATTTTTTATCGACCTAGTATTAGAAGTTGTCAAAAAATACGATGTCGATGGCATTCAAATAGATGACCGCTTTGCCATGCCAGTACAATTAGGCTACGATCCAATTACAGTCCGCCTCTACAGGGAACAACATCAGGGTAAAATGCCTCCGGAAGATTTTACAGACCCAGAATGGATGCAATGGCGAGCAAATCAAATAACTGCTTTAATGGAAAGACTTTATAAAGCCGTCAAAGCAGTTAAACCTAATTGTATTGTATCCTTGTCTTCTAATCCTGATGACTTTGCTTATAAATTATATTTGCAAGACTGGCCAACTTGGATAAAGCGAGGTATAGTAGATGAGTTTGTTTTACAGGTGTATCGAGATAACTTACCCTCATTTTTAGCAGAATTAGAACAACCAGAAGTAAAATTGGCCAAAAGTAAAATTCCTTTCAGTATTGGTATTCTCACAGGGACCATGAAAACACCCATGAAAATAGAGCAAATTCAACAACAAGTAAAAGCAGTACGCGATCGCCACTTTGCCGGAGTATCTTTTTTCTATTGGGAAACATTATGGGGTTATATGACTCCAAATTCACCCCAAGAGCGCCGGACTGGTTTCAAGAAAATGTTCCCCACCTCTGTATCTCGACCGAAATAGGACACGGGGACGCGGGGGAGTAGGGGCGAATGGCATTCGCCCTCACCATATGGCATTCGCCCTCACCATATGGCATTCGCCCTCACCATATGGCATTCGCCCTCACCATATGGCATTCGCCCTCACCATATGGCATTCGCCCTCACCATATGGCATTCGCCCTCACCATATGGCATTCGCCCTCACCATAAGGGGATATCTGAAAAGTTGTTTAATACTGAATTTTGCCCCCCTAGCCCCCCAATTCTGGGGGGAACAAGAATCCATTAGCTGGTAAAAGTCCCCCAAAATTGGGAGATGCGCGGGGGCGCGTGATGTAGCCAAGCCAAGAAATTTATTTAGCTCAAAGAAGAAGTCATCTTTAGATGACTAAAGATAGCTGATTTATTATGGCTAATTAACTAATTAATGAGACTTGATATAACTACAAGCTTGCCCTTGCAATATTTCATATTATGTATTAGGGATAGAGCAAAACTACCGAATAATTAAGGTTTAAAGTCTCTCCTTTAAAGGATAAACAATGAATTAATTTTCCTTTGAATCAATCCTATCCGTTTTCAAGGAGAGATAATTATTAATTATTAATTGTTGAAGAGCCTGTGTCAATTACAAAATCATATTATCATCCATCTCATACTCAATCTAAAACTATCGGCTGGGGTTTTTGGTTGCTGTGGGTATTTTTCACCATTGTCGGCTTTTTGGTCAGTTTAATATTTGTAGAAATAGGCATTAGACCCTATATTGGTGCTTTTTCCGGAGCCATCGGCGGTGGCATCATCGGATTGGCCCAATGGTTAGTGCTGAGAAATTATATCTTCCGAAGTAGATGGTGGGTTGTAGTAAATATTGTGACATGGTTATTAATCGGGGCCAGTAGTTTAGGAGCATTAGGTTGGGTGGCCCCACGAACAGAACAAATTTCAGTCAGGCTATTTCATGGGTTGATTAATGGAGCTATTGTGGGGGCAATTTTGGGATTAGGCCAATGGTTTGTACTCAGGAAGCAAATTTATTGGGAAGAATGGTGGATAATTGCTAATATTGTTGCTTGGACTGTAGGTTTATCCCTTGGTTGGGCAGTGGGTGGATTTATTTATGGGGCGATCGGTCTATTTATTAGTGAAGTTATAGGTCTGTTAGTGACATGGTTTTTTGTGGCTATTGTTACTGGTATTGCTTTGGTACGGTTGTATTCAGGTCGCTGAAAATGGAAGTGTAATGAATAATTAATAATGAATAATTAATAATTAATAATTATTGAAAACTGATACCTTAATTCTTCGGTAATTTGTAGATATGCCAGCGCACATTGCTATAGTTTCAAACTTTCGAGCCTATAAAATCTCACTTTTGACTTTTAACTTTTGAGTTAATTACTTACTTTTGACTTACAGCGCTTTCCGCTGTTATAAGGTACACCCATCGCGGGCAAGATGCCCGCACTACAATATTTTCACTATTCATCTTGTACATCATTTGCCCGAAATATGCTGTAATTTTGAGTTAATTTCTAACTTTTAACTTTTAATTTTTAACTTTTGACTTTTGAGTTAATTTCTAACTTTTAACTTTTAATTTTTAACTTTTGACTTTTGACTTTTAAATTTTGACTTTTGAGTTTATCACTATGGTTCAAACTAATTTCAAAACTGCTAATCAATTGTTGCGGGAGGGCAAGCTCGATGATGCTGTGGCTGCTTACCGTGAGGCGATCGCTCTTAATCCTGGTTTTTCCCATGGTCATCATAATTTGGGGGAAGCTTTGCTTAAGGTGGGGCGGATAGAAGAGGCGATCGCTGCTTTTGGTCAGGCTGTGGCCATAAATCCTCAAGCTTCCTGGTCTCTCTACAAGTTGGGGGTTTTGTTACAGGGTGAAGGTCAATTTCAGGAGGCTGTAGGTTATTTTCGTCAGGCCGTGGAGCAGAAAACTGATGTGCCGGAGTTTTATCTTGGTTTGGGAGCGGTGTTGGTGAAGTTGGGGCAATGGTCCGAGGCAGAGCAGTGTCTTGACAAAGTGGTAAATATGTTGTATGAAAATGTAGGTAAGTTTAATGGAACGTCCCTACATACAGAGGCTTATTATTATTTGGGAGTGGCTAAGTCTGGGCAACAGCAATGGTCTGAGGCGGTGGAGTTTTATCGTCGCAGTTGGGAGATGAGTCCCGGTGGGGTTGATTGTTGTTTGGGTTTGGCTGAGGCTTTGAGTAAGTTAGGACAATGGTCCGAGGCGGTGGAATTTTATCGTCAGGCGGTGGTTTTGTCTGGGGAGTCTGGTGAGGTTTTGTTTGGTTTGGCTCAGGCTTTGGGGCAGTTGGGTAGATGGGAGGAGGCTGTTGTTGAGTATCAGCGGGCGATTAGTTTGGGTTTTTTTTGGGCCGAGGTGAGGCATCATTTGGGGTATGCTTTGGGGCAGTTGGGTAGATGGGAAGAGGCCGTTGTTGAGTATCGGTTGGTGGTGGAGCTTAGTCCTAAGTCGGCTCAGGTGCGGCATCAGTTGGGGTATGGGTTGATGCAGTTGGGTAGGTGGCGGGAGGCAGAGGTTGAGTTGCGGAAGGCTTTGGAGTTGCATCCTGGGTCTGCTGTGGTTAGGCAGCAGTTGGGGGATGTTTTAAGGGAGTTGGGGAAAAGGGATGAGGCGATTAAGGCTTATCAGAAAGCTGTGGATTTAGGCTTTGATGGAGTGGATGGGTACTACCTTTTGGCAAAAAGAGATGAGGACAGACAGAAAGCAGAAGAAATAACCACGGATAGCCTCTATAAAGAAAACGAACTGCTTCTACTCCAGCTAACCCAAGCTCAAGAAATGTTGGAAGAATATTATTTTAAATATCAGGAGTTAAACAAAATGAATCTTTAAATGATTCAAATGATAGTATACATCTTATTAATAGAATTGGAAAGTAAAACTGGGAAAATATGACGCACCTTAACAAAAAATCTGTATTAGTGACAGGATGCTGTGGCACTGTAGGTAAAGAACTGGTACGGCAACTTACAGAAGAATATGCTGTAGGCGAGCTAATTGGACTAGATAATAATGAATCCGAACTATTTTTTCTTCAGCAGCGCTATCAGCAACGTGCAAATGTTACTTTCTTTCTAGCCGACATCCGCGATCGCTACAAGCTGATTAGAATGTTTCAAGGTGTAGATATTGTTTTTCATGCTGCTGCTTTTAAGCACGTTGTACTCTGCGAGCGTTCCCCTTTTGAGGCTGTTCAGACTAATATTAATGGTGTTCAAAATGTCATTGAAGCTGCTTATGAGTCAAAGGTAGAACGGGTGATTTTTACAAGTTCTGATAAAGCTGTTAATCCTACAAATGTGATGGGAACTTCTAAACTTATGGGTGAAAAGCTGATGACTGCGGCTAGCAGCGAATCCTTGAGGGGAAGTGGGACAGTTTTTGCTTCTACTCGTTTCGGAAACGTTCTTGGTTCCAGAGGTTCTGTGATACCAATTTTTCATGAACAGATTCGCCGAGGTGGTCCAGTGACTCTGACAGATCCGGACATGACTCGTTTCATTATGAGCATTAAGGAAGCTACCCGACTTGTTATTGATTCTAGTATCCTTGCCAAGGGGGGAGAAATTTTTGTGACAAAAATGCCAGCGATTCGGATTCTGGATTTGGCTGAGGTTATGATTCAGCAACTGGCTCCGGTTTACGGCTATCGCCCTGATGCTATCGAAGTTGTCACGATTGGGGCTAAACCTGGTGAGAAGTTCTATGAAGAACTGATGAATAGTGAGGAAACTAGACGAACGTATGAATTGAAAAACTATTTTGCTGTTATACCTGCTTTTGGCAGTGTTTCTCACAAGATTCAATACGATTATCCAGATATTCTGTCCTTAACGGTTGAAAAGCCCTATAATTCTAACAATGAAAAGCCCTTATCTCAAAAAGAGTTAACGGATTTTCTGCTTGGGAATCAACTTCTGGAAGCAGACTTATTACCACAAAATTTGACAAAACACAATTAGTCGGAATAATTAATAATATACAGGAGGCTAGAATACAACATGGCACATATCCTAATACTCGGCGGTGATGGCTATCTCGGCTGGCCTACAGCTATGTATTTTTCTCAACGCGGTTATGATGTTACCGTAGTGGATAACTATTTCCGGCGCAATGCTTGCACTGAATTAGATGTAGGAATGCTTTATAGCTTGCCTACCTTACAGGAGAGAGCCAGTATTTGGCATGAAAAAACTGGCAAAGAAATAAAAGTGGTGATTGGCGATCTGACTAAACCCCATCAAATGCGTGCATTTTTTGATGGTAGTGTTTCCTACCAATGGGCTGTGAATAATAACTTTACTGGTATCCCAGATACAGTTGTCCATTATGCCGAGCAGCCATCTGCTCCCTACTCTTTGATTAATTATAAGTACGCTAGTACAACTATCTCAAATAATCTTCTGGTTACAAATAACCTGATGTTTGCAGTGCGTGATTATTCTCCTAGTACCCACATTATTAAGTTGGGAACGATGGGAGAATATGGAACTCCTAATATTGATATCGAGGAAGGCTGGCTGGAAATTGAACACAAAGGGCGTAAAGACAAATTTCTCTTCCCTAGACAAGCATCATCTATCTACCACACAACAAAAATTATGGATACGGACTTGCTGTGGTTTGGGGTGAGGATGTGGAATCTAAGGGTGACAGACCTTATGCAAGGTCCGGTTTATGGTTTGGAAACAGAGGAGTCTGTGATTGACGATCGCCTGAAGACTCTTTTCAATTATGATGAGGTATTTGGTACAGTGGTCAATCGTTTCATTACCCAAGCTGTTGTTGGTTACCCTCTGACTGTCTATGGAAAGGGCGGGCAAATTCGGGGTTATCTGAATATTAAAGATACACTGCAATGCGTACACAAGTCGGAACTTACGCCAGCAAAGTCTGGGGAACTTCGTATCTTCAACCAAATCATGGAAACTTTCAGCGTTAATCAACTGGCTGAATTGACTAAGAAGGTAGGTACAAAACTGGGTTATGATGTAGAGATTAAAAGCATTGAAAACCCGCGCAAAGAGTCTGAGGAACATTACTACAATCCTACTTACCAAGGTTTGGTTAATATTGGCGTTGAACCTCACTACTTGACTGAAGAGGTGATGGAAGGTATGTTCCGGGTGGTGGAGCGTTACAAGGATAATATCCGCAAGGATGTAATCTTTCGTGGCATCCGTTGGTAATACTAAAGTTATTTCCCATCAGGAATGGGTTTTGAGGTAATGACACAAAATCAGAACGTATTTACCATCTTTGAGGAAGCCCGTAGGTTATATCTCCAAGAGCGGTTTGAGGAAGCTCGCGAACAGATGGCTGTGTATCGGCAAAGTGTTGATTATGACAGTTTTCCTAAGCAGGATAAAAGGTCACAGAAGTCGGTTCATAGTTCGGTGATTATTGTCAGCTTTAACGCAGGTACAGCCTTGGTGCAATGCCTAGAATCAGTATTCAAGCAAACTGATACGGGGTTTGAAGTTATTCTCATAGACAATGGTGGGAATGAAGCGGTTAGCCAGCAACTAGCAGATTTTCCGATGCTTTGGGTGTCTTCTCCGATAAATTTGTTGCCCTCTGAAGGGCGCAATGTGGGGGGGCATTTTGCTAGGGGCGATCGCTTGATTTTTCTGGATGACGATGCCACGATGGATTCTGAGTATGTCAGCAACGCACGGGAAGCGATGGAAAACCACGATTTTTTGGCAATTAGGGGTAGAATACTTCCTAGTGTTAATCCACCAAAAGCACAGCCTCCGTTGCACTATGATTTGGGGGTTTATCCTTTACCCACAGTATTGATTACTGAGGGGAATATGGTGATTCAAAAACAAGAGTTTGTCTCTGTTGGGGGGTTCGATCCTCTGCTTTTTGGGCACGAAGGTGTGGAGTTAACGAGCCGTTGTTTGCAGAAGTTTCCCAACAGAGGAATATATTATTGGCCAAAATTAGTTATTAATCACGATTTTGTCAGTGCTGAGAAACTGGAGGCTAAAAAAGCGCGACAGACTTTGGCTAAGAAATATATTAAGGTGGTCTCGCCTTTAGCTGGGTTCTTGTCTGAGGAGTATCTAATATGGTATTCTTTACGTCCTGAAGGTTCAGCAGTGGAGCCTGTCAGTAGCAAAAATGACAAGGCAGCAACAGAAGGTGTATCTATCATTGTTCGAGCAGGGGAAGATATCCGCCCAGTGAAGAAGTTTTTAGGGTCTTTTGTACGTTATAACACCCATAAACCTGTGGAGATATTGATCCCTGCTGCTCACCCCCAGGAAGCTCTGTCTGTTATTAAGCCTTTTATTCCTCGCGTGTTGATCCGGTTACTGCCACCGGAAATTATGTCTTCTCAAGCTCCTATAAGTAAAATTGCCAAAACTGCTCGGTACGAGCAAGTTATGTTTCTCAATGAACAGGCTGTTTTTGAAGGCGATGTTTTGCCAGGACTTTTAGAGCATCTGAGTTCTTCACAGTTAGGATATATAGCATCTAACACAGAAAATGACCAACTGAAGATTCAGGATTATTCATTTCATAAACTGATTAAAGGCTTATTTTTCCTTTCTCACAAGCAATTTATAACAGATCCCAAAAAAGTGGAAAAGTTACCTGCGAATATAGTAGTTTATGATTTACTTAGACATTTCAGCTATACTCAAAAATTTATAGCTCAAGAGGTGGAGAATGCTAGTTCAAAAAGGCAAAAAAATCAAAAAAATGAGGCAAAAGAAGCATCTAGCCAGATAACTGGTGTTGAGACAAAATATCCCATCCATACTAAAAATAGTAAAACAAAGAACGATTTTTTTCACAGTAAGTCATTGACCATCAATGAGAATACTGAGTACATGAATTTGATAAATAATTCAAAAAAAACTGGAAGACCACCAGTAAGAGAAAAAATTATAGCTGGAATGGCGACAATACCGAGCAGACTGAATACATTGCCACAAGTGCTAGAATGCCTGAAACCTCAGTTCGATCATATTTATGTTTATCTGAATGGTCATCAAAAAGTTCCAGAATGTGTTCGACAGGATAACGTATCTTATGCCTGGAGTAAGAATCACGGTGATTTAGCTGCTGCTGGAAAGTTCTTTTTTTTGCCAGAAGTAAAAGATGGTTATTACTTTTCAGTAGATGATGACTTCTTGTATCCAGAGAATTATTCATACAAGATGGTAACTACTCTCAAAAAATATAAAGATGCAATTCCTGTCTGCGTTCATGGCTCAATTTTTGGAGAACCATTGAAATGGTATTTTGAGCGAACAGCCGTTTATAGCTCACTTCATGGGCTTCAGCATGACCGCTTTATTACGTTACTCGGAACTGGGACTTTTGCTTTTCATACTAATTCCCTAAATTTAGATTTTGATGACTTTTATCCAACTCCCATGTGTGATTTGCAAGTATCAGCGAAAGCTCGAAAAAATTGTTTGCCAATTATTTCATTGGCGCGAGAAAGTAACTGGTTGCAGCAGATTGAATCAGATCCCAACAAGGATGCTGGACTAGATTATTGGAACAAAATGTTAATTGATGATAATGGTAGAACTGTAGTGGCCCAAAAGTATGATTGGAGCTTTAGCTGTTATCAAAAAACTGTTTTGGACTTGATGAACAAGATATATCCTGAAATTAGCGATCGAGAACTATCAGAACACTTATTTGATTTTGAGTTTATTAAAGCTGTTGAGTTGGGAAAAATACCTAAAGATTGGAATCCTGAATTAAGCTTTTTATTTTATAAAAGAAAGTATCAGTTTTTGTCGCGACAACTAAAGATACTATCTCATATAAAAAGCCAGTCAAGTACCCCCGATCTAAAAAAGCTTTTTAGTAACAGAAAAAAAATCCTTGTTCCAGTCAAAACAGATAATTTGGACGAATTAAAGAAGAAAACTAGGGAAATATCAGAACAAATCAAAAAATTAGAAGAAACACTTGGAAAAATTAGCAGATGAAGAACAGTTCCAAAGAGATACGCAATGATTTGCTTTTTTCGCGCCTAAAAAAAGGCATGGATGCTTATCGAATAACACTAGAGTATATTGATTTTGAGTGCGATTATGATATTGTTCTGGCTCATGAAACATACACTTCTGGATTGGCAGGATTATATGTATCTGAGCATTTTTGTAATCCTTTAAAAATACTTGATGTCGTTGAATATCCAATCTTTAAGGAACGAACATCAATTAGCCTAAGAGAGATGGCTTTTCAAAGTTTAATATCATGCAATTTAACATCACTTTATGCTGCCAATGTTGCCAATCATTTTGACTACATTTTTGCATCGAGTCAAGGTCAAATAGATATAATGCGGAATCTTGGTTGTAATGTACCTATGGAGTTGCTTCGCAATTGTAGAGAGTATGTCGAACTAGAAAAGGGTTCTTATCTAAGACAAAAGTATAACTTGTCTAGTGATGATATAATACTACTATATTCAAATAGAGCATATAGTAATTGTGGAGTAGAATTAATGGTATCCACTTTACCGCTGTTGGATGAAAGATTTAAGCTGATCGTACTCGGCGACGTAGTGCCGGAATTGTATGATAATGTGATTCTTTTAGCCGAGCAGTTGCAGGTGTCCTACCGCTTTTTTATCACAGATATGCTTGATCCAGATCTAGTTCTTCCTATCACACGAGAAGCTGATATTGCCCTATGTTTACTAGAACCAGTAATTGATAACCATAAGCACTCTTTACCCAATAGAATTTTTGATGCGGTTGCAGCCAAAGTACCTGTTTTAGGCTTTGATGGTACTGAAATTGCTGAGTTTATTAAACGCTATAATGTTGGAAAAGTCATCCCCAAAACAACACCTGAATCTATAAAAGAAACTTTAATTTTAACAATTAGAGATATGGTTTTTTTAAAGAAGTCTGTTAATAATGCATCTAAAATTTTTTGTTGGGAGTCAGAAGAAAAAAAATTTTTAGAGTATCTGCAAGAAGCGAAACCAAGTGCAACCAAATGTTTGTTGATAGCGGTTAAAGATATACGTCGCAATGATCGCATCCGTCGTTTACTCAGCAGTTTGAATAAGTTTGATATTTCAGTCGATGTGATTACACCATACCTCCCTTTTGAATGTATGCGTATGCCAAATGCAACGTATAAAACTTGGAGGAAGTGAACGATAGTATGAGATAATAAGTAATTTACACAAGAAGGAGCTGAAAGCTTTGTTTAGCGAACATAATGTTCGCTAAACCGATATGATAGAGGTGCTGTCAAAACAACCGGAGCGTTTGTTCTTTGCGAATAGCCTGGATGGACATCCCAACTCTGAAGTACTAAGGTCATTGCTACCCATCTGGAAGAGGTGTTATCCCCATTGCTAGAAGAATTTGATGAAAACAACTACCCCCTAGCATGATTTGATATTGTGAGAATGTAAATTCGTAAGCATTCAGGTCTTGGGGTTGCATTAAAAAGCATAGTTCAAAATTTCTACTTAACTTTAATTACATACATTTAAAATAAATATGCAAGAAACAAAAACAAAGCGTGTTATTGTTGTACTAGGTTCTGGTAGATCGGGAACCTCACTATTGATGCAAGTCTTAGAATCAATAGGCATGAGCGTTTCGGAAAATTTGATCCCGGCAAATGTCAGCAATCCAGAAGGTCTTTTTGAAGATGCGGATATTGTAAATATACATCGCAATTTATTACGTGAATTAGGTACTCATGCTTATTTGCCTTTACCGGAGGAATGGATGAATACCAATTCAGTAAACGAGGCTAGATTTAAGTTAAGTCGAATACTAAGTCAACGGTTTGATTCTGCTACTAATATTTGGGGATTCAAAGATACTCTAACAAATGCCTTTCTTCCTTTGTGGTTTAGATTATTTAATCCTTTAAAAGTTAAGCCGATTTTTATCTTGGCTATGCGCAATCCAAGTCCTATAGTTTTGTCTTTTTCCAGGCAGTATAACGAGTCTGAACATATATCTGAGCTAGCATGGCTAACTCGCACCATTGATGCGCTGCACCATAGTGGCGCTGATTGTTTCATTGTCCACTACGAAGACTGGTTCAGTGAGCCGACCAAAATAGCTGAGGAGATTTTGTCCTACACGGGACTAGACCAATATTTTACTGGGGATGTGAAGGAAGTTCTTGGTCAGGTCATTAAACCCAATTTAAACCGCTCAGTACATGAAGATTATCAAATCCAAAATCAATATGTACTCAAACTCTATGATGTCCTCAAAGATTGCCGAGGAGCAGACTTCGATCGCACCAGCCTCATGGCTGTCGTCAAAGAATGTCGCCAAGCAATGGACGGGTTCAAAGGATGGTATTTAATCGCCCAAGAAAACATTGCCCGCGTTGCCAACCTCAGAGAACAGCTTCAGACTGCCAAAGAAAAACAAGCCGAAATCCCTAAACTACAAAAACGCATTGGAGAACTCGAACGGGAAAATCAGCGATTATCAGAAATGGAAAAAGAAATCCTGCGTGCTGATAAAGCACTTAATCATCTCCAGGAACTATATCTACAAAATCCTACCCACGATCGCCTCTGAAAGCCACGAAGTAGTAAACCGACTCTTTCACCTTACTAAATAGACATTCTTATTTGTCTGAGTTTAACACTAAATTGATAACCCTTTGATTATTAAGAGAAGGTATTTGTCCAATTTGCATTTTGATTCGCGACTTCAGCAAAGTTCCCTGGAGATTATCTGCAATTTCCATAACCGCAAAAGCCGATTTAAAATACTTTAAAGACACCTTGTACCGACGGGCAACAGCAGCTCCCCGTCCAAACAGATTATATATACCAGAAGTCAAAACTCGATAAACTAGACCATTGCTGCAACCCCATTCTAGGGCTAAATCTGTGCAGCGTCGTAAAGCATTTATATTCCCCAGTTGTTGATAACCTGCAGCAACTAACAGAGCTAGTTTAGCACGTTCGGGACGCTGAAACAGATCGGCCTTGTCCAACTGAACTAGAGCTTCCCAGTCCCCAATGTACCAAAAGTTACGAACGCCAGTAAATGTAGCAGAACAAGCAAACCACTTATGTAAGCCAGAAACAATTATTTGACTGATACTTTGTTGGCTCAAACCCCAATCTCGTGCAAGACCAATGCAATGTCGTGCTGCCTGAATATCCCCTTGGTAAAGGTGAGCGATCGCCACAAAAACGGCAACTTTAGATCTTTCCGGCTGGTTTCGTAATGTTTCAGGAGTTAACTTTGCCAGGTTATCCAAGTCACCAAACTGCCATTGAGAGTCGGTTTCCTCTCGAAAGTATAAATTCTCTGGGAAAAGCTCATTATTTACAGTTAGTGCAGAGAGATTTGAAGCACATTCTTCATGCTTACCATTCAATTCACATAACAAATTATGCTTGCTTTGAACCGCTTGCCTAAAATAACCTATAGCCTCTTCAAAACAACCTTGCTCAATAAACAAACGACCTAAATTTATATTAAACCAAGCAGAATTAGGATTAATTTCAATCGCCTTTTGATACTCAACAGCAGCCTCATCAAAGTTTCCCTGCTTAACAAAAGCATCACCCAAATTATTATATGCCCAAGCAAAATTAGGATTAATTTCAATAAGCTGATGGTAAAGAGCGATCGCCTCATCCAACCTCCCCGCTCTCTTCAACTGATTAGCTTGCTTCAACAACTGGCCAGCACTCATACCCTCATTACCCATGATTATTTGACTTTGAATTTATCATTAATTTACAGAAAAATCCGAAAACTGTCGCACATAAGGGGAGCGAAAAGCCAAAACAATATCAGACTTAGGCACACCTAAATCTAATAATTGTTGAGCAATTCCTGGCTCAGTAAAATCTTGCTGAATCCAAATTTTGTTATCTTTAATATCAACATGAATAGGGCAGCCATAATCTCGTTTTTCATCTTGCCAACGCCAAGAAATTAAAAGGTAGTGATTTCTTTCTGAATCTAAAATCAGTTGTGTTTCATATTCTGAATCCTGACTATGATATTGATAGTGTTCTTTAACTATTTGGGAAACAATTTCTTGATAATTTAATCGCTCCATAAAACAATTATCTCTTCTGACGGATTAAAAATTAGTAGTTTAACTTGATAAGTACTTACAGAAAGTTGAATAAAGGGGTCGCTAAAAAAATCTCTATAAGTATCTTCAGTAATTGCCAAATACAAAACTCGTTCAGGCTGATTTATCCTTAAAGCTAACACATAGTTAAGAAATTGACCAAGGGCTGTATGAAATTCTGCCAAAGGCGACATTCCCAAAAAACTTTTTATTTCTACTGCTATTTTTTTCCCTTCTTTTTCTGCTCCAATAGCTCGTTTACCACCAATATCAATATACAGAGATATTCTGGTACTGGCCTTAATAAATAGAGGATCGTCAGTAATTTGCCAACCATCTTTGATTAAAGCTGATTTAATAGCATTATGAAAAATGTCTTTGGCTGGCATAGAACTAAAATTAAAACTATTATTAATCTGAGAATTAAGTAAGTAGGCACAAATAAACCTCACTATGTAACAAAATATAAACCAGTTAAAACCTCTTCAACCTATTAGCCTGCTTCAACAACTGGCCAGCACTCATACCCTCATTACCCATAACAACCCAACCATAAATCTACTCAAAAACATTATTCTACCCCAAAAATTCCTTTTTCATCTAAGTCAAAGAAACTTTCTTATTTCAGGAATAGAGAATAGGGCATAGTCTTTAACTTCTATTATTTTTAATCTACTAAAATTTGAAAATGCTATATAATAGAAGGCTAATAAAAAAAATTAGCTCTATACATGACTAAAAAAGAGGAAAATCGTCACTCTGCCACCAATAAAGAACAATGTAAAAAAATGGCAAAGTTGAACGGGTGGAAACTCATTAGAATAGAAGCAACAAAAGACAAAATACTCAAAGTCGATTGTATTTTTGAAGGTGAACAAACAACTTTCACGGAGGAAAAATAAAAATGAGTGAAACATGGATAATCTTTATTGCTGAACCAGATCAACCCGGATGGGAAAATCGCAAACTACCAATGGGTGGCTTAACAGACATTCTAGACGAACAATGGGACTACACCAGCACAGGAGCAAAACCTAAAATAGGCGATCGCCTCAGACAATTTTTGCAAGTAGAAGAATTCATCGACCCCAAATTCCCTGGAAGTTCCACCCACGTTAGAGAAGGAGACTGGGTAATAAGTAGACTAGAAGAGTACCTTCCTGGTGGCGACGATAGCTCTAAAAAAGCAATAATCCTGTGTTATTGTCGCTTCGATCCCATCATTTCTCCCTTAGAACCCCTATCAAGAGTCAGCCTTGACGAAGTCAGAAGTTAGAAGTCAGTAGGGGCGAATGGCCATTCGCCCGTACAGAAGTTAACCCACCCCTCCCAGGAGGGGAGGGGAAGTAGGGGATTTAAGCAACTCTCCAAAAATATTTGGCCTTAAAAGGCAGGGTTTTAGACCCATATTATTTTGGTAAAGATTCTCAATCAATATCTTGCACCTACACAACTAAAGAGCAATGTAACTGCCGAACTTGCTCCGCGATCGCCTCATCCAACCTCCCCGCTCTCTTCAACTGATTAGCCTGCTTCAACAACTGACCAGCACTCATACCCTCATTACCCATAACAACCCAACCATAAATCTACATTATTCTACCCCAAAAATTCCTTTTTCATCTCAGCCAAAGAAACTCTTACCTGCAAAAAAGTTAAAAATTAAACAACACAATCTAATTCTAGCCATAAAATTTCAGCTAAAATCAATAATAATAGGATTTTCACCATTAAACTTAACTCTCAGTTACTTAGTTGGCAGTAGGGGAGCAGGGGAGTAGGGGAGATTAAAGTCTTGAAGTAATTATAGAAATTATCAAAAACAGGAAATTAAACTAATGACAACAAGCAAAATTCATTTGTGGACAGTAGCAGAGTATCATCAAATGATAGATTGTGGTATTCTGACACCAGAATCCCGCGTCGAACTATTAGAAGGTCGTATCATCAAAACGAATCCCCAACGTGCTCCTCATACTGCAACAACTCAACGGACATCAGATTATTTAAAGTCTCAATTAACTCAGCAAGCTCATATTAGGATGCAGTTACCAGTTACATTATCAAATTCTGAACCAGAACCGGATATTGCAGTAGTTCATATCGATCCCAAAGCTTATGGCGTTCGCCACCCTAGTCCACAGGAAATATTCTTTTTAATTGAAATTTCCGATACTACCTTGAGAATAGATCGGCAAGAAAAAACACTTATCTATGCTGGAGCAAATATTCCGGAATATTGGGTTTTAGATGTAGTCCAACGCCAAGCTTATATATATCGTCATCCTACACCAGGAGGTTATCAATCTGAAACTGTTTTGTCCGATAGTGAAGTAATTAATCCCTTGAATTTTCCATCAGTTTCTTTATCCATTACAAAAATGCTTTTGCCTTGATATCCTGCTATTGATTCTAGTGACTTTTGACTTCGTAATAATCTCGGTATAAACTTCTATAGATAATGAGCAAAAAAAACATGACTACCAGCCAACCAAAAATTATTGTACTAGATGATGACCCAACAGGTTCCCAAACTGTTCATAGTTGTCTACTTCTGACTAAGTGGGATGTAGAAACCCTTAAGTTAGGATTACTTGATGAATCTCCCATATTTTTTATTCTCTCCAATACTCGTGCTCTGACCCCAGACCAAGCAGCTAATGTGACACGAGAAGTTACACATAACTTGACCGAAGCGATCGCTCAATCAAATATCCAAGATTTTTTAGTCGTCAGTCGTTCCGACTCTACTCTACGGGGTCATTATCCCATAGAAACAGATGTCATAGCAGCCGAACTTGGTCCATTTGATGCTCATTTCCTAGTTCCAGCATTTTTTGAAGGTGGGAGAGTCACCCGCAACAGCATCCACTATTTGATGGTTAATGGTGTAGAAACCCCAGTTCACGAAACAGAATTTGCTAAAGATTCGGTATTTGGCTATACCTACAGTTATTTACCTGATTATGTGGAAGAAAAAACCACAGGTAAAATCAAAGCTGAAGCTGTAGAAAGATTTACACTTGATGATATTCGCTCTGGTAGTTTAGAACGTTTAATGAAATTGACTAATAACCAATGTGGGGTTGTGGATGGTGAAACTCAAGGCGACTTAGACAAGTTTGCTAATGATTTGTTGGCAGCAGCTAGTCAAGGTAAAAAGTTTCTGTTGCGGAGTGCTGCAAGTATTTTAACTTCTTTAGCTGCTTTGGGAAATCAACCTATAGCTGCTGAGGAAATGAGGCAGTATGTCAGGAGTGGGAAACCAGGTGTAATTATTGTGGGTTCTCATGTTAAGAAATCTACCCAACAGTTGGAAAGGTTATTACAAGAGTCTGATGTAGTGGGTGTAGAAGTAAATGTGTCTCATTTAGTTGAGGAGTCTGGGGAACAGAGAACAACTTTACTCAAGAATATTCTCGAAAAAGTTCATGCTGTTCATGCAGAAGGGAAAACACCTGTGGTTTATACCAGTCGTGAGGAGTTGACTTTTGAAAATGTGCAGGTGCGTTTGGAGTTTGGTGTGGCAGTTTCTGAGTTATTGATGGATATTGTTCGGGGTTTGCCGGAGGATATTGGATTTTTGATAAGTAAAGGTGGGATTACTTCTAATGATACTCTGAGTAAAGGTTTGGCTTTAACTACTGCTAGGTTATTGGGTCAGGTGTTAGCTGGTTGTTCGATGGTGCGGACTCCCGCAGAGCATCCTCAATTTCCTGAGTTACCTGTTGTTTTATTTCCGGGTAATGTTGGGGATGTGGATGGTTTGGCGACAGTTTATCAGCGTTTGAGTCGATAGTTTTTCTGGGGGTGGGTTGACTCCTATCCTCACCCATAAGACTGCCATAAGCAAACCCGAATTGACATCCTCCCCGTGCCTTTAGGCGCGGGGGTTCCTACTGAACCGTAGCTCCTCGGCGGGTTTATGCAATGCTTGCGCAGAGCTGTCGCTAACACAGGGTGCTGCACCCACCCCTCTTGCTCCCCTCCCGGGAGGGGATGGGGGTGGGTTACGCTTCCCTCCAGGTCAGCGCACGAGTTTCCGCAATTCGTAGCTCCTCCGGAGGAGGCGTGCCCTCCGGCAACTAATAACACTGTAGCATATATTCAATTCGCTTGCATGCTAAAATAAAAAGTCTCCCTACAAGGGCGAGGCTTTAAACCCAATTTTTCGGTAAACATCAGAATAATTAGGGCTTGCTGAATAAAGTATGAGTGTTAGGGGTAGGAGACAGGAGACAAGGAGACAACCTACCCGCGAGCCCCTCCCAGGAGGGGAGGGGAAGACAGGATACAGGATAAATGGAAATTATAGAGGAGATAGTCGTAAAAATTGTAAGAGTGATTTTTCTGCCATAATCATCCCAAAATACTAGCATGCATGAGCTTTTTAGACCGAAAACAGGCGCACTTTTTTAGACCAAAAAAGGCTGAAGCCAATATCTGTCAGTGCTTTGATATTTAATCAGCAAACCCTAATTAACAACAGGACTTACGCAAAGACACTGTGTATAGAGTCCAGTAACTATTGGACAATAGTTATGAGTACTATATATAGCGTATCTGCGTAAGTCCTAAACAAAATAACTGGCGTGCTAATTATCAAAAAAATTATTCTTTCTTTTCATAATATTCTTCCTTATTGCTTCTTCCTTCTTCCTTCTTCATAGAGACATTCGACCAAACGCCTCTACTATCAAAAATATAGCGCTGTGCGCAGGCAACAGGCAACAGGCAACAGGCAACAGGCAACCCACCCCTAACCCCTCCCAGGAGGGGAATAAAAAAACAGATAATATAAGACTTTTAGCTATTTTGCCCCTCCTGTAATTTGTAAATATACCAGCGCTCATTGCTATATCAAGCTTACCTAAAACTATACAGATGCCATCATAGGTTCCAACTTTGCTATCAACTTCAAAGCAAATTCTTCTTCAAACGCCTCCTTCTTATAGTCTAAATTCCATAACTCCAAAGCACAGTCATCTTCAGGGTGAGCTGGTTGTAACCACATATAAAATTCCTGTTTATTTTGATTTAACTGACATTTGACATTAGCGATCGCTCCCTTTTGTCGTCGGTCTAAAGCGATCGCCAACCTCAACAAGGCACTCAACTGAGATACCATCTGTTGATATTTTTTGGGTAAATTTTGATAATTTTCGTGCTTTTTCTTCGGTAAACTTTTGCGGTGATAGCGAGCCAAATTAGCAATTACTTCAATCTCAATTTCGCTATAACCCAATAATTCTCCATTCCTAATTAAATAATAAGAATGTTTATGGTGGGATGCATGACTCACATATAAACCACAGTTATGCAAAATTCCGGCTGCCCATAATAACTCTCGTTCATCATTCCCCCACTCATGTAGCACTCCTTGAGTTTGGTCAAATAAATGTAACGCCCAAGAAGCAACCCGCTCGCTACATTCCAAATTTACTTGGTATTTTTGAGCAATTTTTAGAGTATTACGCTGACGAATGGAACTTTGGAAACGGAGGCGGTCGTATATCAAACTATGATTCAACATCCAGTCAACTATTACTCCCTCCCGCAAACTACGTTCGCAAACAGTTATTGACTCCATTCCCAATAAACTCATTGCCTCTTGTAATACTAAAGCACCTGCCAAAATAATTTCCGATCGCCTTTGTGACATTCCCGGTATATCTTCCCGATCGGAAACTGACATTTTTTTCAACTTATTAACTAACCCTTCCAACTCAGCTAAACTAAACTGATAACCTGCTAGGGAAGTCGGTGCATTCCCGAATTTTTCATAAGCATGAATAGTCGCCAATGCTTCAATGGTGCCAGAAGTACCCACTAACTTTGGTCTTTCACCTTTCTGGATATTAGCTAATAACTCCTCTGTCGGACGTTCCAATAAACCCCTAATGTAAGCTCGCAGATAGGCAAATTCTATTTTGCTAATGGGGTCAGTAGTGACAAATTCTTTGGTCAAACGTACTGCACCTACCTTTGTACTGCTTAAAGTCCGCGCTGCATTACCGTCACCTAATATTAACTCTGTGGAACCCCCACCAATATCAATAATGACATGGGGTTTGTTGTTAAATTCCATTGCGGAAAGCACTCCTAGATAAATTCGGCGCGCTTCTTCTTGACCAGAAATTAAGTTAACATACAGGTCTAACTCATCAGCAATTTTATTCAGAAATGTTGTGCCATTGGGTGCTTCTCGTACAGCACTGGTAGCGACAGTAATAATTTGCTCGGCATTGGCACTTTTAGCAATTTTTTGGAAGCGGTCTAAGGTAGCGATCGCTCTATCCATGACTTCTGCTTTCAAATTACCATTTGTTTCACAGTCTCCCAGTCTTACTGTTTCTTTGTCTCGGTCAATAATTGTAAAAGCAGGTAAAGTGGGGTCTATTTTCACTACTACTAAATGTAGAGAGTTAGTACCCATATCTATTGCTGCCAATATCTGTTCTCGGTTGTCCGAGATCGAGGGTATTTTTACTAAAGGAACAGATGTAACCATATTTTATAAATGTGTTTAAATTTACAAGTTGCCTAAATTTTAGATTAAAAAATATCATCTGTGTCATTATGATTGAAAATCAGTAATCTGGCCTTTAACCCTTGACAAAATACCATTATTTAAGGTAATGAAAGAATAAACTTCAGTATTTCAAACTTCTGGCTAAAACTAGAGGTATTATTAATGTTTGCGTAGCATTTGCGTAGGAAAGTTCCTCCGATGGAGGCTAACTAATAACAATAACTGATAATTGATAACTGATAACTGAAATGACCCAATCTTATCAACCTCCTCAATCAGAATCAACTTTGATCAAAGTAATCAAGCTTCTGAGATGGGATAAACCTGCCGGACGCTTCATTTTAATGATTCCTGCCCTATGGGCTATATTTTTGGCTACTCATGCAATGCCACCCTTACCATTAGTTGGAGTAATTATTGTCGGGACTCTGGCCACCAGTGCAGCAGGTTGTGTAATTAACGATTTGTGGGACCGGGATATTGACCCAGAAGTGGAGAGAACTCGCGATCGCCCCCTGGCGTCCCGTGCTTTGACTATTCAAACGGGTATTGTCATTGCCATTATTGCTTTTGCCTGTGCTGGAGTTATAGCACTTTATCTCAACCGACTCAGTTTTTGGCTATCCGTAGCAGCAATTCCGGTGATTATTTGTTATCCCCTGGCCAAGCGATTTTTTCCAGTACCTCAGTTAGTATTATCTATTGCTTGGGGTTTTGCCGTATTAATTAGTTGGAGTGCTGCAGTAGCTGAGTTGGACACTGCTACCTGGATATTGTGGGGCGCTACTATTGTTTGGACTTTGGGTTTTGATACGGTTTATGCAATGAGCGATCGGGAAGATGACCGACTTTTAGGGGTTAATTCGAGCGCTCTATTTTTTGGTGAATATGCAGCTAATGCTGTAGCTATATTTTTCTTTTTGACTGCCGTTTTATTGGGAGTATTAGGAATAGAAATGGAGCTACATTTTGGCTTTTGGATAGCTCTTGGTATTGCTACAGTTTTCTGGTTTATTCAATATGGAAAATTACGGCAAGAAGAAGTTTTAAAACCCTACGGTCAGATATTTAGACAAAATGTTTGGATTGGTTTTATATTATTGGCTGGTATGATTACGGGGTTAATATTTTAAGTGAAGAAGGAAGAGGGAAGAAGGAAGAAGGAAGTTAAGATTTTACATTATTAGGACTTACGCAGATACGCTATATATAGTGATAAAAACTATTGGACAATAGTTATAGACCCTATACATAGTGCCTTTGCGTAAGTCCTGATTATTATAAAAATATGATAATTACTTATTGCTATAAAATTAAGAATAACTAGAGGATTTAGTTTAATTTTAGATGACTCAGGCCACAGAAATAGTGGCAATTTTACATCGGGAATAGAAAAGTGAACAGAAAAGTGAACAGAAAATAGAAAAGTGAACAGAAAAGTGAACAGAAAAATGAGCAATCTAAATCTTGTGAGAAGTGTAATATTGTTATATCAATTAGATACTGGTTAATTTATGAGCTTTCTTTCTCTGAATAAAAAATGTAATAAATTTGCTCTAGTTACTGCTACTCTTGTGACTTTGAGCTTGACAAGCATTGAATCTGCCAAATCAGTTACTCTTACATCTGCCGAGAAAAATCTTGAGATGCTAGCCTCAACTGCTCTTGGAAGTCATGCTATGCTCACTCAAGCACTTGGTATCTCCAAAGATAAATTAACTTTTTCAGGAGATTTTAATGAAGTTGGATGGTCTCTCAATATGACTGGTGACTACTTAGATATGTCTGTTAATATTGACTTCACCGGAACATTTAACAATATTAACGATATAGGAACATATAGTTCTATAGGAACTATAGGCTCTTCTAATTGGGAATCTTCAGGATCTTATAATTTTAGCGAAACTGTAGATTCAAGAACCGCCATGGAAAGTGATTTAGAAGCTAGCATTGTCACTAATTCAATTTTAAGTATTTTTGATTTTCATCAAGATGTAGAATATTTTCCTAATAATGGAACGATAGATAGTTTAGGCTTCTATACTCTTACTTTTTTTGGCGAACCAATTTTGAAGTTTCAAAATTTGGATTATCAAGATACAATGGTGCGACCACCAGCAGGTTCGCCTTTGCAATGTTCTCTAACTATGGAACTTAGCCAACTATCTTTTCTAACATTGAATAGCAATAATAATAATTGCGATCCAGGAACTATTGAAGGTTATGTTGTTGCTACAACACCCGAATCCACCTCAACATTATCTCTTCTGTTCCTTGGTACACTCGGCGCAGCTTCAACCCTAAAACGTCAACTGAAACCTTCAAAATCTATAAAGAAAGGGATAGAAAAACCCTGCTAAAAATCATTAAAATACACCAATACACCTCCATTAATTGGAGGAATTTCTATTGATTCATCCTCAATAATTAACTGACATAACCGTTAACTAGGGTATTTATAGAGAAGTTGTTTAAGTCCCACTAAAACTTTATCAGTTATATCAAACCTGAAATTACTGTATCATCAAAGTTTTGAGCTGATAAAATCTTAATTTTTGACTTTTGACTTTTGACTTTTGACTTTTGACTTTCGATTAGTACCTAATTCTTGGATCGATATAAGCATTTAAAATATCAATAAAAATACTAACTACCACAACAATTCCGGCAAAAAATACAACAATTCCCTGTACTGTAGGATAATCTCGCGAACTAATTGCCTCATATAATCTATTCGCTAAACCAGGCCAAGAAAAAGTTACTTCGGTTAATATTGCTCCTCCTAATAAAGCAGCAAAAGTTAATCCTAAAATTGTAATTACTGGAATCATGGCATTTTTGAAAGCATGAGCAAATAATATTCTTAATTCAGGAATACCTCTAGCTCTAGCAGCTTCTACATAATCAGATTTTAATGTTTGTTTGAGATTAATTCTGACTATTCTTTCAAAAATACCACTCAGCAAAATTCCTAATGTTAAACTCGGCAAAGCTAAATAATATATAGAGGTGAAAAAATGATTTATATTACCACTAAAAATACTATCAATTGTGTATAAACCTGTAATAGTTGGAGGCGGGTTTTCAGTAATAGGAAAACGAGTACCTAAAGGAAACCATTTTAACTGTACTGCAAAAATTAATTGTAAAATCATCCCAGCCCAGAAAGGTGGAACTGCATAAGTAATAATTCCAAATAAACGCCCACCAATATCTAACTTGGTATCAGGGTGAGAAGCAGCAATAGAACCAACAGTAATACCAACAATTAGAGCGATCGCCATACTAAATACTGCTAATTCTACAGTGGCAGGAAAATAATTTTGAATAATTTGCCAGACTGACTCCCCGCGAGTGGTCATTGATGTACCAAGGTCAAAACTGAGTAATTTTCCTAGATAATTAAGATACTGTTCTAGTAGTGAGCCATCTAAACCAAGTTCTACTCGCAGAGCTTCTTTCGTTGCAGTTGATACTTTTGGTCCAAGAATAGCATCTACGGGGTCTCCCGGTGTTGCTCTTAATAACAAGAAAACTAATGTGCTAATCGTCCATAACATAAGTGGGGCTAATAGCAAACGTATTAATATATAAGAATATAGGGCTTTAGAGCGAGACATTTGTTAAAGAAGGAAGAAGGAAGAAGGAAGAAGGAAGAAGGAAGAAGGAAGAAAAAAATGGATGGGAACTCAAACCCCAAGCAGAAGAAGGAAGAAGGAAGAAGGAAGAAAAAATGGATGGGAACTCAAACCCCAAGCAGAAGAAGGAAGAAGGAAGAAGGAAGAAGGAAGAAAAAATGGATGGGAACTCAAACCCCAACCAATTCAACACCATGTAGAGGGTGAGGTATAAACCCAAGATAAAAAAATAATTTCTACTCTTATTCTTCCTGACTCCTGAATTATTTTAACCCTTCTTCTTCCTTCCTAAAAATAACATCAGCAACTCGACAAACTTCAGACATTTCTTTCACATCGTGAACTCGTAAAATATCTACAGATTCAGCGATCGCTGCCACACAACCAGCAGCAGTTCCCCAAACTCTTTGTTTAGCATCAGGTTGATTTAAAATTTTACCAATAAAACTTTTACGAGATAACCCTACTAAAATCGGACAATTTAAACTTCTAAATTTTGATAAATTGCGGATAATTTCTAAATTTTGTTCGTAGTTTTTGGCAAAACCAATACCAGGGTCAATAATAATTTTATTCCGTTCAATTCCTGCGGTTATAGCCGCCTCTATTCGACTCTCTAAAAATTGATATATTTCCCCAATTAAATCTTGATAATCTGTCAATTTTTGCATTGTTTTTGGCGTACCCCGAATATGCATTAATACAATGGGTACTTTAAGAGCAGCCACCACGGAAAACATATCTGAGTCATAAGTCCCCCCAGAAATATCATTAATTAAATTAGCACCAACCTCCACAGCTTTTTGTGCAACTACTGCCCTAGTTGTATCAACAGAAATTGGAATTTCAGCACAAATATTTTGCTGATTTCTTAATAACTTGATTATTGGTAAAACCCGATTAATTTCCTCATCCAGAGAGACAACTTCAGCCCCAGGTCGAGTAGATTGACCGCCAATATCAATCATATCGGCACCAGATTCTACCATTTTTTTTGCTTGTCTTAAAGATGTTTCTAATGTATTAAAATCACCACCATCACTAAAACTATCTGGCGTTACATTCAAAATACCCATAATATAGGTACGTTTTCCCCAAGCAAAATTTTGATAGTAATTGTGCATTTCAATTATTCTTATTCAAGAAGACAGAAGGGAGAAGGAAAAATTTCTTATAGATAGTCAACGACCGGACACTTCCTGTCTTATCACCCCAAGCAATTTTCACCACTCTCATTTACCTAAAAATTGTGATTGAAAGCCTCATCTTTTAAGGGGATAAAAGCGGTCAAGGGATGGCGAGTTTTCCTCACCATATCCAATCGACCAACAGAAGAGAAATTTTCATGATTAGTCAATCCTATCCGTTTTAAAGGAGGGTTCATTAATGGATAATGGATAATGGATAATTGATAATTACCTCTGGTTAAAACCGTTACGGAATTGAAGATAAGGAAATATTATTTCTTCTCTTGGTTGATTGGATATGGCGAGGGGACCTCGCCATCCCTCAACCGCTTTTTTTTCCTTAAAAAGGGAGGCTTTAAACCAGAATAATTTAATTATTAATTATTCATTATTGAAGGTGGGCTATTAAACCAGCAAAATAAAAGATTAATGCAGTAAGAGTTAGATAATTTATGAGAATTTATTTTAGGATAATTTAAGCAAAAGGGAAGAAAAAAATTTCAACTATAACTGTTAGTAGAGCAAAAACTAGGTCGAATAATTAAACCAAATCTATAGATGATAGTAAGGCTTGATTCTCCATAATTATTGCCACCAATTTATAGTTATGTTATAGTGCAAATTGTTTAGGAAATTAGTAAATTTATATTTCTATTTTGCTGCAACATACTCTTTTTTCCTCCCTTTTTTAGTTTCTCAAAGAAGTCTAATTAATCATCAACAATCCTGAAATTATTGATAGTTAATCAGACGAGAAAAACTATCTGGCATTAAACTTGCTCCCCCAACTAAAGCACCATCAATTTCTGGTTGAGCCATAATTTCATCAACATTATTAGGTTTAACAGACCCACCATATTGAATAGTGACATTAGAATTAGTTAACTTACTACGAATTAAACCAATAACACGGTTAGCTTCTGTAGCTTCACAAGTATCGCCAGTACCAATTGCCCAGATAGGTTCATAGGCAATTACTAGATTTTCCTGATCCACATCAATTAAATCTGTGGCCAACTGAGAAAAGATATGTGATTCTGTTTCATGAGCAGCTCTTTGCTCCTTAGATTCTCCCACACAGAGAATAGGGGTTAAACCATTCCTCTGAGCAGCTTTTAAGCGCAAATTAACTGTTTCATCAGTTTCACCAAAATATTGACGACGCTCACTGTGGCCAACAATTACATAACTAACTCCAATTTCCTTCAGCATTGGGCCAGAAATTTCTCCTGTATATGCTCCCTCCTCTTCCCAATGAACATTTTGGGCACCCAACTTGATGCGACTCCCATGCAAATTTTTTGTCATAAAATCTAGTGCAGTAAAGGGAGTGCAAAGAACTACTTCACGTTTTTCAGGGATTTCTGTGAGTTGAGACATTAAACCCTGGAGAAACTCTTTAGCTTCTGCCTGGGTTTTGTACATTTTCCAGTTCCCAGCAATTATAATTTTTCTCACTGTTGATTTTGTAGACCTCAAACTTGACTATCTGCAACACTCCAGTCTAAGGCTTTATGAGTCCTTTTTCTAGACTTCAAAGAATAATTGTTTTCCTCATCACAACTGTGTTGATAGGGATAGTGTTATCAAACAGCATTGGGTCGCGCCACCCCGCCGGGAAATGGCACAAAATAGGGAATGTTTTTTAGTTTAATCTGAGCTTCTGGCGTCCATTGTAATTCGTTATTAAAATTAGAATCATTCATTTTAAATCTTGCAACAAAGGAATTATTAATTATTCATTATTAATTATTCATTGTTATTCTACTGGCCAAATTCTAACCGAGCTTGCTCAACTATTTCTGCTGTGACGACTTCTTGCTCTGCTTCTCTGGCCAAATCTTCAATTCGCTTTCTGGCCTGAGTTCGCACAAAATAGGGAATATTTTTTAATTTAATTTGAGCTTCTGGTGTCCATTGTAATTCGTGATTAAAATTAGAATCAGTCATATTAAATCTTGCAGCATAGGTTTATCTGCTAGGGATTAAAATCTCTAGCTAATTAAGGAAAGTCCTCTTAATTAGGACTAATATAGCAATTCCCAAGAAGTGTGAAGTACAAAATTCGTTTGTTGGGCGGGAGTAGGGGCTTGTAACGGCGGCCGTTAGCTTCGCATAACTATTGTTAACGCTCGTAGGAAGTTGCATGCAACCTTCCTACAGAGCAGTAATTCTGGAAACAGGGAATAGCGGTGCGACCCCGCGTCGGTGACAGACGCACCTGGTAGTGCACTCCTGTGAGAAAATAAGAAAAATAACTGTACTTCGGTAAGTTGAGAAATGCTATATTACTTTATTAGTTTTATTAGTGATGTTGGTGATTTGAGGTATGATGTCTTGTCCGGATAAGAGCGCAAACAAAAAACTTTCTCCCTCTACTACTCTTTCTTCTTCTTTCTTTCCTTCTGACTGCTGAGGACTGAGGACTGACTCCTAAATAATTAAGATTAATATCATACCCTAATTTACCAACGCCTTATTAGTCCATTTTAAATTAACTTTGTATTATCAGAAATCCTACACTCACTATCAGGAAAATTTTCCCGAAAATTTTCGGGAACAGGAAATATAAAATTTACAGCACTTTTTAAGATGGTGAGGTACAGCGCTACGCGCAATTCAAAACTCAAAATTCAAAAATAATCCCTGAGCGAGCTTGAGCATTTATATCAGACTTGATCTAGAGAAATTGCGACCTAAGTACAGAATAATTTGAGCATGAGAATGCGATCGCACACCATAGGTTAATTGATTTTCCATGTTACTATAGTGATACAAAACGTAAGAATAATGTATAAATATGATGACAAAACTACATATTTATGAAGCAAAACAAGCCTCAAGATTTCGAGAACTACAAAATTCTTTACGCGATCGCTGGGAAAGTATAGATTTATGTGACCATGGTGACTCCGATATTTTGATTATTCCTTCTGTCACACTCGACCAACGGGAGTTGCAAAAGATAGAGGGCAATCACAATTATGAAGAACGATATCTATTTTCTTTGATTCGTCTGCGTAACCCCAGAACTAGACTAATTTACATTACTTCCGAACCTCTGCATCCGAGCATCATTGACTATTACTTACAACTATTACCAGGAATCCCATTTTCTCACGCTCGCGAGCGACTACTCCTATTTGCCACCTATGATACTTCTGCAAGACCTCTAACAGAAAAAATTTTAGAACGTCCCCGTCTCATTGAGCGTATTCGTCTAGCATTGCGCCGGGATAAGTCCTACATGGTTTGTTATAACTCCACTTCACTTGAGCGAGAGCTATCCCTGCAGTTAGGTATTCCTCTGTTAGCATCAGACCCAGATTTGAATTGTTGGGGGACTAAAAGTGGCAGCAGGCAGATATTTACTGAATGTAATATATCTCATCCTGATGGGAGTGAGTTAGTTTGGAATGTTGATGATTTGGCATTAGTAACAGCGCAGTTATGGGAGCGTCAACCTCACCTACAACGAATTGTGATTAAGTTGAATGAGGGATTTTCAGGCGAAGGTAATGCGTTGTTGGACTTACAACCATTGCACACAGAAGTGAACAGTGACAAAGTGACAGCAATACGCGAGAGTTTTGGCACACTGCGCTTTCAGTCTGGTGATGAAACTTGGGAAAATTTTAGTCAGCGCATTTTTGAGTTAGGAGTGATGGCAGAAGCTTTTATAGAAGGAGATGTGAAGCGATCGCCAAGCGTACAAGGTCTGATTAATCCCAAAGGAAAAGTTGAAATTATTTCTACCCATGACCAAATTTTAGGCGGACCTGATGGACAAATTTTTCTTGGTTGTCGTTTTCCTGCTGATGAAGCTTACCGATTACAGTTACAAGAATTAGGTATGAAAGTGGGAAAAAATTTAGCGGAAAAAGGTGCTTTAGATAGATTTGGTGTGGATTTTATTGCTGTATATCGAGGTGAAAATGCTACCCCAAAATGGGATTTATCTGCCATTGAAATTAACTTGCGTCGTGGTGGTACAACTCATCCATTTATGACATTAAAATTATTAACAAATGGACATTACGATCGTACTACTGCTTTATTTTATAGTCAGCAGGGACGGGCAAAATTTTACAAAGCTACTGATAATTTACAAAAAAGTTCTTATCGGGGTTTATTACCTAATGATTTGATGGATATTATTGCCTTTAATCAATTACATTTTGATAGTTGTACTGAGACAGGAACTGTATTTCACATGATGGGTTGTTTATCACAATTTGGCAAATTAGGTTTAACAAGTATTGGTAACTCTCCTGAACAAGCGGAGGAAATTTATCAAAAAGTTGTTAAGAACCTAGATATTTCTTGTCAAACTTCCAGTAAGTTTGGTGTTCAGCATTTCGGGTTTAGTTCTTTCTAGAGAAAATTTATGGGTGGTGGTGCATTTTCATTGGTTGTGCATTGTCATTATTTTTGTTACGAGGCAAGGGAGTGGGAGCATCTTGCTCCCGTACCTGGTATTCCTTTTTTCTGTATACCATTACGCGAGCAAGACTACCAATTTATGCTAAATGAGCGATCGCTTGACAACAAATAGCGTTCTCTTCTAAGCTCATGTCCCAGTTGAATACTTATAATATCATGTACTGCACCCACCCCTCTTGCTCCCCTCCCGGGAGGGGATGGGGGTGGGTTACGCTCCCCTCCGCATCAATTTACAGTTTCCGCAATTCACAGCTCCTCCGCAGGAGGCGTGCTCCTCGGCAACAAAGCCGTATTATCACATATCTATATCAATCAAAAACGATCTAAAAGTCCCCCGCTTATGGGCGAGGCGCATACCCCCATACCCCAATTTTTCGGTAAATTGAGCTTAGTATCAAACTACTACTTTCCCATATCCCGCTTCATTTTTTCTAATTCTTCATCTGTTTCCAAACTTTTAAACTGTGCTTCTAAAGGGTCTAATGAATTAGCAAAATTATAGGAATTGGTTTGATTCCAGCCATCGGTTTCCCAGCGTCTTTCATTCCTAGCAACATAACGGTTTGCTTCAGCTTGAACAGCTTTTGCTCGTACTTCCTCCCGACGTTGTTTAATTTGACGATAGAGTTCTTTAGCTTGTTGGATGCGCTGCTTACATCCTTGCATCTGTCCCCACTGTTGGTTACCTTGGCGTAAAAAAAATGCTTCCCTTTCTTGAGCCGCCTGAGCTAGATCGGGTCTATTAGCTGTTCGTGCTTTTTCTACTCGGTTATGCCAACGCTTTACTTCTTGTGCTGTTGAAAGAATATCTTGCTCTAATTTTTTTTCTTGGCGCTGGAGTTGCGCTATCAGACGCAAGGTGTCTTCTTCTTGTTTGCGTAGTTGCTCTTCGAGTGCTTGGAGTTCTAGATGAGGATTATTCCGCAGAAACTCTTCAAGCCTATTTTCTAGAAATTCGCTGAAATCGTCAAATAAACCCATAGTTATTTCAGTTATCAGTTATCAGTTAGCCTCCTATCGGAGGAACTTTCCTATCGGAATGCTGCGCAAACGTTAACAGTTATCAGTACATCTCTCTGCCTATTTGCGCAGCATGACCTAGGAAAGTCAGAGGCTTGAGACCTGATTTTTTGGTCAAGATGATATAAAATTAGGAGGATTAGGCAGTGGAAAATTAGACATCTCCACCAAAAGAGAGGAGTAGGGACGTTGCATGCAACGTCCGTACAGAGTAGGGGGAAAGAATTGATAATTTCTGTACGATAGTTGATTTGATTTTTTATTACCACCAGATGTCTATTTAACTTGATAGCTTATATAGCAAAGAATGGGTTGATTAGGACTTATGGCGATCGGAAACCGTAATACAGGGAAATATTTTTCCCACACATGAGCTGTTGCCTGTTGCCTGTTGCCTGTTCCCTTAAACTAAAACTGTTGCCCTACAAAAACAGAACGAACTTCACCATTACGGCGAATCACAGCTTCTTGGTTTGCCACATTAACAAGAGTCCAACCACTACCACCAATATTTTCCCCTACATATATCCGACGAGCTACACCCTCTACTTCAAATAAAGCAGCGGAACGTTCCCCTAACTCCAAAATACCCACCAAGGTATTAATAGGAATCTGAACTTGACTTTCTGTCACTGTGCTGGTTGCAGGTATTTCTGCTGGCGGTGGAGGTAATTGTACTGGTTGTGTTGGCGCTTGTGATTCTTCTGATTTTGCTTCTGTTTCAGATTGAGTTTCTGCTTCTGCTGTAGTTTCTGGTTGGGACTGGGATGATGCTTCCGGTTGGCTTGTTGCTTCCGGTTTTGTTGCTACTTCTTCTGTTGGTTGAGCTTTCTCCTCTACTTTTGCCGTTTCTGTTTTTGCGGTTTCTGCTTTTGCCGTTTCTGGTTGAGCTTTCTCCTCTACTTTTGCCGTTTCTGGTTTAGCAGTTTTTGTTGCTTCCGACCTTTCTGTAACGTTTTCAGCAGCCTCTGCGGAGGCAGAAGCATTAGATGCAGATGCTGCTGATGGCTTTGGGGAAGATTCGGCAGATTTTGGTGCTGCTGCTACTGCTGAAGGTACAACAGTTGGCACTGGAGGAATTACCACTACTTTAGTTTCTGGAATAGTAATAGGTTCTTTTGCTACTTGTGCCTCCATGAGATCGACCAGTCGGTTGAGCGGTAATAGTAAGCTAGTGTTTGTAGGTTGGTTTGCAGGTACTGGTACTGTTGGTAAGTTGTTGCTTGGTGGGGCGGGTGGTATACCAGGAATTTGTTGTTGTTGTTTGCGAGTTGCTTCTTTTTGTTCAATCATCTGGAGCGATCGCTCTATATATTCAGCAAATTCTTGATCTGCTACTGCTCTAGGACTTAATGTTTCTGATGATTCATTTGGCTTTTCTACATAACCTAAATAACCCAAAATTTTATTGAGACCTCCTCTATTTACTAACCACAAAGAAAGGGTAACTAATATAGAGGCAAAAGCTGCTCCTAAAAGTAGTTTATCTAATGATTGACTTTGTTTTTTTTCAGCTTCTACTTTGGCTAATTTTGCCTTTTCTTCTTTGTCTATTTCTTGAGGTTGAGTCTTCTTTTGAGGCAGAACAATTTCAGGAACCTTAATCTGTGTTAAAGATACAACTTCTGGTTTAGTTACTTGAGTAGGCAAACGAGTACCACCATCTAATACTCGGTCAATATCGCGGAACATATCTTCCATCAAATTTTCAGCAAGATTATCTACCGAAAGAGGCTCTTGAAATCTTGTTTTTTCTGAACTTTCTTTAGTTTTTTGGTAGTTCGTGGTCATATTCTTTTTTTACTCCCTATCCTCAATAATTTTTGATTTAAGAGTTTGTTTAATTTTAATTCGGATATTTTAGTTTACCAAGATTATCTAGTAACTGTGTCTCAGATGAGATTAATTATAGACATTTTAACTATAGTTTATAAGTTGTTCAGCATTTAAGCTATATATCTTAATTTTGGAAAGGGGAACAGGGAATACCGGAGCTGGCAAGGAGGAATTATAGAATCTACAATGAGTTTTAGATTACTACATAAATCTAATATCATTATTTTGAGTTTTTGTCAATAACTATTTAACTTTTGGGCCAATTTTCAGATTTATTTGTAGCAGTCTTGGCTGTTTAGAAGTTTGGTACAGCAATCTTTTAAAAATACTAAGATAGATATTGAGAAAATAAGAGATAAAAAAATGAACTTTTCTAAGTGGTCACTGACCATAATCGTTGCGGTTACTTTAATTACTGTAGTAATCTTAGTTGTGTGGGTATTTTTCGGTCGTAAAAAAATAAATTATGCCTTATATTTTGATGGAATTGATGACTATATTGAAGTTACAAATACTAATGTAATTAATCAGATTGGTAGTGGAGATTTTACATTTTTAGCACGGGTTTTTGCGCTAGAAAGTGAACAAGTACGTCATCCTCAAATTATGTCTAATCGCACAACCAACGGTGCAGGATTTCTGTTTGGATTTCATGGTCGTTGGAGAGGAAGTGAGAATAAGATACCTTATGTTCAACTTGATAATATTAATTGGATTGAGTATCCTAATCAACCTAACTTGTTAAATGGTCAATGGCATCACTTTGTTGCTCGTAAACAGGGGGATACACTAACATATTTTGCAGATGGAAAACTCGTGGCATCTTTGACAACTTCTAGAATTGGAAACTATAATCTTGCCTCCGAGCAACCCCTCTTAATTGGTTGGGATAAAGTCAATTCATCTCAGACACATTTTAAAGGTAAAATTGATGAATTAAGTATTTGGAATCGGGCATTAACTGATGCTGAAATACAGTCTAAAATGCTTGACTCTCTTCGGGGTAATGAACTAGGACTTATTAGTTATTGGCCTTTTAATGAAGGGTCTGGTAATCTTGTTAAGGATAAATCAGGTAATGGTAATCATGGAACTATTTTTGGAGCTGTTTGGACAACTAAATAGGTTTCTGAAACTAGATATACTTAAGAAGCGTATTACATCATTTTAGATGAAACAGTCTACTACTAAACTCTAACTAAACTTAAGTTATAATTTAGGGAAAATAATAGTAATTAAATTAGGATAGTATAGATTATGGCAACACTAGAAGAGGCTCTTATAATAGTTAACCAACTTTCCATTGAACAAAGAGAAATGTTATTAGAAATTGTTAAAAATCAAATGATTGAAGCTAGTCGAGAGGAAATAGCTCAAGAAGCAAAAGAAGCGATCGCCTCTTTTCATAGAGGATAGTTACAATCTCAGTCTATAGAAAATATTCTCACTGAGTTACAAGCAACTTTAACATTCCAGTAGGATATGTTAGCGTAGCGTAACGCACCGCATTTTCCATAACTTTTTCACAAATAGACATAAAACATGGTTAATAAAATTACCGATCTAAAATTACTGTATGAAGAAGATTATTTTCTGTGGTTAGAAGAAACAATCAAACTACTAAATAATCGTCAATTAGAAAACCTAGATTATGAGAACTTAATTGAGGAGTTAGAAGCATTGGGTAGAAGTGAAAAAAGTGCTGTTGAAAGTTTTGTGACTTTAATTATTCAACATCTCCTCCTTTATCAATATTGGGAGGAAGAAAGAGCTAATAACTCTAGGCATTGGCGTGGAGAAATTTTTGCTTTTCGGACTCAGTTAGAATACAAACTCACAACAAATTTACGAAATCATTTAGCTGAACGACTTGACTATCTTTATAGTAAAGCTAGAAAAAGCGCTCAAATTAAATCAGAACTTCAATTACCAGAAATTAACCCTTATTCTCTAGAACAGATATTGGATGAAGATTGGCTACCAGAGTAGTTATTCAACATCTCTTCCTTTATCAACATGAGCATCAGTTACATACATAATTGTTTCACGGTTCATATAATCAACTAATCAACTAAAAGGTAAACCCACGCGGGCAAGATGCCCGCACTGGCAACATTTAATTGTTAATATCACTTCCAAATAAAGACTCTAAATTACGATATCCACTAACTATTCTCACGATTTCTATTTCTACCTCAGTTACTTGATAAAAAATAATATAACTATCTAAGGGCACACCTCTTAAATTAGGTATTATTTGAGCATAACTTCGCCCCATCTTAGGAAAGTTAATTAAGTTTTTACACTGATCATCAAAGCGTTTAATAAAACGTTCACCTACTTCTACACTAAAGTTACTAAAATAATCAGAAATCTCATCTAGATCGCGAATAGCTGCTTGAGATAAACTATATTTATTCACCTAAATTTTCCTCTCGCAACCGCTGAAATTTTTGCTTTAATTGTGCAATAACAATTTCTCCATCAACTTTTTCACCCCTTTCTAATTGTTCTAAACCTACTTTAACTTGAGCGCGAGTTTCATCAAGCCATTCTTGATAATCTTGTTCTTGTTTTTCTAATAGTTTTAAAGCGACATCAATCGCCTGTTGAATATTGGTATATCTTCCCTTAGTAATTTGGGATTGAAGAAATTTTTCTTGTTCGGGAGTTAAGATAATATTCATCATCCAATTTAAAAAATAAACTATATTTAATTCTATCCTTTATTCAGGATTTATCTTACAAAAAAAGAGCTAAAAAGAGCTGAAATAGAACGTAAGGAAACAGATGTCAGAGTAAGACACCAAAAATCAACAATTGTAGTCAACCAAAATCATCATTTTTTCCTTACTTGACCCTTGGTTTTCCTTTCTATCAGTTTAACTCGAACTGCTTCATATCCTGGACGGGGAGGACTGGTCGCAATTTTTGCCAAGCGATCGCGATTCTGTTCTTCCGAATATGCTCGAATTTCTTCTGCTATCCTCAAAACTTCCTGATACTCTGTCTCAACTTCTACTTGATGGTTTTTATAGCAGAAGAAAGAAGGAAGAGGGAAGAAGGAAGAAGGAAAAGTATTACGTTATCTGAGTTTTAAGCTTTTTATCTGTCCTAACCTTTGCTTCGACTGCTATAATATAAGAAAGAACACCATGGAGTTCCTCCTCAGTAAGGTCGAAAGCATCGCGAATGTACTTGGGTGGATACTCAGCTTTTATTTTGTCATAATGTTATAGACAGTAATACGAGTACCTGAAATCGTCTGACCTCTTTCAGTACGGATAATAATTGCTTCTTTGTTAGGTTGGTTTATCATATTCCTGGTGGTATGAAAAATTTCAGCAGTCTTGTTTCCATTGTACTTTATATTTTGTTATAATAAATATTCTTAACTTCCTGGTAAAGATGTAGAAATATTAGACTCTCTTAAAACATTATCTGGAGATGATATTTTACCAGGATTTATATTAGATATGATAATAATTTGGTAGTTAACTCTGAGGAAAAAATAACCAAAATGACAAATTTGACTATCGAGCTTAATTCAGTAATTGACATGACAGAAGAACAATTTTTTCAACTCTGTCAAAAAAACCCGGATTTAAGATTTGAAAGAAATGCTAAAGGAGATTTAATTATTATGTCGCCGACGGGAGGTGAAACTGGAAATCGAAATGGCAGATTAACCCAACAATTATTTAACTGGTCAGACAGAAATCAACTTGGTATTCCTTTTGATTCATCAGCAGGTTTTAACCTCCCAAATGGCTCTAACTTTTCTCCCGATGCTTCCTGGATAACTATAGAAAAATGGAATAATTTAACTCCCGAACAAAGAACGAAATTTTTACCTCTTTGCCCTGATTTTTTAATCGAATTAATGTCACTTTCCGACAGCTTACCTAAAACTAGAGAAAAAATGAAAGAATATCTGGAAAATGGAATGCAGTTGGGTTGGTTAATTAATCCTAAAAATCGGCAAGTAGAAATTTATCGCGTTGGTAAAGATGTGGAAATATTAGACTCTCCTGAAATATTATCTGGTGAAGATGTTTTGCCTGGATTTATATTAGATATGACAAGAATTTGGTAGTTAAAATTGTAAATTTATCGACAGATACTGAAAAATTATCGAAATTTTTGTTGCGCGATCGCTAACTTTTTCACAAATAGACATAAAACATGGTTAATCAAATTACCGATCTAAAATTACTGTATGAAGAAGATTATTTTCTGTGGTTAGAAGAAACAATCAAACTACTAAATAATTGTCAATTAGAAAACCTAGATTATGAGAACTTAATTGAATAATTAGAAGCCTTGGGTAGAAGTGAAAAAAGTGCTGCTCAAAGTTTCGTTATTTTAATTATTCAACATTTACTACTTTATCAATATTGGTCAGAAGAAAGAGCTAATAACTCTAGGCATTGGCGTGGAGAAATTTTAACTTTTCGGGATCAATTAGAATTAAAAATCACAACAAATTTACAGAATTATTTAGCTGAACGACTTGATTATCTTTATGGCAAAGCTAGAAAGATTGCTCAAATTAAATCAGAACTTCAATTACCAGAAATTAATCCTTATTCTCTGGAACATATATTGGATGAAGATTGGCTACCAGATTCAATAATGAATAATTAATAATGAATAATTAATAATTACCTATTCTTATAAATAAAATGTAAGCATTTCCTGCGGAATGCTGCGCAAACAGCTATTAGAAGTCAGCTAGCCTCCTCCGGAGGAACTGCGTTAACAGCAATAATAACCTGTGCTTAAGGAGGGGTTTTAAATGAATATAGACTTTAGAGCTGACTTTTGTAGTAAGATTTTTCTAGCTCAGTCGATCAAGCTTTTATCACTCATTAAAAGCAATAGCTGATAGCTGATAGCTGACGGCTGAATGCTTACAATAAAATGTAGTTAAAACTTACAAATCATGTTTCTTTGATCAGCTAAAATATCAAAAAGAGGTTTGCTCTCCAAACCCCTACAGATACAATTAATTTTTGGCTGATTTATTTGATTTAACATTGATTAAACTATTCAGAATTCCAAACCAAAAAGGCGCTCCCTGAGAAATCGCAATAATACTTAAAATCCATCCTGTAACTACTTTTATAACATTAGAAAAATTCAAGGGTGTGAACTGTGCTTTTAGTGGTTATGAAAGGTTCCATCCAATAGGCAAATTATCAATTCCATCTACAACATCTAGAATACTTGAAATACAAGTTTGAACTTCAGTATCATTATTGACTTCCGAACATGAATTTAATTGAGAGTTTGAAACTACTGCTTCGGTTACTCTATTACTTATGGTTGAGGTAATTTCGCTTTTTGATAATTTGTTGATAATATTTACTGTGTCAATATTGAACATCAAAACAACTATTACAGATAATACAATGGAAATATATTTCGATTTTCTAAGGTAATTTTCTTGAGCATATTCTATTGCTCTATTAAACCAAGACTCAAGTTCTTGCTCTAAATATTGAAGCTGCTCTCCTTTGTCTTGAAATTTATTGATCGCTCTTTGTGCAATTGCAGAAAGGTCTCGTTTCATTTTGTCAGAAAAATGACAATCACTGCTATTAATATCTTCGACAATTTTCTCCAATCCATACTCATTGTAGAAATTTCTATTTTTATAGTTTAATTCTGTTGCTACTAGCTCGATCAAATCAGTAACAAACTGTTTAGCAGATATTTTTTCTATTCCCCCAGATTTTGGTGCTTTCTTTTGGTTTGATGATAGAGATCGACCGAAAGACTGTAAGTATTTTCGATAAAATTTTTCTGTATAAGGTTCCTCTTGTTTTGCTTCCTCTTGTTTTGCTTCCTCTCCTAACAATCGACCGAAAGACTGTAAGTATTTTCGATAAAATTTTTCTGTATAAGATTCCTCTTGTTTTGCTTCCTCTCCTAACAAACGATAAATAGTGTCTTTTAAGTTATGAGCTTTTAATTTAAAGAATAAAACAATTTTTTCTTGAATTGCATAAGTGAAAAAACTAGCAGCTAAATAAATAAAAGCGAGGGCAATTGCGATGGTGATGATAGTAGATAAACTCATAATTATCTTTAGTTTTAGACTGTAATATTTGAACTGGTTTTTACAATAATTGAAAAGTGGCGTTGGTGAATTTAGCCATAATTTTCGTGCTTAGGGAATAGTTCATTAATGGATAATGGATAATTGATAATTGATAATTGATAATTACCTCTGGTTAAAACCGAGAGAATTGAATATCAGGAAATATCCTAGCACTTTTTTTTCCCTTAAAAGGGGAGGCTTTAAACCTGAATTATTTAATTATTAATTATTAATTATTCGGTAACAGGTAAGGAAGTTGCATGAAACGTCCCTACAGATTATTTGGCGTTGCACAGTGACGAATGATTTGAGATTTTTGATGAAAGAGATTTTGGATTTGATAATTGCTAGAACGATTAATATTAGGTTTTTTTTAGTCAAAGTCGAACACCTATTTTTGGCAGTATTATTCCATAATGTGCAACCTCGATTATTTTGTTTACCGAAAAATTGTGGGTATGCGCGTCCCTTTTTAAAGGGATAAAAAAAGAGACTATTCCTGATATCAAGCCTCTTGCTTTCTTGCAGAATGCTGCGCAAACAGCTAGAGGTACTGATAACTGATAACTGTTAACGAAGTTCCTCCGGAGGAGGCTAACTGAAATGAAGGGTTGTTCGAGACCTTATTGCTAAGAGTAACTCAGTTCTCTTTCTGGAATGGTTCGCCATTTTAAAGTTCTAGATTTAGATGCTATTGTTGGTCGCTCTAATTTTAAGTTTCTGGAAGAAGTTTTGAGAATTCCTAATTGTGAAAGAATCCACTTCACTGATTTTTCTCCTTTCCAGTAATCACTATGACCGTAGTTTTCCATGTCTTTAGTATTAGACCAAACTCCCATATTGGGGTTTCCTTTGAAACCTACAGCCTGATCGAATCCTTCTCCTGCTAATTTTTGACCCCAGGGAAAAGTATATTCTAAAACCCAATCTTTTTTTGAGTATAAGATACGATATTTTTCTGTAGAAGAAATACTAGGATTTAATTGTTGACCTGGTTGTACCATGGACACTGGAACAGCAGCAGCCATTAAAAAAACTTCCAATTTAAAGTTAGTTTTTATGGTCTTTTTTAAAGCTTCAAGTAATAAACGACACCCTAAAGAATGTCCTATTAAAATAATACGAGGTTGCTTATTACTTGCCGAAAAATTTAATTTTTTCAAATATTCAGCAAGTTTTTCCCCACAATTTTTAGCAACACCTACTGTTTTAAAATAAGATAATTCACTATCACGTTTATTCGGTTTATTGGAGGGCCAAATCAACCAATAGATTGCTTTGTTTAATGTTGATAATTGATTAGAATATTTATTAAAATTTTTTTGAAATTCTTTGTATGCTTCTTCCGCCCCTTCTTCTGAAACATTATATCCATGAGTTAGAATAATTATGTCACTAGAAGTTATGGTAGTTTTACCATGAACTTCTTCTCTGATTGCATATTTATTTTCATTTTGTCTGAGGGTTATTATTCGATCTTTACTTTTCTGATTGTTATCTTTGAGCATTTTCAGATGTTGTTAATATTTAATATATACTTATCTTGAAATTCTTTCTATCTTTTACCAAGTATATTGAGTAAGAAATTACGAATTGTCGGAGCTAAAAATCCTGATATCATAGAAATAGAAAAAGCCAGTATGAATTCTGCTATACTATCCGCAACCGAAAACGTAGTGGGTACTGTTAATAACCTATCTAAAATTATAAAACTGATCAGTATTGAAAAAATATAGTCTACTTTGAGCCACCACTTAGCTAGAGTAATTTGAAGATCGTCAAGACCTCTATCTGCGCTATTAAATACTTGTTCCTCTATCACAGCTAAATTGTTTTGTTCCTCATTCGATAAGTCTTGAGCATTTTTACTTTTTAATCTTTCTAAATTTTCTGGATGTACATCGCGAGCAAATATATCTAATAAAGCACCCTCTCCGGAATCAAGTTGATTCCGTAAAGCATTAGTAATCTGACCACATAGCTGTTGATAGGGAAGAGAATAAATATTCGATCCATTACCCATCCCTACCGAACGTTGAAAAGCAGTCATCTTATCTTTAACAGGAGTAATATTTCTCCCGAGCATCCATTGTCTAATAATTAATCTTTGTAGGCTAGAACGAATTAATAAATTGTAAAGAGCTTCTGTTATAATAGCTGTTAGAATTGACTGCATCAGAATAGTACTAGCAACATACCATGTTGTATGATGTAATTGCTCTACACAGGCTTGGTATTCGCCTATATTTTTTATTTCTTCTAAATTGGGGCATTTTATATCACTCATTGACTTAGAGCTAATTATTAATAATTTTACTTCTGATTATTTTAACTTAGCAAATTATATTCAATTAGTTAGTTTAACTATATTTTTACATTTCTTGAAACAATGGCTGTGAGTAAGCTCAGAATAAGTTAAAAATTTAATTATACACTTATTTTGAAAATGAAACTGTCCTGCTTCTCGGAGTAGGAGAGAGCTTAAAGGAAAGGTTTTCATTTGCCTAAGCTTACCCACAAAATCAATCTAGACCTGCGAATAAGTTGGGTAGAAAAAAAGCGAAGTTTATCTATTAAGGATAGACCAAACAAAAAGCGTGTTGTCTATTGAGTTTGGCTATCGCTCTTCCAGTAGCTCTTCCAGTAATTAAATACTCACAGAAGTTAATTGGTCTTGTCTATATTTTATCTCCAAATAAACCAATAAAGCATTAATATCCGCCGGATTTACCCCACCAATACGAGACGCCTGCCCAAGAGTTAAAGGTTTAATTTTTGACAATTTTTCCCTGGCCTCCATCGACAAAGTAACAATTTCAAAATAATCTAAATCTACAGGTAACTTCCGATTTTCCTGGCGACTTATTTGGTCAATTTGATTCTGTTGCCTTTGCAAATAACCAGAATATTTAATATCAATTTCTGCTCCCTCTTTTTCAACCAATTTCAAATCTAAATTCCCTAGATTATACTTTTCCAAATCCACATAATGAAAACCTGGTCGGCGCAAAAGTTCAGCCAAAGTAATCGAACCTTTAATCTTTTGCTTAATATCAGCAACAATAGTAATTCCTACCTCATCTTTTTCTTTGATTCGAGTTGACTCTAACCGTTTCTTTTCAGCAATAATATTAGTTTGCTTCCTCTCAAATAACTCCCACCGACGGTCATCTATTAAACCAATTTCTCGACCCAAAGGAGTTAGTCTTTGGTCCGCATTATCCGACCGTAAAATCAAACGATATTCCGAACGACTCGTCAACATTCGATAGGGTTCTCGCAAATCTTTTGTACATAGATCGTCTATCAAAGTACCAATATAACTTTGTTCCCTGGGGAAAATAATCATCTCTTGATTTTTAACAAATTTAACCGCATTTATTCCCGCCACAAGACCCTGAGCTGCCGCCTCCTCATATCCAGTGGTACCATTAATTTGACCGGCACAAAATAACCCTTCAATTTTCTTAGTCATCAACGTCGGATAACATTGAGTTGCAGGCAAATAATCATATTCCACAGCATAAGCAGGTCGCAACATCACACAATTTTCCAAACCAGGCAAACTCCGCAACATTTGTAATTGCAATTTCTCTGGCAAACCAGTAGAAAACCCCTGAATATAAAGTTCAGGAATATCACGACCTTCGGGTTCAATAAATATTTGATGACTACTTTTATCAGCAAAGCGAACAATTTTATCCTCAATACTCGGACAATAACGGGGACCTTTCGCATCCACCCACCCACCATAAACAGGAGACAAGTGCAAATTATCGCGAATTAGTTTGTGAGTTTCTTCAGTAGTGCGCGTCAGATAACAACACATTTGTTCCCGTTCCACCCACACTTCCGGGTCGAAACTAAACCAACGCACTTTTTCATCCCCTGGTTGCTCTTCGAGGTCAGTGTAGTCAACAGAACGTTTGTCAACTCTGGCAGGTGTACCTGTTTTCAGTCGTCCGGTTTCAAAACCAAGTTTATTGAGGGTTTCGGTGAGACCGATGGCAGGAAATTCTCCCGCACGACCTGCTGGCATTGACTTGTTGCCTACCCAAATAACTCCCCCCAGGAATGTTCCGGTGGTCAGGATGACAGCTTTGCATTTGAAAGCGACACCGAAGTAGGTTTCCACTCCGATAATTTCGTCGTTGTCTCCCAGAATTAAATCTGTCACCATGCTTTCCCGGACTCGGAGGTTTTCCTGGTTTTCCACAATGTTACGCATAACGGCGGCGTATTCCCGTTTGTCAGTTTGAGCACGTAACGCCCAGACGGCAGGCCCACGAGATGAATTAAGGATGCGTTTTTGGAGATAAGTGCGATCGCTCATTTTGCCAATTTCTCCACCCAAAGCATCGACCTCGTGGGTAAGTTGAGATTTTGCGGGGCCGCCAACAGCAGGGTTGCATGGTTGCCAAGCTATTTTGTCGAGGTTGAGGGTTAGTAGGAGGGTGCGGCAACCGAGGCGTGCGGAGGCAAGGGCGGCTTCGCAACCTGAGTGGCCTGCACCTACTACGATGATGTCGTATTCGTCTTGGAAATCGAAAGTTGTGGTCATGTTATTAGTTAAAAGTTATTTGTTACAGCAAATTCCAGGTATATGAAGTGCGAGCATCTTGCCCGCGTGCCCGATATTAAAAATTAAATATTCCCAGTGCGAGCATCTTGCTCGCTTCAGGGTGTACCTCAGCTTACAAAAATGTTCTATAGCAATATTTTTTAATTTGAGTATTGAAATATTGCCCAAAATCACTTGAGTTATTATTTAAGTTTATAGTATAACATTTATTATCAATAATGACCTACAGAAATGATTTTGTTTTCTATTGATAAAGAATCGAAAGACAAACACAAGCTTTTATTGATATTTAAAATTAGTTAGACAGGATTTACGCAAAGGTACTATCTGTACTATCTATAGAGTTGAAAAACTATTGTACAATAGTATTGAGAGGTATCTATACGGTCTCAGCGTAAATCCTATTAGATTAAAAATTAATAACTACTAATGTGCAATTTATTTAACATTATTGAAGTTCCAGAAGATTCAATCTTAGAAACGGAACAACTAGGAACTAAGGACAAATTTTGGTATTGCGAGAATGAGCTTAACTATTTATACAAAAAAGCTAGACCTAATACTGGGGAAGCTTGGTCAGAAAAAATAGCATCAGAATTATGTGAGTTACTAAAGCTACCTCATGCACATTATGAACTAGCAATTTGGAAAGGTAATTTAGGCACAATTTCTCCTTCCTTTGTACCAGAAAATAACACTCTTATTCCTGGTAACCAAATTTTAGTAAAAATAGATAAAAGTTATCCCGAATTTAGTCCGAGTAATTATAAAGTTTCCGAACATACTCTTGATATTGTAGTTGAAGCGATCGCCTATAATTCTATCAATATAAATTTACCTTTAAACTGGAAACCTCCTGAAGGTATTGAAACAGCAATAGAAATTTTTGTTGGTTACTTATTATTAGATGCTTGGATAGGTAACACTGATAGACATCACGAAAATTGTGGATTTATTGTCAATGATTTAGTAAATTTAGCACCAACATTCGACCATGCATCCAGTCTCGGTAGAGAATTACTAGACTACAAAAAACAGGAGAAAATTAATAATAAAACTGTCAAAAATTATATAGCTAAATCAAGGTCAGCAACTTATGATAAAATAGGAGATAGAAAACCGATGTTGACACTAGATTTATTTGAACAAGCAGCACGAAAATATCCCAAAGCTGCTCTAATTTTGCTCCAAAATTTAGCCAATATCTCAGCAGAGGATACTTTGTCTTTATTTGAACGTATACCTAAAAATTATATCTCTGAAATTTCTATTTAATTTGCACAAAAAATTCTGACAATTAACCAAAATAGACTTCTACAAATAAGAGAAAAACTGCGATGAAAAAATTATTTTTAGCTTGGCAAGACCCAATTAGTCGTGCTTGGTTTCCAGTAGGTCGCTTAACTTATGAAAATGGTTGGTATGAATTTATTTACCTTAGAGGTGCAGAAGAAGCTAAAAAAATTGGTTTTTCTGGTATTTGGTCTTTAAATGAATTTGATAAAGTTTATCGCTCTCAGGAATTATTGCCTGTATTTTCTCATAGAATTATGAGGAAGTCTCGCCCGGATTATCCAGATTTTATTAGCTGGCAAAATCTCTCAGAAGCAGAAGATGATCCTATGGTTTTATTGTCTCGTAGCGGAGGTAAAAAAGTAACAGATAATTATGAAATTTTTCCTTACCCAGAACAAGATGAAAATGGTGTTTATCATCTATATTTCTTTACTCATGGTTTCCGATATATGGCATCTGAAACTATTGACAAAATCAAAAAATTAGAGGTAGGAGAAATTTTGTATTTAATGCACGATGCGCAAAACAGTTTTGACCAAGATGCTTTAATGCTACGCACGAAAGATTTTTACCTTTTAGGTTTTTGCCCTCGATATTTATTAAATGATGTTTTTCCGCTAGTACAAAATCATCGTAATTCAGTGGAGGTGAAAGTAGAGCGTATCAATTTGCCACCGGCACCGTTACAAATGAGATTGCTTTGTCATTTAATAGTCAAACATGATGATTTTAAACCTTTTTCTAGTGAAATGTATGAGTCTTTAGCTGTACCAATTTTTAGTTAATTTAAGTTAGCTTTGCTGTAAAGAATATCAAATTAATCCTTTGGGTAAAGTTCGTATTCATTTATCCAAGTAAAACACCAATTTTGATATTCGGTAAAACAAATAAAAGGAATGTAATTTGCAATAGGAGTAATAGTAATATGTCTGCATATATAAAGCACCTTGAAGCTAAAGGAATTTATGGAATTTTTGATATAAATGTAGATTTTCATCAAGGGGTTAATGTTTTATTTGCTAAAAATGGCAAAGGGAAGACTACTTTGCTACATATTATTGCTAATTTACTCAATGAAAACTATGAAAGATTTGTTTTTATTGATTTTGATTATATTAATCTGAGAATGAGTGATGAAAGTCAAGTGGAGTTAAAAAATAATAGAAATGATGATGAGATTATATTATTTTTAGATGGAAGAGAAGCAACAAGAATTACATTTAAAAGAACTCAAGAAATTAATACAAAGCTTTTCCCAGTGTTTTCTAATATTGCTTCTGCTGTAGCAGACCTTTGTAATAAGATTCCAAATCAATCATCAGAAGAACAATCAATAACCGATGCTTTTTCTGCTGCGGCAAAAGTACCGATAAATTACAATATTCTCAATCATTCGCAAGAACAAAAATTAATAACAGCTTATTTTCCAGCTTTTAGAAGCATGATAGAAGCTTGGGCATCAACAAAGGAAGAAAGAGGAAAACTCAAAGATATTTTTGATGAAGAAAAGCAGCGACGAAAAACAGATTTTGCACGTCAAATTTTTGGAGACTTTGTGCCTTTACTTAACTACCCATCTATTATCGAAATAGAGCAAGTATTAAACCAAGAAATTTCTCAAGCTTTTCATCAACTAAACCAAGCACAAGAAAAATATTTAGGAAACCTTATACCTCAAATATTTCATGCTCTTTCCAATTCCAAAAATTCAAAACCTGTAGAAGAAGACTCAAATTCTATTCTAGAAGAAATCAAACAACTGAGTAACGATCTTAAATTTCAAATGCCTAAAGACCTCCGCACTGCTGTTGAATCATTTCAAGCGGATGAACAATCGAAAGAAGCTGCTGTCAGGATTTTAATTACCTACAGAGAAGCACTGCAAAAAATATCTGATGAACAGAAAACTTATTTTCAGAATATTGAGAAATATCTAGCTGCTGTGAACTCATTTTTAGACAGTAAAGAGATAGAAATTATCTTCAAAAATTCACCAATTTTAGGCATAAATTTTCATAACGATATGCCTACTATTCCTGGAATAAGTAAAGCATTATCATCAGGAGAACGTCAAATTTTAACTATGATATATGCGGCATCTCAGATGAGCGAACAAGAAATAGTTTTAATTGATGAACCTGAAATTTCTCTTCATGTTGATTGGCAACGTAAATTACTAGAAAAAATATCTCAACAGTTAGGTAATAAACAAATTATTGCTTGTACTCATTCTCCAGTAGTGGGAGCTGACTACGAAGATGAAATAATAATACTTGAACCTCAAATAACTCAAAATCTTCAAACAGTTTCCGCAACGATAGTAGATGATTCAACAATTAATAATTAATAATTAATAATTAATAACGACCTTTTCTTTTCAAGGAGAGGATTGACTCAAAGGAAAATTTTTTATTGTTTCTCCTGTAAAGGAGAGGCTTTAAATCTTAATTATTCGGTAAATTTGGAATAAAAAAGAAGAGAAAAAAAATAATAATGGCAAAAAATACTCCCAAATTTACTCCACAAGAGTATCGAATTTACTTGATGAGTAGTAGTGAAAAACATATTTTAGTTGAAGGCAAAAATGATAAATATTTTATAGAAAGAATGTTGTCTTATCTGGCAAATGAAATAGATAAACCAGAACTCAAAGAACAGGTTCGTGTAGATTCAGCAGAATCTTTAATTAAAGCTAATTCAGGAACAGGTAACAATAAACAAAAAATTCAGGAAATTGCTAAAAGTATAGTTGGTAAATCTTACTGTCATAAATTTATAGGTTTTGTAGACCGGGATTTCGATATGTTTGATTGGGATTATGAAAAAACTCAAATATTGCAAGACAATTTTCCAGGACATAATATAGAAAAACGAATTATTAGAACACGAGGACACTCATTAGAAAACTATTTATTTGAACTCGATATAGTTAGTAATTTTTTTGACATAAATACAACAATACCTAATGCCCAAACAGCCACAAATTTATTTAGACAAATTTTTAAATCGGTAATATATTCAGCTTGTACTGTTGGTTTAGCTGCTACTAAAAGTAGCCTGTTACAAAGAATAGAATCTGGCGTTCCTTGGAGAGATTTCATTGAGTTAACCTCTGGGGAAATAATTTTTTTATTAGAAGATTGGTTGATTTTTTTGACCGATAAACGTGGTATACCCGATAGCCAAATTTTAGAACTTAAGCAAAATTATAAAATTTATATTCAACTTATTAATCAAACATCTTTTGAGATTGTGAAATGGCTATGTCATGGTCATATTGGTTATGATTTTTTGAAAGAAGCATATATTAAATGTGTTATGCAAGTTAGCCAAGAAGCAGATGGTAACGTTAACTGGACAACAAAAGATAAGATGTTTCAGCAGTTGATTAATTATTGGGTTCAGGAAATATTAAGTAACAACAGGAAATATTTTCAAGAAATATTTGAAATGTTAGACTTATTATTAGATTAGATTAATTAAATTGAGCGTAATTCATTCAAATAAGTTCTATATAATTTTGCTTTCTTCTTTATTCAACTATTCCTGAGCAACCTCATCCTCTGAACTTTTCGGAAAATTTTAGCGTTACATATTTGTGGGATGAATTTTAGGTTTAGAGAAAAAAGAAGTATCAAGTATTAAAGATGAGATTCACCTGTTCCAAAAAGATTCATTCCGCCCCTCAGCAAGCCCTTTTCTTCTTCTTTCTTTCCTCCTGACTCCTGAGTTCTGACTCCCCCTCCTGGGAGGGGTTAGGGGTGGGTTGACTCCTAAATAATTAAGATTAATATCATGCACGCACTTCACTAACGCCGAAAATTTCCCTGCTGATAAGCAGTAATTTGCTCGTCACTCAACAGATCCATAAAATCTGCTAACTCACTATAAGTAATACATCGAACTTCTGGTAAACCACAGACAGACTCAGCAAACCGAAACATTGCGTTCCAGTAAGCACCGTTATTCCAAGCTGAAAAATGATGCCCAATATCTATAGGAGCGCGGTTGCCATTGTAGTTCTTCTGGAAATACTTCATGTAAGTTTTCAGAGTATCCTCCTCATAACGTTTAGCATTACGAGGGTTTGGTTTTGCCTTGGAATGCAAATAATAAAAATTGTAATCCATTGATAGAACATTTTTTCCACGAGAGTTAGTCAGACTAGCTAGGGGAAAATTCCAAATACCATTTTCCTTTCGCGGCCAATAGTTAGATAATGCTACTTTGCTAGTGTCATAGCGGAAACCATTTTTGGCTAACACTTTATACAAACCAGGACTTCGAGCTAATAGTGGTGCGCGAAAACCTTCGATGGCAGTGTGATCGAATACTAGGGAACCTGACAAATTATTAATTTTATGCGCTCCAAAGAAAAATTGCTCGAAATATTTAAACTCTTCCGTCCAGTCTTGCTCGCTCCATTTGCTACCATCAAAATGACCCACTGCATGAGACCCGATCTCGTGACCTTCTTGATAAGCGAGGTTAACCTGTTCGAGTCTCAGAGCAATATCTTCCGCTGTATCACCCCAACCAATATCCGACCGACCTTTTCCTTTCCCACCGGGAGCATCGTAAAGTTTTCGTTTGTCTTTGCTGACAAAATATACTGCACTGACAAAATAAGTGAACCGCAGGTTAATGCCTTTTTTCTCCATTTCTTGGGCAAAATTGCGCGATCTTTTCCAAGCGTCTAGGGAACTGGAACCATCAAATGCTAACATCACAAACTGGGGCGGTTTATCTATTTTGCTCACTATACCTTCATCTTGCATCAGTTTGTAGAGGAAACGTGCATTCCAAAGGTTCAACTGACAGCTATTTCCACCGTTAGCTTTGACACAAGCAGATATTAATTCTTGAGGAAAAGGACCCATGACTTGGTTATTTTCGACGCAATAACCGATAATTTTGTTGAGGGTAGCTCCCTCCGGACATCTTCTGTTTCCGTATGCTTGGAGAAATAATTTTTCTGACCATTGGTTACTATTGCAACTGCCTCCACCTCCCCATTCTTGACATTTTTTAATCATTGTTTTAGTGAATGGTCCAAGAGCGTATTCGCCGTTAGTATAGAAGTATCCACCTTTGTCGTTAATGGGCTTTTTTTCAAATTTTAATGTCTCTAATTTAGAACTTTTATTGTTAGTGGGTGTAGGGTTGTCGGAAATATTTGATGTGTTGCTACAGGCAGATATTAAGATTAAAATACTGTAGATAAAAAGGCTATGGTATGATTTTAGTTTTTTTAGCACTTTGATATTTTTCACTCCTCTAATTATTAAGCATTTCCTGCGGACTGCTGCGCAAACAGCTATTAGCAGTCAGCTATTCCTAGGTCATGCTTACTTATTATAATGGAAGCGATCGCTTTTTTTTATAAAACCCTTATTTATTCCTCTTACCAAATTTCCAATCTTCTCCACCGGGCAATAAAGTCAAATTATCCTTAATAATAGCTGACAAATTATTAGCAGAAGAACTGTAAGTTAAGGCCAAAAAACTCTTGGTAGTTGCGATCGCAGAATTTTTATCCACCATTTCTTCCAGTTGAAACGGACTGTAAACACCATTTTCAACCTCCGCACTGGCATTATCAATAGCAGATTCTATAGCATTTTCTAATATTTCCTCCCATTCATCTTCTTTGATAAAATAAGAGGTTTTATTTGGCCTCAAATTCAAGTCTTGAATTTCAATAATTGCATTGCGGATGGATGCTGCCCAGGAATTAGTTAAACGTCCTTCCACCTGATTTTTAATTAAGTGAATTAACATCACAATTAAATAGGATTTGATTTTTCTGATGATGTCTTTTTTACTCATGGCATCCAGTTCGTCAATAATTGCTAAAGCATCGTGATTTCTGCCTTCCATAATGCAAGTCCTTAAATCGATTAATTCTTGAGTTGTCATCAGTTTTTTCCCTCCTGAAATTAACAATTAAAAATGCTGTTTATTTCTCCTGCCAAATTTCCAATCTTCCCCACCAGGTAATAAAGTCAAATTATCGTCAATAACTGCCAACAAATCTTTAGTAGAATAAGCGTAAGTTAAGGCCAAAAAACTCTTAGCAGTTGCGACTACAGAATTTTTATCTACCATTTCCTCCAGTTGAAACGGACTGTAAGCACCATTTTCAACCTCCACGCTGGCATCACCAATAGCAAATTCTGTAGCATTTTCTAACATCTCATCCCATTCATCTTCTTTAATGTAATAAGAGGTTTTATTTTCCTTCAAATTCAAGTCTTTGATTTTTCTAATCGAAGCCCGAATTGATGCTGCCCAGGAATTAGTTAATCGCCCTTCAATCTGATTTTTTATTAAGTGAATTAAGACCACAGTTAAATAAGAATCTATTTTGAAAAGCGTGTCTTTTTTACTCATGGCATCCAGTTCATCAATAATTGCTAAAGCATCGTGATTTCTGCCTTCCATAATGCAAGTCCTTAAATCAATTAATTCTTGAGTTGTCATCAGTTATTTTCCTATAAATTATTGGTGGTTAAAAGGGGAGTATTTGCTGCATGAGTAATTCCTCTAGTTATTAACTTATCATATCATAAAGGTGTAGTAAAATTAAGTAAGTAAATTAGAAGAACTCTATGATGAAACTTACACTAGAACAGATTGAAAACTTACGTTCCGAGCTAGCAGATAATGCAGAAGCTCTAGAAGCTCTTGAAGTAATCGAAGAGTGCGATGGTGATTTAGCTGATGCTGCTGAATCAATAGCCACCCGCAATGGCATTCAAGGAGTACAAGATAATAAAGACCTGCGTTGGTTTACTAGCATACTTCAGCAATGTCGTGATTACATCTGTCAGGAAAACTATCAAACGTTGAGAGAAAAATATTTCCCTAGATTTATACCAATAATAGCTGATTTCTTGGCTGGATTACTGGGATGTCCACCTATAGTAGCGGGACTAATTGCTACTCCATTGGCGGTTTATATCCAGGAAGAAGGGATCGAAAAATTCTGCAAATCTTACGAGTCTAATACCTAAGTTCCTGTAGCTACAGAAGCTGCCCAATAATAGGGGTTAGCAAAAGGATAGGGTTGGCGGTCTGGTAGGTTAATGGCAGCATATAGTGAATCATTGAATTTGCGACGATCGCTCTTATTGTTTTCAAAGATTTGGGCTATCAAAAGCTTAAATCTTTTGTTTTTTTGAATTCTTGCTAATTTTTGACTGTTGAGTGTTCGCAACCAGTATTGAGCTTTAATCAAAGCTGTTGAAACATCCCCATCTCCTAATGTTGGTAGTTGTTTCAGGTTTTTATAGAATTTGATAACTAACAAAGCTGTAGCAATGGGGTCTACTGTCCAGAGGGTGCTAACAACGCTCGGACTACCTGCATATAGGAAGCCACTTGGTAAACCTATATATTCATCTAAGCCGCTGGGTAAGTCAGCATCTTCTTTGTTTCCCGAAAGAGTCATCCCACTTTCACAAGCAGAAAAGCTGACTATACGACATTGACTCAGGTCGAGTTTAAAGATTTTGTACAAGGTTAGGTCTGCATCTGCTTTCAACTTTCCTTCAGGGTCGCTGAGAAGTAGAGCAGATTCTAGGGGGGATTCAAATTTGAACTCGCCATGACAGGAAAAGTGGAGACAGTGAGCAGAGCGGAGTTGCTCTTTGTTTTGATTCAAATTTGCTTCTGTTGCTTCTGCTTCTGCTAGAACGATGCTATCGTTAGGGTCAAAATATTGTCGAATTTTATTAACCTCTAGTTTGGAGCCAAGCAAAGGTTTTCCATCAAGTCGAGTAGGGTTTTGGATGGCAAATAAGTTATTGAATTCGGGGCGGTGTTGTTGTTTTGTTAGTTTCAACAACTGGCTGCTTGGAGCATAACTTACTCCTCTTGCAAAATGGTCTAGAAGTAGCTCTTCATTAGAGTTTGATAGGGGTAGGGCGTGGAGTGGAAATAAATGGAGGAAACGGTGGGGAATTAGAATTAGGCGATCGCATTTAACTCCTTGTTTATCAAATATAGCATCTATTTCAGCAAGGATACTATCAAGATTGAGTATTTGAGCGAGGTCGGTGAGACGAGTGAATAGATTGTTTATCCATTGGCTTTTTTGTTCGTTGTAAGCATTAAGGTATTCTTGATGCCAATTTGCTAAAATTTCTAGGTTTTTGCGAGAGGATGGCATAACTATGGGATACTGATCGTGACTGGTGACAATAAAGGTAATAATTTCATCTTCTGTCAGATACCACTCAATAATGGTAGTGCGTTCATCAATGAGGCTCTGAATATCTCTGAAAGGAATAGTTTTTACTTTCTGAGTTAGACTGAAACTGGAGTCGTAGCGATCATTGATTTGCTTGAGTAGCTCATCTAGCTGCTGGCGTGACAGCTCTATACCTTGCTGTAGTTGCTTCCGTGACTCCTCTAATGGTAGTCGCTGCTGTTGTAATCGAGCGCCCATATTTCCAGACAGTTTGTCTATAACTACTTGTAACTCTCTTTCCAGTGAGAGAATTTTCCCTCGTAGTTGCCTTAAATTAGTGATTATCTCTTGAGGAACGTTGCCTTTAGGGATAAGGTCACGGTTGGCAAGGAGTTCGACTAAATTGCGGGCTTTGCTGCGTTCGACTGTTTCGATAGCTTCATCCCATTGTTCGGTATTAATATAAGCTTGTACTTGTCTTTGATAAACTGCTATTGCTTTTGCCATAATCTCTTGGCGGCGATTTTCATCACTTGCCCAACTACAACTAAGTTCTACTGCGGTTATGGCTTGTTCGTAGACATCAATGGTTTCTTGCCAATTGCCTTTGCTGAAGTGGAGATTGCCTAGATTCCGAGAAGTATTTAAACAGTTAATCGGATCTGCTTCCGGAGTGTACACTTGTAGTGCCTCTTGAAAGAAAGCGATCGCTGTCTTCTGATTTTCTACCTTGTTGCCAGATATTCTATCCCTATAGGCAAGACCCAAATTGTTTTGAATACCTGCCCAACTGACAGGATTTACTTCACGAGTGAAAACTTGCAAGGCTTTTTGGTAGGCATTGATTGCTACCTCCTGATTTTCTCCCACCATCAAATTCTGGTGTTGCTGCGACGGTAGACTGCAATTCTCGTTTAGTTTATCTAGACCCATATATGGGAGCAAAGGCAGTAGTGGCGGAAGCTGCTCGGAATCTCAGTTGTGTGGGTG
>NZ_JAAHGH010000027.1:45223-73115 GCF_010672525.1 Okeania sp. SIO2B3 | reverse complement strand
TCCTAATAATATCGAACTAATACATGGCCCTGGATGTCCGGTTTGTGTAATGCCCAGGGGTAGATTAGATGATGCGATCGCTCTGGCGGAAAAACCCAGTGTTATTTTTACGACTTTCGGCGATGCGATGCGGGTGCCTGGTTCTCAAAAAAGTTTGTTGCAGGCAAAAGCTCAAGGTGCAGATATTCGGATGGTTTATTCTCCCCTGGATAGTTTGAAAATAGCTCAGGAAAATCCAGACAAAGAGGTGATTTTCTTTGGTTTAGGTTTTGAAACTACTGCCCCCAGTGCAGCTTTAACTATTTTGCAAGCAGAAGCGGAAGGTATTGAAAACTTCAGTATTTTTAGTAATCATGTTTTGGTTGTACCTGCTTTAGAAGCATTATTGAGTAACCCAGATTTAGAATTACAAGGTTTTGTTGGACCTGGTCATGTGAGTATGGTTATTGGTACCGAACCCTACCGCGTAATTTCGGAAAAATATCGTAAACCATTAGTAGTATCAGGATTTGAACCTCTGGATATTTTGCAGTCTATCTGGATGTTATTACAGCAAATGCTAGAAGGTCGTTGCGAGGTAGAAAACCAATATAGTCGTGTGGTGAAAGAAGGAGGTAATAAGGTAGCACTGGAAGCAATGGGCAAAGTATTTGAAGTGCGGGATAAGTTTGAGTGGCGTGGTTTGGGAGATATTCCTGAGTCTGGGTTAAAAATTACTGATGCTTATGCTTGTTTTGATGCGGAAATTAAGTTTTGCGTGCCGAATAAAAAAGTTGCTGATGCTAAAGCTTGCCAATGTGGGGAAATTCTCAAAGGTGTTTTGAAACCTTGGCAATGTAAAGTATTTGGTACTGCTTGTACTCCAGAAAATCCTATAGGCACTTGTATGGTTTCCTCAGAAGGTGCTTGTGCTGCTTATTATAAATATGGAAGGTTGTTTAAGAAGGAAGAGGGAAGAAGGAAGAAGCGGTGCGACCCCGCGTCGGCGGCAGACGCAAGGGAATGCGCACCAAGAGAGGAAGAAGATAAGGTATTTAGTTTTAATATCAAATAAGGATAAGAAGGAAGAAGGAAGAGGTAAGAAGGAAGAGGGAAGAAGGAAGAAGATAAAGTATTTAATTTTAATATCAAATAGACATCTCCAATAATCAAAAATAAAATCAATTTTCGCACATAAATTATCAATTATTTCCCTGTACGGACGTTGCATACAACGTTCCTACTCCCTCTTTTAGAGGAGATGTCTAATAGATTCAATAGTGGTTCTATATATATTAGTAAAATAGGAGGAAAAAACCATGCCATTTATAACTATTCAAATTGCTGATGGTCATTCAATTGAACTCAAGCGTAAACTAGCAAAAGCTGTGACTGATACTGTTGTTTCTACTTTAGGAACAAAGCCAGAATGGGTGACAGTTCATATCGACGAATTTAGTCGAGAAAATTGGGCAGTTGGCGGTCAACTTCATATTGATAAACATCCCGGTCGTCATGCAGAAAAAGTAGAAAATAATAGTTAATTTGCCTGGAAAAAATTGACGGTTAATTTGAAAAAGTCAGCAATTAATTATTTTGAAGTAGCACTCAGCAATGAGCAATCAGCAATCAGCTTCTCAAGGTGTATAATGGGGGATACTCAATAGAAGTCGCTCCACGTCTACAAACCCCCATAAAAGGCGCACCACTAATTTTTCAAATAAGCTTGTGGGACTTAAACCCTTGATTTTTCAGCGCTCCAGCTAAATGTTGACAAGGGTCGCATTCCGGAACGTCCAAGCTGATAGCTAGTTCAAATTACCGTTTAAAAATTATGCTGAATCAAGACATAGTAATCAGAGATGCAGTTCCCAATGATATAAAAACAATTATGGAATTGCTGTATTTAAAAGCAGAATTTGACGGCTGTCCCGAATCTTTAAAAGCAACAAGTGAGCAATTAAAGAAAGATTTATTCTGCCCAATACCCCTAACTTATATTTTATTAGCTGAAGTAGGAGGTAATGTTGTAGGTTTTGCTAGTTATCATCGAATTTATTCCACCTTTTTAGCTAAACCTGGTATTTGGCTAGATGATTTGTATTTAAAAGAAGAATACCGAGGTCAAAAAATTGGTAAAGCTTTAATGACTCGTCTGTGTCAAATAGCTGAAGAAACAGGTTGCGGTAGAATTGATTGGACTGTGAATATTAATAATTCTCAAGGTATTAATTTTTACGAAAAAATGGGAGCCAAGATAATAGAAAAAGTGAGATTATGTCGCCTGGAAATTCATTGAAGAAGGCAGAAGGCAGAAGGTCTAATTCCTTATGAATTAAAACCCCAAACATTTTTAAGCACTATCGTTAATGGTGGGGTATTAAACTCGCAAAAGAAAAGGTAATTAAAAAAAATTATGTCTACATCATTTAATTTAACTAATAACTGATAACTGATAACTGAAATGACACCCAAACAACATTCTTTATTTCAAAAAATCGAACAAGCGCGACGTCGCCAGACAAAAGTACGCGACACCAACGTTACCCTCGCCCACGGTAGCGGTGGTAAAGCAATGCGGGACCTCATAGAAGATATTTTTGTCGGCAACTTTGATAACCCCACCCTATCTCAACTAGAAGACCAAGCAACATTTGACCTGGCAACTTTTACTGCTCAAGGAGACAGACTTGCTTTTACCACCGACTCTTATGTAGTTGACCCCATCTTTTTTCCCGGAGGCAATATCGGCGAACTGGCAGTCAACGGTACTGTTAACGATCTAGCAGTAAGTGGAGCAAAACCTTTATATCTCTCCTGCGGAATAATTATTGAGGAAGGTTTCCCTGTTGACTCCCTCCGAGAAATAGCCAAAAGTATGAAAACTGCAGCAGATGTCGCCGGAGTGAAAATTGTCACTGGAGACACAAAGGTTGTTCACCGAGGTGCTGCGGACAAATTATTTATTAATACTGCGGGGGTAGGTGTAATTCGCTCCGGCGTTTCTATTTCTGCCCAAAATCTTCAACCAGGGGATGCCATTATTGTAAATGGTTATCTCGGCGACCACGGAGCAGCTATTACGATCGCCCGTGGAGACCTAGCTTTAGCAACGGAAGTCAAAAGCGATACTCAACCTTTGAATGGTTTGGTTGATAATATTCTGGATGTTTGTCCGGAAGTTAGGGCAATGCGAGATGCTACCCGTGGTGGTGTGGCAACAGTATTAAATGAGTTTGCCATGAGTTCCGAAGTAGGGATAAGAATTTTTGAATCTTCCCTACCAGTGCGGGAGGAGGTGCAGGGAGTCTGTGAAATTCTCGGTCTCGACCCTTTATATTTTGCTAATGAAGGTAAGTTAGTGACAGTGGTTCCTGGAGAAAAAGCGGAAACTGTTTTAGCTGCAATGAAATCTCATCCTGCGGGTATTGATGCTGCTATTGTGGGCGAAGTTATTGCTTCTCCTCCAGGAATTTTACTGTTGCAAACCACTTTTGGCACCGAGCGTATTGTAGATATGTTAGTAGGAGACCAACTGCCAAGAATTTGTTAAAAACTATTCCGGAACGGAAAGGGGATGAGCAACCCCTCCTAAAATTCAACGACTATTAGACATTTTCTCTTGTGGATATGTTGGTAGGAGACCAACTGCCAAGAATTTGTTAAAAACTATTCCGGAACGGAAAGGGGATGAGCAACCCCTCCTAAAATTCAACGACTATTAGACATTTCCTCTTGTGGATATGTTAGTAGGAGACCAACTGCCAAGAATTTGTTAAAAACTATTCCGGAACAGAAAGGGGATGAGCAACCCCTCCTAAAATTCAACGACTATTAGACATTTCCTCTTGTGGATATGTTAGTAGGAGACCAACTGCCAAGAATTTGTTAAAAACTATTCCGGAACAGAAAGGGGATGAGCAACCCCTCCTAAAATTCAACGACTATTAGACATTTCCTCTTGTGGATATGTTAGTAGGAGACCAACTGCCAAGAATTTGTTAAAAACTATTCCGGAACAGAAAGATGTACAATTTGAAGACATATTTTGAACGTATAACAAACATGACAACCATTATCACCCAAAAGCTTTTTGTGCTTCTGCTTTGCTAATAAACATAAATCTAACCTCAGTAAAAATTACTGAAGTTAAACAGGGTAGCTCTCAACAATGTTGTGGTATAAATAATAAGCTTTTTTCTATTAATACTAAAATTTATGAGCAAGAAAAAACCTTGGGATGAAGACTGGAAACTTCCTAAACAAAAGCAAATTGGTAGTGGAGGTCAAGGTCTGATTTTTCTAGTAGAACCTAAAAACGATTTGTTTCCTCCTGGCAAATATATACTCAAGAAGCTTAAAAACCAAGAAAGTCTTGAAAGGCGTTCAAGGATGCACATTGAAGTAACTGCTATAGAGAGACTAAATGTATTAGATTGCCCTAATATACCAAAGTTAATTGATTCAAATTCCCAGTATTTTCGAGATAAAGATTTCCCTCTCTATATGGTAATTGAATTTATAGAAGGAAGTACTCTATATGACTTCATAAGTAAGGGGATAATGGATGTATTTGATGCGATAAATTTGACACTTAATTTATTAAAAACTCTTGAATTTTGCCATGAAAAAGATATAGTCCATAGAGATATTAAGCCTACCAATATTATTGTTAAAGATAACAATATTGACACTCCATTCCTAATAGATTTTGGTCTATCTTTCAACAAAGAAGATGATATAAATGTGACACCTATAGGACAGGATGTAGGAAATAGGTTTTTGTTTCTTCCAGAGCATAGACGAGAAAGTGGTTTACAAAGAGACCCAAGGTCAGATATAACACAAATTTGTGGTATTTTATTTTTTCTAATAACAGGAAAAGAACCTATTTATCTTTATGATGAAGAACGAAACAAACCACATCAAACTGAAAAAGCTCAAGAGAAATTATCAAAATTACCAGAACACATACTATTAAGAATTAATATGGTTTTTGATACAGCTTTTATAGAAATGATAAGTTCTCGTTGGCAGTCTATTCCTGCTCTTAGAAATGCTTTAACAGATATTTTAGAATCAGAAAATCAACAGTCTAATGAAAATTTTTTGATAGATAGAATTAAACATAAAGCATCAAGTAATATAAAAGATGGGTTATTTATAAATGTAGCTCATAAGTTTCTTGATAAAGTTTATGATATTGTTTATGATTTGTTTGAAGAGCTTTACTCTGTGATACCTGAAGATAATCCAAAATTAGGGCTTCTTATTTTAGGAGATAAAGCAAGAACTAAACAACCAGAAATAGACTGGAAAAATTTAACATTTTCTAATTCAGGTCTTGGTATAACTTATAAAGATAAACAATTTTCTCCTGGATTTGAAGGATACTTAACAGGAAATGAAGTTGTCTTAGTTTATGTTAAACACTATATTCCTAAGTCAGAACTTCATAGACAGCGTTCTTTCAGTAAGATGGTTGCTGGTGAAGATTCATATGTACATGAATATTTAGATAAATATGAAAACAGTAAAACCCCGTTACTCAGAACTTCTCTAAAGGAACCTAATTTTACTACTTTAAAAGAAAATGTCAGAAGGTTATATATTAAAGGTATAGATGACATAATGAACTAATTTAGGCTGTATGTACAGGACTACCATAGATTTAATATAAATTTTTGAAGTTCACAACCTGAATATTTGAAGAACATGACAATTTTTTTTGATGCTAAAATTGAAATTATAGAAATTAATAAATATCAATAACTTCCTGGATTTTCCGATAAGTATCATCTGGTTAAATTCTTACTTCAGTCAACCGTAATAAATTCGTTTGAAGTTAATATTTGGGTTCATTCTAATTATCCAGAAGCAGAAATAATTAAAGTTGCTAGAACTTTTTTAAAATCGTCGTTTACAAGATTTTGTATAATTAACAAGTGAGGATATTTGTGCACCAGATAAAGTTGATGCTTTGTGGCAGTATTTCAACAATTAATAATTAATAATTAAATAATTCTGGTTTAAAGCCTACCCTTTTAAGGGGAAAAAAGAAATAATATTTCCTGATATTCAATCCTCTCGGTTTTAACCAGAGGTAATTATCAATTATCCATTATCAATTATCAATTAATGAAAGCACTTTTGAGGATAGTGAGGTACACTTATAGAACTATTCTTATCAAAATAATTGGGTCGCGCAACCCTTTTTTTTAAGGCCAAATATTTTTGGAGCGGGGATCAAATCCCCTACTTCCCCTCCCCCTCCTGGGAGGGGCTAGGGGTGGGTTAACTTCTGACTTCTGACTTCGTTAAATTCCCTGTTCCTTAGAGCAATAAAACTTTGTAACTCATCAACTAGAAAACTGCTGTAATCACAGATAAGGAAAAAAATTATGTCTACATTACCAACACAAACAAATATTGAGTCATCCCTCAAAAGTTTCAAAAAGCAACCAGAAGATTTTGAATTTTTAGAACCAGATATTAGTGATGTTATTACTGAGGATGATACTCCTGTAGATCATTTAATTACTGAGAAACAACAACGACTATTAACTACTACTTTATATAGTTCTTTTTCAACAGACTTACCATTTTTAGCAACTGCGAATGTCGGGCTTTTTTACGGCAATAAAATACCACCCCTCGTACCAGACGTTCTCCTCAGTTTACGAGTCAAAGTACCCGAAGATTGGAGTCAAAAACAGAATCGTTCTTATTTTGTATTTTCTTTTGGTAAACCTCCAGAAGTAGCTATCGAAATTGTCTCTAATAAAATCGGTAATGAACTAGGTAGTAAATTACAAGATTATGCTTTTGCTGCGGTTGGTTATTATGTCATTTTTGACCCACTTAAACAACTTGGGGAAACTATTTTACGAGTATATGAATTACGAGGTAATAGTTATGTAGAGCTAGGGAATTTATATTTGTCTCAAGTGGGATTAGGTTTAACAATTTGGCATGGTATTTTTGAAGAAAAAGAATTTGATTGGTTGCGCTGGTGTGATGATTCGGGGAATATTTTGTTAACTGGAGATGAACGAGCCGAACAGGAAAAACAACGAGCCGAACAAGAAAAACAACGTGCTGAACAAGAAAAACAACGTGCTGACCGACTAGCAGAAATTCTCAGGGAAAGAGGTATTAACCCTGATGAACTTTTGTAGTTAAAAAATGTGGTGAGCGACCGCCTACTACTGAGATTTTTTTGGGAGAGAGAAAATAGTTTTTTCATCAGTCAATATAAATAGTCTGGGACTGAATTTTTGAAGCTGAAAATTCTCTGCTTATTCCCGAATTGTTCGCTTAATAATTACCTGAAAAACTGGAAAAATTATGTAAATATGCACGAACTAGGAATTACTCAAAATATTGTTGCCATAGTTGCCGAAAATGCTCAGGATAAATCAGTCAAACGAGTCACTTTAGAAATAGGTAAACTTTCTGCCATTATGCCTGATGCGATTGAATTTTGTTTTGACGTTTGTAGTAAAGGTACTGTTTTAGAAGGTGCAAAATTAGAAATTATCAAAATTCCCGGTTTAGGAAAATGTCGTCAATGTGGAGCAGAAATTCCCCTTGAGCAACCATTCGGCGTTTGTCATATTTGTAATAGTGTGGAAATCGATATTATTAAAGGTCAAGAACTTAAAATCAAAGAAATGGAAGTAGAAGAATAATGTGTGTAATAACAATTTGATAACTGTTTGCTACAAATAGTTATCAAATTGGTATTATTCTAAATTCATAGAGCAAATTACTGTGATGTGCTTGAATAGAATAGCAGTTAAATTCAGGAATCAACATACATGGCCACCAGACTAATTAAACTGGAAGATGGGATTTTGGTTGAAGCTGAAGTTCCAGATAATGAAGCAAAGCCGATTTCTACTAATGTTGCTAAAGATGTTAAATCTAGTTTTGCACAAGTTAAACCTATATTAGTTAGTATTAGTCGTCCTATTGCTGAAGCTTGGCAAGAAATTAATAAAGATATGGAAATTGAACAAGCTGAGGTGGAAGTAGGTTTTAATTTCGAGGGGGAAGGTAATCTCTATATTACTAAAGGAAAACCAGATGCAAATTTAAAAGTGAAGTTAGTTCTGAAACCAATTGCACCAAAACCATTTGATGTAATAACGGTAAATAGCAAAGGTGAAGAAATTAATCGTAGTTCCCATGAAGCAGTATTTTTTACTGAAGATTTGGGTAAAGGTATAATGTTGGAAATGGTTTCTATTCCTGGGGGTAGTTTTGTTATGGGTTCCCCAGAAAATCAAGTAGAAACAGATAATTGTGAAACTCCCCAACATGAAGTTACTTTGCAACCTTTTTATATGAGTAAATACCCTATTACTCAAGACCAATATCAAGCTATTATGGGTGAAAACCCCTCTCACTTTAAAGGAGGAAAGCGCCCTGTAGAAACTGTAACATGGCACAATGCTATAAAATTTTGTCAAAAGTTATCCAAAAAAATTGGGAAAACCTACAAACTACCCAGTGAGAGTCAATGGGAATATGCTTGTCGTGCTGGTACAACCACACCGTTTTATTTTGGGGAAACTATAACGACTGATTTAGTTAACTATAATGGTAACTATACTTATGGCGATGCTCCCAAAGGTGAATATCGAGGAGAGACAACTGATGTGGGGATTTTTCCTCCTAATGCTTTTGGTTTATATGATATGCACGGGAATGTGTGGGAGTGGTGTCAGGATATTAGACACGATAACTATGAAGGTGCGCCTAATGATGGTAGTGCTTGGGAGACTGGAGGAGATATTAAGATACGAGTGCTTCGTGGTGGGTATTGGGAGGATGAACCTTGGAATTGTCGGAGTACCTTCCGTCTCTGGGGCGATGCCGACTTCTGCAACAATAACAGAGGTTTCCGTGTGGTTTATTTGCCTGGTGTATAGTTTCTTAGTTTCTTTGACACGCTGTACTATCGTAGAAAACATTCAACCTCAACAAATGCCTAATTAGTAAAGACCATACACAACAATTGGAACGCACAAATGGTATCAGACAGCAGAACGGTCGATGCCATCGCCGACAGAATAAATTTGGTAAGCTATGGCAACTTGTTTGAGATAACAGTAAGGTTGGCGATCGCCTATTTCAATTGGATTTGGGTTCATAGTCGTAAGCAGAATACAGTAGGAGTCAAACCACCCGCGAGCCCCTCCCAGGAGGGGAAGTCAGGAGGAAAGAAAGAAGAAGGAAGAGAAAGAACTGGAGTTGAAGAAGAAAGTTTTTTGATCACTAATTATCCAGACATGATATTAATCAAAATCAAACTAATCTATACGATCGCCATAGTTCACAACTATAGTACTTGTGCTGATCGAAAAATTACTCACAATCAACTTCATCTATACAAAGACAGGCTGTGCATCAAAATCAGTCATCAGATTTAAGATTTAGTTAAAAATTGACCAGAACCACTAGAATTGAAAAATAAAACATTCGATCGAATTTGGAAAATTTTTATATTATATCATGTTCGGATAATCAGTTATAAAAAACCTGATCTCTTTGAACCAATATTCCCTTCTGCCTTCAGCATAGCTGCCTTCAGCATAGCTGCCCTCTGCCTTCCTTTCTCCAAAGTATAAGTATTTAACCAAACATAATATTAGGCCATCAGAAAAAATAATACGAATAGTACAATTTTAAGAGAAAATTATACTAGCAATCTCAAATATATGATTTAAGGAGAAACAAAAATGATATACAGCCGTAGATTAGCCAAAATAATAACCCCAATATTCATCTGCCTATTACTATTGACATCTGCTTGTGGTGGAACCAAACAACCAAGTCGTTTTGACCAGGCCCAGCAACAAAGCAAAACAGAACGTCCTTCCCAAGCTGAACAAGTATCTGGCGGTAGTCTCAACAAATACTTCCCATCATCAAGTGGCGACTATAAACTAAACTATGCTCAAGAGAAAAAAGGTTTTGCTCAAGCAAGTCTCAAAAAAGGTGGTCAAGAAGTAGCAGTCATGTCTATCAATGATATCTCCGCTTCCCCTGCAGCAGCCAACAAATTCCAAAATAGTAGCAAGGAAATAGGAGGATATCCAGCAGTTGAACAAGGCAAAACTACCACTGCGGTATTAGTAGATAATCGTTTCCAGGTAAAAGCTCAATCAAAAGATGCCTCATTTACCGCCAGCGATCGCGAAGCATGGCTACAAAAATTTAATCTAAGTGGTCTATCAAGCCTCAAATAAAAAATTCTGCCCTCAAACTAAAACAACATAGTCTTCCTATGTTATAGCAGTGCGCGCTGGTATATTTACCAATTGCAGGAACTACCCAATAGCTAAAAGTCTCATAAGATTTCCTACGGAATGCTTGTGCAAACAGTTTTTTATTTCCCCTATTGCCTGTTACCTGCGCAAAGCGCTATAACTTTCAAATTTTAACTTTTTAATTAACCAAAGGAGCAACATACAAATGAGTAAACCAATCTTTGAATTAGTAGATGAACTGCCCACTGACAATATTACAATTAAAGCCTTACGCGCCTTAGACTTTGTTGTCCCTGGAGAATGGGATAACTTGGTAGGATTTGAAAATACCATCCGCACTGTAACTGGGGAAGACGATGAAGACCTAATTCAGCAAATAGGCGATCGCGCTGTAATTCTATTCAATGACAAAGCTCAAGGATATCAACGTGCTTTGTGGCTATACCAAACTGTCAGTGGAGCAGGTCGTGCTGTAGGTGCGGCTACTCTAGCTAATATGGTTGGAGATAAAATACCTCTGGTCGGAGGTTTGTTAACTAGCCTCACTCCTAAACCAGGAAAAGCCCAAACTATCGATCTATCTCTAAAAGTAGTTGCAGAATTATTAGGTTTTTGCTCTATCAATGGCATTCCCGGAGATAGTATTGGTGATTTTGTAGGAGCTTTGGGTGATTATAGTGGGGAATCTTTGATGCGGTTAGCAGCCTTAGTTTGTTTTGATGGTTTAATTCCCCTTGGGCCAGACTTTTTACAAGCAGTTTCAGAATGGATCGAACAACTATCCCCCTCAGACCTAGAAGAAAACGAAGGTTTTAGGGAAATGGAAGATGCTATTCCTGGGGATGGTAAAGACAGTAAGTTAGGCTTTATCGGGGAAGCTTTCGGTTCCGTTTCTGGCTGGATGGGAGATTTTGTCAGCGATCGGGGCATTACTCCCCATAATGTGGCCAATAGTCTGCAAGGTTTTGTAGAATTTAGCGATGATAAATTGGATTATTTGGCTGCATTCCTAGATGTGAGTACCAATTATTATGAACATACAGGAGTTCAAACCCTGGCTCGTCGTTTAGTAGAACGAGCTTATGCAGAAATTTAATTAAGGAAGCATTATGGCTGAAGAAAAAGAAGCTCAACAATCTGAAACTAAGCCTGCTGGAGGCAAGGTAAAAAAAGAAAAGCCCCCTGCTGTGGAAGATAAGCCTTTTGCGGAGTTTATGCAGCAAGATTATTTGCCAGCTTTACAAGAAGCTCTAACTCAGCAAGGTATTGACGACCTGGACTTGAACCTAGTCAAACAGAAATTACCTATGGTTGGCCTCAGTTCATCTGAAGAATGTTGGCAAGTGATGGGTAAGTTTAAACAGGGCCAGCGTCAGTTCAATGTTTATTTTCCTAAAAAAGATATTAAAGGCCCCAGAGCTTTTTCTTGTGCAGACAATGGCGCAAAACCTGCTACTCTGGAACCTTTTTTAATTGATGAGCGTAAAATTACTCTGGGTTTATTAGTGTTTGGCGTGATTCAACGTCTAAATGCTCAAAAGTGGCTAAGTTTAAATTAGTGCAAAAAGGCAGGAGGCAGAAGGCAGGAGGCAGAAGGGAAGGAAGGTTATTGTAAAAGCTTTTGAACCTTTTTAACTGGTTAGTTATTTTCGCTATCCTGCACTAGAAAGTTAAGTTGTAGCGATCTTTTGTGTAGTAGATACTATGTTTCTCTCTGCTCCAACTAACTCGCTGCCCCATCGATCTCGAATAATTGTGTAGAAGTCCACGTCTGTTTCTAGCAAGCAGGCGTGACCACTATTTGGCAGAATAACCATTTTAGCTTCAGGCAAGTGCTTGACTAAAAACTTAGCTTGTGATATAGATGGCAATAGTCTGTCGGCTGCGCTAGCAATAACTAATACAGGTTTTTTTAATTTTTTTAGTTGATTCTTGTCTACCTGGAATGAACGCATTAATTCTAATCGCCAGATTGAGGTCTGTTGAGAAACTGACTGCATGGCCTCTAGTAAGGCTTGACGTTCTGCCCTTTCTATCCGGCCAAGAGCTGCTAAAAATGGTAAAGTCCCTGTCACCGATAATCTATACAAATAGCTTGGTAGGTATTGAGTTAGATATGAGCCATATTTGACTAAAGGTTGTTGACTAAATGAGGAGGCTGAGTTGACTAAAATCAGCTTGTTGAATAATTCAGGAGTAGTAAAAGCAACTTTTAGTGCTAGACATCCACCAAAAGACTCTCCACATAGGTAAACTGGTCTTTCCGGTATTGCCTCTCTTTCTATTTCAATTAACTCTACTGTCTTTTCTAATAACTGTTTCCAGCTCGATAGATCGTTGGGTGGAATACTCAGACAGCGAATATCAAAAGCACTTGATAATCTGGACTGTTGCGATCGCAACAATTTACCTGTTCCATCCATAGCAGGCAAGAAAATCAATAGAGGTAATTCTGGTCTAGGTGTAGTTGGCCTTAAAAAACTAATTTGGCTATTTGCCACTTGCATGATTGAATACAAATAAAAAGTAATTAATGATTGATAATTTAATGATTAACAGTTAATATTTCTGAGTAATTTATCATTTAGCTTTTATATCTATAGATTAGAATTTTTTTTCTACGAACTACCTAATTATTACTTAAGATTCGCCTAGTGCAGGATGGCGGAAACAACTGACCAGTTAAAAAATCCTAAAACAATTACAAATGAATACTCTTGACTTTTAACTTCCGCGTAGTGGCACTGGTCTGACTTAACTAACAATATAGTAGTTTTGGGGAAAACAAAATTCAATTATTTAATTATTAAATTTATTAATGAATAAGAGCAATTTTTTATATTAGTTTCTAGAATAAAATAGAGAGATAAATCAAGTAAAATCTAAAGGTTTAATCCTTAAATACAACCTTCTATAAGTAAATTAGCAATTTCTTGGCTAACATAATCAGTCAAATTGTTGACTAACTCTTTAGCGTACTTTCCATAATATTGCTGACGGTGGGAAGACTTAACCCAAAACGGGCGACCAAACATGATATTAGAACGCTGATAAACTATCGCTGGATGCCATCCAGGTTGATTAAATAAAGGTTCTGAAGGATCAAAAAAACTTAACAACTTCAAAGGTATTCTCGAAGAAATTAACTGCTCATCAGATGAAGCGATCGCCACTGGCAAAATTGCCAAATTTGTAACTGGCGAGCGTAAGGCCAAATGAGCAAACCCCCTTTGAAAATCACTAATCAAATTAGGTGGAGTACACCGAACCATAGGTGCAGCTCCTTCTGGAAAAACTCCTACCATTTCTTCCGCTTGTAATAACTGTGTTGCCTGTCGGAAAAAACCTTGTTGTCTACGACTCGAATTATCTAAAGGAAAACAACCCAAACCAGTAACCATTTCTCGTAGTACAGGCACTTGGCCCATATAGTGATGACAAGCAAATTTAATTTGTCGATTAACGGCCACTGTAAGTAACAAAGGGTCCATAAAACTACGATGGTTACTTACAACAATTATGCCTCCTTCTGAAGGAATCCTGTCTGCATGATAAACAAAAGTTCTACTGCCAATAGCAGCTAAGAACAAACGAGAAATCAGCAGTAAACTATTTGCTTGGTCTCCCATCTTGCCTCTGAATAATTATGTATGTCAATTCTAGACTCTCATAAATATTTTCTCAGGATAGTAACGTTAGGATACCAAAAGTTAAAATTTCTTTGAGAAAGTCCAGGAAAACATAATAACAGCATTACTGTTATGGTAGGGGGCTTTATTGGCTTTTACAGCTCTATTAATTAATGATGTTGACTAGGTCAATAAACAACCAGTTAAACAAAGTATAAATCAAATAGGTCGATACTACTAGACTCGTTATGATTGTACCCAGAATCAGTTCAAATCAATAGTATTTTACTCTGATTTTCCATGAAAAACACATATAAAACTCAGGATACCTTTGCAATTACAACTCCCCTTTACTATGTTAACGCTCTACCACATATAGGCAGTGCTTATACAACTATTGCCGCCGATACGGTAGCTCGTTTTCAAAGGCTACAAGGTAAGTCAGTGCTGATGATTACTGGCACAGATGAGCATGGCCAAAAAATTCAAAGGACAGCTCAGAGCAAAGGAAGATCCCCCCAAGAACATTGTGATTTAGTGGTATCAGGATTTGAGTCTCTCTGGCAACAACTCAATATTCAATATGACCGTTTTAGTCGTACTACTGCATCTAACCACGAGTTAATTGTCAAAGAATTTTTCCAAAGAGTTTGGGACCGGGGTGATATCTATTTAAGTCAGCAACAAGGATGGTATTGCGTAGCTTGTGAAGAATTTAAAGAAGAGCGCGAACTTCTAGAAGATAACTATTGCCCGATTCATACTAACCAAAAAGTAGAATGGCGCGATGAGGAAAATTACTTCTTTCGTCTTTCTAAATATCAGGAAAAACTCCAAGCTTTTTACCAAGAAAATCCTAATTTTATTCAACCAGAAAGTCGTCGTAATGAAGTCTTAAATTTTGTTAACCAAGGACTACAAGACTTTTCAATCTCTAGAGTTAATGTAGATTGGGGTTTTCAAGTACCAGTAGATCCCAGCCATACTATCTATGTTTGGTTTGATGCTCTATTAGGTTATGTAACAGCACTCCTAGATCCTGATAGTGAACCTACTCTAGAGAATGCTTTATCAAAGTGGTGGCCGATTAATCTACACCTAATTGGTAAAGATATACTGCGTTTCCATGCTGTTTATTGGCCAGCAATGCTAATGTCAGCAGATTTACCAATCTCTCATCATGTTTTTGGACATGGATTTTTGACCAAGGATGGGAAGAAAATGGGTAAATCTCTCGGTAATACTTTAGATCCATTTGAATTACTAAAAAAGTATGGCTCTGACGCAGTTCGTTACTATTTTCTTAAAGAAATAGAATTTGGAGTTGATGGTGATTTTAGTGAAACCCGCTTTATCAATGTCCTAAACGCTGACTTAGCTAATGACTTGGGTAATCTGCTAAATCGTACTCTCAAAATGGCTCATAAATACTTCAAAGGCCAAATTCCAGATATTCACGGTGAGGAAGTAGAAGTTACTCATCCACTTAAGACAATAGGTATGGGTTTGGGCGAACAAGTTATTCAAGCTTATACTGATTTAGCTTTTAGTCAAGTTTGTGAAGCGGTACTGGCCTTAGTTAGAACTGGCAATAAATATATAGACGAAACTGCTCCTTGGAGTCTATATAAGCAGGGTCAGTTAGAGGCCTTAGCAGAAGTGTTATATTCTGTGTTGGAATCTGTTAGACTAGCGTCCTATCTTTTATCGCCAATAATTCCAAATATTAGCAATGCTATCTATCAGCAACTAGGTTTCTCAAATGACTTTAACGATAAATCAGTAATTAATAGTTCAAAAATTTTTGTTAAACAAGCAAGCTGGGGCGATTTACCAAAAAATCAAATTCTTGGGCAACCTCAACCTATTTTTCAAAGAATAGAACTGGTAGAAACTGTTTCTTAAAAAGCTCTTTGTAGTATCGTTTTTTTCAAATTACATCGTCTATTTTTTGTGCTGAAAAATTATATCTGAGTTAAGAATTCCATTTCTTTATTCAATAAAAAAAACCGAGGTTAAAAATCATGTTGAATCATCAACAAATAGAAATTAATGAGATATTTACTCCCGAACAAGTTCTAGAAAATCGTGGCAGAGTAGCAATTTTTATTGATGGGTCTAATCTATTTTATGCTGCTTTGCAGTTAGGAATAGAAATTGATTACACTAAGCTTCTTTGTCGTCTTACTGGTGGTTCTCGCCTTCTACGTTCCTTTTTCTACACAGGAGTAGATCGTACTAATGAAAAACAGCAAGGATTTTTGTTGTGGATGCGTCGTAATGGTTATCGTGTCATTTCTAAAGATTTAGTACAACTACCGGATGGTTCTAAAAAAGCTAATCTTGATGTAGAAATAGCAGTTGATATGATGGCTTTAGTCGGCTCTTATGATACTGCTATATTGGTTAGTGGAGATGGAGATTTAGCTTATGCTGTAGATGCTGTTAGTTATCGGGGCGTTCGGGTCGAGGTAGTTAGTCTTAGGTCTATGACTAGCGATAGTTTAATTAATGTTTCTGACCGTTATGTAGATCTAGAAAACATTAAAGAAGACATCCAAAAAACTTCTAAGTCTCCTGGTTATACTTATCGTCCCCTATCAGCTATAGGTTTAATGGAAGAACATGATTAAAGATAATACTTGTTCTAATTTAATTTAGAAAAATCACCAAACTCTAGAACAATAATTAATTTCAAAGTTTTGTTAGTTTTTTTTGATGTTAGTAGATTAATAACTAGAGAGTTATATACTCTAGGTTTAATCGGTAAGTTAAAGCAAAAATTGAATATTATTTACTACAAGGAAAGTTGGAAAAAATGAGTATTATCCTAGTAAAAGCAGGAAACTTTTTGCTCATAATTAAAAAACTTTCCTTGAGTTTTTTTGTAAGCATTCAGCAATTAGTAGTGAATAGACATCTCCGAAAAAGATATAGATTTTTTGCAGGAGTAGGCAACAGCTCCGGAAAGCAACAGGCAACAGGTAAGATATTTTTATGAAAAAGGCACGAAAAAGGATTTTTTAGGGTGAATTTTTCGTATCCTTAGCTTGCTCTAGTTAAAAGATTTATTTTCTGGAGATGTCTAATAATTACTTCTCCGGTTTGAGAAGGGGACACATGACAGGAACTTTTTATTCTTTCTCAATTTTTCAACTGCTTTTACGCAGACCCAAAATTAATTGCCGTTTGCGTAGCATCCCGCAGGAAATACTTACGTTTTTTTTACTTGTATATAGCGTTTTTTATAAATGTTTGCTAAACTTTCTTGAGTAGGGGAGTATTGGGGAGGTTGTATACAACGTCCCTACAGAGAACTAAATAAAAGAATGTTATGAATAATAAGGGTAATTAAAAGAATCTACAGGATATATCCCTTTGACTAAAAAGATAAATTACAACCTAAAAAATGGGATAAAAGCTATTTATTCGTAAGCATTCAGCTATTAGCAGTCAGCGTTTTAGCAATTAATAATGAATAATTACTTCTAAGGTTTAGGAAGGGGACTTTGGCAGTAACTTTTATTCTGTCTCAATTTCAAAGGTTGCTTTTTGTGCAAACCCAACATTAATTGCTGATAGCTCATAGCTGACCGCTGTTTGCGCAGTATTCCGCAGGAAATGCTTACATTTATTCTGACTGCTGACTCGGTCGTTCCCCTCCTGGGAGGGGTTATACCAAGCGTGAAAAAATAATGTTATGAATAGTAAGAGGAATAAAAAGATTTTTCAGAATATTCCCTTTGACAAAAAAAGATGACTTCCGACCTGAAAAATGGTATTGAAGCTATTCCCATACGACTCGGTCCGACTGAGTTCCCCTCCGGTGGAGGGGAGGGGTTAGGGGTGTTTTGACTCCTTACGAAATATCCTAACTATTTGTAGCCAACATTTATCAATTTGGTATTAGTGGTGGGTTGACTCTTTACGAAATATCCTAACTATTTGTAGCCAACATTTATTAAATTGGTATAACTACTATCCTTGTAGACTTAGACTTTTTATGATCGAACAAAATAATTCTTTTTCTTCTTTCCATAATTCATCAATATCTTTATTCATTTTAGTAACTTTACTTCTAGGAATAACTGCTTGTAATCAACAAAATCAAGTTCAAGAAAATATATCGGAACAACCTATTCCTACTCAGACACCAGAGAGTGACTTGACTTTAAATGATGTTACTTTAGAAGAAGCATCAGAAGAAGGTCAAATGTTGTGGCGAGTAAAATCTAAACGAGCTTCATATTTGGAAAATCAAGAATTAATAAGAGTTACAAAACCTGAAGGTGAATTATTTCAAGACGGAAAAGTAACCTATAAAATTACTGCTTTACAAGGAGAAGTATATCAAGATGGAAACAAAATTATACTGATAGATGAAATAGAAGTATTTGATATTCAAAATAAAGTAGTTATTAGAGGACAACAACTCGAATGGTTGACAGAACCAGGAATTATTATTGTCACTAATAATATTACAGGTAGTAACGAACTAATACAAGCATCAGCTCAGAAAGCAAAAGTTATTAGTAAAGAAAAAAAAATAGAGTTTTATGGTCAAGTAGTAGCTATGGTCAAAGAACCTGTGCTGAAAATACAAACAGAACAACTATTTTGGGAAATAGAGCAAAAAAAATTGCTGACTAATCAACCTATAAAAATTGAACAACTTGAAGACAAAAAAGTTATTGGCAGTGCTTATGGTGACGAATCAGAATATGATTTAGGCAATAAAATAGCTACTCTCAAGAAAAACGTGCAGCTACTCCAAACTGACCCAAAAGTACAAATAAGTAGTGAGTTAGTTACTTGGAATATGCCACAAAATTTGATTATTTCTCCAGGACCTATAACAGTATTAGAACAAGAAGAAAAAGTAGTCTTGAAAGCTAATCAAGGTCAAGGAAATTTTCAAAATAATACCTTCAATTTATCAGGAAATGTTATTGGTGTAGGACAAAACAATCAAGCTCAGTTAAATAGCGATCGCCTAACTTGGTACTTTGAAAATCAAACTTTTGAAGCACAAGGAAACGTATTTTATCGTCAAGTTGACCCGCCATTTAATGTTAGAGGTCCTCGGGCAGTTGGGCAACTAGAAAATGAAAAAGTTACCATTGAAGGTGGTAGTAGTAATGTAGTAACAGAAATTATTCCTCAATGATATAGAACTTCCCGGGGTGTTCGATCCAGTTGGGATCTTCTAACTCAATTTCGCGACTGCTAAAAAATGAAATTGATTCCACCCCATCTCGTAAATTGTTCCAGAATGCATCAGTATTGTTTGCCCCAGGAAACCGACAAGACATACCAACTATATTTCTAGTTTGCCGTTGGGTAAAATAGCTGCTAAATCTTCTGTTCTAAAAAAGCGATTACCGTTCAGGTAAACAAGCTTTTGATCGGTCAATTCTGGTTTATTCAAATATGCTTGAAAATTGATAACTAACCCAATACATTAAATCCGTGTCAATTATGCAACAGGTCTATTAACAAAAAAATCAAAAAAAGTGGCAATTTTAAAATGAATGGCTTTCAGGCATATGAGTCATTTAGACTTGCTATATTGTGTGTCACCGACTGGAGTGTACTAAAGATTTCTCGGCAAATTGCTCTCCGCACAAAATGGGGAGGGGACATAAATAGGAGGAAGAAGCTCAATAAACTTGGACACAATTAATTCATTATTTGAACCTACAAATTCATAAAAATTTGTGCTGTTCCAAATTAAATAAACGTATTTGAAATGCTTTTTGATGGCATCTGCAAGGGATTCAAAATCTACTTGTCCTCGCTCTATTACTTCTAGCATATCTGAACGTTTTTCCTCAATTTCACTCTGTGAGAAATAGTTCGCTTTGTACTGCTCATCCTTAATTTTCTCTCGCTTTCTATATTCTGATTCATCTGGATGTCTGAGCTTCTCTAGAAAAATCATCAGACCATCTTTCTTAAGCAGTCTTGCTACATAATCTATTAAATCTTCTCGTTCCGGTCCATAGAATGGAAACGTAACATTTTCATATATAATATTGAACCCGTTAGAGAAAAAACTCAAATCTTGTTGAGAAGTTATATATTCTGGCGTTATATTTATGAAAGAACCATGATGTAATTTCGAGTATTCGTGGTTACACAATCGATAAAAATTGTTTTTGCTATACACAGTATTGGTAGTTGACAGTGTTCTAATCAAGCCTTTTGAGAATTCTGCCATTGTTCGCCCATTTGCACCATCTCCAGCGCCAGTTTCCAAGAATGTAATGTAATTATCCTTCTCTTTTACTAAGTGTTGAGCTAACCGATATATACCTACTCCTATGCGGCATTTTTCTTCAACCAAGAATGGAATACTTGCTACAAAATGTTGATAAAATGTCCCCATATTTCTCTGAAATAAATCATGATAATCCAATAAATAATTATGATTTGAAAGATAGTTTACATTACCCGTAGGGATTTCGGAGGGAACCTGTTTTATTCCACCTGAAAGGTCACTAAAATGTTTCCAGAACAGTGAATTTCTATTATACGACTGCAAAGTGCGTTCACGGATTTTACGATATCTTTCCTTTTCCATGATTCTCCTTCCCTATTCCTTTATTTGCACAATTAAATGTATTTCATATCCATATAAATATTCTCCCCAGGCAATGAATTAGCCCTGCTCCCAGGAGGAGAAAAGGGGAGTAGGGGAGTAGGGGAATAATTTTTTTTGCCCAACTATGCGCTCCTTAATGCGCTCCATGCATGAGCATCAAGAGCTAAAAACCAAGGTATTTCAGACCTAAAAAGGCTAAAAACTTTATCTGTAAATGCTTTAAGATTTCATCAGCAAGCCCTAGTTAAAAGTCTTGAGATACAATAATTCTATTACTATTCCCACACTTTCTTGATGCACAACCCTAATTCACAACTGTTCTACAAAATCTCGAATATTTTTATAAAATATTCTGAAGTATATCATATTCGCAGTTGTGAGAACATATCCAAAACAAACACCCCATAGTGGCTATCATTGGGATGGTAGCGATCGCCGTTTTTTTGAAGGTTGGTATTACCGAGTCACCCTACAAGAAGAGAAACAAACCTTCGCCTTTATGTACTCTATAGAAGACCCCATAGGTGGTCGACCTTACAGTGGTGGTGGGGCTCAAATTCTCGGCCCAAATGACGAATATCTCTGTCGCACCTTCCCAGATGTCACAAAATTTTGGGCAGCACCAGAAGTCCTGGAATTAGGTCATTGGGGACAAACAGATTTGCCAGGCCCAGTTGGCTATCTAGACCCACAAGTATTCGATGCTCAAATTAAACAAGGATATCAAGCTACTGCCACTTGGCATCAAGGAACTCTCTGTGACCCTGGAAAAAAGAACTACTGTCGTTGGCAATACCAAACAAAACCTATCTATGGTTGGGGAGACCCAGATGTACAACAACAATCAACCGCTGGTTGGCTATCATTTTTACCAATTTTTGAGCCTGGATGGCAAATATTAATGGCTCATGGTCTTGCCACTGGATGGATAGAATGGAATGGCAATATCTATGAGTTTACCAATGCACCAGCATATAGTGAGAAAAATTGGGGTGGTGCTTTCCCCAAAAAGTGGTTTTGGTTTAACTGCAATAGTTTCTATGACGAATCAGATTTAGCTTTAACTGCTGGTGGTGGTAAGCGAGGAGTATTGTGGTGGATGGAAGAAGTGGCAATGGTGGGTATTCATTATCAAGGTAAGTTTTATGAGTTTGTACCGTGGAATTCAGAAGTACATTGGCAAATTCAGCCTTGGGGGGAATGGCAAATGCAAGCCAAAAATGACAAGTTTGAAGTAGAGTTGAATGGAACAACAAATTTGTCTGGTACACCTCTACGAGCACCATCTGAACAAGGGTTAATATTTTTGTGCCGAGATACTATGCGCGGTCATTTAATTTTGAGGTTAAGAGAAAACCGGGGGAGTCATTCAAGGTTGATTTTGGAAGCAAGAAGTGATTTATGTGGTTTAGAAGTTGGTGGGGAGTCTTGGGAGAAAACTTGGATTAATTAGGGTTTGCTGAAAAAGTCTTTTTTTAAGGAGTAGGGGAGTAGGGGAGTAGGGGAGTGGGGGAGTGGGGGAGTGGGAGTAGAGATTAGTTAGGGTTTGCTGATTAAATCTCAAAGCACTGACATATAAAAGTAAGTGCCTTTTTGGAGCGAAAAAAAATGCCAACTTTTCAGCTTGAGTGACCAAAAAGTTAAGACTTTGGGCAGACAAACACAGAAAGATACAGCTACAATTATTCCTCCTACTTTCTCTTTCTCCCCACCTCTGCCACACTCTGCTTTTTTCAGCGAGTTTTGTTAAGAACTATCTCCGGTTTATTCGCACTCAGTTTCAATATATACTCCCAAAGAGGTCAGATAACCAGAGGCGCTGCCGAAGAATGATTGAATGGTGGGTTGGGCAGCTTTCAAGGTGAATGGTTCTGGGTTTGATGTTGCTTGCATAGTACCAAACGGACCATAAATATTGCCCTTAAGAGTCTTAAATGTTAATTGGGCAATTAAGGGTTCGTTGCCAGCATATGAATAGTCAGCAACGTAACCACTTACTTCTACTAATGGATCATCCTCACTAAAAGAGATGGTGGTCTTGCCACCCCCAGTACCTCCATTCTCAAATGATTCTCCATTAGCATAAGTTACCTCGAAGCCATCAATAATAAATCCATGATGAACAGTGATTTCAGCAATTGGACCTAATGTGGTGGCTTTAGGGAAATTATAAAACTCAGTGGTTGTCCTTCCTACAGGGCCTTTAAGAACTTGGGCTTGGGCAGGAGAAAACCCTAGAGTTGTACTCAACAAGACTACTGCAGCCAATAGTCCAACAAACTGAAAAAATCGCTTCAACATTACTTAGAACCTCAATTTTTCAAGGATTTTTAATCATCTACAACCTAGCTGATGTGGTAGCAGAAATTTTGAATCATTCAAAAAAATTTACAATTATAAAAAAAATATTATTTTTGATACCTTATAGCTCAATATATGTTCTACATAACTTACGCCAACTTAATAAACCGGGTTTATTTCCTAAAAGCCTTAAAAATGGCTAGAACCTGTGCTTATTCAGGATTTATGCCTTTTCGACGTAAAAGCCTCTGCCTATCTATATTTGAGCCTGTTTTCTGCCTTTATTTTGTGTAAGTCCCAATAGCTGAATGCTTACTATTCAAGATTGAGATGCACCCGCTTTTTTATCCATGAATGGAGAGGTTTTATACCTTAATTTTTCGGTCATGTTTAGTCAGAATAAGTAATGATAAATTCAGTTTTATACCCCCTTTAAAAAGTAAAAATATATCTGAAAAGAAGAGAAGTACGAGACTGGTTTAAGATATTCTATTATACAACATTCATGCCGTTTTTAAACAATAAACTATTTGTATAAATATATACAGAAATTCAAGTCTTAGTTAAAACAATAGTTATCGATTTATTATATTAAGTTTATGTTATTTTTAAGCTTTCTAGTTCCCTATAATCTTTCACTTTTTCCAGAATATTTTCTACCAAACCTTTTTCAAGACTCCTGCACAAGACCAAAATCATAAATGGGTTTTCATTTAATCACAACAGTGTTAGTCTCAGAAGTTGGAGGAGAACAAAAAATATTTTTTCCTTCATGCAATATGATTAAAAACCATTTCTAATTAATTAACTATGAGTGCATCAACTTCTGTTCTATCAGCTTGGCAACTATTAAGAAATCGTGAAATTACTTGCCAACAAGCATTGGAAAATTTAGTAGATAAACGAGGAATAGTAAATCTACAACTACTAGATAAAGAAGTAGAATATCGTTTCTTTAGAGAATTTCCAGATCGAAAAGAATTACCACCAGTTATTCCTCTACTTTTATGGCGTAACTGTTATTACTTAGCCTCCCCTGTAGAAATATGTGCTGATGAGATGAAAAATATGAGCGACCGTACTTTTTCTGACATCAAAATTATTTTTATCGCAGAAAAGAGCTATAGCGCCTGGTATAATAGAGAAAAAATAGACCCCAACTCTATTTCTGGAAATCAGTTAATTAATCCTTTGACTGGAGAGCTAGAAGAAGAAGATGTCTGCGCCACCACAGAATTATATCTTTCTCAAGCAGCAGACCAAATTGGTCGAATAAAAACAATCATTTCCGGTGCTTTGCGTAACCGTGCTAGTGACATCCATCTTGAACCTACTGGAGATGGTCTACGAGTACGTTACCGTATTGATGGCATTCTCAGAAATATTACTACCCTACCAGCAGATATTGGTCGTCGAGTAGTGGTTGCTATCAAGGTCATGTGTGATATGGATATCGCTGAAAGTAGATGTCCTCAAGATGGTAGAATTAGCGAACAATATGTAGGAGATGATGATTCTCACATAGGAATAGATTTACGAGTCAGTACCCTTCCCTGCGTTGGTGGAGAAAAAGCTGTAATTAGGTTACTAACTTCCAAAAATCCTTTTTCTAGTTTGGATAAATTGGGTTTTTCTGAACGGAGTTTGAGTGTATACAAAAGTTGGTTGCATCAACCACAGGGAATGATTATTTTTACAGGTCCTACTGGCTCTGGGAAAACAAGTACCCTATACACCAGTTTGTTATCAGTGGCAACAGAACACGTTAATGTAGTTACTGTTGAAGACCCAGTAGAATATGTATTACCCGGAATTACTCAAACTCAGGTAAATGAAAGAGCAGGAATGACTTTTGCAACTGGTCTACGGGCAATTTTGCGTCAAGACCCCGATATTATTATGATGGGAGAAATACGCGATCGCGAAACGGCAGATACAGCGGTAAGAGCTGCATTGACTGGTCACTTAGTCTTGACTACTCTCCATACTAATGATGCCATAGGGGCAATTCCTCGATTAAAGGATATTGGTCCTGACCCTGCTTTGATGAGTGATGCGCTATTGGGTATTGTTGCACAAAGATTAGTGCGCAAAATTTGCCCCCATTGTGGAGAAACTTATACTCCCACAAAAGCTGATTTACAAATATTGGGTTTAGAGCAGCCACAAATATTACCTTCTATGAGTTTTGCTGTTAGTAAAAGTCTATCTGCTTATGCTTCTGCTTTGAATAATGGTAATGGGGGGCAAACTATATCTGCTGTTACTCCGAGTATAAAGCATGAAATTCAGGGAAAATGGCGTATTGGTCGCGGTTGTTCTAATTGTTTCCATTCTGGTTATTCTGGTAGAGAAGCAATTGTAGAATTATTGGATGTAGATGATCGGGTTCGTGAGTTGATTTATGAAGGTACGATGACTCAGTTACAGCGTTACTTGAAGCAAAATGGTTTTGTTTCTTTCCAAACTGCTGCTATTGAAAAGGTAACTCAGGGGATAACTACAGTTGAAGAAGTACAGCGTGTTTTGCCACGGAGTGCTTTATATACTCACAATTTTGCTAGAGGTTAGTATTGACATACTCCCGACGTTGCCCTTACGGGACAACGCGGGATTCTTCAGTCTGGGAAACCCTGACCGCTGTTTAGACAGAGGTGATGTCCTCCCCCTGTTTTGAACTTGAGAATAACAAAATGTAGCTAGCTTGTCAAGGGCTTGTGAACGTTTAGCTTATGAAGGTATCCGAATCCTGGCCCTGGCTTTCCCATCCCTCCGCTCCCCTGCGGGAGAGCGCGGGACTTCCCGCCAGGAAAGTTAAATAGAGTTTGCTGAAAAAGCATTATGAGTGAGGGTAGGAGTCAGGAGTCAGTCCTCAGGAGTCAGGAGTCAGTAGGGAAGCCATCCTTAGGGCGACGTACAGGAGAAAAAAAAGAAGGAAGATGAAGAGCAAGAAGAAAGTTTTTTATCATGCTATTAAGCGATTAAGCAAACATGATATAACTTATCTTCTCCCCAGGCTAAAAATATGGTCTATGCATAGATATTTCAAAAATATAGCTGTTTTTTAGGCAGTCCTACAACCATAATGGTATGGATTAAACTTGGGACAACTTACCTGATGACGTCAGCTCCGACGATCAAGAAAGAAGATGTATTTTGGTTTCTTTCCTACTCACAATTTTTTCCACTCCAGGTCTCCCCTACTCCCCTACTCCCCTACTCCCCTACTCCCCTACTATCTTAATTAATGGACTAAACAAGCTCTGTTTTCCCCCTTTCTTAGTGAAAACTACTATGAGCGATCGCCTACCTAAAATTATTTTGAAGATACTTCTGTATCAGCTTCTGGAAAACGAGTAATATCATCTTCCCCAAGATATTCCCCATTTTGAATTTCAATCATTACTAGAGGAATCGTACCAGGATTTTCTACACGATGTGCTGTATTTGGTGGAACATAAGTTGATTGTTTTTGCAGTAGCAAATGTTCTGTACCATCAAACACAACTTTAGCAGTACCAGAAACCACAATCCAATGTTCACTACGGTGATAGTGCATTTGGGTCGTAATATAATGTTTTGGTTTGACCTCTATACGATTAATTTTGTAACGTGGACCTTCTTCCAACATTGTGACTTTACCCCAAGGCGGTGTTCTTGTAGGATGTTCATGTTGACTTGAGACCGTAGCTTCAGAATTTACAATCGGGGTCGAAGACTGTTGATTATTTTGTGTTTCACTCATAAATTTTTTTGGGATTACATCAAATAATAATCTACTTTCATATTTTACTACAAAATGCCAATAAAAAAACGGCGTTGCTGAAGCGCGTGTATGATATTAATTCTAATTACTTAGGAGTCAGAACTTAGGAGGGAAGAAATAAGAAGAAACCCCGAGTAGAAGGAGACAGTTTTTTGTTCGCCCTCTTATCCAGGCATGATTTCATACCTCAAATCAGCAACGCCAAAAAAACCTAGATATCCTTACTTGTACTTCAAAAAAGGAGGGATGAGGTGTTAGAGAAAAACGAGAATATAATTATTTTTAATTCATTAGACTTAATCTAACTCTTCAATTAATCTCCCAATTTAATCTTTAGTTTTTGCCGTTTCCTTCTGAATATATTGGAAAATAAGCTCAAAATTATTCCGAATTTATCCTAGTTTTTTTACCTAAGTATTAGAAGCAGCAATAGCTTCCTCTTCCTGTTTTCGAGCCTCAGTAATTTGCTTTTCAGTTTCTGTCTAAACTTGGGTTTCAAAATTAAGTAGTTGCAGTTCTATTTGTGTCTTTAAATCTTGAGCTATTTTCTGAAACCGCCTGGTAATGTCTCTTCTTCAACAATGAATAATGAATAATGAATAATGAATAATTACCTCTCCTTGAAAAGAAGAGGATTGACAAAGAGATGAAAATTTTTCTTCACAGGAGTCGATTGGATATGGCGAGGAGACCTCGCCATCCCTCGACCGCTTATTATCCCCTTAAAAGGGGAGGCACATACCCACAATTTTTCGGTAAATCTGCCATTGATTTTTACCGAATAATTAAGGTAAAATGCCTCTGCTTTAAAGGAGAAACAAGCGGTCGTTAGCGTAGCTTCCCGTAGGGTGGGATGGCGAGGTCTCGGAGCTGTCCGACCATCGACCAAGAGAGAAAAAATTTTCCTTTTATTCAATCCTCTCCCTAAAAGGAATAGGTAATTATTAATTATCCATTATCAATTATCAATTATTGAAAATATGCATTTCAAAAAACATCCATTCCCATCAAAACTAATGCTATAGCAGGGTTTAAAAATTTAGCAGCATTGCCAAGATTTTTAGCAATACCCACTGCTTGCCAATTTTAGCGTGAAAAATCATCATTCTGATCAACACCATCACCCTCTGCTACTGTGAAATCATCAGAATTTTCATTTTCTGAAGCTCAAGAAAATTGTGAACAAAGGGGTTGCCAAGAGCCTCAAATTCTGATAATCTGAAAAATATAAATGTTATAAGGGTTCGCTCGCCCCTACGCATGACTTTTTATTCAACTAAAAAATTGAATCATCTCTCCAGCTTCCACAATAGTAGTAGTCAAAAAATTAATCATT
>NZ_JAAHGH010000027.1:0-45123 GCF_010672525.1 Okeania sp. SIO2B3 | reverse complement strand
TCTGATAATCTGAAAAATATAAATGTTATAAGGGTTCGCTCGCCCCTACGCATGACTTTTTATTCAACTAAAAAATTGAATCATCTCTCCAGCTTCCACAATAGTAGTAGTCAAAAAATTAATCATTCACAAGTTTTGCATCATTGAAGAAGCATTTTAACGAACTCGTCAAACAAAGCTAAGTCAAGGTTTTAGGTTGGTGATTGAGTCAGTTTCACAAATCAAACTTTCCCCAAAAACTTCAGTGTCTTTCTCCATCACCTTCTCAAAGGGATAGGTCAAGCGATCGCCACTAACACTCAACAATAATTTTTTACCCTCAGCCACCGTGAAATCATCAGAATTTTCATTTTCTGAAGCTCAAGAAAATTGTGAACAAAGGGGTTGCCAAGAGCCTCAAACTCTGATAATCTGAAAAATATAAATGTTATAAGGGTTCGCTCGCCCCTACGCATGACTTTTTATTCAACTAAAAAATTGAATCATCTCTCCAGCTTCCACAATAGTAGTAGTCAAAAAATTAATCATTCACAAGTTTTGCATCATTGAAGAAGCATTTTAACGAACTCGTCAAACAAAGCTAAGTCAAGGTTTTAGGTTGGTGATTGAGTCAGTTTCACAAATCAAACTTTCCCCAAAAACTTCAGTGTCTTTCTCCATCACCTTCTCAAAGGGATAGGTCAAGCGATCGCCACTAATACTCAACAATAATTTTTCACCCTCAGCCACCGTGAAATCACCAGAATTTTCATTTTCTGAAGCTCAAGAAAATTGTGAACAAAGGGGTTGCCAAGAGCCTCAAACTCTGATAATCTGAAAAATATAAATGTTATAAGGGTTCGTTCGCCCCTACGCATGATTTTTTATTCAACCAGGAAAATGAATCATCTCTCCAGCTTCCACAATAGTAGTAGTCAAAAAATTAATCATTCACAAGTTTTGCATCATTGAAGAAGCATTTTAACGAACTCGTCAAACAAAGCTAAGTCAAGGCTTTAGGTTGGTGATTGAGTCAGTTTCACAAATCAAACTTTCCCCAAAAACTTCGGTGTCTTTCTCCATCACCTTCTCAAAGGGATAGGTCATTTCAGTTATCAGTTAACCTCCTCCGGAGGAACTGCGGACTTCAGTACCTCTGCCTGTTTGCGCAGCATGACAAAGGTCAAGTCAGAGCCTTGAAATATTGAACTTTATTTTCTCTTGGTCGATTGCATATGGCGCAGGTTTCGGAGCCATCCCACCCTACGGGAAGCTCCGAAGATTGACCGCTTTTTCATCCCCTTGTAGAGCGGTAGCTCGCGGCGCAGCCAAGGGGATCTCACGGGGTGACAAGCATCTCAAAACCATTGCGAGATAAAGGTTTACAGGATATTCACTCTGTCAAAAATTGACGTTTTTTGTGAGAATAATAATTATTATTGATAAGTGTGCTGGTCAGCGATATAGCTGCCGCTAGGCTCCGCCAACGCTAACTCATACCCTGACATTAAATTGATTCATTGTTCAATTAAAGACCTAGCAAAATTAACAAACAAAATTTGTATCCCTCAATTAAAAAAGTGCTGAGATATCAAAACTACAAATACTTAACCTAGATTCCACATTTTGATGTGTGGCGGAATGTAAGCTTAATCTAGTAAAATGGACATAGCTTTCAATCCCCTTTGATAATTATGCTTTTTGTGGGGATTAAAATTCATCATAGTTTGGATAATATCGACTAAATATTCCCAACCGATGACCCATAATTCACAATTGCATACCTACCCAAAAGTTGCTATGCCTTCTGTCTTTTCGCCCTTGCTCTTTTAAGCGACAAATATAGTTTTGATAGCCAGTTTTTTTGATAATTTTACCACGATAAAATGAACCACAATAAGCAATGGCTATCAGTAAAATTAAATTGGTCAAGCGTTGTGTATTACCTTGACTTCCTTCCAAATTATATCCACCTGTTTGACAATCTTTAAACATAGCTTCAATGCCCATGCATGAGCGATAAATTTTTAATACTTCATCTAAATTAGAGAGATTTGTTAAAAGGTACCAAGGTTCTTTTTCTGTCTTTTGATTATACTTCCGTTTCCAATATACAGCTAAATTAAAACATCCAAATCCTTTTTTCTTGGTCAGGTTAATGTTATTACTTTTTTAGTTCCCGGAGCCACAGGCAAATCAGCCAATAGCTGATATTTTTTTTGATGAGATTTTTTATAGCAAGTGTCTTGCTTTTGTCTAAATATAAAATTAATTCTTTGAGTCCTAGCTCTAGTTTTTAGCCAGTGGGATAACTGAACACCATGTTAGCGGAGCTTTGCGTTAGCAAAATTCTCGGTCTCCAATAATTATCAGTTGATATGCTTTAAACAACCGTAAAACTGGTTTAATAAGTGCTTTCTGTTCTAGGAAATTGGTACTGCCTTTTTTCTTCAAAACTTGCCAGTAAATAGGTAAAGCTCTTTTTTTGTAGACAGCAGCAATAACGAAGACATTATTATTTTTCCATTGTGTTCTATCTATAGTGAGAATTAAACGACTACCATGAGCAAATTCTTGATTAATAATTGCCTGAATAATGGGAAACCAAAATACAGGTAAGCTCAAGGAAAATAATGTTAAAAATCTTTGAATGTGACGACGACGGCTTTCATACTTAATGGGTAAAGAAAAATAAGCAGCTAACCTTTCTATTTTGACAGTATGCATGGACAGTCAGTAACCAAACTAAAATTTTCAAAGTTTGGACTTGAGTTACAGTCAAAGATTGTTTAAAATAAGATTCATACAATAATATTAAGTTCATAGCAAGTCGGTCTATTGATGTAAGTAGACCGACTTTTTTGATCATAAAATGTGACTTATGGCCACCATCAGCATTGACCTAAAAATCAATATAAATTGGTGGAGAAGAGGTTAGCGTTGGCGGAGCCTAGCGGCAGCTATATCGCTGACCTATACACTCATCAATAATGATTATTATTCTCACAAAAACCGTCAATTTTTGACAGAGTGAATATCCTGTAAACCTTTATCTCGCAATGGTTTTAAGATGCTTGTCACCCCGTGAGCAAGGGGAGGCTTGAGACCTTATTTTTTGGTCAAGCGATCGCCACTAATACCAAATTGATAAATGTTTGCTACAAATATCTAGGGTATTTCTTAGGAGTCAACCCACCCCTAGCCCCTCCCAACCCACCCCTACCCCTCCCAGGAGGGGAGGGGAAGTCAGGAGTCAGGAGTCACACGGGAATAGCTTTAATACCATTTTTTAGGGCGTAAATTATCTTTTTTTCTCCAAGGTACATCTCCTGGAAATTATTTTTATCGCTCTTACTATTCGTAACATTCTTTTTTCACGCTTGGTATAACACTCAACAATAATTTTTTACCCTCCGCCACCGTGAAATCAACAAAATTTTCATTCTCTGAAGCTTCAAAAAATTGTGAAGAAAGGGGGTTGTCAAGAGCCTCAAACTCTGATAATCTGAAAGATATAAATGTTATGGGGGTTACTCGCCCATATGTATGACTTTTTAGTCAACTAAAAATCTACTACTCTATCTATAAAATTGATATCGATCAAGATATTAGAGTTTCAATTCATAGAAAAAGCCGATGAGGAGACTCGAACTCCTGACCGTTCGATTACAAGTCGAGTGCTCTACCAACTGAGCTACATCGGCAACGTTTTTAATAATAGCAAAGCTGCACCTATTTATGCAACCCCTTTTTACTTTTAAATCACATTTGTTTTAAATAGCTTAACAAATCGGCCATTTCCCGGTCGCTGGGCTGAAATTGGGGCATAGGTGGTGTTTGGCCACTAACTACTTGCTTAATAATTGCCACATCTGACTTGCGTTGGGAAATTCCTTCTAAATATGGTCCGATCTGACTCTCTAAAACCCACTCGTGACAACCTGCACAGTTCATTTGAAAAATCGCGTGGCCTTGAACTGGGTCTCCATCAATAGACAATACTCTCTTTGTATAAGGATCGGAAACCTGAAACTGCCTAAATCCTAAGAACATAAATAGGACTACCAACAGAACAGCCAGACCAGCTAAGGCGCTCCACTTGAGTAAGACTTCTTTTTTGGTATCAGCAAGCTGGTTATCCAAAATCTTTATATCTCAAAAACTATCTACAAGAAAGTTTAATATCAATTAATATACCTTAACAGTATGGCTCTTTTTTGGGTAATTCTTTTATATCAAGTAAAAGATTTAATATTAATCAATACTTTGAGGAACTATATTATTTATATTTGTATATATAACCAATTTGGTATATTTACCCGCGTAAAAATTTGAGAGGCAAGTCATACATGGATTAAAGCAATAATTGAAAATACTTTAATACGCCCCATCTGCCCATCTGCTCCTATATTTTTAAATAGATCCCATAAGGGTTTTATATATTGGCCTGGGAGTTCTCTACTGGCACTTTATCCCTAGACTCAAAAGAAATAGTAGTATTGATCAATAAACAAATAAAAATTTCAACTATAAGGAGTTGGCTTCGTGGTAGAACCATTACTTTCTGGAATCGTACTAGGTCTAATCCTCGTGACATTGGCAGGACTATTTTTTGCAGCTTACCAACAATATCGACGGGGCAACCAATTAAACATCGACTAGATTAGTCAATCTCTCCTCTTGCTCGGGACGAAAGAAGGTCAAAGCTGTATTGCCATAGACTTTCTGCCGACAAACTTCTAAGGTGGACACAGATTTAACAGACAATCCTTCGGGACTATGTTCCACTGCTAACTCGCTGGTTGGTGCTAGAAGTTGATATTGGGCGATCGCCTCCAATACTGGTTGATATAAATCACTAGCATAAGGTGGGTCAAAATAAATTAAGTCAAACTTCTGCCCTACCAGCACTTTTAAACGTTTTAACACATCTCCCCGTAACACCTGAAATTCCTGGGATGACCTGGCCACAAGTTGCCAATTTTGATGAATTACAGCACAAGCAGGGCCATATTTTTCAATAGCGATCGCTAAGGATGCTCCTCGACATAAAGCTTCAGCACCCATGGAACCCACTCCTGCACATATATCTAACCATCGACAACCAACTATATTAGTTTGCCAAATATTAAAGACTGCTTCTCGCACTTTGGCCAAAGTTGGACGAGTGGTCATTCCTGGTAAAGTTTTTAACGGACGATTTCCATATATCCTTAAGTTCATGGTTGCTCTAACCAGCTAAAGCCAAATTTTCAGATATAACTTTACTCACAAAATTTGACAAAATTTGTAGTCCAAGAGTAGAAGATTTTTCTGGGTGAAACTGTACTGCCATTAAATTGTTTTGCCCTACTGCTGCTGTGACTGTTTGATGGCCGTGGGTGACTGTTGCTGCTGTAACTTGAGAGTCAGTGGGGTCAACATAGTAGGAATGAACAAAATATACCCAAGGTTGAGAAGTTATTTCACTCCACAAAGGATGGTTTAGTTGAGTAAATTGTAGTTGGTTCCAACCCATTTGGGGAATTGTCAGACCAGGTTCAGATTTAAATCGACGTACTTTTCCAGCAAGTATTCCTAAACCTGGTTCCTGACCTTCTTCGCTACTTTCAAATAATATTTGCAATCCTAAGCATATACCTAAAAAAGGTTTTCCTGAAGCAATGACTTGTTTTATGGGTGTTTCTAAGTGGCGCGAACGCAAGTGTTGCACTGCTGGGTCGAAAGACCCTACTCCTGGTAAAATTACTGCATCAGCTTGTTCTATTTCTATTGGAGAATCTGTAATTTTTGGGGTTGCACCAGTTTTTTCTAAACCTTTACAGACAGAGTGTAAATTACCCATATCGTAGTCTATGACTGCAATAGTTGGCATTAATTTTTATCCTCATCTTGTGGTTGGCAATTTTATTATAGTCAAGAAGTTAGTATGATTTAAAGAATTTACACATTTTTTTATTTTGTCTTTGTTTGAAGAATGAAAATCAAAGTTTTACTGACATCATTTGATATTTGGAAATATCACCAGAAATCTAATTCTTCTGATGATTTACTTGATTTAATATTTGTTCAAAATTTCAATGATTATTCGTTAAGTTTTTTAAGAAAGTTGCCTGTTAATGCACAACTAGCTACAAAGATTGTTATTGATAAAATAGAAGAGATTAAGCCTGATTTTATTGTTTGTTGTGGTATGGCAGAAAAAAGGAAAATTCTCACAATAGAATCTCAAGCTAGTTGTGGAGAAATGGTGATGAAAACTTCTATTGATTTAGCAGAGTTAGTTGTAGGTTTGGATATGACTGAGATTAGTCATGATGCTGGAAAATTTGTTTGTGAATACTTGTATTATTCAGTTTTAAAATATCTGGAACTGAGTTATTTGAGAAGTAAATGTATCTTTGTTCATGTACCTATTTTAACAGAATATAATCGGGATATAATTGTAGAAGATTTTATGAAAGTAGTATCATTTTTCAGTCAAAAATGAAGATTTTTTAATAGTTTTTTTAATGCTAATCTTTAACTAATATCATGGTAAGCATTCAGCTGTCAGCTATCAGCCATCAGCTATTAGACATCTCCAGAAAAGAGGCAACAGGCAACAGCTCATCTGGCAACAGGGGGAAATAATTGATAATTTATGGATAATAATTGATTCTATTTTTGATTTTTGGAGATGTCTATTAGTTATGAACTTACTATTACACTGAAGGAGGAATTAGTCTCCAAAGAGAATTAAAACTTATGTTTGCGTAGCATTCCGCAGGAAATAAAAAGGTCATTTTTGTAAGTTATTAGGTTCAAAAGCTGTTTGCGTAGCATTCCGTAGGAAGAGCTGAATACTAATAGCTGAAATGCTTGCCGAATAATTAATAATTAATCATTATTAATTAAATAATTCAGCTTACTCTGCCTCCCCTTGGCTGCGCCGCGAGCTGTCGCTCTACAAGGGGAAAATAAAGAAATAATATTTCCTTATGTTCAATCCTCTCAGTTTTAACCAGAGGTAATTATCCATTATCCATTAATGAAATATTATGTCCGGTTGAATACTTATACTTTGGAGGAAGGAAATTGGATCTAAGGACGTTACATACAACATCACTACCATTTGTAACAAACATTTATTAAATTGGTATAATAATGGGCTTGGGGAAGAACTCATGGATGTTTTCTACACAATGCTACGCAAATATATAAGAGAAGCAGAGTATATGAAATTGTTTCATTTCACCAATGTAAAAAAGTTACAGTAATTGGGGAAATAAGTATCAAAAAAATAGTGGGATTAATGATAATAAATAATTCAATTGATAGTCAAGCATTTTAACTATTTATCAAGCATTTTTTAGTATTTAATTTATGGTCAGGATTGGTAGTAGTTAGAGCTTGCTGATTAATTATAAAAGTATTGGCTGATATTGATTTTAGCGTTTTAGAGTTAAAAAAATTACCAGCTTTTCGGTGGCAAGAGCTGCATAAAGCTAGTATTTTGGGATGATTATGGCAGAAAAATTGAGAGACAATTCTTAACTCCTACCTCCTCGCTCATTCCTCGTTTTTCCACTCCACCGGAGGGGTTAGGGGTGGGTTGTCTCCTGTCTCCTACAAAGAGCAAAAAGACTTTTCATACGCAAACCCTAGTTATAGATAACTTACCTGCACATAAATTAGCATCAATTGAACCACAGAATTGAATCTGTAGGAGCTGTAGGAGCTAAAGTTAAAAGTTATTTGCCGATCTTCATATAGGGTTTCTCAGCCTAATGAAGTACACCTATCTTTTATCTTTATTTGTCTTCTGTTCCCTGTTCCTTGTTGGCTATTCCTTGTTCCCTAAAACCAACGAATTTTATACCTCACTCTTCTTGGGAAATACTATACTCTCCTAATTTTCATACCATTGAATTATAGTAGTCACAACTGAAGTCAATATATACGCAGTTTTCTATTCGTTAGAAAATATTGTTCATTAACCATTAATTTTAACAACATTAAAATAATTATTCGAGCGGGAAATTTTGAAAAGTATTAGTTGCTTAATTTGAGAATATAAAAAAATGAAGAATAGATTTTAAATTTGAATTATCTTCATTGACAGTATATTTTTTTTGTGATAAATTACGAATATGCTATGTAAATGTATTTATTATAGATCGACTATTTCTATAATTACCTGTAGCTAAACTGACTCTAGATTGAATCAATATACGAATAATCTAGTAGTTATAGCAAGAGTAAATGCTTCTAATAAAGGCTTATATCTAGAAAAGTTGATTTAAAGAATATTCTTAATAGTACCGAAAAATACTCCACTGAATCGATGATGCTAAAAACTATTAGTATTCGATATAGCATTCTCATGTCTAAAAAAACTGGTTTTTTGTAATTCTGTACTATACCTATCAGCCTTGAGTAAATTAATTAATTAAGTATAGAGCAAAATGCTCAACCTACTTAAGATGTATAAAAAAAATTATACTGATATATCTAATCATGTTTCCTGTTATGAATAATTGTATATGGGTGTTAGATCGAGCAGGGTATTTTTTAGAAAGTATTCCAGTAAATAAAGAAGCCTGCTTTTCACACCATAACCACCTAGAATTTCAGAGAATATGTAAATTTATTGAAAATAATCAGAAAAATTTTTTGAGCAATCATGTTCAAATTTGTTTAAAAACAAATAGCCCTGTTGAAATAGAAAAAATCTATCATATAGAAAAACAAAATGTAAAAGTTAACGCTATAATTTACCCAATTAGCAAAGATAAAGTAATCTTAATTACTAATAATATTGAAGCGATAGACTCCAATATTCAATCACAAAAAAAACACTCTATAGCCACAGAAACAGACGAAAAATTACAAACACTTTTAGAAGCAATGCCAGGATTAGTTTCTTGGATTAGTTCAGATTTATATTATCTAGGAGTGAATAGACATTTAGCTGAAATTTACAAATTATCTCCAGAAGAATTTATTGGTAAAAATCTTGGTTTTCTGAGTGGAAATGATGCAGAATTCCCCAAATTTGTACGTGATTTTTTTGATAGTAACTCCACCGTTACTGTACAAGAAATGAAATCATCTGTAGGTCAATATCTCATAGTTGCTCAAAAATACAATCAGGGTCAAGCAGCGTGTACAGTTGGACTTGATATTACTGAACTACGTCAAACAGAAACAGCTCTGGCATTGACAGCTAAAGCAGTAGAAAGTAGCAGTGAAGCAATTAGTATGACCGATGCTAGTGGTAATCACATCTATCAAAATCTAGCATTTACTCAACTTTTTAATTACGCAACAGTAGAAGAATTAAATGCTAATGGTGGGTTACTAAGTTTAATAACAGATGAGAGAGCAGCTCAACAAATATCTGACACTATGAAAAATGGAAAATCATGGAATGGAGAAGTCTCCTGTCGTAGTCGTGGCGATCGCCTAATTCAGATTTTTATCCGGATAGATGCGATCGAAGATGCAAAAGACCAAGTGATAGGGTTTGTTGCTGTTAGTGCAGATATTACTGAACGAAAGCAAGCAGAGAAACAAATGCGGGAAAATGAACAAAGATTCCGAGCGCTAATTGAAAATAGCACAGATATTATCCAGATTTTAGACAAAAATGGTATTTATCAATACCTTAGTCCCTCCCAAGAAAGAATTTTAGGTTACACTTGTAAAGAATTAATAGGCAAATCTGCATTGGAATTAATTCACCCCAACGATCAGTGGTGGATGAAACAGGTAATAGAAGCAGTAAAACAACATCCGAAAACACGCCGGGGGTTAGATGAATATCGAGTCCGCCATAAAAATGGTAGTTGGTGTGTATTTGAAGCAGTAGTCATGAATTTACTTAATGATGAATCAGTTCAGGGAATTGTTATCAACTGCCACGACGTAACAGAAAGAAAATCAGCAGAGGATAAACTGCTGCACCAATCACTTTATGATAGTCTCACAGATTTGCCAAATAGAGCTTTATTAATGGAGCGACTACAGCAAGCATTGGCACGCACGCGTAGAAACCCCAATTATCTATTTGCTGTACTCACTATTAATTTAGATAGATTTAAGATAATTAATGAAAGTCACGGTCACTCTACGGGAGACCGACTCTTAGTTGAAATTGCTAAAAGAATCCAAATTTGTTTGCGACCAATAGATACAGTAGCACGAATAGGTAGTGATGAGTTTGTTATTCTCCTAGAGACAGTTCACGACCAAGGAGATGCCATTGGGTTAGCAACTCTGATACAAACAGCGATCGCTCAACCTATAGAATTCGATACTCAGAGACTCTTCATTACTTCGAGTATGGGTATTGTCATCAGTTCAGATGATTATCAATGGGCAGGCGATCTGCTCCGAGATGCTAATATTGCTATGGATCGAGCCAAAGCTCAAAATCAGGGGAGTTATTTAGTATTCACCAGATCCATGCACAACCACGTTACAGAAATGATGCAATTAGAACATGAGCTGCGTCACGCGGTAGAAATGCTAGAAGATTTAGCTTCCCCAGTTACCAATAATTTTTTGCTCAACTACCAACCAATTATTTCTCTATGTACAGGTGAATTATTAGGGTTTGAAGCTTTAGTACGCTGGCTACACCCTGAACGTGGCATTATTTCTCCAGTAAAATTTATCCCCCTCGCAGAAGAAACAGGTTTGATTCTTCCTCTCGGTCAGTGGGTATTGTGGGAAGCTTGTCGTCAACTCCAAGAATGGCAAAAAATCTACTCTCAAACTGACCTTACTGTAGCTGTGAATATTTCTGGTAAGCAGTTTTCCCAACCTAACTTAATTTTACATATTCAACGTATTTTGCAACAGACAGGTATAAATTCTCAAAGGTTGAAAATAGAGATTACAGAAAGCGTGGTCATGGATAATGCTGAGTCTGCTATTACTGTTTTATCTCAACTACAAGAATTAGGAATACAGTTAAGTGTTGATGATTTTGGAACAGGATATTCATCTCTGAGTTATTTGCATCGTTTCCCTATTAATACTCTGAAAGTAGATAAATCTTTTGTGACAAATATGGGAGTTAATGGCGAAAATTGTGAAATTGTACGGGCAATTATTACATTAGCTCATAGTCTAGGATTAGATGTGGTAGCAGAGGGGATAGAAACAGAGCAACAGTTGACTCAACTAAAGAATTTAGGATGTGAATATGGTCAGGGATACTTATTTTCTAAACCTGTAGATGCGACAAGAGCAACAACATTATTAGATACTAATTTTTTGGAGTCAGGAGACAGGAAACAGGAGACAGGAGACAGGATGTAACCCACCCCTAACCCCTCCCAGGAGGGGAAGATGTGGGGAGAAATAATACAAAAAATTCAATACACCAGAGCAGGTGTTTCCTCAAAATTGATGCGCTAAAAGACTTGACTACTATAATTAGGGTTTGCGCTCAAAAGTCTTATGGGTGAGGGTAGGAGACAGGAGACAACCCACCCCTAACCACTCCCAACCCACCCCTAACCACTCCCCTCCTGGGAGGGGAAGACAGGAGAAATGGGTACTTAGAGGAGGTTGGAGTAAGAATTGTAAGAATGATTTTTCTTCCCAACTATGAGCCTAAAATACGCTCCTTTTTGAGGATTTTCGACGTGATACCATGCACTTTTTAAAGGCCTCAAAAAGGCACTTACCTTTATCTGTAAATACTTTTAGATTTAATCAGCAAGCCCTAATTATATAGAACTCAATATATTAATATTAGACATCTCCAGAAAATAAATCTTTTACAGCGCTTTTCAAATTGATGAACCACATCGTCATAAGCAAAACCCAGTAGGGACGTTCCATGGAACGTCCCTACTGTGGTCTACTGAGATGAAAACCGCTGTAATTAGAGCAGGCTAAGGATACGAAAAATTCACCCTACAAAATCTTTTTTCGTGCCTTTGCGCGTAAAAATATCTTACCTGTTGCCAGATGAGCTGTTGCCTACTCCTGCAAAAAACCTATATCTTTTTCGGAGATTTCTATTGAAGTAAGCGATCGCCAGACTCCAAATCAAACCAATGAATCTGTTTAGCAGGTAATTCTAAAGTGACTAACTCATCCCAAGTTTGGTCATAAGGAACTAAAGCACGGATATTTTGTTCGGAATTTTCCACCCGAGCAATTAACAGTTTTTCCTTACCTAAATTCTCTACCAAAAAGACTTTACCTTTAATAGCAACCTCAGAAGTTTCAGCCAAAACAAAACCTACATCTTCCGGACGAATACCCATAACAATTTGTTTTGGTATTGTCGGAAAATCAGGTAGAGGAATTTTAAAATTACCCAAAATAGCATAATTTTCTTCACATTTAAGAGTCAGTAAATTCATTTGCGGACTACCAACAAAACCAGCTACAAATTTATTAGCAGGACGACTATAAATTTTATGAGGCGCATCAAGTTGTTGTAAGTAACCATCATATAAAATTGCTACTTTACTTGATAAAGTCATCGCTTCAGTTTGGTCGTGAGTAACATAAACTACAGGTTTTTGTTGAGAGTTAAATAACTGTTTCAACTCTGCTCGTACTTGTTCGCGCAATAGTGCATCTAAATTACTGAGAGGTTCATCTAACAAAAATACTTCTGGGTTGCGTACCAGCGATCGAGCTAATGCCACCCTTTGTCTTTGTCCACCAGACATCTCCCGGGGTTTGCGGTCTAATAATTGTCCTAATTCAAGTTTCTGAGCAACATTATTAACTCGTTGCTGAATTTCATCTTGAGGTATTTTACGGAGTTTCAAAGAAGCAGCAATATTTTCAAAGACCGTCATGTGGGGATAAAGGGCGTAACTTTGAAACACCATTGCAATATTACGACCGCCCGGTGGTACATTTGTTACATCGCGATCGCCAATAACCACTTTACCCTGAGTGGGTGTTTCTAACCCAGCAATAAGTCTTAGTAAAGTTGACTTTCCACAACCAGAAGGCCCCAATAAGGTTAAAAATTCCCCATCTTCAACTTCAATATTCATATCTTTAACGGGAATAACATTTTTAGTAAATTGTTTTCTGAGATTTTTTAATTGCAGTTTTGCCATAATTTTGATTACTTCTTACCTCTTGATATTCACTTACAGCAGTTACCATAGCTCGTATAGACAAATTAAAAGTCTCAAAGCTAGACAAAGTAGGATGTTGATTTCTGCCTCCAGCATAGCTGCTATAAGTGTAGTCTAGTTATCTGATTATTACCTTACAGAGCTTTTCAAATTGATGAACCACATCTTCACACATCAAACCTTGTAAGGACATTCCATGGAACGTTCCTACTGTGGTCTACCGTGCAGGAAAACTGCTGTATAGGTTTTATATCTGAGACAAGCGATCGCTCTATATCTCTCAACCAACACCTGAAATACATTTATATTACATTGTATTATTGCGGCATACGCATTAGTAGAGAAAGAAGATGTTAACTAGGAGCTTTATAGAACCCCTGAGTGATATCTTGACCTTGATGATAATTTTGAGCCATGGAGTCGTTCGTGGGAATTAGGAAATACTAGAAAAAGGAAAAATATTCCCATACTCCTGTGACTCTGTTTCTGAAATATTTACCCGCGTCAAAATTTGAGAGGTACACAGTCCTACATGGTTTCAATAATGAATAATGAATAATGAATAATTACCTCTCCTTGAAAAGAAGAGGATTGACTAATCATGAAAATTTTTATTTATTATCCCCTTAAAAGGGGAGGCACATACCCACAATTTTTCGGTAAAACAATAATTGAAAATACTTCAATATACCCCACCTCCGCATCACCTGATTTTTACAGCACTTTTTAGGATAAATGAGGTACAGTTTTAAGATTAATCTTTTTTTCCCTACTCCCTACTCCCTACTCCCTACTCCCTAAAGTCCTAAAATTTTGTACCTCTCACCTGGTCTGCTGCTCTATTTCTGAATAGGTTTTATATCTCAGACAAGCGATCGCTCTATGTATCTCAACCAAAACCTGAAATACATTTATATTACATTGTATTATTGCGACATACGCATTAGTAGAGAAGGAAAAGTTATTTGTTCCTGTCAGCGGAACGGAGTTCTATAAGCAATTAAACGGACTTTATATCACCTCTCTACAACCCACATTCGGAACTTCAAGAGCGTATCATTAAAAGTAGTATATAAATTTGTATTTTGGTAGGTATTTATCATCAGCAAATCATCTCAATTACTTTTTTTCGTTCATCAAATTCCGAGTCAAAAATTTACGCATAAATACTTGTTTGATTGATTACTCAATCACGGCAGTTATGATTTTCTTCTCAAATTCTGTCTCCTGTCTCCTGTCTCCTGACTCCTGACTCCTTCTTCGGTTGCTACATTTTGTGGTGCGGAATGTGGGCTACAAGGGTTGCTCGAATTGGAATATTTAATTTCTAGAGATGTCTAATAAAAATCACATCTGCTGACAAAGAATATGGAATTTCCTTATAAGGGTTGCTCGAAAAAGCTGATTTCAACAATTAATAATTAATAATTAATAATTAATACCAAATTCATAAGAAGTTGCATATTGCACAACCTAATATTTTAATTAGAGTTGACTATAGATCGAGATAGAAAAGTTAATAAATTTCATAATTTTGTGCTACCTTACATAAAATTAAACACGATTCAGTTAAGGATTTTTGTTGTCAGTTCTGTTGTGTAAACTCAAGGTTAGATATCTACAGGAAATTTAAGTTTTTTTCAGGGTTTTAAGCCTTCTTCCGTCTTCCGTCTTCCTTCTTCCTTCTTTCTAATCCTTACTTGACAATCCTGATGCTACGGGACTTGATATTACCTCACTTCCCAATAATTAAAAAAATATACCAAGCAATATCCTCACATATTTAAAACTATCAATAATTGAGTAATTCTTCCTTTCCTTTTTAGCTATCTATAGCATTATTTTCAATATTTTTTTCGCGCCTTCCTTCTTCCTACTTCAGGTTTTAATGCTGCATTATAATTTTTTTCATTCTCCTTAACTGACTGCCACAAATCAATCATTGGTTGTGGATAATCAACACCAATTTTTACTCCAAACTTCTTTTGCTCAACAGTTGATAATTTCCCAGGTTCATGTATTTTAGAAGCAGGTATTGCTTCTAATTCTGGCAACCAATGTTTAACATATTTTCCTTCGGGGTCATAATCTTTTGCCTGTTTAGGAATATTAAAATAACGAAAACCTCGTGCATCATTTCCTACTCCAGCAGTATAATTCCAATTCCCCCAATTACTGCAAACATCATAATCTATAAGTAAAGACTCAAACCATTCAGCACCAATTTGCCAATTAATTCCTAAATTTTTAGTCAGGAAACTAGCAACATTTTGTCTACCACGATTTGACATAAAACCTGTCATTAAAAGTTCGCGCATATTAGCATCTACTAAAGGAAATCCTGTTTTACCTTCTTGCCATTTTCTAAATTTTTCCCAATCTTCTTGCCAAGGAATATCTACTCCTTGTAAACCAGATTTATAAAATATTTTATTTCCATGTTTTTGACAAATAAATCGAAAATAATCCCGCCATAATAATTCAAATATTAACCAATAAGTAGAATTATTTTTTACCCTCCGCTCTTCATATTCTTGTACCTGTTCATAAATATAACGAGGTGATAAACATCCTAAAGCTAACCAAGGAGAAAATTTAGAGGAATAATTTGCCCCTAGCATTCCATTTCTTGTTTCTTTATAAACTTTTAAACAGTCTTCCTGCCAAAAGTAATTTTTTACTCTTTCTTTTCCAGCAGTTTCTCCACCTCTAAATGCTAAAACTGCTCGTGAATCTTGTGGTGGTAATTCTAGATTGAGTTTGGATAAAGTAGGTAATTCTCCCAGCTCAACTTCTGGCAAAAATGGTAATTTTTCAGGAGTTGAAAATGTAAGATTTATAGTAGATTTTTTTTCTATCTCTTTCCGAAAACTGGTAAATACTTCTGGTAATTGTGTAATTTCAAAAGGTAAATCATCAGGATGGTAAAGTGTGTTACCCCAAAATGGTTGAAACTTAACCCCAATTTGTTTTAATGCTCGATGAAGTGCTTTTTCTACTTGAATTTCTTCTGCTGTAACTTCTTGATGAAAAAATACAGATTTAACCTTTAATTCTTGAGCAAGTTGAGGAATTGCTATTTCTGGTTTTTGTTGACGAATTATTAAATTGCTACCTAATTTTTGCAGACTATTACGCAACTCAGCAATACTTTCAATTAAAAAATTTGCCCGAAAAGCACCTGTTTTAGGAAAGCCAAAATTAGTCTGACCAAATTGTCTTGGATCGAAGCAATAAATAGGAATAATTTGAGCCTTAATTTTTAGTGCTTTATCGAGCGGTTCATGGTCATGGACGCGTAAGTCGTTACGATACCATAATATAATTCTGTCTTGATTCATAAGCTTTTATACCAATTTGATAAATTTTTCCTACAAATAACTTTCTAGGCGTTAGGTGTTAGGTGTTAGGTGTTAGGTAAATTATTAATTGTTAGTTATTAATTATTAATTATTAACCGAAAAATTGTGGTTTAAAGCTTCCCCTTTTAAGGGAATAATAAAGAAAAATTTTCCTTTGAGTCAATCCTATCCGTTTTCAAGGAGAGGTAATTATTAATTATTAATTATTAATTATTAATTATTAATTGTAGAAGAGCCAGTTTATTTGTAATATTCTTTTTTAAATTTGGTATGATACATTGAAATTGTGAATAATATTAATAGACATCTCCAGAAAAGAGGGAGTAGGGAGTAAGGAATAGAGAGTAGGGGGAAATAATTGATTTTATTTTTTATTATTGGAGATGTCTAATGACTTTGGATAAATCTACAATTTAATCTATCAAAAATAAGAGCGCGAACAAAAAAACTTTCTCCTTCTACCACTCTTTCTTCTTCTTTATTCCCTCCTGAGGACTGAGGACTGAGGACTGACTCCTCAATAATAATAACTTTGGATAAATCTACAATTTAATCTATCAAAAATAAGAGCGCGAACAAAAAACTTTCTCCTTCTACTGCTCTTTCTTCTTCTTTATTCCCTCCTGAGGACTGACTCCTCAATAATGAAGATTAATATCATATACTAATTCACCAATACCTAATTATTTTTGATGAAAAAACTGATTACTACACTAACACCTGAGCAAGAAGCTCTAATTCGAGTTTATCGGAAAAAGTGGCATACAATAGCACATTCTACCCAACCTATTAATCGTCAAAAAGCTACTGAAGCGATTCAGTTTGCCTACAATTTAATGGGCGACCCAAATCCAGAAATTGTTTTTTGTGAAAGTCCCTATGCGGCTTTTGACATTCTACTTAGTGTCATTTGGCAGCGATGGGAAAGCAAAGATGACTATGGTCATCGTCACATTTTCGGAGATAGATGGCAACTTTTGAGAGAACAACTAAAGTTACAAATTACCGATAAATTATGTGAAGAAATAGATAGTAAAATTCGGGAAGATACTGACAGCTCATTAACAGAAGAGTCATTAAAACCAGAGGAACTTTGGAGCCATATTCTTTACTCTCAAATAGAAGAAAAATGGCAAGAAATAGTTTCTGAAATTTCAATTAAGTTGTTGTGTTTATGGAGTTATCCTATTCCCACAGAATTATGGAGTAGTTATGTTGCTTGGATAGATTTTTGTATTTCTGTGATTAATTGTGATTATAATTCAGACCACTGGCAAGTATTAGAATCTATTGTTAGAGACTGTGGTTGGATATATCCTTTGAAAAATCTATGTATTATTTGCGATCGCCCTAGAAAATTATTATTGGATGATGAATATCGCCCCCACGCTGAAGGCAAACCAGCAATTGAATTTACTGATGGTTATAGTTTATATGCTAATCATGGTGTGAGATTACCAGAAGAATATGGAATATTTTCTCCCCAAAAATGGGAAGCAAAATGGCTTTTGTCTACAAAAAATGCCGAACTCAGACGAGTATTAATTCAGGAAATTGGTTATGAGAAAATTTGCCAAGATTTACAAACTTTAGAAATAGATAAATGGCAAGAATATACTCTTTTAAGAATAGATGATGATGCCGATATTGAGCCAATATTAATCTTAAAAATGATTTGTCCAAGCACAGGAAATATTCATACTTTAAGAGTACCTCCTAGCCTAAGTTCGGCGAAAGAAGCTATTAGTTGGGTAAATTGGGGAATTGATTCAGAAGCATTTCATATACAAACTTAGCAATATCATTTCCGTGAATAGAGTAGGTGGAGACAAGGAACACTAACGGGAGCAAGGAACACTAAGAACGGGAGCAAGGAACACTAAGAACGGGAGCAAGGAACACTAAGAACGGGAGCAAGATGCTCCCACTCTATTCTACTATGACAATGCACTACTACCTAAGATTTTTGGCATGAAAAAATACCGACCACATTGCTGCGATCGGCTCCTTTGACTCTTTATTCTTCTAATTTTTCGTTTTTTGGTGGTTGCTCAACCTGTTCCAAGACTTTAGCCATTTCTCTTTCTAAAGCTGCTGCTTTATCTAAGAAGCTAGCAATAGAGACATCGCTTTCGTCGCCCCGTTGCTTTAAACGCCCATTATGGGCATACATATAATTTAATGCGTCGCGGACAATTTCTCGAAACAGGTCAAAAATTCCCCCAATAAGCCCACTGACTGCATCTGGTGCCAGCCCCTCGCCCATTTTTCTATCAACTCGCTCCGACTGATGTTCAGAGCATCCGCTATTTCTGCCAATAATTCCTTTGTCTCTGGAGTAACTGTTAGATTCAATTGTTGTTTCTTTTGCTCGTACTTGATCTTTCTTCCCATCTATTTTTTTTTGTCCATTGTAAGCGCTTAAAAATATTTTACTCAATTACTTGACAATATTATAAGCGCTTATCTATACTTATTTAAGTAAAAAGCGCTTAAAAATTTTTAGGAGGTGATGCCCAACGGAGCAGTTCAAACAGTTAAGACTTAGTACTTAACTGACATAGCCTTTAAATTTCTCAGTGACTATCTAATGGATATCTTTCCGGGTGAGGCAATAATGCTGCTAACTTCACCCCTTTCTAAGTAACCTAACTTTTTCTTACTTTTTTATGATTGGAAATTTATATGACCACAAATTCGAGACTCCTTTCAATGACCCACAACTTCCCAATTGGGCAGATGGATATCTAGATAAATTTTGCGATTTATTTTGGGACAACACCTGGAAAGAAGGCGATGAGGCGATCGCTTCTCTGGAAATAGATATGCTGGCCGATAGATATGCCTATATCAAAGAAGGTATGGCTTTGAGGGCTTTTCAGATTTATAAATTGTATAAAGATTTAGGATTTAAAACCTTCAAAGAGTATTGCGTAAAAGGCTTGAAAAAATCGGTCTATTACGTCAAACGAGTCATTAAAGCTGCTCAAATATCTTGGTCATTGATGCTGGAAGGATTTACCGAATTGCCAGATAACGTATCTCAAGCCCAAAAATTAGCCAGTTCTGCGGGACGAGTCAGTGAGGAAGTTGACGAGACAGTGAGCTGTTGGCAAGAGGTTTTGGGTAAAGCAAAGCAAGAATCTAAACCTATTACAGCAACTTATATTGAAACTACTATTATCGGGGAAACTACACCCCTCCTTGCCACAGCAAAACTACCCAGAGACGTTTGGGACAAATTAAAAGCTCAGGCCAAACAACAGGGAGTCAAGCCTGAAAAATTATTAGAAGAAATTATCGGAAATTATTTAGACGAAAGCTCGGAACCAGAGACCCAGACAGAGCCGGAACCGGAACCTCCATTAACTAACGAAACACAAGTAAACCAAGCATCCTTAGTTGAATGGGAAAGCGACTTACAACAACTTGTAGATCAACATTTTGAAGAGTATAAAGAAAGCAACACAACCTCAGACATTTCCTCAATACAAGAAGGTGAAAGCTCAATAAGGCGACCTCCGACTTAGAGCGACTTGAGAAAAAGCTCATATCATGTCCGGTTAAATACTAGAACGAAGGCAGAACTGAATCCAAATATACGTTTGAGCCGATAAAATCTAACTTTTGACTTTTGAGTTTTGATTTCCGTAGTTGTGGATCGTGGCAAATAAAAAGAGTCCCTAATTGCTTTCCAGCCAAACTGTAAACATTTTCAGTATGACTGAGGGACTCCGTTGTCCTACCAGAGAGAAGAACACCATAAGCAATGTAATTAATATTATGAAGTTAATGACAAGTTTTGTCAATACTTTTAGGTGGTTAATTTCAGATTAGTTTTGTATCAACCATTTGTAGCAGCAAAATCAAAGAGTTTTATTTCCTTAATTTTAGGCATTCTTAAGATTTCACTCTGTTAAGGAAAAAAATTAATGATAAAAAATATCAAAAAACTCTTGACAAATCCAGAATTTTATTGAATATTAGTTGCAATAAGTATGTAATATCCTCTGAAACAAGAGGTAAAAGGCCATAACTCTAAATCTGGACATCTGAAAAAAGTATTTAAACTTACTCTAGTCCAGAAGCAAAAAAAATGACCACTGTAATTAGTGGCCAAAGCTATGTATTTTGATTAGGAATATGATATCACAATTAGAACCTTCTACCCATTTCAGGAATACAGAATAGAGCTGAGTACTCAGATGAGCGATCGCATTTCTACATACTGCCATCTGCTCAAATTAGTGACTTAGCCGACACAAAATTAGAATTTATGCTATGGCAGTCTCAAATTTCATGCTGCCATAGTTGTTGACTTTATGAAAGAAAGTTCAACCAAAAATGGTGTAACTTTCTGATAAATTGTCAACCAATTTTATCTGTTAAAAATAGATAATTATTACTACTTAATATCTGCTCTATCCGCAGTTAAATCTGCATATTTAGTAGATAATCATCTCTTTATAGCTATTTTGATTAGAAATGCTCAAGCATTATTACTTGTAAAATTCATTGAACAAAATTATCTTGATATTTTTCAAAATACTCTGAAATTCAATCAATTAAAAAAAAAGTAATTAATCATACTGTTTTTATTTTTAATGTATATAATATATAATTATATCAGCAAACATTAATTGCTGTATAAAAAAAAGTAGTAATTGTTGTCATAAATTATTGCTGCTCGGACTCTAATCCAAGAAAAAAACCATGCAAACTTACGATAATTCAGAGGTTAAATACGACTGGTGGGCTGGTAATGCTCGCTTCGCTAAACTATCTGGTTTATTCATTGCTGCTCACGCAGGTCAAGCAGCTTTAATTACCTTTTGGGCAGGAGCATTTACTCTGTTTGAAATTTCTCGATATTCCCCTAGTTTACCTATGGGAGAACAGGGTTTAATTTTACTGCCACACCTAGCAACTTTAGGTTTAGGCATCGGAAACGGTGGAGAAGTTGTAGATACTTATCCCTATTTTGTCATCGGTGTTGTACATCTAATTTCATCAGCAGTATTGGGTGCAGGAGCACTTTTTCATACCTTTAAATCTCCAGAAAACTTAAAGGATGCAACAGGTGGAGCTAAGAAATTTCACTTTGAATGGGATAACCCAAAACAGCTAGGAATAATCTTAGGTCATCACCTACTTTTTTTAGGATTTGGCGCTCTATTATTAGTAGCCAAAGCTATGTATTTTGGTGGGCTTTATGATGCAGCAACTCAAACTGTACATTTAGTAACTAATCCCACTCTCGATCCATTCGTAATATATGGATATCAAACTCATTTTGCCAGTGTTGATAACTTAGAAGATTTAGTTGGAGGTCACGTTTATGTGGGAATTCTACTAGTCTCAGGTGGCATTTGGCACATTATCAAAGAGCCACTTCCTTGGGCAAAACGGGTTTTAATCTTTTCTGGCGAAGCAATTCTTTCCTATTCTCTAGGTGGAATAGCTTTAGCAGGATTTGTTGCGGCTTATTTCTGTGCCGTTAATACTTTAGCTTATCCTGTAGAGTTTTATGGCCCAGCTCTGGATATTAAGCTTGGGATTACTCCCTATTTTGCTGATACTGTGGAGTTGCCTTTAGGTGCTCATACTGCTCGTTGTTGGTTAGCTAATGCCCATTTCTTCTTAGCTTTCTTCTTCCTTCAAGGCCATCTCTGGCACGCTCTGCGAGCTATGGGTTTTGACTTTAAGCGTGTTGAAAATGCTTTGAATGGTGTTACTGAGTCTTAACAACTAACGCCTAAAACTCAGGAGCCAGGAAGCAGGATATTCTTTTACTTAGGTCTGAGGATCTGGCTCCTGTCATTCAGTTATCAGTTGTCATCAAAGTGTTTCAGGGAATAGAGGAATGTCTGCGCCATATTTGCGTAGCGCTATAGTTTTATCCCACATTCGGAACTTCAAGAGCGTATCATTAAAAGTAGTATATAAGTCAGTACCTTAGTAGGTATTTATACTATGCAAACCATCTCAATTACTTTTTTCGTTGATCAAATTCCGAGTAAATAATTAGGGTTTGCTTATAGAAGTTTTTTAGTAGAGGTAGGAGACAGGAGACAACCCAACCGCGGGCCCCTTCCAGGAGGGGAAGACAGCTATACTGGAGGAACGGGGAATTTACAGGAGGTAGGAGCAGGCGTTTTGTCCCTCAATTTTTCTGTGCCTGATTTGCCTAAAATGCTAACTTTTTGAACGTTTTAGACTAAAATAAGCGCACCCCTTGGGAATCTCAGAAGGATAAAATCTTTATCTGTCAATGCTTTGATAGTTAATCAGCAAACCCTAATTAAGCATAAATACTTGCTTTGATGATTACTCAATCACGGCAGCTATGATTTTCTTCTAAAATTCTGTCTTCTGTCTCCTGAGGACTGAGGACTGAGGACTGGCTCTATACTACGTTTTGTCGTGCAGAATGTAGGTTTTATAGTCAGTAGTCGGCAGTCGGTAGTTATCAGCAAACATCATATTCGCTGTTTGAGTGATGAACACTGCTTTTTTCCTTGCAAGCTTACTTGTTTCCTTCTGAAGTAAGTGCTTTTGAGTTTTCTTGATATCAAGTGGAAAAATTTTGTTTTTAGGCTTGACAAGTTCACTTAGGTTGTGAGTTAATATTAATAGAAATATTTCTCATTAGTTTGAGTGAAGTCTCTACTTACAATACTGAGGATTAAACATATTGTACATTAAGACTTTGACTGACAAATATTTTTCGCAATTTATTGAGATATTTTCTCATCTTTTTTTGAGGAAAATTTTGAGTACAGTAAGCTTTCAGGTATCTAAAATTGCATATTTTTCAAGAGCTATTATGGATGAAATACTGATATATCAAGAGCGATCGCAATTTTATCCGATAGTAAAATATGCAGCTTGAATACGCAACAATTTAATAAATATTGCTTTATAGCGATTTTCAAATAGATAGACTACAGTGGTCAAACCATTCTCCTACTGCCTACTTCCTGCTCCCTACTCCCTACTCCCTAACCTCTGAATAAGTGGTCTGTATATTTATTTTTTTTGTGCTATTTTTAGCCACTAACCCACAGGCAAACGACGATACCTCTATTATTTGTTACCTGTTCAATAATAATTATAGTTTTGTCAAGTTATTTCATCCCATCATTATCAGAAATAAACAATCAGAATCAATGGTAATTTGAATGATATTTAGCTACTTAAAAGTATGAATTACTAATCATAAATAAAATATAAGAGATCAAAACAAATGCAAACTTCACGAAAACTAGCTTCATGGAAAATCAGAAAAGTCAACAAAAATGGTAATCAAAAAAACCAGATTCAATATTTAGAAGGAAAAACTAATGGTCAAAATAAAACTACCGTTGCTAACAATAATATGGATAAATTACAAAGTGATTGGTCTGGTTATTGTGATGAATTAGATATTGATTAATTCTAATTCAATAACTTGAACTGCTAAAAGTTAGTAACATCTAACTACCATTAATATCAATGATTATCAAGGAGAAAACAAATGTCAAAGATTGGTCTTTTTGTCGGTAGTACAACAGGAAAAACTGAATCAGCAGCAGAAATGCTTCAGGAAGAATTTGGTGGAGAAGATGTAATTACTATCCATAATATGGATGAGGTAAATACCGAAGATTTTGATGGCTATCAAAACATTATAATTGCTAGTCCCACCTGGAATATTGGTGAACTACAAAGTGATTGGGAAGGTTTTTTTGATGAACTAGATAATATTGATTTTAATGGTAAAAAAGTAGCCTATTTTGGCACAGGCGACCAAATAGGATATGCCGACAACTTTCAAGATGCTATGGGTATTTTAGAAGAAAAAATCTCTAGTTTGGGAGGTAAAACAGTTGGATATTGGTCAACAGATGGCTATGAGCATACTGAATCTAAAGCTGTCAAAAACGGTAAATTTGTAGGTTTAGCTCTTGATGAAGATAATCAAGCTGAACTTACAGAAGAACGCGTCAAAAAATGGGTAGCACAACTCAAAACAGATTTTGGGATTTAGTCTGATTTGATTTAGAGGGTAAAGGGAGATTTACGAAACTGTATTGAGTGATGAAAATCTACCTAACTTTCTAATATATGAATGCTTGACAGAAGGAAGAAAGCTAGAGGAAAAAAGAGAATTTAACAAATTCAACTTAAGAAAAAATTCAGAAGTCACGCCCGTCATAATTTCTGAATTGAATTCTGTACAATTCGCAGATTTATGGAGTAAATTTGAGAGCAACGTTAAATCATATATTTGCTGGTATTTAATTAGCTAGTAGGAAATTAATACCCACCACTAATTAATATGAAATGTGAAAAAAAATGCTATGGAAAACATCCTCAATTCTTGCTTTTAAGAGAGGAATATGTAGTAAAATTTTAGTATTTCATTTAATTATTTATCTTAATTTTTCCTCCTAACTACTGACACCAGCTTTAGTCTATGAAACTCTCAACACCTACTCCTGAAATTACCTTCTTGCTTCTGCACAATTATTTTGTACTTAAAGCTACTATTTACTAATTATTATCTTGATAACTTAGGAGAATGAAAAGCAATGTCTAAGATTCCAGACGTATTGTGGTTAAATACCAGTCCTAGTCTACAAGTTTTTGACCGACGATTGATTCATTACCTATCAAGGAAAGTATTAATTGCTGAATGGGATTATTTTCAAACTGCTGATGAACCTTGTACTCTAGACGTAGCTGTTACTTTACTCCATGATTATCTCAAATCTTTGAATAAACCTATTCATCTTATAGGTCATAGCACAAGTGGATTAGTAGGATTAATATATGCTCGTAAATACCCAGAAAGAGTGAAGTCTTTAACTTTATTATCTGTCGGCGTTCATCCTACAGTTGATTGGCAAGCACATTATTATGTACATCGCCATCTTTTACCTTGTAGTCGCCAAGTAATTTTGATTAATATGGTGCAAAGTTTATTTGGTGAACAAGATAAAAGAAATACTCAAAATTTAATCAGGATATTGGAGAGAGATTTAGATTTATCTCCATCACCTCACTCATTGTTAAAACGCCAAAGTATGGTTCCTAGAGGAGTTCCTGTACCTTTAATGGTATGTGGTGGCAATGACGATCCGATTATCGATCCTAATTTAATTGGAGGATGGCAACCATTTTTAAAACCTGAAGACCGGATTTGGGAATGTCCTGAAGGTGGTTATTTTTTCCATCATTTTTATCCTCTAGATGTAGCACAACCACTGATAGAATTTTGGCAGGATAATGCACTGGTTTTATCGGAGATAAATCAGGAAGTAATAGCGAGTAAAATTTGATATTAGTCAAATAACTAGAGAGCAAATTATTATTGCTAATTATTGGCTTATTTTTCTGAAAAATAAGTGTTTGATTTCTTTTGAAAAAAACCGTAAGTAAATAGTTAGCAATCTCTTCAACTTTTTTCTAGTTATAGCGTTCCTCAGGTTAGCGAAGTACAGTTATCTTTTTTATTTTTGCCTTTCGGAGCTGTTGCCTTTCGGAGCTGTTGCCTAAAACCTAGAATTGTGTACCTCAGCAAGTATGATAATTGCTATATACGACTAAATATAATTAGTAATTTTTCCCAAATTATTAATTCAGAATAGAGTTAAAACTATGATTAATTTGATTCCAGAATATCTACTCCAAAATCTAGGTCATATCATTTTTATGATGGGTCTTCTATCATTAATTACTATAAGTTTGCGGAATTGTTATTTAACCTTTCAGCAAGGAATGAGTTATGTTAAACGACTGCATCAAATTCCTTGTAGTCGCTGTACATTTTTTACAGGAGATTATCGTTTGAAATGTACTGTACATCCTTACAATGCTCTTACCGAAACAGCTCTAAATTGTAGTGACTATGAACCAAATAATCCTCTAGCAAAACCAATTTTAAGAAAAAAGGACGAGAGTTTAAAAGCCACATCTTTTTAAAGGGTGGATGAAAAACGAACGGGCGATTTTAATGGCTTTAAAAAGTTGTCATTTTTTATTCTTTAATGTGATCATAATAATATGGAGGTGATAAAGATGTATGGATGCCAACAAGAGTTAATTAAAATTCCAGAGAATTTCCGGTTTTTAGAATATTTATGTATCACAGCAAATAAGCTTATTAATTGCGGGATTTATTTAGCCAGACAATGGTATTTTAAATTGGGGTATATCATAGGAAAATACGGGGTGCATCTCATATTTGCAACAATACTTTTTTCCTATATATTTCCTGTTGCCTGTTGCCTTTCGGAGCTGTTGCCTGTTGCCTAAAAGCGATAATTTTTTGGCTTTATTCAAAATTGAGATGCACCCAAAATACGACTTAGAAAAAAAGCTAAATTCCAATAGGAATTACCAGTTTTTGTATTCTCAAGCAGCACAACAAACTCTTAGGAGAGTAGCAGAAGCATTTAAGTCATATAAAGAACTTTCTCAAAAGTACAAAAAAGGAGAATTAACCAATAAGCCTCAATTGCCTAAGTACCGTAAAAAAAGGAGGGATGGGAGTTATAACTTATCCCAAACAAGCTTTAAAACTTGAAAAGGAGAAAGTAACAATACCTTTGGGAAGAAAGGTTAAAGCAGCATTTAAAGTTGATAGTTTTTTCTTTGAATTTCCCACTAATCTTGAGTTTATAGGAGAATAATTGTGAGCTTAAATTCAGTAATTACTAAACCCCAAAAACTAAAGCAGCATCAATTTAAACGTCGCCAATTAATACCATTAACAGACGTATTATTATGGCGAATAGATTCTGGAGTGGTTCGAACTCTTACCAAAAATGAAGAAGAAAATACGATTACTTTAGGATTTTGGGGTCAAGGAGACATTGTCGGTCAACCTCTATTTCCATCTTATCCTTATCAAGTTGAATGTTTAACTATTGTAGAAGCAAGTATCTTACCAAGGGGTTATTTCTATACTCAAGAAGTAATGCTTTCTCACATTCAAAAAACTCAAGAGTTACTCAGAATTATTCATTCTAGAAAAATCAAATTGCGACTGTTGAGATTATTAAAATGGTTAGCTGATAGATTTGGTAATCAACTGCCAGACGGGCAAATATTGGATATGAGGTTCACTCATCAAGAATTAGCTGAAATTGTTGGTACAAGTCGCGTTACTGTAACACGACTACTAAATCAATTTGAAAAGGAACAGAAAATAGGGTGGTCTCAGAATAATTGCCTAATTCTTTTTAATCAGTAAAAAGACAAGTTGTCACCTCCTGCAATACTTTTAATCCTTGAATACTACCTCGAATAAGTTGGAAAGCAGGCAGTGGTTGACGAAACATAGCGATCGCCAATGCTAAAGGTTGCAAACTTCCAGATGATGTCAGAGCAGAAGAGATATTGGGAAGGTCATGGTAATAGTCATCGCTGACTACTCTCACCATCGCCACGGAGACAGAGAGGTTAGCAAAGAAATTGAGAATGGCAAAACCTTCCATATCTACCACTTCTGCACCAGTATTTTTTCCCAATAGTTGTTTTTCCCCTGCCTTGTAGATGAAGCGATCGCTAGTTAAACCCGTTACTAAAGAAGCTTTTCCTTTTAAATGTGCTTGCAACTTAGCTGTTAAAACACTATCGCACTTTTGCCTGGGTAACTGAGAATAATCTTTTGATTTTGGGTTTAATACACTGTAGTCTGTATGGTGTTTACAATTGGTTGGAGTTTGAGTCCCCATCCACTTCTTCCTTCTTCCCTCTTCCTTCCCTGTTACTTCTTCCCTGTTACTTCTTCCTTCTTCCTTCTTCCTTCTTCCCTCTTCAATATATTTAACGCAGTCTCGATAAATAACCACATCTCCAGGTTGATATTGACTAGATAAACTACCACACAATCCCATAACCAATATTGTAGAGGGTTGATGGGAGGAAAAATCTTGTCTCAAATAACGAGTAACAGATGCAGCACCTATGGGCAAAGACAATAATTTAGGCTGAGATAACTCAGGGGTAAGACCGCGCTTCACAGATTTTAGTTCTGGCCCTTGGACAACCAAAATGGTATCAATCATTTCAATTTATAGGTAAGAGTTTTAAATAATTCTAAGTTTTTGAACATCTTACTTGCATATCCTCATATTTTGTTGGAAATATAAGTAATTAGCCAGCGATAGAAGGGGGTATTTTTATAGATGTCAGGGTCTACAGACTATATTTTTAGCAATACTCAAAATCTCAAAGAATTAGAAAGACTGCAGGCGATCGAACAAATTTTTGACCCAAAAACTCGTGAACGAATTTTAACAACTGGAATTACAGAAAAATGGCAATGTCTGGAAGTAGGAGCAGGAGCAGGAGCGATCGCTAAATGGCTCGCAACAGTTGTTGGAGATAGTGGAAAGGTTGTTGCAGTTGACCTAGATACTCGTTTTTTGGCAAAAATTCAATCATCTAACATTGAAGTTTTAGAAGCAGACTTTTGCCATCTCGCACTGGAAAGTGAATCTTTTGACTTAATTCATGCACGTTGTCTTCTCATCCATATTCAAGATTTTCAACTTGCCTTATCAAAAATGGTAGATTTGCTCAAACCCGGTGGATGGTTAGTCATTGAAGAGCCAGATTTTTCTGCGGCTAAAGCTATTGCGGGAGATAGTCAAATGTGTCAGTCAGTCAAGCAAGTAAATCTTGCTATTGAAAAGATGTTTGCAGATAGAGGAGCAGATTATGCTTTAGGAGCAAAGTTACCAGAGGTATTGCAAAAGTATGATTGGCAAAAGTTATCTGTAGAAAATGATGCTCCTATTTCTCCAGGGCGATCGGCAATAGCCAAAATGATGAAAATGTCTGCAATGCAGCTTACAGAAAAATATGTTGCAACTGGTAAAGCAAGCTACTCTGATGTTGATAACTATTGTTTGTTTGCAGACGACCCTAATACACAAGCAATTTACCACGCAATAGTAGGAGTTATTGCACAAAAATCTTATAGCATTAAGTCTTTTGGCGCTTGACAATAAATTTTAGTTGTAAGGGAATAGAGGAATATCTGCACAATAGTAGGAGTTATTGCACAAAAATCTTATAGCACTAAGTCTTTTGGCGCTTGACAATAAATTTTAGTTGTAAGGGAATAAAGAATAGGGAACAGGGAATAGAGGAATGTCCGCGCCATATTTACTGAATAATTAATAATTAATAATTATCCATTAATGAAGTAGCGCTATAGATAGTTCAGTATTGAATATTATTAGGACTTACGCAGTACAACGTATTTCCATCATTGCGACCCACAGGGAAGCAATCTCAAATCCTAATTTTTCGTACCTTATGCGTAAGTCCTGATTATATTAAGGAACGAGTTTTTTAGGACTTAATGTTGATGATGAACCACAAGACAGGGAAATGTTTTTCTCACAAATGTTTTTTCATCAGACAAAAATTGTCGAGCGGAAAAATCTCTAATAAAACGCTACTATCAAGCTGGTAATACCGTTTCACGGAAGTCAAAAGTCAAAAGTCAAAAGTCAAAAGTAAGATTTTACAGGCTCAAAACTTTGACATTACAGTAATTTCAAAAAATTATTTTACATCTAAGATTTGAAACTATTTGTGACATCTCCAAAGTGAATTGGTATAACTATTTTTTAACTTATATTGCTTATGAATTCTCAATCCTACCTTTACCTTTTAACTACATTATTGTCATTAATCAATCCACTTTTATTAATGCAGGCAAATGCTCAATCTCGACCTATGAAAATTCCTACTCCTTCCATTTCAGAAGAAGCAAAAGAAGTTTGTCCTCCACCAGCTTTATCTCGTCTCCAACGTCATACCATTACTACTGGAGAAACCATTGAAACTATTGCTCAAAAATACAACCTAATTCCTCCTACCCTGTTAGCATTTAATCGAGTGCTACAGAAAAGTCCGCCAACCGTGGGTACTGAGATAATTATTCCTCCCTATAATGGGATCGCCGTGAAAGTACCTACTGGCACAACTTGGAAAAATGTTGCAGAAAATTATAATATCCGTGCTGACGCATTATATGAAGTTAATGGTTGTCCACAAACACCAGAACAACAGACACCAGAAGTGGTTTTTTTACCAGGAGTAAATTGGTCTCCAGGGCAAAAAGCACCCCCACAAATTTCTTCATTAAAAGGTTATCCTTTACCTTTTGAAACTAGGGTGATTTTAGGTTATGGTTGGTTACTGCATCCGATTAAAAATCAAGTAGTTTTTCATAGTGGTTTAGACTTAATTGCTAATAGTGGTACATCAGTTTTTTCTGTAGGAGAAGGGATAGTAGCATTTGCCGGCAAACAAGGTAATTATGGCAATTTAGTAGTAATTAATCACGCTGCTGGCAAACAAACTCGTTATGCCCATTTAGATTCTATCAATGTTAAAACTGGTCAAAAAATTGCACAGGCAGAACTTTTAGGTACAGTTGGTCAGACAGGAAAACCTGATTTTGAAGAAGCTCATCTTCATTTTGAAATTAGATATAATTCTCCTTTTGGTTGGGTTGCCGAAAATCCTAATTCTTATATTGAAGTAGTGTTTAAGTGACTAGAAATAATCGCTAATAAAATTTAATTACTTATGAATACAGACAACTGAGATTTCAACTACGTATATCTAGATTTTGCTTTTATATGTGTCAATAAATTTCTCTTCAGTAAATATCAATTTTGGCTATTCGGATGACAATCAGATAAAACTATGTCATAATTAATATTAGGAGTATTTTAATTTTTTTTAGGAAATGCTTAATAAACTTCCTCTAAAAAATGAATTGATAATTTATTCCCAAACAATAAAAAACACACTAACTAGAATAAAAATTAGGAGTATAGATGATGATAGGCGTACCACTTTACTTAATGATGTTATGTTTCCTAGCTACTATTATCTGGGAAAAAGTAAAATATAATTCTGAAGCAGATTCTCAAAGCTAAATTCAGAACTCAGGTAATTTTCGCTCCTCCACTGGTCTGGTTATGTACAAAATGATTTAAACTCCCTATATTTACTGATCGAATTTAGTTATTTATGGAATATATAGCAGAAGTTAAGAAAGAAGAACGCTTTACTTATCTAAGAGAGAAGGAATAAGGTTGAGTATTGATATTCCATTGTTTTAAATATTCCATAAGTCAAGAGTAATAATGGCAGTTACTATATATTCTTCCCCTATCTCTCAAGATTACTGCTATCGATAACTTTAACTTTAGATATAAGCAGGCTTTGTACGAAGGTTATCGGAAATATAAATTCACTTTTTTTGTTATATCTAAGTAGCATGATATTAATATTCCTGATATGAAGTTAATGAATATTAATATTAAATTCCCATCAGTAAAATACCTTTAAAAAAACAAACAAAATTTAAACTTACCAAGAAACTTTTAGGATATTCTTTTCAAAGTTATATCATGTCCGGTAGCATCGGTATTTTATAGCTAAGTTCATTAATTGATAATGGATAATGGATAATTACCTCTGGTTAAAACCGCTCTTGATTGAATATAAGGAAATATTATTTCTTCTCTTGGTCGATTGGATATGGCGAGGAGACCTCGCCATCCCTCGACCGCTTTTTCCCCTTAAAAGGGGAGGCTTTAAAGCAGAATTATTTAATTATTAATTATTAATTATTAATTATTCGGTAAGGAAGAAGCGGTGCGACCCCGCGTCGGTGACAGACGCAAGCGGTCAGACCCCGCGACGACGACAGCTCGCTTGCGGAACGCGCACTCCTTTTCGGGAATGCTGACTCCTTTTCGGGAATGCGCACTCCTGTGAGGAAGAAGGAAGAGGGAAGAGGGAAGAGAGAAGAGAGAAGAAGTAGGAATGCTTAAGAGCAAGAAAAAAACTTAAATTTCCAGATATTCACCCTTGGGTTTACACAAACACACCCCAACGGACATGACATTAATCACAACTATAGTAGGCAACAGGGAATATGGAACAGTTGGAAAAACATTTTCTAGCCTAATATTTGTCATTCGCATAAGTCCTAACCAATTTTTTTCTTAGCTATAAATTTAAGAAGTAAGAAATTTGCGAGCAAGATACTCACACTGTTTACCCAACAAATTTAATTAAAACAGACACAGTAATACTATCGAACATATTATTAATTTGTCTCTACTCAGCCATCTGCGATCGCCCCTTATATCATGTTCGGTTGAATACTTATAATATCTGTGGACCGAAGGCAGCTATGCTGAGGGCAGCTATGCTGAAGGGAAAGAGCAAGGTTAGAAGACAGAGAGTTTTTTATAACTGATTATCCGAACATGATATTACCTGAAAAAACTGATGGCCGATGGACAGTATCCCATCAATTGTAATAAATTGTTACAATAATGATTGAAAGATAATTTAATTTTATAGATATTATGCATCTGACTTGGTTAGATAGTAATTCCTGGTTAATTGAAATTGGAGGTAAACGACTCCTGCTGGACCCTTGGTTAGTTGGTCCCCTAGTTTTCGGTAATCTACCTTGGTTATTCAAAGGAGAGAGGCGTACTCCTCGTGCCATACCAGAAAATATAGATTTAATTGTATTATCTCAAGGGTTAGAAGACCATGCTCATCCCCAGACCCTAAAACAGTTAGACAAAAATATTCCTGTAGTCGCTTCTCCCACTGCAGCAAAAGTAGTACAAGAGTTTGGTTATTCTCAAATAGTCACACTTGCCCATAATGAGACATATTCTTTTGACAATAGTATTGAAATTAGAGCAGTTCCTGGTTCACTCGTTGGCCCAACTCTGGTAGAAAACGGTTACATTTTTCAAGACCTAAAGACCGACAATACAATTTACTATGAACCACATGGCAGCCATTCTGAAAAAATCAAAGAATTGGCTCCTATAGATGTGGTTATTACCCCGATTATAAATTTGAATTTACCGTTAGTCGGGCCGATAATTAAAGGAAATGAAAGTGCTTTACAAGTAGCTCAATGGTTGAAACCCCAAGTAATGTTACCTACAGCAGCAGGGGGCGATATAGATTTTCAAGGATTATTAATATCTTTACTCAAAGCAGAGGGAAGTGTGGAAAAAATACAACTTCAGTTAACCAAAAATAATTTGGAGACAAAAGTAATAGAGGCTCAACCTGGAGAACGTTTTGAAGTACAATTAGAGCAAAGGGTATTAGCTAATTAGGGTTTGCTGAAAAAGTCTTATGGGTTAGGGTAGGAGACAGGAGACAACCCACCCCTAACCCCTCCCAACCCACCCCTAGCCCCTCCCCTCCTGGGAGGGGAAGACAGCAGACAGGAGAAATGGGTACTTAGAGGAGGTAGGAGTAAGAATTGTCAATTTGGGATTTTTCTGCCCAACTATGAGCCTAAAATACTAACTTTTTGAGGGTTTTATACCAATTTAAAAAAAGAATGCTACAAAAAGGTAGATATTGATAGGATATGCTTAAAAATAGCTGCTTCAGTTCATTTAAGATAGTTATCCCTATCTTTTTTCCCTTTTTTTCAATATTTACCCCTTCTACCATTTGTAACAAACATTTATCAAATTGGTATTAGGCGTAATACCAGGAACTTTTTAAAAGCCCCAAAAAGGCTAAAACCTTTATCTGTAAATACTTTTAGATTTAATCAGCAAGCCCTAATTAAACATAATAATTCCGCAGGAAATGCTTACCATTCAATAATAGTTGACATATTTTGAAAGCTGTTAACTATTACAGCAGGTTGAGGGTAAATGAGGTACAAATATGAATGGTAAAGTATTTGTAGTGCGGGCATCTTGCCCGCGACTGGTGTACCTCACTAATATGAAGTACGCTGTAACTTTATGAAGCTAATTTTTGAAGATTTCAGGTTAATAATATGATTAATTTCATATTGCATGACTAGCTTTTCCTATGATATAGCCATCAGGAATCAGATGTGAGAATTGAGGTGTTCCTTTAAAGTATAGAATATAGCAGTTATCTTATTTATATATATTCGTTTTTTCCCTATTCCCTATTCCCTATTACCTAAGGCGTAGCGCTATAAAAGTATGATTAATTTTCGTTGGATTTTTACAGTAATATTATCTTTGTTTTTGATTATTAGTAATTCTCAACCAGCTTTAGCTTCTATTCATACTTATCCCGAATCTTCTACACAAATCATGTATCGTTCTCGACAAAGTTTGCGAGACCTTTCAGATAGAGCATGGCAGATTGTATTATATAAAAGGATAAAATATGGTAAACTAATAACTTTAAATTTACGATTGGTAGGATTTCCTGGAATTATTGAGTTAGCTCATCCCCAACAGTTACAAATTACTACTGGCACTGGTAATATCTGGAATGCAGAGGATATTTTAGTTGATTCTTCTTTTCCTGCTAATGTTGGAGAATATGACTTTTTGGAAGTAATGAAAAAGTTAAATTCTGATACTCCACTGCGAATTAATATACCTTTGCAAGGTGAAAATTCAGCAGAATTAGTCGTACCAATTTTTGCTGTTAAAGAATGGCGAAAATTGTTCGATGAAGTTGATTTTTTGTGATTTTTTACCAAATAATTAAGGTTTGAAGCTTCTCCATTCATGGAGAAAAAAGAAAAAAATTCAAGAATAGGTAATTCTAAATTCTAAATTCTTGAATGTATTCTAGCTGAGAAAGAATTGGTCAGGACAATTACTGATTATGAATCTTAGACTAGGAAATGTTTTTCCAACTTTTCCCTGCCATAGTTGAGATTAATTAAGGAGAAAAAAAGTGAAAAAAATAATTATAGTTTGCTTATTAATATTCACATTGATCAACTTTATAGAAATGCCCACTGTATTAGCAGCAGAAACAGCAAAAGGAGCAGAAATTTTTCAGATTAATTGTGCTGGTTGTCATGCTAAAGGAGGCAATATTGTTAGATGGTGGAAAAACTTAAAAATAGGAACTTTGAAAAGAAATAAATTAGATTCTGTTGAGGCGATCGCTTTCCTAGTTAAGAATGGAAAAAATAATATGTCTGCTTACAAAGACCGTTTAACTGAAACAGAGATAGAAACAGTATCTGGTTATGTGTTGAAGCAAGCAGAAAATGGTTGGCGTTAATGTTAATTATTCTGATGTTTGCTTCTCCCTGTACGGACGCCCTTATGCAACGTCCCTACCCACTCCCCTACTTCCCCTCCCCTCCTGGGAGGGACCCGCGGGTGGGTTGGGAGGGCCCCGCGGGTGGGTCCCCTGTTCAACAAAGTGTAGAAAAGTTTTTGAGAAATGGAATTACTTTTAGGGAGAGGTAATTATTAATTATCAATTATTGAAAAATAGTAATTCAAAAATAAGATTGAGGCATTTGTTAGTCTTTTGATGAAGATTTTCCCAAATCTCCATTGACTAGATGTATAATTTTGATTATGATAATGATTATCATAATCATCCTAGTAAATAAAATGGCCATAAATCTAGGAAATCAGCCCACAGAATCTCTTTAGTAAACTAGAAATAGTAATTTCCCAGCTACTCAGTAACTCATTTTAACAAGTAAAATTGATTAGCATTATGACTGATTTTCTTGTTAATGACAAAATGACCTCACTCTATAGCATTCTTCAAAATAAATAAGATTTAAGAGTAGCTGTCTTCGTCAATAAATTTAGTAATAATGAATAATTCACTACAATTAGATATTCCTAAAAGAGGGATGCCAGTTACTATTATTACTGGATTTCTAGGCAGTGGAAAAACAACCCTAATCAATCAAATTTTGTATAATAAGCACAACTTAAAAGTTGCAGTATTAGTTAATGAATTTGGAGACATTAATATAGATAGTCAGTTATTAATAGATATTAATGACAATATGGTAGAATTGAGCAATGGTTGTATTTGTTGTACGATCAACGAAGGATTAGTAGATACAGTCTACGAAATTTTAGAACGGGATGAAAAAATTGATTATCTAATTATAGAAACCACTGGTTTAGCAAACCCCTTTCCAATTATGTTAACTTTTTTGAGTACAGAGTTAAAAGATTTAACTTATTTAGATTCTGTACTGACTTTAGTGGATTGTGAAAATTTTACACCAGACCATTTTGATAGTGAAGCAGCTTTTAAACAGATTGCTTATGGGGACATTATTTTACTCAATAAAACAGATTTAGTATCCCAAGATCGAGTAGATTATTTAGAGTCTTATATTAAAACTGTAAATAATGGAGCTCGGGTTTTGAGAAGTGAGTACAGCAAGATACCATTATACTTAATCCTAGATGTAAATCTATCCAAACTTCAGCCTTATTCTCTTCTAGAAAATAATAATCAGCGTGAACTACAAAAAATCCCTAAAGATCATCTAATAAACGATGGTTTTACGTCTATTTCATTCCAAAGTAAAAGACCTTTTTCTGCCCTCAAATTTCAACAGAATTTTCTAGATGAATTACCAGAGAATATATTTAGAGCAAAAGGAATTCTTTGGTTCAAAGAAAGTGAATCAAAACATATATTTCAATTGAGCGGTAAACGCTATGATATGCAAGTAGAGGAATGGTCAACCACTCCGACAAATCAGTTAGTATTGATTGGACGAAATTTGAATCCATTAATAATTCAACAAGGCTTAACAAACTGTCTAACTATGTGATAAATTAAGAATGGCGATTATCAGAGAAATATAGATAATAATCCTCATAACTAATCTTATTTATGTTGGAAAATCTCTGCCAAACTCTCCGAAAAAATATTAACCTTCAAACCTTTGAACTATGACTTTATCAGCAGTTCCAGAATTTGTTTCTACCGATGAATTGAAAACAAAATCTCAGCCTCCTGTTACAGAAGCTGAAATGATTCAAGCGGTGAGAACTTTATTAATAGGATTAGGAGAAAATCCAGACCGAGAAGGATTATTAGATACTCCTAAACGGGTGGTAAAAGCACTAAAATTTCTAACTTCAGGTTATCATCAATCTCTAGATGAATTGTTGAATGGAGCTGTTTTTAATGAAGATATCTCAGAAATGGTTTTAGTTCGAGATATCGATCTTTTTAGCTCTTGCGAGCATCATATTTTGCCTATTCTTGGTCGTGCTCATGTAGCATATATTCCTAATGGAAAAGTAATTGGACTATCAAAAATTGCTCGAATTTGTGAAATGTATGCCCGACGTTTGCAGGTACAAGAACGTCTAACAGCACAAATAGCTGATGCGCTTCAAGGATTACTTAAACCTTTAGGTGTTGCTGTAGTTGTTGAAGCAACTCATATGTGCATGGTCATGCGTGGAGTACAAAAACCAGGTTCTTGGACAACTACTAGCGCTATGCGTGGTGTTTTTGCTGATGACGTGAAAACTCGTCAAGAGTTTATGAGTTTAATTAGGCATAGTAATTCTTTTCATTAGTTTTTTGAAGTTTAGCTAGAATAACAAAAAGGTAAGCATTTCCTACGGAATGCTGCGCAAACAGCAGTCAGCTTTATTACCTTTAGTTAACAAGTCAATTTCGTTGCTCTTGTGCTTCAAATATTTGAAAATGTAGGAGAAGTTAAGCTAATACTTGCTTAATTAATTTTTATTGCTGAGAGCTAAATGCTAATAGCTGAATGCTTAGACAAAAAGTTGATTGGCATTAAAATTTCTGATGATGCTAAGACAAAAAGCATTAATACTAAAATCAGAAAGGAAGAGACTTTTTGCCCCATACTTAGAATTGCTCCTATCAAGTTACGAAGTAGGTGAGCATCAATAAATGTAACGTAAGCATTCAGCCGTCAGCCATCAGCTATTACTTTTAGTTGAGGATAAAAGCTTTATTAATTATCTTACGACAAAAGTTGGCTCCCTTGCCCTTAAAGTCTATATTAATTTAAACACTGCCATTAAGGAGAGAGTCTTATAGCTGATAGCTGACAGCTAATAGCTGTTTGCGCAGCATTCCGCAGGAAATGCTTACAATGTAACAGAACTTACGCACCCAAACAAGAAACCGGGTTTATTGCCCTAATTATTTTTTTTTTTACCACGAAATTTAGTCGGTAAACCTGGTTTCTGCGTAAGTTATGTTATTAATATTTATGTTTTTCAATGTTACGAAAATGGCTAATGCATTAGGTGCAGAAATGACAGAAGGTGGGGAACTTTTTCAGATTCATTGTGTAGGTAGTCATGTTAATGGAGGTAATATTGTTAGATGGGGAAAAAATTTCAAAATAGAGACTTTGGAAAGAAATAAACTAGACTCTGTGGAGGCGATCGCTTACTTAGTTAAGAATGGGAAAAATAATATGTAAGCTTACAAAGACCGTTTAATAGAAACAGAGATAGAAACTGTATCTGGTTATGTGTTGGAAGAGGCAAAAAATGGTTGGCATTCTGAAGGGGCGATCGGTAAAGTAAAAAGTTTTTGGGATAATCTTTTTAACAATTGATAATTGATAATAAAAGAGTTTTTTAAATCTCTAGTTTATATCCCCCCTGCCCCCTTTTGTCAGGAGGGAGCCTTCAAATTCCCCCTTTGAAAGGGGGATTTAGGGAAATTGTAAATGTACTTCATAACTTTGGGAATTGCTATAATACTCTAATTATCCATTATTCATTATCAACTTATGAATTCTCCTAACACAAATAATCAGAATCAGATCCCGCGACGTTTTCGAGAAAGAATACAGATCGCTAAAGACAACAAACTTAAGAAGTTAGATTTAAGTGCTAATTTTTATAGCACATCTGATGAAAAATTAACTGAAATTCCTATTGAGGTTTGGGAATTAGAGCAGCTAGAAGTATTAAATTTAAGTTATAATCAAGTAACAACCATCCCGGAATCTATCACGAAACTTACTAATTTAACTCTGCTTGGTTTAAATAGTAATCAATTAACAACCATCCCAGAATCTATCACGAAACTTACCAATTTAATTGGGCTTGATTTAAGTAGTAATCAATTGACAACCATCCCGGAGTTTATAACGAAACTCACCAATTTAATTGGGCTTAATTTAAGAAATAATCAATTAACAACCATCCCGGAGTTTATAACGAAACTCACCAATTTAACTGAGCTTAATTTAAGAAATAATCAATTAACAATCATCCCGGAATCTATCACGAAACTTACCAATTTAACTGGACTTGATTTAAGTGCAAATCAATTAACAACTATCCCGGAATCTATCACGAAACTTACCAATTTAACTGAGATTGATTTAAGTTATAATCAATTAAAAACCATCCCGTAATCTATCATTCAACTCACCAATTTAACTCTACTTCATTTAAGTAGTAATCCCCTGGAAACTCCACCAATAGAAATTGCTGAAAAAGGGATACAAGTAATGAGAGAGTATTTCCAACAAATAAAAGAAGAAGGAACAGATTATCTCTATGAAGCAAAATTACTAATTATTGGAGAAGGCGGTGCTGGCAAAACTACTCTAGCTAATAAAATTCAAAACCCAGACTATCAACTACGAGATGAAGATACAACTAAAGGAATTGATGTTCATCAGTGGAATTTTCCCACAAAAAAACAACACAACTTTCAGATGAATATTTGGGATTTTGGCGGACAAGAAATTTATCACGCTACTCACCAATTTTTCTTGACTAAACGCTCCTTATATATCCTGATTGCTGATACCCGCAAAGAAGATACAGATTTCTATTATTGGCTGAATATAGTAGAATTATTGAGCGATAATAGCCCTTTATTAATTGTCAAAAATGAGAAACAAGACCGGAAACGAGAAATTAATCAACGGGAGTTACAAGGGCAATTTACTAAGATCAAAGAAATCTTAGAAAGCAATCTTAAAACTAACCGAAATTTAGAAAAAATTAGAACAGAAATCCAACATTACATCACTAACTTACCTCATATTGGTAGTGCCCTTCCTAAAACTTGGAAAAAAGTGTGGGAGGCATTAGAATTAGATTCTCGTAACTATATTAGTCTGACAGAATATTTATCTATTTGCGAAGCTAATGGGTTGAATAAAGATGAGGATAAATTACAATTAATTGGCTATTTACATGACTTAGGAGTTTGTCTACACTTTCGGGAATATCCGTTGTTAAATAAAACAGTTATTCTCAAACCAGAATGGGGAACAGCAGCAGTTTATAAAGCTTTAGATAATCGGAGAGTTTATAATAATTTTGGCAAATTTACCAAAAATGACTTAACCAAGATTTGGCATGAAAAAAAATATGCCAATATGCACGACGAGTTACTACAATTAATGATTAAGTTTCAACTATGTTATAAAATTCCCGATAATTCTCAGACATATATTGCACCTCAATTACTAACAGCAGCTAAACCAGCATATAACTGGGATGAAAATGATAATCTGATTCTACGGTACACTTATGAATTTATGCCGAAGGGAATTATTACTCAGTTTATTGTGGCGATGCACAAGGATATTGAGTCACAAAAATATGTTTGGAAAAGTGGAGTTATTCTCAAGAAAAATCGAGCTAGAGCAGAAGTAATTGAATATTACGATAAGAGAGAAATGAAAATTAGGATTTCTGGGCAACAAAAACGGGATTTAATGATAATTGTGACCCACGAATTAGAGAAAATTCATAGTTCGTACAATAATCGACTCAAATATCATAAATTAATTCCTTGTAATTGTGCGGGTTGCCAAAATATTCAGAATCCTTATTTCTACAACTTTAGTGAATTAAAAGAACGAATTAATTATCACAACTACACTATTGAATGTGGTAAACCTCCCTATCATAAAGTTAATGTATTGAGTTTAATTGATGATGCGATAGATAGGAGTCGGGATGAAGAATTTTTCTCACCTAGAAGAGATTTTCTAGAAGTAGAAAATTCTCCTGAAGTCAAGGACAAAAAAGAGAAATTGAGCGGTCTAAATTTCTTGTGGAAACAATTTTTATATTGCTTGAGTTGGATGCAGAATGGGCAAATGATTTTGGCGTTGGTTTCTGTGATTATTGGTATTGGTGTGACGATTATATATCCTAAATTATATCCATCTGGTTTTCCTGAATGGATTGAGAAAATTCAAGAGATAATATTTTCCACTCCCCAAAAAGAAAAAGAATCTGAGAAAAAGCAGAGCGTGGGAAGTGTGGGAAGTGTGGGGAAACAGAGAAAATAGGAGGAATAATTGTACCTTGACTTTTTGTGAGGGTGCAACCGAAAATCCTTTGGCGTGGCGATTGATTTTCATTAGCTCTTAGAAAATGAAAATAATGGATGATGATTTTTTCCTTCTATTGCGTATAGAGCAATAGTCGTTTCATTTGCTAAAGCTCCTGGAGATAGATGGTGAAATTTTTCTCTTCTATTGCGTATAGTTTTTAGGCTCCTTAAAACGGTTTTCCTGAAACCTTTGTATTTCAAGAAAAAATACCAAATGGGTTTTATAGACTCATATACTTTCCTTCTTTCTTCTTCCTTAAATCAAACTACTTAACTTAGGATTTCTTTCTCGCAAAACCTCAGAATAAAGCATTTCCAATTGAGCAATATTTCTACTCAAAGTATAACGTTCTAAAACTCTCCGGCGAGCTTTTTGCCCCAAAAGAGTAGTTAATTCAGGATGATCCTTAAACAAAGGCAATAAAGTTTGCAACTGAGTAGTAACATTATGAGTATTCAAAATTATACCCGCACCATTTTCCAACACCTCACCATCAGCACCCGCATCTGTCGCCACACAAGCCAAACCACAAGACATTGCTTCCAACAAAGCCAAAGACAAACCCTCAACCAAAGAAGGTAAAATAAACACATCCGCACCACGCAAAATTTCTATCCGTCGTTGTTCATCACTCACATATCCAAACCAACTAACCCCCTTCACATCGCTATAGAAAACTTGCAAAGAAGCAGCTAATGGCCCATCACCAACAATTATCAAATGACTACCATTTCCCATATCACAATGTTTCCAAGCCTTAAGTAGAGACTCAACATTCTTAGCCGTAGAAATACGACCTAAATAGAGAAATATACGTTGAGCATTTAACTCAGCCTTGAGACTAGAGAAACCAGGACAATATTTATCTACATCAACCCCATTGGGAATTACTGCCACTTTATGGCCAGGAACTCCTAATTTCACCAAGAAATCTCGCTGTATTTCAGAAAAAATAATAACTCGGTCATAATGTGCCAAAAAAGGAGCATATAACTGATAAGCCAAAAATTGAGTCCCAGATTTAATATTGCGCGGTTTACTATCAAACTGGGCATGAAAAGTAGCTACTAAAGGAATATTTAGCTCTTCGCAGATTTCAGGCAGTAAAAAATCAAGAGGAGAAAGAGTTAGAGAAGCATGGACAATATCAGGCTTGAGTTTCTGTAAAGCCTCGCTCAAAACTTTGCTAGATTTAAGGGTAGGTATGATATAACCCTGAGATTTGTAGATACAAGGTAGAGACACTTCATGAAATCTTGGCCATTTATCAGGTTCATTATCTTCAGTAGCAAAATGAAGAAAGCTAACCTGATAGCCCAGGTCTAATAGAGCATTGGTTATTTCTCTAGAGTAGGTAACGTTGCCACAAAAAGGATATTTTTTTCCAAGCCAAGCAATATGCATTCAGATGAATAGGCAGATATTATTTTTGAGAGATTTTATCATTGATAGACAAAAACGCCTCAGTTTTTGACTTCTCCCCGCGATAAATCGACGGGGATTCTAAAAGGATACTGCGCAATGGGTTAAAACCGCATTGCTTCGCGTCTTTTTAGCTGACCAGAATTTTAACTTCTGGGGACGAGTCAAAACGCCCCTAGACACTCGACTTAAATCAAAATTAAGTGTTGTGCTTACTTCTTGATTCAGTCCAGGGCTTTTCCCAAGACCGCACTGAATCGCTTTACGAATTATATTGGCTGCACCATTGGCATCAGTATTAATATACTGATGATGACCGGTTTGATACAAACCTCTTTTTCTTCGTTTTCCTGATGGTTGCCACCCTTTCCTACGGAATGCTACGCAAACAGGTTTTTCACCGAAAATAGGTAGCCAATCATTATCTAAAAACGAAGCCTTGGAAGTATAACTTTCCTCCGTTTCTATAAATTTAATCCCGTATTGAGAACATAATTGAGCTATACGTTCTTTAAGTTTAGCTGTAGGAATTGACACAAAAGATTGATTGGTCTTTTTTCCTAAATTACTCTCTTTTTTTTGCTCTTTATTCCATCCAAAAACAATAACTCCAATCTGATTGTCCAGACAGTGATTAATGACCATTCTCGCTGCTTTATTCACAGCATCTTTCATTTGTCGATTCCGTTTCTCTGTGATCTTAGCTAACCGTTTTGACCAAAATCCAAGTCGCTTCCCATCTTTGATAATTGACACCTGTTTGTTATACCAACGATTAACATATTTTAGGTTTTTTCCATCAATAATCAAACTCATACCGACGTTAGAAACCGCCGTCAACCAATTGTTTAATCCTGGATCTATTCCTAGTACATAGTCATAATTTAACTCAACTTTTTGACCTTCAATCTCATAAATAAATTCAGCATAAAAACATTGATTTCTGGGCAGGATTCTTAGTTCTTTAATGTCATTAAACATTAAATTTGATGGCATACTTAAATAAAAACTATCAAAGCCAAACCATTGTTTAACCTTCCTCCCTAAAGGAATTCTAATCTGATTACCTGTTAATCTTAATGCTTGTTTGGGATAAGTTACCAAAGCTAATCCTCCCTTTTTTCTACTATATTTAGGCAGCTTTGGTCTATCAGTTAGCTCTCCTTGTTTGTACTTTTTACTTAATTGCTTGAATGACTTAAAAGATTCGGCAACACTTCTTAATATTTGTTGGGCTGCTTGAGAATATATCACCTGATAATGTTGGTTGCTTTTATACTCTTTCTCTAAGTCAAACTTACCGATAATCTTATGGGTTTTCAAATAGATTTGACGACCATAATAAATGCCACAATTGGTAAGCTTGTTAGATTCACAGCAGATAAATTCTAATACAGCTTTTAATTCATGATTTGGACTAATTAAATTTTGTTGACAGCCATACATTTTTATTTTTACCTCCCTCAGACTATAATAGTCTTAATTAAAAGAAAAAGATAGGATGGATTAAAATCCATCCAGTCGCATTTCACCCATCGCTTCAAAGACGATGGCTTTCATGCTCCCGTGTTAATTTGGTAAATAATACCATTTGGTGACATCTCCCACACTAAGCTGACGCTATAGTCTGGGCTTCTCGTTTCGTAGCCCCGGTATCCCGTCGGGCAAGCGCGTGCTTTAAGGATGTCTGGGCCCTACCGCCCTATTTTTTATATTTATCGCCGCATTTAAGTCGCGGTCTATTAATATGCCGCAATGTGGACAAGAATGAGTTCGTATGTTTAATTCTTTAGGGACTTTTTCCCCACAATTTGAGCAATCTTGGCTAGTATTTTTGGGCTTCACTGCTATGGTTTTCCCCTCCAGCATTTTCGGCTTTGACAGTTAAAATAGTTAGAAATTGGCCCCCAAATCGCATCGTTAATTGATTTACTTAATCGGGTTTTTGCCAGTCCTTTAATATTTAAGTTTGCCTCCGGCACGCCGCTCCGCGTCTACGTGGGCAATAACTTCAGATGAGTGATCATAATTCATTGGCTGTTTTGATCAGGTAAATCATACCCGCTTGTCAGCTACTTTTTTATGTTGT
>NZ_JAAHGH010000026.1 GCF_010672525.1 Okeania sp. SIO2B3 | reverse complement strand
TTGATAACTGAAATGACCAAAAAATCAGGTCTCAAGCCTCCCCTTTCAAGGGGATGAAAAAAAATAAACTTCAATATTTCAAGCCTCTGACTTTAGGCAGAGGTACTGATAACTGATAACTGATAACTGATAACTGATAACTGAAATGACTCCAGCAATTTTTACTCCTAAGCAACACTAAAATATCACAAATGAAATTAGGATGACTATATAACTATGGTAAAACAACCAACCTCTAAAAAACGTGCTGAAGCTCTAGATTCTCTGCGAGGATTTGCTATTTTAATGATGGTATTATCTGGGATAATTCCTCGTGATAGAACATTACCTGCTTGGATGTATCATGCTCAAACTCCACCACCAAATTATGTATTTAATCCTAATCTTCCCGGATTAACTTGGGTAGATATTGTTTTTCCAATTTTCTTATTTGCAATGGGAGCATCTATACCCCTAGCTTTATCTCGATTAATAAATAAAGGATGGCGATACAGTCAAATATTTTTATTCATCCTGAAAAGAGGATTTTTGTTGGGCACTTTTGCTATAGTTATTCAACATTTTCGACCACACATTATTAATAATGCAGAGGAAATTCCCGGAAAGTGGAAACTGGCTTTATTGGGATTTTTAATCCTATTTTTAATGTACAGTCGTTTGCCAAAATTTATCCCCAAATTTATCAATCAATTAATTACTGTAGTTGGTTGGTTTTTATGTGTTTTAGTTCTGAGTAGATTAACATATCCAGATGGTAGTAACTTTTCATTAGAGCGCAGTGATATTATCCTCATCGTTTTAACTAATATGGCTGTTTTTGGTTCAATCATTTGGTTATTTACTAAATCTAATTGGTGGTTACGTTTAGGATTATTGGGAATATTATTAGGGTTAAGATTTTCTACTGCTGATGATGGATGGGTGAAAGATTTTTGGTTTAACTCTCCTTTGCCTTGGATTTTTAGATTTGATTATTTAAAGTACTTATTTATTGTTATTCCAGGTACTATTGGCGGAGATTTAATTTTAAAATGGATGAGAAATAATGAAAGTAGCGATCGCGATTCGATATTAGAAAAATGGCCAGCTAGTCGTTTTTTTATTATTGCAGTATTAATGCTGACTATTGACTTGGTATTATTGATTGGGTTACAATCTAGGCTAGTTTTAGAAACGACTTTAATAAGCGGAGTTTTATTTGCTTTTGGTTGGTTATTATTCCAGCAACCAAATAATCAGATAGAAAATTTACTCAATAAACTTTATAGTTGGGGGATTTATTGGCTAGCATTAGGATTAGCTTTTGAACCTTTTCAAGGTGGAATTAAAAAAGATAGTGCTACCCTAAGCTACTTTTTCATTACGACAGGAATGTCTATTTTTTTGTTAATTCTATTCACTGTTGTTAGAGATTATTTTCAGCAGAAAAATATTCTCAAATTATTGATATATAATGGTCAAAATCCAATGATAGCTTATGTTGCTTTTGGTAACTTACTCTTACCTATCTTGAAATTAACTGGATGGTATGAAAAAATTGCACAAATGACTCAAACAACAAGGTTAGGATTATTAACGGGACTTATTTATACATTAATAGTGGCATTAATTGTAAGTATTTTTAGCAAATTAAAGCTTTTTTGGAGGACTTAAAAACAGCATTGAAGAAGGCAGAAGGCAGCTATACTGTTTGCGCAGCATTCCGCAGGAAAGGCAGAAGGGAAAATTGCTTATAGATAGTCAACGAATGACTACTCCGTATCTACAAACACCAAACAATTTTCAGCACCGTGTAGACCGTGGGGAATTAAACCCGCCACAGAAAAGATAAAAACTAGGATATTATAGATGGTCTTGTATATGTAGTAATTTACTGTGGAGTTAGGAAACAGGGGTGCAATAGTGAGTCAGTATAAACAAAGTTGGTAATGCAAAAAAAAGGGAACAAAAAATATTTCTAATTTTTAAGTTTCAAAAAAATAGTATTGACAAATGATTTGACTTTTTCTAATGCTAATTTTATGTAAGGCTACACTTGAATAAGTTAGCCTCCTACAGAGGAACTGCGAAATTCAGGTATTATTATGGAGGACTCAGATCCGCTACAAAGGTCTACCACTAATTTTTTTTAATATAGTGAGGATATTAAACCTAATATTAAAATATAGATAATGATGAAATTAATTCATTTATCTCTGTCGATATACGGTCAATTCAAATTAGAATCTTAATTTTATGCAGCTTCATTTTAATTGAGTATTAGAATATTACTACTTGTACAGTACTACTAATATTTATTAACAAAAGAAGGAGGGTTTGATGAGTAGTATAATTCCTGTTATTTTTGTATGGTTTATAGCACTATTTGGAGCTTGTTTAGGTATTGTTATTGGAGGTACTATTGGGGGAATTGTTGGTGCAATTACCAACTTAATCACTAAATTTAGATGCACGATGAGAATATTCAATGCAGCAACTTTTACTTCACTTTTGAGTACGTTCATTTTTCTAGTTGTAGCTCATCAAAAAATTCAACCTTTAAATTGTGCGGATGGTTTAGATGGATTGTATGCCTGTTTCAGTCCACTACTTATCCCTTTTTGGGGCGCAATTATTGGAGGAATATTTGGCTCATTTGTAGGAGTTATAGTGGAAATATATACTAAATCTAATCGTTAAATTCAAGAGTGTATTGAAGTATCTCGTATTAATTTTGGATAAATTAGTTCTAAAGAAGGCTTTAGTTATACCATAGGAGAGAAGGAAAAAGTGGATGGAGATACTGAAAGATTGCAACTTCGCGTCTACAAATCCCAACAAACTTGTAAACACTGTGACGGTGCTATATTAAACCCATAAGGGAAAAGATAATTACTTGTATTTCAGATAAAATTGTTCTTTGACTCTCTAGCTCAATTTTCAGCTTTTGTGAAATAACTTTGCCATTATGTTTAGTATTTCATATAATCTCAAATTCGGTTGAATAACCTCACTTCAATTTAGTAGTCAGTAGGGGAAAAAAAGATTATATCTGAGTCTTTATATGATACCAAATCCAGTTATCAAAAATCCGTTTTTCGCTCTTACTCTCTAACCATTAAGCATAGCTGTCCTCAGCATAAATGCCTTAACTTCATAATAACAGTTCTTTCGATCACCGGATTTAGTATGATTTTTTCTTTCCTAACAAACATAATTAATTCTATGAGCAATAACACAATCTCGTCCCTGTTCTTTTGCTTGATAAAGTGCCTGATCGGCATCTATTAATAATGTACGAGTTGATAAATTTAACGTAGGAATTACGCTACTTACTCCTAAACTTACAGTTACATAAGGACTTACTTTTGAACAAGTGTGAGGTATTTCAAGCCTTTTAATTTCTCTCCTAATTAATTCTGCTCTTCCTAAAGCTTCCTCAATATTTGTATTCGGTAATATAACTCCAAATTCTTCACCACCATAACGGCAGACTAAATCTGTAGAAAATTTAGCTACCTTGCTAATAGCTTGAGCAACTTTTTTGAGGCATTGGTCTCCCTCTGGATGCCCATAAAAATCATTATAATATTTGAAATAATCCACATCACAAAGGATGAGAGATAAATATTTTTTTTCTTGTCTAAGTTGCTCCCATTTTTGATGAAAATATTCATCAAATGTACGACGATTAGCTAGAGAAGTTAAACTATCAAAACTGGCAATTCGTTTTAAATCTTGGTTTGCTTTTTTAAGAGCTATCTCAGACTTTTTCCGTTGAATTAATCCACCTAACTGAGTTGCCACAGCATTAACTAACTGTATAGAATTTTGATCTAATTTTTGAGAAAATTTCTGGAAAAATACTAAGATAGCTAAAACCTGTTTATCGAGAATAATCGGTATTCCTAAAGCAGATTTAATACCTATTTTTTCGGCAATTTGAAAACCAATCAAAACCGATTCTTTTTCCTGAGAAATATCTTTTACCCATTCTGCTTGCTGAGAATACCATACCCTTTGTAGTAAGCTTTGTTGAGAACTGAAAGTAATAATTTGATGCTGTTGTCGAAATTGTAGAGTTGCTGGTAAAGTACCATTATTACTATTACTAGAATACCATCCTCTACTAAATTTGAGCATTGTAGCTTCTGGGTCAGGAATCCATGCTTCTCCAAAATCCCAATTCATTGTTTGACAAACTTCTGCTAAAGTTACTTCTAATGCTGATTCAATATCAGATGCTTCACTAATAGCATGAGTCACTTTTAATAATAGTTGTAATAAAGCGTTTTGTTGTTGTAATTGCTGCTGTAGAGACCGCAGTCGTAATTGATTTTCAATTCTGGCTAAAATTTCAATTAATTCAAATGGTTTTGTAATATAATCTACTCCACCCACAGTAAAGGCTTTAACTTTATCCATTGCTCCATCTAAAGCAGAGATAAAAACTACGGGGATATTAGTGGTTTGTTTATCTATCTTCAGACATTCACAAATTTGATAGCCATCCATTTCTGGCATTTTAACTTCTAATAAAATCAAATCTGGAAGCTCAAAATGAATATTTTCGAGAGCTTCTTTTCCACTGGTGGCAATTTGCACTTTATACCCTTGTAAAGATAACAACTCAGTCAACAGCTTTAAACTTTTAGGATTATCGTTAATAATTAAGATACTTTCTCTAAGTATAGAATTTTGTTGTTGATACATGATTGAGTCGCGGTAGAGTAAATATGCTTACCAATGGATAATTGATAATTGATAATTAATTAATTAATCTTTAAGGTCTCTTCTTTTGAAGAAGAAAAAATTTAACAATTTCTTCGATTGTATCAATCTTCTTTCTAAAAGGGAGAGTTCATTAATGGATAATTGATAATTGATAATTACCTCGGGTTTTAACCGTTACGGAATTGAATATCAGGAGATATTATTTCTTTTCTTGGTCGATTGGATATGGCGAGGAAACCTCGCCATCCCACCCTTCGGGAAGCTACGCTTTACATGTTGCGTAGCAAAACGACCGCTTTTTTCCCCTTAAAAGGGGGAGGCTTTAAACCAGAATTATTTAATTATTAATTATTAATAATTCGGTAATTATCAATTATTAAATATTTTGTGTAGCTATTGGCCAAGTTGATTTTTATTAAATTTGTATTATATATAGAGGAGGTATAGAGTTGTTATTTTAACTCTATCAAATAATAATTAATAGCTATTTAACTGAATTTTATCTACTTTATTAAGGAAGCTACAACTATTTTTCAATTGCGATATGTACGCTGAAATGTTTGAAACGTAGCAGTTTTCAGTTTAGTGGGGTACTTTTAGTTTTTCTGATTTTTTGTTCCCAGAATTGGTTATCTCTAAAACCTAAATTTTTGCACCTCATCAGTATGGAAATTGCTATCTTCATGTATAACATAACTTTAATATAAAAATATTTAACTTGTAAGCATTCAGGAACAACTATCAGGTTCATTAACTTGAATTGTATGGCTTAAATACTCAAATAAGTCTTTCTTGTGCTTCAATTTATGGGTGAAAAATGTAGTATAAGTTAAATGAATTTTTACTTCATTCATTTTTATTGCTGAATGCGAGTGCATTCCGCACCGAATAGCTGACCGCTAATAGCTGAATGCGAGCGCATTCCGCAGGAAATGCTTACTTTAATTTTAACTAATATAACATTTTCATTTGAGTGATGAAAATACTTTTGAGGAAAATTTAACAAAGAATCAAGAAGAGTGATATTTTTGATTGTGGAATAAAGATACAGCCCTTTTTGTCTATTTTATATCAATGATTTTTATTAGATTTAGAAAATTATAAAATTAGCTTTAATATATAGTGTTTTTATTTGAGATTTAAATCTAGATTGAGGTTTTTTCTAAAAAAAATCGTGGATTGAGTACCTTATATCCTTGTATTTGCTACTACTTAATGCTGTTTTCCCTCCTTTACTATTCCCTATTCTCTTTTTAATAGCACTTTTTTTCCACATCCCAGATAAAAACTCTATAGTTTATTTTCTAATAATTTCTAGTCGGAGGACATCAGCATAGGAGGATCAAAAAAGGGCTTAATTTTAGATTTTATATCAAGTCCGGTAGCATCAGTATTGTAAAGGTAAGGAAGAAGGAAGAAGGCTTTAGTTATCTAGAATAGAAGACTTAAAAGTCCGAAAAAACTTAAATTTTATATTGACTTTTATTGATCAATGCTGAGTTACAAAACAAGTTGATTTTGAAGCTAACTTTGGTGTCACTAAAGCAACTACATGAGGAACAGGACGTGGAGTATATCTAACTAAAGATTTACCTTCATAAACTAGAGATGTGCTAGCTCCAGAATCTAACATAACTGCATCCCGAAATCCTGCTTGTGCTAAAAGTTGGCCAAGTTTTACTGAACCAACTCTTTTATAGGATACGCCAATAATAGGTTGACCACTACGATGAATTCCCCAAAATGCTCGGTGACGAGGTTCGTTGAACTTGAATAATTTACCAAAACTTTCTGGTGGTTGAGGTTGATAATTTATCACTAAAAATGCAGCTCCTACAAAAGCATCTGTAACATTTGGCATCTCTGCTTTTATGCCTTTTATTGTATTGTGATGTTTGGGATTAAAAGGAATAAAATCTACTTTATCCTCACTAATTAATACTAACGGACGATTCTTTAATTTATCGTTGTCATAGCTATCTCCAGGTACAAATTTTTTTGTATTCTGACTAAAAACCGGACCTATTATTTCGTTAGAATCTAGTTTTTCCAGAGAAAAAAATACTCCATCCACTCCAGCGATCGCCTGATGTTTTTCCACAATATCTTTGACTTGATACCGACTATCTGCATGAATAGTTATTGGTTTTCCTCCAGAAATTAAAATTAATGGAATTCCTTGAAGAGTTATTTTATTTTTGATAATTTGACCAGTAAAATCAAACCCAAATTTCCAGGGAGGTAATTGTAATCCGCCAAAAGTTTCTGCAATTGCTTTTTTTAATCCTGATTGACCGAAGCGGTCTATTGCCAATAAACTTTTTGATTCATTACTAAAGATATTTCTATTATTTTTCATTGTTAGTGCTGCTTCATATCCGGCTACTTTTACCCAAGCACTAACACGCTCATCATATTTACCTTCTGGATAAGTAAAATAGTGAATTTTTATCCCTAATTTTTTCTCTAAAATCTGCTTTGATTTGAAAATTTCTGCTTGTAGTTCTCGGTCAGATAATTTTGTTAAATCTTTGGGATGAGTAACACTATGGGAAGCAATTGTTACTAATGGATTGGTTGCCATTTCTTGCAATTGTGACCAAGTGAGAGTGGAACGACCAATTATTTTGCCTTCTATTTTGTCTGTATATACTGAGAAAACTGCTGGATAATTATATTTTTTGAGTAGGGGATAAACTATTTCATAATGACCGATATATCCGTCATCAAATGTCAGAACTATTGGTTTTTCTGGCAAGGGTTCTCCTGTGCGTAAATGCTGAATTAATTGGTCTAAGCTAATTGGGGTTAGTCCATTTTTTTTGATTAATTCGAGATGCTTTTCAAATTGTTTTACTGTGACATCAAAAGAAACTTTTTTCTTGGGCAAAATATCGTGATACATAATTATCGGAACTTTCCCTAATCTGGCTCGTTCGTGAATTGTCGGCCAAGGATTAGGGATGGTATTAGCAGCAACAATTGTTTGTTCTCCAACTATTCTAATTAAGTTGGCTAATACCATTTCTGGATTTATCATCCAGTTAGAAACAGTTAGTAATTTATTTACTGCATTATCGGCCGATATTTCTGATAATTGAATATTGTCATTATTGCAAGATTTAAGAGATTTTAAATTAGAAGTAGTTTGACCAAGCATTGGTTCTGAAAATAGTCCGATTAATAGAGTTAAACTCAGATATAAACTAAATCGATTGTGAATTTTAGTCATTTTTAGTAGATGTTTTAAGGAACAGAAAAAAGGTAAGTATTTACTGCGGAATGCTACGAAACAGACTTCAGCTATTAGCTAGTGCAAAAAGGCAGAAGGCAGGAGGCAGAAGGCAGAAGGGAAGAAGGGTTATTGTACAAGCTTTTGAACCTTTTTTTACTGGTTAGTTATTTCCGCCATCCTGCACTAGCCTCCTGCGGATAAACTACATTAACAGCAATTAATTTTGGGGAAGGTAAAAGCAACTTTTGAAATTGAGAAAAAATAAACAGTTACTGTCAAAGTCCCCTTCCCAAACCTTAGAATTAATTATTCATTACTAATTTAATTGCTGATAGCTGACTGCTAATAGCTAAATGCTGACAAAATGACAATCTAGTTTGAACTTAATTTAGGTATTTGACAAATACCAATAATAATCAAAAGAATAGCAAAATTTGTTAGACAGTTTATCAATATTTTTATTTGTTTTAATCAATGTATAGCAGCTAACAAAATAGAAATTAATTGTTTAAAGGGAGTTTAACAATAGATTAATAAAATTCTCTATTTAACACCAAACTAATCAAACCTTTACCTAAATTTGAAATATAATTAACCTAATTAATTATAATTGTGGAGAAAAAAATGAAATTCAACCGTCGTTATTTCCTAATTTCTCTCGGCAGTGTATTAGGATTAGCTTTTAATTCTTGCAAAAATTTACGGCAGAGCAAGACTACAAACGTAGAAAATTTTAATTCTCAAATTCCCGCAAATCAGACTATTTCTCCCTCAGAAATATCGACCCCATCAACACCCGCTCCTCCAGGAATGTTTGCCCCAAAACGAGGAGATATTCGACTCGTAGTTATTAGCGATTTAAACAGTAGTTATGGTTCCACAAATTACCAACCACAAGTAGAAAAAACTATTCCTTTAATATCTGAATGGCAACCAGATTTAGTGCTTTGCGCAGGTGATATTATCGCCGGACAAAAACTATCACTTACTGAAGAAAATATTCAAGCCATGTGGGATGGTTTTGACCGTTATATTGCCACACCATTACGTCAAGCAAAACAGCCTTTTGCTATTACTATTGGTAATCACGATGCTTCAGGTTATATTAAGTCCGGAAAATTTATATTTGCCAAAGAACGCAGACTAGCACAAGATTATTGGAGTCAACATCAAAAAGATTTAAACCTAAAATTTTTCGATGCAAAAGGCTTTCCTTTTTACTATAGTTTTCTCCACAAAGAAATTTTTTATTTAATTTGGGATGCTTCTACATTTCAGATTCCTAAACAACAATTAGAATGGGCAGAAAAAAGTCTGGCAAGTAGTCAAGCACAAACAGCAAAAATGCGAATTGTGATGGGGCATTTACCTTTTTATGCTGTTGCTCCTACTAAAAATAAAATGGGTGATGTTTTAGCTAAAGCCGATGAATTACGAACTATGCTAGAAAAGTATAATGTTCACCTATATATTAGCGGTCATCATCATGCTTATTTTCCCGGTTATAAAGGTAATTTGAAATTGCTTTATTCTGGTGCTTTAGGTAGCGGTCCGCGTACTTTAATTGGTAGTAATTTATCTCCCCGAAATACTTTGATAGTTGTTGATATTAATTTAAAGGAAAACAAGAGTTTTTATACTACCTATGACATGAACACTTTAGCAGTGGTTGACCCACAGGAATTACCAGAAAAAATTACAGGTATAAATGGTTCGGTTTTGCGGGAAAAAGAAGCTTCACTAAAGTAAAAAGTCAAAAGTCAGAAGTCAAAAGTGATATTTTAAGTACTTATATCATGTTCGGATGATTAGTGATAAAAAACCTCTTCACTTCAAATTTTGCTCTTTTCCTTCTGCTTTCTGTCTTCTGCCTTCCTTCCACCAAAGTGTAAGTATTCAACCGAACATAATATTAAAGCCCCTACTTTACATTAATTTAAGCTGATTATCTGACTTCATCAGTTACCAACTATTTGTGGAATTTTTTAAGTAAATTTGTATAACATACTGTCTATTGAGGTAATTGAAAATTACTTGATTCTGGTGCTTCAGATGGGATATACTTCATTAATTGATAATTAATAATAAATAATGGATAATTACCGAAAAAACCTGGTCTAAAGCCTCCCCTTTTAAGGGGATAAAAAAAAGAGAATTCCGTATTGAAAACCTCCTTATTGCAGAGGTACTGATAACTGATAACTGATAACTGAAATGACCTCTGGTTAAAACTGTTACGGATTGAATATAAGGAAATCTGATTTCTTCTTTCTCCTTAAAAGGAGAGGCTTTAAACCAAATAGATTAATTATGAATTATCAATTATTCATTGGTAATTTAATAAGGGCTTGCTGATTAATTATCAAAGTATTTACTGATATTAGTTTTAGCATTTTTGGGTTGAAAAAAGTACAAGTTTTGCGGTGGCAAGAGCTGCAAAAAGCTAGTATTTTGGAATGATTATGGCAGAAAAATTGAGGGAAAATTTTTCCGACTACCTCCTCTATAATTCCCATTTATCCTGTCTCCTGTATCGCCCTCCCCTCCAAGGAGGGGTTAGGGGTGGGTTGGGAGGAGTTAGGGCTGGGTTGTCTCCTACTAAAATACTTTTTCAGCAAACCCTAATTAGCAGTAACTTATCTCCCAGAAAAACTTGAATATTTGTTGATATTAATCTAGAGTAAACTCAGAGTTTCTACATAACAGGTTCCGAACATTTTAGCAGTGATTAATTCACAGAAGTTACCAGAAAAAATTACAAGTTTAAATCGTTCTATTTTGCCGGAATAAAAAAGTAATGTTGCCTAGTTAACAAAAATCGGGATAATCTGACATACTGTCTGTGTTGAATTATTTTTGGCAATTTATACACATATGGCAACAATTAACAATAATTACCTCAAACTTAAAGCAGGTTATCTATTTCCAGAAATAGCCCGTCGAGTAAATACCTTCGCTGAAGCTCACCCAGAGGCCAAAATTATTAAACTAGGTATTGGGGACGTCACCGAACCCCTGCCAGAAGCTTGCCGTCAGGCCATTATTAAAGCAGTAGAAGAAATGGGCGATCGCTCTACCTTTAAAGGTTATGGCCCAGAACAAGGTTATGGTTGGTTGCGCGAAAAAATTGCGACTCAAGATTTCCAAGCTAGGGGATGTGATATTGATGCCTCGGAAATTTTCATTTCTGATGGATCGAAATGCGACACTGGTAATATTCTCGACATTTTTGGTCACGATAATACTATTGCGGTGACTGACCCAGTTTATCCAGTGTATGTAGATACTAATGTAATGGCAGGTAATACTGGAGATGTGAATGAGAAAGGGGAATATGAGGGTTTAGTTTATTTACCCATTACCGCAGAAAATAATTTTACTGCCGAACTTCCCACTCAAAAGGTAGATTTGATTTATCTGTGCTTCCCGAATAACCCCACTGGTGCAATTGCCACAAAAGAATATCTCCAGACTTGGGTAAATTATGCAAAAGCAAATGATGCGATTATTTTATTCGATGCTGCTTACGAAGCATTTATTACTGATGCAAGTCTTCCCCACTCCATTTATGAAATAGAAGGAGCAAGAGAATGCGCGATCGAATTTCGTTCTTTTTCTAAGAATGCTGGTTTTACAGGTACTCGTTGTGCGCTGACTGTCATACCCAAAACTCTCAAAGGCAAAGCTGCTGATGGTAGCGATGTAGAATTATGGAAATTGTGGAACCGCCGTCATTGCACAAAATTTAATGGAGTTTCTTATATTGTGCAGCGTGGTGCAGAAGCAGTTTACTCCGATGAAGGGAAAGCACAGGTGAAGGGGTTGATCGAATTTTATTTAGAGAATGCCAAAATTATTTGTTCCCAGTTACAAGCGGCAGGGTTAACTGTTTATGGTGGTGTGAATGCGCCTTATGTTTGGGTACAGACTCCTACAGGTTTATCTAGTTGGGATTTTTTCGATAAACTGTTGCACAACTGTAATGTTGTCGGTACACCCGGTTCAGGTTTTGGTGCAGCAGGTGAAGGTTATTTCCGAATTTCCGCTTTTAACAGTCGGGAAAATGTTAATGAGGCGATGAAACGGATAACTGAGAAATTTAAAGTTTAGGTAGGCGATCGCTAAAATCAGTATTAGTAGGATGGGCAAATATTCAGTTATGGAAAATATTTCTAACTGAAGCAACATTTGCCTACCTGCTTGTAAATCATATGGAAAAACTATATGTCTTTTAGTAACTATAAAAGTATTAGTGCAGTTATCCAAGAATTTCAAATTACCTACATTGAATCTGATTTTATTTTGGAGACAGAATTTAGCATTCCTGAATATTTCAGAAATGATATAGAAATAGTTATGCGGGAAGGAATAGTTGATAATTCAGAATTTGCTATCTGTGAAAACTTAATTTATCCAGTTTTAAAAGAAGTCTGGAAATCTTATTGTAGTAAATTGATTTTGTGGAGTCATCAGTCGCTGATTTATAACGATAATCTTGCGGGTTTTCCAGAATATATTCTAGCTAAACGTTCTCCACTAGGAAAAGTTGTCTTTGACAAACCTTATTTACTTTTAGTAGAAGCAAAACAAGATAAATTTGAGGAAGGATGGGGACAATGTTTGGCAGAAATGGTAGCTGCCCAAAAATTAAATGAAAACCCAGAGATGATAGTTTTTGGGATTGTTTCAAATGGCAAAATTTGGCAATTTGGTAAACTACAAGCAAATATTTTTACTAAAAATATGACTTTTTATACTTTTCAAGACTTAGACCAATTATTTGCCGTGGTTAACTATATTTTTCAACAATGTGAACTACAGCTAGATTCTCAAATCTCTGTTTAATATTTTATTTAACTATAATCTAACTTTTTGTAGGGAACGTAGCTTACTTATGTAAATTATTACCTAGTGCTAAAATGATAAATATCTATAGCTATATTCAACTAAAAATAAACAGATAAAAGTATTATGATTGACCCCTTAGAAATAGCCAAATATTTCATTATGCGGGCTTATGAAGATGGTAGAGAAGCTGAAATAACCAATATGAAAGTACAAAAACTTCTCTACTATAGTCAATGCTTATATTTAGCGCTTAATGATGAACCTTTATTCACCGATCAAATACAAGCTTGGCCACATGGTCCAGTTTGCCCCCCAGTTTATCAATTTTATAAGCCATTTAAAGCCGAAAAATTACCTATTCCAATTCAGGAAAATATAGCAAACTTAACTTCAGAAATCCAGCAGATTTTAGAGGAAGTCTGGCAATATTTTGGTGAATATGATGCTTACTATTTGAGTGATTTAACCCACCTAGAATTTCCGTGGCAAAAAGCCAGAAAAGATTTACCTAGTAATGCAAGTTCAAATGAACCCATATCATTAGAAGATATGCGTTTATTAGGAGAAGAAAAACTTTTAGAAATTGAGAAAGAACATCCTCAATACGCTTCTATCTTTTCTGATTTTTTAAAAGCAGCAATAGAGTCTAAGGAAAAACCAGAATATATTCAGCAAGGAGAAGTAAATGACTGGCTCAACTCTCTTCTCGATTGAGAAGACTACTAACTTTAAACAGACTTTCAAAAAGTTAGTCAAAACCTATAAATCTAAATCTCAAAAAGAGGAATTTATTCAGGTTATTACTAAATGCCTAGAAGAACTAATTATTAACCCTTATCTACCTCAAGCAAGACCTGAGGCTTTACCAAATGGTCAAAAATTACCTAATGAGTGTCAGTTTTATAAGTTAGCTTTAACTATTGCTAAAGGTGCATCAGGAAAAATCAGATTAATGTATTTAGTTTACGAGAAGAAAAGAGTGATTAATCCTTTCTGGATTTATAGTCATCAACAATTTGAAAAACGACCTCCCGATAGAGTTCTTAAAGATGTTATTCAAGAAACTTTGGAGGGAAAATATATTGACAGAGAAATTACTAAAAATGACATAGTTGTTTGACTATTTTTGCTAAAAGTATTATTTATGAAACCATTAATATTAGATATTTTTTCCGGTGCAGGTGGATTTAGTCTTGGTTTTAAGTGGGCAGGTTGTCAAATTATTGGTGCTATAGAAATAGATAAATGGGCATCAGAAACTTTTGCTTATAATCATCCAGATGCAGTTGTTATCAATCAAGATATTACGAATATTACTAATAAGGATATAGCAGCAATTTGGGGTAATAATAAACCACAAATTGTGATAGGTGGTCCGCCTTGCCAAGGATATTCTATTTGTAATAAAAATTCTGGAGACCCTAAAGACCCTAGAAATAATCTTTTTAGAGAATTAATTAGAATAGCTGTAGTTTTTGAGCCAGAAATATTAATTATGGAAAATGTACCTAATCTGATTAAATTTCGGACTCATTCTCAAACCAAAGTTATTGATATTATTGAAGAGGAGTTTAATAAGATTGGGTATCACTTCTACATAAAGATATTGGAAGCTACAGCATACGGCGTACCTCAAATCAGAAAACGTTTATTTATTGTTGCTTCAAAACAGGAACTAGAAAATCCTTTTCCCTTGCCAACTCATGGAGTATTAACCAATCGGCAAATGTCTTTATTTGGAGAAAATTTAAAGTTCTGTCCGACATTATGGGATGCTATTTCTGACTTACCGACCTTAGAAGCTGGTGAAGGAAAAGAAGAGTCAAATTATGTCAAAAAGCCATTGAATGAATATCAAAAATTGTTGAGAAATGGAAATAATATTCTATTCAATCATAAAGCCATGAATCACACTCAAAGAATGGTAGAAAGATTTGCCACAATGACTTGGGGAAGTTCTGGAAAAGATGTACCAAAACATTTACAACCACGACAAAGAAACTCTACAAAAATATCTCAAAAAATCTACGACCAAAATAATAGAAGACTCCATCCAGATAAACCATGCCATACAATTCCAGCGTCGTTTTATGCTAATTTTGTTCACCCTTATCAACATAGAAATTTCACAGCTAGAGAAGGTGCAAGAATACAATCATTTCCAGATAGTTTTAAATTCATGGGTAAACCAACAGTTGTTAGTCATAAGCTACTATCTAGAGAAGGTCGTTTAGCAGAAAAACATTTATGCCAATACAATCAAATTGGAAACGCCGTTCCTCCTTTGTTAGCTAAAGCTATTGCTGATAATATATTAAAACAGTTGTAAAATAGGTAAGCATTTCCTGCGGAATGGGCTTGCATTCAGCTCTCAGCTATTAGATATCCGCTATAATTTATTAATTCATTATTTTGGAAGAAGTAATTAGTCTCCAAGAAGTGAAATATGTTTGTGTAGCATGACCCAGGAAAGAAAAAGGTTATTACCTAACCTTAGTAAGTTATTATGATCAAAAGCTGAAAGCTGAATACTAATAGCTGAACGCTTATTAAAATAGAGCTAAATAAAATGTATGTTCATGGTAAAAATTTAGAGCAGAAAGAAAATCATAAAACGAAATATAGAGACGAAGATTCTCGGAGATATTTGAGAGAAATAAGAGAAAAATATAATGAGTGGAAATTGGCTAATGAAGGGCTAATTTGTCCATTAATTGAAAAAACAAACCAAGATAGCGAATTATTGATAAAGCGAGTAGAATTTTTGAATCAATACAAAGATTTTCTAGAACAACAACACTATGCTGAAAAATTTGATTCTCGTTCAAATCTCCATTCATCTGTGTTAGAAGAATTTATGTATTATCTCTTCAAAGATTTAGTTAGTGAGTTTTCATCACAAGCTTTAATTGGTAAGTCTCGTACTTTCAAAGATATATTTTTTCGGTCTGAAAATTATCAAGATATGCTCAATTATCCTCATGCTTTAATTGAACTAAAAGATAATGATTTTGCCATAGGAGTGAGAATTAATGCCCAAATGAATTGTCAAGGTTCTCAAGAATTAGAAAGTCATATTTGGGATGTACCTGCTGTAGTTATAGAATGCAAAACTTATTTGGATCAAACTATGCTTCAAGATGCAGCAACGGCAGCAGAACAACTTAAATACAGAAATCCTAATGCCATTTATATTTTAGTTGCAGAATGGCTAAAATTAACAGATGCAGTAAATTTACGAAAATTCAAAATAGACCAAATATATGTATTAAGAAAACAAAAGAATACAGATAGATAATTTTGATTTCAAGAAGGTTATGTGAAAAACCCTATATATGCAGATGTAGTAGAACATTTATTTGTTAATATTCGAGATTATTTAACCTCTGATTGGGAGGGCGGTATTAATTTTGGTTTGAAACGGGGTTATTTAATTTAGCTAATTATTATGATTTTACTTACAGAAGACTCAACAGAAAATTATTATTCTGCCAGTGCTAATGATATTAAAATTGCTACAGAAACAGCAAAATTAATGGGATTTCAGGTTTATTATATCCCGTCAGATTTTAGCATTTGTGAAACAGCCGAAAATGCACTTGCTCATATTCCGATACAACCACAAGAAACATTAGGTTTGTGCATTGGATATATTCCTACACCAGAACGTTATTAAGCTATTTATTATGCTGCTATTCATAAGGGTATTAAACTGCTCAATACTCCTAAACAACATCTAACTGTTCAAGAATTTGACCGTGCTTATCCTAAGTTATTAAACTTAACTCCAGAAAGCATTATCATTACCCATAATTCAGAATGCCAAACCATAACCAAACGACTAGAATTCCCAGTTTTTGTTAAAGGAGTTGTACAGTCAAAAAAAACTAAAGGATGGAAAGCTTGTATAGCAGAAAATTTAGCAGAATTAGAAACACTCACTCAAGAATTACTTACTCAAAAAAGTGGGGCAAGAGGTCGAGTAGTTGTCCGGAAATTAGTTAAATTACGCCATAGTCGTTATGCCGAAAATGGTTTTCCCTTGGGACGAGAATATCGGGTATTTATTTACTGTGAAAAAGTCTTAGGTTGGGGTTATTATTGGCAAGGTGAAGACCCATTAAAAAAACTTTCTCCTAGTGAATAAAAACAAGTTTTAGAATTAGCGCTCGCTGCTGCAAAATCTCTGAATGTTCCTTATATATCCGTAGATGTTGGGCAGTTATAAAACGGTGAATGGATAGTAATTGAAACGGGAGACCCACAGTTTTCTGGGGTTAGTCAAATTCCTTTACTGGAGCTTTATCAGCAGATATTAAATATAGTTTCAATGTCTTAGTTTTGGTTTGAACAGAAGTTGAGGGTTGAAGGTTGGGAGCGATCGCTCATACCAGTGGTAACACCAATTCTTTTAATGAAATAGTATAATATAGCAATCTGTCCTTAAGGAGACACTCTTGTTGCTGATAGCTGACAGCTAATAGCTGTTTGCGCAGCATTCCGCAGGAAATGCTTACCCTGCTTAAATAGGGCTTGCTGATTAAATATCAAAGCATTGACTGATATTGGTTTTAGGCTTTTTAGGTCTTGAAAAAGTACAAGGTTTTCGTTGTAGGCAGCTCAAAAAGTTAGGATTTTGGACTGACTATGGCAGAAAAATCAAGGGATAATTCTTCCTACTGCCTCCTCTACATTCCCCATTTCTCCTGTCTCCTGTCTCCTGTCTCCTACCCCACCAGAAAGACTTTCCATACGCAAACCCTAAATATTGAAACTATTTCAACTGTGCCAGTTTAGAAAAATCACTACAACTGTCTATCCTCTTCTATGACAACTAAATAACTGTCACCTCCATACTAAGTTCTACCTTAATAGTTAGCTTAGGATTGATATTAAGAAAGGCAAGAACACAAGAGTGACACCTTATCATCTGGTCAGTTTCTATTAACAAGCTGCCAGAAATCGGGTAACACTTTCTCGAATCTGCCTAAATCATTAAACCAAAAATAACTTAACTGAAAAACCATGAACTTAGTAACAACAATTAATTCCGCTAATCACGCCCAATTTGACCTAGCTGGTTATTGCCATTCCACTCCTAACTATCTACAAACTAGAGCCAGAATTAATTATTTACTCGAACGCTATCTTTCTCAAGACATTCTCACAGAAAGACTATTAGACTTACCCCAACAATTTGAAACTCCTCAACAAAGACCATGGCAAAAAATTAATTGGCAAGCTATAAATCATAGTCAAATTATTGGTATAGAACCAAAATTATTTTTACAAGTAATTGCCTCCGCCGTAGAAATTGAAGCACCCATTCGTTCTTATTCCCAAGAAAGTTGGGGTTATTTACAAACAGCTCATCCTCAATTAGCTAGATTTATGGGAGGTGTAACTGATGAAAATGGGAAAATAATTGAAGTTGGTATTTGGGAAAAAGAAGAACGACAACACGCCCCTGCTTTTAGCAAGATTTATCAACAACTTACAGGGAAAAAATTACAGCAAAAACCTAATACCGTTCATGGTTATCAACCTACTGGAAATGTACGGGCAGAAATCTATAATCATGGAGTAAGTAGAATAAGTTCTGAATGGAGTGCCGTATCTATTTATATATGGTTAATGTCTCATTCTACAGGAGCATTACAAATGGCGATCGCTCAACCTTTACAAGATGAAGTTAATCATTTGGGTAAGTTTTGGGGAATCACTAGATGGGGTTTTGGCGATTCAGTTTTTCGGCGAGTTATTGGCAGTATTTATCGCCTAATTAGACTATTAAATCATCATCAAAAAGAGCGAACTTCTGGTCAAGATATTATCAAGTTTTCTCATCTCAAATATGGTATAGAGATTGGCTATAGCTTGATGAAAGTAATGACACAAATGTGTCGTTGGAATTATCATTTAAAAGCTGATGCTTTGAGTCAAGTTTTTGGTAATTCTCTCAGTCATACTTCTTTAGAAGTCAGTCCTCAGTCCTCAGGAGTCGTATGGGAATAGCTTCAATACCAGTTTTTAGGCCATAAATTCTCTTTTTCTCTTGGTGCGCGTTCCGCAAGCGAGCTGTCGTCGTCGCGGGGTCGCACCGCTTGCGTCTGACGCCGACGCGGGATCTGACCGCAAGCGAACTGGCGTCGTCACGGGAATGTTTACTCCGCCTCTACAGACCCGCCATCAATACGCATTACACACTTTTCAAAATATTGTTAATTGTTGAAAACCGTAATCAGTATACTAGCAATTACCGGATTTGGTATAACTAGAAAATAAGAAAGTAGTTGATACAGCAGAAGTCAGGATGCTGGAAAACTCATATATCTGGTACTGTGGATATGTAAAGTACACAAAGTTTTATCTATTGCGACCAATACACTATGCTTCGCCACGTCCACTACCTCGTTCATCACAGTACACCCTAACTTGAGCAAAAGATTGTTGGGTATTTGAGGTTGAGTAATTTAGTTGTAAACTGCAGATATTACGGAATAAGATCGTCGAAATTACGATGGAAATGTAAATAAATAGGTAGAGACTCATAGGAGTTGTCCATTGTTCATGCAAGGAGTTTCTACTATTAAATACAAAACTTATATAGTCTTTTCAGGATATAATTCAGTGTCTTTACCTATTCCAGGAAAATTGCAGCCAGATGATCAATTATTTAGGGCTTGCTGATTAAATCTAAAAGCATTGATATATAAATACTTTAGCCTTTTTGAGGCCTTTCAAAAGTGCCTGGTTTTCGGCTCTTCATGCTCATGCTAGGAGCGTATTTTAGGCGCATAGTTGGGCAGAAAAATCATTCTTACAATTGTTACTCCTATCTCCTCTACATTCACATTTCTCCTGTCTCCTGTCTTCCCCTCCACGGTCGGGGGAGGGGCTAGGGGTGGGTTGTCTCCTACCCTCACCCATAAGACTTTTTCAGCAAACCCTATTTAGGTGATGAGGAATGAGCGATCGCTGAGTCTACTTGCTTCAACAAGATTTCTAAGGTTGAGGAGTTATCCAAAACTACATCTGCTTGTTGACATTTATTTTCTAGAGGCATTTGATGATTAATTCGAGTGTAAGCTTGTTCTTGACTTAAGCTATCACGTTTCATCAATCTCTCTATTTGTTGTTGAGGTGAAGTGTATGTAACCCAAATTTCTGTTACTAAATCAGTCATTTTGGCTTCAAACAGCAATGGTATTACTAATACTGCTGTGGGGTATCGACCGGAGGTATTATACCCAGGTTCATTATTTTTGACGACAAACTGCTGAATATTCTCCTCGAAGCGATCGCGTACATAAGGATGAATTTGTTTCTCTAACCAGAATAACTCTTCTTGATTGTTAAAAACAATCTCTCCTAATTTTTGCCTATCAAGATTACCATTAGGTAACAATATATTTGTGCCATAGTGTTCTACTATACTATCTAAAATCAATGAATCTGGTTGTACAGCTTTACGGGCATAAATATCTGCGTCCCAAATTGGGAGATGGTAAGTTTTGTTCAAATAATTTGATACAGTAGTCTTTCCTGTACCAATACCCCCAGTTAAACCAATAAGACGCATCATAAAAAAGTTAAAAGTCAAAAGTTAAAAGTATAGCGCTGCGCGCAGGCAACAGGCAATAGGTAACAGCGGTGCGACCCCACGTCGGCGTTAGCTTTAGCTCTTCCGGAGGAGACTAGACCCAAGGGAATGCGCACTCCTGTGAGGCAATAGGGGAATAAAAAGCTGATAACATAAAACTTTTAGCTATTGGACACCTCCTGCAACTTGTAAATATGCTAGGGCACATTGCTATAGTATAGACAGGGCCAAATTTTCAGTGCAAGTTACAAGCAAGTTACTGAAATTTTAGATTACAGTAGAAATGGAAATAGCTCAAACAGAAATTTTCTCTATAATATTTATTTGATTTGATGTTTAGATGTAACTCATTGGGGGAGCAAAAAATTTTGACGAAAGAGTAGTTGTATGATAAGTAGGATAAAGAGTCATAAACCAATGAACTATGCACCCATCTATAAAATTTACCAGATTCTCATAGCCTTTCCCCTGACTGGACTTTGGGTCTTTGATACTCCTGTCCTCCTACCATTCCATAACAGCGGTAGATTAAGAATAATTCCATGGAAAATTTTTTCCGCTCAAATGGCATCAGCTCAACCAATAGTTCCCGAAGCAAATTCAACCAATACAGTAGTAACTCCGGTAATACCATCCCCAGATTCTTCCCAAACTCGCTTTGATATTACAGGTGGGAAGCAATCAAAAGATAATACTAATCTTTTCCATAGCTTCGAGAAATTTAATGTGGGAGAAAACCAAATTGTTAACTTTATTTCTAACCCAAATATCAAAAATATTCTAACTCGTGTCACTGGTGGAGATGCTTCTGTAATTAATGGTCTAATTCAGGTAACAGGGGGCAATTCTAACTTACTGATGATGAACTCTGCGGGTATAATTTTTGGTGCAAATGCTAGATTGGATATACCTGCATCTTTTGTTGTAACTACTGGTTCAGGTATTGGTTTTGACTCTGGTTGGTTCAATAGCATAGGTGAAAATAACTACGATATTTTAACAGGAAATCCCAGTGCTTTTTCTTTCCCGATGACGAGTCCTGGAGTAATTTTAAATAGAGGTGAGCTTACTGTTGAAGCAGGAGAAAGTGTCACTTTATTGGGGGGAACAATTATTAATACAGGTAAAATTTCTGCACCAGGTGGTGAAATTACGATCTCTACAGTTCCTGGAGAAAATTTAGTCCGTATTAGTCAAGAAGGACGTTTATTAAATTTAGAAATAGCGACAGAGGATGGAGGAATTTCTAATGATTTGTCAGAAGAATTACACAGTTTAAATCCCTTATCTATACCAGAACTTTTAACAGGTAATAGTGAAGTGATGGAAATTGCTACTGGAGTTAGAGTTAATGATAATAATGAAGTAGTTTTAACAGGTTCAAATCAAGTAATTCCTACAGATTTAGGAACAACGATTATATCTGGTTCTCTTGATATTTCTTTGGCAGAAAATTCTGAATTTTCAAATACAAGTAAAATTAATATTTTTGGAGAAAAAGTAGGATTATTTAATGCCAAGCTTAATGCTTCTGGTCTCTATGGTAGTGGCAATATTAGAATTGGTGGAGATTCTGAAGGTTTAGGAACAGTTCCTAATGCTATTCGTACTTATGTAGATGAAAAGACAGAAATATATGCTACTTCTTTTAGAGGTGAAGGTGGTAATGTAGTTATTTGGAGTGATGAAGAAACTAGCTTTTTTGGAAAAATAGAAGCTCTTGGTCGTAGAGAAGAACAGGCTACATCAGCAGAACAAAACTCTAGTAAAAATTTAGTAGAAGTTTCTAGTCAAGGAAATTTAATTTTTGATGGTACTGTTAATTTAGGTTCTCCAGATGTGTTGGGTAGTTTATCATTTAAGGCTGAAAATATTAATATTGTAGATGCAAATATTGATGTCGCAGATAATCCTTTAAGAGGTGAAACGGCAATAGAATCTCAAATATCAAAATCATCAATAGAAAGCATATCAGATAGTACAAATATTACTTTTCAAGCATCCGATAATATTACTATCAATAATTTATCTGAAACTCAATTAAACTTTGCTCAGACAAAAGGTGAAATCTCATTTGTCGCAGATAGTGACGAAAATGGTTTAGGGTCTTTGACAATAGACTCAGAAAATACTATCAATACTCAAGGAGCGACAGTTAATATTTCTGGCACGACGATAAATACTGGAGATATTAATACAGCAGGAGGAGAACTTAATATTACCAGTAGTCAAGGTTTTGTGATGACTAATAACTTATCTACTGCTAATTCAAATACGACAGCAGAAAGTAATGGTGGGGAGATTAATGTTCAAGCACAGGGAGATATTACGACTGGAGAAATTGATGCGAGTGGAGACTTTAGAGGTGGGAATATCACTATGAATGCTGCTACTAATATTGATACACAAAGCATTCATGCTGAAGGTACGCAAAGTGGTGGGAATATTGATATTACAGCACAGGGAGATATTACGACTGGAGAAATTGATGCGAGTGGAGACTCTAGGGGTGGGAATATTACTATAAATGCTGTTACTGATATTGATACAGAAAGCATTGATGCTGAAGGTAGGCAAAGTGGCGGGAATATTGATATTAGAGCTGGAAATACTCTCAACTTGCGAGGAATATCAACATCAAGCGGTAGTCGAGAAACTGGCAACATTACTATTACTGGAGATGAAATAAACCTTTTAGGTGGAGAAAACAGTGTCAGTAGCAATGGGAGACTCATCTTACAACCAGCATCAGAAAATCAAAATATTACTCTGGGAGGATTTGAAAATATAGAAGGGACAGACGGTAATTTACCTCTACACCTGACAACAGGAGATTTAGCAACTTTGGCAAATGGTTTTGAGTCTGTTACCATTGGCAATTCTGAAAACTCCGGCAATATTACTATTGCTTCTACAGAAAGCAGCAATACCAATGGAGTTGTATTCAATGACCCCACAACTATTCAAGCAGAAACAATTACAGGTACAGGTACAATAACTGGGGTAGATAATGCTCAAATTACTATAAATGCTAATAGTGATATTTCCACTGGCAATATTTCCACATCCACAGGTGTTAGTATTACCAGTATTCAAGGTAATATTCAGACTGGAGATGTGACTGCAAATACATCAGATAATAGTATTAGCAATATTGAGATTACCAGTAGTGGTTCTATCGAAACAGGAAAAATAACCACCACAGGAACCACAGCAGGGGGAAATATTAATCTACAAGCAGGCGATCGTATAACTATAGGTAGAATAAATTCTAGTGCTACACCAGGAAATGCAGGAGAAGTTAAACTGAATGCAGAAAATGGTATTGAAGTCATATCTATACAAGCAGAAGGCGGAAATAGTGGAGGCAATGTAGAAATTACTACAGGTGATACTCTCAGGATAAGAGGTACTTTTTTAGACCAAAATCAGAATATTGCTAGTATTTCTACCGCAGGAGAGATAGTGGGAGGGAATATTGCTATTAGCACCGGAAATACACCTTTTATCGTTGGAGATGCTACAATTAATGGTTCTGTAGGGGCAATTACAGATGGAAAATCAACAGTTTTACCCGATCGCTCTTTACCTAGTAGTTTTGAACTAAAAGAAGTAGAAAGCTCTCAACCACAAAATTCTGAGTCTGATGAAACAACATCTGAGTCTACCGAGACAACATCTGAGTCTAATGAAACAACATCTGAGTCTACCGAGACAACATCTGAGTCTACTGAAAGCACAACCGCATCAGAAACTCAGGAAAACCAACCTCAACCGGAAGAATCAACCACTCAAAATGTCACTCAACCAGAATCAACAGAATCTAGTAATTCCGAGGAAAATCAAACTACTACCGTTACCGAAACTCAACCAGAATTAGTCGAGGAGCCAAAAAATATAGAGGAACCGCAAACTCAAATTCCCCCTGAAGTAGATAACGAAGAACCCTCAAACACAAATCAAGATATACAGATAGTATCTCCAAACCCCAACGACGAATCAAACTCACCAGTTTTAGATAATTCCGAACCAACAACCCCTATTGCAGAAAACATTGCACCCTCAGTTAGCAGTATAGAGGAACCAATAACCCCTATTGCAGAAAACACTGCATCCTCAGTGAGCAGTATAGAGCAACCAACAACCCCTATTGCAGAAAACATTACATCCTCAGTGAGCAGTATAGAGCAACCAACAACCCCGATAGCAGAAAACATTGCATCCTCAATGAGTAGTTCAGGGGAACAAATTATCCCATTAGTCGTGGAAAATCAAAATCAAACTACATTAGAATTTGAACAACCGAATAACTCTCAACTTATGATTGCCGAAAATGTAGAGACAAATATTCTTGTAGAAGATACTAACTCCAGTTCAATTCCATCAGTGTTAGAACCAACTGTTGCTATAGAAAATCCCGCTCAAGGTAAGTCCTCTCAGAAACCAACACCAACTATAGTCGTAGAAGAAAGTATAACAACCACTACTTCCGAAATTTCTCGTAACGATAATTACAATCAAATTAGTTTAACTGATACCCTATCCCAAATAGAGTTAAACAGAGGCAGAGAATTCGCAGGTTATTTCGGAAAAAATATTACTAAAAAAACTGTCACAGCAGCAAATATCCGAAATACTCTCAGCAGCGTTGAAAAAATTGGTATTAGACCAGCAATTATATATGTATCTGCACAACCCAATAATTTAGAACTGCAATTGTTTTTGCCAAATGGTAAACCTATTGTCAGAAGTAGTGGGAACACAAGAGATGAAGTAATTGAAGTTGCCAAAAAATTCACAAATCAGATTAGGACTCCCAGTCAATTAAATTCTCATCATTATTTACCAAATGCTCAAAAATTATATCAATGGTTAATTGCACCAATTGCTGAAGAATTGGCAAATCATAATATTAATACGATCGTTTTTTCTATGGATAGTGGCTTGCGAACTATTCCCATCGCCGCTCTACACGACGGTCAACAATTCCTGGTCGAACAATATAGTTTGGGATTAATTCCTAGTTTTACTTTAACTGATACAACATATGTTGGATTAAATGGTTCTCAAGTTTTGGCAATGGGAGCATCTGAATTTCCTGGTAATACCGAGCAAACTCCTCTACCTGCAGTTCCTGTAGAACTTAAAACTATCGTGAATAATCTTTGGCCTGGTCAATCTTTTTTGAATCAAGGATTTACTCTCGAAAATTTAAAGCAACAAAGTAGCAAAGAAAAATTCAAAATTATTCATTTAGCTACTCATGGAGAATTTCATCCAGGGGGTGCTGACAATTCTTATATTCAACTCTGGGATACTAAGTTACGCTTAAATCAATTACGTCAGTTACGTTTGTATAATGCACAGGTAGAGTTATTAGTTTTGAGTGCTTGTACTACTGCAGTCGGAGATGAAGAAGCTGAGTTAGGTTTTGCTGGGTTAGCAGTACAAGCGGGGGTCAAGTCTGCTTTGGCAAGTCTTTGGTATGTTAGTGATACTGGTACATTAGCTTTAATGACTGAGTTTTATCAGAATTTATCTAACAGACCAATTAAAGCAGCAGCATTGCGACAAGCGCAGTTAGCAATGTTACGGGGAGAGGTGCATTTACAAGATGGTCATATACTCCGAAATGGTAATCAACATCTTCCTCTACCACGGGAGTTAGCTAGAGGAGGTAGAAGAGATTTGTCTCATCCTTATTATTGGGCAGCATTTACGATGATTGGTTCGCCATGGTAATATCAGTTATCAGTTATCAGTTATCAGTTATCAGTACCTCTAGCTGTTTGCGCAGCATTCCGCAGGAAAGCAAGAGGCTTCAAATATGGTAGAAATATCTTCTTTTTTGTATCCCTTAAAAGGGGAGGCGCATACCCACAATTTTTCGGTAAAAGAAGGCAGAAGGAAAAATAGGGAAATAAAATAGAAAGTTCAACTTTGCTTTCGCGCGATCGCTATTCAATATCGTTCTACATACCATCCAGGGATACCATAGTTCCACCCTCTCATAATTTCAAAAGGGTCTGCTTTTCTTAGTCTCTCATCATCAGACACAGCTACCAAAGGTTTTAAGTTATTATTAATTTGTTGTTTTTCAGTTACGTTATTCAAAGTGTTTCGTGGGAGATTTTTTTCTTTCTCAATCATTTTTTCTATCCACAATTGTTTGCTAATTTAACATTAACCTACTTATTGAATAAATAAATCCCTCCGGTTGTTAATCTCAATATTTCATAAAATAAATTTAAACTTTGTTATCTCAAGTAATATCATGTCCGGTTGAACAGTTATAGCAGTGGCAACTATAGTTAGGGTTTGCTGAAAAAGTCTTTTTTAAGGAGTAGGGGAGCGGGGGAGTAGGGGAGTAGGGGAGTAGGGGAGTAGGGGAATAATTTTTTTGGCCCAACTGTGCGCCTTTTTGACCATGAAGAGCTGAAAACCAAGGTATTTCTGACCTAAAAAGGCTAAAACCAATATCAGTCAATGCTTTAAGATTTAATCAGCAAGCCCTAGTTAGGACATCGGGTAATTCTGATGATTTATGACGCGAGCAAGATGCTCGCACTAATTGTCCTAACTAACCTAGCGGTTGCTATGTTGAATTTCATACCTCAAATAAGCAACGTCAAAAAATCAAATCAATTATTGCACCACAATAATACTCGATTATTACCAGAGTCAGCAATAACAACAGTATTGCCACAAACCGAAATCCCATAAGGCCAACACAAACTTTGGCGAGTGGGATGCAAACTCAAAGCATTTTCACCCTTACTCTGAAAATCTGACTGACCAATTAATGCAACTGCCGGAGTGCCAATATCCACAGTATCCTGCCAACCCAATAACCGAGAATTAGCGGTATCAGCAACAATCAACCAATTAGCAACCGCAGTCACGCCATAAGGCATACTCAAACTAGCACCAGAAGGAAAATAAATCCCTTGATTTAGCTGTACTGTATTAAATTGAGACTGACCAAGAACTACAGAACAAGGCTGATTATTCTCAGTAGGGATGGCATCCCAAATCATTACCCGATTATTTCCAGCATCAGTCACAACCAAGCGATCGCCATACTGTTGCGGAACATTATTGCCCCAAAAAGTAATTGCATGAGGCCAACGCATACTCGCCGCCGTTGCTTCACTCCCTCCATTTTCATCCCGACAACTCATATTTGCCTGCCCCAAAACTAGATCGGCAGGTTGTCCGTTAACCTCTGGCAACTGCTGCCACATCAAAACCCGACGGTTCCCCGTATCTGCTACCCAGAGTTTTCCTTGATGGTAGGCGACACCATAAGGCCAGTGCATTCGGTCCGCAGCAGTTTCTGATTGACCCCGGTTAGACTCATTTTGAGAAAAATCTGCCTGACCTAAAACGATATCGGCAGGAACATTATTATCTTCGGGTAACTGTTTCCAAATTAATACCCGATGATTCCAAGCATCAGCTACTGCTAACCCTTCTCCACAAGCACAGATACCAGTGGGGACGCTTACTGTTGCTGCGGTGGTTGTACCATTGGCATTTTGCCCTTCTTGAGAAAAGTCAGATTGTCCGATAACCCAGTCAGCAGGTTGCGTATCAACTTCAGGACATTTTCGCCATCCCAATAATCTATGATGTCCGGTATCAGCAACCCACAGAGGTCCAGTTTCTGAGATTAAGCAAGCTCCACGGGGTCCGAACATTGTGGTTGCACTGGGTGTGAGTGGTACGACTAGGGAATTAGAGGATGGTGTACCGAGAATGATTTTTGCACCATTAGGATTAAGCATTTCAGTTATCAGTTATTAGTTATAGGAATATGATTTTAGTTGTTAGATATTGGAGACTTTTGTTCTAGGGAATAGGGAAGAAACAAATACATAAGAATAAGATAACTGCTATATTCTATGCTTTAAAGGAACACTTCAATTCTCACATCTGATTCCTGACTTCTATATCAGTAGACATCTCCATAAAAGAGGGAGTAGGGAGTAGGCAGTAGGGGGAAAGAATTGATAATTTCTGTGTGATAATTGATTTTATTTTTTATTATCACGTCTATGTCTAGTTATATAGAATCCGGTTATATAGTATATGTTGATAATTCTATAATTACTTCAATATCAGGACTTATGCAGAGAATCTACTTATGGCGAGGGCGAATGCCATATATAGCAAGGGCGAATGCCATTCGCCCCTACAGATGGTGGTTTAAAAGTAAATTTGAGTAAGTCCTCCCCCACTTCCTACTCCTCATCCAAAATTGGTAAGGCTACAAAAAAAGTGCTACCTTCTCCTAAAGTGCTTTCTGCCCAAATTTTACCTTGATGTTGTTGGACAATATTGCGACAAATGGCTAAACCTAAACCTGTTCCTCCTTTCTGGCGAGAGTCAGAAGCATCAACTTGTTGAAAGCGACCAAAAATACTTTCTATCTTATCAGCAGGAATACCTCGCCCTCGGTCTTTAACTGCAATCAAAACTTGATAGCTATGATGAATATTACAGACAGTTGCTTTAGTGCATTTGGTTTTAACTGTTGAAGGGAAGTTATCGGAGCTAAAAGTATGATTTATATTGATAAATTGTTTGTTGGCAGTTAACCAGACAGTTGTTCCTTTCGGGGAATATTTGATGGCATTACTGAGCAAGTTAGTGAAGGTTTGAATTAATTTGTCGGGACATCCCCACAACTTAGCTTCCACTGGTTTTACTGACAAATTAACTCCTGCTTTCTCTGCAATAGGTTGCATTTCATTTACTGTCTGGAGCATTAATTCAGCAATGTTACAAGTTTGTTTCAGCATTGTTACTTGCTGGGAGTGAAGACGTTCTAAATCTAGAATATCGTTGATTAACCGTACTAAACGGTCTGTGTTAGCAATGGCAATATTTAGCATCCTGTTACCTCTTTCTGGCGCTTGATTAAGTAATCCACTTTTCAATAAAGCTAAAGCACCGTGAATAGAAGCAAGAGGAGTGCGTAACTCGTGACTCACAACAGAAATAAATTCGTTTTTCATCTGTTCGACTGCTTGACGTTCTGTTATATCTTTAAATGTTACAACTGCACCAATAATTTTTTCCTGTTCTAAAATAGGTGTGCTTACATATTCTACGGGAAAATGTGAACCGTCTCGTCGCTGAAAAAATTCATCAGTAACTTGGCAAACTATACCTTTTTTTAAAGTTGTTGTAACTTGATTATCTGAGTTATTTTTCTGTGCTGAAGATTTATCATTTTTGTTGTTAACTTTATCTTTTTCTTTGGGTTTTAATACCCCGCCGTCTACACAATGTTTACAATTGGTTGGAGTTTGAGTCCCCATCAACTTTTTCCTTCTTTCTTCTTCCTTCTTACTTCTTCCTTCTTCCTTCTTACTTCTTCCTTCTTCCCTCTTCCTTCTTCCTTCTTCCCTCTTCCTTCTTCCTTCTTCCACCCCATAAATTATCAAACTCCAGTCACTATTTACCAGCTCTTTAATTGTATAACCAGTCATTCTTGCTGCGGCTGGATTAGCAAAAGAAATTTTTCCCAATATATCTATTCCACAAATCCCTTCTCCAGCTGAATCTAATATTAATTTATGTTGGTAACGAAGCTGTTCAAAAGATTTTTCTATCTGCTTACGATCGCTTATATCCCGAGCAATAGTTGAGACTCCTATAATATTACCTTCAGTATCTTTGATGGGAGATATTGTTAAAGCTACATCTATATGTTTACCATCTTTTCTGATATGTACAGTTTCATAATTATTTATACTAACTCCTGCCTTAATGTTTGCTAAAATTTGGGAAATTTCATTTGGTCTTTCTGGCACTGCTAACATAGAAATAAAACGACCTTTTACCTCAGAAATAGAGTAACCATAAATTGCTTCTGCTCCTGAATTCCAACTATAAATAATTCCTTCTAAAGTGTTACCAATAACTGCATCATTAGAGGATTCTACTATAGAAGCTAATCTAATCATTACTTTTTCTGTTTGTTTTTTCTCTGTAATATCACGCCCTAAAACAACAATTCCATTCCGTTTTCCATCTTCATAAAATAACGGTACTTTAATTACGTCATAAGTTTTGACACTGCCATCTCGTTTGGGAATTATTTCTTCACTCCTAGACAAAGTTCTCTTCTTCCATGCTTCTCGATCGCTATGATGACAAGATAAAAAAGCCTCTCGATAAAAACTACTAATTTCTCCTAATTCAATATCTGATTTACCACGATAATCTACTTTTTCTATTTCAAATAATTCCAGCATTGATTGATTAGCTTCTAGCCATTTACCTGTACCATCTTTAAAGCAGACAATATCTGGCATAGCATTAATTAAAGTCCGGAGCTGTAAAGATGTTTTTTGATATTTTTCTACTAGCTCTTGTAGTGCTTTTTCTGCTCTTTGACGCTCCCTAATTTCTGCTTTTAATTGAGCATTAGTATTTTTTAAAGATTCTATTAAATTGGTTTGGTTTTCAGTTATACTTGTCATTTTTTTTCATCCTATTTTAAAATTTTTCACAGTTAATTGTTTGAATAATTAAACACTTATTTATATAGTAATCAGGAATCAGATGTAAGAATTGAGTTATTCCTTTAAAGTATAGAATATAGCAGTTATCTTATTAATATATATTCGTTTTTTCTTCTTCCCTGTTCCCTGTTCCCTGTTCCCTAAAATTCTCCAATATCTCACAACTAAAATTTTATGGCTATACTACGTTTAATCCGATTAATAACACGAGTAATTAAATCAGAATATTTAAATGGTTTATAGATATAATCATCCGCACCAGCAGCAAAAACTTGATGACAAATAATAGGGTTGTAATGAGCTGTCAGAAATATAATAGGAAGCCAATTCCAATGTGGATCGTTACGAATAACTTGACACAAATTAATTCCATTAAAATATGGCATTTCTATGTCTAAAATTAATAAATCTGGCACTGTATTTTCTAAAGTTGTCCAGAAATATCGCTCATCACTCAGGGTTACAACTTTAATTCCCCACTGCGTTAGTATCTGTTCGATGGTCTCTAAAATTTGCAGGTCGTCATCTACAATCATCACAGTTGCTAAAGTCTGATTTTTTCGCCAGATATCTAATACTATGTCTATAACTTGAGCTGCGGGTAATGGCTTTTTTAGATATGCTGATGCTCCTAGTTTAGCAATTTTTACACGATCGCTCAATTCACCTTTAGTATTAAGTACTACTACAGGTAAAGAAGGCATCTGACTAGAAATTTTGCCTAATATTTTCTCTGAATTAACAGCAACTTCAAGGTCAAGTAAAACTACATTAGGAAAAAATGATAAATCTTGTAAACTATAGTTGAAATTCTGATTAATATAAGTATCTATATCTGTTGTTAAATCAACACTTGGAGCCAGCTTAAATTGTATTTTTTTTGCTACAGCATCCTCAGCTAATTGTTTTGCAAATAAACTATCTTTGTCTAGTATTAATAATAATTTACATTCTGGAGAAATCGGAATAGAATATTGAGGATCGAAATATTTTATCTGTTGATGATCACTTTTTTCTTTGTCAATTTTACTCTGCTGTTCTATCTTGTTGCATAGACTGTTCACTAATTTAGATAGATGAAATATTTCGCTATGATTAAGAGGCTTTTCCGTTGCCAATAAACTTTCTATTTCTCTAGCTAAATCCGAGCCATCTACTAAACCAAATGTACCTAGAGAACCTGCTAATTTATGAGCTTCTTGTTGTGCTTTTTTTTGTAACTCAATCCCTAATATTTCATTTTTTCCAGCTACTACTACTTGTTCTAGTACATCAATCCGCTCATTAATACCTCCTTTAAATCTATCCCAAATTTTACTGATATAATCTTGCAGTTTTTGTTGATGTTCCTGATATTTTTGAGGCTTTTTCTTATCTTTTATTTGATTATTCTTGACTGGTAAATTCTTTTTATCTTTTTCTTTTGAATTTAATACCTTGTCGCATAAACAGTGTTTACAATTGGTTGGGGTTGGAGTTTGAGTTCCCATCCACTTCTTCCTTCTTCCTTCTTCCTTCTTCCTTCCTCCTTCTTCCTTCTTCCTTCTTCCTTCTTCCTTCTTTCTTCCTTCTCCAACTTGTTTTAACCGATAACCTAAACCATAAACAGTTTCGATTAAATCACTAGGCGCACCTACTGCTTTTAATTTATTTCTTAAACCTTTAATATGCGCTCTAACTGTATCTTCTGTAGGAGTTTCTTCCCAACTCCAAACTTTATCTAAAATTGCACTACAATTAAATATTCTTTGATGATTGTGCATAAACAGATTTAAAATTTCATATTCTTTAGGAGTAAGATTTAACTGTTTGTTATTGTAAGTCACTTCACAATTTTGAGGATTTAAACATAAATTACCCCATTTTTTGATGAGAGAAGCAGACTCGTTTCCCCGCCGCAATAATGCTCTAATTCTTGCTAAAAGCTCTTCTAAATTAAAAGGTTTAACTACATAATCATCAGCTCCAGCATTTAAACCTTTTACCTTATCTTGATTGTTATTACAAGCAGTTAAAAGTAAAATAGGAATATTTTTATTTATATAACGTAACTTCTGACATAAAGTAATACCATCTAATTTAGGCAGCATTACATCTAATAAAATTAAATCATAATCACAAGCTTGAGCTTGCTCCCAACCTGCTTGACCATCTGTGGTTATATCAACTACAAAAAGTTGTTCAGTTAAGGCATCAGCTAAAGTTTCGGCGATAAATCGATCGTCTTCTACAACTAGAATTTTCATTGATAAAGGTCGTTAAAAAATTAATAATTAATAATTAATAATTACGGCTTGCTGAATAAAGCTAAAAGTCAGGTAGCTTACGGTAATTGAGCTTTTTATATTCAATTTATATCCTACAGTTATTGGCTCTTATTGGCATCAATTTACTGAAATTTTCTGTTGAAATTCAAGAAAATTTCTTCACATAAAATGACGAAACCATTCCCTGTTCCCCCATCTCCGTGTCTCCGTGTCCTACCCCCACCAACCATCAGTAATGGGTAATAAGTAATTGGCAGTGGCTCAAACAGTTATTGCAGGTTTGTAGATGAGAAAAACTTACCTAACAATTAATACTTAATTCTAGGAACGACAGCTTTGTAGAACTTTATTTATCTACTGATACTGACTATTTATCTGTGATTACCTGAGTTACAATCTAACTATCAATATTTATTTGTATAGCAGAAGGAAGAAGAAAGAAGGAAAAAAGAAAAATCTAGCCTTGTCTTAGTTTTAAGCTTTTTATCTATCAAATAAATAGATTAAAATATAGTTGCTTAGGAGTAATTATTGCTCTGTTGATTAAATCTAAAAGCATTGACATGTAAAGACAAGTGCCTTTTTGGGGCTTTTAAAAAGTGCCTTGTATCACGTCTAAAACGCTCATGCATGGAGCGTATTTTAGGCGCATAGTTGGGCAGAACAATCTTGGGACAATTCTTACTCCTATCTCCTCGAAATTCCCATTTCTCCTGTTTTCCCCTCCTGGGAGGGGGAGGGGCGAGGGGTGGGTTGTCTCCTGTTTCCTACCCCAGCAAAAAGACTTTATTCAGCAAACCTTAATTAAGTGGATTTTTAGATAATCAACTGTATATTTTTTTAAGTAAATTTAGAGTAATAGTTAGCAGATTATTTTTTTAGTAGACAGGCAAAATTATTTGTATATTTACTACTCAGATATTTTTCTGTTTAAAGTTTACCGTTCTCTGTTTTGGTACGCTACCAAGTGTGTCAGTTGCTGACCGGAGGGCATTACTATTCCTTGTCTTCTAATAACTTAATTAAGACTTACAGGGATGGGGGAAAAACATTTTTCTGCCTGAGTTTAATCATCAATCTATGTCCTAAGCAACTTGTTCCTTACTGTAATATCATGTCCGGATAATTAGTGATCAAAAAAAGTTTCTCTTTCTTCTTCTTTCTTCCCTCCTGACTTCTGACTCCTGACTCCTTCGTCGTTTATTTATAACTATTCAACCAGAAATGATATAACTGTGCGTTTTCTGATTAAGAAATTTTCCACCCACATCTAAAAGAGGCGTTGCTGAATTGAAGTATGAATGCGCGATTGTTTGGTTCTCGCCTTCGCCCCCACACATCCCCCAATTTTGGGGGACTTTTAGAGTTTTATTCCCCCCCAAAATTGGGGGGCTAGGGGAGCTTGCATCATACCCAGAATCAGCAACACCCAAAAATAATGTGAGTGGGGAAAATATGTTTACATCACAGAATTGACTTCAGAAATTTCAGGAATTTCTTCCCTAAGTTTACGCTCAATACCCATTTTGAGAGTCATAGTAGAACTAGGACAAGAACTACAAGCTCCTTGTAGTTGAAGATTTACTATCGGACCATCAATGTCTACTAATTTTACGTTACCACCATCTGCCGCGAGATAGGGGCGTAATTCATCTAATACAATTTCCACATTTTCTTTGGTCAGTGCTTTTGTTTGAGGCATTTTTTCTCCTTGTTTTGTTGAATTTATAAAAATATGAGAACTATGATTCTCCTAAATTAATCCTAGCGGAATTAACATAGAAATAAACCAAAAGTTCAGATTGTCTCTAGACAACTGCTGGTTCTAGCAATTTGATATTAGAGTAGTTAAATTCGGTTGTTGTTACTTGACCTTTTTCTGTAGAATTGACTACCTGACGAGTCATTATGTAATAACTGCCAATTTTTTCATAACTGTCCTCAAATTCTAGTTCTCTTATGACTTCATTGGTTTGAGGGTTGCGGAAAATGGCGTTGTACTGAATGGCAGCAAAACCTTCTCCTGTATCCAAGCTTTTGTGAGTATTAATTACGAAAGCCATTCGGCCCATTACCCGACTAACTAGACAAATTTCCCGGTCTCTAACCTTGTAGTTTGACCCCATCGCATCACCTTCGACGAGAATTTCAACTGCACCAGTTTCATCCTGATCGCCTAAGCTAAAACTATTTTTACCGTGGGATGCTTCAAAGGATGAACGTTTGCGGTGAGTAACTACGTCCCGCAGTTGAGTATAAACGCTTTGTTGTACTTCTTCATCTGAGATACCTGCGACTTCTACACTGAAGTCTGCTTTTATCGAAATTTGGCCATTGTACAGTTCTGACCCTTGTTTTAGTTCAATATCGGCACTATAACCAGGAAAATTAGAGTCCCAAGTGTAGCGATGTTCGTAGGCAGCTTTAAATAAATCACGAGCATTTTGTTCTGTCATAGAAACCTCTTTTTCTGAAAATAGTTTTACATTATTTTACCATAAAAGAGTCGTTTTGAAATTTATTAGTACTGTTTACAACTCATCTTAATAATAGGTAATAAAAAATAGTCTCTCCAATATATCGATACTTACTATTGTATAAAAAGTATCAAAAAATACCATCTTTAGGCAAAAATTTATTGTAAATATTTTAGCTATAAACGGCAATTAATATATCTCCATTATTTCACTTATTTTCAGGATAATTAAGTACAAGTATAATAAAAGTTGGCGAACTAACTAAGTAACTAAATAATTTCTGATGTACTTAATTTTTATTTCATCAAAAAAAAATTATCTTTTATGAATGCGGGTTTAATACCCCACCGTCAACGGGGGTGCTGAAAATTGTTTGGGGCGATCGGACACAAAGTGGCGTGTCGAAGACTATTAGACATCTCCAATAATAAAAAATTAAATCAATGTATCGTAAATAAATCATCAATTCTTTCTCTCTACTCCCTACTCCCTATGCATGGAGGAGATGTCTATTCATCAGCTATTAGACCTTCTGCCTTCTGCCTCCTGCCCTCTGCTAATGAGGAATAGTGACCATCTGTAATTGCTACTCAATCAAAAATATGATATAATATTTGAATAGATTTATTGCATTAGCGCCCCATTTACAGGTAGAAAAAAACGGTGGTACTATTAACATGAAACAAGATCTTTCTAGCCAAGGCTATCAAATTATTCGAGAAATAGAACGTCACCAAAACGAAGGAGAAGTGACATACCAAGGACTAGCTCTCAAACAAGACCAAGAGGTTGTCATTAAAGAATTTCGTTTTGCAGATAGTGATGCAAATTGGGCAGGGTTTGAAGCTTATGAACGAGAAGTAGAAATTCTCAAACAACTACAACATCCTCGTATTCCCAATTATGTAGACTCTTTAGAAACCACCGAAGGATTTTGCTTAATTACAAAATATCAAACAGGCAATTCTTTAGCAGAAAGAAGAAGTTTTACTCCCGAACAAATCAAGCAAATTGCTGTTTCAACTTTAGAAATTTTAGTTCATTTACAAAAGCAAACTCCACCAATTATTCACGGCAATATCAAACCAGAAAATATATTAGTTGATACCCACTCCCACGGAGAAAGATTCCCTATTGCACATTTAATTAATTTTGGTTCTGCGCGTATAGGAATAGAAGATATTTTAAGTGATGGTATAAGTGGTACTCCAGGGTTTATGTCACCAGAACAAGAATTAAATGGTACTGTCACTATAAATTCTGACTTATATAGTTTAGGCGCAACCTTGATCTGCTTATTAACCGGTACCCGCAGTACAGATATCAAAAAATTAATAGACCGCAACTATAATTTCAACGTCAAAAAATTAATGCCACAACTGAGTACATTATTCACAATGTGGCTAGAGAAAATGGTATCTCCCAATAGCAAAGACCGCTTTGAAAATGCAGCAGCAGCAATAGCCGCGCTGAAACCAATTCCTATGTTTGGCGATGCTACTAATTTTCGGAATTTAGCGATGGCAATGAAACCTGTAAAAACATCTGCAATAGTCGGAATGGCTAGTATTGCGGCTCTTGCTATACTAGCTACAAGTTTAACAGTTTTTCGACAGCAACGACAACAAACGAATTCCCCAATAACGGAAAGACCTCCACAGGAAATTGCTATCCAAAAAATTTCGGGCAAGAGTGCAGTAGAGCAATTACGAACAACTGGAGAATGTCAAGGTTGTAACCTTCGTGGTGCAAACTTGGCAGCTATCAAAATTGAAGATGCTTATTTGCGAGAAGCAGATTTATTCAAAGCTAATTTGAGAGGTATCGAACTTAGGGAAGCCAGATTGCAAAATGCCAACCTCAAAGGTGCGCAACTTCAAGGAGCAAACCTAATTAAAGCTAAACTACAGCAAGCTAATTTGTCTCACGCTCGTTTAGAGGGAGCAAATTTGGTGAGTTCTAATTTGCAAAATACCAAGTTGGAAAGAGCTTTCCTTGGTGGAGCAACTTTAATGAGGGCAGTATTAGAAAATGCTAACTTACGACAAGCTAATTTATCTGGTGCAAATTTGATGAGTTCTAATTTGCAAGCTGCTAATTTGCAAGTGGCTAATCTCAAAGATGCTAAACTCACTAGAGCGAATTTCAAAGGAGCGAATTTAAGAGGAGCGAATTTAGGTGGGGCAATGATCAGTCGTGCTAGTCTCCGAGGTGTCGATCTCAGGGGGGCAATTTTAAAAGATGCTGACCTCAGGAGAGTAGACTTAGCAGGAGCAAATTTGACTGGTGCTAAGTTAATGGGTGTTGACCTTCAAGGAGCTAACCTCAAGGGAGCTAACCTGAAGAATGCCAATTTACAAGGAGCAAATATTGAAAAAGCAAATCTGCAAGGGGCAAATTTGCAAGGGGCAATTATGCCTGATGGTAGTTTGAATGAGTAGTTGAATAATTCAGGACTTACGCATAACCACCACATATAGCAAAATTTGTAGGGTGCGTTAGACGGGTGAAATCTTGAGCGTGAAAGGCATTTAACAATCCGTCGTAACGCACCATTTTAGATGTTTCAGTCTTCGAGATTGATTTGGATAACTTCCTTAGTTCTTCAAGATATTGGTGTGAAATTGATCAAGAAAAATTAATACTAAGTTTTCAAAATTTTGTGCCAAAAATAGTTGATGTTGATGTTGGGTCCGGAGACTTTGACAGTAACTTTTTACTCAAACTCAATTTCAAAGGTTGCTTTTACCTTTCCCAACATTAATAGCTAATATCATGTCCGGTTGAATACTTATTATTAAGATAGTAGGGGAGTAGGGGAGTAGGGGAGTAGAGAAAATAGAAAATTTACTGTTTACAGCAGTTTTCCTGTACGGTAGAGCACAGTAGGGAGGTTCCATGGAACGTCCCTGCAAGGTTTGATTTGTGAAGATGTAGTTTATCAATGAGCAAAAGCGCTGTAAGCAAGAGGATAAGTTTTTTCATCACTAATTATCCAGACATGATATAATATAGGACTTACGCAGATACGCTATATATAGTACTCATAACTATTGTCCAATAGTTACTGGACTCTATACACAGTGTCTTTGCGTAAGTCCTGATAATAGCTAATAGCTGACGGCTGTTTGCGCAGCATTCCGCAGAAAATGCTTACCTATCAACACAACTACCCAACTTAAAATCTCCCACTTTTTAACCGCACTCGCTCGCCATAATTTAACAACATTTCCAAAGCAGCTAAACGATTTTGCCAAGTCTGAACTTGATAAGCATTTTCCCTAGCATGAACACCCATAGAACCCCTAAACTGTAACTGAAATCTTCTCAAACTATTTCTAGCTTGATTCAAATTACTATTATCGGGATTTTCAGCCAATTGATTCAAATCTGCTGCCAACTCCTCAGCTTTAACCCCCCAACTCTCAAGTTCAGACTGCCTTATAGAAAGTTTCTCATTTGCCAACAAAAAACTCCATTCCTTTTTCAAAGCTTGAAAACGATCTGCTGCTGCTACAAACGGTTGTCGATAAGGAATAATACCCTCCACAACATGAGAAGGGTTCGCAAAAGTACTTAACGAAGCTCTATTATTCTTCCCAGTTTCCGGTCCTCCCTGAGTACGAGTCAAAAATCCATGTAACCCCCCAGTAATTCTTTCAGCAGCAAAAATAATGTAACCCCCTGTAGGCAAATCCCTCGCCGCCTGAATTTGGTCAACCGCAACAATTTCAGGAAGATTCAAAAGCTTAACTGCAGGCGTTATCAAAGTACTACCTAATACTCGCGTACTGGTCAGCGGTTGCGTAATTTGCTGAAAACGATTCGTATCCAAAGCATAAGTCATCGGAGTCAACAAATCAATATCACCCCTGAGAACCCAACTCTCCCAATCTTGCTGAATTTTATCAAAACGCTCATGGCGTGGAAAAGGAAACACCGCCGCCGACAAAATCATCCTTGGATATTTCTGTTTGAGAAATTTAGAAGTATCCGCCACAAAACTATTAACTTGATTAATCTTAAACTCAGTCCACTTCCACCTATTTTGGCGACCGCGTGAAGAAATCTTCATCGGGTCTACACCATGTAACCGCTGAAACTGTTGACGAGCTGTCGTGCTGTAACCATAAGAAAAATTCCGACCAGGATTTTGAAAAGGATAGCGAATATAGTCAAGTTGAATCCCATCAACCTGATAGCGACTAGCAATTTCATCTATTATCTTCAGCAGATATTGTCGAACATAAGGATTAGCAGGATCCATATATACTTTGCCATCAGAAGGGTGTCTTTTACGACCCTTATTATCAGTCATCACCCAATTGGGGTGAGCTGAAATCACCGGACCCAAATAACTATCTGGCTGACCGAGAGCACGATTATGGGCCTTGTTCCCCGTCGCAAACGTCCAGATCCAAGCGTGTATCTCCATATTCCGCTCGCGAGCTAATTTAACAGCAGACTCAAGTGGGTCCCAGGAAGTTGTCAAAGGGTTCTGTCTGGGAGCAACATTACTAGGATAAATTGTGTAACCAGCATTCAGAGTTTCAAAGAAAACAGTATTAATACCAGCAGCAGCAAGTCGGTCAAATACCATTGCCAGACCACGTTCTGACCGCGCCCTCACAATTGTACCCCTGTCTAACCACACAGCTCTAATCTCAGCTCCTGCTCTTTCTCCATCAGTGGGATAATTCTGCCACAACATTTGCCTTGTTTGCAGCCATTGACTTCTGGCAGTAGCATATTGTTTGGATGCTACCTGTTGGGGGAATCTTTGAATTGTCAAGCGTGCTCGTTCGACTATTTGTTGAGCATCACTTATTTCTCGATTTCTTTGAGCAATAAATGTACTACGATCGCTATTGGTAGCTACCAAACTACCTTTATCTGCTGACAAATTCACTTCTACATTTGCTGATTTTGCTGCAACTAAAGCACTTTCAAATCTACCCAAGAGATTATTTAACTCTTGCAACATTGCATTAGCTTCTGCTCTACTAATTGGATAGTTTCCTTGTCTGACTTCTAAACCCGCAGGTGCTGATGTTGATGAAGGGTCTGTTTGGGAGTTTGGTACTTGTACCTCTGGTGGGGGTAAAGGTCGGAGTATGGCAGCTAGGGGGTTACGGCGAGAGGATGATGTAGTTGTTTGTTGTCTGGATCTATTCCAAATATTGCCTCTATTATTCGAGGTTTCTGAAGTAGGGTTATTGGTTTCCTTGGTACTGATATTTTCAGTTGGTTGATTTTGTTGTTTAGTTTGTTGTCTAGCTCTGTTCCAAATATTGTCTCTATTATTTGCCGTTTCTGAACTAGAGTTTTCCAGTGAATTAACGACGCTTTCCTTGGTACTGATATTTTCAGCTTGCTGGTTTTGTCGGTCTATCTGTTCTCGAAATCTGTTCCAAACATTATTACTCTTAGGAACTGTACTTGTCTGTGAGGTTAAATTATTATTTTGACTACCTAATTTTCCTGATGCTTGATCTGGTTGTGGCGGTTTTTGTTCGGTGGTTGTCTGTTGTTGCTGACTTCTTAGCCAAATATTATCTTGAGCGGTAGTCGAATTTTGAGTTGTCGTCGGAGGTTGATTTATATTTGAATTTACTGGTGCAGTTTGAGGTTGAACTTTAACTTGATCCCTATTTTCAGTCGAATTTTGAGTTGTCGTCGAAGGTTGATTTATATTTGAATTTACTGGTGCAGTTCTAGGTTGAACTCTAACTTGATTGGTATTTTCAGTCGAATTTTGAGTTGTAGTAGAAGGTTGATTTGTATTTACTGCTGCAGTTCTAGGTTGAACTCTAACTGGATTTGTCTTTTCAGTCCTTGGTGGTGCAGAGGAAATACGGGGTCTAATTTTAACTGGGTTAGTGCTAGGAGTAATGGGAGCAGTCGGACTACTATTCGCTGTGGGTAATGGATTATTATTTCTGGCTGTAAATTGTGGCTGACTCTGATAGCGATTTAACACAGCTTGCAACCAAGCACTATCTAACGTTGCAGAGGTACTACTACCCCAGTTCCAACCAAAGTAAGTTGCTTGAGGAGTAATAACTACCGCTGAAGAACCCGAACTTCCTTTCCAAGTAGCTGCAGTTGTGCTGCTTAACCCTGCCGGAATTAATACTCCACCCTCAACAGTATCTTGGTCATTTCCCATGGGTGCCCAACTTGTAGACTTTTTGCAAGCAATATCTAAACAACGATATCTTGCCTCCGGTATTGCAGGTTGACTCAATGGAAAAGCCCAATAAGACCCAAGAAGCGATCGCAATTCTTGCCTTACCCCTGGTTTAGATTTTCTCCCTACCTGGCCACTAGCTATTAATTTCCCTCCCTGTTTTACCCACTCTTCTATAATGTCTACTTGAGTTTCAGTTAAGGTTTCAATGTTTGGTAAAAAGATAACTTTCACCCCAGATAGGTCAGCTACTGTATTAATTTGTCTTAAATCAATAGGTTCATAACTAATACCTAGATTGCGTATTCGTGTAATGATGTTATTCCATTCATCTGTATTGCCATCATCTCGAATTATTCCTAATAAAGTATTAGCTCTACTTGGGGTTGGTAACAGTACAATTAAACTTAGTAAGCCACTTGTTAGCTGTAGTAAAAGTTGTTTATATATAGGCTTTTTTTTACTCATTACTCTTCTTGATTTAATTAAATAAGTATTCAAATAAAATTCATTAATAATTGCTTTAATTAAGAGGATATCTGAAAAGTTTTTTGATACTGAATTTTGCCCCCCGAGCAAGCCAACTTTGGGGGGAACAAGAGTCAATTTGCTTCTAAAAGTCCCCCAATTTTGGGGGATTTAGGGGGCTTGGATCTAGCATATTGGACTTCTCAGACAACCTCTAATAGTTATTTTATTTCACAAGTTGTTTCTTTCTGATAAGTTTTATTAGCATGAAATGATTGAGAAACTCATATTTATCCATAAATTAATTGCAATTCTCTACTTTAGTTAACTTCATAAATTTTTTATTTAGAAATATTAGGCATTTTGATTTCATCTTAAAAATTAATTTATTTAGCAGACTTGAGGCCAGTTTTATCTGTTCTCATTTCCTCAAAATATGGTGGCAATTACTATTTTTTCTAACATATTCAATCTTTTATGTCAAATAAAAATATTTTTATACACATAAAATAAATAATATAAGTACTTACTAGATTTTCAAAATTGTCTCATAATTTATTTAATCAATCTACAGGTGAAAATTAAGTAGTGTCTATTTATTCTTTATCAATAAATACAACTAACTTTCAGGATAAAATTATATTTAATTTTCCATGATTTTCCTTAAGTATTTTGATATAACTTACTAAAATATTGCAATAAATGAAAACTTTGTGTCATTCAGCAATTAACAATTAATAATTAAAATTACCTATTCTTAAAATAAGAGGATTGACTAAAAGCATTTTTTTGATTTTATCCCCTTCAAAGGGGGAGGCTTTAAACCTGAATTGTTGAATGAATAATTATTAACTATCAACTCTTCATTATTAATTCTTCATTATTAATTCTTCATTATTCGGTAATTTAGTAGTTTGATTTGAATGATACAGAAAATATCTTGCAATTAAAGAAAGGCTGAACTCAGAAAAAACTTAAAACTTTCCAAGCGTTTAAATATACAGTATCAGATAAAGTAAACTCCTATAGAATTAAAACTACTGCTGATAATTAATAGATAATTACTATGACTATTTTTAGTATCTATAGGTACAAAAAAAAATAAGAAAAATCTGAAAAGCTTAACGAATATAAGTTTTAGCTAATTTGTAAAATAAAAATTAAAGATTATTGCTAATGTAAGCATTTCCTCCGGAATGCGGAGCTAACAGCCGTCAGCTAGCCTCCTGTAGGAGGAACTGCGTTATCAGCAATCAGCTATTGCTTTTAATTTTAGATAAAAGCTTGACTAACTGATAACTGAAATGACCCTTGATAAAACAACTGATAACTGAAAAACGGGGTTGACAAAAAAACTTGACATGATATTATAAATATAATGGAAAAGGTGCGCTCATATATACTCAAAAAAATTAGGCCAAAAAAGCTATATTCTTCTACTAAGCAGTCTAATAACCGATAACAGAATTGATGATTCTAGATAATAGGAAAGTAGAGTAGGAACGAATACAAAATTCTCAGGACTTACGCAAATTAATATTGAAAATGCCATATGTAGGGGAAGAATGATCATTTACCCTCACTGGATTTAGTTTCCGTGCATAATTCCTGATTCTGTTGGGAAAAACAATTTCTAGTACAAAGATATAAATGACAGGCGATCGCTCACCAAAGAAAGTATTCTAATTATCCTGATTATTCTAAACATTCTTTTTTAACCCTTGGTACAACAACTGATAACTGAAAAACAGGGTTGACAAAAAAACTTGACATGATACTATAAATACAATGGGAAAGGTGCGCTCATATATACTCAAAAAAATTAGTCCAGAAAAGTCATATTTCTCTGCTAAACATTCTCATAACTTCTAATAACAGGTAACAGAATTAATGATTCTAGAGAATATGAAAGTAGAGTAGGAACTAATAGAAAATCAGATTGGGAAAAACAATTTCTAGTACAAAATCTTAACGACAGGCGATCGCTCATCAAAAAAATTATTTTAATTATTCTGATTAGTTAGATATCTCCACAAAAGAGGGAGTAGTAGTTGCATACAACGTCCCTACAGAGTAGGGGGAAATAATTGATGATTTGTGTACGATAATTCATTGAATTTTTGGGCGTTACTGAAATCTCCTTTGTTTGTAGTAGGGTTTCAACCCATGAAATATTTATTCTATTTCTCAACTCCTACTACTAACTGGATACTGATAACTGATAACTGAAAAAAGGGGGTTGACAAAAAAACTTGACATGATATTATAAATATAATGGGAAAGGTGCGCTCATATATACTCAAATAGATTAGGCCAAAAAACCATACTTGCCCACTAAAGTAATTAGTAATGAATGAGTTTAATTCTTTAATGCTAATTGTTGAAGAATAACTGATAACTGAATAAGAAGAAGTCTAATAACTGGTAACTAATAACTAAAAAAGCTGATAACTGATAACTGATAACTGAAAATGCAGTCTGGAAAAATCCTGAGAAACCACTACAAAATTATCGACACTCTAGGAAGCGGAGGATTCGGAGATACCTATTTAGCTCAAGACTTAGACTTACCAGGCAAACCAAAATGCGTAGTCAAACATCTATCACCTAAAAGTTCAGATCCAGGAGTTTTGACAATTGCCCAAAGATTATTTGAGAGAGAAGCAGAAACCTTATATAAACTAGGAAAAGACTCAGACCAAATACCAAAATTATTTGCTCATTTCCAAGAAAGAACAGAATTTTATCTAGTACAAGAATATATCGAAGGGCAAGATATAAGCAAAGAACTAACACCAGGGAAAAAATTAAGCGAGTCTTATACTATTACCCTACTAAAAGGAATATTATCAGCATTAGCAGTAGCCCATCAAAATAATATAATTCACCGAGACATAAAACCAGAAAACTTGATGCGTCGTAAGTCAGACAAAAAAATAGTATTAATCGACTTTGGAGCAGTCAAAGAAATAACTGCATTAACCACAGCAAACAAACCAGGAAAAACCACCTTAACTGTGGCATTCGGAACACCAGGATATATGCCAAGCGAACAGGCGATCGGTAAACCAAAACTGAGTAGCGATATATATGCAGTAGGAATGGTAGGAATAAAAGCACTGACTGGTAAAAACCCAGGAAATTTACCAACAGACCCAAATACAGGAAATGTTATCTGGCGAAATGAAGCAAAAGTAAGTAACCGTCTGGCAAATATATTAGATAGGATGGTACATGAATATTTTCCACAGCGTTATGAAAATGCTACAGAAGTATTAGAAGCATTAGTTTTTACCAATTCACTACAACCAATTCCAGCACCGATAACAACACCAACACAAGTAAAAACAGTATTGGCAGTTCCTTCTCCTCAAAAACAACCCCTACTTATATCAACACCCACACCTATACCAGTAACAACACAAGCAAAAACAGTATTAGCATCTACCTATAATACAAATATTTCCATTCAAAAATTTAAGACTGTGACAGTTAATGTCAGAGGAGAAATAATTAGTCACAGTCCAGGTAAAGCAGAAGTAATGACAGAAAACCTGGGCAATGGAGTCATCCTGGAAATGGTAAAAATTCCCGCAGGTAGATTTCTCATGGGGTCTCCAGAGACGGAAGCAGAAAGAATTGATTGGGAAAGTCCGCAACATTATGTAGATGTGCCAGAATTTTTCATGGGAAAGTATCCAGTCACTCAAGCACAGTGGGGAGCAATTATGGGAAATAATCCTTCTGGGTTTAAAGGTGCGAGTCGTCCTGTAGAAAGAGTAAGTTGGAACGACGCGACAGAGTTTTGCCAGAAGCTCTCAGAAATAACAGGCAAAAAATATAGTTTACCCAGTGAGAGTCAGTGGGAATATGCTTGTAGAGCAGGAACAAGCACACCATTTTATTTTGGGGAAACTATAACGTCTGAGTTAGTTAACTTGAATCGCAACAACTCTAATGTTAACTTGCATTCCCACTTTACTTATGCTGGTGAACCTAAACAATATGGTCAAGGAACAACAGATGTGGGAATTTTTCCACCCAATGCTTTTGGTTTGTACGATATGCACGGCAATGTCTGGGAATGGTGTCAGGATGTTTGGCATGACAACTATGAAGGTGCACCTACAGATGGTAGTGCTTGGGAAACTGGGGGAGATAGTAATAGAAGAATGCTCCGTGGTGGTTGCTGGTACCTCTATTCTAGGCTTTGCCGGAGTGCCGTGCGTGGCAGCAACGTTGCCGACAACCTCAACTACATTAGGGGTTTTCGGATTGTCTCGTCTGTTCCGGTCGTTTCTGCTCCTCGTTACTAGGATTCTTCCCCTTTATTCTTTTCCCTCTTTCCTGCATCCATCCGTATATCCGTGGCAAAATCCTTGTCTGATACACGGATGATTAATCTGCATTCTGTGAAGCTCTAAAAATTAAGTCGGGCGGGAAGGAATTTCCCCTTGCATTCCTAAAAAAATCATAGTAGTATGTAATTATTGGGGGTTACTCGCACCTACACATGACTTTTTATTCAACGCAAAAACAGCATATCGCCACTGAATATATATAGAAGAGATACTCACATCAGAAAAATATTATCTTGTGAAGCACTACCAAGAAAAGAAGTAGCGACAGGAAAAAGGAATATCTGGCACGGGAGCAAGAAATATCTGGTACGGGAGCAAGATGCTCCCACTGTTTTTGTCACAAAAATAATCACAATGCACGACCATTAGACCACCGAAAAATTTTCACCCCATCAATATCAATATATTTTTTAATCATGCAGAAGCGATCGCTATATTCACAAACAAAGAAAAATTATCATTTTGTGAAGCTCAAAAAATCGGCAAGGAATTTCCTCTTGCATCCCCAAAAAAATTATGATAGGATTTAATCATTGGGGGTTGTTCGCCCCTAAACATGACTTTTTATTCAACTCAAAAACAGTATATCACCACTGAATATATATAGAGATACTCACACTATCAAAACATCAGAATCAAAACATCAGAAAACTTATCATCCTGTGAAGCACTACGAAGAAAAGAAGTGGCGACACCGAAAAATTTTCACCCCACCAACACATCAATATATCTACTCATGTAGAAGCGATCGCTATATTCAATAATTCACAAACAAAGAAAATCATCATTTTGTGAAGCTCAAAAAAAATCGGCAAGGAATTTCCTCTTGCATCCCCAAAAAAATTATGATAGGATTTAATCATTGGGGGTTGTTCGCCCCTACGCATGACTTTTTATTCAACGTACAAATAGCATATCGCCACTGAATATATATATAGAAGAGATACTTGCACCATCAAAACACCAGAAAAAAAATCTCACTTTGTGAAGCACTCCCAAAAGAAGTAACAACAGGCAAAATTTTCACCCCATTAGCCAGACAAGGATTTTGCCACAGATATACGGATGATTAATCTGCATCCTGTGAAGCTCCAAAAAAACGGCAAGGTATTTCCTCTTGCATCCCCAAAAAAATTATGATATGATTTAGTCATTGGGAGTTGTTCGCCCCTACACATGACTTTTTATTCAACTCAGATACAACTTGAATATTAATACTAAATTGAAGGAAAACGGACCTCTACCATTCCAACATTTGAGACGTGTCGGCCTACTACAAGGTAGAAAATTTTCTACCATCGACAAATAAAGAGATAAAACTCCGTTCCCCCGTCGCGATCGCTAATCAAAATATAGAATCTGCATTCTGTGAAGCTCAAAAAAAAATCGGCAATGATTTTCCCCTTGCATCCTCAAAAAAATCATGGTAGTATGTAATCATTGGGCGTTACTCGCCCCTACGCATGACTTTTTATTCAACTATTGTACAATAATAGTAATAGCAGTCGAAGGAAAAGGCGCAGACATATCAAAAGCTGAAAACTCAGACAACACAAAATTCTTCTCTCTTGCCTCTTCCTTCTTAAAATCTAGGTTATTTAAACTCCTAGTACAGGATGGCGGAAATAACTGGTTCCAAAATCCTAAAAGCCTTATAAATCAATACTTTTGAGGGCGAATGGCATTCGCCCCTACGACTTTTGACTTCCGCGTAGTGGCACTAGAAACATCAAACCCTACTTAACCTCCTCATTAACAGGAAAACGGTCGATCAACTGCATAGCCCGATAAGCATTCCGTCGCAAAACATCAGACAAATGAGGCACATGAGGAATCTGAGAAAGAAAATCCAGAGTCCGACGTAAAATCCGGACAACATCACCCTCATCCAGACTCGTATTGTCCACCAACACCTGCCATTCCACCTCCAGTGCCCACTGTTCAACCAAACTAATCAAATCCCTCTCCAGCCAAACAGGTAAACTTACCCGATACCGACGCTGCACCTGAAATAACTGATGTCGTAAACTACGCAAACCACCCAAAGCATCCTCTACCTCCATAGACAAATCATAACGTGACCAACTATCAGGTCTAGTAATTTCCATCACCAGAGCAGCACAAGCAGCAGCCAAATGATGAGGGTCAAGTTCATCAAGAACACCAGACATCAAAGCCAAACCAAGCCACAATTCATTATCACCTCGGATCGCGGCACAAGCTTGACCAATTTCCGTAGGCACAACTTCATGCAGACAACCAAAATATTGCAAAATTTCAATCAGATTAAGAAACTCCTGCCAATGACGAGCCAACTTATCCTCCAACTCAGTTTGGCGATCGCCTATTTCCATCTGCAATATACCCATTCGTCGCCAACCCTTTAACAAAATACGAGGACTTCCCCATTCCTTCAGCGGATGTTCCTGAATATTTACTTCCACCGTTGCCACTTTCTGCATCTGCACCAAAACTTCTGGAGCATCTATTGGTGGAGGTACTTCTGGAATTTGTTCAGATAAACTCAGATAAATTTCATCTCCTTTACGGCATTGCCCCAACCTAAAATCTATCTCAGCAGGCAACTCCATCTGTTCTACCGCCACTAAGCGGGGTACATCTGGGTGTAAACCGACAACATCCATAGCTGCCACAACATACCATCGATTATCCTTACCCAAACATACATAGTAAGAAGACTGACCAGAACCAGGAATTTTAGCAACTAAAGCAGCAGCAATAGGTTTAGCATCAGACCTCTTAGCAGTAGGAACGTGCTTTCCTTTTAAACTCATAATAGTTCCTGATAGAGCAAAAGACAAAGACAAAGACATCTCCTTAATGCGATTTTCATCGGCTTGCCTTTGCAAAATTTTCAGCAGTCGTTTTTCTTCTTTTACTCTTTCCCGTATCTTCTCATAATCTCTCAGCAACTGCTCTAAATTTACCAAATCATTCTGTTCATAAATCCCTAATTTATTTTGCAAAGAAGTTAACTCTGCCTCTTTTTGCTCAATCTCTATACGTTCTGCTTCCAAAGAAAGAGTAGATAAATATTGACCAAAACTACGTTCGACTAACTCCTTTGCCTCCTCCAAAGTATGAGTTTGCAGCAAATTCAGCACCATACCATAACTAGGAGTAAACTGACTAACCAGAGGGTCAGCTTCTGAAGTTGCTAAGTAAGATGCCTCCTTCGCACCCTCAAACCTAGTCTGGACAGTTAAAACGTAACCTTGAACATCCATCCCCCGTCGTCCAGCTCTACCTGCCATTTGCAAAAATTCTGATGGTTTTAGCAGTCTGTGACCTTCATCCGTACGTTTAGAGAGGCTAGATATTACAGTAGTACGAGCTGGCATATTAATTCCAGCAGCTAAGGTTTCAGTGGCAAATACTACTTTGATTAAACCTAGCTGAAATAATTCCTCCACTAAACCTTTCCACACTGGTAACATTCCCGCATGGTGGGATGCTATACCTCTGCTTAGGGGTTCGAGTCTTTTAGAGTGAGTTAGGTCTGGGTTACTATTGAGGAATTTTTGAATTAAATTTTGCAGTTGAATAGTTTCTGTTTCGTCCAGCAAAGTAAGATTGCTGACTTGTGCTATTTCTGCCACTGCGCGATCGCAACCTCGACGACTAAATATGAAGTAGATAGCTGGTAACATATCCCGCTCTTTGAGTTGAGATAATACTGCCGGCAATATTGGTTCTAATTGTTTTTCTCTTCTATCTCTACCTATATGTCGATTTTTAGGCTTGAGCAAGGGATTTACTCTTTTTTGGTTATTGCTCAGTAGAGGAAATAGACCTTTACTGTTAGAAAAATTAAATTGGAGAGGTACTGGCCGAAAATCAGAGTAAATCAGTTCAGTTGGCCCATGTACTTTATTAATCCAATCTGTAAGCTGGTCGCTGTTGGCTACTGTAGCGGAGAGAGCTAATAGTTGAATTTCTGGTGGACAATAAATTATTAATTCTTCCCATACTGTGCCTCTTTGGCGATCGTTCATGTAGTGGCATTCGTCAAGGACTACGGCTTCTACTTTTTCTAGAGATGTCCCTATTTCTCCTATGGGGGTGCCATAGAGCATATTGCGGAAGACTTCTGTAGTCATTACTAGAACTGATGCTTCCCTATTGACAGAGGTATCTCCGGTGACTAACCCTACTTTGTCTGCTCCAAATTTTTCCCGGAAGTCCCGCAATTTTTGGTTTGACAGAGCTTTGAGGGGTGTGGTGTAGAATACTCGTCGCCCGCGACTTAGGGCACGGTAGATGGCGTATTCTCCAATTAGGGTTTTGCCTGAGCCGGTAGGGGTACAAACAACTACGGATTTTCCAGCGTTTACGGCGACGATCGCCTCTTTCTGGAAGTTGTCTAGTTCAAATGGAAATAAGGTCTTCAGATCCAGCTCTCGGCTGTTCTGGGTTGAGTATGACACTAATGTTTATTTTCTTGACTTTATACAGGTTTTGTGATATTGTCTATTCTTTTTTTTTAATTAACGAGTAAAAAATAGACTTTATCTTTTAATTTTAACTACATCTCTCAAATTGACACTCTCACCCTTAAATCGGAGATTATAACGGGAGATTCTTGTATCACAGATTCTCGGGCTAGATAACAAATCAAATAAACTGAATTTTACCCCCGCTACTACCATATTCACAAGCTTTCTTGCTCGGTCTTTACGCTGAAGTTCCCTCAGCGCAGGAAGTGCGCTTTTCTCGGGCCGTGGGGCACACGGCTATTAATCCTCACCCACCCCTCTTGCTCCCCTCCCGGGAGGGGATGGGGGTGGGTGCAGCAGCTACATTCTGATTCAGTTGATAACCACAGTTGCTGCAATTATGTTTTCTATTCCTACGGAATGCTACGCAAACAGACAATTTCTTCTTATGAATATGCCCACATAACGGACATTCTTGAGAGGTATAATTCTTGTCAACTTTGGAATAGTACTTACCTCGTTTCCAGCAAACATAAGGCAATATTTCGTTATAATTAAGCTTGAAAGCCTCTACTTTAAATGAAAAACAAGAAAAAGTTTTCCCTACCGCATCAATCCTCTTCCTTTTAGAGAGAGGTAGTTATCAATTATTCATTATCAATTATCAATTATTGAAATCTCTTCTCATATCCTTTCTCTTTCAAAATATTATCTATGCACAGCCTTGACAACTACTAGAAAATTAAGCAAATTAGAAGCAAATTGGGAAACTCGCCTGAAAATTGGCTTGAGAAAATCCACAAAAATTACTGAATTTTTGACTTAAAAAAAAGTAGTATGACAATAGGAACTCAAACTCCAAAGATAGTAGTAGTTGGTGCTGGTTGGGCTGGTTTAGGAGCCACTCACCACCTAGCCAAAAATGGTTATGACGTTACACTTCTAGAAGCTGGCCCTTATCCCGGTGGTTTAGTCGCTGGCTGGAAAACTCCCGGAGGCCGTTCCGTAGAAGTGGGCATACATGGTTTTTGGTATCCATACCATAACATATTTTCTCTTGTCAAGAAATTAAACCTCGATCCATTTACTCCTTGGACTCGTTCAGCTCAATATTCTCCTGCTGGGTTAGAGGTAGAATCACCTATTTTTCAAGATTTACCACCTTTACCAACACCTCTTGGTACTTTTATTTATACTCAATTTAAACGGTTGCCCTTGAGCGATCGCCTTTCTGCTCTCCCACTGCTTTATTCTGTGATCGATTTTGACAATTCGGATGAAGCTTGGCGAAGATATGATTCAGTAACAGCGAGAGAATTATTCAAACAATATGGCGTAACTAAAAGATTATATGATGATGCTTTTAACGCCATGTTATTAGTTGGTTTATTTGCTCCGGGAGAACAATGTTCGGCGGCTGCTGCATTGGGAATGTTATATTATTTTATCCTAGCTCATCAACCAGATTTTGATGTAGTTTGGTGTCGGGGAACTGTAGGAGAAATGATATTTAAACCTTGGGTAGAAAATATCGAAAATCTGGGAGGCAAAGTTCTGACAAAACAGCGAGTTACTGACTTAATTGTTGATGATAATGGCAAAGCAACAAAGGTTGTTTGTGAAGACCAAATATTTGAAGCAGATGCAGTTATTTTTGCTGTTGGTATTAGTGGAATGAAAAAGATTATGGCAGGAAGTGAAGCTCTGCAAAGTCGTCAAGAATTTAGGAATATTAATAATTTAAATGGAGTTGATGTATTAGGAACCAGATTATGGTTCGACCGAAAAATTTCAATTCCTCGTGCTTCTAACGCTTGTTTTGGATTTGATACAACTACAGGCTGGACGTTTTTTGACTTGAATACTTTACATGACGAATTCCGCCATGAACCAGGAACAGTTGTAGAAGTAGATTTTTATCATGCTAATCAGTTTTTACCTTTGAGCGATGGGGAAATTATTAAAATGGTACAGACATATTTAGCAACTTGTATTCCAGAATTTATAGAAGCAGAAATTATTGACCAAAGTGTGGTTAGAGTTAGAGAAGCAGTCACACACTTTTTTCCTGGTAGTTATCAATATTTACTGCCTACCAAAACAAGTTTTGACAATGTATTTATGAGTGGAGATTGGATTGTTAATTGTCACGGTTCATGGTCTCAGGAAAAAGCTTATGTAACAGGATTAGAAGCAGCTAACTTAGTAATAGATAAGTTTAAATTAGGACAGAAAGCTAATATTATTCCCGTGGAAAAAGATGAAGAGCATATTCAATTTGCCAGGACAATTAATAAGTCGTTCAGAGAGATAGGAAAATCAATATTTCCTAATATTTGGTTGTAATATAGCAGTGTCCTATTCCCTACTATATTTATCTTTTCTTTTGCAGGTTTAAGGGAATAGCAGAAAATAAATTATCCCAATTTTTGTACTTAATAGCTGCCTTCTTCAAAGCAGTCGAAGGAAAAGAGACCGACAGAGCAAAAGCTGAAAACTCAGACAAAGCAATATTTTTCCCTCTTCCCTCTTCCTTCTTCTCTCTTCCCTCTTCCCTTCCCTCTTATATCATGTTCGGACGGGTCAGTTATAAATAAAACAGGACTTACGCATTTTAATGATAAAACACTATATATACCATAGTGCTATAGTTTTTATCTACTATATGTAGTGTATTTGCGTAAGTCCTGTAAAATTTAAGGACTGACAGTACCGACAGTACCAAAGAAATACTGAAATTATCAATACTATTGTGCAATATTTCATAAGCATTCCTCCTTTCTTGTCTCCTGACTCCTGACTCGGTCTTCCTCACAACAGTTATTTATAAGTATTCAACCGAACATGATATTACTTCCTCCCTCTTCCTTCTTCCCTCTTACTTCTTCCTTCTTCCCTCTGCTATAGGAATTAGGCACTGACAATACATATAGGGCTTTGTGCGTTACGCTACCGCTAACACACCCTACCAATAGCGTTCATACGTAAGTCCTGAATTATTTCTCCCTGTTCCCTATTCCCTATTCCCTGTTCCCTATTTTCTGGAGATGTCTAATATATATATTGAGAAAAGTAAACCACAGAAAAAATCAAGAATGACCTCAACCCTAGTCCAACCAACCCTCGAATCTCTAAACGCCCCTACTATCCATCAATTACCAAATGGACTTACTATAATTGCCGAACACCTACCAGTTGAAGCAGTTAATCTCAATATTTGGCTAAACGTTGGCTCTGCTATTGAATCTGAACCAATCAATGGTATGGCCCATTTTCTCGAACATATAATTTTCAAAGGCACTCCCAAACTCCCTAGTGGTGAATTTGAACGCTTAGTAGAACAACAAGGTGCGGTAATGAACGCCGCCACTAGCCAAGACTACACCCATTTTTACATTACCACTGCTCCTAAAGACTTTGCCAAATTAGCACCTTTGCAGTGGGAAGTACTCCTCAATGCCAGCATTGCAGATGACCCTTTTGAAAGAGAGCGGTCTGTTGTACTGGAAGAAATTCGGCGCTCAAATGATAACCCTAACCGTCGTTGTTACCGAAAAGCGATTGAAACCGCCTTTGAAAAATTACCCTATCGTCGTCCCGTATTAGGTCCTGCTGAAGTTGTTTCTCAACTGCAACCCCAACAAATGCGCGACTTTCACCATACCTGGTACCAACCTACTTCCATGACTGCTACTGTAGTCGGAAATTTACCAGTAGAAGAATTAATTGATATCGTTGCCAACTCATTTACCGAAGCAGAAAACAGCCAAAATATTCCAGAAATACCTCCACTACCACCCACAAATAATTTCACCCCAGAAGCACCTTTTACAAAAATAGTTCGCCATGAAGTAGTTGACGAAGCTCTTCAACAAGCAAGGTTAATGATGCTTTGGCGAGTACCTGGGTTAACTCAATTACATGAAACTTATACCTTAGATGTATTGGCAACTATTTTGAGTCGGGGGAAAACATCTCGCCTGGTGCGTGACTTACGGGAAGAGCGAGGTTTGGTTTATTCTATTGGTGTGAGTAATATGAGTCATCGTCATCAAGGAATTTTCTATATATCTGCTCTTCTTCCAGAAGAAAATTTAGCTGAAGTAGAAGCAGCGATCGCTCACCACATACATACTATCCAACAAGAGTCAGTGACAGAAACAGAAATTCAACGTATTCGGACATTAGTTGCCAATAGGTTTGTTTTTGCCAATGAGACACCAAGCGATCGAGCTAATTTATATGGTTACTATCACTCAATAGTGGGAGACTTAGCACCCGCACTCAGTTATCCTCAACATATTCAGGCACTTGACTCGTCAGATATTCAACAGGCGGCATCAAAATATTTGTCTGTTGATGCTTATGGAGTAATAGCGTTTCGCCCTAAGTAGGTTTCAACAATTAATAATTAATAATGGCTTTGTTGCACAAAAGACGATCTGGTAAGCTATTTTTTTGCTAGTCCCTTATATCATGTCCGGTTGAACAGTGATAAATAACTACGGAGGAGTCAGGAGTCAGGAGGAAAGTGAAGACTAAACAAATGGTAATAACTATTCCGATACAATTTTGTTAAATTGAAAATGTTCGCCTTAACGCACCGAGCAATCAAAAGTAGTAGTCTGTCAAGATTCAGTTTTTGGCCAGTGGGAGCATCTTGCTCCCGTGCGTGAAGGTCTAGTTTATCTAAGAGGTAGCGACTTCCCTTTAGCTCCTCCCAATAATTAATTCGGCATTGCATAATTGCGGGATGATTTTGTCAGAGAGCAGAAACCATAATCCCCGTGTCCCCGTGTCCCCGTGTCCCCGTGTCCCCGTGTCCCCGTGTCAGCCAAAATCATCCAAGTATTCAGCAACGCCTCAATTCTGTCTCCCGACTGCCCAACTCCTTCTCAAAAGTGTCCCATATCCGAGTTGAGTCTAGAGTCAGAGTGTACTATGCTGCTGATTAGCTATTTCCTAGTTATCATTAATCTAGCATGGAACTCCAAGACTTTCTGAGAACAGACCTCAAGTACGATGTTAAAACCCTCGCTGATGATGAAAACCTGACTCGCGAGATTCAGGCCATACTTGTGGACCTAAATATGCTTAACCCTCCAGTAGATGGTATATTTGGCCCCTTAACTACAGCAGCACTTCATCGGTTTCAAGTGGATCAAAAAAGCGGTGAGGCTGGATATTTAGGTGAGAAAACTACGAAAAAGTTATTCGAGGCCAAGGAAGCAAATATTCCGGCTGTCCCAATTATCCTCAAAACTAAAAAAGATACTATTCTTAAGTCTAGACCCCTTCAATCTTCTCAATTAACTGAGTCAGAAAAACACTATATTGCGGCTAATCAAGAATTTCAACTTTTGGCTTATGTTCCAGTTAGAAATCACTTCAGAATTGCATTTAGAAATAATAAGCATAATAGTTCTGGTGTTTGGTATATTCATGAAAAATACATTGAAATTTTTGAAAATAATCAACTTGTGCATCCCAAGCTTAAACCAGATACTGTTAGAATTAAGGTTCCCTACAAATCTCAACTAGATGATTGGTATAATCCTACAGGTTTATGTAATATTACTTCTATCGCTTCCTGTTTAGAGTTTTTGCAGGCTAATCGAAAGTCTAATTATGGTCAATTTGAAGAGGAACTTTATGAATATGCTTTAAATCAAGGTTACAGTCGTCATAGTCCAACTGATTTAGCTAGAATTGTTAGAGATTATGGGTGTAGAGATAATTTTAAAACTAATGCCACTATTGAAGAGGTTAAAGATTGGCTAATAGCAGGATTTCCTGTGGCTATACAGAGTTATTTTACTTCTTTTGGTCATCTAATTGTTGGTGTTGGTTTTGATAATGAAGGATTATTTATCCATGACCCTTATGGGGAATGGTTTTCTACTGGATATCGTACTGACTTAAGTGGTGCTTATTTACATTATTCTTACCGATTAATTCGGAATGTTTGTATGCCAGATGGGAGTTTTTGGGTACATTTTATTTCAAAGTAGAAGAAGGAAGAGGAAAGAAGGAAGAAGGAAGAATAAAAAAAGACTAATATACTAATATCAAGTCTGGTGGCATCGGTATTTTCAACAATTAATTATTAATTATTAATTATTAATTATTAATTATTAATTATTAATTATTACCCCTCCTTGAAAAGAAGAGGATTGACTCAAATGAATTGAATCGGTTATTTTTAAGCATATATTTTCGAGATGTATTTGTAGTATTCTTTTTTCAAATTGGTATAAAACTTAAAACCTATCATTTTCCCAATACCTCTAGCACCAGAAGTTAAAATACCCTAGCTGCGATGGCTAAACCTGTGATGACTCCTATTTCCTTTACTAACCAATGGCCTATTTCTAGAATTACTTCATCTCCTACAAATAGGCCAGAAGTTGTGCGATCGCCCCTGCCAATATCTTCTAGCAACCAATCTTTTAATAAATTGTCTAATATTACTTTTGGTGATATGACAAGTTTAATAGTTTTGTCTAAAGAGAGTTGGTTTACCTGAAATATCAAGAATTTTATGTAAATCCAAGCTCTCAGTAGAATATAATTAGTTTTAATTCCGACTATAATTAGGGATTGCTGATTAAATATCAAAGCATTGATAGATAAAGGTTTTAGCTGTTTTAGGTTGAAAGGGGTGCGCCTGTTTTCGGTAAAGATTGCTCAAAAAACTAGCATTTTGTGCAAGAGTTGGGCATAACAATTTTGGGACAAAACTTAGCCGCTACCTCCTCTACATTCCCATTTCTCCAGTATAGCTGTCTTCCCCTCCACTGTCGGGCCTCGCGGGTGGGTTGTCCCCTGTCTCCTACAAAGAGCAAAAAGACTAGTGAAGCGCAAACCCTAATTATAATTTCTCTGTCTCCAGCAATGCTCTCCGCATAGCATTTAGGCTTTCTTCTTGATCCACCAGACGGTTTAGAGCTAATACAATATCATCAGGAACTCCTAAAAGTTTAGCTGCTTTTTTGACTGCCATTTGTTCTTGAGTGGCGAATTCTGAATCTGCTCTACACATTTGAATGGCATCAAAAATTAATGTCCTAGGAACACTAAAAGGCACATCACATTTATTAATATCAGGAACATACTCTTCCAAGTTAGCATTTTTATAGTCAAATACTTTGTATGCCTCAATAATTTCTTCTGGCACATTTATAGAACGTTGATGATTTATCAACCAATTCATTTCTGCAACGCTTACTTCTCCATCTGCTCCAGCAATAGTCAACATCGCATAGCCATATTTAAGAGTAGCTATTTCTTCTGCATAGGATAAACCATATGTCTGTCGATAAAATTCAGGAAATTCTACTTTTTTTCCAGATAAATCGCTCATAGTTATTAGTAATCAGGAATAAGATTAGTCTTCAGGATAGTATCATAAACATTCAACACAAATATAGTCTTAATGTAGTTAAATATAATCTTTTGTCTCCAAAAATTTGGGCGAATATTGACATAATCTAACAATGGTAGAGAGAGTGTGGGGAGTGCGGGAGATGGGGAGATTAAAGTGTGGGAGAAATTAAAAAATATATATGTTCAGCATTACCATGCAGGACTACCCCGCTATAAATCGCTATAAATTAAATAGGGTTTGCGCTTCACTAGTCTTATGGGTGAGGGTAGGAGTCAACCCACCCGCGGGCCCCTCCCAGGAGGGGAGTCAGGAGTCAGGAGTCAGGAGAAATGGGAATTATAGAGGAGGTAGGGGCGGGCGTTTTGTCCCTTGATTTTTCTGCCATAATCGTCCCAAAATACTAGCTTTTTGAACTTTTTCCACCGAAAAGCTCACACTTTTTTAGACCTAAAAATGCTACAACCTTTATCTGTCAATGCTTTTAGATTTAATCAGCAAGCCCTAAATAAACTCACCAAAAAAACAAAGGTTCCCTCGTATCGCTGAGAGAACCTTTGTTTATATTTAACCTGGCATCGCGCTATTTTACCGGGCGGCTACCCACCAAGTATCTTCGCCACCGTAGCGTTTAACTTCCGAGTTCGGGATGGATCGGAGTGGGTCCACTACGTCATAGACACCAGGAAAAGCTGATAATTACATCGTTTAATTATTTTTGCCTTTAACCGCTTAAGGTATTAGGCGCTTTCTTTTCCTTACATTTATTACTATAAATATCTTTTTCAGAAATGTCAACCCCCTAAGCAAATTTTTTTAAATCTCTGAATTTTCGGCCAAGGGGAGCAGGGGAGTGGGGGAGTAGGGGGGTAGGGAAGCAGGGCAGAAATTCAGATAAATTAAGGTAATTATCCATTATCCATTATTCATTAATGAATATCCTCTTTCTCATACCACTTAACAACCTGTTGGACTGTCAAATTTTGAAGGGGTACGCCAGATTCTTGAGCAACCTCCTTTAAAGGACGTAACGAGGAGATGACTAACCTAGTAAAAAAGCTCTCAAAGTTAGCATCCACATCTAAATTGTGCTTAATATTCTCATCCTTTTGAATCCAAGTAGTTATCTGCTCTGAAGGTATTTCATCTGGAGTTAAACCTGTTTCCTCTGCTATTTGCTTCAGACACCTCAATGAATAAATGGCCAGTCGCGTTGAAAACTTGTCTTTGGAAGTTAGGAGCGCTGCATCAACTTGAGCAGATTCCTCCGCTGTTAAAAATTCCATGGATTGTTGCATATTAATTTTTGATTTTATATTTTTTGATTAAGGATAAAAGGGGAGTGGCTCACACTGATTATGGCACGGATACACGGATAGGTCAGGGAGTAGGGAAGTAGGGAAGTAGGGGAGTAGGGGAGTGGGGGAGATTGAAGTAATTATAGAATTGTCAACACATATCATATTTATATAACCGGATTCTATCTCAGAATTAGACACTCATTATTTATAGTAAGAAACAAGAACAAGTTGTTTAGGACAGACACTGATGATTAACCTCAGACAGAGAAATGTTTTTCTCCCTATTCCCTGTTGCCTGTTGCCTGTTGCCTGTTGCCTGTTGCCTGTTGCCTGATATAACTATTAACTTTCCTAGTTATTAAATAACCACAACGATGTTCTCCATTAACAATCCAATGAGTTCTCTCCACAGTACAATCAGGCAGTACAGCACCAAACATCTCTAATTCATGGCCACAAACACTGGGGAAAGATTCGGCCACACTGGAGATAGCACAGTTATGCTCCATAAATATGTAGCTTTCAACGGGCAACTGTGGTTCTCCTATTTCTGCTGAGGAAACTGAATCACTTTTGACTTCTGAGTTCTGAATTTTGAGTGGTTGATTATCTACTTCCTGAGATTCTACAGGATACCATTCTGCCATGAAACCCTCAGCTTTGCGGAGTTCTACTAAATGGGCTACGCGTTCCTGCACTTTTCCTGTCCCTAATAGTTGGCGATAGTGCATTGCTTTACGCTGCCATTGTTTGTGGAATACTTGACTGAGTTGCTCCTGGCCAATAGTTTCGGCTAAGGTGTCGAGGAAGGAAACGGCAAACCCATCATAATTGTGGGGAAAGCGATCGCGTCCTTGAGTTGTTAATTGATAAATATGTTGTGGCCTTCCCATCCCGGTTTGTACTGACTTATATATAATCAGTCCTTCTGTTTCTAAGTCTTTTAAATGGCGACGTATAGCTTGGGGGCTAATTTCTAAAGATTCTGCTAACTCTAAGGCGGTGGCTTGAGTTCGCTTCATTAAATGTTGTAGGATTTCTTGTTTGGTCGAATTTTGTTGGGTAATTTCCATTTTGTCAAAAAAAAATATTTAAATTGGACTTTGACAATATCATTGTTGTTAATGTAACCTAAAATAGACTTAAGCAACAAATAAGTTGTTTAAGTGGGGGCTAAAGGCCATCTAAATTATTAAAGAAGTAAATATAACTAGGAAATAAATACAATGACTGCTAAAGTAACAACCTTAGTTAATCAACCTTATAAATATGGCTTCGTTACTGATATCGAATCAGAAACTATTCCTCGTGGACTGAGCGAAGATGTAGTTCGTCTGATATCTGCTAAAAAAAATGAGCCAGAGTTTATGCTCAACTTCCGTCTGAAAGCATATCGAAAGTGGCTGGAAATGAAGGAACCAGTTTGGGCGCAGGTTGACTATCCACAAATAGATTATCAGAATATTATTTATTATTCTGCACCAAAAGTTCAAGATAAGAAGAAAAGTCTGGATGAAGTAGATCCTACTTTGTTGGAGACTTTTGATAAACTTGGCATCCCACTTTCGGAGCAGAAGCGTTTGAGTAATGTTGCGGTTGATGCTGTATTTGATAGTGTTTCTGTTGCGACTACTTTTAAGGAGAAACTTGCTGAAGATGGTGTTATTTTTTGTTCTATTTCTGAAGCAGTGCAGGAATATCCAGAGTTGGTGGAAAAATATCTTGGTAGTGTTGTACCTGTAGGGGATAATTTCTTTACTGCTCTTAATTCTGCTGTATTTAGTGATGGGTCTTTTGTTTTTATTCCTAAAGGTGTAAAATGTCCGATGGATCTTTCTACTTACTTCAGAATTAACAATGGAGACGCTGGTCAGTTTGAGCGGACTTTAATTGTAGCGGAGGAGGGTAGTTCGGTAACATATTTGGAAGGTTGTACTGCTCCAATGTTTGATACTAACCAACTTCATGCTGCTGTAGTTGAGCTTGTTACTCTGGATAATGCTGAGATTAAATATTCGACGGTGCAAAACTGGTTTGCTGGTGATGAAAATGGTAAGGGTGGTATTTATAATTTTGTGACTAAGCGCGGTTTGTGCAAGGGAGTAAATTCTAAAATTTCTTGGACGCAGGTAGAAACTGGTTCTGCTATTACTTGGAAATATCCTAGTTGTGTGTTGGTGGGAGACAACTCTGTGGGAGAATTTTATTCTGTTGCTCTGACTAATAATAAGCAGCAAGCAGATACTGGTACGAAAATGGTGCATATTGGCAAAAATACTCGCAGTACTATTATTTCTAAGGGTATTTCTGCTGGAAACTCTGCTAATAGTTACCGTGGTTTGGTGAAAATGGGGTCTGGTGCTAAGGGGTCACGGAATTATTCTCAATGTGACTCAATGTTAATTGGCGATCGCGCTCAAGCAAATACTTTTCCTTATATTCAAGTAGATAATAATACTGCTAAGGTTGAGCATGAAGCTTCTACTTCTAAAATTGGAGAAGACCAGCTTTTCTATTTTACTCAACGGGGTATTTCTGCTGAAGATGCGGTGTCTATGATTATTAGTGGTTTTTGTAAGGATGTTTTTAATGAGTTGCCTATGGAATTTGCTGTGGAAGCTGATAAATTATTGAGTTTGAAATTAGAAGGAACAGTGGGATAATTAATAATGAATAATTAATAATTAATAATTAAGAGCTGATTTGTAAACTGGGTTGAAACTTATTTATACTATAGGTTTGCGGAAAACTATTTCCTGGGGGGATAGTGTCGAACTCTTACACTGTAAAGCATTTATCCTCTTAATATTTACTTCGTAAATCAGCTCTAATAATTATTAATGGATAATTAGTAATTGGTAATTATGAAAAATAATGTAGTTAAAGAAAAATAATTTGCATTTGCACTACGAATTGTTAAATTGTCAAAACACCAGAATTAATGGATAATTGATAATGGATAATTGATAATTATGAAAAATAATGTAGTTAAAGAAAAATAATTTGCATTTACACTACGAATTGTTAAATTGTCAAAACACCAGAATCAAGACAAACAGGAGTATTATCAGTTATCAGTTATCAGTCATCAGTACCTCTGCAATAAGGAGGCTTGAAATCTGAAATATTCTCTTTTTTTATCCCTTTAAAAAAGGAGGCTTGAGACCAGAATTTTTCGGTCAATGAAACTCTGTATTGGTTAGAGCTATTACATCAAGCAAATTACATTGATGTCACAGGATTTAACTCAATTAATCAAGACTGTATAGAACTCTTAAAACTCCTAACGGCTATTGTCAAATCAACTAAATCAAATAATAATTATTAATTATTCATTATTAATTATTCATTATTTACGGAGGATTTAACTCAATTAATCAAGATATAGAACTCTTGAAACTTCTGACGGCTATTGTCAAATCTGCCAAATCAAATAATTATTAATTGTTCATTATTAATGATTCATTATTTACGGATGACGGCTATTGTCAAATCTGCCAAATCAAATAATTATTAATTATTCATTATTAATTATTCATTATTTACGGATGACGGCTATTGTCAAATCGACCAAATAAAACAACCAATACACAATTGATAGTTGATAATGAAAGAGTTGTTTGAATTTTTAGTTTTCTATCTAACTCTCTAATACTCTAATTATTAATTATTCATTATTAATTATTCATTATTAATTATTCATTACAAAAGAGGTAAATATGATTAAAGAAAATAGCGAAGTTATTTTATCTGTTAAAAATTTAACGGCTAATGTAGAAGGAAAAGAGATTCTCAAAGGCTTAAATTTAGAAATCAAAGCTGGAGAAATTCATGCCATTATGGGTCCGAATGGTTCTGGCAAAAGTACCTTTTCTAAAGTATTAGCAGGTCATCCTGCCTACGAAGTTACAGGGGGAGAAATTACTTTTTTAGGCAAAAAATTATTAGAAATGGAGCCTGAAGAACGTTCATTAAATGGTATTTTCTTGGCTTTTCAATATCCCCTAGAAATTCCTGGAGTTAGTAATTTAGACTTTTTGCGAGTTGCTTATAATACTAAACGTAAACATCAGGGATTAGAAGAATTAGACGCTTTTGATTTTGACGATTTAGTGCAGGATAAATTAGATATTGTCAAGATGAAACCAGAGTTTTTAGACCGGAGTGTAAATGAAGGTTTTTCTGGCGGAGAAAAAAAGCGCAATGAAATCTTACAAATGGCATTGTTAGAACCAAAATTAGCAATTTTAGATGAGACTGACTCAGGGTTAGATATTGATGCTTTGAGGATAGTAGCAAATGGAGTAAATCAATTAGCAAATGAATCAAATTCTCTGTTAGTAATTACTCACTACCAACGTTTATTAAACTATATTGTGCCAGACTTTGTTCATGTGACCGAAGGCGGTAGAATTATTAAAACTGGTACAAAAGAACTAGCATTAGAATTAGAAGAAAAAGGTTACGATGATGTGGTTGAAGAAGCAAAAGTGGGAGCTTAAATAATTAATTTAATAATTAACAATTACCTCTCCGTTTAGAGGCTTAAGAAAAATTTTGTCTTCTCTTGCTCTAATGGATATGGCGAGAAAATATCGCTATCCCTAGACCGCTTTTTCTCCTTTAAAGGAGAGGCTTTTTTAAACCTTAATTATTCGGTAAAAAGTATGCAAGTGTCCGTAAAACCAAAGATATCTTATTTAGATAAATTACTGAAAGAATGCTGTAAAGGAGTGTCTCCAACCGTACCGCCAGAATTTCCTCTAGATGGAAATATGGCAAGTTGGTTACAGCAAGTACGCGATCGCGCAGGAACCTGGGTGCGTGAGTTGGCCTTTCCGACAAAACAAGATGAAGAATGGCGGTTTGTTGACTTATCTGCAATGATGAAGTTAGATTTTCAAGCACCTGCACCAGTAAATTTGGATGCTTTGAATATTGCTCCGTTTATTTTGCCGGAAGCAATAGGTAGTCGGTTGGTATTTGTGAATGGGGTATTTGCACCAAAGTTATCATCAGTTGAAGGTTTGACAGATCGAGTGTTTGTGGGAAACTTGGGGCAGTTACCTCCCGAATATCAAGACCGCATCGGAGATTATTTGGGGCAACAACAGGGGAGCAAGGAAGTATTTACGTCCTTAAATACTGCTGGTTTAACTGATGCAGCAGTGGTATGGTTGCCAAAAAATCAAGTTGTAGAAAAACCAATACATCTATTATTTATTGCGACTCAGACCGAAATTCCGATTTTGACTCAGCGTCGTTGTTTGGTAGTAGCGGAGCGTAACAGTAGTGCGAAAATAATTGAGCATTGCGTTACAGCAGAAGTTATTTGTCCGGAAGCACCCAGTTCTCGTCCTTATCTGACAAATACAGTTACAGAAATATGGGTAGAGGAAAATGCCGAAATTAATCATACCCGAGTACAACGAGATGCAGGTGCAGCATTTCATATAGGCAAAACAGCGATCGCTCAAGCTAAGAATAGTCGTTATACTTGCAATGCTATCCATTTAGGAGCAAGGTTATCTCGTCATAACTTGGAAGTTTCTCAAATGGGAGAGGGTACAGAAACTAATCTTTATGGTTTGGCATTTATTGGGAATGAGCAAGAAGCAGATACTCACAGTGCCATTATTTTGAATCATCCCAATGGTGTGACTGACCAAGTTTATAAGTCTATTGTTGATGACAAAGCACATTCTATATTTAATGGCAAAGTCTATGTTTCTCAAGATGCACAGTTGACTAATGCAGCTCAGTTAAATCGTAATTTGTTACTTTCTTCTGGTGGGAGAGTTGATACAAAACCACAATTAGAAATTATTGCTGATAATGTCCAATGTTCTCATGGTGCAACTGTTAGTCAGTTGGATGATAATGAAGTGTTTTATTTGCAAAGTCGAGGTTTGAATGAAGAAGTAAGTCGTAACTTATTAATTGATGCTTTTGCAGCAGAAATTCTTAACAAGTTACCCCTACCTTCTTTGCAAAATATTTTAAAACAATGTGTTGCTTGTAAAGTTTAAAAGAAGGAAGAAGGAAGAAGGAAGAAGGAAGGAGGAAGTAAGAAGGAAGAAGGAAGAAGGAAAAGTATTACGTTGTCTGAGTTTTAAGCTTTTGATCTGTCCTAACTTTTGCTTCGGCTGTTATAAAAGTTGATTTAGACTTATGTCACGGAAAAAGATAATCTTTGAAAATTGCCAGGAATATTTTGAGTCAAAATCTAATCGATGAGAAACATCAAGAAAAGTAGACCTTTGATTTTTCAACGGGGCAAAATATCTAAAGCATTGGAGAATTTTCCCTTTTTGTCTTTTGCCATATTTGAAAATTGCCAGGAATATTTTGAGTCAACATCTAGTAGATGAGAAACATCAAGATAAAGTAGACCTTTGATTTTTCAACGGGGCAAAATATCTAAAGCATTGGAGAATTTTCCCTTTTTGTCTTTTGCCATATTTGAAAATTGCCAGGAATATTTTGAGTCAACATCTAGTAGATGAGAAATATCAGCAAAAGTAGACCTTTGATTTTTCAATTCCTCCTACTTCAAGTCAACGGACTTAAAATTAGTTAAAAGAAAATCTTACTTGAAAAAAAAATGACTATTATTCAAGAAAAAACATTAGGTGAAAAAGTACGGGAAGAATTTCCGATTTTAAATCAGGAAATAAATGGTAAACCACTGGTTTATTTGGATAATGCTGCTACTTCCCAAAAACCACTAGCAGTTATTAATGCTTGGCAAGAATATTACCTCAAATATAATTCTAATGTGCATCGTGGTATTCACACTTTAAGCACAAAAGCAACAGATGCTTATGAAGGAACAAGAGATAAAGTAGCTGCTTTTGTAAATGCAGCATCTCGGAATGAAATTGTTTATACTCGAAATGCTAGTGAAGCAATTAATTTAGTAGCCTATTCTTGGGGTTTAAATAATCTCAAAGCAGGAGATGAAATTATTATCTCAGTTATGGAACATCATAGTAATTTTGTTCCCTGGCAAATGATTGCTCAAAAAACTGGAGCAGTTTTAAAATTTGTAGAGCTAACCAAGAGCGGAGAATTTAATTTTGAACAATATAAAACTCTATTTTCATACAAAACAAAATTAGTAGCAGTTGCCCATATTTCTAATGTTTTAGGTTGTCAAAACCCAGTGCAAGAAATTTGCACCATCGCTCATCAATATGGAGCTAAAGTATTAATAGATGCTTGCCAAAGTGTTCCTCATATAAGAGTAGATGTACGAGAAATAGATTGTGATTGGTTAGTAGCTTCCGGTCATAAAATGTGCGCCCCTACTGGTATAGGTTTTCTCTATGGAAAATTAGAATTATTAGAAGAAATGCCTCCATTCTTAGGAGGAGGCGAAATGATTTCCGAAGTATTTTTTGACCATTCCACCTATGCCGAATTACCCCATAAATTTGAAGCAGGAACGCCAGCTATTGGAGAAGCGATCGCTCTTGGTGCAGCAGTAGATTATCTGACAAATATAGGTATGGAAAAAATCCATAATTATGAAGCAGAATTAACTACTTATTTATTTGAAAGATTGAACCAAATTCCTAAAGTTACTATTTATGGACCTCAACCAAATGCTAATGGTGAAAGTAGGGCAGCATTAGCATCTTTTACAGTAGAAAATCTTCATCCCAATGATCTATCAACAATGTTAGATGAAGCAGGTGTAGCAATTCGTTCCGGTCATCATTGTGCCCAACCTTTACATCAATATTTGAATATTTCATCCACAGCTAGAGCAAGTTTATCTTTTTATAATACTCGTGATGATATTGATGCTTTTATTACTGCTTTGAAAGAAACAATAGAGTTTTTTAGTAATATTATGGGATAAGAGAGGAGTCAGGAGTCAGGAGTCAGAAGTCAGGAGGAAAGAAAGAAGCAAGAGGAGGAAAAGGAGAAAGATAAAGTAGGTTGGGTTAAGCGGAAGCGCAACCCAACAAATACCTAAACCAAACCTACATTAACTGTTATTTTTCACTTGACTTTAACTAGAGGTACTGATAACTGATAACTGAAATGACCGGATCATAGTTGATTATATTTCTTTGTTTAAGCAGAAATAATGTAAGTTCTGCTAATGTCGTATGTGTTGAATTTTGTTCCTTAACCCAACCTACAAAAGTGAATATAGAATTAAATCATAATTGTAAGAAACCCTTCTGCTTTCTGCCTTCCTTTCACTAAAGTGTAAATATTCAAGCGGACATGATATGAGAGACTGGAATCTAAATAAACTTATAGTTATTAACTTAATTGTTTTGAATATTGCGATTATTTTTCTAGCGGTGGCGTTAATTTTTTCACCTAATAGGACTTTCGCAACTTCTATTCCTGAAACTACACCTAAAATAGAACAAAAGATTGAGTCGTTCGAGTCAGAAAAGTTAAGTCAAGGTAGAGGTAGAAAATATGAATATAAGGTTGAATATCAATTTGGTTTTCCTCAAAGTAATGAAGAAAGAGACCGCTATATAGAAGCTTTAAATGATGCGGGTAAAGATGGATGGGAATTAACTCAAACTGATGTGGTTTTTAATCCTTCTAGTGGGCGAGGATTATATATTCTGATTTTTAAAAAAGAGAAATAGTTGAAGAAGTAAGAAGGAAGAAGGAAGAAAAGAAGAAGGAAGAAAAGAAGAAGGAAGAAGGAAGAAAAGAAGAAGGAAGAAGGAATGATTATTTAGGGTTTGCTGAAAAAGTCTTTTTTAAGGAGTAGGGGACCCACCCCTAACCCCTCCCAGGAGGGGAAAAGGGGAGTAAAGGAACAGGAAAGTAATTTTTTTGCCCAACGATGTGCCTAAAATGGTAGGTAACTTTTTGAGCATTAAGAGCTGAAAACCAGGTATTTTTTCCATACCTAAAAATTCTAAAAGCTCTATCTGTAAAAGCTTTTAGATTTATTCAGGAAGCCCTATTTATAAGTTATATCAAGTCTCATTAATTAGCCATAATAAAAATCTTTTCTCTGATAAATTTATCCCTGTTCCCTGTTCCCTAAAGCAATAAAACCTTGTACTTCATCAACTAGATAACTGCTGTAATTAATCCTATTTTTGGGGTACATCTCATATTTGCAAAAATACTTTTTTCCTAATATTCCCTATTCCCTGTTACCGAATAATTAATAATTAATAATTAAATAGTTCGCGCCTTGAAGCCTCCCCTTTTAAGGGAAAAAAAGCGGTCGAGGGATGGCGTTTTGCTCCGCAACATATAAAGCGGAGCGGCTCTGTCAAGAGCGGGTTTCCTCGCCATATCCAATCGACTCCTGTGAAGAAATAATATTTCCTTATATTCAATTCCGTAACGGTTAAAACCCGAGGTAATTATCAATTATCAATTATCAATTATCAATTAATGAACTGTTGCCTATTCCCTGTTGCCTGTTGCCTAAAAGCAATAAATTTTTGGCTTTATTCACGCATTGAGATGCACCCTATTTTTGTGCTGTCACCTCAATAATTTCTGTATCCATAATCATCTTACTGTTACTGATTAAATCTTCGTGTTTATTGGTATTGAGAGTAACAGTTATTTTATTGCTGCCTGGATATAAATTTCCTAGATAATACCAATTGCTATAAATTCTAGTAATTTTTTTGTCATTGATATATAAATGAGCATGACCTTCATTAGGGTTACTACTTTGATTTACTGTTTCCGGGGCAAACTTAAAATTAGTTAGCTTCAACTCTAAATTCCATCCTTTCATAGTATCTTTATAAGCAACTAAATCAACTTTAGGAACTGGTTTATCTGTTGGAATTTCTATTTTTTTATGGCTATGGTTCATACCTCCGTGAGACTCATCAGCAATTAGATTGTTACTAGAAGAATGAACTGTTTTAGCAATTCCTAATCCCGCAGTTACAATTAATATGATTGATGTGAGTTTTAGTAGTTTTTTCATCCTTGTTTTTCCTTGATTTTATGATTTTTAATTTTTTTATGATGGGTAAGGGTAGTTAAAATGTCAAAAGACAAGCTGTCATACTGTAAGCATTCAGCCATCAGCTATCAGCTATTGCTTTTAGTTAGGGCTTGCTGATTAAATCTCAAAGCATTGACTAATATTGGTTTTAGCTTTTTTAGGTCTGAAAAAGTACCTAGTTTTCAGCTCCAATAGCTCAAAAAGGAGCGCATTTTGGGCATTTCGAGGGGAAGAAAATCAAGGGAAGATTCTTCTGACTACCTCTTCTATAAGCTCCATTCCTCCTGAATTCTGGATTCTGAATTCTGGCTTCTACCCTTACCAAAAGACTTTTTCAGCAAACCCTAGTTAGTGATAAAAGCTTTATTAATTGAGAAGCGAAAAATCTTGCTACAAAAGTCAGCTCTAAAGTCTATATTCATTTAAACCCAAGCTTTTAGCGTGCTGAAAGCTAAGTGCTGTTTGCGGAGCATTCCGGTACGGAAAATGCTGATAGCTATTTAAAAGGAGATAATAAATTGAATAATATTAACAAACTCAAAGCCATAGAATTATTTTCTGGAATTGGTGGATTTTGTTATTGTACTCAATAAATAGGGATTAATAGGGTGTATCTTTTATGTGCAAAAAAAAATACTTTTTTCCTATATATTCCCTGTTGCCTGTTGCCTAAAAGCGATAAATTTTTGGCTTTATTCAAAATTGAGATGCACCCAAAAAATATTGCTTTGTCTGAGTTTTATGCTTTTAATATGTCATAACTTTTCCTTTAGCTGAATGCTTACTTCAAAGTTGTTAATTTGTAAATGTCTATAAAGGTTTCAATAATGGATAATTGATAATTGATAATTGATAATTACCTCTCCCTTTTAGGGAGAGGATTGAATAAAAGGAAAAAATTTATTTTTTTCCCCTTTCAAGGGGAGGCTTCAAGGCGCGAATTATTTAATTATTTAATTATTAATTATTCGGTAAAAATGAAACAAAATAAGATTTTCTTATTTTTTATAAACAACTCATAAATAGAGGAAAATCTCCACAAAAATTATTCAATTATTGCTAAATCAAAAGCAATAAAATACCAAAACTTGCCAAATAAAAAGACTTGTGCATTAATAGCTAAGATATCCCAAATAAATAAATGACTTATGCTAGAAATTATTGACTTATTTGATGAAAACCTTTATCTAGATGTTAACCCCGACGTTGCAGAAGCAGTAAATAATGGTATCGTACAAAGCGGCTTCGACCACTTTATTCGCTTCGGTCAATTTGAAGGGCGAGACCCCAGTATTTTTTTTAATACTAACTTTTATTTAACCAATAATCCAGATGTTGCTGCCTTAGTTCAACAAAACTCAATTACTCCCATTCAACATTTTATTCAAGTCGGTCAATTTGAAAATCGTGACCCTAATTCTCAATTTAATACCGATATTTATCTCCAAACAAATCCAGATGTTGCTGATGCAGTTCAACAAAACTTATTAACTTCCATCGAACATTTCGTTAATTTTGGTATTGCTGAAAATAGATTATTTTCCCAAAATTTTATCGGCACAATATTTGATGTAGTTGTCACCAGCGCAGCTAATAATGGTAACGATGCAGCCATTCGTTTTGATGGTTTAACTGGTCGATTAATTGGTGAATTTCCTAATGGTGGAGAATTAACCGACCCCAGGGATATTGTACAAGAAATTGATGGTTCTAATACTGTTTTAATTAATGGTGGAAATGACAATGTTTTACGCTTCGATGCCACTACAGGAAACTTCATAGAAACATTTACTGAATTTCCCGAATTAAATGGTGGTGGTGCCGTTTTTGGACCAGATAATAATTATTATGTAGGGGCGCGATCGCTAGGCTCAATTGTACGTTTCAACGGTGAAACTGGAGATTTTATTGATGAGTTTATTCCCTCAGAATTAGTAGATTTTCCCAGAGGTTTTGTATTTGGTTCCGATGGCAATTTTTACTTAGGAAATGGTGCAGATCCAGCAACAGGTGGTGGCGGTGGTACAGTCATTCAATATGATGGTCTCACGGGTGAAGTATTGAATCCTAATTTTGTCAATGACCCTGAATTAAGTCCCCTAGATGTGATTAATGGTCTGGATGGCAATATCTATGTCAGCAGTGAATTTCCATTTGGTCAGGATGACTCGGTAGCTACTGTTCGCGTGTATGATGTTGATACAGGAGCATTGTTAGATGTACTTGATGCTGGTTTAGATGCAGAAGGAACACCAATATTGGATGCGCCAAGAGGTTTAGGTTTTGGGCCCGATGGTAATCTCTATGCTAGTAGCACTGGTACTGGTAGTGTGGTTCGTTTTGATGGCGCAACAGGTGACCTGATAGATGTGTTTATTGAGTTTCCTCAGTTGAATGGTCAAGCATTAAATTTCGTTCCTGCCGAAAATTAAGCCCAATTAATTAGTTATGATACAGTAGGTTGGGTTAAGCAGGAGCGCAACCCAACAAACACCGATGCCTGACTTATGCAAAGAAATTATATCACATCCGGTAACATTGGTGTAATTAGATTCTTATGGTGGAGACCCACCCCTCGCCCCTCCCCCGACCGTGGAGGGGAATGTGGGGAGATAGAGTCAGGAGGAAAGAAACAAGAAGAAAGAGTAGTAGAGGGAGAAAGTTTTTTGTTTGCGCTCTTATCCGGACAAGATATCATACCTCTTTTCACCAATGCCCATTTTTTTATACCGAACCCGAGCGGATTTGATATTATATATAGTCAGGAAAAACTATGCAGAAATAATGTAAGTTCTGCTGATGTCTTATCTGTTAGGTTTTGTTCCTCAACCCAAGCTACATTAATGATATTAACTGTTATTTTTCACTATTAAATTTATGGTTATGGATGAGGGAGTAATAAAATATCAATGTCATTGGGTTAAAGATGAACCTGTGGCAAGCTATAGAATTACTGATTTAATGAAAAAGCGGGATTTCATGTACTCGTTAGGATTAATTGGTGCTTATGAAAATGGCATTGGTTTTGGTAATGTCAGTCAGAGAATAAATAACTCAAATCAATTTATTATTACTGGCACTCAAACCGCCCATTTAGAAACTTTAGGAACAGAATATTACACGGTAGTTACTGATTTTAATATCGAGGAAAATAGCCTAACTTGTTGCGGACCTGTCAAAGCTTCTTCTGAATCATTAACTCATGCTGCTATCTATTATTATCAACCAGAAATTATGGGTATTATTCATATTCATAACTCTCAGCTTTGGCAAGAACTTATGTATAAAGTTCCTACTTCTAATCAAGAAGTACCTTATGGTACTCCACAAATGGCAAAAGAAATATTTCGTTTGTTTGATGAAGAGAAATTAGGAGTAGAAAAAATATTAGTAATGGCAGGTCACGAAGATGGGATAATTTCTTTTGGGAAAGATTTAGATGAAGCTGCTAATATTTTGTTGAATTTCTATAGATGATTAGTTTGTAGATTCATAATGTAAATTTTTCTCCCTAATTAATAAATTTATTATTTTTTATTTTGAGGTAAGCATTTCCTACGGAATGCTTACCTTTTGAGTTCTTTCGTCCGTTTTTTTATGAAAATTTTGAATTAATTAACCCCAATGATCGGGAAATACAGAAAATTGGGGAAGTTTTTTGAGCATATTTTATGAGAGATTTTTCAGGTGATGAAAGCGACCGCCAAAATCAAGCTAAAGCAGACTCTTGAGTCCGGGCAAAAATCATTCTACCTGCAGAAGTTTGCAGGGAACTGGTAACAATAACTCTAACTTCATCTCCAACATATTCACTACCTGATTCCACAACTACCATTGTGCCATCATCCAGATATCCAATACCCTGAGATGGTTCCTTCCCTGCTTTACGAATTTTGATTTCAATAGTATCCCCAGGTAGATAACTGGGTCGTACTGCTTGAGTCAAGTCATTAATATTTAGTACCATAACTTTTTGTAAACTAGCAACTTTAGACAAATTGTAGTCATTAGTTAACAGAGTACCATTAATTTCCAGAGCAAAATGAACCAATTTAGCATCTACTGTAGAAATATCTTCATAGTCTGCAAAATGAATTTGAATCTGAGAAGGGTAAACTTCTTTGAGCCTATTTAAGATATCTAACCCTCTTCTACCTCTAACTCTTTTTTGATCGTTAGAAGCATCAGCTATAAGCTGTAGTTCCTGTAAAACAAACTGTGGTACCAGAATTTGCCCCTCAAGAAAACCTGTTTCCAGTAAATTTTCTATTCTGCCATCAATAATACAGCTAGTATCCAAAATTTTAGTAGTAGCAGGCTGAAGAGTACCTTCTGCTATTAATACTGGATCTAGACTGTTAGGATTGATCAGCCGTAAAAAACCACGACCATGAGTATCAGCAACGTTAACTCCTGTAAAGCCTAACATGACACTGCCTAAAACTGCCACAAGAGGCTTAATAAAGCTAAATTCCTCCGGAATAGGAAGTAAAAAGAGTGGCGCTAGCATTAAGTTTGCCACTAATAATCCAATTACTAATCCTATTGCTCGAGTTAATAATAAGTCAACTGGCATTTGGGCAACTTTTGCTTCCACTCGTCGATATGTAGTTTGAAATACCAATCCCAATACAAAGCCAATCAAGGAAGTAAAAGCAGCTAACACTGAACGTAAACCTTCAATATTAGTAACTTCTAATAATACATTGGGGGGTAGTAATTCTATGCTATAGAAACCTATCCCTGTTCCAGCGAGTACAAATGAAATGATAATGATTGCGTCAAGCATTTTTTTAGTTTGTTTTATAGATATAGAGATTTTCCCATTAGGTACTCAGCAATAGTGAGTAATAACCATAATTTTTGGGCTGCTCAATGTTGCTTCTATTATATCCTCCAGTAAATGTTCCATTCTTGAGATTTTTCTTGTTCTCAGCTTCCTCAACTCATAAAAATTTTGAAGCTATTCATAATGAACTTTGATCTTCACAGTTCCTCCAAAAATATAAAATCTATCTTATAGCCAAGACGATGTGATTACTTTTACCTCGGCTTTAATGACAACATCTTATATATTACGTTTTTAAAGCAGTTATACGGTTATATATTAAAGTTATTTTTTTTACTTTTGACTTAAATAATATTTCTATCGCTCGGCATGAGTTTTTGATAATTTACTGTACTACTACTATTAATTAAATTCATAATTATTTAAGATAGTTTTATATAAGGATATATTTTTTAATGAAAAGGCCAATCGGAAATTACTGTATTCCTAGTTCGGCTTATGTCCATATACCTTTCTGCCGACGGCGGTGCTATTACTGTGATTTTCCGATTTCTGTAGTGGGAGATAGTAAAAGAGGAGATAATTATTCTCCTATTCAAGAATATGTGGAGGTAATTTGTGAGGAAATAAACATTACAAAATCCTTCTATCAACCCCTAGAAACTATTTTCTTTGGCGGTGGTACACCCTCCCTTTTGTCAGTGAGTCAATTGAACCAAATTCTAGATGCCCTAGAACAAAAATTTAGAATTGTGGCCAATGCTGAAATTTCTATAGAAATGGACCCAGGAACTTTTGACTTAGAACAGGTACGAGGATATAAATCTCTAGGGATAAATCGAGTTAGTTTGGGGATACAAGCATTTCAAGATGAGTTATTAAAGGTTTGTGGGAGAACGCACAATGTCTCGGATATTTACAAAGCAGTAGACATATTACATCAAGCAGGAATTGTTAATTTCAGCATAGATTTAATTTCGGGACTACCACATCAAACTCTAGAACAATGGCAAACTTCTTTAGAAGCTGGAATTGCTATTTCTCCAACTCATATCTCTAGTTATGACCTAGTGCTAGAACCTGTTACAGCTTTTGGACGTTATTATCAACCCGGTAATCATCCTTTACCTACAGATGAAACAGCTGCACAAATGTATCGAATGGCACAGCAGTTGATATCAATTTCAGGATATGAACATTATGAGATATCAAATTACGCCAAGCCAGATTATCAGTGTGGTCATAATCGAGTCTACTGGGAAAATCGTCCTTATTATGGCTTTGGTATGGGTGCAGCAAGTTATGTAGCAGGGGAAAGATTTACCCGACCACCTACACGCAAAGAATATTATCAATGGGTGCAATCTGTCGATAGACAATACAAGCTATCGCTTCAAGATCGTAGTTTTAAACATCAGGGTATTGATACATCTAATAACTGCTTAGAAGCTAATCAGGAGTGTTTGTTAGAAACACTAATGTTAAGATTCCGCTTGGCAGAAGGGGTGAATCTATTAGCATTATCTAAGCATTTTGGTCAACGAACTGTAGAGCAAATATTAATCTGCTTGCAACCCTATCAAAAGTTAGGGTGGGTAGAATTGATTAATCCAAAAGGTATAGTGACCTTATTCTCAAATAACCAAAAATTTCCAGTAGAAGGATATTTGAGATTAACTGATCCTGAAGGTTTTTTGTTCTCCAATACAATTTTATCGACGTTATTTAGTAAACTGAGTAATTCTATCAGTATGGAGTACTAAAATATGAGTATTTATACTGGAAAAATACTGGGTTTATAGTGGACGACTTAAGCCTAATTAATTTTCTTCAACAAAAGCAATTAAAAGTACGCTTAAGCGATCCCTATTAGTTTATAATAATTTTATTGGCACTCAAAGATATCAAGTTTCAGTAGGGTTGCAAATTAGCAGCAAAAACTTAGAGGGAATAAAAAATTGTGACTATAGCACTAGATAGACTACCAAAAAAACAAGCTCAAAAAATTCTCTGTTTCTATGTGAATACTACTCACAAAATACAGATTGCTAGAATTAGTAATCCTAACAATGAATATTGGGAACACACTGTTTTCCCTGGAGAACGTTTCTTATTTGAAGCAATTCCAGAAGCAGAATTAGAAATTCATCAAAGCCTAGAAAATGGTGAAATTAGGTGTGAACGTCTTTTGTGCAAAGATTTGAAAGTTCATGAGTAGGTAATAGCTGAAAAGTACTCAAAATTAGTTTCATCAAGTAAGAGAGTGTTTGTAAAATGAATATTAAATCACATAGGGTGCGTTACGTGACACTAACGCATAATCCCACAACACGCAGTGCGTGAGGTGTAAAACTGACTATTATTCCAGAAATGGTCAGCGTGTCGTCACACACCCTACTTAATCTTTTGTTTACAAACAGTCTCTAGGTAGGAATAGTTAGTGATTGATATTTTGTTTAGATTCATCACTAACTATTGTTATGGATCGACTTAGGTCAACTATAGTTAACTTCTCAACTTTATGATTACACTGAATAAACTTTTGATATGCTCTCCAGTGGTCAGGCACAGAGATTCCTGCTGAGTCGTAGATATTCGGCGAGTTGACGCTTCTTAGGTTGCTGCAACCACCCCTCTTGCTGCCCTCCCGGAAGGGGATGGCGGTGAGTTATGCTTGTCTCCACGTCCGTTTATAGTTTTCGTTTCGCTTCGCGACATATTTGCGGAGCATTCCGATAGGAAAAAACGCAGCTTCTTTGGGGGAGGCGTGCCCCTAGGCTACTAACAACAGTGTAGCATATATTCAATTCACTTGCAAATCAAATAAAAAGTCGCCCTACAAGGGCGAGGCGTATGATTTTACGTCGAAGCGATCGCGAATTCTATGAAAGAAACAACCCCTTCTGGAATACCCCCTGGCTTTGAAAAGTGGTGTCAACAATTTGATGATTGTTGGAAAAACACACCTCAAAAAACAGGATTCCGCCATTATTTGGGTGGACTACTAGGGGAGAGTGAAAGGAAAAACATATCTCAAATGGCCAATAACTCTATGGGAGTAGTTTATAATCGGTTACATCATTTCGAGGAATTGCCAAAAACCGAAAAGTAGTAGTTAAACAAAAATTCCAACAAGAAACGGAAATTAGAATAGATGAATTAGTAAAAAGCTTACCAGTAGAGAAATTTGAATTAGTTATCTTAAGTATAGAAAAACCAAAAATAGTTTTGGAGACCACCTAAACGAGCATCAATTTCACGCCTCACAGCAGAAAGAACTTTTGCTATCGTAGGAGATGCTAATTCTCTAGAAGAGGCAACAAAAATTGATTATTTTATTACCAATTTTGACCAGTCAAAAGTGACATCTGAGTGGATAGTAAATACTTACTCAAACAGAAATTGGATAGAGGTTTTTTACCGAGAAGCAATCATGATGGTTAGGGCTAAAAGAATATCAAGTAAGAGATAAATGGAGCCGGGAGCGCCATTTCATATTAGGGTTTACGCTCATAAAGCTAAAAGTCAGAATAGCTTACGGTAATGGAGCTCTTTATATTCAGTTTATCTCCTAGTTTATTGCTCTTATTAGCATCAATTTACTGAAATTTTCTGCTGAAATTCAAGAAAATTTCTTCACATAAAATGGCCGAAACCGTTGCCTGTTCATCCCATCCCCGCGGCCCCGCGTCTGGTGCGTCCGGTGTGTCCTACCCCCACTAACCAATTTTTTCAGCAGACCCTATATTAGTATTTTGTGCCTATACTTTCATCATTCGGCATAAGTTAACTGGAGGGTGACAAAGACAATGGGGAAGTAAAGTAAACCTTTGAAGACATTTACTGAAGCTTTAGAAGGGTTTCGTACAGCCATGTCTTTTCGTTTTTTTGATTGGTTAACTAAAAATATCGACCTGTTTACCTCTTATAAAAAGAGTTTGGGCTATATTTGGGCTTAAAAGTTCAGGACTTACGCACAACCACCACATATAGTTAGGGTTTGCGCTCAAAAGTCTTTTTGCTGGGGTAGGGGGTAGGAGACAGGAGACAGGAGATAGGAGACAGGATACAGGAGGAACGAGGAATGAGCGAGGAGATAGGAGCGGGCGTTTTGTCCCAAGATTATTCTGCCATAGCCAGCCCAAAATACTAGCATGCATGAGCGTTTTCAACTGAAACAGGCGTACTGCAATTAGACCCTAAGAAGGCTAAAAGCTTTATATATTAATGCTTTGATATTTAATCAGCAAGCCCTAGTTATTAGGGGGGAACGGCCGTTCCCCCCTACAGATGGTGTATAATTTCGTATGCGTGCGTAAGCCCTGCTAGTTTCAATTCATCTAACCGTTAAATAAGAGCTATTATAACGGCTCAAAATCTTTCAACATTTATGATAGAATTACTAACTATCTCTTAACTATCTCTCAGTCAAGAAGCTAAAAATTTTTAAACTCCCCGGGCGGGATTCGAACCTGCGACCAATCGGTTAACAGCCGACCGCTCTACCGCTGAGCTACCGAGGAATGTAAACTTTATCTCTGAGCTACGATTACTAATCTTAACCCTAACTCAACATATTTTGCAACCCTTTTTTATATTTTTTTTATTAATACTTATCATAATGTAGTTTTATAAAACTAATTTGACTTTCAGGTATTATTATGATAGGCAAAAATTATTTGCCCATTCTTAGTTCAGCTAGGCGCTTTTGAGACTCTAGGTCTAGGTAATTAGCCAAAAAACGACTTGATGTTCTTTTGCTTCGTTGACATCTACGCCGAACGCTACTTGCTACACTTTCAATATCATGTGCAAGCTGTTGAGAAGATATCCATTCTGCACCATAACCGGCCACAGTAAGTTGTTGAACACGATCTGAAGTCGCAACAATTAACCTACTCTTAGACAAGCGCATCTCTTGACGAAGATTAGCACAAGCTTTCTCTATATATGTATCTGCGGTCTGGCCGAATTCTGTATAATAAACAGATAAATGGTCAGTAATAACCTCTTTAACTGTAGGAGTATACTGGTATTGAGAATCAAATACTATGCGACTACTCAAGTCTTGACTAGCACTATAATTTACCATCGCTTCTATCAAATCTCGTCTCGCTGTTTCCAAGCCATTAATCCTAAAACTTTCTTGGAGGCGAGGCCAGATACCAATGACATTATAGCCATCTACGAACATAACCTTTCGTCTTAAAGAGCGTGACATGATTCAAAGGGATAATTCTCCACAGAATGTTAACAAATACTAATCTAACGTAATATAACATTTATTCAGATTCTATCGTGGTCAAAAAAAATAATCCCTAAACTTTCAAAGCTTGAGAGTTTAAGGATCGGAAATTTGGCTGTAATCTTTCAGGGAACATCGAATCACTATCTGCGTAGTTTAATTTTCTTCATACTCTCACCCGTGTTTGCCATTCCTTCTACTCCTATTTTGTATATTTGAGAATGTAGATTAGGAAGTGCTAGCTTAAGCTCAATATTTAATCAAACTTTTCTTCAACAGTTTCGGGTTTGCGTATTACTGCTTGACCTCTATCTAATACAAATGCTCCATCGCAATAATCCAACTCATTTAAACGATGAGTAACCCACAGAGCAGTAATACCTCGCTTTTTCACCAAGCTTTGAACTTGAGTGACCAAATCTAATTGACTATCTGGGTCAAGTAAAGCAGTTGGCTCGTCCAATAGCAATATGTCACAATTACGGGCAATAGCTCCAGCGATCGCTATCCTTTGTTTTTGACCACCACTTAAAGCATATATAGGACGCCTTTGTAGCTCTAAAAGATTTACTGCTGTTAAAGCATCTTCTACCCGATGACGAATTTGAAGTTGAGAAAGTCTCTCTTCAACCAGTCCAAAAGCTACATCTGCTCCCACAGTAGGCATCACCAATTGATGGTCAGGATTTTGGAAAACAAAACCCATTCGCCCTTCAAAATGAATTTTTCCAGACTGAGGAGACAAAAGTCCTGCCAATACCCTTAACAAAGTTGATTTACCACTACCATTAGTACCCAAGAGCATCCAGAACTCTCCCTTAGGTACTTTTAGAGAACAAGAACGTAAAACCTGGCCACCATTAGGCCAATCAAAACAAAGGTTTTGTACTACAATCGCTGGATGAGTAATTTGAATACTATTATCCGTAGGGTTCATTGTGTCAGGGCAACAAAACCAGGTGGTCTTCCAGTAGCTGCAGCACCAGATTTTTGGGAAATCTGGACACCAGAAATTTCACTGGCTAGTATAGCAATCTTTTTCTCAGGCATTTTCTCGCAAGTAAGTTCTATAACTTGAGGATTACCAGAACGAATAGACTCAAGGACTTGTTGATAAACAGTTTCAGCATCCTCAGCTAACTTACGTTGTACTGAAAATGGTGCAGAGGTATACTTCACAATAATGTCAATAGTGAACATTTCTTAGTTAGATAAGTATAATAAACGTTATACTTGACATCCTCCCGACGTTGCGCATGGCGCGACAACGCGGGATTCCTAAACCTCGCGACTCAGGACTTTCTGCTTCGTAGCACCTGCCTCCGAGGCCAAACCTCTTTCTGGTCTTACGGTCGCTCCACAGACTGACACTGCTAGTCCAGCAGCCTTATTGAAGACTAACACACTATTGGCATGCGCCGCAAAATTGATTGGTTTTTCCTCCGGAATGCGCTCGCATTCCCATCCCTCCGCTCCCCTAATAGCTGCCGCACTTGCTCCGCCTTTTCCTGACGGAATGCTCCGCTTTCCATGTCGGCGACAGCCGTTAACGTGCGTTATGCGCAAGCATTACGGGAGAGCGCGGGTCTTCAAGCAACGTTGAGATAAATATAGTCATATATACTCTAACACTGTCAAATATCTTCGTGAATTTGTACAAAAGAGCTACTAATCTATTATTCATCTTAAAATACTTATCTAACTGCCAATCTATACTTTGAATACTTTTGGCAAAGCTCTCGATTCCCTATAAGATTCAAGCAAAGTCATCTGAGCTGGCCTCATAGCAATTGAAAATACTTAACTTCCCAGTATAAATCTAAAATATAAAAAAAATCGTCCCTAAAAACTATTTTTTTTTGTTGCTCCAAAAGAAAATTACCTACTATAATGATAACTAAGGTAAATAAATTTAAACAATGTTTACAAAACCTCTCATATTCTGCTACGGCAGAACAATAATTATTAAGAGAAGGTTGAGATAAAAACATTACCTGTAGTTATCATAATTATTTGGAGAATTCCGTAATGACTGTAGCAGTCGGACGCCCGCAGAGTCAAAGAGGACCATTTGATGTCCTGGATGACTGGCTGAAACGCGATCGCTTCGTATTTGTAGGCTGGTCTGGTATACTATTGTTCCCATGTGCCTTCC
>NZ_JAAHGH010000025.1:25407-84508 GCF_010672525.1 Okeania sp. SIO2B3 | reverse complement strand
TGAAAATTTCTTTGAACTCACGTTTAATTAACCACAAGAGACTGACAAGCAATCCCACCTTGAACAAGATCGTGCAATCGTGAGAGTCCACGCCAGAGAACTTTAACACCAGGAGAACCATCACCTTACTATCGAGCTTGACTCAGTAATTGAAATGACAGACGAACAATTCTTTCAACTCTGTCAAAAAAACCAGGATTTAAGATTTGAAAGAAATGCTAAAGGAGATTTAATTATTATGTCACCTGCTGGTGCAGAAACTGGAAATCGAAATGGTAGATTAACCCAACAATTATTTAACTGGGCAGACAGAAATAAACTTGGTATTCCTTTTGATTCATCAGCAAGTTTTAACCTCCCAAATGGTGCTAACCGTTCTCCCGATGCTTCCTGGATACCTATAGAAAAATGGAATAATTTAACTCCCGAACAAAGAACAAAATTTTTACCTCTTTGCCCAGATTTTTTAGTCGAATTAATGTCACCTTCCGACAGCTTATCCGACGCTAGAAAAAAAATGAAAGAATATCTGGAAAATGGCATGAAATTAGGTTGGTTAATTAATCCAAAAAATCAGCAAGTAGAAATTTATCGTGCGGGCAAAGAATTGGAAATATTAAACTCCCCTAAAACATTATCTGGTGAAAATATTTTGCCTGGATTTATATTAGATATGACAATAATTTGGTAATTAAATAGCAGTCAGCAGTCAGTGGTTAGCGGTCAGCATTATGACTTTCTTTTACGTTTAGGAGGGGATTTAAAACCCGACTCAACTATCTGGTGTAATAGTTGCCAATTTAACCAAAGGTCAAAAAGATGATAGCTAAAATGCTGATAGCTGATAGCTAATTAACTCTGAGGAATAAAGAATCAAAATGACAAATTTGACTATCGAGATTGACTCAATAATTGACCTAACAGACGAACAATTCTTTCAACTATGTCAAATAAATAAGGAGATAAGATTTGAAAGAAATGCCAAGGGAGATTTAATTATTGTGCCACTGATGGGGGGAGAAACTGGAATGATTAATGCTGAAATTTGTGGCAATTTAGGAATGTGGAATAGAGAAACAAAATTAGGAATTTGTTTTAATTCTTCCCTAGGTTGTCAACTTCCCAATGGTGCTGTCCGTTCTCCCAGTTGTTCCTGGATACCCATAGAAAAATGGAATAATTTAACTCCCGAACAAAGAGAAAAATTTCTACCTTTTTGCCCAGATTTTTTAGTCGAATTAATGTCACCTGACGACAGTTTATCTGACACCAGAGAAAAAATGAAAGAATATCTGGAAAATAGGATGAAATTAGGTTGGTTAATTAATCGCAAATCTAAGCAAGTAGAAATTTATCGTGCTGGTAAAGATGTAGAAATATTAGACTCACCTGACAGATTATCTGGAGAAGATGTTTTACCCAGATTTATATTAGATATGACAACAATTTGGTAGCTATTCAATTGTGTGACCTGAAACATTATCTGGAGAGTATGTTTTACCTGGATTTATATTAGATATGACAACAATTTGGTGATTAACTCTATTGAACTGGAACAATAAAGCTCAACTAGGTAAAATATTTGATTTATTTGGTGGTTTTAAATTACTGATAACTGATAACTGATAAGGTTGGTTAGTTAATCGCAAATCTAAGCAAGTAGAAATTTATCGTGCTGATAAAGAAGTGAAAATATTAGACTCTCCTCAAACATTATCTGGTGAGGATGTTTTGCCAGGATTTATATTAGATATGACAATAATTTGGTGATTAACTCTATGGAACTGGAACAATAAAGCTCAACTAGGTAAAATATTTGATTTATTTGGTGGTTTTAAATTACTGATAACTGATAACTGATAAGGTTGGTTAATTAATCGTGAAAATCAGCAAGTAGAAATTTATCGTGCTGATAAAGAAGTGGAAATATTAGACTCTCCTCAAACATTATCTGGTGAGGATGTTTTGCCAGGATTTATATTAGATATGACAATAATTTGTTCAAGAATTAAGAATGAAGAATGAAGAATTTAGAATTACCTCTCCTTGAAAAGAAGAGGATTGACTAATTATGAAAATTTTTCTTCACAGGAGTCGATTGGATATGGCGAGGAGACCGTTCCCTCCGGGACGCTACGCGAACGCCATCCCTCGACTGCTTATTATGCCCTTAAAAGGGGAGGCTTTAAACCATAATATTTCGGTAACTATATTCATTATTCATTTTGTGAAGCTCAAAAATCTGTTGCAGGAATCTGCTTGCAGTTTCTAAATAATTTTGATATGCTTATTGTACAAGGGTAAACTCGCCTATACATATGATTTTTTATTCAACTAAAAGATATTTATCGTAGAAACTGATAACTGAAATGACTAATATTCAAGGTACGGTAGGTATTGATTTTCTCAGTGGCACTCCTGAAGATGACATCATTGCTGCTTTGACAAGTAAAGATATTGTTCAAGGTTTTGGGGGTAATGACCAAATTTTCGGCAACCAAGGAACTGATGTTCTTCAAGGTAATCAAGGGGATGATATTTTATACGGTGGACAAGATGCAGATACAATTTTTGGCGGGCAAGGAAATGACTTGATGTTTGGAGATTTTGGCCCTGACTGGTTAATTGGTAATTTGGGTAGGGATACTATGAGTGGAGGTGAGGGTGATGATTTATTTGCTATTGGTAGACGTGGCGGTTTATCTTCTACTGGTGGGGTGAATATTACAGATGCAGATGTAATTACAGATTTTGGTAATGGTAGCGATCGCCTCATCCTAACTGGTGGCTTACAATTTAGTGAACTGAATATTATTTCTTCTGATAGTAATACTATTATTCAAGACCGAGTAACGGGAGAATATTTAGTAGTTTTGTCAGGGGTGACAAGTCTTGAGGAGTCAAGTTTTAGTTCTATTTTTGGTGAGGTGGAATTAGGTCAAATGTTACCTATTTCAGCGCAGGCGAGTTTTTCTGGTCAGACTATTAATTTGGAAGTAGCACAAAATCCACTTGAACAGGGGATAGGTCTAATGTTTAGGACTGAGTTGCCGGACGATCGAGGTATGTTGTTTGAGATTAACCCTCCTCGGACTGTGAATTTTTGGATGAGAAATGTGTTTATTAATCTGGATATGGTGTTTCTGAGGAATGGGGAGGTACAGGCAATTTTTTCTAATTTACCTCCTTGTGAATCTGAACCTTGTCCTACTTATGGACCTAATGTTCCTGTAGATGGAGTTATTGAGTTGAGGGGGGGAAGAGCTACTGAGTTGGGTTTAAGGGTTGGCGATCGCCTGGATATTCAGCCTGTTTTTCTGTCTATCTAAATTTTTTGTGTTTTGATGTTTAGGTTAATTGAGTGCTATTTTTTTTGTGTTGAATAAAAAGTCATGCGTATAGGCGAGTTAGCCCTTATAATTCTATACTATCACAGTTTTTTGTTTATTCCCTGGGGAATTTCCTCTGATTTTTTTTTAGCTTCAGAAAATGAAGGGAAGAAATTTTTCTTTTCTGACTTGAGGATTTGAAAGCTTTCTTCTTCAGTTATGAAGAAAATATCTCTAGTTCTCACGCGTATCAGCAACAGTAGGACAAGAAGTTGGTATTTGAAAAGTGACTGGATTCATTAAGTGTTGAGTGGCGATACTTTCCATATCATCCATTGCCACACTATATATATCTTTGTTTGAAATTACTCTGTTTTTGCGTTGAATAAAAAGTCATGCGTATAGGCGAGTTTACCCTTATAGTTTTATACTACCACAGTTTTTTTGTTTATTGCCTGGGAATTTCCTCTGATTTTTTGAGCTTCAGAAAATGAAACGAAGAATTTTTCTGAGTTGAGGATTTGAGAGCTTTCTACTTCTCTAGTGCAGGATGGCAAAAATAACTAACCAGTTACAAAATCCTAGAAGTCTTATCAATCAATACTTTTGACTTTTGGATTTTGAATTTTGACTTCCGCGTAGTGGCTAGTTATGAAAAATATCTCTAGTTCTCACGCGTATCAGCAACAGTAGGATCGGAAGTTTATAGTTGAAGAGTGGCTAGATTAATTAAATGTTGAGTGGCGATATTTTCCACATCATCTATCCCTACACTTTATATTTGTTTGAAACTCTGCGATCCTGTTTTTTGCGTTGAATAAAAAGTCATGCGTATAGGCGAGTTAACCCTTATACTTCTATACTATCACAATTTTTTGTTAGTTGCCTGGGAATTTCCTCTAATTTTTTTAAGCTTCAGAAAATGAACAATGAAGGGAGCAAATTGTTCTGAATTTAGGATATGAAAACTTTGTATTTCTTCAGTGATGGAAAATATCTCTAGTTCTCAAAGTATTAGCAAGAGATTGCTAAACTATATCTTTGAAACTTTCCAGTTACAAAATCCTAAAACAATTACAAATCAAAAATGATTGACTTTTAACTTTTAACTTTTAACTTTTAACTTTTGACTTTTGACTTCCGCGTAGCGGCTAGTTCTCAAAATATCAGCAACAGTAGGACAAAAAGTTGGTAATTCAAAAGTAGCTGGATTAACTGGATTTTGATATGTAAAATGACGATATTCCAAACAAAATCTATCCCAAGCCGCCATTTGAATTTTGAATACTGAGATAATTACCTCTATCAACCAAGGAGACAAATTAAACTGGAGGTAAATTCGTTTATTCAGATATGCACAAATTTCATCAATAGCTTGATTAACTGTAACTTGTGGATTCCCCAAAATTAATTTTTGTAGTTCTTTTGACTGGGGTGGTTTTTCTACCAGATAAGTAACAACTCTAGCAATATCCTCAGCATGAATAAAATGGAAACTCCCATCAGCTTTTAACCACCGAATTAAACCAATATGTTTAATTATTTCTGGCAAACCAGAGGAAAGATGAGAATAAGGTTTTTCCTCATTCCCTCCTAAAACCAAAGTAGGAAAAAGACAAGTTAGAGGAGGAACATTCTTGAGTCGAGATAACTGATACATACAGTCATACTTAGAGCGGATATAATCAGTACCAATCTCACCAGCTTTTCTGAGTAATTTGTTTTGACTATCAAGAATACTAGCTGTAGAAAAATAGATAATATTTTCACATACTTCTGGATTGAGTAATTTGACTAATTTAATTGTTTTGACAACATTTATATCAAATACTTCCTGTAAGTTACCCCAAGCAGTAGCAATGAGAATAGCCACATTAATTTCTGAAAGTAAGTCTGAAAATCTTTCAATTTCTCGGATATTTGCTGTTAAAAGATTTACACCCGAACGAGCTTTATAATCAACTTTTAACTTTTCCGGGTTTCGCACTAATAAGAAAAGTTCGTGTTGAGTATTTTGAATTAATGACTCAACAATATAGTGACCGATACATCCACTAGCACCCGTTACAAAAATCCGTTTATGACTCATAAAAAAATATTTTAAGTTTTAGATGATAGGTAAAATTCCGGTTATAAGTAATTTTTTACTCTTGATACTATCTTCTAAGACTATAGCAAATAAATTTTATGTATCCAAAGAGGTTTACACCCTTTCTTAGCTATCTTTAGGTAAAAAAATCGGATTTTAGCTAACGGGAAAAATACGGATGTGTAATACTATTTATCAAAAAAAAAATCTACATTTTATTGAGCCTAGAAATGGGAGAGTGGGGGAGTGAGGGAGTTGGGGAGAAGTCAACATAAGAATAATTAACATTAACTGGACTGCTAATTAGCAAAAAAACGATTGGGGTAGTTTTAATTACTTACAGCAGTTTTCGAGTTAATGAGGTACAAAGTTTTATTGCTCTAGGGAACAGGGAACAGGAAATATAAGAATAGTTTGATCTCAACGTTGGCCCTTGACCCGCGCTCTCCCGTTTTGCTAGCGCATAACTGCGTTAACGGCTGTCGCCGACATGGAAAGCGGAGCATTCCGTCAGGAAAAGGCGGAGCAAGTGCGGCAGCTATTAGGGGAGCGGAGGGATGGGAAAACCAATCAATTTTGCGGCGCATGTCAATAGTGTGTTAGACTTAAAGTATGGCTGCTGGGCTAGCAGTGTCAGTCTGTGGAGCGACTGTAAGACCGAAAAGAGGCTCGACCTTGGAGGCTGGTGCATTGTTAGCGCAGCTCCTCTGCAAGAGGCAGCAGAAAGACCTAAGAGCGCGATGGTGAGGAATCCCACGCTGTCACGCAAGTGCAGCGTCGGGAGGATGTCAATACTGTACCTCACTATCTTCAAAAGTGCTGTAATAACTGAAGTGTTACCTAGTTTTTTTTAAGTAGACCACAAAATTAATTATTTTTGGGTAGGGAGTAGGGAGTAGGGAGTAGAAAAATGTGGCGTTTAAGTAGTTATAAAGGAGTTTTTCGGTGACTAAATAGAAATAAATAAGTATAGTTTGCACTATTGTTTTGGCTGAAAATTTACTCAAAGTTGACTTTCATTCCTTACTTCAGCAATGCCAAAAATGCTTTTGGGTTGCCCGTACTAACTGTAGTATATCTATATTAAAAGCGCTATAAAACTCAGACAAAATAATATTTTTCCTTCTTCCTTCTTACTTCTTACTTCAAATATAGGGGTGAGTATAAACCCACCCCTAGACAAAACAAAAATTAATGGAAATCTCAGATCAGGTTGAATTTAGTTAAGCAGTTAATGCTAGTAAATTGCTAACCTCTTTGGCAGTTTTAAAGAAGAATTCTACATTTTCTTCTGGAGTCTTTTGCAACACACCATGTCCTAAATTTAGAATATGACCTTGGTTGCCTGCTTTGCGAATAGTTTCTAAAATTCGAGATTTGATAAACTCTTTAGAACCAAAAAGTACGCCAGGATCTATATTTCCCTGTATGCCAATATTTTTACCCAGGCGTTGTCTTGCTTCGCCGATGTCTACTGTCCAGTCTACACTAACTATATCAACACCAGTTTGGGGCATTCTCTCTAATAATCCAGCACTGCCATTAATATAAAGAATAAAAGGTGTGTTTGGATGAGTTGCCTTTACCTGTTGGACTACTCGTTTTTGATAAGGCAAGGCAAAAGTTTCATAATCTTGGGGACTAAGTTGACCTGCCCAAGAATCAAACATTTGGATAACTTGTGCTCCACTATTTATCTGGTAACGAGCATAAACGGCGATCGCGTCTGCTAGTTTGCCTAGAAACTGATGCAACATTTCTGGTTCGCAAAAGGCCATTCTCTTGATAAAAGTATAATCCTTACAACTTTTACCTTCTATGGCATAAGCTGCTAATGTCCAAGGTGCCCCAACGAAACCTAAAACTGCTGCTTCGTTCTTAACTTCTCTTTTGAGAATTTGTAAAATTTCTCTGATAAAAGGTAGAGACTCTTCTGGTTCGATGGGGTGAAGTTGGTCAATTTGAGATTGAGTACGAATAGGAGGGTCAATTATTGGTCCTTTACTTTCGACTATATCAAAATCAATGCCTATTGCTGGAAGTGGGGTGAGGATATCTGAGAATAAAATTACTCCATCAGGTTTAAATGCGTGGAAAGGTTGCAGAGATATTTCCACAGCAATATCTACGTTTTCGGAACGCTCACGAAATGAGGGGTATTTCTCTCGTAAATCTCGATAAGATTTCATGTAACGTCCTGCTTGTCTCATCATCCATACAGGTGGACGGTCTAAGACTTCACCCTTAGTTGCTCGTAATAAATATGGTAGTTGGCTTGATTCGGCCATCTTTATTTTACCTTCTACTTCTCAAATTTTTTATCTAAATAGCAAGCAAAGCATAAGGTTGGGATATAACAAAGGTCTCAAACTCAAATTTTCAAGATAGCCTTTCCCTTTTGCCTTCTGCTATATCAGTATCAGTAGGTCAATATGATTGTCCTGATTAGTTAAGTTTACAAGGACGTGACATCTGTGGAAATAGTAGACTTTGGATTGTAACGAAAGTTTACTATTAGGAAAGGGAGTAGGGAGTAGGGAGTAGGGAGTAGGGGAGTGGGGGAGTGGGGGAACCCACCCCTAACCCCTCCCAGGAGGGGAAGTAAACATCAGAATAATGAACACGCTCCTAACTAATAATTATTAAAAAGGTTATTCGGCTTGTGTTGATTACTTAATTCTTGAAGTAGTACCTAAGTATAGCAAAACTTTTGAGATTTGGTATTAACCGCTGAACCTGCTGTAAGTTATCAGAATTCGTGGCTAAAATCATTAAAAAAATTACTTAATCTTGCTTTTTAGGGAATAGGCAATAGGGTACATTTAAACAATTAATAATTAATAATTAACAGTTACCTCTCTTTGAAAAGAAGAGGATCGACTCAAAGGATTTTTTTTCTTGTTTATCCTCTAGAAGGAGAGGCTTTAAACCTTAATTATTCGGTAAAAAATATTTATTCGGTGAATTTAAAACTTTGAAAATTCTGAAAGGTAGTAGGGAGTAGAAAATAGGAGGCAGGCAAAAAATATTTATTTCTTCAGTTTGACCGCATTAACTACTGAATCTGCTGTAATATAGCATCCGGTTATATAGTATATGTTGATAATTCTATAATTACTTCAAGCCTTTAATCTCCCCCACTCCCCCACTCCCCCACTCCCCTACTCCCAACTATACAATAACTATTCAACGGGATTCTATATAAGTTATCAGAATTCGTGGCTAAAATCATTAAAAAAATTACTTAATTTTGCTTTTTAGGGAATAGGGAATAGGGAATAGGGAATAGGGAATAGGGAAAAGAAAAAAAATATTTATTTGGTGAATTGAAAGCTTTTAACATTCTGACTCCTGACTCCTGACTCCTGACTCCTAACTACTATTAAATAGTTTAGTTTTGCATCTGAAAGTTTTTAATATATTCTTTGAATAAGGGGGATAGGCTAAATAAGGTATTGTTATTTTTTATTGAATTTAATAAGTATCGTCTTTTCAGGGATTGTAATCCATTGATAATATCTATAGAGGATAATGAGCAGGATTTTTTTAAGTCTTCTATTGAAACATTTTCATGGGATTTACTTATTTTTAAAACTATTTGTTTTTCTATGTCTGACATTCTCTGATATGAGGTGTCGAAAAGTAGTTTCATTTCTTCTGTGATAATTAAGTTCCCTTCAGCTATCAACTGAGAGACTTGGTCTTGAAAAATATCTTTGATTAAAGTACATATATATTGTAAGTATAAGGGATTGCCTAGATACGTATTGTTTAAATTCAACCAATATTCTCTGTCTTGTAATTTATATTCTTGGATTATTTCTATTCCGGATGAATTATCTAAGCCTCCTAATTCTAAACATTGAATTGGATATAATTCTCGGTCTAAAGCTGTCATTTCCTGAGCTTTTTCTTGACTAATTAATATTACACAACTTTGATGTTCAGTTTGAGCGATCGCTTGGAAGAGGTTTTGATATTCTGTATGTTGAGTTTGGTATTGTCCGGCAAATTTTCTACTGATAAATATGTTTTGTACGTCGTCAAGAACAATTAAACATTTTTGCCTAGATAATAAGTCTAAAAATTGGGTGAATTGTTCGTCTGAGATGAGAATATTTTGATTTTCGATACTGATTTTTTTTAAGAGGTCGGTCATTAGAGAGTTTAGAGATTTAACAAGTTTTAAATTTCTCCAAATTACTACATCGAACTTTTGAATATTCAAGTCAATAAATCTTTTGACTAGGGTTGTTTTGCCAATACCGCTTAATCCTAATACTGACATCAGACGAGTTTTTTGATGGAAGATATAGTTGGAGAGAATTTCTAGTTCTTTAGTACGTCCGTAAAAGTAAGCATGATTAATTGTAGGGGCAATACTTAAATCCTGAAAAGTTGTTTTAGCTATATCTTTGCTTTGAGAATCTTGAGGATATTTTTGATATTGATATAGAGTTTGTGACCCAAAGTTAAAATTACAATTAGTTCTGCAAATAGACGATTTTTCCTGTATCTGTAATCTTTCAATAGTAGAGCGAAAATTAGATTTATTTATTTCTTCTCCTAAACTTTCGGAAAAAGTTTTCCATAATTGATAACCTACATCTCGAATTCGACTTTCACTACGGTTACATTCTTGTGCAATATTGTCATAAGTTTTACCTTGCCAAACACCTTTAATAACTGTTTCTTGAATATCATCTAAATGTTTTCCTCTATGAGCAAAAACTAGGCGATCGGCAAATTGTAAAATTTCCGTAATAGTCATTGATTTTAGTTCTAATAATAGTTTTAGCCATTTTAGCTCATTCTCATAGGACGTTTTAGGATATTTTCCTATATTTACTTGATTTTTATTTACAAAAATCGCGATTTAAGTAGGCAATTTAGTATAGTCAAAACCGGATTTAACTCTTAAATTAGGGTTTAGGGTATGATTAGAAATTTTCTGACTCAATATTATGAGTAGTGAATATTTTTTACTCTATCTAAACTAAGTTTTACAGCTTGAAAAAAATATGACTGTTAAGTTCTAGTATAGGAATAATTTTGAGGTAAATTCAATGGTAAATGATTTTTTCCCAAAAGATGGTAAAGAACCAGTTAGAGTAAAAACATCACTTATAAAAGTTAGAGGTAAAACCTTAATTTACGCGGATAGTGTTTATCAAATTCACAACATTACCAGTCTTAGTTTTGTAGACCTAACAACCGAAAAAAAAATCCCTAGATACTATTTAATTTTACTGTTTATAGGCATTGTATTACTTCTAGTACCGGACACAACTGCAAGAATATTAGGCTTATTAATATTAGGTGTTGATATTTGGCTATTTGTTCAGCATCAACGTAATAAAATTTCTGAACGGTATGGTATGCTTATGGCAGTAAATTCAGGGGAGCAAAGAATTTTAGTTAGCTCAGATAAAAAGTGGATTATAGAAGTAATCGTTGAGCTATACAAAGTTATGAATACAGAGGAACTAAAATCATTAAACTTGAATTTTGATAATCATTCTATCGATCGTTCTATTAACGTTGAAAACAGCACTGGTTCTAATTTCGTATCAGGTGAAGTAGGGGGAGATGTAGTCTCTTCTATTGACTAATTTTTCCAATTGAAAAGTATCGAATTATTTTGAAATTAGCAAATTTTTCATAAATTAATTGAGGTTAGATATGGCAGACAAATCTATAAAATCTGGAACAAGTAAAGCCTCCAATTTTGTCACAGGCAGTGTTGGCGGAAATGTTACTGCTTCTATCAATAAATTGCCAGATTCTTCTGAACCAAATAAACCAGGAATTAAAGAAGCTTTAACTCAACTTCAAAAAGCAATTGAAGCAGACTCAAATTTGACTCAAAAGTATAAAGAAAAAGCTTTAAAGCAATTACAAAGTCTGGCAGAAGCAGGAAAAAATCCACAGGGAAACCAAGAAATAGCAGAAAAAGCAATTATATTTTTAAAAGGATTATTTACAGGAATACCTAAAACTGCAAAATTAATCGAACAGTGGGAAAAATTATTACCAGCGATCGCCAGTTTCTTTGGATTTGAAAATTAGGATATATGAGCAAATCTTCAGATTATGAAAAGACAACTAAATTGGTGAGGAATTAAAATTTAATCCCGACTTTGACATACGAGAAAATTCCGACAAAAAATTTACCACTTGTCGGTTTAGTTGAGGTGGGAAACCTAACAAAAATAGAGGTATCTTTCAATTTTTTTCCTCTTTCTTTAGCTATATATGTTGGGTGGCAATATCCCTGAACCCAACTTAGGATATTCCCGACTTTGACACAGGAGAAAATTCCGACAAAAAATTTACCATTTGTCGGTTTGGTTGAGGTGGGAAACCTAACAAAAATAGAGGCGTATCTCAATATTTTTTCCTCTTCTTTTAGCTATAGATGTTGGGTTACGCTACCCCTGAACCCAACCTATAATATTCCCAACTTTGACACAGGAGAAAATTCCGACAAAAAATTTACCATTTGTCGGTTTGGTTGAGGTGGGAAACCTAACAAAAATAGAGGCGTATCTCAATATTTTTTCCTCTTCTTTTAGCTATAGATGTTGGGTTACGCTACCCCTGAACCCAACCTATAATATTCCCAACTTTGACACAGGAGAAAATTCCGACAAAAAATTTACCATTTGTCGGTTTGGTTGAGGTGGGAAACCTAACAAAAATAGAGGCGTATCTCAATATTTTTTCCTCTTCTTTTAGCTATAGATGTTGGGTTACGCTACCGCTGAACCCAACCTATAATATTCCCAACTTTGAAACACGAAAAAATTCCGACAAAAAATTTACCATTTGTCGGTTTGGTTGAGGTGGGAAACCTAACAAAAATAGAGGCGTATCTCAATATTTTTTCCTCTTCTTTTAGCTATAGATGTTGGGTTACGCTACCGCTGAACCCAACCTATAATATTCCCAACTTTGAAACACGAAAAAATTCCGACAAAAAATTTACCATCTGTAGATTGAGTTAATCAAGGAAACTCAACAAAAAGAGAGATGTATCTCAATATTTTTTCCTCTTCCCTTTTACTGATAACTTATAACTGAAATAGCCCTTACCGAATAATTAATAATTAATAACTAAATAATTTGCACCTTGAAGTCTCCCCTTTTAAGGGGAAAAAATGGTCGTTTGCGGAGCATTCCGTAGGATGGGATGGATAGGTTACCTAACCATATCCAATCGATCAAGAAAAGAAATAATATTTCCTTATATTAAATCAAGAGCGGTTTTAACCAGAGGTAATTATCAATTATCCATTATCCATTATCAATTAATGAATCTATTTCTTTATTTCCTAGTTCAAACCCATTTTTTTTAACATAGACATAAGGAATAGTTTTAGCCTTAAAGTCAACTATATTAGCTGAATTTTGTACCCACTCACAATAAAGTGGATTTAATTGTTGATAAATTTGCTTAAGATTTTGTATTTCCGCTTCAAGTTGATTAGCTTTTTCATTGACTGTTTTAACTTGCTCCTGTAATTCTTTTCCCCCTTGATAAACTTTTTCTTGTAGTTCGTGCCATTCTAGTCGAGATTTTTTTGGTGCTAATGTAGTTTTTTTCTGATTAAGTTGTGCTTCTAATACTTTGAGAGATTGATTAATTTCCTGTAATTCTTCTTGCCACTTTGCAGCTTCTTCAGCATTTTTTTTATGAAATTCTGCTAGTGTTTCAGGAGTATTATCTGGAGGAAAACTAACATCTATTCGGAAAGAAGAACGTTGATGACGAAGAGTCTCTACTTCGGTCTGTAAAGTTTCTATTTCTGCTTGTAAAGTTTCTACTTCTGATTTGAGTTCTGCTATATTTTCTTTCATATATTTGAAAAGGATTTAATCTAGTAAAAGAGGGCAGGAATAACTAACCAGTTACAAAATCCAAAAAGCCTTACCAATCAAAAATGATTGACTTTTGAATTTTGAATTTTGACTTCCGCGTAAAAGTTTCTATTTCTGCTTGTAAAGTTTCTACTTCTGATTTGAGTTCTGCTATATTTTCTTTCATATATTTGAAAAGGGTTTAATCTAGTAGAAGAAGGCGGGAATAACTAACCAATTATAAAATCTTAAAAGCCTTACCAATCAAGATTTTTAACTTTTGACTTTTGACTTTTAACTTCCGCGTAGCGGCGCTAGTCGTTCAGGAACTACTATATATCCGGTGGTGTCATCGCCCAAAACTAAATTTTTTGCTTGACCCCAATACCACCAGTATGCACCAATATAAGCACAGATTAAACTATCTAATTTATCTTCTGTAATTTTGAGGGTAGCTATACTATTGATATTTTCAGTATCTAGGAAATTTTCAGAAATTTCTAGAGTTGGTTCAAGGGTAGTTAAGATATTTGTTATATATTGGTGCAGTTTCAAAAGTTCTGATTTACGGTCTGCTAATTTCCCTTTTTTGTATTTCAAAATTTTTTCTAAACTAAATAAATTAACTATAGCTGGATGAGGATAAACTTCGATTTGAAAACGTCCTGGTTGTTGCGGTTCAATTGTTGGTGCATGAATAAATCCTTTAGCTGCCAAACTCATGCCAAAATTTACGGTTTTCTGAGCAAAAGGACGGTTAAGATTTGCCGGATAACATCCTGCATGATAACGACCAAAATATTTATGAGTAAGTTTATCTGGTAGTCTAGTTCCTGTTTGATTGGGAATTATTGTTGGAGCATCTACGGCAATTAAAGCAGGAGTTAGTAAAGGAGTAAAATTATCAATCCAATTGAGAATATCTTCAATTTCTAGTATGCAGTCTAAATCTAATATTTTTAACTTTTTGTCTGAGTATTGTAGACAGCACAGACCAGTTTTTCCCGAACGCCAACCGAGGTCTATTCCTATAAATTTCATAGTGTTGTTTTGGTAAATAGGGTTTGCTGAAAAAGTCTTTTGTCAGGGTAATTTCAGTTATCAGTTATCAGTACCTATGCAACAAGGAGGCTTTAAAGTAAGCATTTCCTCCGGAATGCTGCGCAAACAGCGGTCAGCTCTCAGCTATCAGCTAATATCTACTATTTGTCAATGACTAGAATTACTTGGGTATTTGTACTTGTTCAAAATTTGTTTTTTTGAGGCTATACCTCTCGGCTGAAAATTGGCATATTTGAGGTGTTATTAACGTAAATACTAGCTTGTAGCCTTGTATTGAAGAGTCTATTCTTAGGTTTAAGCACAACATTGGCACAATATCTTATGTACAAACTATGTACCAAATCGCTGAAACAACGCAAGTTCGTGAAATATTTTGTAATAATTTGGGGAAAATTAGACTACTTTGATTTAGATAAATAATATTAAAAGCTGATTTGATTAGTCAAAGCTATATCGAGCGGTCGCGATTTAGTTTTGTTTTTGAAAGTTACTTTGCAATACCCGGAAAAAGTAGAACGGGAAGTAGTAATGATTTTTTAATTGTTTTGTCATACTATTAGCACAGATAACTTTAGGTTTATTCGTCCTACCTATTTTTGAGTATTACTAAGAGCTTGAGAAAGCGATCGCTATATCTTTTGACTTTTTATCCTTTGAGCTTTAAATATGGAATCTTCTTTTTTTATCCTCTGAAAAGAGGAGGCTTCAGACTTAAATTTATTGGTGAAGTAACAGGGAAAGCCAACTTAAATTAAGTTATTGTTAGGTTTATTTTTCTGAGCAAAAACTGATTTTTTATAATTAGGTAATTGTGAAATTAAGAATCAGGGTAAACCAAAATATATATCCTTGAGTTTCTTTCCTCAACCTCACTGACAAAAGCTGCAATTTCTAGTATGAAGCCTCAGTCTAATATTTTTAACTTATTATCTGAGTATTGATATGCAAAACAACTTTTTTCCGAATGCCAACCTAGGTCAATTATGATAAAATTCATACTGTTATTTTGGTAAAAATATATATAGTTTCGCTTGAGTAAACCCACAGGTAAATTCAACTTAAATTAAGTTATTGCTAGGTTTATTTTTCTCAGGATAAATTGAAGCCTACTCCCTACTCCCTAAAACAAAAGTTTTTTCATTATTGTCTTTGATAAGTTCTATTGAGGGAGAAAATTTTTCAACGATTATATTAGGAATAGCTATACCTAAAGTAATCGCCCTAGCTGCCATAAACATTGCTAAAGCTAACCATAATATATGATTGCTTTTTAACAACCAACCCACTATAGCAAAAGGTAAAAATCCTACTAAGCTAGCAATTAAAGTAGAATTGCGTAATAAATTTCCTTGAGTTAAACCGAGAAAATATCCATCTAACATATAAGCCATTCCCCCAAAACCCAAAACAGGTATTAGCCAAAAAACATAACTATTAATATTGTGAATAACTTCAGTATGATTAGTCAACAAACTAAATAAAGGAGTAGGGAATAGACAGAATATTAGAGCAAAAGTTAACCCGATACTCACACTAATTATTCCTGACAATTTTACTAATACCTTTAATTGTTCTTGATTTCCTTCACCATAACTTTTACCTGCTAGACTTTCTGTGGCAAAAGCTAAACCGTCAATAAAATAAGCTGCTAATGTCACTACCTGTAATAACAGGGTATTAGTTGCTAAAACTAGAGTATTTATGTATGAACTTAAATTAGTAAATACAGCAAAAGTAGAAATTAGGGCAAAAGTGCGAATCAGAATATCTCGATTGAGAATAAAAGTTTCTCTAATTACTTGAGGTTGCCAAATATCTTTGATTAACTGAGGAATTTCTGTCAAAGATATTAAGTTAAAAACACAAATTATGCCTACAACTAAAGTAATATATTGACTTATTGCTGTAGCACTACCCGCACCGCTACTTTCCCATCCCCAACGGACAATAAAAATATAATCTAAGATAATATTTGTGCCTTTATTAAATACTGATAGTAGTAAAACTTTTCCTCCTTGTTCTAGTCCTAAAAACCAACCTATTAATACGAAGTTTAATAAGGTAGCAGGGGCACCCCAAATTAAACTTTGATAGTAGCTAATACCACTAGCTTTTACTTCTGGAGTTGCACTAAGTAAAGTAAAGCCAATTTCTCGCAAAGGATATTTGAAAATTATAATTATCGTGGCAATAGCTAAAGCAATTAAGCAATTGCGTAGACAAATTTGTTTTACTCCCTGATGATTTTCACTTCCTCTAGCTTGAGCAGTTGTACCAGTAGTACCCATCCGTAAAAAGCCAAAAGTCCAGTAAATATAGTTAAATAAAATTGTGGCTAGGGAAACTCCTGCTAAATGATGAATTTCATCTAAATAACCTAAAAAGGCTAAGTCTACTAGACTTGCTAAAGGCACCATTAAATTAGATAAAATGTTGACTAAAGCTAATCTGAGAAAGCCATTGTGAATAACAGATTTCATATTTTGAAGAATAATGGTTAGTTATCAGTTATTAGCTGTTAAAATTTACCGAAAAATAGTGGTTTAAAGCCTCCCCTTTTAAGGGGATAATAAATAAAAAATTTCCTTTGAGTCAATCCTCTTCTTTTCAAGGAGAGGTAATTATTATAGCAATCAGGAATCAGTTGTGAGAATTGAAGTGTTCCTTAAAAGTACAGAATATAGTAATTATTACATTCATATTATACGTTTTTTTCTTCTTCTCTGTTGCCTTCCGGAGCTGTTGCCTGTTGCCTAAAAGTTTCCAATATCTCACAAATAAAATCATATTGCTATAATTGTTGAAAGCTTTTCAAGAAGATTATATTGACGACTGATAATAGAGTTGATAAATTTTTTAAAGCCACTGCTGTAAGAAGCTTGTTGAGAAATAATTATTCAACTTCGAGAAAATCAAAGTCTACTTCTAGCATTTTATTGAAATGGTGAAGTACAGTTTTTCTGAGTATATTTCCTTTGTTTATGAATTTCTCAAACTTTGTGCTTCATAAACTAAAAAAACTGCTGTAACTATTTTCGATGATTGAGGCATTTCCTTTTGTTTTGAAATGGTTTGTTTTGAGCTTGATATGAATCTTCTATTTTCGTGGATACAAGGGGTTGATTTAGTTGAATATTATAAGCTCTGAATATAGCAAAAGCGCCACTCAAAATTGCCATATATACAATAGTGGTAATTAATGCCGTTTGGGTCAAATTTTGTCTTCTAGAAGGGGCTAATACTTCTAAAGGAATTAAAGCGTCAAGGGCTAATTCTGCTGATGAATACCTATCTTTATAATTAGGTTGTACCATTTTTTCTAGCCAGACAATAAAGTCTTGACTGAGGTGGTTTACTTGCTGCTGAAAATTAATTTTTCCCATGTCATCCATGAGACTGCCTACTTCTGTTGCGGGGGTGTTTGTTAATAAACAAATTAATGTTGCGTCGAGACTATATAAGTCTGATGCTGTTGTTAATTCGCGATTAAACATTTGTTCTGGAGGCATAAATCCTAATGTACCTTTGACTACGCTACTAACAGCAACTTCTCCTCCTCCTATCCTGGCAAAACCAAAGTCTACTAGGCTAATGTTCATCTGGTTATCTACTAGAATATTTTCTGGTTTTAAGTCTCTATGAATTACAGGTGGAATTCTGTTTTGGAGATATTTAAGAATTTCTAGAACTGAAATTGCTATTTGTTTAATTTGTTGGGGTTGCCATTTTTGAGAAGTTGCTAAATTTGCTAAAGAAATAGCGTTTTTATATTCCTGTACCATACAAAAACCTGATGGTGTTTGGAAGGAATCTAAGTAGTGGGGAATGTTGGGATGGTCTAGTGTTTTTAATACTTGAACTTCTCTTTCATAAGCTTGATATTCTGACCAATGTGCTCCAGTTGTAGCAAATTGAAATTGTTTAACTACTACTGTTTTTTGAGTGTTAATTTCTGTGGCAAGATAGGTTACTCTTCCACCTGCACGGTTGTGTCCGAGTTCTTTGATTATTTGATAGCCGTAGTTGGAAAAGTTGGGGTAATTGTTCATAGTAATTAGTAGTTTTTTAGATGACAAGGAATAGGAAAAAATTAAATCCTAGAATCTGATTCCAGAAGGCTAGATTTTGATTATGGTTTAATTAAGTTTGGCTCTGTTTTTCTGTATTTAGAAAATATTCTGACAGGTTTCAAGATTAAATAAAGTAGGGGTATTAGGGTAATAGAAAGAGAGGCGATCGCTACTATTGCTGAGTCTAAAATTTCTCCTAAAGTAAAGCAGTGTAGTTGAGGAGTGACTTCATAAAAAATCTTAAAAGTTATAACTAAGCTAATGTCTAGTCCTATTGTTAAAAGATTTATAAGTCTTTTTTCTATTTTAGAGAACAATTGATATATCTCGTTTTTAGGTATGATTAATTGAATTGCTTTTGCCAATATCAACAAATACGGCCTAGCTAAATAAAACAAAATTGGGAACATTAGTAGTGTCGCATATAACATTATAATCAATAACTCTCCTAGACTATTTAAAATCAGTATAAAAGGTACAATAGTTATTATAGTTACTATAGATAAAAAATCAATTTATGTAACAGTTTTTTTGTTTACGAAATTATCTAAACCAGATATTGCTATAGATCCTACTGCCCACCAAATCAATAGAGGATTGAATTGCAATAAACTAAACCCGCAAAATATAGCTACTGCCACGAAAAAGCGAGCAAAAAAGAACTCCAAAATGGAGGCAGCTTCTAATTTAGGCACACTAGCAGTTTTCACCTGAATATTTATCTTGTGAGTTTCTAATTCTGAATTATTATGTAAAATTATCTCCCGTTTATAAATTTCATTTTCTACTAACTTACTGGTATCGACTGTAATTTTACACTTTACATTATTGCCTTCAAATTTATGAGGTGTAAATGAAATCCAACTATGGTCATAAGGAGTATGAGGAGGGTCACTTACATGGGGAGCAACTTCCCACCTTCCAAATAAAATTGTTTCTGGAATTGGATTACTAACTATTATTGTTTCTGCTAATTTTTCTCCCCATTTATCACTAGCAAATTCCAGATTTGTTTGACTAATTCTAAGTTTTGGTAAACGATTGACATCTAAAACTCGAACAGCAGCTAAAGCTACCTCCGCATTTTCATATCTATCAGTATATTTTGGTTCTGTTATCTTTTCCAACCAATTAATCCAACCCCTTTGTAGCGGTGGAACTAAATGACGAAAAATTATCCGATAATTCCCATCAATTAAATTACCAATATCTGCGGATTTTATCCCAGTTAATAAACAAATTAACGTCGCACCAAGACTATATAAATCTGAGGCTTTTGTTAATTGCCGATTAAACATTTGTTCGGGAGACATAAATCCCATCGTACCTTTAACAACACTACTTGCTGCTATTTCTCTTCCTCCCATTCTGGCAAAACCAAAGTCTACTAAATAAACATTTAACTGCTCATCAATTAAAATATTTTCTGGCTTAATATCTCGATGAATAACAGGTTTTCGTTTACTTTGTAAATAGACTAAAATTTCTAAAATTGAAATAGCAATCTGTTTAATTTCTTGAGGTTGCCACTGACGATAAATTACAGCAGATTCTGCTGCAATATATTCTTGAATCATGCAGAAACCATCCGTAGTTTGAAAAGAATCTAAGTATTTAGGAATCCCTGGATGCTGGAGACTTTTTAAGACTGCAATTTCTTGAGAGTAGGCATCATATTCTGCCCAAGTTGCTCCTAGTTTGGCAAATTGAAATTGTTTGATAACTACCTTTTTTTGAGTGTGGATGTTTTTGGCTAGATAAGTGACTCGCCCACCAATATTATTGTGACCAAGTTCTCTAATTATTTGATAGCCATTGTCAGAAAAGTTAGGGTAATTATTCATGGGTTTTTAGTAGATTTTAAAGAACACAAAGCAGTTAGGTTATAGGAGATTTTCCTAATACTTGCATTGTGGTTATGGTTTAATCAAGTTTGGCTCTGCTTTTCTGTATTTAGAAAATATTTTGACAGGTTTGGATATGAAATAAATTAGGGGTATTAGAGTAGCAAAAATAGAGGCGACCGCTACTATTGCTGAGGCTAAAATTTCTCCTAAAGTAAGGCAGTCTAGTTGAGGAATGACTTCAGAAAAAACCTTAAAAGTTCTAATTAAGCTGAAGTCTAGTCCTATTGCTAAAATAGCTGTGAATATTTCTTGTATTTCGTAGAAGATAAGAAAACTGATTGTCAAACCGATTATAAGAATGAGCAGTCCAGGAAATATAAAAATTAAAATAGAAATTAAAATAGAAATTACAATAGAAATTAAAATAGAAATTAAAATAGCTATTGTATAAGCGAAATCTATGTCTTTTGAAATTCGGGGTTCAGTAAAAAGTAGGGGTTCAGTAAAAAGTAGGGGTTCAGTAAAAAGTAGGGGTTCAGTTGTGGAATAAACGAAAGCACATATTGCTATACATATTACTGCCAACGGAATAAATGCCGGATTGAATTTGAATAAACTAAAACTGGAAAATATAACCGCTGCCACAACAAAGCGATAAAAAAAGAACATCAAAACAGAGCCAGCTTCTAATTTAGGCACACTAGCAGTTTTCACCTCAACATTTATAGTTTCAATTTCTGATGCTGAGTTATTATGTAAAAATATCTCCCTTTTATGAGTTTCATTTTCTACTAACTTACTGGTATCGACTGTAATTTCACACGCTACATTATTGCCTTCAAACTTATTAGGTGTAAATGAAATCCAACTATGGTCATAAGGAGTATGAGGAGGGTCATTTACATGGGGAGCAACTTCCCACCTTCCAGATAAAATTGTGCCTAGAATTGGATTACTAACTATGATTGTTTCTGTTAATTTTTCTCCCCATCTATTGCTAGTAAATTTTAGATTTATTTGACTAATTCTAACTTTCGGTAAACGATTAACATCTAAAGGTCTCAGAACAGCTAAAGCCTTCTTAGCATTTTCATATCTATCAGTAGGTTTTGGTTCCGTCATCTTTTCCAACCAATTAATCCAACCTCTTTTTAATGGCGGGACTAAATGACTAAAAATTATCCGATAATTTGCATCAATTAAATTGCCAATATCCCCAGATTTTATCCCAGTTAATAAACAAATTAATGTAGCACCAAGACTATATAAATCTGATGCTGTTGTTAGTTCGCGATTAAACATTTGTTCTGGAGACATAAATCCCATCGTACCTTTAACAACACTACTTGCTGCTATTTCTCCTCCTCCCATTCTGGCGAAACCAAAGTCTACTAAATAAACATTTAATTGCTCATCAATTAAGATATTTTCCGGTTTAATATCTCGATGAATAACTGGTTGTGGTTGATTTTGTAGATAGACTAAAATTTCTAAAATTGAAATAGCAATCTGTTTAATTTCTTGGGGTTGCCACTGACGAAAAGTAACAGCAGATTCCGCATTAATATATTCTTGAATCATGCAAAAACCATCAACAGTTTGAAAAGAATCTAAGTATTGAGGAATACTTGGATGCTGGAGACTTTTTAATACTTCAATTTCTTGAGAGTAGGCATCATATTCTGCCCAAGTTGCTCCTAGTTTGGCAAATTGAAATTGTTTGATAACTACCTTTTTTTGAGTGTTGATGTTTTTAGCTAAATAAGTAACTCGCCCGCCAATATTATTGTGTCCGAGTTCTCTAATTATTTGATAGCCCTGGTCAGAAAAAATCGGGTAATTGTTCATGGTCATTAGTGGGTTTTTAGGGGAAAGGAAGCAATTAAATTTTTACATCCTATTCTCGATCGCTCCGACTACTAATATTTCTATTTCTCCCAAAGTTATGCAGTGTAGAAGTTGCCAATAATATTCCCACAACCAAAAAAAATTATAACCTTTCCGAACTTTATATATTACACTTAGTAGTATAATGTAACCATAAATCCTCAAAGTCGGGGAATATAGCAGTCGTCATTACTGTTACGGCATATAAAAAGCTTAAAACTCAGACAAAGCAAGGTTTTTCCTTCTTCCTTCTTCCCTCTTCCTTCTGCCTTCTGCTATATGCAAAAATAATCAAGAAAACAAGACTATCGAAAATAATACGGAGAAAAACTGTGGACTCCAAATATAACCCTGTATCCATTGAACAAAAGTGGCAAAAAATCTGGACCGAACAAAACCAAAATAAAACCCCTACAGACAAGAATAAACAAAAATTCTACGCTCTATCCATGTTCCCCTACCCATCCGGGAACTTACATATGGGTCATGTTCGTAACTACACAATCACCGATGTCATTGCCCGACTCAAACGGATGCAAGGTTATCGTGTCCTGCACCCCATGGGTTGGGACGCATTTGGACTACCAGCAGAAAACGCAGCCATTGACCGTGGCATTCCACCCAGCAAATGGACCTACCAAAATATTGCCCAAATGAAAGAACAACTCCAACGTTTGGGTTTCTCCATCGACTGGGAAAAAGAAGTCGCTACCTGCTCCCCCGAATACTACCGTTGGACCCAATGGATATTCCTCCAATTTTTCCAAGCAGGTCTCGCTTATCAAAAAGAATCCGCCGTTAACTGGGACCCCATCGACCAAACCGTACTTGCCAACGAACAAGTAGATGGCGAAGGTCGTTCCTGGCGTTCCGGGGCAAAAGTCGAACGTAAATTGTTGCGTCAGTGGTTCTTCAAAATTACCGACTATGCCGAACAACTCCTCAATGACTTGGACAAATTGCCTGGTTGGCCAGAAAGAGTTAAAACTATGCAGGCCAACTGGATAGGTAAATCCGTTGGTGCTTACCTCGAATTTCCCATAGTGGGGATGGATAAAAAAATTGGTGTCTTTACCACCAGACCCGATACAGTCTACGGCGTTAGCTACGTTGTCTTAGCTCCCGAACATCCTTTAACAGCACAGGTAACAACCCCAGAACAACAAACTACCGTCGAAACTTTCATTCAAGAAGTAGGTGCCGAAAGTGAACTAGAACGCACCGCTGAAGACAAACCAAAACGTGGCGTTCCCACAGGTGGCAAAGCTATCAACCCATTCAACAACCAAGAAATTCCCATCTGGATCGCCGACTATGTACTCTATGAATATGGTACAGGTGCAGTTATGGGAGTACCCGCTCACGATGTACGAGACTTCCAGTTTGCCAAACAATACGATCTACCAATTACAAATGTCATTGTGCCAGATGACTCCGATAATGATGACTGGGAACTTACAGATGCTTATACCGATGTTGGCACCATGGTGAATTCCGGTCCGTTTAATGGTGAAAAATCTACTGTCGCTAAAAAAGCAATTATTGAACTTGCAGAAGAGGAAGGTTATGGGGAAGGTCGCGTACAATATCGTTTGCGAGATTGGTTAATTTCGAGACAACGTTATTGGGGAGCGCCAATACCTATTATTCACTGTCCGAAATGTGGGGCTGTACCTGTACCAGATGAAGATTTACCTGTGAAATTGCCAGACAGTGTAGAATTTTCTGGTCGCGGTCCGTCACCGTTGGCAAAATTGGAAGATTGGGTGAATGTTCCTTGTCCGAGTTGTGGCACTCCCGCAAAACGGGAAACGGATACCATGGATACTTTTATTGATTCGTCTTGGTATTATTTGCGTTATCCAGATGCAACCAACGAACAACAGGTATTTGACTCAGAAGTGGTAAATGACTGGTTGCCTGTAGACCAATATGTGGGTGGTATCGAACACGCAATTTTGCATTTGTTGTATTCCAGATTTTTTACTAAAGTATTGCGCGACAGAGGTCTATGCAATTTTGACGAACCCTTCCAAAGGTTGTTAACTCAAGGAATGGTGCAAGGTATCACCTACAAAAATCCAGTTACGGGTAAATATATTCCCTCTGCTGAAGTCAACCCGGAAGACCCCAAAGACCCGAAAACTGGAGATGAGTTGGAAGTCTTTTTTGAGAAGATGTCTAAATCTAAATATAACGGTGTCGATCCTTTAGATGTGATGTCAAAATATGGAGCTGATACAGCGCGGATGTTTATCTTGTTTAAAGCGCCACCGGAAAAAGATTTAGAGTGGGATGATGCTGATGTGCAAGGACAGTTTCGTTTCCTCAACCGGGTGTGGTTATTGATAACTGAATTTGCTGCAAATCATAGTTTAAGTGAGTTGAAAGTAAAAAATAGCGGTGTTACTCAAGCAGACTTGAAACAGTTGGGTTGGTCGCGATATTTGATTACTGAAATCACGAAAAATCTTGCTGCTTTTAAACTTAAAAATGTGGTGAAAGTTTATGCTGCTGCTGATGTGAAAGCAGCAATAGAAGCAAAGTTTAATCACCCAGAAACTCAACAAGAGACTAAGAATGATTTACAGAAAGGGTTGAGTTGGATAGAAACTAGGCTTGCTAAAGAGTTAACAAAAGCAGAGAAAGATGTACGCAGGGCGGTGCATATTGCTATTAAGGAAGTAACAGAAGATTTAGATGGAGATTATCAGTTTAATACTGCCGTTTCTGAGATGATGAAATTGAGTAACGCTCTTGCTGATGCTAGTTGTAAAGATTCGCCTATTTATGCGGAAGGTTTGGAAACTTTGTTGTTGTTGTTGGCGCCGTTTGCACCTCATATTATTGAGGAATTGTGGCAAATTGCTGGTAATTTTGGTTCTGTGCATACCCACCCTTGGCCTAAGTTTGACCCAGATGCTTTGGTTGTAGATGAAATTACCTTGGTAATTCAGATTAAGGGTAAAACTAGGGGAACTATTCAGGTGTCAGCGCAAGCAGATAAGGCGACTTTGGAAAAGTTAGCGCGAGAGTCAGAAGTCGCGCAGCGTCATTTGGAAGGTAAGGATATTAAAAAGGTAATTGTGGTGCCTGGAAAATTGGTTAATTTTGTGGTGTAGTAGAAGGAAGAAGGCATCCCTCCTTGCCCCCCTTTGAAAGGGCAGGGTCTATTTATTGTCACCAGAGAAAAAAGGAAGAGGGGGAAGAGGGGGAAGAGGGGGAAGAGGAGGAAGAGGGGGAACTCAAAAAAATATAGGGTTGTCAATATTCTCGCTATGACAAAGAATTAGCCCTGCCCTTTGAAAGGGAGGGCTGTTTCATTCTCGATAGACACGGGGATGCGGGGACACGGAGACACGGGGATAGAGGTTTTTAAGCGACGTTGAACCAAATATTCTCTCAGAGCTTAAAGGCGCTTATTTGCGCTCAACATCGGCAAATTTTGGCAAATTTAACTATTCCACTATTCCTTTATCTTCCGTTCTCTCTAAATCGTTAATCTACAATACTTTGAAACAGCCCTGCCTTTGAAAGGGGGGAAAGAATTTTTATATTCACTAAAAAGTCATACATTGCTATTATGTCTTAGTAATTATTCTTTGAAGGATTGAATTATGTCAAACTTTTTGATTTCATTAATTGCCCATAACGGTAAATATGTTTGTGCTGAAGGGGGGGGTGGTGGCTCTCTTATTGCCAACCGATAATCATAGATTTTTATAGATTATCGTAGGTTTCTAAGAACGGATTACTAAATATTTTCGACACAATAGTTCCCAGGAGAAATAATATTATTAGGATCCAGTAGTTTTTTAATACCACCAATCGTTTCCCAATAAGGATCATTGTGGCGATCGCTAAAGTGATTCATTTCTTTAATACTCATGCGATAAGGATAAATTCCTATTTTTTCCAATTCTCTATTTAAGTGTTTCGCCCATTGATGTGCATTTGTTATTTCTTGCTGTTTTTCACGATCAAAGTAGACTCTAAATAGCCCTTCAAGAGCCATTTCTCCTATACTTACAAAATTATGAAAAGGTGTTACATTAAATTCTTGAGAAACTTGATTCACTAAATATATCACCTTTTTAATTACCATAGATTCAAAAGGAATTGCTGGGGTTACAGCTATAAAACCAGGAATTTTCTTATAAAAATCAATCTCATATTCTGAATTTTGAAATTCAAATTTGTTCATTTCTCCCATTGTCTCTATACTATAATTAGAAGGAATTCCATTCCCTAACATTTGTAATATTGAATGATATCTATGAGACAAAGATTCTTCCGCTTCACTATTCAAAAAAATCAAATGATCACACAAATTACCAATTTTAGTTTTAACTTTTTCCGTACACAAACTTTTGATTTCTTCTGTCCCATAAAAGTTAAATATAGCTGACCAATCACCTGTATAATTAAACTGATTAGCAACAGTGGTTCTCGGATCATTTTTATTAGTAATCATCAGCCAATTATTTATTAATTTAATTTCTTTAAGTTGGATAAACGTATTTATAAATTCTACAAGGCTTTTTTCTTTGAATTCCCCATAAACGATAGTAGTTGGTATCCGAGGTTTTAGACGTACTACCATAGCAGTGACAATTCCTAGATTCGATTGTGTAAACATCCCGTTGATATCTGGTCCTACTCCCGGTGGATGGAAGAATATCGGTTTTTTTGTTTCATCAACATCAAAATAATGCCAGAATCCTGTTCTTACTATTTTTCCATTACCCAATAATACTTCTAATCCTGTCAGAAATTCATAACGATGAGCAAAAAAAACACTACCTCTGTCTAAGAGATTTCCTACAATGCTAGTATTTTCGGCTGAACCTGTAGAAGGTAACATTAAATTTGTATTCTTCAATAAATAATCAGATAATTTTTTTTGCGTAACTCCTGGTTCAATAATTGCATATCGGTATTTTTCATTGACTTCTCTTATATGATTCATGAAACTAAGGATTACTAAAGCACATCCTTTTGTGATCGGTATTTTTGAGCCAAGACCCCAGTTTTTTCCGGTACTTACTACATAAATAGGTACATGGTATTGGTTAGCAACTGCTACAATTTTTTCAAGCTCACTTCTGTTCTCAGGTTTTAATATAGCTACTAATGGTTCAGTTTCATATTCTGTAATGTTTTGAGTATACTTTTTTGTTACTTCTCTAGAACTTTCGACTTTACTACTGCCAATTTCATCTTTCCATGCTTGAATTGCTTTTTGGTAATTTCTCATCATTCTTTTTTTAGGTTATGTTTATGTTAGTAAATACAATTATTCTTGATCAAGAACTTAAATTTAGTTCTTCATACCAAGCTTGTAATAAGGTAAAAAATCATAGGTTTTTTATTGACAGTGAAGTTGCCGGCGATCGCAGGATAATTTTGTCCTTTAAAACGTTTTACTACACTAACAACTTTTAGATTTTGCTCTCTAATTACTGTACACGAGGAAATGCCGGAGCATTTAGCTGCTGATGAAAAGCACAGTCGATGGCGAGGAGAAAGAATTTATCTGCCAACTGTAGCAGCGAAGGATTGCATTTTAGGCATGGATATTGTCAAAAATGCGGATACGGATTCTTAATCAGTATGAATTTCAGAGAGAAATTTTATAGCTATCAACCGTACGAATAAAACTGTAGAAAATCGTGACAGCTTTTATCTTGATATTGGATTAACCAATACTGGCGCTCTCGGCGCAGCTCACTATTCCCATCCTACGGAATGCTACGCAAACGGCAGTAAATGCCTCTGGGAATTTCTTTCTAATTATTTGAAGACTGCCATTAACATCGGCATTAATGACTATACCAGTTCCACTCCTGAATAAACCACGTTTGACTCGCTTGCCTACATAGAATTCAATAGCATATTGGCTTTTCTAAGTCAATAGCAGATGTTTTACTGGTGTAACTTTCTTCTGTTTCAATTACCTTAATCCCTGCTAGCTGACATTTATAAGTAATTTGCTTGACTAACTTATCATGTGGTATCTGGGTGAAATTTTGGTTGTTTTTTTTGCCGATATTTGCACTTTGTTTCCAGTTATCATTTTTTCCTATGACTACAGTACCAATATTATTAGTTACTAAATAATTGACAACTAATTTGCTGGTGTTATGCAGATAATTCTCTACAAAACGGTTTCGATGATAACTCAATGCTTCTATCTTACGGCTGCTTTTTCTGTTCCCTTTAAGATGACTTTGGTACTTGGCTTTACGCTTGTTGTAAAGCTGATTAACACTTTTTAGTGGCTTCCCGTTAACAAGCATAGGCTTAACACCAGGCTTGTTTGTAGATAGAGCTACCTTACTGTCAATCCCTAAGTCTATTCCGGCTACATATGTTGAGTGTATTTGTGGCTGAAGAGTTTTTTCATATACTACTTCAATTATATAGCAGCTAGTAGCAGGTAGTTAACTGAAACAGCACGACAAGTGTATTCCCACTTTTCTTCTTCCTTACTTCCTTCTTCAAATGACTATTTATTCAGAACATTACAAATTAATTTACCCGCACCATTAGGTTGAAATTTGATAATCTTACCATTTTTTTGTATTTTATTTTTAGTGCGACAATTATAAATTTCCAATGGTTTTCTATTACCATTAATACTAACTTCTGCTCGGTATTCCCAATAGTTTTTAGCACTGCGTTTAATACTGAGAATACAAATTTTATTGCCGTTATAGTTACGACAAAAAGATGCTGCTGCGGGAGGTGCAACAGCAAAAAAGAATATGAATAAAAAAATTGATAAAATAATATATTTCTGCATTTAAAGATGCTATTTATTTTCTTAACTGTTATTTTCTGTAGCGATCGCTCTTAGAGGATATCTGAAAATTTTTTTGATACTGAATTTTGCCCCCCTAGCCCCCCAATTCTGGGGGGAACAAGAATCCATTAGCTGGTAAAAGTCCCCCAAAATTGGGGAATTTAGGGGGCTTGAATCTACATTGTTAATTAATGTGATTTGATATAAGTATTAAAGTCCGAAGCTCAATTTATCAATATCATAAACTCTCACTTCTGCATCTTCAGCTAAAAGTTCCGATATTTCTTCAATTAAAGGTGAAATGTAAGGTTGCTTAAGATGGGAATTAAGAGCTTCTCGGTCTACCCATTCTTCAAAATATAAAAAGGTATTAGGATTATCAAACTCTTCATACAAAGTATAACTAATATTTCCAGCTTCTTTATGAGTTTCTTCAAAACCAGGTTTTGCGAGTTCTAAAAATCGTTCTCGTTTTTCCGGTTTAATTTTGTATTTTCCAGCTAAAACAAGTGTAATTTTTTTGTCTTCATTTGCTTGATTCATGTTGAAATCCTTAAATTTTGAACTATTAGGTATTGTCTAAACCAATGATACTCTTTTTTGATTACCTAATTAGACAATATAAATACTTGTAATAAAAAATTGGGATTTGTGTAGGTTGGGTTGAGGAACCCCGGAAACCCAACAAAACTTATGTATGTTGGTTTATGAGAATGCTTTTTCCTAGTTCATGCTACGAGAAATGTTGCGGAGTAAAACCGTTCCTATGATATTAATGATAATATCATAGGAGCAGATATAGTTTATGTAAACCAAAAAGTAAATATTTACAAGAAATTTAAGTTTTTTCAGGCTTTTCAGCCTTCTTCCTTCTTCCTTCTTCCCTCTTACTTACCTTATATTAAATAAAATCTTCAATTCCAATTACATCAGGCGAAACATCTAATAAAGTAGTTAAAACTTCACCCGTACTTGTAACCTGAATTTGAGTCACTTCATTTACAGAAGTAACCGTTAAATCATTAACAGTTAAATTAATTAGCTCAAATACATCTAAACCATCTTCAAAGTCAGAAATTTCATCTGTCCCAAAACCAGCTCCCAGGATAAAGCGATCGCGACCTCCACCACCACGAATAGTATCATTTCCTGCTTGGCCATTGATGATGTCATCCCTACCACCACCACTAATTAAATCGTCACCTGAGCCACCATCAATTATATCTGCACCATCACCACCCAAAATCGTATCATTACCATCTTCTCCAAATAGATCGTCATCACCAGTGTCCCCATTAATGAAGTCTTCACCTAAACCACCAAAAATAGAATCGTTACCTTGGTCTCCATAAAGATTATCATTCCCACCGCGATCGTCAATTATAAAGTCATCGCCCTTACCTCCAAAGACGTTGTCATCTCCTTCTAACCCATTAATAATGTCATTTCCTGGAAGACCTAAAACACTATCATTGACTGAACTTCCTACCAATTCATTATCACCTTGGTCTCCTACAATTGTATTCTCCACTGGGTTATTTGGACGAACATAAGGAGTATTCAACCACAGGGAATCAAGCAGTTCGGTTTGACCATCTAGCAATGCAGGGTCATATTCAAATACCACACTTCCATTAGGATTAGGATCTTCTGGATTATTTCCATTTCCATTTCCATCTTCCGATAGATATTCACCAAATCCTGAACTGATAACAACGCTATATTCAGGAAATAAAGTTGCCCAATTGTCAATCCTAGCCAGAGTTTCTTCGTCCGTCAAACCTGTAACAAAAGCTTCCGAAGCATCTGGGTTATCTAACTGGATGCCAATTTGAGGGTGGGTAAAAAATTGTTCAATTCCACCTTCGGGAACAGGAAAGTCGGGGTTTGCTGGGTTCTCTTGTCTAAACCAGATACTAGCCATTGTTGCCCGCTCCTGGTTAGGATTTCGGAATGAGTGTAGGGTTCCGGCTGGAGTATAAACAATTTGACCCTCATTGAGACGAACATAATTATAAGTGTCTTCTGTTGGTACATTGACTCCAGGAATTTCTCCGGGTGCGTAAGCTCCTGGGTCACCAAACCACAGGTCTAATTGCCCTTCAATTACATAAAACCACTCGGCATCAAACCAGTGAACGTGAGGAGTAGGACCGGTATCAAAGGGAACAGTAGCTGGAGAATAAGTGTAGGGGGTAATTGGGTGGTCTTCTGTGGAGATTGTATTGATAATTTGAACGCGATCGCGGTCGAAGGGAACATCACCTTGGAGAACTTGCTCGAAAGCTTCAACATTAGTTGGTATTAAATTAGTTTCTGTAAGAGTTCCTATTTCTCCGTCTGCTTCAATTATTGGTTTTGTTACAATGGCATCTTCTGGAGTTGTGACAATTTGGAACTGATTCGCTTCACCTGCGGGAAAAGAAGTCCATTGTGAGTCAACAAAATTCTGTTCTGGTAGTTGAAGACCTTCAGGAAATGAATAGAATGGAGCCTGTTCGTATGCAGGCAAAGAAGTTTGACTTGCTACTAGTTCCATTGATATTTTAATTGTGAATTTTAGTGAAAAATATGAATAATTATATAGCTATCCATCCCTTTATTATAGTAAGACATTTTGTCAAAGTCAATAGATTTATTTAGACATTTCAAGAAATATTGATTTTGAGGCTTTTCAGCAATCTTTGTAGGGATATTAGATGGATTTTTTACAAATTTTTTTCTGAGATAGTTTCAGAGATTAGAAATATTTACTGACAAAAATTCTCTTTTCGAGTATTACTACGGATAAAATTGAAAATTATCTTTATCTGTGGTGGGTTTAATATTCCAACGTCTAAGTAGGTAGGCGTTAAAATTTATAGTTAGATCAAGGCAGGATGCAGAGAGCAGAAGGAAGAAGGGAAGAGGCTTCAGAGCTACCTTACTTTTTTTTACCGAAAAATTGTGGTTTAAAGCCTCCCCTTTTAAGGGGATAATAAGCGGTCGTTTGCGGAGCAGTCCGTTAGGATGGGATGGCGAGGTCTCCTCGCCATATCCAATCGACCAAGAGAAGAAAAATTTTCATTATTAGTCAATCCTCTCCTTGAAAAGAAGAGGTAATTATTCATTATTCATTATTCATTATTCATTGTTGAAATACTTAGTTTTTTTCGTGCCTACCTACTTACACGGTACTGAAAATTGTTTGGGATTTGTAGACGCGAAGTGACGTTTTGAAGACTATCCATAAGTAATTTTTCCTTCTGTCTTTCCTAAGTCATGCTACACAAACAGCATAGCTGCCTTCTGCCTTTTTCAAGGGTTAATCGATCAGGATTTTTTTTGGCTATATTAACACTATTAATCATAGTTTTATAGAATGGGAAAAGGTACATTGGCAAAGGTCATATTGAGATGGAATATCACATCATTAAAATCATTATTAGCTAAACCAATTGCCCCATCTTCAATGCCAAAATAATTAGGGTTTGCGTATGGAAAGTCTTTTTGCTAGGGTAGTAGGTAGGAGACAGGAGAAATGGGAATGAGCGAGGAAGTAGGAGCTAAGTTTTGTAAGAATGATTTTTCTGCCCAACTATGCGCCTAAAATACTAAATTTTTGAGCGTGAAGAGCTGAAAACCAGGTACTTTTTAAAGGCTAAAAAAAGGCACTTGTCTTTATATGTCAATGCTTTTAGATTTAATCAGCAAGCCCTAATTAGTTCCTAAAGAAATGATTCGAGTCGAGCGGTCTGGGTTAGCTTCTGCATAAGCAAAATTAGTAACACCTCCATCAATACTAAATGTTGTGACAAAAGGAGCATACAATTGACCACTATTTAAGATTAAGTCATCTAAATTTCCCACTTGTCCTGGTGTTATATCATGTCTGGTTATTATAGAGTACTTATCTAAGTGTCCAAATCTTGATCGGGCAAGGGTTTTGAATTTTGTTAATATCTTCTTATTAAAGCAGGTTTGGTATTAAACCAACAGTATTGAATTCCAGTGTATTTCCTTTAAGTATTTGTATTGTTATTCTAGAATATTAAATTATAGCATTTCTTAAGTTACTGAGGTAAATTGTTTTTCTCACAGGAGTGCGCTACCAGGTGCGTCTGTCGCCGACGCGGGGTCGCACCACTATTCCCTGTGTCCCAAATTATAGCAATGAGCACTCAGGTACTTACAATTTCCAGTTCAAAGTGCAGTAAGCGAAAAGGTGTACAAAAAATAATGTGTAAATATGCCAGCGCACATTGCTATACTAATCTGTAGGGATGTTGTATGCAACGTCCCTACTCCCTAAAGCAAACAATTTTGTACCTCAAACTTCTTGAGAATTGCTATATCAAATTTAACTATTAGACCTCTCCGGAAAAGAGGGAGTAGGGAGTAGGGAGTAGGGAGTAGGGAACCCACCCCTAACCCCTCCCAGGAGGGGAAATAATTGATGATTTATGCGTATGGGATTGATTTGATTTTTGATTATTGGAGATATCTATTAATTAATTACCACAAAATCATCAGCATTGATTAAAGTAGGTGAAACCATCGATAAAGAAGCCAATAATTCTCCTGTTGCAGCAACTTGAATTAATGTATTATTTTGGCTTAATACAGAAGTTAAATCTTCACTTGTACCTGGCAAAATGTTTAGGTTCTCAAAAGTTAATCCACCTGATAAAGCCAATAAATCAAAACCATCTTCAAAGAAAATTAAATCTACACCAGCACCCTGAGTTAAGAGATAGTTGTCATTACCATTGAGTCCTGCTAAAGTATCGTTACCCAGTCCCCCATCTAGAAAATCATTACCATAACTACCTACTAAAACATCGTCCCCATCACCACCAAGTAAATTATTATTAGTTGCTAATACTTGTCCCCTAATTTCACCATCTGGAAAAGCATTAGTATGAACTTGAATATATAAACCATTTCTGAGTAATTCTTCAGTGCTGGTTGAAACAAATTTTGTACTCATGGGATTACTTTGCTCTGACAAAGAAGCATCTGTGTCATCCCATATTCCTGTAAGAATTTCCTGTTCATAATCAACAATTAAATCTGCATCGTCCTCGCTCGGAAGACCAAAAATATTCAAACGATGAGGCCCAGAAGCACCAATATCACCTTGATGAAGATGTATTTTTGTTACATCTTGAGCTTCAGTCCGCTGTGCCGGATCTGCCACTAAATTCAGACCTTCAAGATCGATCGAATAACCTACTGCTGTTTGAGTCTCATTCAGGGTAAGGAATGCCTCTCCAGTAGCAAGGGAAGGAACACCATTTTGACTTCCATCCAATTGAGCTTGAAAAGAGCGAATACCTTCATTTGGACTAAGTTGACCCCGTAGTTCTCCATTTGGATTATTAACAGTATGAATATTAATACGGTAATCACCTGCTAAATAGGCAGGAATTTCCGCATTTGTTAAAACTAACGAGCCACTAAAGCTTCCAGAACCATCACCATTATCAACAACTGTGAGATTACGAACAACAGAATCTGCTAACTCCGAACGTCCCCAGTCTAAACGGATGGCACTGGGAAGGTTTCCATCTCGATCAACTTCTCCCAGTGTAAGTAGGGGACTGCTTAAATTACTAAATGTTCCTTCAATATCTAACTGATTAGCTGATGTGGTAAAACCAACAAATGTCAAGGCTCCAGTTGCCGTCGTTTCTGTAACTCCTGTGGGGGGTGTGAGGGATATAGTTTTCTCCTCTGCATAATCATCTAAACTCCCCGCAAACAGAATGTCTTCTCCTAAACCACCGTATATATTATCATTCCCCACCCCTCCAACCAGGGTATCATTACCAGCATTTCCACTTACTATATCGTTACCTGGATCGCCAGAAAGGATGTCATCACCATCAAAGCCAAATACAGCATCATCATCAGGACCACCATAGGCAATATCATTTCCTTCATTGCCATAGATTAAATCATTACCAGCATTTCCTGAAAGTAGGTCGGTGTTTCCCAAGCCTTCAAGAGTATCATCTCCATCTAGAGCTAATATGTCATCTGGACTTTCTGTCCCGATTAAATAATCATTCCCAAAAGTGCCAAACTGGTCTAAGTAAAAACCATGTAAAATCCCAGTATATTGTTTGAGAGCTTGAGGAGAAAAAGCCGATCTAGGCACAAAATTTCCAATTTTAGTTTCTAAGTCCCATGTTCCACCTTTGGCCGCATTACCGATGGGATATTGAGAAGCTGCAATATTAGCATGGGTTAATTGTTGGAGGAGTGAGAGAAATTGACTAGATGGATCTGCTGCAACATCACAAGCATAGAGAAGAATCTCACTTACTCCCCATTTTTTGAGGGATTGACGATAACTCAATATATTGTCTTGATTTATCGGAGTTTTCCCTAAAAATAAGGTTCCAGGATTACCATGACAAACTATATGAAGACTGTGGGTTGGACGATCGGATATTGCTTGAGTAATTTGCTCAATACCATCAATATCCGGATCTACCAGAATTACTGTTGCTTGCTGGTTTACTCCCTTGAGCAAGTGGTCATAATCTTTAACCCGGCGGTCTATAGCAATCAGTGTTTTCGGGGGGCTAGCGTTTGACCATTGATTTTCTAGGTATAAATAATGATTGTTATGTTTAAGGTTAGTCATAATTTTCTCAATGATTAACTTGAAAGCTTCACATATTTAATTAATTACACCGCCTCTAGAAAGATTCTATTGCAGTACCGTTACCAAAATTATTCATGACTTACGCAAATTGACTTTTAAAGCACCATTTGTAGGGGCGAATGGTATTCGCCCTAGTCATAAGTAGAGTCTCTGCGTAAGTCCTGTTATTATTAATATTAACAAACTAAGTATATACAAATTTTATCACATAGGTTATAATCATCACCTTTATGTCAAACCTGATTACGGTTAATTCATTCTCATCAACTTAGAAAAGCTTAACAATGTTTAAATACTTGTAATTGAGTAATCAGAAAAAACTACAAAAGTGATTTAGATCATTGTTAATTTAGACCCCTAAGTAACATTTTAGAATATTAAATCGGAAAATATTAGCCTGTTATAGTTAAAAAAATCATAAAATCAATTTAATTAATGAATTAATCTAAGTTAAGGTGATAATGTAGTTAATAGAAAAAATGTTTCGTACAAATATAATAGATTTGCCTCACTCTGAACAGCAAATCAAATTGGTCAGGAGCGTGGACAATGATATTATTTAGTACCTTGAGCAAGTGGCCGTCATCTGCTCTGACAAAGGTCGATAGCTTACTAAAAAAGTTAGATGTTAAACTGTGTAAGTAAAGCGATTATGTTAGGTAATGCTAACGCCATATTGCTCTATAACGCTGACACAAACACAGTCTTGAAACAAATATCAAAAAACCATAGCAAGTGGGAAAAATTAAGCGGATAAACTATGGAATACAAAAACGCAGTCCTAGATGACAAAGCTCTGCAAGAAGGCTTAAATGGGATCAACCCCAAATTTGGAGACTTTTGTACTCGTGTAGCAGGTGAAGCATGGGGTCTACCACTCATAGACCAAAAAACCAAAGCTTTGATTACAATAGCAATTGATGTAGTCAATCAAGATCATGTAGGTCCGGGAAACCCTTTTGGCGCTCATGTTAATATGGCAATGCAACAGGGAGCTACCCGTGAAGAAATAGAGGAGTTGCTATTATTCACCTGTGTTTATGCAGGATTTAATAAAGCAGCAGGTTGCTTTGGCGCTCTGAATGAAATTTTAGGCCCGTCCGCATAATCATAAATATCGTTAATCGTTATTAGGGTAGATCGAAAAATCTACTAATATCTTCAGGAACAAAGAAAGCACAATTCTATAACTACGAGAAACGAGAAAGTGTGGTTTCTTTAACGATCGCTCACGTCGCCGAGCAATTTTGTTTCAACCAGTGAAAAAACAACTACAAATCTAGATATTATGAGCAAGCGCACAAGTTACTACAAAGACCTAACAGCAGATTATTCCCGAGCTATTCCAGTAGCTGCTGATGTTGCCGAAAAAATGATTGCCGATGCCGAAAAAATCATTGCCATGAAAGAAGCAACATTACCAGAGATAACTGCTGACTACACATTAGAACAAATAGAGAAAGAAAATAAAGAGTGGTGGCCTACTCATTGTGAAGCTTTGAGACAAGGACGCGGTGATATTTTAACTGCTGAATATCGAGAAGATTTAGTTTATTTGTGCCAAGATGGACCTTATTCTGGTCTAGAGGAACAAAAAGAAAGGGAACAGCATTGGTGGGCGTTGATTTCTCAACCAGGAGTTATTATGTGTTGGCCTATTGTGATGTTTTCTGGAGAACATACATTCTTCGAGTGGAAAAGTGTGGATCTCGAAACCAACGAAACCATTGCCAAGGGAAATGTGACTTGGGTCCGTCGCGGTCACAGAGGTGGTTGCTACTTAAAAACTGAGCAATTAACATTCTATCGTGATGTATTTGCAGCAGCAGAACTTCTGAAGTTAATTACTACATAAGAAAAAAATTAGATAGTTAAACTGAAGGGAGTTGATATAGCATTTCTGATAAATGATGAGGTACATTTACGATCCCCCGCGCATCCCCCTAAAAAGGAGGACTTTGAAACCTCCCCCCTTTTTCAGCTATCCCTTACCCATAAGTATTGAAACCCTTGTGGGAAACACCCCTAAGCCCTCCCAGGAGGGGAAGGGGAGCAGGGAGCAGGGGAGAAGGGAGAAAAAATCATAGTAGCTAAGTAAAACTACTGAAGTAGCAAAAAAAAATGTATGGGAAAATACATTTTTTATCCCGAAAAAGCCGAGCCAAGACTTAGTCATAACTCATCTATTTTGTCAAGCTTTATGTTAAGAAAGATGTGGGTAATGGATAGCCTTTTTAAGGGGGGCAGGGGAGGATCTAAAACTGTATCTCATAAATTACAGAAGCGCTATAATAATTTCCAGCTCCCTATTAACTATAATTTTTGCAGAAAAAGAATTAGGCTCTATAGAGACTGAGTTATTACATCTGAGTTTAAAGCCAAAATAGCACCTCAATAGCTATTTTTTTATGATAACGATAGAATCAATGACGATAATGTTATCCCTAGTAGATTCATTAGTAGATTCATTGTTTGATTATACTTTGTAAAGAGTAAGGAGTAAAAAAGAATGGCTACCGCGACAAAAGGTAAAATTGGAGTCTTAATAGAAGACCATTTTGATCCTACAGAATATCTAAAATTTAATGAATTTTTCCCTCAAAAAGGCTATGAAGTAGAATATATCACTCATTTATGGGGTAATAAAGAATTACATTTTGGCTCTAACCCAGAAAATAATATTGTTGGAGAACAAGTTACTGTTTCTACAGAAGTTAATGATGTTAAACCCTCAGACTATAAAGGGATAATTTGTATTGGCGCTTATGCAATGGATAGATTGAGGTATCAGGTAAATCCTAAAAAAGGTGAACCAAACCAAGCGCCAGCAGTAGCATTTCTTCGCAAAGCTGTCAATACTGAAAATGTTAAATTAGGAGCAATTTGCCATAGTTTATGGCTATTTTGTGCCGACAATGAAATGATTAAAAATAAAAAAGTCACCTGCGCTCATAACATTATTTGTGATGTAGAAAATGCTGGAGCAGATGTAATATTTGATGGAGATCAAACAGCAGATTTAGTGATAGATGGAAACTTAATCACAGCCAAACATCCAGGTGTAACAGATGAATTTATGGAAAAATTTGTAGAAGCGATCGAGGCTTAAGAATTAATATTGAAGAAGGTGGTAAGTGGTAAGTGCTACCTCAAGATTTAGGATTAAATTAGAGGATAAAAATAATGAAAATGCACCACCACCAAAAATTAAAACCTGTCACTCTAAATATGGAACCCATTTGATAGCTATCTATATTATGTAGTTAAAGATAGGGATCAGGGGAATGGGAGACTCACCCCTCGCCCCTCCCCCTCCCAGAAGGGGAATTGGGGGTTAAGAACAGAATGTTAAAAACTCTCTATCTTTGTCTGAAAGAGTGTTCAATTGTGAGCATTGTGGTTTCAGTTGTACTCGAGAGTTGAATGCTAGCTTAAATTTAGCTATGGCGGGCAGTTTGCTCCGCAACGCTAGCGCGAACCGTCCGTGTCAGCTTGTGGACTGGACAGGCGCCGACGTTGCCAGGTAGAAGCAGGAATGAAACAGATAATTATAGATTTATATAGATTATCGTAGGTTTCTAAGAACGATTTTATACAAAAAAACTCGTAAACACAGTTAAAGATAATCCAAAATGAGTACCCAAATAGAATTTAGCTTTTCTGACCTAATAGCAGGATATGTTACCAAATACGACTCAGAAACAGATATTTTTGGTATCAAAACAACAGACGGCAGAGAATTTCAAGCCAGACTAAGTCCGATATCTTATGCCAAACTCGTACAAAACTTAGACGAAGCATACCCAGATGCTACAGGTTCCATGCGGTCAATGTTAGTACCTGGTCGGTATATATTTACATACGGAGTCTTCTTCCCAGATAGTTCCATATTTGAAGCTAAACAAATTATATTTGTCGGTCGCCAAGCAGACGACTACGTTTTTGAGAAACCAAACTGGTGGGTAGACCAGGTGCGTTCCCTTGCTAATTTTTATGTCAAAGCTCAGTTTGGCGACGAAGAAATTGACTACCGCAACTATCGCACAACCCTAAGTCTATCCGGTGCAAAATCTCAGGTAAACTTCTCTCAAGAAACTGATACTATTTCCCGGATGGTTTACGGGATGGCAACTGCTTATATGATGACTGGGGAAGAAATTTTTCTAGAAGCAGCAGAAAAAGGCACCGAATATCTGCGAGACCACATGAGGTTTGTAGACCTAGACGAAGGTATTGTCTATTGGTATCACGGTATTGACGTACAAGGAGAGCGGGAACAAAAAATCTTCGCTTCAGAATTTGGCGATGACTACGATGCTATTCCTGCTTACGAACAAATTTACGCCCTGGCAGGACCATTACAAACATATCGACTTAATGGCGACCCTCGGATCATGGACGATACCGAAAAAACCATCAAACTATTCAACGACTTCTACCTGGATAAGAGCGATCGCGGCGGTTACTACTCTCACCTAGACCCCATAACCCTAGACCCCCTCAGCGAATCATTAGGACGGAACAAAGGCACCAAAAACTGGAACTCAGTGGGCGACCACGCACCAGCATATTTAATTAATCTCTGGTTAGCAACAGAAAAACCAGAATATGCAGATATGCTCGAATATACCTTTGACACTATTGAAAAGCGGTTCCCAGACTACGAAAATTCTCCCTTTGTCAATGAAAAATTCTTTGAAGACTGGAGTCCAGACCATACTTGGGGATGGCAGCAAAACCGGGCAGTAGTTGGTCACAATATGAAAATTGCCTGGAATTTGATGCGGATGAATAGTCTCAAAGCCAAAGATTCTTATGTCGATCTGGCCAAGAAAATTGCCGGCCTTATGCCAGCAGTAGGCAGCGACCAACAACGAGGTGGTTGGTATGATGTGGTGGAAAGAGTATTAAGTGAAGACGAAAAAATCCACCGTTTTGTTTGGCACGACCGTAAAGCTTGGTGGCAACAAGAGCAGTCTATTCTAGCTTATTATATTCTCGCAGGAGTTTTGGGAGAGCCAGAATATCATCGGTTAGCGCGGGAAGCTGCTGCTTTTTACAATGCTTGGTTCCTCGATACAGAAGATGGTGGGGTTTATTTCAATGTTCTTGCTAATGGTATTCCTTTCTTGGCAAGTGGTAACGAACGGGGTAAGGGGTCTCACTCCATGAGTGGTTATCACTCTACAGAGCTATGTTTCCTCGCGGCTGTTTATACTAATCTCCTAGTTACCAAGCAACCAATGGATTTTTACTTTAAACCTATTCCTGGTGGTTTCCCTGATAATATCCTGCGGGTATCGCCAGATATTCTGCCTCCAGGTAGTATTAAAATTGGCTCTGTCGAAATTGATGGTCAACCCTACAGTGATTTTGATGCGGAGAAACTGAGTGTCAAGTTGCCTGATACGAAAGAAAGGGTGAAAGTTAAGGTAAATATTGTGCCTACCTGAAGGAAGAGGGAAGAAGGAAGAAGGAAGGAGGAAGGAGGAAGAAGGGAAAGTCTTACTTTCAGGACTTACGCAAATCGACTTTTTAACCACCATCTGTAGGGGCGAATGGCATTGGCGTTCCGCCAAGCTCCGCTTTATATGTTGCGGAGCAAAACGCCCTCGCCATAAGTAGTAGCGCGTCTAGACTAAAATTGTGAGTAAAATCTAACCCTCCGATCCCCCCTATCCCCCCTTAGAAAGGGGGGTTGGCAGAGGTATTCATTTTCTCAAACTTACCCACATTCCAAAGCTAGACGTGCTAGAGTCTCTGGGTAAGTCCTGACTTTGTCTGAGTTCAAAAGTTTAGAACTTTCCTAACCTTCCTGAAGGAAGAAGGAAGAAGGGAAAGTCTTTCTTTGAGGACTTACGCAAATCGACTTTTTAACCACCATCTGTAGGGGCGAATAGCATTGGCGTTCCGCCAAGCTCCGCTTTATATGTTGCGGAGCAATTCGCCCTCGCCATAAGTAGAGTCTCTGGGTAAGTCCTGACTTTGTCTGAGTTCTAAACTTCTGAACTGTCCTAACCTTTCCTTTTGGCGACGTACAGAACTCAGGAGCTAGAGAAATAGAATAGGGGAGGGCGAAAAGGTGAAAATTTGCCTCCCCATCTCCCCACATTCCCCTCCTGGGAGGGGGAGGGGCGAGGGGTGGGTTCCCATACTCCCCCCATTATTATATAATCGGATTTAGTATAATACTTGTATAATACCTTATTGTGTTGGGTTTTCTCCTTATCCTGGTGGATAAGCTGCCCTAATGGAGACGTTCCACATTGGCATTAGTCTGTCCTAGACAAACTTTCCTCAACCCAACCCATATCTAAAATACTTGAGTATTATTACACTAAATCAAATGGCAATAGAAATTAATATTAGAACAATAGAAGAAAATATTACAGTAGTAGAACTAGCAGGGGATATTGACGCTAGTACAGCACCTAAAGTTTCAGAAGGAATTCTCCCCCTAGCGACTCCTGGGTGCAAAATTCTGATAAATATGAGCAATGTGCCATATATGTCTAGTGCAGGGTTGCGCACATTACTATCTTTGTACCGACAAACAACAGCAAAGGAAGGAAAAGTTGTATTAGTGGGGCTTTCTGAAGAACTTCAAGATACTATGTCTGTGACTGGGTTTCTAGACTTTTTTGCAACTGCTGAAAATGTTGAGTCAGGAATGGCAACACTAAATTGAAGAAGGCAGTAGTTTAATAATTAATAATTAATAATTAATAATTAATAATTATTAATTAATAATTAGGGTTTGCGCTCAAAAGTCTTTTAGTAGGATGAGGAGACAGGAGACAGGAGACAACCGACCCGCGGGGCTATCCCAGGAGGGGAGAAATGGCTCGGGAGCGAGGAGGTAGGAGCGGGCGTTTTGTCAGAATGATTTTTCTGCCCAAATCTTGACCAAAATCTGCTCCTAAATTGAACCATTACCACTTAAAACCTCGCACTTTTTGATACTCAAAAAGGCACTTACCTTGATCTATAAAGACTTTTAGATTTAATCAGCAAGCCCTAATTATTACCTCTCCTTCAAAGGAAAATTTTGTCTTTTTTTCCCTTTTAAAGGGTCGACTTTAAACCTTAATTATTCGGTAAAATCTTGTTAAGCTGTTTAGCATTTAAAGTACATATCCAATTTTTGTGAAAAGGAATAGGAAATATAAAATCTAAATGCTTTTTAGCTTATCTAAAACCTACAACCTATTCTCCCTTCATATTAATCAAAAGTCATGGAATTAGATCGTATTGATATTCATCCTACCCACAGTCACGGTGACTTGAAACTGCGTAGTGGGAAACCCTTTCCATTCGGTGCAACTCTAGTGCCTGGAGGAGTGAATTTTTCTATATTCTCCTCTAATGCTACATCCTGTACATTGGTCTTGTTTAAAAAAGGCGCTCTCCAACCAATGGTAGAAATTCCCTTTCCTGAAGAATTTAGAATTGGGAACGTTTTTTGTATGATTGTCTTCGACCTGGATATAGAAAATATCGAATATGGCTACCGGATGGACGGACCGAATAACTTCCAGGAAGGCCAATGGTTCGACAAGAATAAAATTCTCATGGACCCCTACGCTAAGATTATAGGAGGTCGCGATGTTTGGGGAGTTTTTCCTAACTGGGATGACAATTATCAACATCGAGCTAGAATTGCTTATGATGATTTTGACTGGGAAAATGACCGCCCTCTAGAAATTCCACCAGAAGATCAAATTATCTATGAAATGCACGTTCGTAGTTTTACCGCTCATCCCTCTTCTGGAGTCAAACATCCCGGAACATTTGCTGCCATCCGCGAAAAAATTCCCTACCTCAAAGAGTTGGGTGTTAATTCAGTAGAATTGATGCCTATCTATGAATTTGATGAATTTGAAAATTCTCGCCCCAGCCCAATTACAGGAGAAATGCTCTACAATTATTGGGGTTATAGTACGGTAGGATTTTTTGCCCCGAAAGCAGGTTACGCAGCCACAGGCAAGTCAGGGATGCAGATGGATGAGTTAAAAACTCTAGTTAAAGAACTGCATAAAAATGGGATTGAGGTAATTCTAGATGTTGTGTTTAATCACACAGCAGAAGGGAACGAAAACGGTCCGACTATTTCGTTCCGGGGTATTGACAATAAGGTATATTATATGCTAACGCCAGAAGGTTATTACTATAACTTTAGTGGCTGTGGTAATACGATTAACTGTAATAACCCTATAGTTCGTGGTGTTGTATTAGATTGTTTGCGCTATTGGGCAAGTGAATATCATATTGATGGTTTCCGGTTTGATTTGGCTTCAATTCTCGGTCGTGACCCCTGGGGAGCGCCATTGTCAAATCCTCCACTCTTAGAAACTCTCGCTTTTGACCCAATTTTAGCTAACTGTAAATTGATTGCAGAAGCTTGGGATGCAGGGGGTTTATACCAAGTGGGTTCTTTTCCAGCTTTTGGACGTTGGGCAGAATGGAATGGTAAGTATCGCGATGCAATTCGCAAGTTTATTAAAGGTGATTGTACTGTAGGGGAAATGGCACAAAGATTACAAGGTTCCCCAGACTTATATTCTTGGCAAGGTCGCGCTCCTGCCACATCTATTAATTTTATTACCGCCCATGACGGTTTCACTTTGGCCGATATGGTTTCTTACAATGGGAAACATAACGAAGCTAATGGCGAAAATAATAACGATGGTGCTAATGATAACGAAAGTTGGAACTGTGGGGCAGAAGGTTGGACAGATGACCAGGGAATTAATGCTTTGCGTAGCCGTCAGATGCGAAATGCGATCGCAATTATGATGGTTAGTCAAGGTGTACCTATGTTGCTGATGGGAGATGAAATAGGACGTAGTAAATATGGTAATAATAATACCTATTGCCATGACTCGGAGCTGAATTGGCTTAACTGGGAATTTCTCAAAACTAATGCTGAGTTATTTAGATTTGTGAAAAACTGCATTGCATTTAGAAAAGCACACCCAGTATTAAGAAATCGTAACCATTTCAGAAATCAAGATTATACTGGTAGTGGTTATGCGGATATTACTTGGCATGGAACTCAGGCGTGGAATGTAGATTGGTCTGAAAGCTGCCGTACTATTGCTTTTATGCTCTGTGGTAAACACGCTAAAGAAGGAAAACAGACAGATAACTATATTTATGTCGCAATGAATATGCACTGGGAAAGTCTTTGGTTTGAAATTCCTGGTTTGCCACAAGGAATGCAGTGGCACGTTTTTGCTAATACTGCCTGTCCATCGCCAGAAGATGTTTGGGAAACTGGTAAAGAACCTGTTTTGGAAAATCAGCATGGGTTATTACTTGGCGATCGCTCAGTAGTTATTCTGATAGGAAAATAAGTCAGGAATGATATGATAGAAAGACCAAAAAGATAACTCAGTAGTGAAATTACCACGGGCGTTGGTGAAGCGCGTGTATGATATTAATCTTAATTAGGGTTTGCGTATGGAAAGTCTTTTAGTAGGGGTAGGAGACAGGAGACAACCCACCCCTAACCCCTCCCAGTAGGGGAGGGGAAGACAGGAGGAATGGGTCGGGAGCGAGGAGGTAGGAGCGGGCGTTTTGTCCCAAGATTGTTCTGCCCAACTCTTGACCAAAATTCGCTCCTAAATTGAACCATTACCACCTAAAACCTCGCACTTTTTGATACTTAAAAATGCGCTCAACCTTTATCTGTAAAGACTTTTAGATTTAATCAGCAAGCCCTAATTACTCAGGAGTAAACCCACCCCAGCCCCTCCCAGGAGGGGAGCCAGGAGGACCGAGTCAGGAGGGAAGAAAGAAGAAGAAACCCCGAGTAGAAGGAGAAAGTTTTTTGGTCGCGGAGCGCGGAATGAAGTTCTATCGCCCTCTGCTCCGGACATGATATCATACCTCAAATCACCAACGCCTACCACCAAATCAATAAACAATTAATAAATAAGGGAAAATTATGGCTTTTACAGCAAATCTAGAAACAACAAACGGCATCGCCAAAATAACTTTATCTGGAGAGCTAGATGGGTCTACAGCTCCAGCTTTTAAGGAAAAAGTAGAGGAAGCAGCCGCCGAAAACCCGAAAAGACTTGTTTTGATGATGAATGACCTAGAATATATGGCAAGTGCGGGTCTACGGGTATTGATTTTCTCTAAACAAAAAATGGGAACAGGTGTTGATATTTATATGGTAGGTGTTCAAGAAATGGTGCTGGATACCATCAAGAAAACAGGTTTCGATCAAAGTATTTATTTACTGGATGAATATGATGCAGCTAAGATAGAGAATATTTGAATAAAATTTATCCATTGAAGAAATAGTCAGCAGTAGGGGCGAATGGTTGTTCGCCCGTACATGGAAATAAGGCAGAAGGCAGAAGGGAAAATTGCTCATAAATTTAACCCCTGTCAATTCTCGCTCATTTGTAACTAGGGTTTGCTGAAAAAGTCCGATGGTGATGATAGGCAACAGGGAACAGCTCCGAAAAGCAATAGTTTAGAGTATCTGTTACGGCAAAATTTTCCGCATTGTCAAGGGAAAAATATGAGTATTTTGAGACCAAAAGAACCAAAAACCTTGCACTTTTTCAGCAATATTTAGCCCTGGAAGCCTTTACAGGTATTGATTAAAATTTTATTCAGCAAGCCCTAACTAGCTTCTCTATACAAATAAGGCTAAGGATATTATAAACAATGGTATCTACAGAAGAAAACTTGAGAGCAGAAATAGACTCACTACGTCAGGAAATGACTAAACTTCAAGATGAAATGGTGGCTTTCCGACTCGCTCAAAAGGTACTGATAGAAGTCACAAGAGGGTGTCATTGCTCACCAGGAGGAATTATTAGAGGAGCTTTACAAAAAACTTTAGATGTTTGTGCGGACGCATCCTGTAATGCTGAGAAAGGAAGTTTATTTTTACTAGATCCTGCATCTGGAAAAATTATAGATGCTATTCTGACTCGCACTGAAGTAACTCCCGAGCAACGTACTCAATTAATTGGTAATGTTTTAGATAAAGGGTTAGCAGGTTGGGTAAGTCGCAACCTTGAGCTAGGATTAATTACAGATACTGAACAAGATGACCGCTGGCTGACTTTACCCGATCAACCTTATATAGTTCGTTCAGCATTGGGTGTTCCAATTATCAATGGCAAAAAAGAGTTGCTTGGTATCATTACCTTGCTGCATTCTCAAACAAATCATTTTACTTCGAGAATGGCAGAGTCAATGCAAGCTATAGCCGAACACATAGGGTTGGTGTTAGAAAATGCCAGACTTTATGGGCAACTAGATACTTATTCCAAAGCTCTAGACAATGAATTGGAAAAGGGTAGACAGATTCAAATAGACTTTCTTCCTTACGATATTCCTAAGTTGGATGATTGGGAAATAGTTGCCTGTTTTCATCCCGCCAAGCAAGTGGCCGGAGACTTTTACGATGCTTTTACATTTGATAACAATCAAATAGGATTAGTAATTGCAGATGTTTGTGATAAGGGAGTAGGGGCTGCATTATTTATGGCTCTATTCCGCAGTCTAATTCGCATCTTTTCTGGGGAAATTCAATTCCGAGGAACTGCAGCTCCTATACTTCAAGCACATAAACCTAAAAATTCTGATTGGATAGGCGAGTCAAATGCAACTAACTTAGCTCATCTGAATGCCCTTCAAGCTGTTCGTCTCACAAACAACTACGTTGCAGAAAAACATTGGCAAATGAGTATGTTTGCCACATTATTTTTTGGGATGCTAGATCCGAAGACGGGTATACTCAGCTATATTAATGGAGGACATGAACCACTATTTGTTGTTAATCAAGACGGTATAATAAAACAAACATTAACTTCTACTGGGCCTGCGGTAGGAATGATGCCAAATATGCAGTTTGGAATTCAGCAGGTTCAGTTAGAAATGGGAGATATATTAATAGGTTATACTGATGGAGTAACTGAGGCCAAATCTCCCGAGGGAAAGTTATTTACAGATAATAGGCTAAAAGAAATAGTAGAAAAACCTGCTATTTCTGCCTCAGAATTGATGGAACGCATTAAAGATAATTTATTGAATTATATGGATGATGCGCCACAATTTGATGATATTACAATGTTAGCGGTGCGTAGAAAATTATTACTAAAACAAACTCAAAAAAGGAGCATTATGGAACCTTTAATAGTGTCAGGTAACCTAGACTCTTTAGGAAAAATTGGTCAGTATATTATGTCGGCAGGAAAAGAAGCTGGTTTAGAAAAAAAAGCATCATATAAATTACGTTTAGCAGTAGATGAAATAGCAACAAATATTGTTACTCATGGCTATGATGAAGCTGGTTTAGCAGGGGATATTTCTATACAGGCAGAAATAAATGAGCAAAATTTAACTGTTTATATTGAAGATACAGCCATACCTTATGACCCTACTCAAGAAAACACTGTAACAGAAGAAACTTTACAACAAGCCTTAGATAAACGCCCTATGGGTGGACTAGGAGTATATTTAGCAAAAGATAGTGTTGATAAGTTTATGTATAAACGAGTGGGCGATCGAAATCGTAATATTTTAGTTGTGAATAGAGTTGGTTGACATCCTCCCCGGCCTAAAGGCGCGGGTATTCCTACCGAGCCGTAACTCCTCGGTGGGTTGACGTTTTGCTGGCGCAAAGCTCCGCTAACACTGGCTGCTGCTACTTTGGCAGTAGTCTTACACTTGCCTCCACGTCCGTTTAACGTCTCGGACTGCCCGCCCGCGACTAATATATTTATTGCTGCATTCTCGTCTAAGAACATGTTTTGCACCGCAGTTGAGGCACTCCCATTCTCGCACCTTCAGGTCTAGCTTGCCACCTTTAAAGCCACAATTTGAGCAAATTTGAGAAGTAGGCTCAAGGGCGATTAATTACTCTAAAATCACGACCATATTTTTCAGCAATTCCATCTAGGAATGTTCTGAATTGTCTCCATCCTAAATCGGATACCCACCCCTCTTGCTCCCCTCCCGGGAGGGGATGGGGGTGGGTTACGGTTTTTTACCATACCAGAAACATTCAAGTCCTCTAAAACAATTGTTTGGTTTTCACGAATTATTTCAGTGGATAATTTATGTAGAAAGTCTGTTCTTGTATCTTTCAGTTTGCCATGGAATTTAGCTATTCTAACCCGTGCTTTTTCATACCTTTTAGAACCTTTAGTTTTATTAGATAATGACTTACTTAATTTTCTTAATTTCTTAATTCGTTTCTTCAGTGGCTTAGGAGCATCAACTTTTGTACCATCGCTAAATGTAGCAAAGGTTTTAATACCTAAATCTATACCTACTGAATTATCAGTTTGAGGTAAAATTTCTGGTTGTATTTCTACTACAAAACTCAAGAAATATCTATGAGCTGAATCTTTGATTACTGTTACTGATGATGGAGGAGCAGGTAACTCTCACAGGCGATACTATTTTCAGCTTTCCAATCTTAGCTAAATAAACTTTATGTTGACCAACTTTAAATCCTCACGAGTGTAAACCTAGCAGTTTGCTTTGACTTTCTAATGCATGAATTTAGGAGGTTTAATAGGTCTACCTTTCTGTTGACCTTTAGTTGATTTAAAAAAGTTTTGATAAGCTTGGTTTAAATCATTTAAAGATTGCTGCAATGGTATAGCAGAAACTTCTGATAACCATTCTCTATCTTCAGTCTTTTTCGATTGAGTGATAAACTGTTTTTGTAGTTGAGAATTATTGGGTTTCTTTTCTCCCGATCTATACTTTTGTTTGCAACAAGCTAAACTATCGTTCCAAACTACACGGACACAACCAAAGAGCTTTGCGCTCTCGGTATTTTTGTCCCGGTGTTGGATAGATACGATACTTAAATCTAGCTTTCATAATTCCTATCTGAACTAACAGTATGATAACATTTTTGTTAAAAAAAAACAACTAAAAAGTCGCCCGCTTATGGGCGAGGCTTTAAACCCAATTTTTTGGTAAAAGAAGGAAGAAGGAAGAAGGAAGAAGGAAGAGGGAAGAGGGAAGAGGGAAGAGGGAAGAAGGAAGAAGGAAGAAGGAAGAAGGAAGAAGGAAGAAGGAATAGGCAGGAAAACTTAAGTTAACAGCAAGAAAAAAACTTAAATTTCCTATATATATTTATATATTCACGCTTGGGTTTACACAAATGCGCCCCAACGGATATGATATTATTCATCCCTATTCCCTATTCCCTATTCCCTATTCCCTGACTAATAATATGCTAAATCAAAATTGGTTAAAACCAGGTAAATTACTACAAGTTATTTCACCAAGGGGTTGTCTGCGAGAATTTAGATGCTTTTGAAAAGGGAGTGGAAATTTGGCGATCGCGTGGCTCTTCAGGGAATATTTACTATAATTTGATGATACTTTGAATATTGAAGCTGGGTAGAAATTAAATTAACTAAAGCTATTTCTAAAAAATTCAAAAAAAGGAGTATTTATGGAACCTTTAAAAGTACCTGGTAGCCTAGACTATTTACAAGAAATTCGTCAATATGTCGCCTCAGCAGCAACAGAAGCAGGTTTAGAAAAAAGAGTAGCATCATTCAAGAGAGCAGTGGATGAAATAGCAACAAATATTATCACTCATGGTTATGATGAAGCTGGATTAAAAGGAAATATATATCTGGAAGCTAAAATAGATCGCAAAAGTCTCGCTATTGTTCTTGAGGATACTGGAATACCATATGACCCGACAACAAGAGAAACTGTTACAGCGGAAACTTTAAGACAACTTTTAGAAAAAAAAGACCCTGGTGGCTGGGGGGTGGGTTTAGCGAAGGATGCTGTTGACGACTGGAAGTATGAAAGAGTAGGGGACCGAAATCGTAATATTTTAATTGTGAATAGGATTACAACAGAATAGAAATAATCGTACTTAATATGCTAAATCAAAATTGGTTAAAACCAGGTGACTTACTACAAGTTATTTCACCAAGCGGTTGTTTGCGAGAATTAGATGCTTTTGAAAAGGGAGTGGCAATTTGGCGATCGCGAGATTACCAAGTGAAATTAACTCCTGGTTATGATGAGCAGTGGGGTTATTTAGCAGGTACAGACGAAAGTCGCTTCGCTCAATTAGTAGCAGCGATGAGTAATGAAAATTATCGTGGTCTTCTCTGTTCTAGGGGTGGTTATGGTACGACTCGCTTACTCGAAAACTGGCCAAACCTAAATAATTTTTCATTGCCTACTCCTAAGTGGTTGATTGGTTTTTCTGATATTACTGCCCTGCTGTGGACTTTTTGTAAAATTAGCAATTTTTCCTGTGTTCATGGTCCATTATTAACTACTTTAGCTGCGGAACCAGAGTGGTCAATTCAACGATTATTTGACTTGGTAGAGGGTCGTTCCCTAGAACCTTTAAAGGGCAATGGTTGGGGTGGAGGCCAGGCCAAGGGCTATTTAATGCCTGCAAATTTGACTGTAGCTGGTCATTTATTAGGCACTAAATATCAACCAGATTTGACTGGGACAATTTTAGCTTTAGAAGATGTGAACGAAGCTCCTTATCGTATTGACCGAATGTTGACCCACTGGCGGATGGCTGGGGTTTTACAGCAGGTGAATGGTATTGCTCTGGGGCGGTTTAGTCAGTGTTCCCCTGGCCTTATGAATAATACAGAGTTTACTGTTGAGGATGTATTGCGCGATCGCTTGTCCGATTTAAATATTCCCATCGTTTCCGAACTTCCTTTTGGCCACGATGGTCCTAATGCTGCTTTACCTGTGGGAGTGGAAGCTAATCTTGATGGAGATAAAGGTATTCTGGAAATTACTAAGAATTGAAAAAGTAGGAAGTTGTTGGTTAGCAATTACAGCAAATTCCAAGTATATGAAGTACAGATATTAAAGATTAAATCTTTCCAGTGCGAGCATCTTGCTCGCTTAGGAGTATACCTCACCATTGAATCTGCTGTATCATGCTTGTTCTCTTGTGGTGGGAGTACAATCTCTAAGCATTCTTCATCTTTTCCCAAAACTTAGCCCTTGTACCTTCCTAAATGTTAACCTTTTGGCGAGTCAAAATTCTTTATTAAAAATCCCTGCTAATCGGTAAATTTAGCCAGGAGCTTAACTCCTGAGTAAGCCAATCAAGCTCTGAGGGAGTCAAATTGATCATACCATTAATGCCATTACTAAGTGTAAATTTCTTTGTTCCTGCCCAAATATTAATTTGGGGAGGTACTTTAACAATATCTTCTTCATCTTCTTCATCTTCTTCGGAATATTTTTTATATGAAGTGGAGGTGAGTTCAATTTTTATAATATTCTGTCGAGGTGCAGTTAGGGGTAGCCAATACCTGAACCCAAATATTTCCAAAGAGTGAGAAATTTTTGATTGAGTAATACGAAGTCTGACTGTTCCAAATAAAGTCGAGATAATTTTCCAAATCATTGTCAGACCTATTCCCAAGTGGGCAACTGAAAATACAGCCATATACCATCTAATAGAATTCCAACTTGCAAAACCTCCCTTATACCAATTGAAAAGAAAAGAGTTCCATACAAATGCAAACAAAATGTTAGGGATTACACCTAAATCGAAACCTTGTGGTAAAATAACAATCTCCAATACCTGACTTGTCTTCGTAACTTGAACTCTGCTACCGTGAGGTTTGGTAACAACAGTCAACTGATTTTTTAGGAGATTGGGTGTTTCTAGAGCTTCTAATGCTTGTTTTACCGATTTCAACCTTAAATCTAAACTTGGCTCTGTCATTGATTTCAGCCAGTCGATTAAATGTGGACTGAGATTAACCTGCTCTTCAAACTGGATACTCATCTCCTCTTGAGGTAATTGATCTGGATGTTGCCCAGTTGCCAGATAAATAAGAGTCGCTCCCAAAGCATATAAATCTGAAGCGGGTGTAGTTTGTCCCCCAAATTGTTCAAGCGGCATATAGCCATAAGTACCAACTATTGTCCGAGTTCCACCATGTACCGCTGTTTGAACTGAACCCAAATCAATTAGGTAAACTTGCCCAATACTATTACCACTACGGTCAGCTAATAAAATATTACTGGGTTTAATATCCCGATGAATAACAGGTGGTTGACGACTATGTAGATAATCTAAAATTTTTAATAGTTCTGTGGCGATCGCTTTGATATCATCCTCGCTAAAAGTACGACCAGACTGTATCCAGTCGGACAAGGATTTAGCCTCAATATAAGTTTGAACTAAGGCAAAACCTTTTCCTAGCTCAATCTCCACATCAAAATAATCCAGATATTGAGGAATAGCTGGATGTTCCAGAAATTTCAGTACCTCAGCTTCTCGTTCAAACAGTTTCAGATGTTCCCAACTAAAGTCTGGACTGAATAGCAACAACTTAACCACAACCAACGAATCTGTTTGTAAGTCATTAGCAAGAAAAGTTCTACGACCAGTTTGACCGCCAAGTACAGATTGGATACGATAGCGATCGCGTAAAACTTGACCAGTGAATTCCTCCATCATTTTTGCTGTTCATTTAGATAGTTGGACTGGTTGTTTGTCTGATCCCCAAGTTTTTATTTTACTTTCAGTATAACTAAATTTAACGAATTTATCCGATTATACTCAGTAGTAAAATATTTCTTATCTTTATTTTTCTGATTTTCAGGGTTGACATTATAGTTGAGCAAGAGTATAATGGAAAATTTTGATAAAAATATAAACTTTGGAAAATAATAGTTATCATTAGACCATAATTACAAATTTTAGTGTAAAGTTTTTGGTTACTGATTAAATATATGTTCTAATCTATAAAGATCGATCATCAAATACAAAATCTAAATTATGAAAAAAGGACGAGAGTTTGAAAGCCATGTCTTTTTAAAGCATAGATGAAAAACGAGCGAGGAATTTTAACACCTTAAAAAGTTGTCCGGCATTTATTCTTTAATGTGATCATAATAATATGGAGGTGATCAAGATGTATGGATGTCAACAAGAGTTAATTAAAAGTCCAGACAATGTCCCATTTTTAGAATATTTATGTATCACAGCAAATAAACTTATTAATTGCGGGATTTATTTAGCTAGACAATGGTATTTTAAATTGGGGTATATCACAGGAAAATACGACTTAGAAAAAAAGCTAAAGTCCCATAGTAATTATCAGTTTTTGTATTCTCAAGCAGCACAACAAACTCTTAGAGGAGTAGCAGAAGCATTTAAGTCCTATAAAGAACTTTCTAATAAGTACAAAAAAGCAGAATTAACCGATAAATCTCAATTGCCTAAATACCGTAAAAAAGGAGAGATGGGAGTTATAACTTATCCCAAACAAGCTTTAAAACTTGAAAAGGGGAAAGTAAAAATACCTTTGGGAAGAAAGGTGAAAGCAGCATTTAAAGTTGATAGTTTTTTCTTAGGATTTCCCAGTAATCTTGAGTTTAAAGAAATCATAGAAATGAGGATTCTACCCCGTAACGGTTGCTTTTATGTACAATGGGTTTATGAGTTAAAAGCTGCTCAACCTCAGTTAGATAAAGCCAAAGTATTAGGCATTGACCATGGGGTTGATAATTGGTTAAGTTGTGTCTCCAATGTCGGGGCAAGCTTCATTATTGATGGTAAATATCTGAAGTCAAAAAATCAATGGTACAACAAACAAATTGCGACAATTAAAGAAGGAAAACCTCAAGGGTTTTGGTCAAAAAAACTAGCTTGCATAACTGAAAAACGCAACAGGAAAATGCGCGATGCTGTTAACAAAGCAGCAAGATTAGTGATTAATCATTGTTTAAAACATGGCATTGGTCGAATAGTTTTTGGTTGGAACAAACGACAAAAAGATAGCATTGACATCGGAAGCAAAAACAACCAAAAGTTTGTACAAATTCCTACAGCAAAACTGAAAGAACGGATTACTCAGTTATGCAAATTGTACGGCGTAAAGTTTATTGAAACTGAAGAATCGTACACCTCACAAGCTAGCTTTTTAGATGGTGACTTCCTGCCAACTATCGGTGAAAAACCCAAAAGCTGGAAAGCATCTGGTAAGCGAATTAAGCGATGCAGCGCGGTCTTGGGGGTTTCCCCCATGAGCGACTGCATCAAGACAACGAGGACTTTATCAAACTCAAAACGATTTGTTGGTTAATGCAGATATTAATGGGGCAGCTAATATCCTCAAAAAAGTAGCGACAACTTTGAAATTTTCTCTCAAAGGAGTCAGTAGAGGCAGTTTGATAATGCCTTTAAGAATCCAATGGATGGATTGCTTAAGAATCCCCGCACCTTTAGGTCGGGGAGTATCAAGAAATCTTGATAGTGACCAAAAAATAAGGTCTCCTGTCCCTTGAAGAGGGATGAAAAAGCGGTCCAGGGATGGCGAGAAAACCTTGCCATATGCAATGGACTAAGAGAAAATAAACTTCAGTATTTCAAGCCTTTGACTTTCCTGCGGAATGCGGAGCTAACAGCCAGAGGAACTGATAACTGATAACTGATAACTGAAATGACACCTGATACCTGAAAAATGACTAATCAACAAACTCTGAGGCAGAAACTTTTAGACTTAGACAACTGTAACTACAAAGCTTACAGAGATATTCAAGGTAGTTACGAATTTCCGGACTTTACCTTAATTATTGATTATATTCAGGGAGACCCCTTTGGCGCTCCTAGTAAACTTCGGGTGCAGGTGCCTTATACAGTTGCTGCTTTTCCTCCAGAACTTTATCAAAGTCCAATTAGAGAAGTTGCCCTACGAGATTTCCTAACTCGTAAATTTGACAGAATGGCTTATGAAGTTAGTGGACGGCGTGGCACTGGCAAAAGTGGGATGGTGGCAATTACGAAAATGGGACAGGAAGTGCTGGAACGAACATCAGTATACTTGGCTAATATAGACCCTCCAGCTCCTAAAGTAGTTTCTCCTGGGTCAAATCCCGCTTTACAAAGAGGAAAACCGATAAAATTAAAAAACAATACTCAAAAAGGTGTTGAAGTACGATTAATAGCTGGATTACCTGCAAATGGTCGTCGTATTCTAGGAAGACAGGCAGCAGAAATGTTGTGTGATGATATGCCGTATATTGTTCATCGGAGTCTCAAATATGAACAATTAGATGCTGATGCTTGTCGCCGTCATGTAGAAACTGTAGAAGATACAGATTCTTTACGGAAGCAGTTGGTAGAAAAAAATCTAGTTGCTTTTGTTGCTAATGGTGCAATTTTACCTCGTCGTAGCGGGGTTGACAACCGTCCTTTGTCATCTGAGAATGTAGTGCCATTTCAGTCTCCTCCATCTTTGGAAGTAGAGTTTGAATGTCCGAATCAGGGTAAAATTTCTGGCATGGGAATTTCTAAAGGGGTGACTTTAATTGTGGGTGGCGGTTATCATGGTAAGTCTACCCTCCTCAAAGCAATTGAATTAGGGGTTTATAACCACATTCCTGGTGATGGACGTGAATTTGTTGTGACAGATCCAGCAGCGGTGAAAATTAGGGCAGAAGATGGTCGTAGTGTTGCAGGTGTAGATATTTCGCCGTTTATTAATCAATTGCCTCAAGATCGTTCTACTACTCAATTTACTACTGAAAATGCTAGTGGTAGTACCTCTCAAGCTGCAAATATTATGGAAGCTTTGGAGATAGGTATTAAAAATGATCGACCTGAAGAATCTCAAGAAATTGCGACAACTTCCCCAGTCTTGTTAGTAGATGAGGATACGGCAGCAACTAATTTTATGATTCGCGATCGCCGGATGCAAGAACTTATTGCGAAAGATAGTGAACCGATCACTCCTTTTATTGATAAGGTAAGACAGTTATATACTGATTATCAAGTATCAACAATTTTGGTTATGGGTGGTAGTGGTGACTATTTTGAAGTGGCAGATAAAATCATTGCTATGGAAAACTTTAGAGCTAGGGAAGTTACAGAAAAAGCTAAAGAGATTGCCGAAAAATACGTTACTGGTCGTACTCCTGAAGGTGGTGAAAAATTTGGCGAAATTCGAGGACGGATACCATTGCCAGAAAGTTTAGACCCCAGTCGAGGGCGACGAGATGTGCGTTTAAAAGTACGAGATGTTGATGAAGTGGTGTTTGGTGGCGAGGATGTTGACCTCTCTAGTGTTGAACAGTTAGTGAGTAAAGACCAACTAACGGCGATCGGTGCAGCTATGGTTTATGCTAAAAAACAATACATGGATAGCGATCGAACATTGTTAGAAGTTGTTGATGCTATTATGGCAGATATTGAATCTAAAGGTTTGGATGTTTTACTTCCTTTTCCACAAGCAGATTTAGCTATCTTCCGACGTTTTGAGTTGGCAGCAGCGATCAATCGTCTACGGACTTTGAAAGTTAAATAATTACTGCTTAGGAAAAATAATGTTTAATATTAGGATAAACTGTGTAGCATTGAAATTGGGTATATAAATATTGACTTATTGAATAGAGCTGATGGTTTAACCGCCTTTCTCTGTTCCCTGTTTATTATGTCTGGTTGAATACTGATAAATAACGATCAAGGAGTCAGGACTCAGGAGGAAAGAGGAGAAGAAAGTTTTTGTTTGCGTTTGCGTGGCATTTCGGACCGAAAGCGGAACGGAGTTCTATCGTACTATTAAACGGACACAATATAATAGGTGGAAACAACTTCTTCAACAAAGACGTATATTTCTAATCTAGAAGGAAAAAATTATGACGATCGCTAAATTTATGGAAAGATTTGGACAAGTATTGATGTTTGCTTGCCAATTATACCAATGTAGCGATCGTGTTCTATCAAATCACCAACCTAACTACAAATTGCTCCTCTAGTGTCAACTTCTAAAGCTCTTACTTCTGTAACTACTCCTTGATTTTTCCAAGTATCTGCCATTGCTGTTACTACTGCTGATGTTGTGAGCGAACTTGTCAATGCTAATAAAGTCGGTCCTGCACCACTGATTACCATTTCATCAGCACCAGCATCTAAAGCAGCTAATCTAACTTTTTCATATCCTTTGATTAGAGACTTACGGTACGGTTGGTGAATTTTATCTTGCATTCCAGCTTTTAACCAATCTCCATTACCAGTTTCTAAACCTCTTAACAAAATGCCTAAATGGGCAGCATTAAATATGGCATCGGCGCGACTGTACTCTGTTGGTAAAACTCGTCGCGCTTCTGCTGTTGAAAGTTCAAAATCTGGAATTGCTACTACTGGCACAATATCAGAATGCCAAGGAATATCACACACTTCCCAACCAGTAGGAGTCGAAGCAGTTAAACAGCATCCACCAAGTAAGGCAGGCACAACATTATCTGGATGTCCTTCAATGGCGATCGCTAAATTCATTACTTCTGTTTGACTCAAAGGATGTCCCGCCAGTTGATTTGCTCCGAGTAAACCTCCGACTATTGCAGTCGCTGAACTTCCTAAACCCCTAGCTAAGGGTATCCCTAAGTCGATTTCTATTTCTACAGATGGGGGTATTTGGTTGAGATGTTCATATAATTTGACGAATGCTTGATAGGCAAGATTGGTTTTATCTGTGCTGATTCGTGCAGCTTCTTTGCCAGTGACAGAAATTTTGAGTTCTGTTGCGCTATCCGCAATAGAGAATTTTAAGTTGTTATATAAGGAGAGAGCTGCACCGATGCAGTCAAAGCCAGGGCCAATATTTGCAGTAGTTGCGGGGACAGTAACTGTGATAAAGGATTTTGTGGTCATGGTATTGGTAGTTAGAGTGGTTTGCTTAGAATAGTCAGAATTTGTGCAGTTGACAAGATGCTGTTGGCTCTGCCACTACTATTGCGTATAGCGCAATAAAGAGTAGTTTTGAGTGATTAGCAAGTAGAGTAAATTACTATAGCAGTCGAAGCAAAGGTTAGGAAATTTATAAATGCTCAAACTCACTCAGGCATTGCTTTTGGCTTTTTAATTTTGAATTTTGACTTGTGCGTAGCACTATAACGTACTCGACTGGACTACTTCAGCTAATATATTGCTTTAGATTTGTCATTGCAACTCGAAGAAATTATTGCTTAAAAATTTGCTATTAGAACATTTAATATCAAGCAGTACACTACAGATTTAATAATTTGAAATATTCTGTAAATTTACGCATAAGTAGTTTATTTTGAGGAAAATCCTGGTTTTTAGGTGAATTTTATCTTGCATTCCAGCTTTTAACCAATCTCTATTACCAGTTTCTAAACCTCTTAACAAAATGCCTAAATGGGCAGCATTAAATATGGCATCGGCGCGACTGTACTCTGTTGGTAAAACTCGTCGCGCTTCTGCTGTTGAAAGTTCAAAATCTGGAATTGCTACTACTGGCACAATATCAGAATGCCAAGGAATATCACACACTTCCCAACCAGTAGGAGTCGAAGCAGTTAAACAGCATCCACCAAGTAAGGCAGGCACAACATTATCTGGATGTCCTTCAATGGCGATCGCTAAATTCATTACTTCTGTTTGACTCAAAGGATGTCCCGCCAGTTGATTTGCTCCGAGTAAACCTCCGACTATTGCAGTCGCTGAACTTCCTAAACC
>NZ_JAAHGH010000025.1:0-25307 GCF_010672525.1 Okeania sp. SIO2B3 | reverse complement strand
CATTATCTGGATGTCCTTCAATGGCGATCGCTAAATTCATTACTTCTGTTTGACTCAAAGGATGTCCCGCCAGTTGATTTGCTCCGAGTAAACCTCCGACTATTGCAGTCGCTGAACTTCCTAAACCTCTAGCTAAGGGTACGCCTAAATTTCTACAGATGGGGGTATTTGGTTGAGATGTTCATATAATTTGACGAATGCTTGATAGGCGAGATTGGTTTTATCTGTGCTGAAAACTTCCTAGTTAACATATTTTTTCCTTTTCTACTAATGCGTATGTCGCAATAATACAATGTACGACAAATGTGCTTCAGAGGTTGGTGGAAAAACCTAGTGCAAGAAGGCAGAAGGCAGGAGGCAGAAGGCAGAAGGGAAGAAAGGTTATTTTACAAGCTTTTGAACCTTTTTTAACTGGTTAGTTATTTCCGCCATCCTCCACTAGAGCGATCGCTCAATTCAGATTCTTTTTCTACTAATGCGTATGTCGCAATAATACAATGTACGACAAATGTGCTTCAGAGATTGGTGGAAAAACCTAGAGCGATCGCTCAATTCAGATTCCTTTTCTACTAATGCGTATGTCGCAATAATACAATGCACGACAAATGTGCTTCAGAGGTTGGTGGAAAAACCTAGTGCAAGAAGGCAGAAGGCAGGAGGCAGAAGGCAGAAGGGAAGAAAGGTTATTTTACAAGCTTTTGAACCTTTTTTAACTGGTTAGTTATTTCCGCCATCCTCCACTAGAGCGATCGCTCAATTCAGATTCCTTTTCTATTAATGCGTATGTCGCAATAATACAATGTACGACAAATGTGCTTCAGAGGTTGGTGGAGAAACCTAGTGCAAGAAGGCAGAAGGCAGGAGGCAGAAGGCAGAAGGGAAGAAAGGTTATTTTACAAGCTTTTGAACCTTTTTTAACTGGTTAGTTATTTCCGCCATCCTCCACTAGAGCGATCGCTCAATTCAGATTCCTTTTCTACTAATGCGTATGTCGCAATAATACAATGTACGACAAATGTGCTTCAGAGGTTGGTGGAAAAACCTAGAGCGATCGCTCAATTCAGATTCTTTTTCTACTAATGCGTATGTCGCAATAATACAATGTACGACAAATGTGCTTCAGAGGTTGGTGGAAAAACCTAGAGCGATCGCTCAATTCAGATTCTTTTTCTACTAAGGGACTTGCGCAAAAATGCGGGTATTGGAAGATTGACAAATATTTGGCCAAAGTAAAGTAGATAATAACTACACAAGTCAATTCAGAGGTGGAATCAAAATGCAATTATCACAACGTTTAGCTCCCCTAAGCTTTAATGTATTTGCCGATATGGACCGAGCAAAAGCATTAGCAAAAGCAGCAGGACAAGATTTGATAGATTTGTCTCTAGGGTCTTCTGACTTACCAGTGCCTCCCCAAGCTTTAGAAGCGATCGCTCAATCTTTGTCAGACTCTACTACTCATGGTTATTCGTTATTTTCTAGCACTCAAGCTTTTCGGCAGGCAGCAGCTCAGTGGTATATGGATAAATTTGACATTCCAGTAGACCCAGAAACTGAAGTTTTACCTCTAATTGGTTCCCAGGAAGGTACAGCTCATTTACCTTTGGCTATACTTAATCCTGGTGATTTTGCTTTACTACAAGACCCTTGTTATCCTTCTCATAGTGGTGGGGTGTTTTTGACAGGGGGTCAGGTTTACCCAATGCCTTTATTGGCAGAAAATAGATTTTTACCTATTTTGGCAGATGTACCTCAAGCTGTCTTATCTCAGGCAAAAATGATGATTTTGAATTATCCTCATAATCCCACAACAGCGATCGCTCCTTTGTCTTTTCTCCAAGAAACAGTTGCTTTTTGTCAAAAACATAATTTAGTCTTAGTTCACGATGCTCCATATTTAGACTTTGTTTTCGATACTTTTTCTGAAGCACCCGAAAAACAATCTATCGCTCCTTCTATTTTTCAAGCTGACCCAGAAAAAAGTGTTTCTATAGAATTTTTTACTATGTCAAAATCTTATAGTATGGGAGGTTTCCGAGTAGGTTATGCCATTGGTAATGCTGAATTAATTCAAGCTTTGCGACAGGTTAAAGCTTGTATTGATTTTAATCAGTATCAGGGCATTCTCAATGGAGCGATCGCTGCTTTAACTGGCCCTCAAAAGCTAGTTAGAGAAACTGTGGACATTTTTCGCCAACGTCGGGATGTGTTTGTTAGGGCATTGCATAAAATTGGTTGGCCTGTGCCTACTCCATCGGCCACTATGTATGTTTGGGCAAAGTTGCCGGAAGCATGGGCCAATAATTCTATGGAGTTCTGTGTGGACTTAGTGAAAAATACAGGGGTAGCAGTGGCCCCAGGAGCTGGTTTTGGCAAGGCTGGAGAGGGATATGTGAGGTTTGCTTTGGTTCATAAGTCGGAGATTTTGTCAAGGGCTGTGGAGAAAATTTCAGTGTTTTTGCAGAAATAATGTTGTTAACGCAATATAGCAATGAGCGCTGGTATATTGACAAATTGCAGGAGAGACCAAATAGCTAAAAGTCTTATATTATCGGCAATTTATTCCCCCTTCCGGAGCTGTTGCCTGTTGCCTGTTGCCTGTTGCCTGCGCACAGCGCTATAGTGGGTTAAATTAATTTTAAAGTTAGTCATAGTAAGTGTTTCCTGAGAATATCCTGGGAAAACACTATCTTTTATTTTGGATTTTTTTGAAATGGGAAAAAATGATTATTTATAGAAGTAATTAATTCATTATATGGACGATAATTTTTGTATTGATAATGATTTCGGTAGAAATACATAAGTGTTTTATAGGAGTTTTTCTGAGTACTAAGCTTCACTAAAATTTCATATAAAAATCACCGAAAAATATAGACATTCGGTTATAAAACTGCTTATAATGAATTTAAGTGAAATAAAAAAACTTAAATGACTGGCAAACAATATAAAACCTAACTAAAGGTGCATTGTTATACAAAAGAGTAAACAAGAATCATCAACTTAAGTGATTTGAAACACACATAACATCTTGTTACTTATGCTTTGATAAACATAATAGATAAATTTCAATTTTACCAGTCACTAATATTTTTCAATCTAGCTAACTGTTACAAAACACAGATTAAACCAAGGAAACAAAAATTATGGCAGGATTAGTAAAGAAATTTTTAGCAAGTGCTTCCGTTGTAGCTGGTATGAGTGCAGTATTCGGCGCTCCAGCATTAGCAGTAAGCATTACAAGCGCTACAGTCACTGGAGATCATGTAATATATGGATACGATCCAGTTCAAGGTGACTTAGACCCTGGTGTTGGTACTGCACTTGAGGCTCTTAATGGTCCTGGTAATGTCGAATTATCTGGTCAGCTAGGCAGTCCTTATGTCGTGGATCTTATGAATCCCACAACTTTGGAAGTTTTGTTTGATGATGGCTCAGACGTTACATTCCGTAGCATGACTTGGAATGACTGGACAGCAGATTTAAATGGAGATGGTTCCGGCTATGACTTTTTCCTGCAATGGTATAATGAAGGAATTTCAACCGCAGGTAGTGGTTTAGAGGATTTTGGTTCTTCTCAGGGAGCGTATGAAGCTGGTTTTGCATTCTTTACAGGTCAGGGTGGAGAATACCCAGAAGTGGGGAGATTCAGCGACCCCAACGTTGCTACAGTACAAAAGAAAGGAAATGGTGATATATCCTTCCAACTTGCAGGCCATAACAACCATAGTTCAGGTTTCAACTTCAGTGAAGTTGTGGCAGTTGAGCGTGACGGCCTTTTACTAGGCTATGTCTACAAGTTTGGTGGACCTGACGAATTAGCTACAGTATTTGATGACGACCCTGAAGGTTCTCATGAAGGTCTCTATAATTTCACTATTACATCAGGAGGTGGTATCTTATCTGAATCTATACCTGAGCCTTCTACTTTATTAGGTCTAATGGCTGTCGGAGGTTTGGTTGCTGCTACTAAGCGCAAGTCTCAAAAGTAAATCATTAAAATAGATTCTTTGTTTGTGAGTGAATAGTTTAATATTATTAGTCAGTATTAAGTATATTAGGGAGTCTCGTTGAAACTCCCTTATTTTTTTAGGTAGATTTTATTCTCATTCTAGAGACAACGAAGTTAAGCAAATGTGTCTTTTTTCAAGTTGTAACAAATTTGTTGATTCTCAAGCGATCGCGAGAAAATAGCTATCAAATTCTTATCCATAAATTATCAATAGTAGATTTGGTTGGCGGGGGACTTTGAGGGTTTCGTCCATGAGTAACTTTCATCAAAATACAAAGGAAACCCAACGCCAGAATTAGTAACTGTTGGGTTCTATTGTGGCTTAACCCAACCTACAAAATATTTAAAATTTAATTCCAGTTATAGCAATGAGCGCTGGTATATTTACAAATTGCAGGAGAGGCCAAATACCTAAAAGTCTTATGTTATCGGCAATTGATTCCCCCTTTCGGAGCTGTTGCCTTTCGGAGCTGTTGCCTGCGCACAGCGCTATAGCTTCCTTCAAAATAAAAAAACCCTCTTATTTTTGAGGGTGTTAATTACCAGTAAATATTTAGGATTTTATTTAATTAACATAAGAGGAGTTTTTTCCCAGACTCAAATATTAATTAGTCACCGTAAACTTTACAACCATCTGTAATGGTTACATATTCTAACGCTTTGCTATAGTCTTCAGGATAACTATTTTTTAAACATTGTGCTGCTTCTATTGCTGGCTGGGGATTACCCATAGTGAAAGTCGTCAATCTACTAAAAGCTTCTGGTACACTACTAGCAACACAAGCTTTGGCCGGGTTTGATAGTGCTTGAGCGGCACCGATGGGGTTTGATATCTTACAATATTTAACTTCTGTAGGTTGTGATATTTGTGAAGGAGGTGTAAATAGAGGTGGAACAGGTGGTGGTGATAATGAGGGTGGTGGTGGTGGTGGTGGAAATAGAGATGGTGGTGGTGGTGGTGCAAAGTTAAATGGAAATGCTGTAGCAATTCCCGCTGTTCCCAAATTTAAAGCCAGGGTAGAAGCAATAGCTGTTAATAATTTTTTCATAGGTTTGCGTGTAAATATTTACAAAATCTAAGGTTTACAATTTATAAAGATTAGTACCTGTGCTATTAGGTCACTTAAGCAAGTTAATGCCAAATATAAATCTTCGCAGTTTCAACCTATGGTGATAGATTTATTTGCCTACTTAGACTCAAAGTTGGCTTCAATTTTTTTAGTTACAAATATATCTTACATCAGAAAAAACAAGAGCGTCAATTAGCATAAATACGGAATTACCAGCTGAAGGTCTTATAAAATTTTAGAAATGATATGCAACGAATCAATAGGGTATTGAGTAGGATGATTTTTACTCCATAATTTAGTTTTCCATCAAGTATAAATTAGTAAAACTTAGTCAGCTCGAATCTAACGTCACTCTGGTTACTCGAAATAATTTTTATCTTTGTAAATTTTTGCCTTGGCGATCGCTAACTATTCCCTCTTTATATAGATAATTTCTCACAGCACAAAAAAAGTCCATATCTTTAGTTTCCATCTTTCCCAACTCTGGTATTTCCTATACCCTGATATTGGAGCCACAAACAAGATAAAATTATGGACAACCATATTATGAAATTGGAGTTATGAAAGGAAGTAATATTAGTCCAGTACCAGCCCTAGCAGCCAAATTTCTGAAATTATCTGGTATTATTATGGTACTTTTCGCCATCATCAACTCTATGTTACTCTTATTTCCTTTTAATTTGGGAGATATAGAGTGGCGACTAAACTTCACGACCCAGATAATTGAACGGGGAATTTTACCAATTTTAGGAATAGCCCTAATGTTTTGTGGTTACGGTTTTGAAGAAATTCTTGGTATTGCTCCACCCCAAGCAAAAGTTAGTTGGAGTAACTTAAAGTTCTGGATTTACTTATTATCTTTTTTTTGTGGGATTATGTTTCTGTTGTTAATTCCTTTACATATTAGTACTGCAGTAGCACAAAGCAATCAGAATGTTGAAAAGCTAAATGAGGATGCTGTTATAGCTCAAAAGCAATTAGAGGAACGTCTAGGTCAAAGAGAAAGTTCACTAGCGAGCTTACTTAAAAATAATCAGAAATTAGAAGAATATATTAGTCAAGAGCAACTTAGTAAAGAACAATTAGCTGAATTAGAAAAGTTTAAAAATAATCCTGATGCTTTGAAAGTAAGAACAGAAGAAATTCGTACTCAATTAACAAAACAATTAGAGCAAAATAAACAAAAAGCACAACAAAGTTCCCAACTAACAGCAGTTAAGTCTAGTGTCCGAATAGGTCTGACTAGCTTATTGCTTGCTAGTTGTTATTTGACTATTGGATGGAGTGGTTTTAAAGGTAGTAAGTCAAAAGTTCGCTAATCAAATTTTTGTTGCAGGATTATTGATTTTAGGGAGCAGGTTCTGTCATTAATTTTGATGGTGATAATTTAATTAACTAAACCTGCCCCAAACCCAGGAATAAATATTGTGCAATTAATAATTATGATGGGGGTTGGTTTATGCAATTAATTGTCGGGTATCGTAATTTAACGGATGAACCTACCCCTACGGATTGATGTATTGTGATTAAAATATTTTGCAATTTCATGGTGATGGGGGGTGGGTTTATGATGTTAATTTCTGATCTGATAATTCAATGGATGAACCTACCCCTACGAGTTAATTTTTGTGACTATTAATCATATTTCCTATTCCTTTGATATTAAATTGTTTTGGAAATGAAAATATATTTTCAGTATGAATTTTATGATTACACCAATTAACTGGATTGTTAAAAATATACTCTCTAATATTATTTAATGATGTTTCGTTTCTGATAATATGTTCATAATATCCTCTTTGCCATACCGAAACACCTTTAATTTTTCGCAACTGATTAATTTTACGGGCTGAAAATGTTTTCAAACCTCTGATGATTTCAGGCAAACCATGTCTTTTGTGATGTTTATTATTATCCGTTATTTCAATAATCCCATGAAAATGATTAGGCATAATTATAAAAGCATCAAGATTAATATAAGGATAAATTTTTGTTAAATTAAACCAGTTAAAATTAACAACTTCGCCATACCTATTTAAAATCATTTTATGATTATCGATAACTCCCAGTAAACATTCTCTTTGTCAAATACAAATAGTCACAAAATAAAAACCATTTTGACTATAATCATATAATTATCGTACCTTTATTAAAAGAGCTACATTTTTGGGTTGGGGGCGGGTTTTGTGAATAATTTGTTACACCATTAACTTAACGCGGAACCCGCTCCTACTATTTCTGCCGCTCTATTTTCAAGGCAGCAATAACTTTTTCATACTCCACTTTAACCTGAGAAAAAATATCTATTGCTTCTGCTGGAGTAGAATTTTCTGACTCATCAGCTAAACGAGCCATAATTTCTAATTTTTGACAAATTTTATAAAGAGTCATTGCTCCTAGAGTACCACTAATAGATTTGAGAGAATGAGCAGCATTTTTAAGTATAAGTGGATCGGCTTGATTAATGGCAATATTAATATTCTCTAGAAGTTCGGGAGAAGTATCTAAATAAATATCTATTACTTCATCTAGAGCTTCTACTTCTTTTAACCCTTCTATTACCTTACTCTCAAGAATAGTTTGTTCTGTAAAAATGTGATTATTGTCTCGATCGGTTGCTGGAGATAAATTTGATTGTGGGAAAGTCAATGTTTCCTTTCCCTCTGACACGACAGACTTACATTTACTTAAAGCTTCTATAAGTTGCTCCATTTTTATTGGTTTACTAATATAATCATCCATTCCCGCTGCTATACATTCTTCGCGATCGCCCTGCATTGCATTAGCTGTCATCGCAATAATTCGAGGTCTTCGCTGAGAAACTTTTTCGGGATGTTCTGTGATATTTTCATATTCTTGTCGAATGCGACGAGCAGCTTCTAGACCATCCATCAAAGGCATCTGTACATCCATCAAAACTACATCATAAGGCAAACTAAATACAGCTTCTAAAACTTCTAAACCATTACTAGCAACATCAGCACGATATCCCATGCGTTGTAAAATTTGTAAAGCTACTTTTTGATTAACTAAATGGTCATCTGCTAATAATATTCGCAGTGGTAATTGCTCTGCTAATAAAGGAATAGTTTGAGAATTCCATTTACTATTATTGTTTGTGCTTCTAATTTCAATACTTTTACCAGAAAAAATATTTAGTAAGACTTCATAAAGCTGAGATTGTTTAACAGGTTTATTAATAATGGCTGTAAATAATTGATGATAAATATTTATTTCTTGCTTACTGAAAGAAGTCAAAATTACTATAGGTAAATCCCGATACATTGGATTTTGACGAATTTTCTTTGCTAAAGTTAAACCATCAATTTCTGGCATCTGCATATCTATAATTGCTAGATCGAATTTGTAATTTTTAGCTATTAAATCTAAAGCATGAGTAGCATTTTTAGCAGTACTAACTATCAGGCCCAATAATTCAGTTTGTTTCAACAAAATTTTTCTATTTGTACTATTATTATCAACTATTAGTATTCTTTTATCTATTAAATTATGTCGATCTTTATCTAAATAATTAGTTTGAATTAATTTATCTTTGACAGTTTGAATGCTACATTCTGCAACTATTGTAAAATGAAAAATTGAACCTAATTTTTCATCTAAAAGTTTATAGCCTGCTGGGGGATTACCTCCAACTGCACCCATACTTTCTACCCACATCTGACCACCCATCATTTCAGCTAATCTTTTACTAATAACTAATCCTAAACCTGTACCCCCATATTCCCGACTGGTAGAAGAATCAACTTGACTAAAAGACTTAAATAAACGATTCATGCGAGTAGCAGGAATACCAATCCCTGTATCTCTGACTAAAAAATGTATTTCATATACGGGAAAAATTTCACAATTATTAAATTCTGAGTTATTTTTTACTCTGAAATTATCTTTTTCTTTTGGGTTTAATACTCCGCTGTCTACAGGGTATTGAAAATTGGTTGAAGTTTGAGTCTCCATCCACTTTTTCCTTCTTCCTTCTTCCCTCTTTCTTCTCCCTTCTTCCTTCTTCCCTCTTTCTTCTTCCTTCTCCCTTTTTCCTTCTTCCTTCTTTCTTCTTCCTTCTTCAAGTGAATTTTCTTCTATTTCTAGTCTTCTACTACTAACAGAAACTAATACTTCACCATGAGAAGTAAATTTCACAGCATTACTCAAGAGATTAACTAAAATTTGACGTACCCGAGTAATATCTCCGATAATAGTAGTTGGAGTTTCTGGAGTGATGAAATAGACAAGTTCTAAATTCTTTTCACTAGCTTTTGCTGCTAACAAGTCAATAGATTCTTCTAGACAATTTTGTAAATCAAAAGGATTTGCTTCTAAATCTAGTTTTTCAGATTCTATTTTTGAGAAATCAAGTATATCATTAATGAGTGTAAGTAAAGTCTCACCACTACTACGAATAGTCTGAACAAAATCTTTTTGATCTATTTTTAGAGGAGTATCTAATAGTAAACCAGTCATGCCAATAACTGCATTCATAGGGGTTCTAATTTCATGGCTCATAGTAGCTAGAAATTCACTCTTTGCTCTAGTTGCAGCTAGTGCTTCATCTCTAGCTTTTGCTAAATCATTAGCGGTTTGTTGACGTTCTAATTCTCCACCTATCCACTGAGCCATTAGTTTTAATAACTCTTTATCTACGGCTTTCAAAGGTTCATTTAAAGCTTGAGGACTCCAGAAATTGAGAGTACCATAAACTGAGCCTCCCACCATAACTGACATTCCCATATAAGCCTCAATTTGGAAAGCCATATCTACTGTGATACAGAAACCTGAATATCGAATGGATTCAAAACATATTGGTTGTTCTGCTATTGCTGTAAAAATAAATGTTTTTTCTAAGTCAAATTCTTCTCCTTTCAAAATAGAATTATCTGGAGTTTTAGCTGCAACAATAGTATATTTATTATCTTCAATTCTAGATAATACTCCTATTTCTAGGCCAAACTTTTGACAGCCCATTTCTAATAATTTTTGGAGGCGATCGTTAAAACAAAAAATAATAGAATTATCTTGATTTGTACCTTGACAAGGAGTAGAAGTTATTTCATACAATCTCCGAATAGCAGCTTCACTTTCTTGTAATTCTTGTTCTCTTTGTTTACGGTCAGAAATATCACGAGAAACTGCAATTATTTCTTGTACTTTTCCCGTTTCAGGATCGCGAATTGTACGAGCAGTGGTTTCAAACCAAATATATTTACCTTCTCGACAAAGGACGCGGTAGGCAATAGTATAAGTTACGGGGTTTTTAATAATAGTATAATAGGCTTTGGCAATTGCTTTAATATCTTCAGGTGCAAAAAACTCTTTTGGATGAGTACCAACAATTTCTAATGGATAATATCCCATGAGGCTACGACAAGCAGGGGATACATGAAGGAAAACCCCATCTGGAGAGTGACGAGAAATCATGTCAGTGGAGTTTTCTGCCATTAATCTATAGTGTTCTTCGCTATATTGGCATTCAAATTGAGAATTTTGTAAGGCTTCTAGCATTTTATTAATAGTCTGAGCCAGGCTTGACAATTTATCATCCCCTGGCATTGGTAGGCGCATTGAAAGGTCTCCACTAGAAGCTATTTTATTGATTATTTTGTTTAATTGTGAAACACGAGAGACTAACAATTTTTCTCTGACGACAAGCATAACGATCCCAAAAACTAGACCTACTATTACCCATGAAAGAATAAAGTAACTCCAAAACGATCGACTGTGGTGGTGCATAATTCGCTCTACTTCTCTTTGTAAAATTATGGCAGGTTGAGTATAGATATCTTTGACAGTTGTATAACCATTGACTCGATCGGAATTGAGAGGTTGTCGGACTATTTCTGTTTTCAGTTGCTGATTAATTTGTTGCGAGTTATTTTCCCATTGATTAAAAGTTAATGAGAATTTTCTTAATTCAGCTAACCTTTTTATTGTTGCATCATCTACATCTAGGTAGCGCCCAAAAATTAGGGTGTCGTTGTTTAGATTATCTATTTCATTCACAATAGGAGTAGAAGCAATTAAGAGAGGAGGTTTTGAGAAAAGAATCATACCTGTTTGTTGACTTATATTTTTACTTATAGGTAGATATTTTTTCCAGCTTTCAGGTATGAGTATTTCTGTTTGTTGATGTAGAGCGAATCTTTGAGCATTAAGTCGTAATAGAAAGTTCAGTTTTTGATTAATCCCAAAGTTATCGACTGAATTAAAATTAATCAATTTATTTATAGTATTGGATTCTAGTTTATTCTCATCAACTAACTTTTTTGATAAGGCAAATATTCTCTGCTGTTTTGTCCTTACAGATACATTAGACATCTCATCATCTAATTGATTTAATGCCTTTGCTACATCTAGGCAAACGTAATCTACTTCCAAATTTTGGCAGCCATAAAACAACATCATCGATGCTGTAATACACAAGACCACTATCAAACTAGCGATCGCTATACTAATAACTATTAATGTTTTTTGACGAAGTTTCATCGGGTCTTTCCCTATTGCTCCTGTACAGCAAACCACTACAAATTCTTATAACTCTTGTTGGAATATAAGACTTATGAATTAGTGATTTGCTTTTCCCTAATGGTTACTACCCTAGACATGATTGTGTCTAAAAGTATTCTTGAAATTTTCTTTCCTAGAAATAGTTTCCTAATTACAGCGTAGCAATTTCAAATAACAGAAGGTATGAATATATCCACAAAATTATCAGGGTTTTCTCAGGATCTGTAGCTAAGTTAATGACAATTGTAGTTGAAATATTTTTTACCCATAATTAAGTTTAAGATGAAGTTTATCCCTAAATGGCCTAAAAATCTCAGATTAGAGCGGTGGAAACTCGAGCCATCTTCTTTGCAGACACGCCTAACATTGGGTATTGCATTATTTTCAGTATTAGGACTGGGGAGTGTCGCCTTATGGACAAGTTGGAAGATGCAGCAATTGTTGATAGTTACTCATAAGCATAACATTGAGCAGATAGCTGAACGTTTTCCTAGAGATGTTGAAATGTATAGTGAAACGTGGTACGTCAAAGAAAGTTTACAGAAAGCTATTGATAATTTAACATTGGCCAATGTATTTATTTGGGTCAAAAATCAGCAAGGTACTGTGATAGTTCAATCACAAAATTTCCAGAGTGACAGTGACCACTTTGTTTTAAAATCTTTAGCTGAAATGCCCTCAAAACCTTTAGTATATCCAATAAATGGACGCTATTTTGTGTTATGTGGTGGTCCTTTAACAGTTAATGGGATGAATGTTGGTAAACTTTATATCGCTCTAGACATTTCCCGTGATCAAAAGATGCTAGTGACGATGGTGATGAGTTTAAGTGTAGCGAGTATTTTGGCAATAATTGCCGTAACACTTGCTATAACTATTTATATTCAACGTTCTCTCATGCCTCTGCGTCATATTAGTCAACTTGCTGATAATGTTAATGCTGATATTCTCGATCGAGCAACTGTTTCTTTGGAACGCGCTCCTAGTGAAGTTAAGGAGTTGGCGAGAACTTTGGATACTATGTTGGGTCGGTTGTCTGATTCTTGGGAACAGCAAAGGCAGTTTGTGAGTAATGTTTCTCATGAGTTAAGAACTCCTTTGACTATTGTTTCTGGTTATCTTCAGAGTCTTTTGAGAAGGGGTAATAATTTAACAGAGACTCAGAAAGAAGCTATTTCGATAGCTTCTGGGGAAGCACAACGTACTGTTGAATTATTGAAAGATTTGCTGGAGTTAGCTAGAGCAGATAGTGGACAAATTCATTTTCATTTAGAAGCGGTTGTACTGAATGATTTGGTAGCAGAAGTAGTAGAAATGGCTAAACAATTTAGCGATCGAGAAATTATTCTGAGGTTTGGTAATGGAAGTAATGTTGTTAATCTAGAGCAAATATTTAGTGATAATAAAAATTCAATTATTACAGAAAACAATAATCTAGTCTCTACGCAGATTTGCCACTCTAAAAAACTCAGTTCAGAGCAAAATATCAATAATAATTATATTGCTAGTAAATTAAGTTTAAACTCAAAAAATATTGTGGGTAAATCACAATATCAGATTGATAAAACTATAAATTTATCGTTAATTGAAGTTATGGTAGACCGCAATCGCTTGAAACAGGTTTTACTAAATTTAATTGATAATGCTGTTAAATATTCTGGTGAAGATTCTCCTATAATTTTAAATTTGTGTCAAGAAAGTGGTGAAGCAATTGTTCAGGTATGTGACAAAGGTCAGGGTATTTCTTTATCACAACAAGCTAAGATTTTTGAACGTTTTTATCGAGCGGATGAAGCTAGAAATCGTTCTGGTGGAGCTGGTTTGGGTTTATCTATTGTTAAAACTTTGGTAGAAGGAATGGGAGGAACTATTCAAGTTTATTCAAAGTTAGATCGAGGCAGTATATTTACTGTGAAATTCGCAGTTAAAAAATAGTTTTTGTGGTTTGCAATTATAGCGGTTTTCCCATAGATGGACTACAGCGACTAAAGCATTTTTCTATTCCCTATTCCCTACTCCCTAAATTTTTTGGTGGTGATAGTAATGCTAGAAAGATTGTGGGAAGTATGGGAAAAAATCAAAAAATATATATCTTTACCATTACTATGCAGGACAACCAATTTTTTATTGTAGTTATTCAAAGAGACATGATATTAAATTATAAAATTAGTGGCTAGTTTGAATTTTACACTTTTTCCCTACTCCCTAAATTTTTTGGTGGTGATAGTAATGCTAGAAAGATTGTGGGAAGTATGGCAAGTGTGGGAAGTGTGGGAAAAAATTAAAAAATATATATCTTTACCATTACTATGCAGGACAACCAAATTTTTCTTGTGGTTATTTAAAGAGACATGATATTAAATTATAAAATTAGTGGCTAGTTTGAATTTTACACTTTTTCCCTACTCCCTAAATTTTTTGGTGGTGATAGTAATGCTAGAAAGATTGTGGGAAGTATGGCAAGTGTGGGAAGTGTGGGAAAAAATTAAAAAATATATATCTTTACCATTACTATGCAGGACAACCAATTTTTTATTGTGGTTATTTAAAGAGACATGATATTAAATTATAAAATTAGTGGCTAGTTTGAATTTTACACTTTACATTCTCAATATTCCTAAATCATGTATTTTTATTCAACACATAAATACAAAAGTCTTTTCAGCAGGGAAATTATTCGTAGCATTCTTTTTTATATTTCATATTATGTTTAAATTTCCCCTACTCCCCTACTCCCCTACTCCCCTACTTAACTAATCTTGTTTAAGTTTTGAAGTGTTTCTCAGTAAGTGTGAGGTACACCTATCTTGATTTGTCTTCTGTTCCCTATTCCCTGTTCCCTAAAACTAAGGAATTTTGTACCTCACGCTTCTTGGGAATTGCTATATATATACAAATATACAAAGATATACGTAAAATCTAAAATTTTTCTATACACCCTGTCAGTAAAATCTCATCACTCAAATAGGGAAGGTATTTAATTCAGATATTTATCTCTCTTGATTTTATGACTTTTAACTTCTATTTATATACTAATAATGTCAGCGATCGCTCCGTCTAAAAAGTATTTTAAATTTATGATAGCTGATAAAATTATTATTATTAAAGTTATCGGAAAAGAATAAGAATAACTACTTAAGCCATTTATATAATTGCTAGTAAATAATTATAAATTAGAATTCCCCGATCCTTCGTTGTCAAATTGTATAAATGAATATGGCTAAAAGTAACTCATATTAATCAAGGATCTGATGAAAAATTTTATTCTTATTAAGTTATGTCTAGGTCAACTTTAAAATTTCAACTTCCTATATAAATCTGGTTGTTAGGCTATGAATAATTCTCATCAATATAGTGCAAGTAGTCAGGAAATATGCCAAAATATTATCGCGTCTATGGAAAGTGTGTTGTGGTCAGTTGAACCATTAACAAAAAATCTTATTTACCTGAGTGATAGTGCTGAAATAATCTACGGAAAACCAGTATTTGATTTATTAAAAAATCCTCACTCCTGGCTAGAAGTTATTTATCCTGAAGATCGACAAAAAGTAGAAGATTCTATAGCTATTATTAGCTCAAATAAATTCTTAAAACTACAATATAGGATAGTTCGTTACTCTTCTAGTTCTGAACAAGAAATTAGATGGTTAGATGTTCGAGCTAAACTTGTTTGTAACGACCACGGAGACCCGATTAAAATCAATGGTATTTCAACAGATATAACTAACGATAAAATCTCAATTTTTCAAGAAACTGTAGAAGATGATAGTACAAAAACATCTCCTATTTTACTTTTCAATCGTAGTCTGATAGAAAACTATAATTCTCAACTTCCATATCTCGATGGAGACCGGGAAAAGCACATATTTGAACATCATTTTATTGAATTAGATAATTTCTATATAATCGATAAAAATAGGCAAAAAGCATGGTTTTCACCAACTGATTATTTCCATAAAATGCAAAATATTTCCTTTAAAACATTATGGATGAATCAAGATAGTGTTCAATCTTTGACTCAAATAAAACGAAATATATATCGGGGTTTGGAGGAATATAAAGCTGTACTAAATATTTTACAAATAGGATTTTTTGTTACAGATAATATAGGTAATTTGATTGAAATTAATCACAAAGCAAAGCAGATTTTTGGTTGGCAATGGCAGGAAACTAAGTCAATTATATCTGCTAAATTAGAGTTGAAAATAATCAGATATGATGGCACAGAGATGCCACAAGAAGAATATGCTTGGATTGTAGCTTGTAGAGAAAAAAGCACTGTTGAAAATTTACAAATGGGAGTAGTTCAAAAAAATCAAGATGTGATTTGGCTGAGTGTGACATCTACTTTGATATCAAGTTTAAATGACATAATTATTACAACTTATGTTGATATAACAAAATGCAAAATAACTGAAGAAAAATTAAAAAAATCAGAGCTTAAGTACCGTGCATTTATGCAAGATGCGGGCGAGGCAATTTTAATTGCTGATTTACAGGGAAAGATTATAGAAGCTAACAATAAAGCTACAGAAATATTGGGTTATCAGAGAGAAGAATTTGTGCAAATGCACGCCAAACAAATTCATCCACCAGAAATACAACAAAAAGTAATAACAACAATACTGGAAACAGCAAAAAAAGGCAAAAATATTATACCAAATATTCTGGCTTTGAGGAAAGACGGCAATTGGCTTTGGGTAAATATTATTTATAAAATTATCCAGTTAGAGAATGATGAAAAATTCTATCAAGTAATTTTTCAAGATATAACTTGCTATGTTTTAGCGGAAGCTGTACTAAGAGAAAGTGAAGAAAAATTTCGTGCGACTTTTGACCAGACTATAATGGGAATATTTTTTGCTACTTTATCAGGGAAAATATTCCGAGTCAATCAAACATTTAGAAATATTTTGGGATATAGTAACACCGATTTATCAAAGTTAAATTTGATGGATATTATTTATTCAGAAGAACGGCAAAATCATGAAATTAATTTACGGTATCTGATGGCAGAAAAAATACAAAATTATGCAACCGATAGCCGTTTAATTCACAAAAAAGGTAAAATTATTTGGTCATATTTGAATATATCTTTAATCAAAACTTCCCAAGAACCCAAATATTTAATTGGCTTGATTAAAGATATTACTCAGCGTAAACAAATAGAATTAGATTTAAAAAAAAGCGAAGAACGTTGGCAATTAGCATTGCGTGGTAATAATGATGGTATATGGGATTGGAATATTCAAACTAATGAATGTTTTTATTCAACCCGTTGCCAAGAAATTTTAGGTTATACAGAAACCGAGATTTTTAATCATGTAAATGATTGGAAAAGTCGTATTCATCCTGATGATATTAATTTAGTAATACAGTCTATTCAAGAACATCTTAATCGTCAAACACCGTACTTTACTGCTGAATATCGTATCCGATGTCAAGATAATACATATAAATGGATTTTGGATAGAGGTCAAGCACTTTGGGATGAAGAAGAAAACCCATTACGAATGGTAGGTTCCTACACCGATATTACAGAACGTAAACAAGCAGAAAACTATCTACAAAGACAGACTCAACAAGAACAACTTATTCGTAAGATAACAGAGCGTATTCGCCAGTCTTTAAATTTATCAGAAATTCTACAAAAGGCTGTAGATGAAGTGCGTAATATTTTACAGGCAGAGCGAGTAATTATTCAACGTAAAATATTAGATAAATCTATTATTGTTTTAGCAGAATCTTTAGCTCCTGGAAAACCCTCAATGTTAGATTGGGAATTTAATGATTATATAATTACAACTCAACAGTTTATACAAGAAAAAAAATCAGATAAAATTATAGCTGTTACAGATATTTATCAATCCACAGTGAAGCTATCTTATACTAATTTATTAGATTTTTTCCAAATAAAAGCTTGCTTAATTATGCCAATCTTTATCCAAAAATCTACAACTATTGAAGAAGGAAGAAGGAAGAAGGAAGAAGGAAGAAGGAAGAAGGAAGAAGGAAGAAGGAAGAAGGAAGAAGGAAGAAGCAAAAACTGGATGGGGCAAACCCTAGCTAATTGTCAACATCGTGTAGACGGTGGGGTATTAAACTCAAAAGAAAAAGATAATATTCAAGAAAAAAGTTTAGTTGTTAGACCTAATGCTACTAACGATGATACATTTTGGGGAGTATTGTTTGCTCATAACTGTAGCAATAAACGCCAGTGGGAACAATGGGAAATAAATTTATTAGACCAGTTAAGAATTCAACTAGAAATTGCTATTCAACAATCACAACTCTATCAGCAACTGCAAAATGCTAATCACGAATTATATCAACTTGCTACATTAGATGGATTAACAAAAATAGCTAATAGACGTTGTTTTGATCGATATTTAGAGAAAGAATGGTTACGTATGGGACGAGAGAAAAAACCATTATCTTTAATAATGTGTGATATAGATTTTTTTAAAAAATATAATGATACCTATGGACATCAAAAAGGTGATGAGTGTCTTCAGCAAGTAGCAAAAGCTATCTCAAAAGTAGTCAAACGTTCTACAGATTTAGTAGCTCGTTATGGAGGAGAAGAATTTGCTATTATCTTACCTAATACTAATCTAGAAGGAGCAATTCATATCGCCAATATAGTTCAACAAGAAGTATATAAATTAGAGATTCCCCATCGAAATTCACAAATATATCAACAAGTTACCCTAAGTTTAGGAGTATCTAGTATTATGGCATTTCCTGAAGCTACTTGTAAAAGTTTAATTGCAGGAGCAGATCGAGCACTTTATCAAGCAAAACAAAGAGGTAGAAATCAGGTAATTCCCTATGTAGGTGATATAATTCTTAACTAGCTATCAGCTATCAGCTATCAGCTAGAGCGCCTAAAAATTTGCGCATATATATAATTAGGTATCTGTTTGTGGAGCATCCCGGAACGGAAAAGCTTGAGTAAAACATCCCCGAGATGGGAGCAAGTCGCTTAATTTTAGGAGGGGTTGCTCATCCCCTTTGCGCAAGGCTGACTGCTGAACTGCTGTTTGCGGAGCATTCTGTCAGGAAACGTTTTTTAATTAACTAAAATATCTACGCTAAAATTGAAAATAATCAAATATAATTTTTGACAAGTATTCCTATTACATTACTACCTTTTATAGCCTATGTATCTAATACCAACACCCATATTTTATACAAATTTAAAAAAGAATGTTATGAATAATAAGCGCCATTAAAATACTTTATATGAAATGTATATTTGAAAAAAAATAGTTCACAAATCAAAAATCGTATTAAGCCTATTCATTCTGACTCCTGACTTCTATGAAATTCAATATTCTTTACAGACTAAAACTTAGGTCATCTAAAGCACTAGAAAATCTCAACTTCCTACAGATAGTAACAATATTTATCATTCTATTGGGATTGTGGGTAATATTTGATTTATCTACTAATATATTGGCTGAAATTTTATGGTTTGAAGAACTTAATTATTTGCCTGTACTAATAACTAAACTACAAACAGAAACTTCGTTATGGATAATTACTTTTGTAATTACATCAGTCTTCTTTTTAGCAAATCTCAGAGTAGCGAGTATATTTAAATATCAAAAAAATCACAATCGAAAAACCGAAGTATATGAAGAAATAATGCTAATTCCACCAGTAACTATGCCATCAAGTAAGTTGCGTATTGAACCCTCATTTAATCTAGGCGGGTTGTTATGTTTAGTGTTAGGATTAATTTTATTAATAGGACTTATTCTCACCCATTATATTCAAGTATTTACTGATTACTGGCATCCTGATTTCACAGTTGCGAAGGTATCTCCACAAATTCCTTCAGCATTTAGCATAGAATCAATTTGGCAAATATTCAGTAAAATACCTTCTAACTGGTGGCTATTCGGATTATTTATTGTATTAGGTATTATTGTCATTATTAATCCCGTATTATGGTTAAGTATATTTGCGATAGTGCTAAGTTTAATTTTTAGTTTTATTCTTTCAAATCATTGGGGAAATATATTACAACTATTTAATGCTACTCCCTTTGCTGAAAGAGAAGATTTATTTCATATCAATATCAGTTTTTATGTTTTTCAAATTCCCGTATTACAACTATTAAAATTTTGGTTAGTAGGATTATTTTTATATGGACTGGTCGCTTGCACTCTTATCTATTTATTGTCTGGAAACAGTCTAAGTAAAGGCAACTTTTATCAATTTTCCCAACAACAACAACGACATCTTCATGCTTTAGGAGGAGGCTTTATATTAACCATAGCCTATAGTTACTTTCTAGGTTGTTTTGAATTACTTTACTCTCCACGTGGTGTTATTTATGGTGCTGGCTACACAGATGTCAAAATTCAGCTTCCTGCTTATATATTTTTGGCAGTTTTAGCATTATTAATTGCATTATTTTTGTTTTGGCAAGCCATTTTTTCCATTAAAGATATTCAGCCTTATATTGAAGCCAGTCTCCGATTTTTACGATTGAGTCGCAGAAGGAAAAAAAAGAAAAAATTGAGTGCAAAATTATTTGCTGATAGCTATTCATTAAGAGCTATATTAACATGGTATTTAACCATCGCAGTACTAACTGGTTGGTTATTACCAAAAATTGTACAAATAACCATCGTACAACCTAACGAAATAGACAGAGAAAGTCCATATATTCAACGTAGTATTAAATTCACTAGAGAAGCATATTTCGACCCAGAAAAATTAGAAGTAAAACTATTTAATCCAGAAAATCAACTTACCTATACTGACTTAATAAATAATAAATTAACCATCGAAAATATTCGCCTTTGGGATACAAGACCAATTTTACAAACCAATCGACAATTACAAGAAATTAGACCATATTATGAATTTAAAAATGCTGATATAGACCGCTATACATTTCTGAAAAAAAAGGAAGAAAGAACAAAAAATAATCCTACCGAAAAACAACAAGTAATCATCGCAGCTAGAGAACTAAACTATGAATCTGTGCCTCAAGCAGCACAAACTTGGGTCAATGAACATTTAGTCTATACTCATGGCTATGGTTTTACTCTTTCTCCAGTTAATCAAGTAGAAGAAAGTGGATTACCAGAATATTTCGTTAAAAATATCGGACCAGATCCAACTTTTGAAAAAAATAGTACCTTAGAAGTATTAGAAAGAATTAGATTCAGTATTCCTATTGGTAAACCTAGAATTTATTATGGAGAACTTACCAATACTCATGTAATTACTTCCACTGCGGAAAAAGATAGAGAATTAGACTATCCCAGTGGAGAAACAAACACCTATAACACCTATGGTGGCAGTGGTGGTATCGTCATTGGTAGAAGCTGGAAAAGATGGATATTTGCTAAATATTTGAAGAACTGGAGAATGTTGTTGACTAATAAATTTATACCTGAAACTAAACTCTTATATCGCCGCAATATTAATGACAGAGTTCGAGCGATCGCCCCATTTCTACGTTACGATAAAGACCCATATTTAGTAGTAGCTAATCCTCAATTCGACAAACAAGATGTTACTCAAACAACACCCAGTTATCTCTACTGGATTTTTGATGCTTACACTACAAGCGATCATTATCCTTATTCTGACCCAGAAAATAACGAATTTAATTATATTCGTAACTCAGTAAAAGTTGTAATTGATGCCTACAATGGCTCAGTAAAATTCTATGTTGCTGACCCTAAAGACCCAATTATTACAACCTGGAAAAAAGTTTTTCCTAATATGTTTTATCCCATAGCAGAAATGCCAAAAAGTCTCTATACTCATATCCGTTATCCAGTAGATTTATTTAAAGTACAATCCGAACTATTAGCAACTTATCATATGGATGACCCCCGTGTATTTTATAATCGAGAAGATTTGTGGCGGGTACCTATTGAGATTTATGGTAATCAACAGCAGAAAGTAGAACCTTATTATTTAATTACAAAATTACCAGCAGAAACTTCAGAAGAATTTATTCTTTTTTTACCCTATACTCCAGCAAGTCGTAACAACTTAATTGCTTGGTTGGCAGCTAGAGCGGATGCACCAAATTACGGTAAATTACTTTTATATCAATTCCCTAAACAACGATTAATATATGGTCCTGAACAAATAGAAGCTTTAGTTAATCAAAATCCAGAAATATCCCAGCAAATTTCTCTTTGGAACCGTCAAGGATCGAGAGCAGTTCAAGGAAATTTATTAGTAATTCCAATGAATCAATCTTTACTTTATGTGGAACCAATTTATTTAGAAGCAGAGCAAAATAGTTTGCCAACTTTAGCTAGAGTTATTGTTTCTTATGAAAACCGAATTGTGATGAAACCAACTTTAGATGAAGCATTAAAAGAAGTTTTTGAAGTAGAACCATTAGAACAACCTTTAGTTGTGCCACCTTTGGAATAAGAAGAAGGAATAATGAATAATGAATAATTAATAATTAATAATTAATAATTAATGAGTTTAATTGCTAATTGTTGAACAATAGCTGATAACTGATAACTGAATAAGAAGAAGTCTCATAACTGGTAACTAATAACTAAAAAAGCTGATAACTGATAACTGATAACTGAAAAAAGGGGGGGGTTGACAAAAAAACTTGACATGATATTATATCTATAATGGAAAAGGTGCGCTCATATATACTCAAATAACTTATGCCAAAAAACCATACTTGCCTACTAACATAATTGATAATGAATGAGTTTAAGTAGCCCGGCATAATTAAATATCACTATGTCATTGCGACTGGAACGGAGTGGAAGGAAGCAATCTCAAGGGTTTTAATTGGTTTGCATTTTGTTACATAGTAAGGTTTATTCGTGCCTACTTACTTAATTGTTAATTGTTGAAGAATAGTTGATAACTGATAACTGAATAAGAAGAAGTCTAATAACTAAAAAAGGTGATAAAAGCTGATAACTGAAAATGCAGTCTGGAAAAATCTTGGAACGACGTTATAAAATTATTGACTCTCTCGGAAGTGGAGGTTTTGGAGATACCTACTTAGCTGAAGATTTGCACTTACCAGAAAATCCGAAATGCCTAGTTAAACACCTCAAACCTAAAAGTTCAGACCCAGGAGTTTTGCCTGTTGCCCAAAAGTTGTTTGAGAGAGAAGCAAGGACTTTGTACAAATTAGGCAAAGACTCAGACCAAATACCAAAATTATTTGCTCACTTCCAAGAAGGAACAGAATTTTACTTAGTACAAGAATATATAGAAGGGCACGATATAAGTAAAGAACTTACGCCGGGGAAAAAATTAAGCGAGTCTTATACCATCGCCTTACTCAAAGGAATATTATCAGCATTAGCAGTAGCTCATCAAAAAAATATAATTCACCGAGACATCAAACCACAAAACTTGATGCGTCGGAAGTCAGATAAAAAAATAGTATTGATAGACTTTGGCGCAGTAAAAGAAATAAGTGTATTAACTACTTACCAGAAAGGAACAACTACTTTTACTGTAGCAGTCGGAACACCTGGATATATGCCAAGCGAACAAAGTAACGGTCAACCAAAACTGAGTAGCGATATCTATGCAGTGGGAATGGTAGGAATAAAAGCACTGACAGGAAAAGATCCCCACAACTTACAAAAAGACTCCAAGACAGGAAATGTTATCTGGCGAAATGAAGCACAAGTAAGTCACCATCTGGCAAATATATTAGATAGGATGGTACATGAATATTTTCCCATGCGTTATGAAAATGCTACGGAAGTCTTAGAAGCTTTAGGTTTCACACCTTCGCCACCCACACCACAACCAACACTGGCACTTCCCCCTCCACCACGACCAAAATTTCCCATTCAGAAATTTACTACCGTCAAAGTTAACAGGAAAGGAGAAATAATAAGTCGCTGTCAAGGTAAAGCAGAAGTAATGACTGAAAACCTCGGTAATGGAGTCTCCCTAGAAATGGTAAAAATTCCTGGAGGTAGATTTCTCATGGGGTTTCCAGAAACGGAAGCAGGGAGAGAAGATAGAGAAAGTCCGCAACACTATGTAGATGTACCAGAATTTTTCATGGGAAAGTATCCAGTCACTCAAGCACAATGGGAAGCGGTTATGGGAAATAATCCTTCTAGGTTTCAAGGTGCGAGTCGTCCTGTAGAACAAGTAAGTTGGTACGACGCGACAGAATTTTGCCAGAAACTCTCAGAAAGAACAGGTAAACTATATTTTTTACCCAGTGAGAGTCAGTGGGAATATGCTTGTCGAGCAGGTACAACAACACCTTTTTATTTTGGAGAAACTATAACGTCTGAGTTAGTTAACTTTAATGGCAATTATCCTTATGCTTATGCACCGAAAGGAATATATCGAGAAGAAACAACAGATGTGGGAATTTTTCGACCCAATGCTTTTAGTTTGTACGATATGCACGGCAATGTCTGGGAATGGTGTCAGGATGTTTGGCATGATAATTATGAAGGTGCGCCTACTGATGGTAGTGCTTGGGAAACTGGGGGATATGATAATTATTCACCGCTGCGGGGTGGTTCCTGGAACGACTATCCTCGTTACTGCCGTTCTGCGATTTGCTTCAACTATATTAGGCGCGAAGACCTTGACTACATTATTGGTTTTCGTATTGTGTTTGGTGGCGGGAGAACTCTTTAACCCTTTTCTTTTTTCCCCTTTTCCCTCTTTTTCTTTTCTCTATTCCCTCTCGCTTCGCAGGAAAAATTTTTTCAGAGTTAGAGAAGTCAGGGCAAGACAAAGATTTTGCCAAGGATACACGGACTATCGAATCTGCATTCTGCATTTTGTGTAGCTATCCAAAAAAATCGGCGCTGAAAGGAAATTCCCCTTGCATCGGCAAAAAAATTATAGTACTATGTAATTATTGGGGGTTGCTCGTACCTACGCATGACTTTTTATTCAACACCAAAACATCGCCAGACACAGATTTTGCCACGGATGCACCGATGATTATGCTACCTAGTAGAAGCGATCGCCTTTTTCAGTTATCAGTGAAAAGTCTCTAGGTTATGGGTATCGCTTTGATTATAGATAAAACATCCTGTGAAGCACTCTAAAAATCATTACATTAGCAGGAGAAATATAGAAGCGATAGAACTCCGTTCCGCTGTCGCGATCGCTCAGAGTTAGAGAAAATAACTTATTGTGTGAAGCACAAATGAAGAAAAAGTCAGCGCTAGGAAGATTTGACTATTCAATCACAAAGCCAAAATTTTGCCCAGAAACAGAGAATCTGCATTTTGTGAAGCTACAAAAAAAATCGGTGCTGAAAGGAAATTCCCCTTGCATCGGCAAAAAAATCATAGTAGTATGTAATTATTGGGATTGCTCGTACCTATGCATGACTTTTTATTCAACACAAGAACATGGTCAGACAAGGATTTTGCCACGGATGTACGGATAATTATGTTACCTAGTAGAAGCGATCGCCTTTTTCAGTTATCAGTGAAAAGTCTCTAGGTTATGGGTATCACTTTTATTAGATTATTTAGAGACATAACATCCTGTGAAGCACCCTAAAAATCAATAGAAGCGATCACTCAGGCTTAGAGCCAAACTTCATTCTGTGAAGCACTAATGGGACTTACACAACTTAACTGGTAAAATTAGACTATAATGCTTGTAAATCAATAATTTTACGTCTCCCGCGATCGCTAGGGGACTTACACAACATTTTAGAGCTGATTTATCAAGTAAATATTAAG
>NZ_JAAHGH010000249.1 GCF_010672525.1 Okeania sp. SIO2B3 | reverse complement strand
GTCTAATGTAGTTAGGAGTAACCAAGTAATCGGTTCAATTCCTGTTGGTGGGTCAACTTCTTTGACTAAAATTGCTTGTAATGTTAAGGGAGCTAGTTGTTCTTTTTTGGCTCGATTCTGAGGTGGTTGAAGGGTAACAGTAGTATAACGAATGGTTAAAACAGCTTTTCTGGCTGGTCGAGTTGGATTGCGTTTGACCTCCACTGTCATTGTTCCTTGAGGCTCAACTGACAACAACGTTTCCCATAAACGCTTCTGACTACCAGCCAAACAGCGATTTTGAACAGCTCTAATCAAAAAATCTGACCCCAGATGCTCACCACAAGCAAACAAGTCATAAAAATCTGCTTCTCGCTCAGCAATTGTGACTACTTGCAAGTGATTCGGAGTGATTGACTCGGTTTTCATCAGACTATCGAGCCATCTTTGACTTTCTTTTTGTGCCGTTGGTTTTTGTTTTCTTTGTTCAGCTTTTCCTGATTCTACTTCATTTCTCGACCATACCTCTTGTTCAATAATGCCTAGTGGTATTCCCTGTGTACTCGCTGTTAACACGCTCGTGGACTTTTAATCCTTTGGCATATTTACTATCGAGATATCCTGTTGCTGAAGTAGCTTTATGGCTGGTGTAATTCAGTTCTGTAGTATCTTGTATCGCTAATACTACCTGATGTTTGGCCATTCTCTCTACTGTGGCATCAATATGTCCAAGTCTGATCATAGATGGTTTGATGTCGGGTGAATCCCAGAATTTATAGGTGGCTTTGGTTTGTGACCATGTTCCACTGGCTTGAGGTACACTGGCTTCTGGTGAAGCACTTAGATATTCGACGATTTTAATTAACCTTTTAGTCCTTCTTTTATCCCCTAATTCAGTTCTTTCTAGTTCTGCTGTGATCCACTGTTCCATTGACTGACTTTTGGTTAAACTCTGAGTTTTTATAAATGAGAATACACAATCCCTAGATTTTGTCAAACCTTATGTTAAGAAAGATGTGGGTAATGGATAGC
>NZ_JAAHGH010000248.1 GCF_010672525.1 Okeania sp. SIO2B3 | reverse complement strand
TAGACGATCGCTTTATGTTAACAGCTGTAGGACTCTGGAATTTCTACCTAATGGCAGCATAAGTGGATAGGAAAAACCAGAATCTTGTTTTGCCACTTTCAGGGCTTTATTTAGCGACAAGTCTAATTATTAATTATTCGGTAATTACAATGAAATATTGTACAAAGCAGGTCTATGAATCGAAAATTTCTTCGCGCCTTCTCAAACAGTATCGAGCGTTGGCAGAGCAAGTGCGACAGCTATATCGCTACTAGATACGATCAACGTTCAGTTAACTTTCACCGGAGGAATTCCTACAGGTAGACTCAGTCATTTTATGAGCATAGCGATCGCTATTGACCTAGAGCATACAACATCCATTTTGTCAATTTTTTAATTGATGATACGCCCCAACTTGAGGTACTTTCACCCCTTTATCTACTACTTGGCAGTTTTGAGGATATTTACAGGATTGCCTCCCTCGATCAGACTTGAATCTGGGATATTTAGCTCTACCTTCAAAAAAGTTTTTGAATGCTTTGGTGAGGTTGAGAGTGGTTGACTGCAAAACTTGAGAATAACACTCTTTTAGCCACTTAGTCTCTTGTGACTTCTTCAGCTTAGGTAACACTTTGTTTAGTGCTACTCGACTCAACCCTTTACCTGTTTCTTTGTAAGTTTCATTGCACAGATTCAAAGCATAATTCCACCACCACCTGGAACACCCCATGACTTGGCTGAGTTTCTGGGCTTGCTCAGAAGTTGGATATATTCTAACTTTTACGGCTCTGTACAATGATTTCACACAAAACATAGTTTATGGTAAAAGTATAACACATTGACATCCTCCCGACGCTGCACTTGCGTGACAGCGCGGGATTCCCTAGCATCACTGTTAGAGACTTTCTGTTTCTTAGCACCCGCATAAACGAGATTTACTCCCACAAGGTCTAAAAGCGCGCTCCTAAAGACTTGCCAGCGCCGCCAAAGGGGGTCTCCCCCATGAGCGACTGGCGCTGACACTGCTCCTCCCGCAG
>NZ_JAAHGH010000247.1 GCF_010672525.1 Okeania sp. SIO2B3 | reverse complement strand
GGCTTTGTTGCATGAAAGTGGCGATCGCAGATGACTCCCTGGAGAGGCGCAGTCTAGATGTATACTTGATAACTTTCGGGTTTACCATTCTGTATCATGCGGTTAAGCATAGCGCATTGAACGAATAATTCCACTGCTTGATTGTCAAATGAGCGTCTTCGTAACTTCCCACCAAATAAAACTTTGAGCCTAAACATAGTGGTTTTCCTACGGAATGCTTCCCTACGGGATGCTACGCAAACGCAAACAGATAGAGAGCATCTATGGTATCCACTTTCATGCTTCCATTTTTGGCGTCCTATTTTACGAATTCTTCTGAGGTTCTCATCTCTGGGATGGGGTAGGGCTTTACAGTTGCCATGTGGCCTAATCACAGCATTTTTACGCGGTGGAATAGTCGTTTTTATCCCCCGTTGGTGAGCTGCCTCATAGCACTTGTATTTGTCATCAGCACCATCACCTGAAACTTGGGCTATTTCACCTTCTACTCCATCTAATAGGTCAGAAAATACCTGGTCGTCACTCACATTATTGGTTGTGACAACTGCTGTGACAATCTCTCCGGTGGCCTCATTTACACCTAGATGTAATTTACGCCATGTCCTACGTTTACGCGACAACCATGAATCCTGGTTTTCCATTCCCCTTCACCGTATACTTTGACCCAATAGTGAATCTAATACTAAGTGCATCCCCTCACGGGTTGGCATTACTGGTATCACAATATTCAATTTTCTGACCCTTCTGTCTACAGTGCTATGGTCTGGTACCGATAAATAAGCGTCCCATCAAATTAAATATAGATTCTACAAACCCTTCTGTTTGTCCCATACGCTAATCCGAACAAACTACTAATCGTGACCATTAGTTCAATAGCTACATCACTATAAGTATTAGATGCTCCCCTACGTCCAGTTTTCTGTTGGTTTACCCACTGCTCTATCACTTCATCATTGAGCCAAAATGTCAGACTCCCTCTCTGTTTTAAGGAAGCATCATACTCAGACCAGTTGCTGATT
>NZ_JAAHGH010000246.1 GCF_010672525.1 Okeania sp. SIO2B3 | reverse complement strand
ATTAGACTTGTCGCTAAATAAAGCCCTGAAAGTGGCAAAACAAGATTCTGGTTTTTCCTATCCACTTATGCTGCCATTAGGTAGAAATTCCAGAGTCCTACAGCTGTTAACATAAAGCGATCGTCTAAATCTTTCATGTGATTTCTGTACAATGCTTTCGCTGCGTTGTATCTCTTTACACCTGATATAGCGTGTTCGCATTTGACGCGGACACTACTTTTTTCTCTATTTAGTTGTTTCTCTTGCTCCGTCAATTCTTTTCCTTTTGGCTTTTTCTTGGGAATTTTGATGTTGACAAATTCCTTCTGTAATCCTTGAAAGCCTAAATCTACATGAATTGTCACTTCATCCGGGACAAAATCTGCCAATTTCTCTTCATCCAACTGCCGTTTGTCATGAACCTTGCCCTCTCGTGCTTTCGATAACACTAGCACTCGTCGCTCCCGATCTGTGAGGATCAGATGTTTACGTGTATGGCGCTTTTTTTTTCCTGAGTAATGATCCTTCTGTTTCTGTTGGTCTTGAGGACGTTGAATAGGTCGCTCTGTCCCATCAACCATTACTTCTGTGACAGATGGAAACCTAGTTATGAATTCCTGTATACTCTCTAATTTGCGTTCTGGTAAGGCCATTTTTCTACCCAATGCCTTCTCCAGCAATAGTTGTAATCTCAACATCCAACGATGTGCTCGACTGCGGTGTAGGTCAAACAATAATCCGGCCACATCAAAGGTAGGGTAGCATTTAAAGTAAAACAATATGAAAAATAGCTTGTCTTTAGGCTCTAATAATCTGGCTTTTCGCCCTCCTCCTAGAGCTCGTAGTCGATGTTTCTGCATTGTGGCGATCGCTTCCGAGTTTAGTTGGGCACAAAAAGCTTGTAATAATTCATCGAATGCCTTACGGTTTAGTCCAGTCAATGCCCGTACTGAGGCGTTCTTCTTTTAGCACCCGATTGATATCTAACATTGTCCTTTTTTAAATACCCTACTAATTTTACTTTACCTTATAAAGCGACAACTCT
>NZ_JAAHGH010000245.1 GCF_010672525.1 Okeania sp. SIO2B3 | reverse complement strand
TAATAGAGTTGTTGGGAAATAACTTAGGTGAGCGAAAAATGAAAACTTAAACTAATTAATTTTGGTTAGTGATTTGATTATTTATGCTGCCATCAGGTACAAGTTCCATAGTCCAGTTGCTGTTAACATTAATTTGTCATCAAAATCATGCTTATGATTACGGTAAATCTGATTGACAGCCCCATAGCGCTTAACACCCGCGAAGGCGTTTTCACATATCACTCTAGATTGACTCAATGTCCGATTTTCGGTCTTTTGCTGTTGAGTTAATTCTCCCCCCTTTGGCTTTTTATGAGGTATGCGGATATTTTCATACTGGTGTTGAATACCTTGAAAGCCACTATCTACTTCAATTGGTATCTCCGCAGGTATATTTCCTATCAACTTTTCTTCGTCATGGAATTTCTTGTCATGTAACTTTCCTTCTCTTGCTTGGCTTAATACCAGCACTTGTTTGCTTTGGTTTACTGCTGCTAGATGTTTACGGGTATGACGCTTTTTTTTTCCCGAATAATTCAGTTTTTGTGTTTCTGAGTCAGTAGGCCGTTTTACTGGGCGTTCTGTGCCATCCATTACCACTCGTTCTACTCCAGGGAAACGCTCTATAAATGCTTGGACACTATTGATTTGGCGTTCTGGTAGTGCTTTTTTTTCTCCCAAGGCTGTTTCTAATATAGGCTGTAAACGATGAGTCCAATGATGTGCCTGGCTGCGGTCTATATCAAACAATATACTAGCCAAATCAAAGGTTGGGTAACATTTAAAGTAGAAGAGAATATAGAATAATTTGTCCTTACTGGTGCGTAAACGAGCCTTACGGCCTCCTCCAAAAGAGCGTTGACGAGGTTTCTCGAGCAATGTTTGCTGATATATTTGATGAAAAGACTTCAACAAGGATTCAAATGCTTTACGGTTTAATCCTGTTAATGCTCTGAGTAACCTATCTTGTTTTAAGGCTCGTTCAATATTTAGCATTCTTCTGGCCAATTTCTGCTTGAACCATTTTACCTTATTTCCCAACAACTCTAAT
>NZ_JAAHGH010000244.1 GCF_010672525.1 Okeania sp. SIO2B3 | reverse complement strand
GATCCCCCAAAACTGACAATAATGTTTCGTATTGTGACCAACTCACCGGACTAATGGTATGACGTTCTTCCGGGTCGTCAATCTGGAGACGTTCGGATAAGTCATTTAATAGAATCATCTAAAATAGTTGCTGGAGACCCGCACTATAACGTGCGTTTAGTGCCGGTAGGAAAGCAACCAGCATAAAATTACTTCCCCCCTTAAATGCGCGAACAAACTTAATTGCTCACCATCTAAACCATCAAACTTTCTACGTTTAGTACGTTTAGTTTTAGGTAATTGTTCAGTAGTTAACTTTAACTTTATTATTGTCTAAGCAATTCTTGAGCATTGCAGGAAAGACAAAACTCCTCATCCTCTTTTTGAATCTTGGAAAACCTTTACCCAGGGATTTCATCTCAGTAAATGCTCTATCTAAAGTTTTCAGAGTTTGTTGTAAAACTTGAGCATTTACTGATTTTAATCTAGGATTAGTTTTCTTAGCGATGGTTAAGCTTTTTGCTTGATAATTGTAATTAGGATAAGGGGCATCAGCAGGAATAATATACTCAGTTATAATTGAACAACTATTGATTGGTGACTTTCTGGAATTTAACCAATCTTTACGCTCTCTTAAAGCATAATTGTACACACTTCGACAAACATCAAGAATGTGATTAATTTCTGCCTCTTGCTGCTGAGTTTGTTGAAGCTTGTACTGGTAAGTTAAAGTAATCAAATTTGTTGTTCAACTTCTAACTAAATACTATTTAATTATAACACAATTTTTGTTTCGCTATCGCTCAGTTAATTAGCATTTTTGTAATTCATCTCACCGCTAAATCTCCGATCATAGAGGGAGTTCTCTTTCAACATCCTCTGATATATTTTTGTTGATTTATATCACTTATTAATCTAATAATATCGCTTTCATCTTTTGGCAGATCAAGCTTAAAATGGTCTATTTTGAAGGCTGATTGCGTATTAATTGCCTACGTTCCCAAACAGTTGCTTAGGTTCCTTGTACTTCCGTTTTTTAGTGTCTATATTTCAATTATAGACATCAAACAGACAAGGAGAGACAAACTGATGTACACATCTAAAAT
>NZ_JAAHGH010000243.1 GCF_010672525.1 Okeania sp. SIO2B3 | reverse complement strand
GTGCAACATTTAACCTACTCAAAGCTATTTACCTTGAATCTGTATAGCATCACCAGTTAAAGTGATGGCTGTTGCCTGCAAAGCTCGCAACATAATATTACGAGCGCCGTTCCAATCCCTATGGGCACTATAGCCACATTTCGGGCAATGAAACCGTTTATTTCCACCTAGTTGCTTGTGAACATGACCGCATTCAGGGCAAGTTTTTGAAGTGTAGGATTCATTGCACAATACTACTAAAACATTATGTCTATCAGCCATCTGAATTAAATGCTGCTGAAATTTATAATGACTCCATGAGAGCATATTTCGAGCCGTGCGTTTATTCAGTTTTCGACTAGACTTGACTACCATTTCTGAAGTAGCAAATGTCGGTAGAAAGATGATTTTGTAGTGGTTGACAAGAAATTGTGCTACTTTATTGTGCAAATCCTTAACTAAGCTTTGAATTTTTTCCCTAATGCGATAACTTGCTTTACGCATTGCTCGTCGTTGACGTTTAGCCACGCTTAAGTCAATGCGACTCATTAAATTATCTAAATGGGAACACAACCTTTGAATTTTTCCCATATCTCCATTCCCAAATTCCACAATTTTTTCCCCATCATATCCCGTCAAAAAAGTACGCACCCCAGGATCGAGAGCAATAACTTTTGAGTTATCTGTGGGGATTGGTTGTTTATACTCCGGGAAAATGCCATACCATTTTCCACGGTCAAAAACCAACTGAGTCCCATAACTAGATTCAGCAGGAAAGCCTTCTGGTGAGCGATAGGTCAATCCCTTTACCTTGGTAGGATACCAGTGATTTTTCTTGTAGTTACCAACTTTGAACTTGATGAGTTGAGACGGTTGACGGCAAGATTTAAACTTTGCTATACCACCATTAGCCATAGCTTGTTTGTGAGCATCTACAGCATCAGCGACCGCTTCTTGTAATTGATGTCCAGGCAACTCTTTAACCCAATCTGGACCTTCGGCATCGCGAGCTAACTTTTGCAAATCGTAAGCACTTGCTTTGCTACCGTCTCTGAGTTGGGCAATCGTCCAGTTATATATCCAACGGTAAGCACTCAACCAACGCTTCCAGACTTTGTGCAGTCCATCAGATGGAAATACCCTGAGCTTCCTGACACTGTTTGGTGTCAACTTCCGGGTC
>NZ_JAAHGH010000242.1 GCF_010672525.1 Okeania sp. SIO2B3 | reverse complement strand
ATAATTCATAAAAAGTCACCCCCAAAGAATAAAAGTCTGTACGATAGTCAATACCTCGATTCATTCGGCCTGTTTGTTCTGGGGAAATATAGGCAAGTGTTCCTTCTAAAATATTAGGATTGATTAATGTTTGAGTCTCTTTTGGTAGTAAAGATGCAATACTAAAATCAATTAATTTAATTTCTTTGCTGTGGGGATTAATTAAAATATTACTCGGTTTGATATCTTTATGAATAATCCGCTCCCTATATAGGATTTCTAAGGCATTGCACAGGGTAATTCCTACTTCTAAAAACTCTATTAAAGATAATTTTTTTTGCTTAAATGCAGCCCATTCTTGAAGAGAAATACCGCCAAAATCTTCCATGACCAAGGCATAACCATTTTGATAGATTTCGAGGCTATAAGTTTGGATAATTAGAGGTGAGTTGAGATTTTTAGTAATAGTATATTGATTGCGAAATTGTACCAGTTCATTGAAATTAGGATAAGAATTTTTCAGCAGTTTGATAACTACAGGTAATTGGTCAACATTACGAACAGCTCTGTACACGATTGTACGACTACCCGAGTAAACTGTTTCAGTGATTTGATAGTTGAGAATTTTAATGGTTGAATTAGGGTTACGATTTTGAAATTTATTTTTCATTGTTATAGTTTTTTTATAATTATTGATTAGTTCGTGTTTTTTTATTTATTTGAATGTCAATAAAAATTTACTTTTATTTAGGCTAATTTAGGTAAAGTAATAATAAATTCCGTTCCTTCTCCGAGTCTAGAATTAACATGAATCTCGCCGTCATGTTTTTTGACGACAATTTGACGGGCGATCGCCAATCCTAAACCCGTCCCTTTTCCCACATCTTTAGTTGTAAATAAGTTGTCGAATATTTTAGCCTTAACCTCTTCATTCATGCCGTGACCATTATCACAAATGGTAATTTTTACTCCTTGATTTTCTACTGAAGTTGTAATTTTAATTCGGTTGGGATTAACCTCAATTTCTGCAAAACTTAAACCAGTATTTGATTCATCTAAAGCATCAATAGCATTAGCAATAATATTCATAAATACCTGATTTAATTGACCGGGAAAACAATCAATTTTTGGTAAATCTCCATAATTTTTAATTACTTCAATAGCAGGACGATGTTGATTTGCTTTGAGGCGATGTTTGAGAA
>NZ_JAAHGH010000241.1 GCF_010672525.1 Okeania sp. SIO2B3 | reverse complement strand
TGGCCTTTCTACTTGCGCGATCGCCTGAATGATAGGCAATCTCTCATAGGTATATTCAGAGTAAGCTTTCTCCCAAGTAGCCCTAAGTCGGAGGTCGCCGTATTGGGCTTTTATCTCCAGATGAGATGTCCCCAGTTGGGTGAAAAACTTCCGGTATTGACGAACTGTCTGTAGCTGTGTCATAATCAACCTCGTTAGCATATTTTTCCTGGACTAAAGCCTCTAGGTCTTCTTCCCAAGCTTTAATCTCTGGTGTTTTTGATATACAAACTTTATTATTTTTTTTAGACTCTGGCTCAGGTGCTGCTTCGGTATCTGAGCCAGAGTCATTTTCATCTATAAACTCATCTATTAAAGCTTCAAGTAAATCTTCAGCGCTAGAACCATATAGGTCGGCTTTTCGTCTGAGTTTGTCCCACTTCTTCTTACTAACTTTGACTTTCACTTTTTCCTCTTCCTTTATTGGATTAACTAAAAAATTAATTAACCCAGCAGTAATTTTTTTTCCAGTGGTTTTGCTATATTCAAGAACCCACTTCCAAGACTGGACAATGTCAGGCTGTCCAAAGCCATCTTTCAAAAAAGTTTTGGATAAAGCTATACATTGACTGACGTTAGTAGGTATTTGATGAAATTCATTGCAGAGTAATTCCCAACCAATTTGAGCGGCATAAATAGTCTCTAAAGCTCGGTAAGTTGATTTAGGGTAAAATTTCTCACAATATTCTTTGAAAGAGTAAACTTTTTTCTCTTCATACAATCTTTTGTATCTAATAGCGCCTAGTATCATGCCTTCACGGATATAAGCATGGACTTGTTGAAACAAGTCTTTTTCAGCGTCTTTAAATGTTGCTTTAAGGTGGTTTCCAGCTTCACAAATATATTCATGCCAAGCATTGATAAAAACTTGTGACCAACTAGCCATTTCCAGCTCTTCGCTGGGAAATTCAAACCCCATTTGTTGATCGGGCGATTGTCGGGGGTACATAAAGTAAGAAAAAGTCAGGTTATTAAGTAAGGGGTGAGGTTAGGAGATAAAACCCCTCACCCCGGTAGATACCATTAATCATCTATTGAGAAATAGACGGCTATGTCAACTAGTAGATAGAAATTAATCGTTTGGACGCTTTGGTTGGGCATCACCTCCCAACAGTAAAAGATGTGACACATTACCCATCTCGGAGCAAATCTCCCTATCAGCAAGTAGGGTATTAAAGTTAAAAACTCACATCAAACTACACAAAGAACAACTTAAAAAAACTCGCAGAAAAT
>NZ_JAAHGH010000240.1 GCF_010672525.1 Okeania sp. SIO2B3 | reverse complement strand
ATTGACATCCTCCCGACGCTGCTCTCACGAGACAGCGCGGGATTCCCGAGCATCACTGTTAGGGGTTTTCTGTTTCCTCTTGACAGAGGAGCTGCGCTAACATAGCACCTGCCTTCCGAGATTTACTCCCAGATGGTCTTACAGTCGCTCCACAGACTGACACTGCGAGTCCCGCAGCCAAAATATTTATACTTGCATTGATGTCCCGGTCATGGTGACTACCACATTCGGGGCAATCCCACTCTCTAATGTTTAATGGTAATTTTTCTACTGTGTGCCCACAACTAGAACAACGTTTAGAACTGGGAAAGTATCTATCAATTTTGATTAACTCTCGGCCATACCAATCAGCCTTATACTCTAATTGCCTCACTAATTCTCCCCAATTGGCATCACTAATGGCTCTTGCTAATTTGTGATTCTTGACCATATTTTTTACCGCTAAATCTTCAACTACAATAGTTTGATTTTCTCTAATCAGTTGAGTGGGCGCGCTTATGGGTATAGTCAAGCCTTGAATCTTTGATTTTTGCGTGTATCCTCGCGACTTTTATCCCGGCTTTGTGATAGTTATCAGAGCCTTTGGTTTTACGAGAAAGTGATTTTTGGGCTAACCTCAATTTTTTGTGTAACTTATAATGGTTCTTTGGGTTAGCAAATTTTTCTCCTTCACTGGTTGTTAATAGACTGGTAATTCCTAAGTCAATACCTACTTGTTTGGTGACCGACTTGAGATTCAAATTTCTAGTATCGTTCACTCTCAAAGATACAGACCATCTACCCGCTTGGTCTAGCTTGATTGTAATTGTGCTAGGTACACAACCCGTTGGTAGCTGCCTACTCCATCTAATGGGTAATGGTTCAGAGCATTTGGCTAAATATACTTGACCATCTTTCCACTTAAATGCAGACTTTGTAAACTCAGCACTACCACCATTGCGCTTTTTCTTAAAGTTAGGATACTTAGTACGTCCACTAAAAAAGTTAGTGAAAGCTGTTTGTAGATGTCTCAAGCCTTGCTGTAATGGTACACTGCTTACTTGTGTGAGGAAATCTAAATCTTCCTGTTTTTTCCAGTGAGTCAGCATAGCTGAAGTTTGCTTGTAACTCACTCTTTGCTTGTGTTCATACCAAGCTTGAGTTCTCGCTGCTAAAGCTTTGTTGTAGATTAAACGCACACAACCCAAAGTCCTGCGCAACAGATTTTCCTGTTTAGGAGTTGGGTAGAATCTAAATTTGTACGCTTTTTCGACCATCTACTACTGTTTATTTGTCAATATTTACATTGTAGCATATTATATGTGAAACCACAACATTGATTGGTTTTCATCCCGACGCTCCCCTGCGGGAGAGCACGGGTCTTCAACCAACATTGAGATAAAAA
>NZ_JAAHGH010000024.1 GCF_010672525.1 Okeania sp. SIO2B3 | reverse complement strand
TGAGTTTTCTAGGTTCTGGCGTTGGTTGGAGGTGTTTGCCTCTCTCCCTGCGCATTTACTAATCTAGCAACTCTACTTTGGTATGTCAACCCCTTTGAGCAAAATTTTTGATTTTTAGTGGGGAGGAGTTGCTTGTGTATTATGTATAGCAAGGCTTTTAAGAGTTGAAAAAAATCTCAAAAAAATATTAATCCCCATGAAAATAGTCTAATTCAAAATGAAGATGTCCCTAGTTTGAGAACGAGATGTAAATTTTTAAGGCCGTATGCTGTACCAAGGTATTCTGAGAATATATAGTTAAAGTCTGGGGGCAAAATAAAATGTCCAAAACATACTATAAGTTCAATGCTATGGGAGGACTCGTATTGAAAAGACTCCTACGTCTATCTCGGATGATTGATGGTTTGAATGAATTAATTGGACGTCTCACTTATTGGTTAGTCTTACTGATGGTCTTAGTTGGTGTTTGGAATGTCATTGGGCGCTATTTAGGCAGGAGCATTGGTCAAAACTTAACTTCCAATGCTTTCATTGAAATTCAGTGGTATATTTTTGACCTGATTTTTCTTCTTGGTGGAGCTTATTGTGTCAAACATAATGAACACGTTCGTGTAGACATTTTCTATACTAGCTGGAGTCCTAAAAGAAAAGCTCTAGCTAACTTGATTGGTACGATATTATTTTTAATTCCCTTCAGTCTTATTGTTATTTTTGTTTCTTGGGGAGCTGTTTTAAATTCATGGGCTATTCTTGAAACTTCTCCCGATCCTGGTGGGTTACCTCGTTACCCAATTAAGACAATGATTATAGTTTGCTTTGTATTGTTGTTTCTCCAAGGAATTTCTGAAGCAATTAAAAATTTTGCGGTCTTTACAGGTCAACTACCAGGCGATAAGGAGTTTTATGAATCTGAGTATTGAATATGAATGGCTAGGTCCATTAATGTTTGCAGGAGCACTGGTGCTACTGTCTATTGGTTACCCTGTAGCTTTTTCTCTGGGCGGTGTCGCAATAATTTTTGGATTAATAGGTATTGCTTTAGATGTTTTTGACCCCATATTTCTAACTGCAATGCCCCAAAGAATTTTTGGTATTATGGCCAATTATACTTTATTAGCTATACCCTACTTTATTTTTATGGGAGCAATGTTGGAAAAGTCAGGTATTGCAGAACAACTCCTGGAAACAATGGGGATATTATTTGGCAAAGTCAGGGGTGGTTTAGCTCTAGCAGTTGTTCTTGTGGGCGCTCTTTTAGCTGCTACTACTGGTGTGGTTGCTGCTACAGTAGTGGCAATGGGGTTAATTTCTTTACCTATTATGTTGCGGTATGGATATAATAAAGAATTGGCTACGGGTGTTATTGTTGCATCGGGAACTTTGGGGCAAATCATACCTCCTAGTGTAGTTTTGGTAGTATTGGCAGACCAACTAGGAATTTCTGTTGGCGATTTATTTATTGGTTCTATTTTGCCTGGTTTACTAATGGCAGGAACGTTTGCTCTTCATATTCTGGTTGTTGCTTTTATTAGGCCAGACTTGGCTCCTGCTTTACCCGCAGAGGTGCGCAGTCTTGGAGGTAAAGATTTGGGCGCTAGGGTGCTAACAGTAATGATTCCACCATTATTATTAATTTTACTGGTTTTGGGTAGTATATTTTTTGGTATTGCTACGCCGACTGAAGCTGGAGCTGTAGGATGTGTGGGGGCGATCGCTCTGGCTATGGCCAATGGTCGATTTAGTTGGACTTCTTTGAGAAAGGTATGTGATGTGACTCTCAGGACAACTACGATGGTGATGTTTATACTTCTTGGATCGACTGCTTTTAGTTTGGTTTTCCGAGGGGTTGAGGGCGATCGCTTTATGTTTGATTTACTTTCTAATCTTCCTGGGGGAACGACAGGTTTTTTATTTGTCAGTATGACAATTGTTTTTTTGCTTGGTTTTTTTATCGACTTTTTTGAGATTGCTTTTATTGTTGTACCTTTATTTGTACCTGTTGCTCAACAGCTTGGAATTGATTTGGTTTGGTACGGTGTAATATTGGGGGCTAATCTTCAAGCATCTTTTTTAACGCCTCCCTTTGGTTTTGCACTATTTTACCTACGGGGTGTCGCACCTCCAGAGGTTACTACTGGTGAGATTTATAGAGGTGCTATTCAATTTATATTACTTCAGTTATTAGTATTAGTTATAATTATTTCTTTTCCAGGTATTGTTAATTTTCTGCCATCATTAAGCAGATAAAGGTTTCACCTCAAAAGCTTGATCTGAGATATATAGAACTTTTCAGCTCTTTGAAGCAACTTTCAAGCTCCAGCAGTTGCTTAAAAATAATTAAAAATTTTTCTCAACTATTGCATAAATCAAGGAGTTTAATATATACTGATTTTCAACTCCAGTTCATAGGGAGTTATTCAGAACAAATAAGGAAAGATTAAAGTATGTCACAGAGTTTTAATGTTCAGCAAGCTCGGCCTAGTAAGATTCAAATAGAAGTCATAGACATACCTGTGTTACAGGGAAAAAACTCGGCATCTGGATTAAACTTTGATGCAGATGGTGGCGACCGTAATTTTGATGCAGATGGTGGCGACCGTAATTTTGATGCAGATGGTGGCGATCGTCATCATTAATAGTTAAGTATTCAAGTCTTTTAATTTTTGTTTTGAATATTTAGGGGGATAAATACAGAAAGCGAAAACTTCTCTAAAGTTCATCAAACTTACTCATAAGTATAAAACTAAAATGAGTAAGTTTGCTCAGTTGTCTATCCATTGAGTCATTAATTTCGTGGAAAAAGAGTAACAAGAGGGTTGTATAAAACCAGGGAAAATAAATTATTAAATGCTGAGATAAATGGGTCATTTAATATAATTAAAAAAGTAATTCCTGATTTCTTTGACCAAGGAATATAAGGGTTTACCGTTTAACCATGTCGTGGTCGATCTACGACGAACAACTAAGTTTTCAGGTTTTTAAGTAAGTTTGAGTAAGTTTAGTTGAGCTGTTAAGAGTTACCTATTTTCCCTATTTTAACTAGCCATGTAAGTCTTGAACTGGTGACAACTAAACAGAGTTAACCGTAAAAGCTTTACCCCTCCTTAATAAAAAGATTGAGAATATTTTTTTTCAAAATTACATTTATTATATTTTTTTATTTCTTGATACAGTCCAAGAAGCATTTATGGTCATTTCAGTTTAGATTCAGACAATGTTTTCTTGCCACATAAGGGTTTCAGACGAAAAAGTGTTTCATTCTTATTCTGAAAAGACTATACTAGATTAAACTCAATCAAATAATACAAAACCAATTTTAGGGAGCTTTTAATATAACTGGAGAGTACAAAGTTCTTCCCAAGAACAATTTGCGTTGAAGGCTGAAAGTATTACTGTAAAAGCCTTACAGTACTTACAGCTCTCAATAAAGAGTTTTTAACCTTTAGATCGCTGAAAGCCTTAACTAGCAATAGTTATTTCAAGAACTTTGCACTGTCTAGTAATATAAGAAAGTTAAGAATTCTAGAAAAATCCCTCTTAAATTGATTATTCTAAAAAATTAATAGGAAAAATTCTCGATTATGTCATTCCTAAAATATTTAATACAACCATTACCTCAAGAAGAGTTTCTGGAAAACAACTGGACAAAGAAAGCGATCGCCATTTCTAGTAAAGGACAGAAAGATTTTACGGACCTTTTTTCATGGGACAAACTCAACCATCTATTGAACTTTCATCAAATAGAATATCCCGATGTGCGCGTGGCATTTGATGGAAAAGTTCTGGAGGCCAAAGAAAATAGAAATTTTACCCAATGGTGTCAGAAAGGTGGGACCTTAATCATAGACCAAATTCATCAAAGGATTCCAGAGGTTTCAATGTTGGCCTCAAAACTTAGTTATGAGTTAGGATATCCTACTCAGGTCAATGCTTACTGCTCCTGGTCTAGTAAACAAGGTTTTTCTCGTCACTACGATACTCACGATGTATTTATTCTGCAAGTAGAAGGAAGCAAACAATGGTATGTCTACACCGACACTTTAAAATACCCATTGCCAAATCAGAAATCATCCTCTCTTGAACCACCAGAAGAAGAAGCTTATTTAAGTTGTATTTTGCATCCAGGAGATGTACTTTATATACCTCGCGGACATTGGCATTACGCAGTTACAAAAGAGGAACCATCTATTCATCTAACTTTAGGTATTCACAGTAAAACAGGTATTGATTTATTGGAATGGTTAATCTGTAAATTACAACACAGAGAAGAGTGGAGAGAAAGTCTACCTTTAAGAATAGATAATAATTCTTTTAATCTAAGTGTAGAAACCTTAATTCAAGACTTAGAACAGTATATAAATAATCATAATATTAGCGAAGAATATTATAGCTATTTAGATAGTTTGGGAAAACCTATCTATCAATATGCTTTGCCTTATCAAGCTGGATTTAATATTTTTGAGAATGGTATTGAAACTAAGTTTAAAATACCTCAATTTCAACGTTTACAAATTTCTCAAATAGCCGAGGGAGAAGATGAATATAAAATTCTAGTTTCTGGTAAAGAAGTATCTATTAAAGGAGTGCCAGAAAAGTGTATTGAAAATTTATTTAGTCGAGAAACATTTACTGGAAAAGATATCATAAATTTGCTCCCAGATTATGACTGGGAAATAGATATTATGCCAATGTTATCGAAGTTAGTTAATGAAAGAGTTATTTTTGTAGAACCAGGAGTTTAAACATGAATACATATATTTGATAATGGGATTGAAACTAGGCTTAAAATACCTCAACTTCAACGTTTACAAATTTCTCAAATAGCTGAGGGAGAAGATAAATATAAAATTCTAGTTTCTGTTCAATAATTGATAATTAATAATGACCTCTTCTTTTCAAGGAGAGGCTTTAAACCTTAATTATTCGCTAAAGAAGTATCTATTATAAGGAGTGCCAGAAAAGTTTATTGAAAATTTATTTAGTCGAGAAACATTTACTGGAAAAAAGGTCATAAATTTACTACCAGATTATGATTGGGAAATAGATATTATGCCAATGTTTTCGAAGTTAGTTAATGAAAGAGTTATTTTTGTAGAACCAGGAGTTTAAACATGAATACATATATTTGATAATTCCATGAAAACTAAGTTTAAAATACCTCAATTTCAACGTTTACAAATTTCTCAAATAGCTGAGGGAGAAGATGAATATAAAATTCTAGTTTCTGGTAAAGAAGTATCTATTAAAGGAGTGTCAGAAAAGTGTATTGAAAATTTATTTAGTCGAGAAACATTTACTGGAAAAGATATCATAAATTTGCTCCCAGATTATGACTGGGAAATAGATATTATGCCAATGTTATCGAAGTTAGTTAATGAAAGAGTTATTTTTGTAGAACCAGGAGTTTAAACATGAATACATTTTTTTGTGCTGATGCTTGCCGACAAGCAAATGAAGATATTATTGGAAGTGGTACAAACTATTCAATATATGTGTTGATAGAGTGCCCTTACCCTTGGGAGTATAATGCTTCTGATTCTCGTTATTTACCGGAAAACTTAGAGATTTTGATGAGAGAAGTCAATAAATCTCAACTTTCAGTCAGATTTTTACTAATTACTCAAAATCAAAATCAAAGACAAAATAATAGAAAAATTTTAATCTATGAAAAAGATCAAAGTTCATTTATAAATGGTTATAAAAAATATGAATTTGATGTAGATTATCCTGAAAAAATAGCTCCTGTTATTCAAAAATATTTAGCAGGGGATAATTTAGATATTAATAATCAAGAAAATCAAATTAGGGATATGTTAGTTTGTACTCACGGTAGCCATGATAAGTGCTGTGCTAAATATGGTAATCCGTTTTATATGCAAGCTAAAAAAACTATTTCCGAATTGGGTTTAAAAAATACTAGGATTTGGAAAGCAAGTCACTTTGGTGGCCATAGATTCGCACCTACTATGATTGATTTTCCTGATGGTAGATATTATGGGTTACTCAATGGGGAATCTTTTAAGTCTATTTTGCTACGAACGGGCAATATTAAATTATTAGGTGGTGTATATAGAGGTTGGGGTATTTTACCCACTTGTATTCAGGCGTTGGAAAGGGAACTTATGTTCCGTCATGGTTGGGAATGGTTTGAGTGTAAGATTAATTTTTTAGATATTGATATAAATTCTGATAGAACGTTAATTCAAACTCAATTAGCTGTAGTTAAACCTGATGGATCTAGATACACTTGTGAAGGTAGGTTAGTCAAAGATGAAAGTAAAACTATTCAACTTAAAGGTTCCTGCGATGCTACTAATAGTTATGAATTTATTAAGTATTATGTTAGCCATATTAGTTTCACAATTGAACGGAAAATTACTGAGAAAGTGGTTGTAAATTATCCTCACAAAAAAGCAAGTTAAAGTACATAAATTGATGAGGTATGCCTAAAAATTGAAATGGCTCGCCAGTTTCGATAAAACCTATTCTTTTATAGAACTTAGAAGCACTTAGACGAGTCATTACTCTCAAATATTTTAGTTGTTTTTCCTTAGCAATTTCAATGATTTCTTTGGTTAAAGCTGTTCCTATTCCCTGAGATTGAAATTCAGGCAAAACACAAAGATATGCAATACTTCCTAATTCTTTAGATATTTCCCGCAGTCTAGCTGACCCCATAATTTTTTGTTTGCAAGTAGCAATAATATGTAAGGCACTATCTTCATATTCATCTTTTTCTGTTCCTATCTCCATATTTATTGGTGCTCTTAATACTAACCAACGTTGATAATACATTGCATCTTTTTCTTGTTGGTTTTTAATTAAGCGAATTTGAAATTCTCTCATTTTTAAAGCATATTTAATGGGTACATTTCAATTTTGAATAAAGCCAAAAATTTATCGCTTTTAGGCAACAGACAACAGGGAATAGAGGATGAATCGGGAGGGAATATGAATATATAGGAAAAAAGTATTTTTGCAAATATGAGATACACTCTCTTTAATTATGGCTTACCGATTAAATCTCAAACCATTGACTGAGGTTGACTAAAGCCTTTTTTTGGTAAAAAAAAAGGTAATAATTCAGCCGTCAACTATCAGCTTTATTAGCTTGAATTGTATAGGTTAAAAACTCAAAACAAGTCTTTCTTGTGTTTCAATTTATGGGTGAAAAATGTAGTACTAAGTTAAACGAATTTTTACTTCATTCATTAAAAAGCTGTTTGAGTAGTATTCCGCAGGAAATGCTTACGAAAAAAGTACCAGGTGTTCAGTCCAAAACCCTCAAAAAGTTAGGATAAAAGACATACATAATAATTGCATAAAAATCACTCTAACAATTGTTCCAACTACCCCCTAATTAAATTCTATTCTCCGTTCCTTATAACTACTCTCTACCTACTCCCTTCTTCCCCTCCTGGGAGGGGTTAGGGGTGGGTTCCCTACTCCTGAAAAAGACCTTTTCAGCAAACCCTAATTAAAGGTGATCGCCATTCTGATTAAGACCAAGCAGGATGAGATAATATAGAGGCAAACATTCGCACCCCACGCAATAAATTGGATAGGGGTAGATGGCCTTTTGGCGCACTCAAATCCCAAGTAAATTCATTTGGATATCTCGTCCAACTATTCCCATTTTTCCAGCCAATTTTTGGCAACAACTTATCCCAATTTTTATTTACGCTTAACCACATTTCTCTCTGTACAGAATACCCAAATTTACCTTCTGAATAAACCAACCACATAGTATTAATAGTCTGAAAATCTGGAATAGGAATACTATCTACTTCCGAAAAATAAAGCCATTTTCTTTGTATAGCTGCCTCTCCTGCCAATTCACACAATTTTTGCATAGTTAGTTTATCAGCTTCTAAAAAATCTTGATGGGCAAGTTTCACCTGTATATGACTATAGTCAACATTAGATTCTGATTTTATCGGTACAACTCCCAGAGGAAAATTTTTATTTATAAATTCATCAACTTTCGATGAATCTACTTGACGTAACACTTGGTATATTTTTCCTGAAATTATAGTAGGTGAATCTAATTTTTGCCCTTGTAAAAATTCCATTAATATTTGCCAACCATCATTTCCTATTTGTGCCAAAATAGGGATAACCTGTAACTGTTTTTTTTCAGAACCAGATTCTAATTGAGACTGTAGTTCAGCGATATTAAATGAAGCGTTTGTTGTAGAATTAATTCTTGATTCTGCCATAAAATTACTGTGTATTTCAGCTTTTGAAGTTAATTGATAATTAACCGAATAATTAAGGTTTAAAGTCTCTTCCTTAAAAGAGAAAAAAGCGGTCGATCTTCGCAGCTTCCCGTAGGCTGGGATGGATGGGTTTCTTAACCATATCCAATCGACCAAGAAAAGAAAAAAATTTCCTTTTAGTCAATCTTCTTCTTGAAAAGAAGAGGTAATTGTTAATTATTAATTATTAATTGTTGAAAACTATTTATTTTGTAAAATACGATTAATAATTGCAGTAGTGGAATTTGAAACTTCTATTTGAACTAAAGAAATTTTACCACCATATCCCATAACTATTGGTGCTTCTGGCAATGTATCAACCGAGTAGTCCCCACCCTTAACATAGATATCAGGTTTTAGCCGTTCTATAAGATGAGTAGCAGTCGTTTCATCAAACATTACTACTCCGTCCACTGGTTTCAGAGCCACTAAAACTTCTGCCCGTTGGTCTTGGGGAATAATTGGCCTAACAGGATATCCCGATGTTTGTGGCTTAATTTTTTGCACCGAGCGATCGCTATTTAACCCTACTATCAGAGAGCGTCCCAAAGATTTAGCCGCCCATAAATAGCGAATATGTCCTGCATGAAGTAGATCGAAGCATCCATTTGTAAATACTAAAGGTCTCCAATAAGTAGGTTGAGAATTGATTGTCTGTTCTAGTTCAACTAAACTATACAAACCAGAAATTAGTTTTTGGGAGTCCATTCTTTAATATTTATCTTTTATCAAAATAATTGGGTCGCGCCACCCCGCCTTTTAAGGCCAAATATTTTTGGAGTCTTGCTCAAATCCCCGTTACAAAAATAACTTCTGACTTTTGACTTCTGACTTCTGACTTCGTTAAGCTTGACCTTCATTGACATTTTCTTCAGTAGGTGGTTTATATCCATGTTCAAACGCATAACGAACCAACTGGGAGCGATTTTCTAAACTTAGCTTTCTCATTATTTTACTCAAATGAGTTTGTACAGTTCGAGGACTAATAAATAGGCGATCGCTGATCTGTTTATTTGTCAAACCTTGAGCTACTTCCCAAAAAACTCTTTCTTCTGCTGGCGTTAGAGGTAGTGGTTCGGGAGCTTCCTGAGATTTTGTTGTTTGAGTTAGATGCTTTTGAGTCAGCTTTTTGATTTCTAGATGAACTCGACGGGAACGGTCTAATTGAGCCTCAATTTTTGCTACCAATTCTCGCATTTCAAATGGCTTATTTATATAATCATCTGCTCCCATAGATAAACCCACAATTCGGTCTTCTAACTCTCCTTTACTCGATAGAAATATAAATGGTACTAATTGACCCAAGTTACTAGAGCGTAAACGTTGACAAAACTCCAAACCATCCATTTGCGGCATCATTATATCAGAAACAATTAAATCCGGATTTAATTGTTCTAATATTGATAGTGCATCTAAACCAGAATTTGCATCTTTTACCTCATATCCTTGTAATTCTAGATGTCGTTTTAATAGAATTCTTAAGTTATCTTCATCATCTACTATTAGTATTTGTTTCTTGTTCTCAATGTTATCGTTCATTGCTGATTCCATTCTCCTTGTTTACCCATTTATACTAGAATAATATCTTTTTCTATTTCTTTATTTTTACATTAACCTTCTACTTTTAATATGATATTTGTGATTTTCATTAGTCTTCTTTGTGTTAATTGTAACTTTTACCATTATTTCTAGTTTTTAGCAATTACTGAATCAATTAATTTTTTTGATATTTTTATTTAACTTAATACGAAATCTTACCTAATTTATTTGAACATTAGTATAAAAAAGTCAATATGATAGGTTTGAATATCAAAACATTAAACTGTTAAAATAAGCTTAGTCAAGCAACCAAATTGGGTCTTGTAAAGAATAGTAGTAACTTGGCCTATTTATCAACCATTATTACACAATATATACCTCAGTACCATCAATTTCTAAATAGTAGTTATAGAGAAATTCTGATAGATTCTTTGTAAACTCTGCGATAATAGTAAAGACAGATAGCTACATTAATAGCTACAATATATTTTAGCTATTAATGTAGTAGAGTGCATCCTCAGAATTTAAGACCCGCTATACCCAGTGAACGACAATTTTAGAACTTAGTAAAATGCCATGAAAGCAACAAACATTCGTCAATATTCCTCCATAGCTGCTAGGACTCTTACAATAGTAGGGATAATTATGATTTTGTCCTCTCTACTTGACTTTGTAGTATTGTCAATTCCTTTCAATATAAGTAGTAGAGCATGGCAAATTGGTCTAGTGACACAGTTAGTTGATCGAGGAATTATTCCTATGGTAGGGATGGCCTTATTATTTACAGGCTATTGGGTAAGCAGTAATTCTGGCCTTCAAGATAACTCCACATCCTCTATATTAGATTTGAGATTTTGGGGACTTTTACTAGCGAGCTTATTAGGACTAATATATCTGCTACTATTTCCTCTACATTTAAATAATACTCGCCTAGCTCGGGCAGAGGCCATTGAACGAATAAATCAGCAAGCAAGTCAAGCTGAAACACAATTAGAAGCTCGTGTCAGTACTAGCGAATTTCAAAATCAGATACAACAAAGGCAAAGTCAATTAAAGAATCAATTTAGTACTTTGTTAGGAGATGAAACTAGGCTGAATGAAGCATTAGAAAATGAACAATTATCAGCTCAAGTGAAAAGCTTGTTAGAACAATCAAAAGACAATCCTCAAGTTATAGATGAATTTCTCAATCGTCAGGCACAACAATTACCGACTCAACTTTTAACTAGAATTCGTACTCGCAAGCAAGAATTAGAAGAACAAGCTAACACAAATTCTTTTAAATCAAGTCTCAGAACAGGTTTAAGCAGTTTACTTTTAGCAATAGGCTACATTATGATTGGTTGGACAGGTTTAAAAAATATGGGAATTATTAAAGGTAAAGGGCGTCGCCAAAATCCCGCTAGATAGTTAATTGATCCCACAATAATGTCTCACAGTATTTACAGTATTTTAGAGATAAAAACTTTAAATAATTAGGCAGGGCAGTAAGAGCTAATTTTTACCAGTAATAATTTAAGTTTATTCTCGATCGCAATGCTCAATGCCCTATCTTTAGAATATAGTAATTTCAGATCCACATTTACGAGCTTGATAATAAAGAGCAGTTACTAAAATTTACCGAATGTTCTCAATTTATATACTGACTTATAACGAAGAGATAGATATCGCGGCTTGTATTGAGTCAGCAATGTTGTCAGATGACATAATAATAATAGACTCCTTAAGTAGCGATCAGACTGTAGAGATAGCAAAATCTTATGATGTACGAATAGTTCCACATAAATTTGAAAGCCATGGAAAACAACGAACATGGATGCTACAAGAAGTTACTACAAAATACGAATGGGTCTATATCCTAGAAGCAGATGAACGAATGACCCCGGAATTATTCAACGAATGCCTAGAAGTAATAAAAAGTCAAGAATATATTGGGTATTATGTTGCGGAGCGGGTTTTATTTATGGGAACTTGGATTCGCCACAGCACACAATATCCTCGCTACCAGATGCGCCTATTTCGTAAAGACAAAGTATGGTTTAGCGATTATGGTCACACAGAAAGAGAAGTTTGTGAAGGTCCAACAAGTTTTTTGCAAGAAACTTATCCCCACTATACCTGCAGCAAAGGAATTTCTCGGTGGATAGAAAAGCACAATCGCTATTCTACAGATGAAGCAGCAGAAACAGTTAAACAACTAGAAACAGGAAACATATCTTGGAAAAATCTATTTTTTGGAGCTTCAGAAGTAGACAGAAGACGTGCCCTCAAAGATTTTTCCTTACGTTTACCCTTTAGGCCAGTAATTCGCTTCATATATATGTATATTTTTCTGAAAGGATTTCTTGATGGCCAAGCAGGATTGGCTTGGTGTACCTTGCAAGCTTTCTACGAATATCTCATACTAATTAAAGTATGGGAAATGAAAAATATGCCTGTACCATCATTAACTTCAGTCATTGATGATAATTCATCAAAAGTAGAAATAGAGGCACAAGGGTGAAACATAACTTAACCATTGGCTCAACCGGTAAATCGCTATAGTGATTAAGTTGTTGAGTTTAGTGGCTATATATGTAGCCCCACCCACAAAGGCTGATTATTACAAGTTGACATACTCTCCGGCCTAAAGGCACGGAGATTCTCCTGAAACCAGGATTCTTGGTTTGCGCTCCGCAAGGCTATGCCAACAATGAGTCCACTTAAATCAGATACGCAAGCGATACCTCAGCCAGAGATGGTTCTCACGCCTGCGCGTTTGCTCTATTGCCTCTTTCAGAGGAGCTGCGCTATCAAGAGCCTGTTCCCGTATGCCCTACGGTACATTTCAAACCTTAAAAGACTTTGGTTCTCTGGTACTTGGTGCTTAAAGCAATTCCTAAGCACAAGCATTACTGTGCATGCGCCCCATAACTTTAGTTTTCAAGGTGCTAGTTTGCTACGATTAGTAGCTAGGTTTTTAGAGTGGTTGAATACCTTTGCCACTTGTATAAGTATAACACATGCGTCCCCCTAACAGGGGGAGGCTTTAAACCCAATTTTTCGGTAAAAAATTAACTATTGTAGGGGTTTAGGGGAGTGTTAACGAAGTCACAAGTCACAAGTTGTTTTTGTAACGGAGATTTGAGAAAGCCTCCAAAAACATTTCGCCATTTCCCGGCGGGTTGGCGCGACCCAATTATTTTAATAAGTCCCGCGTTCTAAATGAAATGTCAACGTCGGGATACATGGACTCCCCCAAGCTAATTAGATCCGCTCAACCTGGGTAAAATTAGCCAACTTCTTGACGTGTTATCAGTAATAACATATTATGATAACCGGAGGTAAGATCAATGCAATATCAAGCAGTTAAAGTCAGGCTCTATCCAACAACTGAACAACAAGAGATATTGCTACAACACTTTGGTTGCGCTCGTTGGTGGTGGAATTATGCACTTAATATGTGCATTGATACTTACAAAGCAACGGGAAAAGGTTTGACAAGGAACGCATTGAATAAGCGCCTCCCAAAACTCAAAAAGGACAAAGAGACTGAATGGCTGTCTGAATGTTATTCTCAGGTACTTCAAACTACAACTCTCAATTTGGTAACTGCTTATAAGAACTTTTTTGAAGGTAGAGCTGAATATCCGAGATTCAAGTGCAAGAAAAATCGCCAATCTATTCAATACCCTCAGAAAGTCGAAGTTGTTGGCAATTGCCTGAAATTCCCAGGAGCTGTAGGTCTTGTCAAAGCTAAGTTGCATCGACCAATCATAGGGACAATCAAAACAGTGACCATCAGCATGACTCCATCAGGAAGGTATCATGCTTCGGTGTTGAGTGAGCAAGAAGGTGACAAGCCATCACCAAGTAATGAGGGGAAAGTAGCAGGAATTGACTTGGGTCTAAAGGATTTCGCTATTGTGCATGATGGGGTCAAAACATCCAAATATAATAACCCCAAGCACTTAGCCAGACATAAACGAAATCTAGCAAGAAAGCAAGGCAAATTAGCCAGGAAACAAAAGGGGAGTAACTCCAGGGATAAAGCCAGAAAACTGGTAGCTAGGGTTCACGAGCGAGTTAGTAATGTCCGTCAAGACTACTTACATAAGCTTTCAAGAAAGCTGGTTGACGATAACCAAGTCATCGTAGTCGAAAGTTTATATATTAAGGGCATGGTGCGGAACCACAAACTAGCTAAAGCAATATCTGATGTAGGGTGGGGAATATTTGTTAATTTTGTGGCATATAAGCTAGACAAAGAAGGCAAAGTGCTTGTGGAGATTGACAGATGCTTTCCCAGTTCTAAACTCTGTTGTAATTGTCACTATCAAGTTGACGAGATGCCGTTAGATGTCCGTGAATGGACTTGTCCTAGCTGCGGAACTCGTCACGATCGAGATGGCAATGCTGCAATCAATATCAGAGCAGAAGGCATCAGAATGCTATCGGTCTCAGGGACTGGGACTGCTGCTGATGGAGGGGAGGTAAGACCAATGCGAGGACGCAAGTCTAAGTTGAGGCACTCCCCTGTGAAGTCAGAAACCCTCGCTATACCTGTTTAGGGTTAGCGTCGGGTAGTTCACTTGTCAATATTGCCCAGTAAAAATCGTAAATCTACACAAAACTTCAATAAATTTAAAGTATGCATCTGAGCGAAATTTCTCATCCTAACCAGTTGCACGGTCTTTCAATTAGTCAATTAGAAGAAATTGCTAGACAGATAAGAGAAAAACATCTAGAAACCGTTGCTACAAGTGGAGGACATCTAGGCCCGGGATTAGGAGTAGTAGAACTGACCCTGGGTCTCTACCAAACTCTCGATCTCGATCGGGATAAAGTCCTATGGGATGTGGGCCACCAAGCTTATCCCCACAAAATTATCACAGGTCGATATCACAATTTCCATACCTTGCGACAAAAAGATGGGGTGGCAGGTTATCTAAAACGTTGTGAAAGCAAATTCGACCATTTTGGTGCGGGTCATGCTTCTACAAGTATCTCTGCTGCTTTAGGAATGGCCTTAGCTAGAGATATGAAAGGAGAGAATTTTAAGGTAGCAGCGATTATTGGTGATGGCGCTCTAACTGGTGGTATGGCCCTAGAAGCTATTAACCATGCAGGTCACTTACCTAAAACTAATATGCTGGTAGTGCTAAATGATAATGAGATGTCCATCTCTCCTAATGTGGGAGCTATTTCTCGCTATCTTAACAAAATGCGCCTCTCTCCACCAATCCAGTTTCTTAAAGATAACTTAGAAGAACAATTCAAACATATTCCCTTTGTAGGTGAAACCTTTACACCAGAAATGGAAAGGCTCAAAGAAGGGATGAAGCGTTTGGCAGTATCAAAAGTGGGAGCAGTTATTGAAGAATTGGGCTTCACTTATATTGGTCCTGTTGATGGACATAACTTAGAAGAACTAATTACAACTTTCAAGCAAGCTCACGAAATTCCTGGACCTGTATTAGTTCATGTTTCCACAACTAAAGGTAAAGGGTACACAGTTGCGGAAGAAGATCAAGTTGGGTATCATGCTCAAAATCCTTTTAATCTAGCTACTGGAAAAGCTAAACCAGCAAATAAACCTAAGCCTCCTGGGTATTCTAAAGTTTTTGCCCATACCTTGGTTAAACTTGCCGAAAATAATCCTAAAATTATTGGCATTACTGCTGCAATGGCAACTGGCACGGGTTTAGATAAACTTCATGCTAAGTTGCCAAAACAATATATTGATGTTGGTATTGCAGAACAACACGCTGTGACTCTAGCTGCGGGATTAGCTTGCGAAGGGATGCGACCTGTGGCGGGTATTTACTCGACTTTCTTGCAACGAGCTTATGACCAGATTATCCATGATGTCTGTATTCAGAAGTTACCTGTTTTCTTCTGTTTAGACCGCGCTGGAATTGTGGGAGCTGATGGCCCTACTCACCAGGGAATGTATGATATTGCCTATTTACGTTGTATCCCGAATATGGTAATCATGGCACCTAAAGATGAGGGTGAGTTACAACGGATGGTGGTGACTGGGATTGAGTATACAGATGGTCCTATTGCCATGCGATATCCTCGTGGTAATGGTTATGGTGTGCCATTAATGGAAGAAGGTTGGGAAGCTGTTCCTATCGGAAAAGGTGAAATTCTGCGGAATGGTGATGATGTTTTGATATTGGGCTATGGTTCAATGGTACATCCAGCTATGCAAACTGCGGAAATTCTCAGCGAACATGGTATTGCAGCTACAGTGGTAAATGCTCGTTTTGTTAAGCCTTTGGATACAGAATTAATTTTGCCTTTGGCACAACGTATTGGAAAAGTTGTGACTATGGAAGAAGGCTGTTTGATGGGTGGTTTTGGTTGTGCGGTTACCGAAGCTTTGATGGATAATAATGTGCTTGCACCTGTGTTACGTTTGGGTGTACCAGATAAGTTGGTGGATCATGCTAAACCTGATGAGTCGAAAGCTGATTTGGGTTTGACTCCTTCTCAGATGGCAGAACGTATTTTGCAGAGTTTTAAGTCGAAGTTATCCACTGTTAACGTTTAATAGAGTTGTTGGAAGTTTTTAAATAGACTTCTGGTGAAAAGTTAACTTAGGGAGGTTTCATGGAATCTCCCTACAATTTTTTCTCTACAAGGCTTATTTGCTGTCTTATTTAATTTTTATTCTTAAGTAGAAAAAGCAAAATTTATGCAAAAGGGGAAATAATGGACAACGCGGTACACCGCAACTATAGCTACATTAAAGTGCATCCGATCGCAGGTGCAATTGGGGCTGAAATCCAAGGGGTAAATCTGGCAGAACCCCTCAAAAGTGAAGTCGTTGAGGAGATTCGCCTTGCCTTTCTCGATCACTTAGCGATCTTTTTCACTCATCAAGAACTCACCCCTCACCAACAGCTGGCCTTCGCACAGAAGTTTGGTAAGGTAATGGAGTACCCGCTGCTTCAGGGATTGCCTGAATGTCCGCAGATCACACCGGTAGTGAAGTTGGAGCATGAGCGGGCGAACTTTGGGGGTATGTGGCATTCCGATACTACCTATCTAGAGCGTCCACCGATGGGGAGTATCCTCTACGCTGTTGAGATTCCGCCATACGGTGGCGATACTCTTTTCGCCAACCAGTATATGGCTTACGAGACCCTCTCGGAAGGTCTGAAGGAGACCCTGGAAGGACTCGTAGGCATCAATACCTCGTCGAAAGCCCACGCTTTTCTAAGTAATGCTAGTCTAGAGCAGGAGGTGATAGTCGGTGTCCATCCAGTCGTGCGCACGCACCCAGAGACTGGGAGGAAGGGGCTTTACGTCAACATTAACCATACAAAGCACTTTCAGGGGTGGACGGTGCCCGAAAGCCGACCTCTGCTAGACTATCTCTTCGAGCATCAAGTCAGACCGGAGTTCACCTGCCGCTTTCGCTGGCAGCGTGGTTCCCTCGCCTTCTGGGATAATCGCTGCACTCAGCATAATCCGGTGAATGACTATCAAGGGTTCAAACGTATCATGCATCGTGTTACATTGGCTGGTGACAAGCCGTATAATTAATAATTAATAATTAATAATTAATAATTAATTGAAAAACATAAAGCTAGTAAGATATCTGTTATATATGAATGCTCTGGTCTAGATAATTATTAATTGTTAATTGCTTTGAAATTTTCCTTAAGTGTCAATCCCCTTCTTTTAAGAAGTGGTAATTATTAATGGCTTTGTTGCTGAAGCAGCTAAACAAAAAACCGGGTTTATTGCTATAACTTTTGTTGTTCAAATCACGAAATTTTGTCGATAAACCGGGTTTCTGCGTAAGTCCTAAACTCAATTAGAAGGAAGTATTCTAAGATGGAATATCGATATCACGGTACAGATATAGACGGACCTACCCTTAATCCAGAGGAACTATACGTTCGGAATAGGAACCTGAACGATTTAATTGGTAATTTGACATTTACTGGGGCTATTTATCACTTATTGATGGGCAAAGAGGCGACTCCATCCCAAGAACAACTTCTCGATCGCTATCTTACCAGTGCGCTATCTTCTTTAACAGATGAGGATACAGCTATAGAAGTGATTAAAACTGTAGTCGCTTCGGGTGCAACCTATTCTCAGGCAATTATTGCAGGGTTAATGGTTGACAAAACGAAATCATTTGAACAGACGATCGCGCTCGTTGACTTGGAGGCAATAGGATTGGATCGAAACAATCAAATTGGGCTATATTATGTCGGTCTAATTCCTTCTTTAATGGTTATTGCTCTCGAAAGTATCCAGTGGGTTCAAGAAAATAAGGAAAAATTTTTTGACTACCAAAAAATTGATGGGAAAAGAGTTTTGACTGAGGGGAAAGACTATATTGAATCTATATTTACGCTTTGTACTAACAGAAATTTTAGCAACTCAACTGAGAGAAAAATATTCAACGATATTATGGTTAGCTTGCACGCTGGTTGGGGGTTTCTTGCTCCCTCAGTTATGTTGCCCAGGGTTGCCACCAGTACAAGAGTTCCTATGCACCAAGCGATCGCAGCAGGTTTTACAGCGGCAGGACCGTCCCATGTTGGAGCTTGCGAAAAAGCAATGGAGTTTTTTACTGCCGTTCACAAACAATGTTCAGGAGATATAGAAGCAGTAACGATCGAGATATTGGAAGATCGCCTGGCTAAAAAGGAGAAGATCCACGGTTTTGGACACCCAATGTTTAAGGTAGATTCAAGAAACCCTCGTTTACGGTCAATTATATCAGAGATCGATATGCGATCGGACTTTATTCAAATTTATGATATTACGGCAGAGTTTTTGAAAGAGAAACGGGGAATTCATCCGAATATTGATAGCATTAGTGCTGCTGTATTTTTGTCTCTGGGAATGAGACCCCCCTATGGAACAGGACTATTCCTCTGTTCGCGCACTTCGGCAATGGTTGCTCATATTCTGGAGCAAAAAGATAAACCTCCTTTTGGTGCTACCAGTGAGGAAATTCGCAAATGGTTTGGTCCTTTTGCTGTCGGTGTGAAGTAAAAATTAATAGATTTGAGAACAGATGAAAAGTGTAGAAGGTAGTAAAATGGAGGTCTCTACACAGTGGTGGATCCTATTGGCGGTGAGTTTAGGAACGTTTTTGTTCTCGCTAGATGTTCATGTTGTCAATTTGGCTTTGCCAAGACTGGTAGAGGATTTACATAGCGATTTTGCGACGGTTGAGTGGGTTCCTCTAAGTTATTCTCTTGTTCTGGCGGTCTTGGTGCTTTGTGTGGCTCGCTTGGGGGACTTATGGAGCAAGAAATGGCTCTATATCATGGGAATGGGAGCATTTACTATAAGTTCATTGGTCTGTGGAATTGCTCCGACAATTAACTTATTGATTGCAGCACGGATATTTCAGGGATTTGGGGCTGTGTTTATTGCAGTCCTAGCGCCTGCGATCGCAACTGAAGTGTTCCCTAATGCCAAGCGAGGACTAGCTCTAGGGATAATTACCAGCACGGGTTGGGCGGGAGTGTCGTTGGGACCAACGGTAGGAGGAGTGCTTCTAGAGCATTTAGGTTGGCGTTCAGTTTTTTTGGTTAATGTGCCAATTTGTTTTATTGGCATAGTGTTAGCGATGCTGACAATTCCCAGGGGTAGTAGCAATACAGCTCGAAAGGATTTTGATTTTTGGGGAGCATTGATTTTAGCGATAACGTTAACTTGTTTTTTACTGGGAATGACACGCATACAAGGAGAGGATCTAGATGGTAATATAACTTGGGTTTTATTGGCGGTCTCGGTAATGGGTTGCGTTAGTTTTTTGTGGTCTCAGAAACAATCAGATCGACCATTGCTGGACTTGAGTTTATTTAGATCGTTGGAATTGAGTTTAAGTCTACTGTTAAGTTCAATTTCTTATGCTTTCAGCACAGGTGTCATTTTCATTATGCCCTTTTTTTTGGTACTCGTTAAGCATTATTCCGAACAAAAAGTAGGATTATTGATAGCGGTGCTGCCTATATTAGCAATCTGTGTAGGTGCTGTAGCTGGATACCTAGCTGATCGTTTTGGCGAAAGAAGTATTAGTACAATCGGAATAGTATTATTACTTATTGGCTGTTTTACAATTAGCACATTTAGCGAAGAGTTGACGGTTAAGGGGTATGTATTACGGGTGCTTCCCTACGGAATTGGTTTCGGTTTGTTCCAAGCTCCTAACCAAAGTGCGATTATGGGCAACGTACCTCCACAATATCTGGGTGTAGCATCCGGACTTTGGTTCTTTTCACGAGCTTTTGGTCAGGTGATGGGTATAACGTTGATAGGTATTCTGTTTTCGCGCTTAAGTGCTAGCCAACTTCCGGTAGATATCCCGTTTTCAGCTACAACAGCGCCAGTGGAGGCTTTAGTGTTTGGAGAACAAGCAAGTTTTCGCATTATCTGTGTTCTTCTTGTAGTGGCGTTAGTTATATCTGTATTCCTGTGGCAGCGGCGAAATAGCGCTCCTACTCATCTGTAGACATCTCCTTTAATTTTGGCGATCGCTCTCAGCATACTCGTGTTCTGCCGGGAATTACAGTCAATATTACAGCTTCATCATCAAATAAATTTGGGTAAAACTACTGAGCTTGCAGATCCTATCAAATAAATTCAAGTAAAACTACTGAGATTGCAAATTATTAAGTTCTATAGTATACTCAGTGAGGTCTAAAATTCAAGGAAAACAGATAATGGATAAATGCTCAGAATCTAACGCTTCTCACAGTGCGACTACTGTTAATCGCCGTTCCCAAACAAACCTATTGAATTTAAACAGCTCTAATTCACTGGTTCAAGCGGTTTTAGATACTTGTTCTGATTGTGGGCAAGACCCCTGCGAGTGCTAGAGCCATGTGCTAAATGCTACTGTATTTTTGTCTGGGTACATCTATTAAAATTTTTATAAAAACAGTAGAGAGGGGTTAACGACCGTTAACCCCTACTACATTTGGTGGTTATATTATGTCCGGATAATTAGTTATGAAACAATTTTCTTCTCTCTTCTCTCTTCTTTCTTTCTGATAGGAACATTCTATGGCATATTCTGACAATGGTTGATCCAAAAGACTGGTAGAATTTCTGAAAAATTCTATTTGCGCTTTAACATTGAACTAGCACCCATAGCACCAAATGCTAATAAACCTAAAATTGAAGCAGGTTCAGGAGTTGAAGCTGGATTAACTGGTGTGGGATTGAAAGTAAAGTCATCAATACCAATGCCTCCAGATTGGTTAATCTCAAATCGAGTGATACCAGAACCGGATATAGATAAAGTTTGTGCTGTTATGTCTGTAAAAGTGTCAGAAGCAACAAGGTTGTCAAACTCATCGAAACCTAGAAGAGTTACAGTATCAGTATCACCAAGGAAATTATCACCTGCAAAGACTGAAACAAAATCAACTGCTTCTGTGAAGAAACCGCTAATATCCCCTGCGAAGGGAGCAGTACCAACAGCAGAGCTTATTCCAGATTGAACAGGTCCATTATTAACATCTTGAATAATCGTTAGGTCTTGATCAAAAATAACACCTAAACCACTAAAAGTATCACCTGAGATAGTTTCAAAATCGCTAAATCCCTCAAAATCAAGAGTTACTGCTTTAGCTGAGTTATTCCCTATGAAAATAGGAGCTAAAATAGCAAGAGAAGCTAAACTTTTTACGGTCTACGACCGTAAAAAGTTGATTGCATTTTTTTTGTTTACTTGACTAACCATGATAATTACTCTCCATGCAGATGTTGACTTTATTTACAGTAAGTTAAGTTTCTTTAATTAACTTAACTATGAATATAGTTACATAAGCATTTTGTGAGACGCAAGTGGTTATTAATAGTCAATCCCCTTGGTAAATACCATCATCGAAAAACACTAAATTATTGATATCAAGAGCATTTGAAGATTTGTGTAAGAAATGTTATAAAAGTTTAATTAAAGATCGAACTTCACAGAATTTTTAATCAAAGCACCCCAAACTTCATAGAATCTTTATAAAAGCATATTTATGGATCATAAATTTTTCTCAATATCCATAATTTATGTTTCAATAATTGATAATGGATAATTGATAATTACCTATTCCTAAAAGGAAGAGGATTGAATAAAAGGAAAATTTTTTCTCTCTTGGTCGATTGGATATGACGTTAGCGGAGCGGCTCTGCAAGAGCGGGTATCCTCGCCATCCCACCCTACGGGAAGCTACGTTAACGACCGCTTGTTTCTCCTTTAAAGGAGAAGATTTTTACCTTAATTATTCGGTAAATTTTAAGAAGGGGACAGTTTTTTAGGATGGGCAAGTATCGTACCATTTCTCAAAAACTTTTCTATATTTTCTATAGTTGAAGTGTTGCCTAAGTATAGTATTACTTTTGGTAATCCCTTCCGGAGTACTGCGCAAAACCTGTCTGTAGCTTCGGATGAAAATATGTTGTAATGTGTAAGTCCTACAAAATATTTTCTCAAATATTTCTATGAGTAAATCAGAAATTATGAACAATAGAAATGATTTTAATGTAGTAGTTATTGGAGCGGGTCCGGCAGGTTGTCAATGTGCTAGAAGTTTGGCAAAATTGGGACGCAAAGTTTTATTAGTGGAACAACACGAAACATTTAATAAAAATGACTTTTCTAGTGCTGCAACTCCTCAAGAAACTCTTGATAAATTTGATTTGCCAGAAACAGTAGTCGGGAGTTATTGGCAGAAAATTAGTATTGTGACAACTAATATAAATCATTCCTGGGCATCACCAAAAATATTAGGAGCAGTTTTAAATTTTGCTAAACTTAGAGAATTTTTGGCGGGTGAAGTGGAAAGTTATGGCGGTAAAGTTTGGATGGGTTGTCGCTACATTAGACATTTTGAAGAAGAGGGAAAAACTATTGTAGAAATGAGGTGTTTTGGTGGTGAAAAATTGACTGTTAGTACAGAAGTTTTGGTTGATGCAACCGGACCTGCAAGGGCAGTAATGTATGACAAAAAAAGTAGGCAACCTCAATTTTTAACTGCTGCGGGAATTGAATATTTAATCGAAGTTGAACCAAGAGAATATGATAAATACGCTAAGGATTTAATTTTTTTCTTAGGTCATAAATGGATGCCAAAAGGTTATTCTTGGATTTTTCCTATGGAGGCAGAAAAGCACAGATTAAAAATAGGTGTGGCGCGGTTTAATTTAGAACATAAACAAATAGTTGAAACAAAATCTATGAGGTGGTATCTAGAACTATTGATTCAAGATTATATGAAACTTGAGGAGTATGAATTAATTGATTCTCATGGTTCAACTGTTAGATATTCTGTGGGATTAAAGGATATTTATTACCAAGATAATATTGTTGGTATTGGTGATGCTGTTTCTACTATTAATATGTTGGGTGGGGAAGGAATTAGACATGGTATGGATAATGCAGAAATTGCTAGTAAATATATAGAAAAATATCTTGATAAACGCTTATCTAGTTTTCGTTCTTATCAAAGAGAAATGCAGAGACGATATGCTATTAAATGGAATATTTCTGAACAAATGGGGCGCAGGAGATATATGCAAGATAGTGATGAATTGATTGATAAAGGGGTGAATTATTTAAAATCTTTGACAGTAGAGGATATGATGAATATTTTATTTGCATACAATTTTCAAAAGTTGTATAAAGGATTGGGTAAGTATTTACAACGTAAAATTAAGTTAGGTTGGGAACAAATTAGGAATTTTTTCATTTTGTAGGCTGGGTAGACATGGGAAACCCAACAAAGTGTTTCATTATCATTAAACATCTCTAGAAAATAGGGAGTCGGGAGCAGGGAGAAATAATTGATGAATAATAGTGAGATAATTGATTGGATTTTTTATCATTGGAGATGTCTATTTAAAATTACTATAATTGTTGGGTTGCGCTGTCGCTTAACCCAACCTACTATACTATCAGCGATGAGTTATTAACTCATTATTTTGGCAGAAAGAATTAGATATCTCCTCCACCCATAGGGAGTAGGGAGTAGGGAATAGGGGAGATTAAATATTGAAGTAATTATAGAAGTGTAAATAGATATTATATTAGGACTTACGCAGATACGCTATATATAGTACTCATAACTGTTGTCCAATAGTTACTGGACTCTATACACAGTGTCTTTGCGTAAGTCCTGTATATAATCAGATTCTATGTGTTAGGATTTACGCAGATACGCTATATATAGTGTTTACAACTATTGTTCAATAGTTATTGACTCTATAAATAGTGCCTTTGCGTAAGTCCTGTGTGTAATTAACCGGATTTGATACTACGCAAATTAACTTTTAGGTGGTGGTGCATTGTAATGGTCGTGCATTGCATTATTTTTGTTAGGAGGTACGGTAGTGGGAGCATCTTGCTCCCGTGCCAACTATTCTTTGTTACTTGTATACTATTACTATGCAGGACTAACAACTTTTAAAGCACCATTTGTAGGGGTCAATAGTATTCTTTCTCGCTATATCGCTATATGTAGAGTCTCTGCGTAAGTCTTGTCAAAAAAAATCTACTGATCGCTGACCGCTGACTGCTTGTTTAAAATTACTATAATTGTTGGGTTGCGCTGTCGCCTAACCCAACCTACTATTTATCTGAATTTGATATTATTTATAATATATGTATGGGGAAAAATTATGATGTCTAAAATCACAGAAGTTAATCCTATTATCTGGCAAAATGACCGTGTTTTATTAATTGACCAAACTTGCCTACCAGGAGAATATAAAACTGTAGAAATTAATAACTCTACGGAGATGGCAAGAGCTATTAAAACAATGATAGTTCGTGGGGCACCAGCTATTGGTGTATCAGCAGCTTATGGAATGTATTTAGGGGCAAAAGAAATTTCTATAACTGATAGAAATGAGTTCTTAAAACAGTTAGAAGAAGTGGCTGTCATGTTACGACAAACTCGCCCAACTGCTGTTAATTTATTTTGGGCAATTGAACGAATGTTGAAAGTAGCAAATGAAACTAATAGTTCTGTAGAAGAAATTCAAACAGCTTTATTAGAAACTGCTAAAAATATTCAAGCAGACAATTTACAAACTTGTAAAAATATTGGCGATCGCGCAATAGAAGTTTTACCGACTTCTCCAGAAAAATTAAACATTTTAACTCACTGTAATGCTGGTGCTTTGGCGGGTACTGCAGTCTTAAATGTCTTTAGTTCAGCGTGGCGAGGGGGTAGACTAGGGAAAGTCTATGCGGATGAAACTCGTCCTCGTCTCCAAGGTGCAAAACTCACGACTTGGGAATGCGTACAAGAAGGTATTCCTGTTACTTTAATAAGCGATAATATGGCTGCTCATTGTATGAAACAAGGTTTAATTCATGCTGTAGTAGTTGGAGCTGATAGAATTGCTGCTAACGGAGATACTGCTAATAAAATTGGTACTTATAGTTTAGCGATCGTTGCTAAAGCACATAATATTCCTTTTTTTGTGGCAGCACCTCTATCAACAATAGACTTCAAAATATCTGATGGTAGTCAAATACCAATTGAAGAGAGAGATGCAGTGGAAATATATCAAATAGGAGAAACACGCATTTGTCCGGAAGGAGTAGAATTTTATAATCCTGCATTTGATGTTACCCCTGCGGAATTAATTGCAGGAATTATGACAGAATATGGTACAGTTGCGCCAGGAGAATTAGGACAGTTTCTATAGCAGAAGGAAGAAGGAAGAAGACAGGGAAGAGATCCAGTAGGGTGTGTTAGCGGTAGCGTAACTGAGCACATCCTATATCTATTGTCAGTGGGTAACTCCTGTATCTATTAAGATCAAGTAATTTTGTGATTACTCTATAATATCATGTCCGGATAATCTGCTATAGAATTCCGTTCCACTTACACGACTGCAAAAACCTTATCCCTCTGAACCTTTCTTTCCCTTCTGCCATCTGCCATCTGCCATCTGCCTCCTGCCCTCTGCCTTTCTTTCTCTTATTCACAACGCCAAATTTTTACGGTATTGTCACTACTTCCACTCACAATTGTATTATCATAACTGCTAATTGCCACAGAATTTACATCCTTAGAATGCCCGTTTAAACTCTTAATAACTTCTCCAGTTTCCATCTGCCAAATCTTAATAGTTTTATCTGCACTACCACTAATTATTGTTTTTTTATCTAAACAAATTACAGACCTAACCCAATCAGAATGTCCTGTAATTGTTTTGATTAATTTACCTGTTTCTACAGACCATAATTTAATTGTTTTGTCACTACTACCACTGACTAAAACTTTACCATCAGGACTAAAAGCAATTGTATTAATATCTCTAGTATGTCCGATTAATTTATCTATAAGATTACCTGTTTCTACTTCCCATAATTTAATCACATTATCGCTACTACCACTAGCTAGAATTTTGGCATCGGGGCTAAAAGCAACTACATTAATGCCACGAGAATTTTTGATGCTGTACAAAAGTTGACAAGTTTCTTGATGCCAAATTTTAATAGTCCGGTCGTCGCTGCCACTAGCAATAAAATCTCCATTTGGGCTAAATACTACTGGCATTGAAACAATAGAATCAGAATGTCTGGATAAACTGCAACTTATTGTACCTGTAGCTAAATCCCAAATATTAATAATTCCACCAACATTACCAATAGCTAGGATATTACTTTTAGGATTAAAAGCAATTGATAAAACTATATTAGAAGCTATAAAAGAGTCTAATAATTCTCCTGTAGATAATTTCCATAATTTAATAGTCCGGTCAAAACTACCACTAGCAATCATTTGATTATCGGGGCTAATAGCAACTGATGAAACTGAACTTAAATGACCGGAAATAGTTTGAGGTTTTCCCCAAGAATAAAGATGTAATCCTGGTACATAATTTGTATCTTTGAGAGAAATTTTTGGGAATGAAAGTTTGAGTAAAGATGGTGTAGGTGGGGGTGGTAATTTACCATGATTCAAATCTTTTAAGACATCTGTAGCAGATTTATAACGTTTGTTTGTAGCTTCAGTAATTAATTTATCGAGAATATTTCCCAATTCTTCGCTAATCGGATTATCGATTAAATAATCTCGCCATACCCATTTATTTTCTCCAGTATCAAATAGTTTAAATGGAGAAATATTGGTTAGTAAATTGATACAGGTTACGCCTAAACTATATAGGTCACTGGCAAAGTTTACTCTACCTTTGAGTTGTTCTGGAGCTACATATTCGGGAGTACATACAATTGTTCCTGGTTTAAATATTGGAGTTCCAGTTAATTGTTTTGCTAGATCAAAATCTACTAATACAAATTGACCTTTTATTCCGCCTTGATAAGCAGAATTTGATAGTAAACGACGAATTATATTTTCAGGTTTAATATCTTGATGAATAATCTTGTGAGAGTGAATAAATTCTAGCACTGGCAGAAGACTATTTAATAGTTCTCGAATTTGATATTCGGAAAATATTCCTTCTGTTTCTAAAACTTGAGCTAAATTTTTTCCAGGTATAAATTCTTGGACTAAATATTGACAATAATCATCGTGTAAATTGGCTAATAATTCAGCTATTTGAGGATGTGTTCCTAAAGTATCTAGTTTTTCTGCTTCTTCTTCAAACAAAGCGATCGCTCTTTTTATATCTACTTCATTTTGTGAGATAAAATAAAATTGTTTAATTACACATGGTGGTTTAGAAGGTTTATCTTGATCTACTGCTAAATAAGTTTTACTGAAGCCTCCTTGGCCAATCATTTTAATTGCCCGATAACGGTCTTTTAGAAGTAACATAGAACCACAAGTTAAACAGATTCTAGCTTCTGGTGGAGAATTAGGATTTTTGCAATCTTCTTTAAGACAATAATTCATATTTTTCTACTCTCCTAACGATAAAATTTAGTCAGCACACCCGATAATTTATAGCAGTTTTCATTAACATAAAATACATAGATTTTGGCTTAAAGGCAGAAGGCAGAGGGCAGAAGGCAGAAGGAAAAGAAAGGTTCAAAAGAATAAGGTTTTTTTTATAACAGATTATATGGACACTATATAACCTATTTGCGTAGTACTATAAAAAGGTGCTTTAGAAGAGCTTAATCGACATATAACTTTTAACTTTTAACTTTTGACTTTTGACTTAAAAAAGGTGCTTTAGAAGAGCTTAGGCATAATAATAATTTTTGACTTTTGACCTTTGACTTTATAATTTTTTGACTTTTGACTTTTGACTTTTGACTTTATATTTTTTTGACTTTTGACTTTTGATTTTTGACTTAATCACTCCTGTTGCCAAATTTTAATTGTATTATCACTACTACCACTAGCTAAACTCTTTCCGTCCTGAGAAAAAGTAACAGAATTAACATATTTTGAATGACCTTCTAAATTAGCTATTTGCTGACAAGTTTCCCAATGCCAAATCTTAATAGTTTCATCCTCACTACCACTAGCAATAATATCTCCTTGAGGACTAAAAGCTATGGCACAAATATCTCTTGAATGTCCCTCCAAAGTCTTTAATATTTCACCTTTATCTATTTGCCAAATTTTAATATTGCGATCGCGACCACCACTAACTAAAGTTTTACCATCACAGCTAAAAGCAACTGCATAAATATAATGTACTCCCTGATAATAATTGCATAGAGTCTGAACAGCATTACCTAAATTTATATCCCATAATTTAATCGTATTATCTTCACTTCCACTTGCCAAAGTTTTACCATCAGGACTAAAAGCGATCGCACGCACTGGTCGTGAGTGCCCAGTCAAAGTCATTATCACTTTCCCATAGCTAGGTTCATAAAGGTCGTCCCCAAGTCGCCAAATTTTGATATCTTTATCCTTACTTGCACTAGCCAAAATTTTGCCATCGGGACTGAAAGCGATCGCCGTTACTCCTCCAGAATGACCAAAATATTCTCCCTGACTCCAGTCACCAAGAATACAAAGAAGTCTCTCCCTCTTAACTTCCCAAAGTCTAATAGTTTTGTCATCACTCCCACTCGCCACAATATTGCCATCAGGACTAAAAGCAACAGAGTTGACATAACCCGAATGCCCAAATATAGTCAATATTTCTTTGCCACTATCTACTTCCCACAACTTAACAGTTTCATCCTCACTCCCACTCGCCACAATATTGTCATCAGGACTAAAAGCAACGGAGCAAACCCATTTTTGATGACCAGTCAGAGTATGTAGACATTTCCAGGTTTGAGTCGGTGGGGGTTCAGGTGTAACCTCCGGAGTTTGGATAGCAGTTTGATCTTGAATACGAGTCAAGTTGACTTGAGTATTAACATTTAAAGTTTTGATGACTTCATAAACAGACTGATAGCGACGGTTAATAGCATTTTCCACCAGTTTATCTAAAACATAACCCAACTGTTCGCTCACAGAATTACTCTTTAAATAACGTCGCCATACCCAAGTACCTTCACCCACATCAAATAATTCAAATGGGGAAACGTTGGTCAAAAGATGTAAGCAAGTTACTCCCAAACTATATAAGTCACTGGCAAATACTGCTTTGCCTCGGTTTTGTTCGGGGGGAGTATATTCAGGAGTGCCAATAGTGGTACCTGTTTTCAACAGTGCCGTACCGAGAGCATATTTGGCAGCACCAAAATCTACTAATACTAATTGACTGTCACTGTTTTGACGACGAATAATATTGTCTGGTTTGATGTCGCGGTGAATAACGTTGTGAGAGTGGATAAATTGCAGGACTGGCAGTAAATTATTGAGTAAAGCTTTTATTTTCTCTTCATTGTAAGGTCCTTCAACCGCCAGAGCTTGGCCTAAATTTTGTCCGGCAATGAATTCTTGCACTAAGTATTGTCGCCCATCCTGGATGAAGTGGGCCATTAGTTCGGGGATTTGGGAATGTCTGCCCAGTTCGTCTAATCTTGTAGCTTCTTTTTCAAAGAGTTCGGCAGCTTTGCTGATATTGTTTGTGCCTTGGGATGCTGGAAAAAACTGTTTAATTACACAATAGGGTTTGGAGGGTTTGTCTTCGTCGATAGCTAAGAATGTTCTGCCAAAACCTCCTTGTCCAATTAAGTTAAGGGGACGATAGCGGTCTTTGAGTAGTAGTTTTGAGCCACAGTTTTGACAGTATATGTTCCAGTCTGGGTTTTGGGGAATTTGACAGTTGGGGTTGAGGCAATGACTCATGCCGATATTTTGAGCTAACGATAATATTGATTATATTTTGCTGAGGAATTTTTGATTGAAGTTAATAGTAAGATTTCTCTATATATTTATATTTTGATTTTTTAGGAATAGCCTTGATCAATTTTAATGTTTTTATGATAAATCATATTATTGTTTTTGTCAGGATTAGCTTAAATTAAGCATAAATTAATTTTTTGGGTTTTGTGATGGAGTGGCAATAATTTTCCCGACTGCTTTACTAGGCACATGATTCTCTTTTTTAGAATAATTAATAGGAAGTCTTTTTTTAGCTAGTATATATTTGGTGGTATATATAGCAATCAGGAATTAGTTGTGAGAATTTAGATGTTCCTTAAAAGTATAGAATATAGCAATTATTATATTCATATAATACGTTTTTTTATTCTTCTCTTTTCCCTGTTCCTTGCTCCCTAAAAGTTTTCAATATCTCACAACTCAAATATTATGGCTATAGAATTATTTAGTAAGTTTTTTATGGTGAGATTACAATTTAATCTAAATAAGGCTTACCGATCTAATCTAAAAGCATTGACATATAAATACAAGTACCTTTTTGGGGTCAAAAAAAGTGCCTAGTTTTCAGCTCTTCACGCTCAAAAAGGAGCGTATTTTAGGCTCATAGTTGGGCAGAAAAATCATTCTTAAAATTCTTACTCCTACCTCCTCTAAATTACCGAAAAATTAAGGTATAAAATCTCTCCATTGATGGAGAAAAAAGAAAAAAATTCCTTTTAACCCAATCCTCTTCTTTTCAATGAGAGGTAATTCTAAATTCGCGCATTCTAAATTCGCGCATTCTTGAACATTTCTCCTGTCTGAGTCCGACTGACTTCCCCTCCTGGGAGGAGTGAGGGGTGGGTTGTCTTCTACCCCTACTAAAAAACTTTTTCAGCAAACCCTAAATATAAGTTTCTGTATAATAACTAAGATTTATATAAAAGGTAAAATTTACTTTATACAATTAATTTGTGAGTTTATGAATTGATTTTTCTGTTGATAAGCACTGTCAGAGTCTAATACCATTTTTATATGAGGTTGTATAGAATGATGAAATTCATTAGACCAATCTATCTCTATCTACACCTATATCTAGTAAATTATGCTTTAAATATTATTCTATGCAGCTTCATTTCAATTTGGTATAAGCATTCAGCTATTAGCGGTGAGCTCTTCCTGCGGAATGCTTCGCAAACAGCTTTCTAATAAATTAACCAAGTATTTGCTTCACTTCTACTATATTTTTAAACAAAGAATTGAAGCACAAGAAAAACAAGCTTAAATTTTCTACTAAAGGTCATTTCAGTTATCAGTTATCAGTTATCAGCACCTCTCGCTGTTTGCGCAGCATGACCTAGGAAAGCAAGAGGCTTGAAATCAGGAATATTCTCTTTTTTTATCCCCTTGAAAGGGGAGGTATTTCTTGTTAATTAATTGATAATGGATAATTGATAATTACCTCTGGTTAAAACCTTTCTTGATTGAATATAAGGAAATATTATTTCTTCTCTTGGTCGATTGGATATGGCAAGGAGACCAGTTCTTGCAGACCCGCTCCGAATTGCGCCATCCCACCCTACGGGAAGCTCCGCTTTTCATGTCGGCGATAGCCGAAACGACCGCTGTCTTGGTCTCATGGATATGGCGAGGAGACCTCGCCATCCCTCGACCGCTTTTTTCCCTTTAAAAGGGGAGGCTTCAAGGCGCGAACTATTTAATTATTAATTATTAATTATTAATTATTCGGTAATAAAGCTGTATAGCTAATAGCTGACTGCTTAAGTCGGAGTTGGTTGGTTGAACAAAATTATGAGAATTTGAGATTTGATTTATTATTGTTAAGAGCAAAAGTGTGATTTTGAGTATTTTAATATCTAGTTTTCTGTCGATATTTCATAGATATTTGAAAGTAAAAATGGTCGTTGTTTTTCCATTTCTTATTCAGACAATATTGAATGAGTATTGATAGTAGATAATTTATTTACCCTTTTCTCTTTTTTCTGGAGAATTTTATGGCTATAGATAGAATTTTTACAGAGTTTTTTTGCAGGTCAATTTTATTTAATCAATTAGCATTTGAAAGTAAAAATGGTGGTGGTTTTTCAATTTCGTCTTCAGACAATATTGAATCAGTATTGATAGTAGATGATTTATTTTATCTGTTCTATTTTTTCTGGAGAATTCTATGGCCATAGATAGAATTTTTACAGAGTTTTTTTGCAGGTCAATTTTATTTAATCAAGCAGTATCTGAAGTGAAAATTATAGTAGATGATTTATTTTATCTGCTCTCTTTTTTCTGGAGAATTCTATGGCCATAGATAGAATTTTTACAGAGTTTTTTTGCAGGTCAATCCTATTTAATCAATCAGTATCTGAAAGGAAAAATGATAGTAGATGATTTATTTTATCTGTTCTCTTTTTTCTGGAGAAGTCTATTGCTATAGATAGAATTTTTACAGAGAGAGTTTTTCTGAAGGTCAATTTTCTTTAATCAATCAGTATTTGAAAGTAAAAATGGTCGTTCTTCTTCAATGCTTTTTTCAGACAATATCCAATCATTATTAATAGTAATTGACGCTTCTTTGCCACTACCTTTATCTTTTGCTGTTACATTTAGCTTATCTAGATATTCTGCCTCTCTATTAAACAGTTCAACTGCTTTCTGAAAAGCTGCTTGACTATTAGCAATATTAGGAGCAGGAAAAAATTGTTTAATTAAACATTTTCTTTTTAATGGAGTATCTTCATCTATTGCTAAAAAATTTCTCCCCATCCCACCAGCACCTAAAAACTTTATCGGACGATATCTTTCCTTAAGGAGAAGTTTTGTACCGCAATTAATACAAAAACTGATGGAATTTTGCTGATTGGGTTTAGTACAATTAGGATTGAGACAATAACTCATGAAAATGTATTTTTTTTGACTAATCAATAATATTATACTAAATCCAGTTTACGGTATTTGAGTATAATTGTAGGTTTGATTAAGCAGTAACACAAACCTACAGAATAAGCTTGTTGTCTGGTTTCGTGAACATCAAGTAAATTTACAAAATGCCAATAGGTATTTCTATAATTTCAGAAATAAATGCTAATTATATAAATAATTTTTGCTACAAAGCGGATATATTTTTGCATCAATAAAAAATCTGATACTTTCTCCCGGTATAGCTAAAATAAAATCTGATTTTCATGGCGAAATTCAACTCAGAGATAATCCAGATTATTACTCCCAGAAAAAGGATTTGGTAAATACCAAAGACAAATTTCGGGAGTACAAATTAATTCATTCTCAAGTATTGCAAGATTGCATTAAACGGGTAAAACTAGCCTTTGATAGGTGGTTTAAAGCAAATAAAAACGGGCAGAGATTAGGGAAGCCAAGATTCAAGAAAAAAAGTCGTTATCGTAGTTTCACTTATCCTCAAATAAAACAGGAGTGTATTGTCAATCAAAGAATTAATCTTCCCAAAATTGGTAATGTAAAGTTGATTCAACATCGGCCGTTGCCAGAAGGTTTTCAAATTAAAACAGTCATAATTAGCCGTAAAGCGGATGGCTATTATGTAACTTTATCCTTAGAGGATAAATCAGTTCCCTCATTAAATTCTGAAGTAAAACCTACATCAGAAAATACTCTGGGAATAGATATGGGACTGAAGGAATTCTTGACGACAAGCTCAGGAGAATTAGTTCCAATTCCTCAATACTATCGAAAATATCAGCAGCGATTAAAGACGTTACAAAAACGTTTATCTAAAAAGAAAAAAGGTAGTAAAAGATGGTTAAAAGCTATAAAAGCAGTAGCCAAACAACATAAAAAAGGTAGCCGACAAGCGTAAATATTTTCATTTTAAAACAGCCAATGAATTGTTATCAAAAGCGGATATTATTGCCCATGTAGACGCGGAGCGGCGTGCCGGAGGCAAACTTAAACATTAAAGGGCAAGCATTGACCCGTTTGAGTAAATCAATTAACGATGCTGGATGGGGACAATTCCTGTCTATTTTGACTGTCAAAGCTGAAAATGCTGGACAGAAAACCATAGCAGTGAACCCCAGAAATACTAGCCAAGATTGCTCAAATTGTGGTGAAAAAGTCAATAAAGAATTAAACATACGAACTCATTCTTGCCCGCACTGCGGCATTGTAATAGACCGCGATGTAAACGCGGCGATGAATATAAAAAATAGGGCGGTAGGGCATTCCGTCCTTAAAGCTCGTGGAGCCCCATGCAATAGCAGGGCAGCGAAACGAGAAGCCCACACTATAGCGTTAGCTTAGTGTGGGAGTATGTCACGAAGCACTAATACCTGTTTTGGCACTAGAATTTCAAAGCTAATACCATTAACTTCGATAAAATTACTTTCATTAATAATATATAATTAATTTTTCTTATTTCCTACTCAAAAATTACATATATATATTAGACATCTCCAAAAATTAAAAATTAAAGCAATTATCCTGCAGAAATTATCAATTATTTTCTCCTACTCCCTACTCCCTCTTTTATAGAGATATCTATTGTCTAAAACCATACTAATGCAGGATGGCGGAATTAACTGGTTACAAAATCCTAAAACAATTACAAATCAAAAATGATTGACTTTTGTATGGGCGAATGCCATTCGCCCCTACGACTTTTAACTTCTGCGTAGCGGCGCTAACTCAATTGCACAACAGCTTGCTCATTTAACAAAGTTTCATTTGTCAATAAATCCTCCACCGTTATTCTGAGAAATCTAGATTCATCCACCCAAAACAATACTTTAATTCGATCCCTTCCAGGATTTCCAGGAGGACTTAATTGAGCAATACTACGACCTCCCTCTCGGTCATTTAAAGGTTTTACTAAAGTTTGTTCTCCAGATATTTTGCGAGTAATTAGGCGATCGCCATCGAAATAAACTTCTGTCCCACCAGACTCAGCACCCAATTCTCCCAAAATTAATTCAATACTTGGTTGACTATTCACCGAAGCACCCAAAACCAACTCCACAGAATTACTCATTGGATATGGTTGACCAGATTTAATCAAAGGATGCCAACTATGAACGTTTTTCCTTCTATCCCAATAGCGGATACCATAACTGTGATACAAAAAGTCTTTAATCTCTACTCCTTGAGTTAATTGCAATGCTCCCTGAGAAATTGCTTCAAAAGGTTTTTCACAACGAATTTTTCCAGCATCAAAATATTCTTTTACCCACCTCTGAACTGCTGGTATTTGTACTGTTCCTCCCACCAATAAAACTGCATCAATTTCCGATAACTCTATTCCTTGTCTTTTTGCCTGCATTAAAACCTGATTCATCGATTCATCAAGACTGACAAAAAATCCCTTTTCTCTGAGAATCTCCTCAAAGCCATCTCGCCCTAATTCCAACTCATAACTTTCTAAACTTTCATCATCAAAATAAACCTCTGCTGCCTGCTGCTGTAAAGACAATTGAATCTTCAACTTTTCTGCCAAACGAGTAGTTAAAGGAGTCTTTTCAAGACCTTGATTTTTGACAAAATAATCCACTAACCAATTATCAATATCTGACCCCCCTAAATTCTGTCCTGCTTTTGCTAAAACTCTGGCAATTTTTGGCTTTTGATTTGAACTTTTACCAAAAGATTTTTCACCCCATTTCAGAATAAAACCCAAAGGTTGTTTTTGTATCGAATTATCCAACCTTACCAAAGATAAATCTAATGTTCCCCCACCAAAATCAACCACCAATAAAATTTCTGCCTCTTTCATTCCATAACCTAAAGCTGCGGCAGTAGGTTCATCAATCATTCGTACTTGTTCAACTTCTAAAGACTGACAAACCTCCCCCAACCAATTACGATAAGCTTCAAAACTATCAACTGGAACAGTAAAAATTAAAGATTCTACAGGCAAAGGAACATTCCGAATACCAGCCACAACTTGTTGTAAAAATAACTTTCCCACTTGTTCAAAAGAGACCACCTGACCATCAAGCTCAGGCAAAAATCCTTTAATATCTGAGCCAATACCCCGCTTAAAATTCCGAAAGAAACGAGAATCTGTATTCACATCGTAACCCCTATCTCTAACTTGCTGACCTATTACTATTTTATTTTCAGCAACATTCTCTACATAAACCAAACTCGGAATTAGAGGTGGATTTTGTCCAGAAATAATTGACAAACCTGGTAATTTAACAATTTCAGGCTGTTGAGTTGTTTGATTCCAACGGGAAATTACCGTATTACTTGTTCCGAAGTCTATTGCTATAGTCATTTAGTTATTTAAGTTAAATATTCTATAATTTTCAATTTTCAGAATTATAGAATATTGGTTGACAAACACAAATTTGACATGATATTATAATCATAATGGAAAAGGTGCGCTCATATATACTCAACTTCAAAAGACCGTAATATAGACTATTTAACGTTGACGGGAATTTGCAGCTTAATCAAATATCAAATAGCGATTATTCCTGTAGAAAAAATTCCGTCGCCCACCCAAGTAAGAGAACAATATTAATACTCAAACTACATCAGAAATACTAAAGCCAACCGAAGCAATCCTGACTATATTAAACTATGGTTGACAAACAAAAACTTGACATGATATTATAATCATAATAGAAAAGGTGCGCTCATATATACTCAACTTCAAAAGACCATAAATAGACTATTTAACGTTGACGGGAATTTGTAGCTTAATCAAATACTAAATAGCTATTATTCCTGTAGAAAAAATTCCGTTGCCCCCCAAGTAAGAGAACAATATTAATACTCAAACTACATCAGAAATACTAAAGCCAACCGAAGCAATCCTGACTATCTTAGACTATGGTTGACAAATAAAAATTTGACATGATATTGTAATCATAATGGAGAAGGTGCGCTCATATATACTCAATTTTAAAAGACCATAAATAGACTATTTGACGTTGACGGGAATTTGCAACTTAATCAAATACTAAATAGGGATTATTCATGTAGAAAAAATTCCGTCGCCCCCTGCAAACAAGACGACAATATTAATACTCAAACTGAATCAAAAATACTAAAGTCAACCGAAGCAATCCTGACTATATTAGACTATGGTTGACAAATAAAAACTTGACATGATTATGTAAGTATAATGGAGAAGGTGCGCTCATATATACTCAAATTGATTAGGCCAAAAACAGCATATTTCCCAGGTAAAGGAAAGTCTGATAACTGAAAAAATCATGCAGTCTGGAAAAATCCTGAGAAACCACTATAAAATTATTGACTCTCTGGGAAGTGGAGGATTTGGAGATACCTACTTAGCTCAAGATTTAGACTTACCAGGAAAACCCAAATGTGTCCTTAAGCATCTTAAGCCTAAAGGAAGTAAAAAATGGGATTTACCTTTTCTGCAAAGATTCATCCCTTGGTTCAGCAACAATAAAAGTTCAGACCCAGAAGTTTTAGCTATTGCCCAAAAGTTATTTGAGAGAGAAGCAAAGACTCTCTACAAATTAGGCAAAGACTCAGACCGAATACCAAAATTATTTGCACATTTTCAGGAAGGAACAGAATTTTACCTAGTACAAGAATATATAGAAGGGCACGATATTAGTAGGGAACTTACGTCGGGGAGAAAATTAAGCGAGTCTTATACTATTGCCTTACTCATAGGAATATTAGAAGCATTAGCAGTAGCTCATCAAAATAATATTATTCATCGAGACATTAAGCCACAAAATTTGATGCGTCGAAAGTCGGATAACAAAATAGTATTGATAGATTTTGGTGCGGTAAAAGAAATAAGTGTATTAACTACAACTAACCAACCAGGAACCACTACTTTAACAGTAGCAGTCGGAACACCTGGGTATATGCCAAGCGAACAAAGTAACGGCAAACCAAAATTGAGTAGCGATATTTATGCAGTGGGAATGGTTGGAATAAAAGCACTCACAGGAAAAGAACCAAAAAACTTACCAACAGACTCAAAGACAGGAAATATTATCTGGCGAAATGAAGCACAAGTGAGTGACGACCTGGCAAATATATTAGATAGCATGGTGCGGGAATATTTTTCACAGCGTTATGAAAATGCCATGAAAGTATTAGAAGTATTAAAAGTATTAAATTTTCAAACTCCACCACCCCCTCCACCAGAACCAACACCAGTCCCCCTACCTACTCAAACAGAAACAGTAGTAGCAAAACCCCAACCCCAACCTAATAAAACGAATAAAACTAGAAGACAAATATTGATATTAGGAGGTTTAGCAGGAAGTGGGTTTGTCGCAGCAATATTAAGTAGAGGTTTTGGGAATAAACCATCTCCAGAAAATATTTCTACTTCCCAACCAACACTAGAAACACCTCCAGAAAATATTTATCCTCCCGAACCAACAACAGAAACTCCCCTTCCACTATTAACATTAGGAGGTTTGGCAGTAGGTGGGTTTGTCGCAGCAATGTTAACTAAATATTTGTGGAGTAGAACACCTCTAGAAAATATTTCTACTTCAGAACCAATACCAGAACCTCCCCCTCAACCAGAACCAACACCAAAACCTACCCCTCCACCACAACCCAAATTTTCCATTCAGACATTTACTACCGTCATAGTTAACAGGAAAGGAGAAGTAATAAGTCGCCTTCCAGGTAAAGCAGAAGTAATGAGAGAAAACCTCGGCAATGGAATTTCCCTAGAAATGGTAAAAATTCCCGCAGGTAGATTTTTCATGGGGTCTCCAGAGACGGAAGAAGGAAGAAGAGATAGTGAAAGTCCGCAAAATTATGTAGATGTGCCAGAATTTTTCATGGGAAAGTATCCAGTCACTCAAGCGCAGTGGTCAGCAGTTATGGGAAATAATCCTTCTTACTTTAAAGGTGCAAACCGCCCTGTAGAACAAGTAAGCTGGAATTGGGCTACAAAGTTTTGTCAGGAACTCTCAGGCATAACAGGTAAAAAATATAGTTTACCCAGTGAGAGTCAGTGGGAATATGCTTGTCGAGCAGGAACAACAACGCCTTTCTATTTTGGCGAAACTATAACGTCTGAGTTAGCTAACTATTATGATTACAGAAAGATTTATGCTGATGAACTGAGAGGAATATGTTGTGAAGAAACTACAGATGTGGGAATTTTTCCACCCAATAGTTTTGGTTTGTACGATATGCATGGAAATGTCTGGGAATGGTGTCAGGATGTTTGGCATGATAACTATAATGGAGCGCCTACTGATGGTAGTGCTTGGGAAACTGGAGGTGATAGTAATATCAGACTGCTCCGTGGTGGTGGCTGGGACGACTATTCTTGGGTTTGCCGGTGTGCCTGGCGTGGCTACTACTATGCCGTCGCCCTCTTCAACAATAGAGGTTTTCGGATTGTCTGGTCTGTTCCGGTGGTTTCTGCCTTTGGTTCCTAGAATTCTTCCTCTTTTCCCCTTTTCCCTCTTTTCCCTTTTTCCCTCTTTTTCTTTCCCTCCCGCGAATTAATCCGTACATCCGTGCCATAATCCGTGTGAGCTTAGAACTCAGGGCAAGACAAGGATTTTGCCACGGATGCACGGATCAGAAGATTTGCATTCTGTGAAGCTACCTAAAAAATCCGCAAGGATATTCCCCTTGCCAGCAGAAAAAATTTCTGATACAATTTAGTCATTGGGTGTCGTTCGCCCCTACGCATGACTTTTTATTCAACGCAAAAAATACCCCACAACTGAATGAGTCATATCGAAGTTTGAAATCTTCCCTCTTTAATCTCTGTATTTTTTTATCCTCATTCCTTAACAGTAGCGATCGCCTGATTCCATAGAATCCTGACAACTTCCGCATTGCCTAAATCCCAAACAACTCTCAGACAAGTCAGAGCAAGATAAGGATTTTGCCACAGATGCAAATCTTCTGAACCTTGCATTCTGTGAAGCTACCTAAAAAATCCGCAAGGATATTCCCCTTGCCAGCAGAAAAAATTTCTGATACAATTTAATCATTGGGGGTTGTTCGCCCCTGCGTATGATTTTTTTATTCAACACAATATCCACAACTGAATGAGTCATATCCGAGTTTGAAATCTTCCCTCTTGAATCTCTGTATTTTTTATCCTCATTCCTTAACAGTAGCGATCGCCTGATTCCATAGAATCCTTAAAACTTCTGCATTACCTAAATCCCAAACAACTCTCAGAGAAGTCAGGGCAAGACAAGGATTGCCACGGATATACGGATGACTAATCTGCATTCTGTGAAGCTACCAAAAAAATCGGCGAGAAAAGGATATTCCCCTTGCATCGGCAAAAAATTTCTGATACGATTTAGTCATTAGGGGTGGTTCGTCCCCCCCCAAGTATGACTTTTTATTCAACACAAAAAATACCCCACAACTGAAAAAGTCATTTCAAATTTTTCAATCTTTGCCCTTTAAATTCTGTATCTTATTAAATCCTCATCCTTGACCTTAGCGATCGCTTAAGTTAAAAGTTTTAATTATCAATATCAGATTATACTTTTAAAATTTTAAATTTTGTCATCAATCTCTGACAAAAAACATCAAAAAAAGCCTAAATTAGCTCACGGAGTTTCAATAGTTTCAGCCTTTTTGTGATAAAATAAAGAAATTATAATCAAAGGGTAATTATTACCCAATGGAAATTTTCAGCCCAAAACCCTAATTATTTCGTTCTTTAAGTAAGCGATCGCCAAACATTGATTCAACGATGATGAACTAATTTTTGTCAGTTACTCTCATAGTAGTTTGACCTGCTTATAAATATATGGTAAGCAAAAAAAATAATTAATGAAATAGACCGAGAATAAGAACAATAATTCTCTTATCCACCGTTTAACTTCACCTGATAACGACTCAATGGATAGACAACTGAATAAACTTACTCATTTTAGTTTGACAGCTATAGTTATGAGTAAGTTTGATGAACTTTAGAGAAGTTTTTGCTTTCTGTATTTACCCCTAAAAATTGTATCAAATCCGCTTAATTAGGTATAAAAAAATTTTACATCTTCATCAAAGAGGAAATCTTTCTAAATTCTCTTCCCTTCTGACTCCTGTACAGGGGAATTGCCATTCGCCCCTACAACTCCTGACTCCTAGATTAACTTTCCAAATATACCGATGCTACCAGATTTGATATTAGACATCTCCAAACAATAAAAAATAAAATAAATTATCGTACAGAAACCACCAATTATTTCACCCTATTTCCTACTCCCTAAAATTTACCGAACAATTAATTATTAATTAGGGCTTGCTGATTAATTCTAAAAGTATTGACTGATATTAGTTTTAGCGTTTTAGACTTGAAAAAAGTAGCAGCTTTTCGGTGGAAAAAGCTCAAAAGTCCAGGTATTTTGGGATGATTATGGCAGAAAAATTGAGAGACAAAACGCCAGCTCCTACCTCCTCGCTCCCGATCCATTTCTCCCCTCCTGGGAGGGGTTAGGGGTGGGTTGTCTCCTGTCTCCTGTCTCCTATCCGAGCAAAAAGACTTTCCATACGCAAACCCTAATTATTAATTATTACAGGAAACTTGCTAGTAACCCTACCAATAATTTGTTGCCAACTCACACAACCAAAAGAACGACTATCATTACTTTCTTCCTTATTTTCTCCCATCAAAAAACAGTCACCTTTTTCATCAACAAAGGCAACCCATTTAATTATTTTCAAATCTTGACGATAGGGATGTTCAGCCACCACCAGATCACCAATTTCTGGTAAAAAGTGGCGGTAGGCTCTTGTATCCACAAGAATTTCCTCCCCAGGCTTAAGTAGAGGAAACATAGAAAATCCAGTGACACAAAACCGTTGACGCAACCTTAATAACCAAAGTAATAACTCTTTATTACTACTTTCCTGTATCAACTTTTTACCTACCACCTCAAACGAAAAAAATTAGCTAGCCTTTACCCAAGCTACATCACGTTCCTTAGTAGCCCAGAACATACCGTGGATTTTCTCCACAGCAGCTAGTAACTCAGTAGCATGCTCCAAACTAACTTCTACTTTACAAGCAGAGCATAACTTGGCAGCCTTCCAGAAAGTATCGTGGAGGTCTGGATACTTTTCTAAATGTACAGGCTTAAAATAATCAGTCCAAAGAACGAGTAAATCTTCCTTAGTCTTCTGAGCTTGCTCTTCCTTAATTGCAATATAACGAGAAAGAGTATTAGCAGTCTTATGATCTCCAGCTTTTGGGTCAAGCTCTAGGATTTTCTTAGTCATAGACAATACAGCTTCAGCGTAAATACGAGCAGAAGCAGGGTCGTACACACCACAAGGGCCATCGCAGTGAGCGCTAACTTCTGGTGCAGGGAAGGACTTTCTAATCTGATTAGCAATTCTATTGAGCATAGTTTTCTAAGATATTCCTATGTGTATGAAAAATGTAAAGTAATGTTACGATGAAATAGTGGTTAACAAGGAAAGCTTTTCCTAATAATCTCCACCTACCCTAGTTTAAATCAAAAGTGTGGGTATTTATCATTTTCCGATAATCCCCACCCACCCCATATTGAAATGAAAAGTGTGGGTATTTCTGAATTTTGAATTTTGGATTCCTTTATCAAGATAAACCTATGCCATTTTCAATTGATACAGCTCGTAATATCTTTCCCAGCACCTTATCCGCTGATGCAGTGCCAGCTACCATCGCTCGCTTCACTCAACTAAGCGCAGAAGACCAACTAGCTCTCATTTGGTTCGCTTACTTAGAAATGGGCAAAACAATCACAATTGCTGCTCCAGGAGCTGCCAATATGCAGCTTGCAGAAAGAACTATGAATGAAATTAAGCAAATGAACTTTCAGGAGCAAACCCAAGTAATGTGTGACTTGGCTAACCGCGCCGATACACCAATATGTCGCACCTACGGTACTTGGACTCCAAACATTAAGTTGGGCTTTTGGTATCAACTTGGAGAATGGATGAATCAGGGACTTGTTGCTCCTATACCAGAGGGTTATCAGCTTTCTGCTAATGCTTCAGCCGTTTTGGGAACTATTCAAGGATTAGATTCTGGTCAGCAAATCACTGTTTTGAGAAATTCTGTGATTGATATGGGTTTTGATGTTAAAAATTTGGGCAACTATACCCGAGTTTCTGAGCCTGTTGTTGCTCCACAGAATATGGCAGAGCGAAGTAAAGTTACGATTCAAGGTGTTGATAATCCTACTATCTTGAATTACATGAATAACTTGAATGCCAATGACTTTAATGCACTGATTGAGTTATTCACTCCAGATGGCGGCCTACAACCTCCTTTCCGTAGACCAATTGTGGGCAAAGATGCCATTTTGCGATTCTTTCAAGAAGAATGTCAGAATCTGAAGTTAATCCCAGAGCAAGGAATTTCTGAACCTGTTGAGGATGGTTATACTCAGATTAAGGTTACTGGTAAATGCCAAACTCCTTGGTTTGGAGCTGGTGTAGGTATGAATATTGCTTGGAGATTTTTGCTCAATGCTGAAGGTAAAATTTTCTTTGTGGCGATCGACTTATTGGCCTCTGCTAAAGAGTTGTTAAATTTGGCCAGGTAGAAAGAAATAGGTAACTTTACCAAAAATATTTAACTATACAAAAATAAATTTTAGTGAGTGTCTTTAGATAGAACACTCTTTTTTTTTGTTATGGCAAGGAATATAGATGAGTAAATTAATATAAATTTTATTTTACCTAGCTACTGAATTAGGTTATATATGCTACGATTAGCAATTACATAAAAAATCATAATCACACCATAGATTTTAAGAAATAAGAAAGATGATGCAACTTACTGATACTCAGTGGTCTATAACAGAAGAAAAGATTGCACAAGCAGCTTTGTCCAAAGCTAAGGAACGAGAAATCAATGCTTTAGTCACAACAGTGCGCCAACAAGCAAGTGGAATTCAAGAATTTGATGATTTATGGTATCTACATGATTTCCTCAGTGCCAGAAGATACGATCTAGATGGCAAGTATGACTCCAGAAATGCAACTGTGATTTTTGCTCTAGCTGGCTTAGTAAAAGAGGGATGGTTGAAGATAGATGAGCTAGAAGGCTTGGATAAAGAAAAGCTCACAAAAGTATCTGCCATGACTCGTATTATCTAATATCATCTGAACTATAAATCTAAGTCAAGAGCGGGTTGTGAAATGAACTTCGATTCTATCTAAGCCCGCACTATTTAAGCTTGATGATCTGGCAGTAAGTTTGGTAAGACGCGATCGCAACAAAATAAAGTCCCTGCCGCGACACATAGTGGAATACCTAAGAAGTTAACTATGGGAATGGTAATTAAAGCTTGACAAATTAACCCAAAAGTGGCACTTGCTGGTAAGCTACGACGCACTACTGTTAACTTCTCTCGAAATTTTAATTTTCTTCTCTCCAAAAACCCATCAAAAAAGTCAAGACAAACAATGGAAGTTGTTAGAACTATGCCACCAATAGTTACGATTAAAGAGCCTCCAGGGAGAAAGTTGAGTAGCAACATAGGCAAACCTATTACTAAGAGTAATCCAATTTTTTTTAACTCAAAAAGTATGGCTCGCCAAATATCTCTGAGAGAGCCTAATAAGCTTGGTGGAGCTTCAGGCAATGTGCCAGTTATAATTTTTTCTAATTGCTCAGAAAGTTGACCATAAAAAGGTGAACCTAGAATAGCTCCAAATTGTACTAACAAAAATCCAATTATCAGCAATAATATTGGTAAGAGAATTACTTGTACAAGTTTATATAAAACATTATCTATATAACTTAAGAAGTTTAACCATTTTGGTAATTGAGCAATCAAAGCATCAAAGCGTAAAGATAAGTTATTAAAAATAGTATTAATTAAATCAATTCCTGGTAGAAGTAAACTAATATAAAGAAGAATACCTACAACGATATTAATCAAAATTGGAACAACTATATAACCTATTAATTTTGGATTTTTGACAAATATCATTAAAGCACGAAAATGGTAAGTTGCCCCTGCGAATAATCCGATAGGAGCCTCAAATATAGATAATATTGACTTAATTTTTTTTTGTTTTACCATGAGTTAATTGAGAGTAGTTATAGCAAATTGATAAATTTTTGCTACAAATAGCTAGGATGTTTCTTAGGAGTCAACCCACCCCTAAAGTAAGCTATCAGCCGTCAGCTATCAGCCATCAGCTATTGCTTTTAGTTTTAGATAAAAACTTTACTAATTGAACCAGAATTTATACTTACGTCTAAAAGCTAGCTGAAACAGTCTATATTCATTTAAACCCTAGAGCTGAGAGCTGAAAGCTGACAGCTCTCCCAGGAGGGGAGGGGAAGTCAGGAGGACCGAGTCACACGGGAATGGTTTCAATACGATTTTTTAGGTCGTAAATCATCTTTTTTGTCAAAGTACATATCCTGCATTTGTCTTTTTATTCCTCTTACTATTCGTAACATTATTTTTTGAAATTGGTATTATATGAAATACAAAAAATTGTGCAAATATACGAATCTACTCATATCCCCATCTCCCCATCTCCCCATCAATCTTTGATAGCAAACATTAACCTATTTCATATTAGTAATTATGAGATAGAATGAAGAGTGAAATTAAGTAGTGGACTGTTTCATCTAAAATGTTGCAATAGAAAATGGGGGATGGGGTGATGGGGGGATGGGGTGACGAAAAAAGCTAATGCACTATTTTAGGTGAAACAATCCAGTAGGGTGTGTGACGATACCCTGACCATTTCTGGAATAATGGTCGGTTTTTCTGTCACGCACCGTGTGCCGTGGAATAGTGCATTACATAATCAATTCGCACCATACATGATTTAACATTTATTTGACAAACAGTTTTTTAATGAGTGATATCATGTCCGGTTGAACAGTTATAAAATAAATAACGACGGAGTCCTCACGAGTCAACCCACCCCTAACTCCTCCCAGGAGGGAAGAAAGAAGGAGGAAGAAAAAGAACAGGATAAGAAGGAGAAAGTTTTTTTATCACGCTCTTATCCGGACATGATATGAGTGGAGATTCAGATTTTTTTTAGAGGAAAAATTCCTAATCTATAGAAGTATTAAATTATTTGTAGAAAATCAGATTGTTATACATATTTATATTTAGCTTATCTATCTTTCAATTATCTCCAGAATATTTTTGATACTAACTACAATAGAAAGTTATATTAAGGCTCATTAATTAGCCATAAGAAAAATTTTTTCTCTGATAAATTTCTCCATTTTCCCTGTTCCCTGTTCCCTGTTGCCTGTTCCCCATTCCCTAAAATTTTTATTATGGGTATTTAAAGAAACATGATATTAGCTATATTTAACATACAAAAATTGTGGGATGATAGAAGATTTGTATTAAGTGCTTAAGCAAAATTAATTACCTAATTTTATTCTCTGTAATTTTTACAGCATCAGCTTTTTCGCTTTAGAGTATGTGTAATTAATTTTGCATGACTACTTAGTGAATCAACCAATAATTTTTAGTTTTCATCTCATCCCAAGACCAATTATATTAACCTATAGTTTACAGTGGATAAACCCAACCGTAAGGATCAGTCACTTTAGCCGTTTTAATATCTTCTAATTTTTGCAACACTTGAGGAGCATATTTTCGTTCATAAACAGGAGGTAAAATCATATCTTTACCTTGATAATTAATAGTAGAAATATTAGCAATTGTAGCAGCCGTTCCCATACCAAATGCTTCAGAAAGATTACCCTCTTCATAAGCCTTTGCCACTTCATCAATAGAAATTAATCTTTCCTCAACTTTAACACCCATATCTCTCAATAAAGTTAAGGCACTATCTCTAGTAATTCCAGCTAAAATAGTGCCAGTCAATTTAGGAGTAATCACAACATCATTAATGACAAAAGCCACATTCATTGTGCCACATTCTTCAATATATTTTTTTTCCTTCCCATCCAACCATAAAACATTATCATAACCCTGTTGTTTAGCCTCTTTATCTGCTAATAAACTACCACCATAATTACCAGCACATTTAGCCGCACCTGTTCCACCTTCAGCAGCTCGTATATATTTGTCTGTAACAATCAACTTAACTGGTTCTGAATAATAAGCACCTACAGGGGAAGAAATAATAATAAATTTATAACTATTTGCTGGTTTAATACCAACAGATTCATCTGTAGCAAAATAAATAGGTCGAATATATAATACACTACCTGACTGAGTAGGAATCCAGTCAGAATCTACTCTAATTAATTCTTTCAAACCATCCAGAAAAATATCTTCAGGAATAGGTGGCATACATAATCGAAAAGCTGATTCGTTTATCCGTTTATAATTAGCTTGTGGGCGAAATAGTAAAGGTTTTCCAGTTGGACTTCTATAAGCTTTTAAACCTTCAAAAACCGCTTGACCATAATGCAAAACTGACAGAGAAGGAGCCATTGAAATATTGCCATAAGGAACTATTTTCACCTCTTGCCAATTACCATCTCTGTAGTCAACAACTAACATATGATCGCTAAATACTTTGCCAAACGAACTATTATTAATATCCTGTTCTTTAATGCGAGAGTGGCTAGTTTTTTCTATAGATATTTGAAGGTTTAGTGTTGTCATTATTACCTGGCTTGTCTAGTAAATGTAGTTTCTCTATAATACCATTTATCAGTTATGAATTGCCAGTAATTAGAGAATTGAAAGTAGAAAAATGAGTCGTATTTTAGTAGAGATAGGTTTAGGCTAATATTATGATTGGCTCTAACTTCAGAAATAATCAAAAAACCTACTCCTAACTCTACACCTAAATTATTAGGCTTAAAAATTATTGATCATGCTTGGCAATAACCCAAATAGCATGAACAATACCACCAATATAAAAACCAAAAATAGTTAAGAGAAGATTAATCCAAAAAGCACCGCCTAGACCAACGGTCAAGAAAACACCTAAAGGTGGTAAGAATATAGCAGCTAGAATTCGTAGTATAGTCATTTTAGTTACTCTTGTAATTTTTAAACTATTGTTCTTTCAATATGTGGCAGTTGCCACAAAGGCCAGGAATTATAGAATAGCCGAAACAAAGGAATTTTATATAGTTAATCTTCTTCCTTCTTCCTTCTTCCTTCTTCCTTCTTCATATAGCTTCAACTTTTAGTAGAACCTTTTCCGAAAAATTTTGGAGGTTTTGCTAAAGTATATACCTCCGTCTCAGTAGCGATCGCTTCCCGCAAATGTTTAGGTACTTGTAATATCCCCAATAAGGTAGTCCCATCCAACATCCGAAACCCACCAGTAGTTTTTTCTCTCAGAAGTTGATTAACTGTTTCAGGGTCAGGACGACTATTAATCATTTCTGTTGAACCAAGTACAAAACCCCAAGGTTGGCCATAAGTAGGAACATAACTACTATAAGATTGGACATAAGGAAAAACTTCTTTCATTGTATTCACAATTCGAGTATGAAGCTTCATTTCTCCTGAGGAAACAGGGCCAGCTTGCACAACAAAAAACCCTCCAGGAGTAAGCACCTGTAGAATCTTTTCAAAGTATTCCTTTGTAAACAACTGAAATGAAGGTCCCTCTTCAATAGGGTCAGAAAGGTCAGAAATAACTACATCCCAAATTTCACCAGAAGTCTCCAAAAATTCTAAAGCATCACCAATGACCAATTTGAGGCGAGGGTCATCAAAAGCATTAGCGTGCATCTCAGGTAAATGTTGACGACAAGCTTCAACCACTTCTTCATCAATGTCAATCATGGCCACTTGTTCTACTGTTTGCCAACGTAAGACCTCTCGAATAGTTGCTCCTTCACCACCACCAAGAACAAGAACTTTACTAGGAGATCCATGAAAAATCATGGCAGGATGTACCAGGGGTTCATGGTACAAAAATTCGTCTCCTGTAGAAGATTGCCATTTACCATCAAGAACCAGTGCTTTACCATAAATACCTGTGTCTATAATATACATATCCTGATAGGCAGTTTTTTTGTAGGCAAGTACCTTGGTAATACCATGAACATAAATATCCCAAGGTGTGATATACTCACTCAACCATAAATCTGCACCAACTTCACTACCTGCCATAAGCCATACTCCTGAATGAAATACTTTATCTCAATACTCAATATTGGGACAGGATATACTTCTTAGCACAAAATGGTTTTAGATTCCAACTATACTGAATACAAATCTGAAGTTTTACAGCTATTATTATTTAAATGATCTAAAATTTTATCCCGATGATTAGAGTAATTTTACTCAATCGCTTCAAGAGCAAGAACAACTTTTCTTAATTATTTTCCTAATTAAAACTATCTAAATTAATCAGTTAAGTCTTACTTTTGACTGTCTTGCCGCTCTTCCTTTCTATTGGTTGATTTGATCTGTTAATTAGGGATAAAATCTCTGCATCCCTTTACTCGTGAAATAGGGGATCGGCACTTTTAACTTTTGACTGGATAGGTTATACCAATTTGAAAAAAGAATGTTATAAAGAGATAGATATTGATCGGATATGCTTAAAATAACTGCTTCAGTTCATTTTAGATAGTGATTTCTATCATTTCCCCCTTTTTTCCCATATTTACCCCTTCTTCCTTCTTCCCTCTTCCTTCTTTCTTGCTTCTACTATTTGTAGCAACCATTTATCAATTTGGTATTATTAGGTTGCATTCAAGTATAATCTATCAGAGAATCTTGAAAGAGTTCGAGCAGCTATAATTTTTAATTTAGCGGTGAGATGAATTTCAACCAGCAAATTAATTGAGCAGTAGCTAATCAATATAGTATATAGTATTAGTTATAATATAGATAGCTATTAACCTTTGATTACTTTAACTTACCAATATAAACTTAAGCCAAACAAACGACAAGAAACTGAAATAAACCAGATTCTTGATGTTTGTAGAACTGTGTATAATTATGCTCTGAGAGAGCGTAAAGATTGGTTAAGTTCAAGGAAAATAGAAATTAATAGTTGCTCAATTATAACTGAATATATTATCCCGGCTGATGCAGCTTATCCTAATTACAATTATCAAGCCAAAAACCTAACAATAGCTAAGAAGACTAATCCCAGATTAAAGTCAGTTTCGGCTAAGAGCCGACATGAAAATGCTCAAGTTTTACAACAAACTTTAAAGACTTTAGACAGAGCATTTTCTGAAATGAAATCTCTTGGTAAAGGCTTCCCTAGATTTAAGAAAAAGTTGAGAAGCTTTGTTTTTCCTGCTATGCTGAAAAACTGTCTAGGTAATAGTAGATTTAAACTCCCTCAGCTAGGTTGGATTAAAATCAAACAAAGTAGGCAATATCCAGAGGGTTTTCAAGCTAAACAAGCTAGGATAGTTAGAAAAGCTACTGGTTATTATTTGATGATTATCTTTTCTTCATCAGAGTCAGTTCCAGAAAATCCAGTAGGTAAAAGGTCATTAGGCATTGATGCCGGAATCGAAAGTTTTGTCGCTACTTCAACAGGAAAGTTAATCAAATCTCCTAAGTTTTTGCTCTTGTCAACTGCGGTAGGGGCGAATGGCCATTCGCCCCTACAATTGCTGCAAAGAAGACTTAAGAAAAAAAAGAAGGAGTCAAGTAATTGGTTAAAACTTCAGAACAAAATAGCTAGGCTACATGAAAAAATAGCTGATGCTAGACGTGATTGGCATTTCAAACTAGCCCATCAACTTTGCGATTTAACAGATAATATTTTTGTTGAAGATATTAACTTCAAATCTTGGTCTAGAGGTATAGTTAGAAAACAGTCTTTAGATTCTGGTATAGGTCAATTTATCAATGAAATACTTCCTTATATATGCTGGGAAAGAGGTAAGTATTACGCCAAAGTTGACAAAAATTATACTTCTCAAGAATGTCCTAAATGCGGGCAGATAGAAAAGAAAAAACTTTCTGTTTGCGTAGCATTCCGCAGGAATAGAAAGCATAATTGCAGCCATTGTAATTATCAAGAAAATCGCGATGTAGCTGCTGCATCCACCCCCATCCCCTCCCGGGAGGGGAGCAAGAGGGGTGGGTGAAGATTGATAGCGGTAGGGCATACCGTTAAAGAAAAGCGCACCGCCTGCGAGTCAACGGTTTCCGAGGGCGTAAAGACGGAGCAAGAAAGCTTGGGTCAATTGTCTCTCAGGGGTACAACTCAACTTGTTTGATTTGTTATCTAGTTAAGAGTTCTTGTTCCCGTAGCGTTGCGCCAGCAAAGCAAAAATCACCTGTTATAATCTCCGATTTAACGGGCGAGTGTCAATGAATAAGTTACTCTTCATAGTGCTATGGAAAATAATACAACTAACAACTCCCCAAATATATCTTTCAATGAGTGGAATGCAGAACTGTATGAAAGTAAACATTCTTTTGTTTCTAATTTGGCAATAGATTTATTAGAATTGCTCAGTCCTCAGAGTGGAGAAAAAATTCTTGACCTTGGTTGTGGTACAGGTCATCTGACCTATAAAATCACTACAAAAGGGGCAAAAGTTGTAGGAATTGATAATGCCCCGACTATGATTGAACAAGCACATCGTTGTTATCCAGATATTAAATTTTTAGTAGGAGATGGAGTTAATATAGATTTAAAAGAAACATTTGATGCTGTGTTTTCTAATGCAGTACTTCATTGGATTAAAGAGCAGAAAAAAGTTATCCGTAATATTTGGCGCATACTGAAACCTGGAGGTCGTTTCGTTAGTGAATTTGGTGGCAAAGGTAATATTAAAACAATTATTAAAAGTATTTATGAAGCCTTAGATGCGGCTGGTTATAGTAGTAATAAACAACTTAATCCTTGGTATTTTCCTAGTATTGGAGAATATGCTACTCTCTTAGAATCAGAAGGTTTTGTGTTGACTTTTGCTAGTTTATTAGAAAGACCTACTAAACTTGAAGATGGAGAATATGGTTTGCGTAATTGGCTGAAGATGTTTGCAACTTGTTTCTTTGAAGGAATTCCTGAAAAAAAGCAAAGCATTATTATTGATGATATTGAAAATAGATTACGTCCTCATCTATATAAGAAGGGTAGGTGGACGGTTGATTATAAGCGAATTAGGATTATGGCTTTTAAGAAAGGTAATATTGAATAAATAATGACTAAATTACCGATTATTTAAGTTATTGTTGTTTTCTACAATAATTTATATTTTTTACTAATTTATATTTCATTTCACTTAATATAGCGCTACGTGGAAGGCAACAGGGAACAGGGAACAGGCAATAGTGAAATACAAAAGGGTTTCAGCTTTTATTCATGTCAAACACCTTAATGCGTAGCGCCATACTATTTCTCAAATATTAATACTTTAATTATGTTAGGTTGAATAGTTATAATTGATATGTAAAAAGTGACAGAAAGTAGAAGTTTGATGTAACGGCTATACATCTATAACATAAAGAATGATATTTATAAGGTTTTCATCCGAACATGATTTTATTTGATAACTACTTCAACTATCAAAAAGAAGGAATAAATAAAATTAAGTTGCTCTAAATACTCAAAAAAACAATTATTTTTAACATCTACCTACTTCTATCTTCTATAAAACTTAAAGTAACTTATCAAGTGCTGCTTTGAAAGTTTCATAAGGAGAAACACCAACTATATTTTCTACAAGTTCGCCACTTTTAAAAAACATTACAGCTGGAATACTACGAATACTGAATTTATTGGCAGTTTCCTTATTTTCAGAAATATCAAGTTTCACTACTTTCGCACGACCTTCATATTCTTCAGCTAACTGGTCAATATAAGGACTAATTTTTTTACATGGACCACACCATGACGCTGTACAATCTACGACAAAGATTGTTTCAGAAGTTAAAAGTGCATTAAATTCACTGTCATTTATGTAAGTTGCTGTACTCATTAGAATGCCTGATATTATAAATCATCTTCTATTATATAGTAATTCTTCACTTTAAAGTTATATTCTGATTATCTCAACGTTGGTTGAAGACCCGCGCTCTCCCGAAGGGGAGCGTCGGGATGAATGCGAGGGCATTCCGGAGGAAAAACCAATCAATTTTACGGTTTTGCCAATAGTGTGTTAGACTTAAAATCTGGCTGCTGGACTAGCAGTGTCAGTCTGTGGAGCGACCGTAAGACCGAAAAGAGGCTTGACCTTGGAGGCTGGTGCATTGTTAGCGCAGCTCCTCTGCAAGAGGCAGCAGAAAGACCTAATCAGTGATGGTTAGGAATCTCTTGCTGTCTCGTAGAGCAGCGCCGGGAGGATGTCAATTCGAGCATCAATCCATTGTTTGGCACGTCTAACTACCTCTTGTCGAGAAGAAGCATAAGGTACTGCCACAACACAACCTAACTGATAGTTAGCCCAAGCCGCATAAGTAGCATATCCGTCCATTTCACCTTGGTCAATTTCAACTTTCCAACCTTTGTAGTTAAAGGCCAGTACAATATGAGGAAAATCAGGTTCAATCATTATTTTTTTTCTTTTGGGTTTAATACCCCGCCTTCACCCGAGGTGTTTACAAGCTTGTTGGGGTTTGAGTCCCCATCCACTTTTTCTTCCTTCTTCCTTCTTCCTTCTTCAAACTCAATATTTACATCATTAGTATAAACAGCTTTTACATTATACCAATTCAAAAATATCCGAGAAATTTCTAAAGCCAACTGTGACTTACCTCGGTCAATTAACCATTGCAAAAAAACAGCCATTGTCTTTTCATTTAATCTTCCACCTAATGATAAAACTCCCCATAATAATTTGTGTAGCCAAGTCATTTGAATCATCATTTTAACTTCCCAAGTCGGATGTTTTTGATAAAACAAAACTCCCATTTTTCCCCTTTGAATTTCTCGCTCAATCATTCCTTCTAATTGCTCCAAAGCAAAAGGTGGATGCCAATGATAACCAACAGCATCAGGACACTTAATCAATTTCAAACCCAATTTTTTTAACCTAACTCCTAACTCCAAATCTTCCCAACCATACTGTTCAAAACGAGTATCAAATAACCCAGCTTCAATTAAAAAATGACGAGCGATCGCCACATTTCCCGTCGCAAAAAAAGCTGCCGAAAAATCAGTCAATTTATAAGGTTCCGAAGTGGGAAAATCAAAATTACAAGTATTAATAACTCTGCCATAAGTAAATACATTATCTGACTTTTGAGAAATCAAACTATTTGCGTGTGACTGTAGAAAAGAATCTGTTACCACCAGGTCACTATCAATAAATATAATAAAATCTCCTTTGGCCTGCTCAACACCCAAATTCCTAGCTGCTGCTGGCCCTTGGTGCGACTGAGAAAATAGTTGGACATGGGGAAATTCTTTGGCCTCTGTTTCTAACCAGGGGATAGTGTCATCCGTCGAGCCATCATCGACAACTATTACTTCATAATCTAAAATTGGGCGGTCATAATCCTGATTTTCCAGAGCGCGAAGACATTTTTCTAAAATAAGTTTGCGATTATAAGTGGGGATAACTACACTGAAAAACATTTTTTCTCCTGACTAAATTGGAGACTTACGCAAAGGCACTACATATAGTAGATAAAAACTATAGCACTATGGCATATATGGCGTTTTTGTCGGGAAAATGCGTAAGTCCTTTCATTAATTGATAATGGATAATTGATAATTGATAATTACCTCTGGTTTTAACCGTTACGGAATTGAATATAAGGAATATTTTCTTTTATCTTAGTCAATTGGATATGGTTAGGAAACCCATCCATCCCACCCTACGGGAAGCTACGCTTTACATGTTGCGTAGCAAAACGACCGCTTTTTCCCCTTAAAAGGGGAGGCTTCAAGGCGCGAATTATTTAATTATTAATTATTAATTATTCGCTAAATGGAAATATCCAAAAATCCAAAATAAAATCAATTCTTATCTATAAATTATCAATTATTTCCCTCTACTCCCTACTCCCTACTCCCTCTTTTGGAGGAAATGTCTAATAAACATCTCCAAAAATCCAAAATAAAATCAATTCTGATCCATAAATTATCAATTATTCCCCTCCTGGGAGGGGGAGGGGCGAGGGGTGGGTTGCCTGTTGCCTGTTGCCTGTTGCCTGTTGCCTCTTTTGGAGAAAATGTCTAATGGAATAAAAGTTAAAGAAGGTAAACAAGGCAGGAGTAGGCACAACAGAAGAAACAGAAAAGTTTTGATGTGGTATTTTTCCTCTGTGGGTCTTACACCCTATTACCCACTTTTCATTCCTCTGAAAATTAGGATACACTCTAGAATCTGTACTTTGCCTGACAATAATTTTACAGGCTAAGTCCGATAATAAAAACCCAGTTGTTAATTTCTAGAGAAGAATCTATGAGTCGTGCCACTAAAGTTGTATTAGCTTATTCTGGTGGAGTGGATACCTCCGTTTGCATTCCCTACTTAAAAAATGAGTGGGGTGTCAAAGAAGTAATTACTCTTGCTGCAGATCTAGGACAGGGAGATGAGTTAGAAGGAGTCCGCAAAAAAGCATTAGATTCGGGTGCAGTAGAATCTTTGGTTATAGATGTTATCGAACCTTTGATTCAAGAATATGCTTTTCCTGCTATTCAAGCAAATGCTCTATATGAAAATCGTTATCCTTTAGCTACAGCATTAGCTCGCCCTTTAATTGCTAAAATTTTAGTAGACGCAGCAGAAAAATATGGTGCTGATGCGATCGCCCATGGTTGTACTGGAAAGGGTAATGACCAAGTAAGGTTTGATGTTGCTATTGCTGCACTTAACCCGAAAATCAAAATTCTTGCACCAGCGCGGGAGTGGGGAATGAGTCGGGAGGAGACTATTGCTTATGGTGAAAAGTATGGTATTCCTGCTCCAGTGAAAAAGTCTTCTCCTTATAGTATTGATAAAAATTTATTGGGGATGGCGATCGAAGCAGGGGAGTTGGAAGACCCTTGGGTGGAGGCACCAGAGGAAGTTTATAATATGACTAAAGCGATCGCTGATACTCCGAATGAACCGGAATATGTGGAAATTGGTTTTGAGGGAGGTATTCCTGTTAGTCTCAACGGTCAAGGAATGGGTGGTATTGAGTTAATTACTCAACTTAATCAGATCGCGGGAGGTCATGGTGTCGGTCGTATTGACATGATTGAAAACCGTCTTGTGGGAATTAAGTCACGAGAAATTTATGAGTCTCCAGCAATGTGGGTGCTTATTCAAGCGCATCGCGACTTGGAAAGTTTAACTTTGACTGCTGATGTGACTCGTTATAAGCGTGGTATTGAGGAAACTTACAGTCAGTTGGTTTATAACGGTTTGTGGTTTAGTCCGTTGAAGGGTGCGTTGGATGCTTTTATTCAGCAGACTCAGGAAAGGGTGACTGGTGTTGTGCGAGTGAAATTGTTTAAGGGTAATGCGATGGTTGTCGGTCGTCAGTCTGGCAATTCTTTATATAGTTTTGATTTAGCAACTTATGGTGCGGAGGATGAGTTTGACCATAAAGCGGCGGAAGGGTTTATTTATGTTTGGGGTTTGCCTACTCGTGTTTGGTCGGAGAAGCTTAGAGGTTAATAGATAGGTGATTTTTTAACTTTAATTAGTTCCTGTAGGGATATATTTTCATTTCTACAGGAATAATTTTTTGGGCTTTGTTGAGTTAAGGGATATAGCTGCCGCACTTGCTCCACCAACGGGCAACCCAACAAATATCTATAAACTAGGACAAAAGGAAATATTCTATATATAGCGTTTACAACTATTGGACAATAGTTTTGGAGTCTATAAATAGTGTCTTTGCGTAAGTCTTGTAAATATCTAAATAATGTTGGGTAGATCCCAAGGATAGGCTGCGCTAACCTGCCTCAACCCTAACTACATTAACTACTTCGAGGTTAATAGATAGGTGATTTTTTAACTTTAATTAGTGCCTGTAGGGATATATTTTCATTTCTACAGGAATAATTTTTTGGGCTTTGTTGGGTTAAGCGATATAGCTACCGCACTTGCTCCGCCAACGCGCAACCCAACAAATATCTATAAATTAGGACAAAAGGAAATACTCTATATATAGTGTTTACAACTATTGGACAATAGTTTTGGAGTCTATAAATAGTGCCTTTGCGTAAGTCTTGTAAATATCTAAATAATGTTGGGTAGATCCCAAGGATAGGCTGCGCTAACCTGCCTCAACCCTAACTACATTAACTACTTCGAGGTTAATAGATAGGTGATTTTTTAACTTTAATTAGTGCCTGTAGGGATATATTTTCATTTCTACAGGAATAATTTTTTGGGCTTTGTTGGGTTAAGCGATATAGCTACCGCACTTGCTCCGCCAACGCGCAACCCAACAAATATCTATAAATTAGGACAAAAGGAAATACTCTATATATAGTGTTTACAACTATTGGACAATAGTTTTGGAGTCTATAAATAGTGCCTTTGCGTAAGTCTTGTAAATATCTAAATAATGTTGGGTAGATCCCAAGGATAGGCTGCGCTAACCTGCCTCAACCCTAACTACATTAACTACTTCGAGGTTAATAGATAGGTGATTTTTTAACTTTAATTAGTGCCTGTAGGGATATATTTTCATTTCTACAGGAATAATTTTTTGGGCTTTGTTGGGTTAAGCGATATAGCTACCGCACTTGCTCCGCCAACGCGCAACCCAACAAATATCTATAAAATATCTAAATAATGTTGGGTTTATCCTTCGGATAAGCTCCGCTAACGTTCCTCAACCCAACCTACATTAACTACATTAACTACATTCATTATTGAAGTGCGGAATGTGGGTTTTAATTTTGAAATTATGGCTTTTTTCTAACAACTAAAGTACCAGCTATCTTGTCATGCAATGCTTGCTTTTTTTTGGTAAAAGCTGCCATAATAAACCCAATTAGCAGAATTATTGACGAAATTGTTTTGGCGAAATACCTTCCATTAGCACGACCAAATGATATGGGATTTCCATTTAAGTCTGTGACGATAATTCCCATTATTTTTTTCCCAATAGTTGCTTTTATTGGTAAACTTTCAAGTCGCGTCAAATAAAACCATTTTAATATAGTAGTGAATAAGACAAACATTAGAGTCACTATATATGATGAATCGCCAAATAATCCTTCCTTTAATCCTATTAAAATGATAAAAATAATACCTATAATTCCTGTGGTTATACTGAAAGACCCCCAACCTATCGACCATCCAAAAGTACCTATTGAATTGATTATGTAATCAGACAAAAATTTATTATTTAAAATGATTTTGCCTAATAATCCCATTACGATTATCAGAATAATATTATCGACAATCCAAGCGAAAAAACGCCTAAAAAATCCTGCATATTCAGGAGTAGAGGAAACAACTGTTGATTGTTCTTGTTTCTGATTATTTTTAGGCAAACCAGAACTCTGTTTTGCTTCATTTATATTGTTTAAATAGTTAAAAATATCTTGTGTATTTTGAGGTCTATGCCCTGGAAAAGGCTTCATTAAATAATCTATAAAATCACCCAAATCATTTGATACTTCAACACTATTTCGCCAAATTAAATCTCCCGTGTTAGAGTCTTCAGAAAAACTATTAGGATGCTTACCTGTTAATAAATAAACAAAAGTTCTCCCCAGAGCAAAAAAATCAGATTGCTGCACAGCTTTTCCATTCACTTGTTCCAAAGGTGTATAACCAGGAGAAATAACTCCTGTTACTTGTTGCCCTGCTAATTGTTGTAGATAACTTTGAGTAACTTCTCTAGCTGTACCAAAATCAATTAATACTAACTGACCATTTTCTCTAATCATAATATTCGACGGCTTAATATCTCTATGAAAATATTCCTGTTGATGAACTTCATCCAAAATTTCCACCAACTGTTTCAACCATCTAAATGCTGCCTTTTGAGAAATAGGTTCAAAGTTGCGTTGCTGCATATATTTTTCTAAATCCATCCCTTCAATTTTTTCCATCACCAAACAATGCAAATATTCTTGATTATTTCTAGGTTGAAAAGTGAAATAACTGTCAGCTTCAACTCTAGGAATACCAGGATGATTTAAACTACTTAAAACCTCAGCTTCTTGTCGAAATAATTCAACCGCTTTCGGATGATTATTATGCAGAACTTTTAATACTTTGGGAGTGCCACAATCTTCCACTTCAAATGTTTTACCAAAACCACCACCACCCAGGGGTCGAATGACTCGATAAATGTCTTGCAGCAACAGTTGGGAACCACAACTTTTACAAAATAAAGGAGTGCCACTATTTTGAGGATTAGAACATTGAGGATTTATACAATAACTCATAACAAGTTGTTCAACAATTAATAATTAATAATTAATAATTATCTCTTCTTTTAAAGGAGAGGATTGACTCAAAGGAAAACTTTTCTTTATTATCTCCTTAAAAGGGGGGAGACTTTAAACCATAATTTTTTGGTAAATGGTGCATTATTAGAGAAATGAGAAATGAGAAGTCAGAAGCAATCTATGACTGAGCTTTCAATGTCCAAATATTGCACGAAAAACATTGAGCAATATCTGTGTCCTTTGCTTAATAAAAATATAATATAGCAATCCTAAATGATTTGTAAAAAGAAAGCGTTTTCAAAATTCAAGCCCCCTAAATCCCCCAATTTTGGGGGACTTTTAGAAGCAAATTAACTCTTGTTCCCCCCAAAGTTGGCTTGCTCGGGGGGCAAAATTCAGTATCAAAAAACTTTTCAGATATCCTCTCAGCAACAAATGTTTATTTAGCACTCCATTACCAAACTTCTGTTAAATCTAAAACAAATCCAGGCAACACATCTTCTCCAGATAAACTATTAGGATTTTCCAAAATTTCCACTTCCCGATCTTGCCGATAAATCTCTACTTTTCGGTTTTTACTATCAATTAACCAACCTAATCTTGCACCATTTGAATGATACTCTTTCATCTTTTTTTGTAACTCTAAAATAGTATCATTTTTAGAACGTAACTCTACTACAAAATCGGGACATAAAGGTGCAAAAGTTTCCTGTTCTTCCCTAGTTAAACTATCCCATCTTTCCTGTTTTACCCAGGCAGCATCAGGAGAGCGATCGCTACCATTAGGCAGATGAAAACCACTAGAAGAATTAAAAGCTACTCCTAACTTTGTGCGACGGTTCCATAACCATAATAGGGCTTCAATTCCTAAATTTTGTCTGCCAGTATCACTTCCTGTCGGTGCCATAATAATTAACTCTCCTGTAGCTGTTCTTTCTAACTGTAAATCTCGGTTAACCAGTGCTAACTCCATAAATTGTTCGTGAGTAATTTTCAGGTTAATTTCTTTGGGAATATTAACTGCTATTGTCTTAATTAAATTAGTTGTTACCATAATTTTTTACCTTTGCTGAAGATAATGATCGAGTCCATAAACCCAGTTTCTCGTAGATGTTGATTATCAAACACAATAATTGTAAGCATTCAGCCGTCAGCTATCAGCTATCAGCTATTGCTTTTAGTTTGTGATAAAAGCTTTACTAATTGAGTCAGACTATAAAAGCTGGCTGAAACAGTCTATATTTATTAAAATCCCCTTCTTTTGCTGTTTGCGCAACATTCCGCAGGAAAAGCTGACAGCTAATAGCTGTTTGCGCAACATTCCGCAGGAAATGCTTACCAATAATTTACCGTAGAAACCAGGTTTCTTTGCGTAAGTTCCAATTCTAACAAAATCGAAAAAATATTGCTATTATTTCATAAACGTTTGTTACAAATCTCATCTAAAACTATGACATCAGAAAACCAAACAACTCCATAAAATCAACCCGCAACTACCAAAAAAGAAGTATTTTATCCTAATGAGGATGAAACAACTGTTGGTGAAAATTACGATCATTTATACGCTGTTTTAAATATTTTTGAAGTCTTGAAAGAATATTTAAAAGGTCAAAAAGCCAATGTATTCAGCAAACAATTTTTATATTTTTCTAGGGGTTTTCCTAAACTACTAACTGTTCCTGATGTAATGGTTATTTTTGGTGTAGAACCAGGGGGAAGAGATAGTTATAAACTTTGGGAATAACGTAAAATTACGGCAGTTATTTTTGAGGTAACTACTAAAAACACCCTCAGAGACGATGAAGGTTATAAAAAAGTATTTTACGAACAATTAAAAGTAAAGGAATGTTGGTTATTTGACCCTAAAGGTGAATGGATAAAAGAAAAATTGCAAGGGTATTGTCTGGGAGAAACAAATTATAAATTAATTACAGATGGTCGGAGCGAACCTTTAGGATTACGTTTAGAGGTTGAGGATAAATTGATAAGATTTTATCGGGAAGATACGGGAGAAAAATTGGTAATTTCTGATGAATTACGAGAAGTTTTGAATCAGGAAATTTTGGCACGGCAAGAAGCAGAAAAACGAACCGAAAAATTAGAATCTTTACTGTCTCGTTATCGCGATCGCTTTGGAGAATTACCTGAAAATTGACAGTATAATTGGTTTGATTAAATAAGTTATGAGCAACTAATATGATTCCCAATTTTGGGTTTATTTTTAGGGGATAAAGCAGAGTATCTAAGGATATTAATTTATCTAGGGGAACAGTTTGGAAACTTTTCCAAAGATATTTTTGTTGGGTTTCCTTCGTCAACTGATAACTGATAATTTAATTTAGGGCAGGCAAGAAAGAGGAAAAGTTTATAGTTGCTTGATGATAATTCAAAATTTACCGAATAATTAAGGTTTAAAGCCTCTCCTTTAAAGGAGAAAAAAGCGGTCGTTTGCTTCGCAACGCTGACGCGAAACGCGACAACGGAACGGAGTTCTATCTTCGGAGCTTCCGGTAGGGTGGGATGGCTAGGTCTCGGAGCCATATCCAATCGACCAAGAGAAGAAAAAATTTTCCTGTTCGTCAATCCTATCCGTTTTCAAGGAGAGGTAATTATTAATTATTAATTATTAATAATTAATTGTTGAACCACCCTACTATTATTAACTACTCTAAATTGGACTAGCTTCTAAAAACAAAGAATAATTTGTATGACCACTAAACTCAGAAACTCGGACAAAGTAATTACCCTCTGGTAAGAAATCAATATCTATTATTTCATCAAAAGTACCCTCATTTCTTGACTCAGCAAAAACCTCTAAAATTTCTGCCACTCCATTATTATTAATATCCTCAATTAACTCCACATCTGCATCCCCAACCAAACCAGTTAATACAACATCTAAACTACTAGGAGTATTCAACATAAAACTATAAACATCAACCGGATTTCCATCTCCAATAAAATTGTTAAATTCTGCAGTTCCCAAAACACCAAAATCAGCATTAACATTTAATAAATCATCTCTAAAATCTGGAGGTGTACTCAAACGATTTTCTAACAAACCAACTAAAATATAATGTTGAATTGCACTACTAAAACTACCATTATTTAGTAACTCCACTACATCCTGATTTTGAGCAAGATAAAAATCTGTATCAAACAAAAAACTAGAGTCGCGATTTTCAAATTGACCAAACCTAACATAATGTTCAAAAGGTGTTAATCCTGCTGATTCTAATGTTGTAGCAAACTCAGGATCTGAGATATAAAAAAGATTCTGGAAGAAAGGACTAGGGTCGCGAGGTTCAAATTGACCAAACCTAAGAAAATGTTCCACTGCTGTTAGTACACCTTCCTCAATAGCAGCAGCTATATCAGTATTAATTTCCAGATAAAAGCTAGTATCAAATAAAGCATTGGGGTCGCGATTTTCAAATTGACCCACATTCACAAAATGTTCCAAACCACTACTGAAATTACCCGCAGCAATTTCATCTACAACATCAGGGTTTTGAAATAAATAAAATCCTTCATCAAACAGAGTTTCAATAGTTAACATTTCTTAAAAGTTTATGTTTGAGTTTACATTGCAACCTAAGCAATGTTATCTTACTACAATCGTTCATTTCTGTATGCTTTAAATTCAAAATTTATACTTAAAAATTAAGGGACATTAATTATTATGAGTAAATCTTCTTTAATGAAAATCCTACGTCGCGCTTATAGCATTGCCAATACGTCGCGAAAAACAGGCATTCCCACCGATGAATTATTAGGAATGGTCAGAGAAACTCAAAGTAGAAACTTTCGGACTACTCGTCGTCGTTTATTACAAGGTGGTTTAGGATTTGCTGGAGCAATGGCAGCTTCTAATTTCTTCAAGGGTGGACAACGAGCAATGGCTCAACAAACACCAGTATTAATAGTAGGAGCTGGAATTGCGGGATTAACTGCAGCTTACCGTCTAACTCAGGCAGGAGTACCAGTAAATGTAATTGAAGCTAGAAATAGAGTGGGAGGTCGTATTAGAAGTATCTCGAAAATAGCCGGAACAACTATTGATGCTGAATTAGGGGCAGCTTATATTGACTCTGAACACGTTTGCATTCGTGACTTAGCAGCAGAACTGGGATTAACAGAATTCGATCTGGTAGCTGGTGAGGAGGGGTTAACGCCAGAAATTTACTTTGCTGAGGGTAGAATTATTCCCATAGAAGAAATTATTAATGATTTTGCTCCTGTTGCCGAAAGAATAGATGAGACTCTGATAGCAATTGATAATTTTGAAGATTATACGACTTTTGACCAACCTACCGCAGATATAGATAATCTCTCAATTACCGAATATCTAGAAACTATTCCCACTAGCACTACTTTGCGACAAATGCTGGAAGTAGCTTACAATTCTTTCTATGGTTTGGATGCTAACGAACAGTCGAGTCTGAATCTAATATATATTATTGGCACTGAACCCGACATATTTGAATTATATGGTTCTGCTGACGAACGTTATCGAATTATTGGTGGTAATAGTCAAATTATTAATAATCTTGCTAATCTTGTACAAGGTTCCATTGAAACTAGCACGGTTCTAGAGGCAATAACAACTTTATCAGATGGTAGTTATAGAGTGAGCTTGAGGTCTGGAGAAAGAACTTTTGACCGTACTTATGAAAGAATTGTTTTAACCATACCTTTTCCGGTACTCAGTCAAGTGCAACTCAATGTCGATCTACCACCAGTCAAAAGATTTGCTATTGATAATTACGGTTTTGGTACAAATTCTAAGTTACATATAGCTTTTAATAACCCAGTTTGGCGCACTCGGTTTGGTTCAAGTGGGGAAACTTATGTAGATTTAGGGTTTCAAAATACCCGAGAAGTTGCTCCAACAAGTCCGACTACGGAGGGAGTGCTGGAATTTTTGCCTGGCGGAAATTTAGGAGTAGTTTTAGGTAGCGGAACTCCAGAAGACCACGCACAACGCTTTTTGCCAGAGCTTGATTTGGTATATCCAGGAATTAGTAGCGCTCGCATCGGTCGCGCTGTCCGGACTTATTGGCCAGGAGAATTATATACTCAGGGTTCATATACTTGTTATCGACCAGGACAATATGTTCAATTTTTTGGTGTTGAAGGGGAGAGAGTGGGCAATTTATTTTTTGCTGGCGAACATACTTCTTTAGATTTCTCTGGTTTAATGGAGGGTGGTTGTGAGAGTGGTGAAATAGTCGCAATGGAAATTCTAGAAGATTTAGGTTTAGCTCCTGCTGTTGAGGCGCTTAGGGTTAAACAGTCTTTACAAGTAAGTCGTCGTAGTGGCCGAAGACAGGGACCTAGAGGTAATGTTGTTCGCGGAAGGCGGGGTTTACCACTAAGGCCCAAGAATTTCTAGTTGATTAATATCAAGGTTAGATGGAAGGTAGTTGTAATAGTGGTGAAATTGCTGCGATGTAAATTTTGGCGTTAGTGAATGCATAATGCTTTTGTCTTAAATATCTATGAAAAAACTTTTTCCTCTTCTTCCTTCTTTTTTCCCTCCTGACTCCTGACTCCTCCCTTACTATTTATAACTATTCAACCGGACATGATATAAGTCCTGTGATAATGAGACCTCAAAAATGACTAAATCTCCCGTGATGACAATACTAGGTCGTGCTCATACTATTGCCAGAATGTCAACAGAAACTGGTATCCCTAGTGATGAATTATTAGGAATAGTAAAAGAAGCTAAAGCTAGGAAATTTCCGAATGCTTGCAGTCCCTTATTAAAAGGTGGTTTAGACTTAGCTCAAAAATTTAAAGTTTCCCTTTTGTCCAAGAGTGGAGAAAGGGTAATGGCTCAAACAACTCCAGTATTAATAGTAGGAGCAGGAATTGCCGGATTAACTGCTGCCTATCGTCTAACTCAAGCAGGAGTTCCAGTAAACGTCATTGAAGCTAGTAATCGGGTAGGAGGTAGAATCCGAACTCGCCAAAAAGCATTAGGTACTCCATTTGCTGTTGAACTTGGTGGGGAATTTATCTACACCGAGCATATTTATCTGCGCAGTTTGGTTGAGGAATTAGGATTGCGTCTTGTAGATCTGCAGGCAGTCGATGAAAATTTGGAAACACAAGAGACTTACTTTTTTGAAGGTCGCAAGGTTTCATTAGCAGAAATTACCACAGACTTTGCACCAATTGCAGAGCAGATTAATAGAGATTTTGAGGCGATCGCTAATTTTAAGGACTATACCACAAAAATCCCAGCAGCAGTAGAACTAGATAATATCTCAATTGCCGAATATTTAGACCAAATTCCTCAAACTACACCAGCAATTCGCCAGCTAGTCAAAGCTGCTTATGAAACTTACTACGGTCTAAATATGGAAGAGCAGTCTAGTCTCAATTTAATCTATATAATAGGTGCTCAAGTAGGTAAGTTTGGTATTATTGGTGCGATCGAGCAACTTTTTTATGTACAGGGAGGTAATGAACTGATACCCCAAAAGTTGGCAAATTTAGTCTCCAATTCTATTGAGACGGGAACAATATTAGAAGCGATCAACTCTCTTTCTGATGGTCGGTATCGAGTGGTATTAAGGTCGGGGAACAGTACTTTTGAGCGTACTTATGAGAGAATTTTGCTAACATTACCTTTAACTTTGTTACGACAAGTTCAGCTTAATGTAGATTTGCCACCTTTGAAAAAGTTATCTATAGATACTGCTAGCTACGGAACGAACTCTAAGTTAATTACTACTTATCAAGAGAAAATTTGGCGTACTCGCTACAACTCTACAGCTAATGTCTATTTAGATTTAGGGTTTCAAAACACTTGGGAAACTTCTGAAAGTCGTTATCATCCAGGTATGGGTTTGATTACACAATTTGTTGGGGGTACTGAAGGTGTAGCAATAGGAACTGGTAGTCCGGAAATTCATGCTCAAAAATTGAATTCCCAACTAGAACAGGTTTTTCCTGGTATTAGTAATATCTCAATGCCAGATCGGACAATTCGTAGTTATTGGCCAGGAGAAGTTTATGTTCGCGGTTCTTATTTATGTTACAAACCGGGGGAGTGGACAAAGTTTTATGGTGTAGAAAGAGAGCGAGTGGGTAATATATTTTTTGCCGGGGAGCATACATCTATTCTTGAAAATCAAGGTTATATGGAAGGTGGTTGTCAGACAGGTGAAATAGCTGCTATGGAAATTTTACAAGATTTAGGTTTAGAAGGTAGTGTTGAAGCAATGATAAGTCAGCGAGCTAAGAGTCTGAGAAAGTATTAACTAGCTATCAGCTATTAGCTGAAAAAAATGAGAGAGGAGTCAGGAGTCAACCCACCCCACCCCTAACCCCTCCCAACCCACCCCTAACCCCTCCCAACCCACCCCTAACCCCTCCCAGGAGGGGAGGGGAAGTCAGAAGTCAGGAGGAAACAAAGAGGGAAGAACAGGAGAAAGTTTTTTCATCACTAATTATCCGGACATGATATTATTAGTGGTTCAAAACTAGCTTAAAAGTGCAAAAATAAATTTACCAGTGATTAATAGTTACTATGAAATACTTCTATTTTACTATATTAATACCATTGTTAAACGGGGGAGTTTATCATCAATTATTACAGAGTCATAAGGTGAATATATTTGCTCAAAAATCTGAGTTTGATAACCCAATTTGTTATATGGAAACTACGGAGGGGAAATTTATTAATTTAGTTAATCTCTGTGGCGATCGAGAAGCTATTAATGAAAGTAAAAAAAATAGTTGTAAATCAAATTCAGAAGAAGTTAAACCTACAGATATACCGATGAGTAATGTTAACTATGATGGTAATTTTTTAACGGGCAAAATTGCAAATAAAAGCTGTCAAACTGTGAAACAAATTAAAGTAAATTATCAGGTATTAGATGATGCTGGAAATATTATTGATAATGGCTTTATTTATGCTGAACCTAGTACAGTTGAACCAGGAAAAGTAGCATCGTTTAAAGGTAATGTTGCCCCGGGAGCTAAAGTAGAAACAACTTTTGTTGAATGGAGTAAATAAGATGAATTTCAAAAAAATATTGTGACAATGAAATCGTAAGCATTTAGCTATCAGCTATCAGCTATCAGCTATCATAACGGGTTTTTAATGAAAATAGACTATTTTAGGCAGTTTTTGTAGTAAGATTTAACTCTGACTCAATTAGTAAAGCTTTTAGTTGTATACCAAATTGAAATGAAGCTGTATAGAATAATATTTCAAGCATAATTGACCACAGATAAACATAGAGCGATTAATGAATTTCATAATTCTATACAACCCCATATTAAACTGGTATTAGATAAAAGGTTTATTAATTGAGAAGCGAAAAATCTTATCTCATGTGCCCTCTCCGGGGGAGCTACGCTAACGGTTGAATACTTATAAATAACTGTTGTGAGTCCTCAGGAGTCAGGAGTCAGGAGGGAAGAAAGGAGAAGGAAGAGGAAGAACTGGAGTTGAAGGAGAAAGTTTTTTTATAACTAATTATCAGGACATGATATTATACCAATTCCCATGCATTATTGCTATACTTGGGCAGTACTTCAGTTGTTAATTAATCAGCACAAGCAAAATTACTTTGCATGCTAATTTCAGCTTGCGTTAATGTTAATTATTCTTATGTTTGCTTCTCCATGTACGGACGTTGTATGTAACATCCCTACCCACTCCCCTATTTCCCCTCCTGGGAGGGGTTATATCATGTTCGGATAATCAGTTATAAAAAAACTTTATCCCTTTTAACCCTTTCTTCCCTCTCTTGGTGCGCATTCCCTTGCGTCTGACGCCGACGCGGGGTCGCACCGCTTCTGCCTCCAGCTCCCGCTGCCTTCTGCCTTCCTTCCTCCAAAGTGTAAGTATTCAACCGAACATGATATTAGGGGTGAGTCCCCTGCTCAACAAAGTGTAGAAAAGTTTTTGAGAAATGGTATTATTGCTGACAGCTAACGGCTAATAGCTGTTTGCGCAGCATTCCGCAGGAAATGCTTACATAATTGAGGTAAAATAATTTGACAAGAATTAATAAAAAAGCAGTTTTTATCTGTGGAGCTGGTCATTCTGGCTCGACGCTTTTGGGGATGATTTTGGGAAGTCATCAGGATTGCTTTTATTGTGGAGAGGCGAATAAAACCAGATTTTTTCAAGATTTACAGAAACCAGAGATCAAAAGAACTTGTAAAATTTGTGGTAGAAACTGTCCGGTTTGGGGAGATTTTGTGGTTAGCGATCGCCTCGACCTCTACGAACAATTATCGCGCCAAACCGGAAAGGCGATCGTTATTGATTCGACCAAAGAAATTAAGTGGATAACAGAAAAGATCGCCGCAATTGAAAATACAAATACTCAGATGTTTCTGCTTTTTATTCAAAGAGATGGTCGAGCAGTTATTAATTCTCGACTGAGAAAATATCCCGAAGAAGATGTCGATAAAATAATTAATAACTGGGTCAATAAAATTCAACAAACCCAAAAATTATACGAAGACTTTAGTGGGAAAAAAATCAAAGTTAAATATGAAAAATTAGCTAGTAACCCCGCAGCAGTAACCAGAAGATTGTGCGATTTTTTAGAGATAGAATATCAACCGGAAATGGTCGAATATTATCGCCACGAACATCATCCCCTTGGTGGTAACAGCGGTACTCAGTTCTTGATAGCAAAAGCACAAAAGAAAAACTTAGATGAATCTGTTGTAAAAATTTCTGAAAATAGCCGGGATTATTACCAGAATCACGATTTGGGAATTAGCTTAGATTTGCGCTGGCGAGAAGAACTAGACCCTAGCACAGAGCGTTTATTTGTGGAAATTGCTGGGGAAATTAATGAAGAATTTAAGTGGGAAGCGTAGTAGATGAAAAAAATAGACTTAGTATTTAGAACTGTCGGAGAACGAACTTCGGATGCAGCACTAGAATTGGCGGTGAACAACATTCAGCCACAGGAGGTGCATATTATAGAAAATGTTAAACCATTTTCCCTGGCTGTGAAGCAAATGTTGGCAATAAATTACAATTGCGATTTTGTGGTATTTGCGGATGCTGATTGTTTGATTTGTGAGGATATGACACCATTTCTTCAGTACAATAGCTTTCCTTATGTGGACTGTTATGTTCTCGATAAATTCCGAGGTTACATCCATTGTGGGGTTCATATTACTAGAATGGACGTAGTGCAATTGATGCAAAAAGTGGAAATTCCCAAAGGCGATCGCAAGTATGTGCTGCGTCCCGAGTCAAGGACTCGTGAGTTAGCTCTAAGTAAACTAAATCAAAGCAAAGTTTTTCAGCATTTTAAAATCTTTCATGACTTTTTTCAGTATTACCTAGATATATTTGTTAAATATGCTATTAGAGAACTAAGAAGTCGTCAAGATTATTGGCAAAAGAAATTAAACGTTAATCAAGATGATTGGATCAAGCAAAGCGAGGACAGTAAGGATAAAGATTTTCTAGTGGCTAACTATGGGGTTAACTATAGTCGAGAATTAATTCAAGAAAAAGCAACTCTCGAAGAAATAGAGAAATTTATTGCCTATTTACCGCAGATAGCAATGAGCGAGTTAGAAAAGTTAAATATTGCCGAAAAAGAAGCATTGACTTTAGAGCAGGTTTGGGAATTATCTGCTAAGATTAATCCGCAAAAATGGCAGCGAAGCAAGCGGATGAAAGTATTTGGAATTGGTTTAAGTCGCACGGGAACAAAAAGCTTAACGGGAGCATTGAATATTCTGGGTATAAATGTTGTGCATTATCCACAGGATGAAACAACACTGCAAGAATTGATAGAGGGAAATTTCGAGTTTTCCTTGTTGAATAATTTTGATGGCATTACCGATATTACAGTGGCTTCTTATTATGCTCAATTAGATAAAATTTATCCCGATAGTAAGTTTATTTTGACGGTGCGGGAAAAAGAATCTTGGCTCAAATCAATGGAAGCACATTGGAGTAAGAAAGTGGTCTTTGACGAGAGACCAGAAAAGCAAAAGAAAATGGAGTTGAGAAGATTCTTACGGAGTGCAGTTTATGGAACTTATCAGTTTAATACTGAAAGATTGTCCTATGTTTACGACCTCCATTGTCAAAATGTGCTGGAATATTTTCGCGATCGTCCGGAATCTTTGTTAGTTCTGAATATTTGTCAAGGGGAAGGATGGGAAAAGTTATGTTCCTTCTTTGATTTACCAGTTCGAGACGAACCATTCCCTCACAACAACAATAAAAAACAATTAGAATCTTAAAACCCTAATTATTACTGTGCTGATTAAATCTAAAAGTCTTTATAGATAAAGGTAAGTGCCTTTTTAAGTATCAAAAAGTTCGAGGTTTTAAGTGGTAATTGTTCAATTAGGAGCGGATTTTGGTCAAGATTTGGGCAGAAAAATTAAGGGAAAAAACGCCCGCTCCTACCTCCTGTAAATTCCCCGTTCCTCCTGTCTCCTACCTCCATTGTTTTTCAAAGCGAAAAAGTTAAAGAGACTGTCTAGAAGCTTGCTTATGGTTAAGTCGGTTTCCCAGGAAATGGTGGCGATAAATTGCTCTAGGTGAAAATTGGGCCAACTGTTGAGTTTTTTGTCCGCCCGCATTAAGGCGATCGCCTCTTCTTTCTGTTCTCGATTTAACGGTTGGGCCGCAAAATCTTTGATAAATAATTGCTGAATAAAATGGCTCTCTGGCGTTACAGTAATCTGGGAATGTGAAGACAAAACTAGCTCCAGTAAGGTGGTTCCCGATCGTGGGGCACCGGAGACAAATAAATGCTTATATCATGTCCGGATAATTAGTGATGAAAAAACTTTCTCCTTTTTTTCCCTCTTTTTTTCTCCTGACTCCTGACTTCCCCTCCTGGGAGGGGTTAGGGGTGGGTTGACTCCTCAGGACTCCGTCGTTTATTTATAACTGTTCAACCGGACATGATATTACTTTCTTTCATACCTGATAACCATAAAAAACTGACAGACTTTTTTGCATTATACGATTGAGATCATCAATATCGGCTGTACTCAATTCGTTTTTAAATCCACCGACTTTACCTCTGCGAGTTTTGTAAGAGTTGATATATCGAGGATCTACCGCACTCATGCGCCGAGATTTAAATTGATTTTCTACTTCCATTTTGCGCATATTCTCAAAACTAGCATATTCTCCTGCTTCTGCAATTAGAGCGTCGGCAATTTCTGGTAAATCTAAGAAATGCAACACTCGACGCAATTCTTTTTGGCGATCGCGATGGATCTCTTCATAGCGAACCAGTAAAAAATCTTGGGGTACGTTTCGATTTTCTGCCCAGATATTATAGAAACGAATAAGCGTGGTAAAGCTACCATTTTCTTCGCGAATAAATTCCGACAAGCTACCGTTGTAAGCTAGGCGACGTTTCGTCTTTTGGTAATAGTTAGAGACAATCGCATCTCTGGGGTCGCGCACTAAAAAAATCACCCGTTTTTCTTGATATTCAGCTTTTGAAGTTATCAACTCCTCCGGGTTTTTCCACTGTGGTTCATCGTCGTGGGATACCCAAATCTTGGGAATATCAGGATCTAACTCTCTTAATTTGTCTAGTTCTAAAAGATTAGTATTCTTTAATTTAAAGTGAGTCTGGAGAACTCTTCCTAACATCAATCGCAACCAAGTCCGACCGCATTTAGGAAAGGAAATGAGGAAAAAATCTGACTCATTTTTCGCTTTCAACCGTTTGTCTTTCTCTGGCATCATTGTACTGTAAATCAAATCTTAAACGATCCTGGGAAAAGGAGTGTCAGGAATTGTTTTCCCCAGAAACTTACATAATTTACTCCAAGATTCTCCCTGACAGATATTGAAAATTAACAGTCGGTCTTCTCCCCCGCTAAATTTGGTCACAACTCTGTCAAAATTGCATCGATAAACATCTTGCCAAATTTCACGAGAAAACTGTTCCGTTCCATAAACCTGACGACGTATTTCTAACATATAAAGTTGTTTTTCTGGAGAATAGTGATCTAAGGAACGATTAAACCAACTTTCGCAAGATTTCAGCCATTGCTCCATTTCTCGCACAGTTAAAATCCATTTGGCATCGGGAAATTTAGTATCTAATTCATCCAACCAGGCAATTACGGTAATGTCAACTGCCGCATCATACACCGTTCCCAATTCGTCGATAGATTCAGGATATTTAATCTGATTGTAGCCTAAAATTTTTAGGGCGCGACCGAGACTTTTATTACCGGTTCTGGATAAACCGCAGCCAAACACCATTTTTTTGCGGTTAGGTTGTGGGGAGTAAGTAGATATATTAGTCATTATTCTGTGTTTTTACAAAGAAGCAAACTAGCAAAATCCCATCGACCTGGTGGCATTAATACCAATTTGATAAATGTTTGCTACATTTTCTTGAGCGGGGGAGTAGGGTAGTGGGTAGGGACGCCCTTATGCAACGTCCGTACAGGGAGAAGTAAAAATAAGAATAATTAACAATAACTAGCTAATAATTATTAAAAAAGTTATTCAGTCTGTGTTAATTACTTAATAATTGAAGTACAACTTAAGTATAGCATTCTTTTTTCAAATTGGTATAATAAAGACGGGGCAAAACATTTGAACAAAAACACCTCGAATTTTTAAGAACATTTACTGCCCAAATGCTTTGCTCCTAGTGCCGCTACGCGGAAATTAAAAGCGAGTGCGTAATTCTGAGGTTTCCTCAGAATGTAAGACGCACATCTGACAGTCAAAAGTATTGATTGGTAAAACTTTTAGGATTTTGTAACTGGTTAGTTATTTCTGCCATCCTGCACTAGATAAAAATCTACTTATGCAAGAGCTTTAATAATTTGTGGATTTGATGATTCCCTGATCAAGGTTTGGAGTATGGACTCATACTCATAAATAATTTCCTGATCTTGAGGTAATTGAGGTGGAACAATCGGTTGGTAATCAGTACGCCAATAATCGGCGATATCCAATATAGCATGACTTGCAGCCACAGAATTGCCAAGGGGAACAATACGACCTAAAGGAGAATCCCCCAACCATTGACTGACTACCTCGCGAGAACCGGGATTATCGTAAGCCACAACTCCCTTTCCAGAGGCGATCGCTTCTTGCAGCACCCGGGGAATTCCTTCCCGTTCCGAACACAGCAAAACCGTCTCTACCTGATGCATCAAGTCTAACACTTCTTGACGATCGACTTGACCCCTCATGTCAATCCGTTTTTCTAAACCATAGTTGCGAATGCACTCCTGCATCTGCGCCATCATCATACCGCTACCGCAGACTGTCAAGTAGACATCGACTCCCCTTTCCTCAAGAAACCCCACGATTTTCACTGCATCCAGAGGTCTTTTGCGGGACTTCATTTGAGCCGCCATCAGTAACCGGATCGGGTCTTTTGCCGTTGGTTGATAAATCACTGGAGAGTTTAATCTGGGAAGACTAACCGGGTTAGGGCAAAAAATCTGATTCTTTGCTCCGGTCACCTTTCTGACAATATCCACTAAATACCCAGCGATGCAAATTATCAGGTCGCAGTCTCGGTAAAGTTGGATCAAATCTTGTCTTACTTTGGGTTCCACTGGTCTGTTGGAGTCCAGGTGCGTAATGTGACCCCCGCGACAAATGGTAATTACTGGACCTGAATGAATGCACTTTACAGCGGGGAGATTCCACAGATAGTATTCGCGACCAAAAATAACGCAATCAAAAGGCCCCTGTTGACGGTAAATCTCGAGTACCTGGCGATCGATGCTATCTTTATTCCCCGCAGTCATGGTCAGGGTATCCCAAGGATCGTTGATGGGAATCCAGATTAATCCGGGATACTCAGCAAGGTCTGTAGCAATGCAGTAAGGTGCTATTTGAAGCACTTTATGACCGATACTCCGCAACTCACAGGCTAATTCTTGGCTAGAGTTAGCTGCGCCACCCCCATGAGGAGGATGATTGCTTAAGAGCAAAATTTTCATTTGTCATTTCCAGAGGAATCACACAAATAGTATTTATTCTTGATTGCGTTGTCAAGAGTAGGTAAAGTTGAGATGTAGGGGTTTGGTTTGCAAAAGTCTAAGCATCTTGCTCATTCAAAAAGGTTGAAATATTTAACTAATATGATGTCTCTTTGAATACCCACAATAAAAAAATGAGGCAACAGGCAACAGGCAACAGGCAACAGGGAGAAATTTATCAGAGAAAAGATTTTTATTATGGCTAATTAATGAGACTTGATATAATACCAAATTCCAGTTATTATAAGGATGGTTTTTCTATCCCCAAATTCCATGTATAGCAAAAACTTCGACTTTTTCAAGTTCCCTCTTATATCATGTCCGGTTGAATAGTTATTCTATAGTTGGGAGTAGGGGAGTGGGGGAGATGGATACCTACCCCTAACCCTTCCCTGGAGGGGAATGTGGGGTTAGGGAGAGATTCTTAATATTTGCACAATTAAATGTATTTCATATCCATATCAATATTCTCTGACGACAATGAATTAGCCCTGGGGAGTAGGGGAGATTAAATATTGAAGTAATTATAGAATTATCAACATATACTATATAACCAGATAACCAGATTCTATATTACTAAAGCAAATTTGGTATAATCAGAACTTAATGCAGAAACGGGGTTTTTAAACAAAAGTTACTGTATAATCAGCTCAGAATCATTAGTCTTAACCAGGTTTCTTGATTCGGGTGCGTAAGAGCTAATAATCATTAGACATAGGCGTGAGAATTCAAAATAAAATCAATTCTTATCCATAAATTATCAATTATTTCTCCCTGTTCTCTGCTCCCTGTTCCCTCTTTTGGAAGAGATGTCTATTATTTAAGCTAATTATTTCAAATCAAGGGATGCTGCTAAATTATTTCTGATATCAAATCCGTTTTATTGGACATAAAAAATTCTTCAATCGTCATAACTACTCAATCTTTGTAATTCTCTCTCCTCCTGACTCGGTCCGACTGACTTCCCCTCCCCCTCTGGTGGAGGGGCGAGGGGTGGGTTGACTCCTCCTGACTTAAGCATTCTATAACTTTTTAACCGGATTTGATATGATACTCCTTTTGAGAAATGGTCTAAGAGAAAAAATTCTGCTACTTATCTTACTGTTATCCATCAAAAAACTACAAAAATAATTAAACTATTTCTCTCCTTCTTCATTTCTTCCTTCTTGCTTCTTCCTTCTCCAATTCTAAAAAAATCATAGATATATTTCAAGATATATCATTATACATTGATAATCTGGACACAAAGGAATGTATTGTAGCCCGAATTATCAAGGTATGTACGAAAAAATAACTCCCCCAACCACAGGGTCTAAAGTCACTTTCAGCAACGGTCAACCTAATGTTCCAGAGGACCCCATTATCCCATTTATTCGGGGCGATGGTACTGGGGTAGATTTATGGCCAGCTTCTCAAAAAGTGTTTGATGCCGCGATCGCCACTGCCTACGGTGACAAACGCAAAATAAACTGGTTTAAGGTTTACGCTGGTGATGAAGCTTGTGAAAAATATGGCACTTTCCAATATTTGCCGGAAGACACTCTCAACGCTATAAAAGAATATGGTGTTGCTATTAAGGGTCCTTTGACAACTCCCATTGGTGGGGGTATTCGCTCTTTAAATGTGGCGTTGCGTCAAATTAACGATCTATATGCTTGTGTTCGTCCTTGTAGATATTACGCGGGTACTCCTTCTCCCCACAAAAGTCCAGAAAAATTAGATGTGATTATTTATCGGGAAAATACTGAAGATATTTATCTAGGAATAGAATGGCGTGAGGGTACTGATATTGCTAGTAAGTTGATTGACATTTTAAACAAAGACTTAATTCCTGCTACTCCCGAACATGGCAAAAAGCAAATTCGCCTCGACTCGGGTATTGGTATTAAACCTATTAGCAAAACTGGTTCGCAACGGTTAGTCAAACGTGCCATCCAAAATGCTTTGCGCTTACCCAAGTCAAAACAAATGGTAACTTTGGTGCATAAAGGTAATATTATGAAGTACACCGAAGGCGCATTTCGTGACTGGGGTTATGAATTAGCAACTACTGAATTTCGTACTGAATGTGTAACGGAAAGAGAATCTTGGATACTTTCTAATAAGGAAGAAAATTCTAATATTAGTAGTGAAGAAAATGCTCGAAAAATTGACCCTGGTTATGATGCTTTAACACCAGAAAAACAAGCTGAAATTTGCCAAGAAGTTGAGGATGTATTGGCAGCTATTTGGGATAGTCATGGGGATGGAAAATGGAAAGAGAAAATTATGGTAAATGACCGTATTGCTGATAGTATTTTCCAACAAATTCAAACTCGGCCAGGGGAATATTCTATTCTGGCAACTATGAATTTGAATGGGGATTATTTATCTGATGCTGCTGCGGCTATTGTTGGTGGTTTAGGTATGGGGCCTGGTGCTAATATTGGTGATGAATGTGCTATTTTTGAAGCTACTCACGGCACAGCTCCAAAACACGCAGGTTTAGATAGAGTTAATCCTGGTTCTTTGATTCTTTCTGGTGTGATGATGTTGGAATATATGGGTTGGCAAGAGGCTGCCGATTTAATTAAAAAAGGGATTGGAGCTGCTATTTCTAATGGTGAAGTAACTTATGATTTGGCAAGGTTAATGGAACCACCTGTGGCAGCTTTGAAATGTTCTGAATTTGCTGATGCAATTATCAAACATTTTAAAGATTAGATAAGTGTTCAACAATTAATAATTAATAATGAATAATTAATTAGGGCTTGCTGATTAAATCTAAAAGTCTTTATAGATAAAGGTAAGGTAAGCATTTCCTGCGGAATGCGGAGCTAACAGCGGTCAGCGGTCAGCTTGATTACCTTTAGTGGACAATTTAAGCTCGTTGTTCTTGTGCTTCAATTCTTTGTTCAAAAATGCAGTAGAAGTTAAACAAATACTTGGTTCATTCATTTTCATTGCGCTCGAGCTGATTGCTAATAGCTGAATGCTTACAAGGTAAGTGCCTTTTTAAATATCAAAAAGTTCGAGGTTTTAAGTGGTAATTGTTCAATTAGGAGGGGATTTTGGTCAAGATTTGGGCCGAAAAATTAAGGGACAAAACGCCCGCTCCTACCTCCTGTAAATTCCCATTTCTCCTGTCTCCCCCTCCCAGGAGGGGAGGGGCCCGCGGGTGGGTTGTCTCCTGTCTCCTACCTCTACTAAAAGACTTCCATAAGCAAACCCTAATTATTACCTCTCCCTGAAAAGAAGAGAATTGACTAAAAGGAAATTTTTTTCTTCTTTCTTCTTTAAAGGAGAGGCTTGAAACCTTAATTCTTTAGTAAATGATAGAAAAAAAGGTGATTCATCTAGCACTATGAACTTTTTACCTAATATAGCGTTTCTCAAGTTGCTGAAGTACAGTGATTTTTTTTATTTTCTAATCCCTACTCCCTACTCTCTACTCCCTACTTCCTAAAACAAACAAATTTTGTATCTCGTCAGGATGGGAATTGCTATACCTGTATATAGCAGAAGGAAGAAGGAAGTTTGTAGCAAAAATTTTAGTATTTCATATCAGCTTTTGATATATCCGCGCCCTTTCCTTCGATTAGACATAGGCGTGAGAATTAAAAATCAAATCAATTCTTATCTATAAATTATCAATTATTTTTTCCTGTTCCCTCTTCCCTTTTTATCTATAAATTATCAATTATACCAATTCCCATGCATTAGTGCTATACTTTTGCAAGACTTCAGTTGTCAATTGATCGGTACAAGCTAAACCATCTTTTTGCTAATTTTAGCTAAGTTAATGTTAATTATTCTTATGTTTACTTCCCCTCCTGGGAGGGGTTAGGGGTGGGTTCACTACCCCACTCCTCTACTCCCCTGCTCAACAAAATGTAGAAATTTTTTTGAGAAATGGTATTATTTATCCCTGTTGCCTGTTGACTGTTCCCTCTTTTCTGAAGATGTCTATTGCTATATCTTAAGCTTAATATCTAAAAAATTATTCAGTTATGTCAAATATACTTGAACAAGCAAAAATAGCCAGCCAAGAAAAAAATTGGTCTTTAGTTAATCAGTATTTACAGAAATTTTTCTTAGCATCTCAAAATACTCATGTTGATGTGTTAGAAAATGCCGATTTAGATGTGGCTCTCGACCTAGCAATAACAGTTCTGAAAAATGGAGATTTTCAAGAAAAATGGGATATTTATAAACTATTTAAGCAGATTGGTAAACCAGCGATCGCTCCGTTAATTGAAATTATTCAGGATGAAAATTTAGATTTAGAAAAACGTTGGTTTGTGGCTCGGATATTAGCAGATTTTAACAGTGATGAAGTCCGAGAAGTTCTGAAAAATATAATTATTAGTTCAGAGACGGAAGATTTACAAGAAATAGCAGCAGATACTTTGGCTGTTTTGGGAGATTCAGCAGTTGATATTTTAACGGATTTATTGGCCAATCCTGATTCACGATTATTAGCAACAAAAGCTTTAGCTAAAATTAATTCTCCTAGCACTATAACACCATTATTAAATTTAGTAAAAGATGGCAATGATGAAGTTAGAAAAACGGCTATTACTGCCTTGAGTAATTACCATGATTCTCGGTTGCTTTTTGTCTTAATTTCGGCTTTAAAAGATACAGTGGCTCAAGTTAGAAAAGAAGCAGTAATAGGCTTGAGTGCTTATGCTAATTTACACCAAGAATTGGGTTTGGTGGAATTGTTACAACCTTTACTTTGGGATATTAATTTTGAAGTTTGTCAACAAGTGGCGCTCGCTATGGGCAAAATCGGTACAAATACAGCAGCAACGGCTTTATTTGAATTGTTAAAAACAACTACTGTTCCGGTTTTTTTAAAGCTTGATGCGGTGCGTGCTTTAGGTTGGGTTGAAACTCAAGTATCTGTGGAATATCTACAAAGTTTACTAGGAGATAATTGCTTAGTTGCAGTAGAACATCAGCCGCAAATTGTGAATGAAATTATTACAGTATTAGGTAAAATTGAGCGTCAGGAATTAAAGCCAAAAGCTACAGAAATTTTGATTGAATTTCTCAGAAGTAATAATTCAGTGTTAGAAAGCGTCCGTGTCAAAAATTCTTTGATTTTAGCATTGGGATATTTGGGAGATATTTGCGCTCTAGATTATCTCATTCAATTATTAGAAGAAGACGATGCTAGTGTCAGGCTTCATTGTATAGCAGCATTAAAACAATTAGATCCAGAAATAGCATATCAACAACTTATTTATTTATCTCAAAAATCCAATATCAAATCTGAGTTAAAAACAGGAATATCTACAGCTATTGCTGAATGGAATTATTGAAATAGCAGTCAGCGGTAAGCATTTTCCGTACCGGAATGCTCCGCAAACAGCAGTCAGCATTCAGCTATAAGTTATGAACTCATTATCTTGGAAGAAAGAATTAGTATTCAAGGGAAATGAAAAATTATGTTTGCACAGCATTCTGCAGGAAATTATTACGGTCTTGGGTCTTAGGTTTTAGTTAGGGTTTTTTCTCTCCTTAAAAAGGGAATAATACCAAATTGATAAATATTTGCTACAAATACTTAGGGTGTTTATTCTAATTTAGAATTTAGAATTTAGAATGCATAATGGATATATTTAATGCAATTTTTGATGTTTTAAATCACATTTTTTGTCAAATATACTTTATTTGAAAGTCTTTTTCTGGTGCTTATTATTCGTAAAATTATTTTTTCAAAATGGTATAATACCATTAAAAAAAATGTTGTAGTAGCCGAAAGAAAGGTGTTTGACAGTTCAAAAGTTTAAAACTTAGAGAAAGTCAGACTTTTTCTTTTTCCTTCTTACTTCTGAGTCTATGATGATTAGAGACTTGAAACCTCCATTATCTTTTTATTTTGGGTTGAATAATCCACCGTCTACACAGTGTACAAATCGTTGGGGTTTGTAGACACAAAGTTGCAGGTCCTTGACTATCCCCATCCATTTTTTCTTGCTTCTTGCTTCTTACTTCTTGCTTCTTACTTCTTGCTTCTTACTTCTTGCTTCTTACTTCTTGCTTCTTGCTTCTTACTTCTTGCTTCTTCCTTCTTACTTCTTCCTTCTTCCCTCTGAGTCAAAATTATGTTATTATATTCTAACATGAGGTATAATTTGCCCCTATTTTTAGCTCTAATTCCAGGGATAACTTAAAATTCTGAATCCCCTATTAATAGAATGAAATACTGGAAATCAGGTAAACAATTACAAAATGGCAAATATATAATTCAAGACCTGCTTGGTATTGGCGGTTTCGGGATTACTTATCGTGCTTTAGAACAAAACTCTAATCAATTAGTTGCGATTAAAACTCTCAATTATCGAGTACAACGTAAACCAAACTTTGACAAATATCAAGAAAACTTTTTAAATGAAGCCTTATGTTTAGCAAAATGTAGTCATCCCAATGTTGTAGAAGTTCACCGCCTTTTTAAAGAAAATAAATTATGGTGCATGGTGATGGAATATATAGACGGGGATGACTTAGGAATTTATCGTGAAGAACAAGACGGAATTATATCAGAAAGTGAAGCAATACATCTAATTAAACAAGTAGGAGAAGCACTAAAATTTATACATAATCAAGGATTTTTACATCGGGATGTTAAACCTCAAAATATTCTCCTACGTCGAGATACTTTAGAAGCAATATTAATTGATTTTGGTTTAGCACGAGAATTTAATAGTGGCAGCGTACAAACTCATACAACAGATAGTACATTGTACTTTGCACCAATTGAACAGTACGAAATACGAGCCAAACGGGGAGCTTTTACTGATATATACGCCCTAGCAGCAACCCTATATGTTTTATTGACAGGTGAAATGCCTACACCCGCAAAAGTCAGACAAGAAGGAAAAATACCATTAATTCCACCAAAAAAATATAATTCTCAAATTAGCGATCGAGTCAATAATGCAATTATTCAAGGCATGAAATTAGAGCCAGAAGAACGGCCTCAATTTGTTGTTGAATGGTTGACTTTATTATCACCAGTAAAAGAATTTATCATAACTAATATCCCCTCAACTGTGCCAGCAACTCTGCCAATAATTACCGATACTCCTCCAGAATTATTAACTGTTGATTCTAGTCTTGAACTCGAATTGGAAACTTTTAAATTTGAATATTTAAAAATCAAAATTAGCCCAAACTGCGAAATAATTGAAACCCAAAAAGAGCAACGGGAAACTCAACAATTCATTGAAAATATTGCCAATAAGATTTTCCTAGAAATGGTATCTATTCCTGGCAATACTTTCTTGATGGGTTCCCCAAAAACAACAGCAGAAAAATGGGAAACAGAAAGCCCACAACATACAGTTACAATACCACCTTTATTTGTTAGTAAATATCCCATTACTCAAGGGCAGTGGCAAGCAGTGATGGGCAAAAACCAAGCTTATTTCAAAGGAGAAAATAGACCAGTAGAAATGGTGTCTTGGTATAATGCAATTGAATTTTGTCGCCAGCTATCTGCTCAAACTGGAAAAACTTATCGGTTACTATCAGAGGCAGAATGGGAATATGTTTGTCGCGGAGAAACAACGACATTATTTTACTTTGGTAATAGTCTGATAACTGACCTAGCAAACTATAATGGCGAAGAAGCTTATGCCTGTTCATTACAACAAAATTATCGCGAACAAACAACAGATGTAGGTAGTTTTCCACCCAATGCTTTTGGATTATACGATCTTCATGGCAATGTCTGGGAGTGGTGCGCCGACCCCTGGCATAATAATTATCAGGGTGCTCCTTCAGATGGTAGTGTGTGGGAAAAAGATAGCAATTATAACTACAGAATGTTGAGAGGAGGAGGATACTTAAACTATTCTAAAGGTTGTCGTAGTGCAAATAGAAATTGGAAAACTCCCAGAAGTAGGTATAAGTCAGTAGGTTTTAGAGTGGCAGTTTCTCATCCTGTTTCCATACTCATTGGCAAATCTTTCTAAACTCTCTTCCTTTGGTGCTTCCTGACTCCTGACTCCTGACTCCTGACTCCTAACTCCTGACTCTTTATATTTTAAATTTTATTGAAAAAAATTAATTTTTGTAACTTTCAAATCCCCGACTGAAATTTGCAAGCTCTCCCCACCGAAATATTTAGAGCTTGCTGATTAAATCTCAAAGTATTGACAAGTAAAGGTTTAAGCCTTATTGAATTCCCAAAAATTGCGCTCTTCAGTAGTCTAAAACCCTCAAAAATTTAGCATAAAAGGCAAACCTTCGGACAGAAAAATCTTAGGACAATTCTTACTCCTATCTCCTCGCTCATTCCCATTTTTCCCCTCCACCGGAGGGGTTAGGGGTGGGTTGTCTCCTGTCTCCTGTCTCCTGTCTCCTGTCTCCTATCTCCTACCCTCACCCATAAGACTTTTGAGCGCAAACCCTATTTACCTATTTAAATAATATTTAGCAAAAATTTTATGGGAGAGTTTGACCAAAAACTATAGCAAATATTGAGTTGATTAGGACATACTATGAGAATTTATGACTTAAATTTGTGTCAGAAACTTAGTCATCAACAATATTAGCCCAATCAGGGAAAGAAGGAGGAAAAAAATTAATATCATAGCCAGACTCTTCCCACTCGTTAACCCACAATGGCACTACTCCTACCCCTGGTATAGGAGTTCTAGAAAATGCCCTTTCCCCAGATTCAATAGTGTGAAATATCTGCTTGAGAGTATCTCCTAAATTAAGGGCTAAACTTAATAGCTCATCCAATTCAGGACTAACCCGCTTCACTCTTGGTTTGTCCTCCTCAACCCATAGGAGTTTTAGGGACTTAAGGGATCTGGGACTTAGTTGACTTCGATAGTAAACACGCTTAAGTTGGGCCACAGGTTCTAGACTCCTTTCTACCCGGCGAATTTGCTGTAACCGGAGATAGTGCCACTCTGCTAAACGTTTTCGGTCATCGGGAGGTATTTGGTTTTTACTAGAGAAGTGCTGGAAGTCATATCTAGCGCAACTACACCCAAGATTAGCCAAAAGATGAATTAATTGTCTCTCTTTTGGAGTTGCTTGTCTTCTTTCTGCAGTCCTCGTAATTAGCCTTTTTCTGCGTGTAGTAGTTGTTGTGTCCATCATTAATTGATAATACGAGTTAGGAAGTAATACTAGGATAATCCAGGGTAGAACTCTAATCAGTAGCAAAGAGTTCTGCCCAATTTTAAATCTAGTCTAATCTATCTATACTGTCTCAAGAAAGTTATTTCGGCTTTCTTGATAGTTTATCTACCTGTCTTTACTTTATTTCTTACCTTGACCTGTACCTGTTTTCTCTTCTACCCTATCGCCATCTTCATCAGTCGCTTCATAACTAATTATCTGACTCTCTTCAATCCTAGTCTCATTAGATGGCCTTAAATTCCCAGCTATGGCCTTTGGTACTTGGCAAAATGTCAAGCCTGCGGAGGCTATTAACCCAAAAATGATAATATTCTGTTTCATAGTAGTAGATGAACCCTGTTTAGTTGTTTTAGATAGACTCGCGATACTCTGCAACCTGTAAAAAGTGGGTTGTTGCAAAAGACCTCTTGTCTTCCGATGAATCAGTCTGCAATTATAAAAGAAGCATAGGCACGACCTGATGGATCACAAAAGCCGGAAGTGAGGTGTTAGTAGTCTTATTACTATTTTCTCCCCAATCCTGCTATTTGGGATGTGGAGACTAAGCCATTAGGGAGTTAAACCATCAGGTAATTAGTCCATCTAGGAGTTATCCATCAGGGGCATCTACTATTTCATTTAACTATCAGGGTGTATCTCCATCTGCAGTTCTGAACTAGCTGTTTATTGTCCAAATAGACAGCTTTTTTTCGTTTGACGGTTTGCTAATTTGCATTGCATTCTCTAGGAAAGAAAGACGGAATTAGGAGGAAGGATCAAACTAAAGTCCTAAACTTTGAATCCGGTCTTTTTAATTTTTAGAGTAGATATTGGGTTCAAATCTTCTAAGCTCTAAAAAAAATAATTTTCTTGAATTTTAATTGGGTTTCAACTTACCTTTTATATGGTTCTTATTCCTAACTTTCATTATTATAAATTATTGTATCCCTAAATATTTATGTAACTGCACAGAAAGGCGGTAATTAGGATATTTTTGAAGTAACTCTAAGACCAATGGTAAGGCAAGATTACGACTGTACCATTCTGGCTGGAGAAAAACAGGAATATTATTATTTGCCAATAAAATTTTACTATAAAATTCTAACTCTTTACCAGTTTCTATTACTAATTTTATTTCTGATGCCCGCATCCACATCTGTTTTACAACTGGATATTTAGGACTAATATGTTGTTTAGGACTAAGGGTTATCCAAGTCTGAGGTGAAATTTCTTGCCAATAGCAACCGGATGTTTCTATAGAAACTTGTCTGCCAGTAGCTTCTATTTTGTTCACTAGATTAGGTAACTGTTTATGGATAAAAGGTTCACCACCAGAAATAACAACTCTGGGAGAAAATAACTCATTAATTAACTCATCAAATGTTTTAATTTGCCTTGGTAAATTAGTTCCTCCATCGGCATAACCAGTATCACAATAATGACAGCCTACCGGGCAACCAGCAAGACGAATAAAATCTACTGGTGTACCTGCCCAATAGCCTTCTCCTTGAATGGTTTTTTGGAAAGTTTCATGTATAGGAATTATTAGTTTTTCTGTCATCAGAAATTAACAAGATAAAATAAAGTGTTTTTTTGTCGGGTATTGCTATCTATACCTATATTTTCTTCTATTCTAAAATATTTTTAATTATGGATATTAAAAATATAGTAATTTTTAAAACTTACCGAATAATTAAGGTAAAAAATCCTCTCCTTTAAAGGATAAACAAGCGGTCGTTTTGCTGGCGCATAACTTACGTTAACGCTACGCGACATGTTTGCGTAGCATTCCGTAGGAAAAAGCGTAGCTTCTCGTAGGGTGGGATGGCGAGGTCTCGGAGCCATATCCAATCGACCAAGAGAGAAAAAATTTTCCTTAAGGGTCAATCCTCTTCTTTCGGGTGCATCTCAATTTTGAATAAAGCCAAAAATTTATCGCTTTTAGGGAATAGGTAATAGGGAATAAGAAATAGGGAATAGGGAATAGGGAATAGGAAAAAAATATTTTGGCAAATATGAGATGCACCACTTCTTTCCAAGGAGAGGTAATTGTTAATTATTAATTAATAATTATTAATAATTAATTATTAATAATTATTAATTGTTGAAAATATTTGTACCTCATATATCTGCAATCTGCTGTATATCATGTCCGGTTGAATAGTTATAAATTATATTATCAACTTTTAAATTAATTTTATTCCTTCTTCCTTCCTCCTTCTTCCTTCTTCCTTTTTACTTCCTCCTTCTTACTTCCTCCTTCTTCCTTCTTCCTTCTTCCTTCCTCCTTCTTCCTTCTTCCTTCTTCCTTCTTCCTTCTTCCTTATTTTAATCAATTATAGGTTGAAGTTTTTCCTTTTCAGTTGTTAGTTTCCTGGGCACCATAACGGCTAAAGCTAAAGGAACTACCTGGAAATGTGCTGGAGTATAAGTAACAATTTCCCCATCTGTATTAATAGGACGAGGTTTGCGAGTATAAATATTAAATACAGAACCAGAGAGGAAACGAAATCCAAAATTTTCTTGATATTTTCCTTGCCATATAGAAGGCAACATACCGATAAATTGCCAACAATACTTGATTTCTAAACTGTATAAATCTAGTCTTTGGTCATCAATCACAGCATCGTGAGCAATAGTCATACCACCTCCATAATGTTTGCCATTTCCTACCGCAACTTGCAGAGTTTTAACTATTTTTGTTTCACCATTGCAGCGAATTTCTGCAGTAAAAGGGCGACTTTTTAAAATCATTTTACTTGCAGTAATAGCATAAGCTAATACACCCCATCGACGTTTTGCTTCTTTAGTTAAATTGTTAGTAATATCTACACTTAATCCGATACTAGCAACATTGAAAAAATATTTGCCATTAACTACACCTAAATCTATATAACGTTTTTTACCTGTAGCGATCGCTCGACAAGCTTCAAATAAAGAATCAGGAATTCCTAAAGTTCTAGCTAGATCGTTAGCTGTTCCTAATGGTAAAATTCCTAAGGGTAAACCTGTTTCTACTAGAGCATCTACTGCTAAGTTTAATGTGCCATCTCCACCACCAATAATTACCATATTTACCTGGTTTTTATAGTTTTGAATAAAATGGTTAAAATCCTGGGGAGATTGAGTTTCTTGACAAATAACTTCTAAGCCAAAATCTTGTAAATAATTTAAAGCTAAAGGTAAATTATTAGTAACTTTTCTAGCATGGGGATTAATTAATAAAAGAGCTTTTGTTGATTCTATTTTATTTGGGTTCATAAAGAAAGTCAAAATTTAAAATTAAGAAAAAAAGGAAGGATTTAAGCAAGAAATTGGAAGTAGGAAATTTAAGCATTCAACTATTAGTAGTAAGCCATCACCAATTATTCAATAATTGATAATGGATAATTTATAATTACCTCTACCTAAAAGGAAGAGGATTGAATAAAAGGAAAAATTTTTCTCTCTTGGTCGATTGGATATGGCTCCGAGACCTCGCCATCCCTCG
>NZ_JAAHGH010000239.1 GCF_010672525.1 Okeania sp. SIO2B3 | reverse complement strand
CTGCTGTAAAATACCTACACAATTCCGGCAAAACTAGGACAAACCTGGTAATGCCAGAATTGAAGCTTATTTCCTGCTTCAACCTGGGGAGTCGGCTCCTTCCAGTTCACAGGCGTAAATTCGGGTGCAGCCCACCCTAGCCTTTTGATTCACTTCCCCATATTGAGATAACACAATCGCCGCATTTAAGTCGCGGTCTATAACTGTTCCGCAGTTGGGACAGTTATAGATGCGGTCACTTAGCTTGAGATCTCTTGTAATGTGACCGCAATTATGACAAGTTTTAGATGAGGGAAACCACTGGTCAGCTAGCACTACACTTCCACCACTAGCGACGATTTTGGTTGTCAATCGTTGCCTAAATTGATAAAATCCAAGCCTTGCTATAGATGCTGCTAACTTACCATTTTGCATCATCCCTTTGACGTTTAGGTTTTCTAAACAGATGTGCTGATAATAACTCGCTAATTCAGTAGTAATTTTCTCGATAAAATCTTTACGCTGACTAGCAATACGAGCATGATATTTTGCCAATTTTTTGTAGTATTTTACCGCATTTTTTGAAGCAGGTTTACCCTTACCACCTAGTTGCTTCTGGCGATTATGCCACTGAAACTTAGCCAACTTGAACTGCTCTTTTTTTATTGATTCAGGAAAAGAAATAATCTGGTTTTCTTTTGATGAAGCTATTGTACCAAACTGTTTCACACCAAGGTCAATGCCAAAAGCCTCTTGATAACGTTCATCTAATAATGGATGAACTGGTAATTTTTCTGCTTCAACACCAAAGCTAACAAACCATTTTTCCCCTGTTCTACTAATAGTAAAAGTCTGACTTGCTGTGGTGTAAGGAATTGATTCCCATAATCGAAAAGTTCCTAATGTTGGTATTTTAATTTTTTTACCAGGGTTAATTGTAACTTTTCCATTACCGTCATAAACCGTGAAAGATTGTCGGTCTTTTTTTCTTTTTAACTGAGGATACTTACTTGTTCCTTCTTTATAGCGTTTAAATGCTTCACCTAGATGTTGAAAAGCACTTTGATAAATGCGAGATGAATAATTATTTATCCAAGCATATTCTGGTTGCTTTTTGACATAGTTAGTAAAGACTTTTTTAGCTTCTAAAATGCGTAATGTGTAACTCAAGCTAACTTTCTGGCCGCGTTTGTTAACTTTGGTCATGCCAGAAGTTCCATTAACCATATTGAGGCCATAGTTGTAAACGAAACGAGCATAACCAGCCCATTGAGCCATTTTTGAGCGCTCCTGGTTATTAAGCTTTAATTCAAGTTTTTTGGCGTACAATCAAATCACCTCCAACCAGATTATCAACCATTTTTTTTGTCAAGTCAAAAAAATCCCCTTCTTTGTTTGAGCTATTGCCAGAAATTGCCAGAGATATTGACACTAGCAATCAGCTCCT
>NZ_JAAHGH010000238.1 GCF_010672525.1 Okeania sp. SIO2B3 | reverse complement strand
GCTTTTTTCTAGTCAACTTTTCGTCTAATGGAATAGCTTTTAACTTAGAAAGTAGTCAACTAGAATCAATTATGCCAGAGCTTAATGGTATAGAACTATTGAAAAAAGTAGCCAAAGAATATGCTCCAAAAAAAACTTTTAGTTATAAGATGGCTAGAGATATCATGTATACAAAAATTGATAACCATGATGGTGTAGTTCAGGGTATATACACTGGCTATAGTATTGATTTAGACCCCAATTCATCTAATCCCAGACAAATAGCATATCAAAATGATATTAATGCCGAGCATATTTATCCTCAAAGTAAGGGAGCTATAGGTGCGGGTAAAAGTGATTTGCATAGTCTTTTTCCTGCTTATAAACGGGTCAATAATGAACGGAGCCATAATCCTTTCGCAGAAATTAATGATTCATTAACAGATAAATGGTTGATAAATAATCAAATTTTACTAGAACAACCCATTACAGAAATTGATAATTATAGTGAATCATTAACAGGAAGTGAATTTGAACCCAGAGAAAATAAAAAGGGTGATGTAGCTCGTGCTATGTTCTATTTCTACACGGTATATAGAAAGCAAGCTAATGCAAAAGACTCTAACTTTTTTCCACAGCAAAAAGAAATACTTTGTCAGTGGAATATTGCTGACCCTGTTGATGATTTAGAGATAACTCGCTCTCATTTTATTGCTAAATATCAGGGTAATGAAAATCCTTTTGTGATAGATTCAACTTTAGCTGCAAGAATCTATTGTGAGGGAAATAGTTAGTAGCCATATAGGCTTTTTCGTGTGAGTGTTGTAAATCTTTTACAACTAAAATTTCCAATTGCGCTTAGTTCATTTCAATGGAGAATCATTGTAAAAAAAATGTGAGTATTAAACAATTAATAATTAATTATTAATGATTAATGGAGGAGTAATATTTACTTTGAAACCCCACACAATATCCCCTCGCTAAAATCATAATAGATATCTCAGTAATTATTAATTATTAAGGAAGCTTTTTTAGATAAAAATTTCAGCATTCTACTCTTTTTACCCTTTGAAATAGTATAGTCGGCGAACACATTTCAGGCCGCCAGCTAAACTTTTTACCCAACACGACCGCAAGAAAACATTTTTGCAAAAATACAAAAACAAGTTAGTGCGGTGTCGGTTGGGTCGCTGCGCTAAAAAGTTTGCCTGAAATGTTTAGTATTGTTCGGAATATTTAAACCATTTAAAAAATAATATCTACATCTATTTCTTCATCATTGTTTTCAGTTTCTCCCCATAATTTACGATAGTCAGAAGGTAGCCATTTGGGATAACTAAATTTATCCTGTTTCTCTTCCAAAATCAACCACAAAATCCCACCTTTTGCACGAGCTAAACACCGAGTTAGTGCAACATATATCATGTGTTGTTCCTGCTCCTTTTCCTCT
>NZ_JAAHGH010000237.1 GCF_010672525.1 Okeania sp. SIO2B3 | reverse complement strand
ATCCCGCCTTGAACTATTGTTCAAGTAAACTGCTAAATAATATTATTAAACAACTTAAAAATCACTTTTCTTAATCGATTATTAGTCAAAAATTACGGTGTTATTAAGTAGTGTATTTATAGCTTTAATTCCTCTGAGTTCAAATCAGGCTTGATGAGGATTTAGCATCATTAAATTTACTACTAATTCCCACATGAAATTATCATTTAGTATCCAGTTAATACCAGATAATCCGATCAAAAAATTACTGTTTCTTCTGTCTTTTCTGGTTTTTTCATTAGTTCTTGAGATATCTTCTTGAATTCTTTGATTTGGGATTTTTTCTCCTGTCAATGAATTAATTGTGTATGAAATAGCTATCAATCAAACTCAATTATTCAATCTTTTTTCGTTGGCTTTTGATGATTCCAGATTATAACCACCAGTTTGATAGTCTTTAAACATTGCCTCAATTCCCATTCTTTGGCCAGATACTTTTTTGACTTTCCCGGCTGTGGATAAATTGGTAAAAATATACCATTTTTCTGAAACAGATTTGTGACGATATAGCGCTGTGCCCAGGCAACAGCTCCGGAAAGCAACAGCTCCGGAAGGGGGAATAAAAAGCTGATCATATCAGGCTTTTAGCTATTGGACACCTCCTGCAATTTGTAAATATTAAGTGCGCACATTGCTATATCTGTGTTTTTCATATATCAGTAAGTTATACATTCCCTATTTCGTTTTAGTTATTTTTTGATTCAATAATAATTTATTTTCACCGATATTTACCTTTAATTCTGATGTTTGACAATATTTTTGCCCCCCCTTGACCATGGTTGATTTTTTTCGTCTCAATCCAAAATATACCTGATGTTTTTGATATTGTTTCAGCCAATGTGATCGGAAAATACTGTGGAATTCTCTATCTGCTATGAGGATTATTTGGTATTTTTTCAGGAGTTGAAATACCGGACGCATTACTGCTTGTTGCTCTGTTAAATTACTCGAACCTTGATGAGTTAAAAATTTCCAATATATGGGTAATGCTCTCAATTTCGGTCGCGACACTCATCATTAATATATTAGTATTTTGCCACTCAGTTCTATCTAAAATTCATACTAATTCTGAGTGAAAACCGCAGATTTTTTCTACCATAATTTGTACTAAAGGGAACCAAAAAATAGGTACACTTAATTCATTGATCGTGAAAAATCTTTGTATATGTTTTCCCTTACTTTCAGATTTAATTGGTAGAGAAAAATAATTAGTGAGTTTTGATATTTGTATGGTTTTGTACCGGGAAATTAAACATTACAAATATTGTTATGTTATTACTTGAGTTGGCCGTCAATTTTTGTTCAATATGGTCTTGCTCAAAGCCTAATATATTCACTTTTTATTCTTTTTTGTTTGTAATTATCAAACCTTTTTGATCATATTTTTAACTGTTTTAAAAGTTTTCTGAATGAATAAAAAATTAACCCACCGTGGGGGTGCGAT
>NZ_JAAHGH010000236.1 GCF_010672525.1 Okeania sp. SIO2B3 | reverse complement strand
AAGAAAAATTAGAAAATAAAGAAGAAGAAAGCCTGCCACCTAAACAAGATTATGCTTTCCAAGGTATAGGAATTTTATATGGCAAAATAGTCAGGCGATATGAGGATAATGATGCTTACTACAATCTAATTTCAGAAGGAAAAACTTATGGATTAATTTATAATAGCCCCAAGGTAAAAGAGTTTCTCAGGCTAGACTACAATCCTGACAAAGATAGGTATGTAACTGTTTATCCTTACCTCACACATTTTCCTAACAAAAATACTCCCCCTAAACTAGGTTTTACAATAATTGCAGCTAATGATACTCCTCATTTAGATTTGAAGGTTAACGAATTTAAATTATCAGGTTTGTGGCAGTTTATAGCGGTTTGTAAATGTCCTGTAATTTCTATTCACAGGAATAGAAAAGGAAAAGACGATCGCGTCTCACAATTAAAGAAAAAATTTGATAATGAGAAATTAAACAAGAAATTAACTAGGGCAAATCATGTACCTGTATTGTGGAGGGATGCTCCAGTTAAACCGTTCAGATTTAATCCTAAATTGGAGAAAGATCAACAAGGCGATCGCTACTTTGTGGAAATTAAAGCTAAATTTTTACCTGGTAGAGAACAATGGGGATTTATGGAACTACTTGGAGAGCCAACTTTAGATGTTCCTAAGTATTATAAACCCGAGAAAATCTCTAATTCCCAAGTAGCATAATATCCTTTTCCCGACCGCAAATTGGGAAAACTCATCTCTACGAATGTGAAGTTCTCTCCCGTTAAATCGCCTGATTATAACGGGAGACCCCTTGCCGAATCTAGTAGTTGATTTTGGTTTGAATCCCCATACACTCATATTGCTGTCTCCAGCAATCCTTCTTTAACTTAACAAATTCCTTCTCGAAACGCTTTAGCAGCAGCAAGAGGACTTGGATTCTGAATACATTTGGTTAATAACTCAATGTTTAATTCAGGTAAAACTTTACTGCGATTAATGGCCTCATAACCTTTGGTTGCAGTGAATTGCTCCGAATCTTGCCGCAGATAGTAAATAGCAAGGCGATCGAATTGCCAAAACCAAACTTCTTGTATCCCAAGTTGTTGATAGAGAGCCAACTTATTAATCCCACCCGACGTGACAACGACTTCAATGACCAAATCGGGGAATTCTTTATCTGTGCCAATACAATAACTCTCGTCTGGTTCCCCTCCCACAGACTGTTCAGACTTACTAAAAGTTGTGGAACCTGTGGGAAAGTATTCTGTGTTAGTTTCCAGAAAATAAATTTCTAATAACGTTCCAATTCGGGTTTTTCCACTTTCATGCCGACGACTAGGGGCCACGATTTCCAAAACTCCATCTAAATAACTGATACGGTAGGAGGAGCGATCCCCCAAAACTGACAATAATGTTTCGTATTGTGACCAACTCACCGGACTAATGGTATGACGTTCTTCCGGGTCGTCAATCTGGAGACGTTCGGATAAGTCATTTAATAGAATCATCTAAAATAG
>NZ_JAAHGH010000235.1 GCF_010672525.1 Okeania sp. SIO2B3 | reverse complement strand
TGGGACTTACACAACTTAACTGGCCAAATTAGGCTATAATGCTTGTAAATCAATAATTTTACGTCTCCCGCGATCGCTATTCTATGAAAGAAACAACCCCTACTGCAATGCCCCCTTGCTTTGAAAGGTGGTGTAAACAGTTTGATGATTGTTGGAAAAACCCACCCCAAAAAACAGGATTCCGCCACTATCTGGGTGGATTACTAGGGGAAAGTGAAAGGAAAAACATATCTCAAATGGCCAATAACTCTATTGGAGTAGTATATAATCGCTTACATCATTTCATCGCAGATTCTCCTTGGGAAGCAAGTATAATCAATCAACGTCGCCTAGAAATAATTAACAAACTTTCTCAAACTAAATTCAAGAAAGGGTTTAGTTTGATTTTAGACGATTCTGGACACCGAAAAAGCGGTAATTTTACATCTGGAGTAGGCCGACAATATATTGGAGAAATAGGCAAAACAGATAATGGAATAGTGACTGTCACAACTCATTATTATGATGGAAAAAAAAGTTTACCTTTAGACATTGAATTATATCAACATTCTAGTTCTTTACCAAAAGGAAAAGATGACAAATTATTTCAGAAAAAGCCAGATATAGGAATAGATTTAATCGACCGCACCCTCACCAGAGGTCTACGTCCTGGAATAGTTTTAATTGATGCTGGTTATGGCAATAATACAACATTCCTGAAAAAACTCGAAGAAAGAGAATTAAAATACTTAGGAGGCATCGCCAAAAACCGAAAAATAGTAGTCAAACAAAAATCCAATGAAGAAATAGAAACTAGAATAGATGAATTAGCTAAAAGCATACCAATGGAGGAATTTGAACCGATTATCTTAAGTGTAGAAAAAACAAAAACCGTTTGGGTAACAACATTTACAGCATCAATTTCCCGCCTTCAAGGAGAAAGAACTTTTGCTATCGTTATGAATGCTAGTTCTATAGAAGAGGCCACAGAAATTGATTATTTTATTACCAATTTTGAGCTTGACAAAGTAACATCTGAGTGGATAGTAAATAACTACTCAAATAGAAATTGGATAGAGGTTTTTTACCGAGAAGCAATCATGATGGTTAGGATTAAAAGAGTATCAAGTTAGAGATAAATGGAGTTTAGAACGTCATTTTATCCTGGTTTTTTGTGCTTATACTTTTATTATTTGTAATAAGTTAACTGGGGGACTACAAAGGCAATGGGGAAATAAACCTTTGAAGACATTTACTGATGCTTTAGAAGCTTTTCGTACAGCCATGTCTTTCCGTTTTTTTAACTGGTTAACTAACAACATTGACACCTTTGCCTTTCATAAACAGAGTTTGGGCTATATTTGGGCTTAAGAGCTGAGAGTGTAAACTTCGCCAAAAGTCTTATATAATCTCGCTTTTCGCAATTAAAGTAAACCTTGATAAAACTACTGGAATCCAAGTATAGTCAGTAATTTAGCCTCTTAATATTTACTTGATAAATCAGCTCTAAAATGTTGTGTAAGTCCCCTAGCGATCGCGGGAGACGTAAAATTATTGATTTACAAGCATTATAGTCTAATTTTACCAGTTAAGTTGTGTAAGTCCCA
>NZ_JAAHGH010000234.1 GCF_010672525.1 Okeania sp. SIO2B3 | reverse complement strand
AGCTAACTGAGGATGATATTGAAAAGGCGATCGCTTTGATTCAAGAAAATAGCAATTGTGGCTTGGCATCTTTTTTCAGCTTTCACGAGGAGCTAAAAGAACTTGTCTTAGGGCAGCTTCTTGACCCGACGAAAGGTTGGAGGCAAAGTTAACCGCCTGACGACGCGCTCGCGGGTGAGCGCAGAAACTGCCGACAACAATTGTCGGTAGTCGCGGGTTCGCCCGTAATATCCTAGAAAGTATTTGCTTTGAAAGTAATGAGAGTCTCCGGGCTTTTTAAGCATTATGAGCAAGCTTTCTAGGTTGTTGGTTCCAAAGTTTTGAAAGTAATTTGAGTTGTCATTCGACGGCTTTCAGGCGAATTGTGAATTTTGGAATTTTTAAATAAACCGTAAGATCGCCATGTCAAACAGAATAATTGGGGGAGATGTCTGTAAGAACTCCCTGGTTTGTTGGGACCTCTCAGAGCTTCCAATGGATTTGCGCGCGCATTTTAAAAATCACAAAAGATTGAAGCGTTCCAATTCTTCAACTTTTCACTTAAATGCTGCCAGCGTAGAAGATTTTGTAGAATTTATTGAGGGAGCAAATTGTCTTGCTTTGGAGCCGACGGGCAAGAATTATTCAGAACTATGGGCGACTATTGCTGAAACTCATAACGTATCGGTACGGTGGGTCGGTCATCCTGAAGTTAAATATCTACGAAAATCAGAGCGCCTCCCAGATAAAAACGACCAGGCCGACGCACTGGCTCTAGCAACTTACGCTCTGAAAAACTGGGAAAAGGAAACAGCTTTTCTTAGATTTGAGCCTGGGGCGATCGCTGAGATTAATGAGACTTACCTAGATATTAAAGGCTTAAAAGCTAATAACACGGCCACTATTAATAGATGTCGTGCTAAGTTGGCATCTTCATTTCCAGAAGTTGCTTTTTCAGGCTCTGCACCTGGAATTGACGGCTTGTCGCCGTTGTTTTCTTGGGTCGCAGAAAGGGCACGTTACACAGATAGAGGAAAGAACAGATACGATCGCCTTTACAATTCTTCTGTTGGCCCAAGATATGGAAAAACCATCACTTCACACACCCGCTATCTAGCTAACCAAATTTGTGACAATCACATTCAAGAGGCATTACTCAGAAACCGTCTATCGTCTCTAGTTTACGATCGCCTGGAGTTTGCAAAATTCAACCAAGTCTTTGACTTATTCGGGTTTGGGTTAATGGCGCGGGCTATGCTGCTTGTCCGGACTTATCCTCTGAGTCGGTTTGAATCGGAAGGAGCGTTTAAGCGTCGCTTGGGTTTTGGCCAAGAAGAGAGGTCAAGTGGCCAGATAGAGAGTTTTAGTAGTTCAGGTTCTGCGATCGCAAAGTCGGAGCTTTATAACTGGAGTCGGACATCTGTTGGGAAGAAACGATTAATTTCTACAGTTGGCCTAGAAGTTCAGGCCAAGTTCGATGAATATAAGGCCAAATTGAATAGTAATTCCGATGGACAAGAAAAAGGACAAACGGGAAAATTTACCAACTTAGTTCACTCTCGAACCATAGCTTTTACTCTCAGGAGATTATTTCCATTGTTAAAAAAAAATTGTGTTGATTAGTTTTCAGTTTTTACGTTGTAAAGTAATGCT
>NZ_JAAHGH010000233.1 GCF_010672525.1 Okeania sp. SIO2B3 | reverse complement strand
CGACCATAGCGAGTATCATTGAGACGAGCATCCTGTTGAATAGTATTTACCGCCCAAAAAGAAAAACTACTCATTAGCAAAGACACCATGAGGGTGACAACTGCCATGAGTTTGGTCTGGAGATAGCAAATAATGGGTTGGTTAGGACTTATGAGGATAATAAATCTTAGACAGGGAAATATTTTTCCCACTGTTGCCTGTTGCCTGTTGCCTGTTGCCTGCTATATTAGAGAGTTTCTTGATTTACCATTTTGATAATTTTTAATAAACTGACTTTTGTTTCTGCAGTTGTTTCTCCTAATAAACCAGCAATTTCTTGCACTACTTTCATCTGATGATCGACTACTTCATTTACTTTACTAACTGTTTCGTTTCTCAGATTAATCATTTCTTGTTTTCGTTGCCATTCATGGGTAATATCAACCATAATACAAGCAATTAAATTTTGGTCGCGAATAGGAAAAATTACTTCTTTTACATATAAAATATCTGCTTCAAAATTTGCTTGATTTTCAGGTTGATATTTTTTTTCTTTCCCTCGAATTACTTCATCTTTTTCCCAGACTTTTTGAAAGTCTGTTAAATCTTCTAAAACTATAGATGCTGGTTGACCAATAATCTCTGTTTGATTGACATTAAACATTTTACAAAATGCTGGGTTAACTAGAGTAATATTCATCTGAGTGTCAACAACAATTAAGCCATTGGGGTCATATTCCCATAGAATTTGCCAGAGATTTTTTTCGTTAGTCAAGATAATTTACTCCTTTGATTTGTTAATAGTGGGTAAGATTTCTGCTTGGAATTTTTGTTCAATATTTTCGGGGTTAATTTTGATGAATACTTGGTTTTTGTATTTCATTACAATTCCATCACTACAAGATTCTAAACAAAATGAACCTTTTAATTCTATTTTGTCTTCTAGGTGATATTCGCTAATCATACTTTGAAGTTTTGGTAATACTTCATAAACTCCTAGTTGATGACAAGCTGAACCCATACAAAGATATAAATTTTCTTTTTTCATAGTTCATTTTTCTCGGGAGTAGGGGAGTAGGGGAGTAGGGGAGTAAGGGAGTGGGGGAGTAAGGGAGTAGGGGAGAATTAAACATAAGAATAATTAACAGTAATTGGCGTGCTAATTATCAAAAAGGTTATTTTGCCTGTGTTAATTACTTAATAATTGAAGTTTCACCTAAGTATAGCATTCTTTTTTCACACTTGGTATAAAAATAGTTAGTAAGAAAGAGTCAAGAGAATAAAGACAAAAATTTAACAGCGAATAAGGTGAGTATAGCTGAAGTAAAAAGTCAATTTTTGCCCTCAATAAAAAATAAAGAGGAAGATATTTTTGGTGATAGGAAGTAGGAAATTTTCACCTCTATTGATACTTCTAGAATGCTAATTTATATTGAGAATTTTCTGACTTCTTTCTTCTTGTTTATTCCTGATTTTAATTGCGAGAAACTGCATCTAAGAATCAGGTGAGTATAGCTGAAGTCAGAAGTAAATCTTTCCTCTCAATCAAAAACAAAAAGAAAGATACAGCAGATTCCATTAAAGGTGAGATAGACCTATAGATGGCTAGATTGCCTCACTACAAATATTTAATTGTTAATCTCTGTACTTCTTATTTATGGGAGGAATATGTTGTATTTTTGACCATAGGAAGTAGGAAATTTTCATA
>NZ_JAAHGH010000232.1 GCF_010672525.1 Okeania sp. SIO2B3 | reverse complement strand
GCTCACGGGGTGACAAGCGCCTCAAAAGTATTGTGGGGTAAGGGTTTAAAATATATAATCCCTTTCAACAACTCTAATGTTTTTCTCATAATAATAATTATTCTGATAAAGAGTGAGCGATCGCGAACCCACACCCACACCTCACTTTTTTAGTTGATTTTTATGTCAATATAGATACTAGCCATCAACCATATTTTATGCTAAAAAAAAGTCGGTCCACTAACGCAAATAGACCGACCCCAATGGATTTTTTTTCATTATATGAGTCATATTTTAAACAATCTTTGACAGATACTCAAGTCCAAACTTTGAAAATTTTAGTTTGGCTAATTACTGTCCAGAAAACTGTAAAAATAGAAAAGTTAGCAGCTTGTTTTCCTTTACCTATTAAATATGAAAGCCGTCGCCGTCATATTCAAAGATTTTTAACATTATTTTCTTTAAGTTTACCCTTGTTTTGGTTCCCGATCATCAAGATGCTTATTGACAAAGAATTTGCGCTCTGGTAGTCGGTTAATTATTACTATAGATAGAACGATAGGGGAAAGAGCAGAATATATTTGTGATAGGGGTCATCTACAAAAAACGAGCTTTACCTATTTATTGGCAAATTTTAGAGAAAAAGGGCAGCAGTAATTTAGGAGAACAGAAGGCAATTATTAAGCCTGTTTTACGAATATTTAAAAAAATATGAATTAGTAGTTATTGGAGACCGTGAATTCCACGGCGTTGAATTATCACACTGGCTCAAAAATCAAAAATCACCTGAAAAAATTTACTTTGTTTTTCGACAAAAACAGAATACTTACTATAGAAAACCTGGTAAAAACTATGAACAACTTAGTTCTTTGCCGATATATCCCGGAACAAAAATTTTTTTGAGCCATATCAATATTACTCAAAATAAAGGTTTCGGAAGATTTAATCTAGCAGCATATTGGAAAGGAAAATATAATCAGAAAGTAGAAAAAGCGAGTGCGTAATTCCGAGGTCTCCTCGGAATGAAAGACGCACTCAAGACAGAGCCTTGGTACTTATTAACAAATCTTAATGATTTGGATGAAGTTTTAAAAATTTATCGGTCGAGAATGGGCATCGAAGCCATGTTTAAAGACTGTAAAACAGGTGGATATAATTTGGAGGGAAGTCAAGCTAATACCCAACGTTTGACCAATTTAATTTTACTTATAGCTATTGCTTACACTGGTTCATGTTATCAAGGTAAATTTATCAAAAAATCTGGGTATCAAAATTATATTTGTAGACTAACAGAACCAGCTAGAAAAGATAGAAGACATAGCAATTTTTGGGTAGGTATGTATGGTGAGTTGTGGGTCATGGCCTGGGAATATTTAGTTGATATTATCCAAGTTATGATGAATCTAAATCCACAGAAAAAGCAGAATTATCACAGGGGATTAAAAGCGATGTCTAGATTATTACATTAAGTATTTGCACTTGCAATCTTTCAGAATTTATCTAATGTCCAATGATTAAAATTTTTCAAATTGACCAATATAAATTTTGTTAGCCTTATGTAATTGAACAATACATCAACCTGCCTAGAGGGTGTGGTTTCGCGATCGCGAACCCTTTATGAGAATAATTATTATGAGAAAAACATTTAATTTTTTAAAGGGATTATATCTTTTAAACTCTTACCCCACAATGCTTTTGAGGCGCTTGTCACCCCGTGAGGTT
>NZ_JAAHGH010000231.1 GCF_010672525.1 Okeania sp. SIO2B3 | reverse complement strand
CTATTTTAGATGATTCTATTAAATGACTTATCCGAACGTCTCCAGATTGACGACCCGGAAGAACGTCATACCATTAGTCCGGTGAGTTGGTCACAATACGAAACATTATTGTCAGTTTTGGGGGATCGCTCCTCCTACCGTATCAGTTATTTAGATGGAGTTTTGGAAATCGTGGCCCCTAGTCGTCGGCATGAAAGTGGAAAAACCCGAATTGGAACGTTGTTAGAAATTTATTTTCTGGAAACTAACACAGAATACTTTCCCACAGGTTCCACAACTTTTAGTAAATCTGAACAGTCTGTGGGAGGGGAACCAGACGAGAGTTATTGTATTGGCACAGATAAAGAATTCCCCGATTTGGCCATTGAAGTCGTTGTCACGTCGGGTGGGATTAATAAGTTGGCTCTCTATCAACAACTAGGGATACAAGAAGTTTGGTTTTGGCAATTCGATCGCCTTGCTATTTACTATCTGCGACAAGATTCGGAGCAATTCACTGCTACCTTTGGTTATGAAGCTATTGATCGCAGTAAAGTTTTACCTGAATTAAACATCGAGTTATTAACCGAATGTATTCAGAATCCAAGTCCTCTTGCTGCTGCAAAAGCGTTTCGAGAAGGAATTTGTTAAGTTAAAGAAGGATTGCTGGAGACAGCAATATGAGTATATGGGGATTCAAACCCAAACCAACAACTAGATTCGGTAAGGGGTCTCCCGTTATAATCAGGCGATTTAACGGGAGAGAACTTCACATTCGTAGAGATGAGTTTACCCATTTGCAGTCGAGAAAAGGATATTATGCTACTTGAGGATTGGAAATTTTCTCGGGTTTATAAAATTTAGGAACATCTAAAGTTGGCTCTCCAAGTAATTCCATGAATCCCCATTGTTCTCTACCTGGTAGAAATTTAGCTTTAATTTCTACAAAGTAGCGTGAACCTTGTTTATCTTTCTCCAACTTAGGATTAAATCTAAACGGTTTTACTGGAGCATCCTTCCACAATACAGGGACATGATTAGCTCTAGTAATTTGTTTATTTAATTTCTCATTATCAAATTTTTTCTTTAATTGTGAGACGCGATCGCCTTTTCCTTTTCGGTTTCTGTGAATAGAAATTACAGGACATTTACAGACCGCTATAAACTGCCACAAACCTGACAGCTTGAACTCGTTAACCTTAAAATCTAAATGAGGAGTATCATTAGCTGCAATTATTGTAAAACCTAGTTTGGGGGGAGTATTTTTGTTAGGGAAATGTGTAAGGTAAGGATAAACAGTTACATACCTATTTTTGTCAGGATTGTAGTCTAGCCTGAGAAATTCTTTTACCTTGGGACTATTGTAAATTAATTGATAAGTTTTACCTTCTGAAATTAGATTGTAGTAAGCATCATTATCCTCATATCGCCTGACTATTCTGCCATACAAAGTTCCTATACCTTGAAAAGCATAATCTTGTTTTGGTGGTAGGCTTTCTTCTTCTTGATTTTCTAATTTTTCTTCTTCTTTAACTTCTGAAGTAGCTTCAATTTTAGATTCAGATTTAGGCTGTGATTTTGTCTGTTTTTTAGTTTCAGTTTTTTGCTGCTGATTTAATTGAAATGTTGTCTCTTTCTCTGAAGGTTTATCTACTTTTAAATCCTCAGCTTTAGTCGGATTTAATTTAGATTTTTCCTGCTCTAATTGCTTAGTTAAATTATCAATAATATCTTGAAAAGTTTTCTTTTGTACTTCGTTTTGTGCAGCATTAAGGAGCTGCTGCATTTTTTCTAAATTTTTTTCTAGGTCTGGAATAGACACCATATTCACTCTCTCCATTTTTTATGATTTTGCTCAACTATATATAGCTATTCTTTTGCCAAACAATAATGTGTAGCGACAAAAACGCCGTAACCATCTTGTTATTTATATTCTTCTTT
>NZ_JAAHGH010000230.1 GCF_010672525.1 Okeania sp. SIO2B3 | reverse complement strand
TTGACATACTCCCGACGCTCCCCTACGGGAGAGCGCGGGATTCTTCAGCCAAGGAAGCCCTGACCGCAGTGTTAACAGAAGTGATGTCCTCCTCCTGTGTTGATAACAATCCAATTTTCTGTATCAGAAGTGCCGAGTTATAGTCCCTATCTAGTTCCTGTCCACACTCCGGACAGGAATGCCAACGTTCGGATAAGCTTTTAGGTACTTTGCTCAAACATTCCCAACAATGCTGAGATGTTCCTTTTGGGTCTACTTTGATAATTCTTTTGCCTAGTTTCCAGGCAACATACTCTAGAATCTGAACAAACTTACCAAAGGCTGCATCTTGCAAAGACTTATTCAGCCCTGATTTGACTGATTGGCCGTTGGGTAAAAATTGACCATTATCGCCTAACTTGGCCTTGCAACGTCGGACTAAATTAGCTATTTGCAAGTCTTCGATGAACATAACATTTACATCCGAAAACAGATGATAAGCAAGTTTGAATTGCCAGTCTAATCTTTGCCTCGCTATTAGTTGATGCAGTTTCGCTATCTTACGCTTGAGAATTTTCCAAGGTTTTGAGTGCTTTGGTTTCTTAGCCAATCTCATTTGAAGTTTAGACAAACGATGTTCAGAGAGTCTAAAAAACTTAGGGACTTCTATAAACTCCCCATCAGATGTAACAGCATAGTGTAATAATCCCAAGTCAATACCCTTTGAGTTATCTTCGGTGGGTTGAATTTCTACAACCTCATAAGGCACAGTCTTATCTTCGATTGTGAAACTGATATAGTATCCATCCGCTTCTCGAATTACTGTACCCGTCTTAACCTTGAAACCTTCTGGTATTGGGCGATTGTACAGGAAGGGGATTAGGCCAATTTTTGGTAAATTGACACAAAAACGACCGTTAGCATTTTTAACAATATTGGTTTTTGATAACTGAGGATAACTGAACGAGTTATAATAATGCCTTCCCTTGAATTTCGGTCTACCACTGGTTTTGCCGTTTTTGTCAGGTAAAGTAAAGTTATCCATTGTGGTTTGCACGCGCTGAATAACGTCTTGAAGAACCTGGGAGTGCATAGACTTATACTCAGGGAAGAGTTTTTTAGTCTGTGCTAAATCCGCTAGCTGTACCGTTTCCCACAAAACATAACCATTAACTATGTTCGGGTGCTTATCTCCTTTCTTTGTTATCGGATGACCATTACTATCCTTTTTCCTACCGTCGCGCGTTTGCGTTCTCAACTCCGGAATATTTTGATAAATCCGTTCTACAGGTACTACTGAAACATTAAGTGGACAAGCATTAACTGGTGTACGCGTTGCTTCAAACCAGTTTAACCTTTCAGCCAAACGATAGTTATATTGCTTTCGGGCCATTTCTAACCAATTAGCAATAATAACTGTATGACTTTTATGTGGTTTTAGCTTGTACTTGTATTTCAATAGCATAGAGATTTGAATTCCTGCACTATACATCTGTTATTATAATGACTGTATATACAATTGTCAACAGCTATAGCAAAATAATTATGAAAAAAGATTTTGTATCTAGTGGCAGAGCCGTATCTGACATGAAAGCTCACTTAGTCTTAGTAACAAAATATAGAAAAAAAGTAATCAATCAGGAGATGCTCAAACGATTAGGAGAAATAGTAGACAATCTATGCACTAAATGGGAGTGCAAACTAATAGAGTTTAATGGTGAACCCGACCATGTACACTTGCTATTCCAATACTACCCACAGCTTGAGTTGCCTAAATTTGTTACCAATCTAAAATCTGTAAGCAGCAGAAGGCTGAGAACAGAGTTTTCAGAACAAATCAATAAAGCTTATTTCAAAGCTGTGTTTTGGAGTGAATCTTACTTTATTGCTAGCTGTGGTGGCGTCAGTGTTTCAGTGCTAAAGAAGTATATAGAAAATCAGGACGAACCACACACATAACGCCCGGCTTTCCCATACGACGCTCCCCTACGGGAGAGCGCGGGACTTCCCGCCGGGGGAGTTAAA
>NZ_JAAHGH010000023.1 GCF_010672525.1 Okeania sp. SIO2B3 | reverse complement strand
TATTGTTGTATTTGTATTTTTTTTTTTTATATTAAAAATATATTTTTTTGTACTATCTAATTTTGTTTTATTTTTTATTTTGTCTATTTTTTTATTATTATTTTTTTGTTGTTTGAAACGGATAATTTGTGGTATTGGTGGATTAGGGGGTGTTGGTGGATTAGGGGGTATTGGTGGATTAGGGGGTGTTGGTGGATTAGGGGGTGTTGGTGGATTAGGGGGTGGTGGAGGATTAATATTTGCACTTGCTGGAAACAGGCTTAAATCATAGTTACTGGTAATACCAGGAGCAGTCTGAAAGACATTGATAAAATATTCGCCGGGGGTTAATAAACCTGACTGAAATGCCTCATTTGATGACCCTAGGTTGTTACCGCGGGCAATTAAGTTACCATTGCTATCTAATACATCTACATCAAGATTGCCAGTAATATTTTGCAAGGCAACTCCTGAAGTTATGGGTTGCTCAACTGTAACGCGATAGTAATCTACTGTATCAAAATCATTAATTGTAGCCGAGCGAGTTATGGGTATTCCGGGAAATATACTACCTAAAGGAGTGGCTGTGTTTATACTATTGTTACTATTATCAGTAAAACCAGGAGGATTTACTGGTGGATTGATGGGAGGGTTTACTGGCGGGTTGATGGGAGGATTTACTGGTGGGTTGATGGGGGGGTTTACTGGCGGGTTATTGGAACTAATAGAGACTAAATCAAGTTGATAATTTGTACCTCCTAGAGAAAAATCATTAAGTGGTTGAAACACTAATACTTGATAGTTACCAGGACTGAGAGGAATGGTAAAATTCTCTGGGGTAGAAAGTGGTTGACTTCCTGCTCCACCAGGAATAGGATTTCCATTACTATCATTTACTATGATATCAGCACTGGTGATAATATCGAACAAGTTAACTTCTAATAATTGAGGTTCATTGATAGTAATATCATAAGAATCAAAGCTATCTGTTGCTCCTACAGTGCCGAATAATGAAATGGTAAATCCTGGTACAAGATTAATTTGATTAGAATCAATTTGAAGTGCTAAAATTTCTGCCATCATTGATTTTTTTTTGCATTATGTTGATGAATTCTCAAGCTTTTTAGGCATTTGCAAAGTCTTTTCAACTTAAGAAACTACTATTATTATAAGACTTATTTATGGTTAAAAAGGTTTCAATGGGGAGATGGGGAGATGGGGAGATGGGGAGATGGGGAGATGGGGAGATGGGGAGATGGGGAGATGGTGGGGGATGGCAACCCACCCCTGACCCCTCCCAGGAGGGGAAGGGTGGGGAGATGGTAATCAAACATAGCATTACTATTGATAAATGCTATTAAAACTCAGGCAACGTCAGATTTTTCCTTCTTCCTTCTTCCTTCTTCCTTCTTCCTGTTACAGCATTTTTTCCACTACTTCTGTTGCTAAACCAAAGGATAAAGTCATACCTGCTCCACTCAAAGCATTAATAATTGTGACTCCCGTTTCTGGTTGAGCGATAAATTCAGTCTTGCCTGGAAGTTTGGCATAAATTCCATGCCAAGTTTCGGCAATTTCTAACGTGGGAACCTGAGCAAATTTTTTCAAGTAATCTAATATATATTGATTGATTTGTATTCGGTCGAAAGGTTCTGGGTTCAAACCGTATTCATGGGAATCACCAATAATTAACTCACCTGCTGCATTTTGTGACATCATCACATGAATTCCCCACTCAGGAAAATGGGGGGTTTCTGTTTCAATTCTGGTTTTGAGTGCTGCTAAAGATGCGCAGTGTGCAAAGGAAGTGTAATGAGTCAAGGTTAACCCGCCACATAATGCTACACCAGCACGCCAGTTTTCAGGTTGAGGTACTGTTCGCATCATCTGTAATTTGACTTTCGTCATTCCACTGTTGGCAAAAGTATCAGGATATAAGGTTTCAAAGTCAGTTCCACTACAAACAAAAATACGATCTGCTTGCCATTTTTCTCCACCCGCTATCAGATAAGGATGGGAAATTTCTGTGACGACTGTGCCGAATTTGAACTCAACATTGTATTCTGCTGATAAGAAACCTGGTATTTTTTTGATTGCTTCTCTGGGGTCAACTATTATTTCTGTTGCGCTCCACAATGCTCCTAATAAACCATCAGTAATTACGGCAGGAGTTTTTTCTGCTACTTGCTCGGGTGTGAGCAAAGCTAATGTCTCTTGCTCTTGTTGAGTTGTTGTTTCTATGAATTCCTTGATTACTTGTAGTTCATCTTCTCGGTAGGCAAGATGTAGGGAACCACATCGATCTAAATGAATACCTGCTTTTGCTCCGACTTCTAACCAAATTTCTCTTGATTTGAGAGCGCGATCGCGTAATTTGACCTTTGGTTGTCCAATTGGCCAAATCATACCAAAGTTACGAATAGATGCTCCCACTGCATAAGGGTTTCTTTCAAAGACTACTACTTTGAGACCGCGTTTAGCAACTGCTAAAGCGTGAGCTAAACCAACGATACCTGCACCGACAACGATAACATCTGCTTGATGAGTTTGAGTCATATTTTATTTTCCACTTATTCTAATATAGCGTTTTTCAAGTTACTGAGATAAATTGGACTTAGGCACTGACAATAAATATAGGGCTTTGTGCGTTACGCTAACGCGCTTCACACCCTACTGGGCTGACACACTTTTCAAGGAGAGTAATTGTTAATTATTAATTATTAATTGTTGAACATTTTGTACTTTTAATTCTAAGAGTGAGTTGAGTAATCCATCATTGCGGTATTGTGCTAATTGTTCTTTTGTGTGAGTACCATTTGTCACACCAAAAGTATATAAACAGTTAGCATTAATTCCTGCTTCTAAGTCAGAAGGAGTATCCCCAATTTTTATCACAGTTTGTGAGTCTTTTATTCCTAGTTTATACATTGCTTTTTGAATCATGTAAGGTTTGGGACGACCTTCATTATTATAAATTTCTGTGGGAGTAATAGAGGCTTGAATAATTGATTTGTTGTCTCCAATATAATCGCCATTCAAATTTTTATCCCATCCTAAACGGTGTAAGATAATGTTAGTTACTTCTCGATAAAATCCAGTTGTTAAAGCAATTTTTATATTTTGCGTTCGCAACCAAGTAAAAATTTCTAAACACCCGTTTGTTGGTTCCACAAGCTGAGTTTTATAGTGATTTTCCAGAATTTCTTTGAATTTAGTAAAAGAAGTTTCAACTTTAGTGGAATAATCAGGATGTTCTTGACCTATTTGTGCTTGCCAAAGTGTTTCAAACACTATTTTTTTTGACCATCCCATCATTGAATTTACCCGTTCTGCTTTTGCATCAAGTCCTGTAGTTGCAGCAGCTTCTAAAAAACAATTTTGGACTTCATTTTGATCTTTGACAGTAGTACCTGCCATATCAAAGACTACTAATTTAACTTTTGACATAAAGTAAATTTTTGGGAATTAATATCAAAACTATGGGAACTGGTAGGGAGGTTGCATGCAACATCCCTACAGAGAAAATTAAACATCAGAATAATTAACATTAACTTACCTCAAAGTAGTAAAAAAGTTATTCGATATAAGTTAATTACCTAATAACTGAAGTTCTAATGAAGTATAGCATTATTTTTGGTGATTGGTATAATATTAAAAAGGTTAGGATAGATAAAAAGCTTAAAACTCAGACACGCCAATTTTTTCCTTCTTCCTTCTTTATTCTTGGTTCTTTCTTCTGCCTTAAAACTCAGACAACGCAAGATTTTTCCTTCTTCCTTCTTTTTTATTCCTTCTTGCTTCTGTTATAACTACTAATTCAAAGCTACAATATTTAAGGTTCAATTTTCTGTCCAATGTATCAAAGGTCTAACAAAATTACTAATTATGACGAATCTACCAGAGTTTTTTAACCAACGTTATCAAGTTCAACAAGAACTAGGTTGTAATCCAAATGGGGGTCGCATTACTTATTTGTCAACTGATACTACGACAAAAACACCTGTTGTAACTAAACAATATCAATTTGCCAATTGGGCAGAATATGATAGTTATCATCGAGAAATTGAACTACTGCAACAACTAAATCATTCTAGTATTCCGCGTTATCTAGATTCATTTGAAACAGAAAATGGCTTTTGCTTAGTACAAGAGTACAAAAATGCTCCCTCCCTTGCCCAAACACAGCATTGGACAGTAGCAGAAATTAAACAAATTGCTCAAGCAGTATTAGAAGTTTTAGTTTACCTACAACAGCAAATACCACCAATTATTCATCGGGATATTAAACCAGAAAATATCTTAGTTGAACGCAACGTTACTCAACTAAAAGTTTACCTAGTAGATTTTGGATTTGCTCGCAGTGGGGATGGTAATGTAGCGGTTAGTAGTGCAGTCAAAGGCACTTTAGGGTTTATGCCACCAGAACAATTGTTCAATAGAGAACTCACAAAAGCATCAGATTTGTACAGTTTAGGTGCAACTTTAATCTGTTTATTAACTAATACAAAATCCAGAGAAATAGGCAAACTAATTGATGATAGCTATCGAATTAATTTTAAAAAATTGGTGCCAAAACTAGAACCAGCATTTGTTAATTGGCTAGAAAAAATGCTGGAGCCAAATTTAACATATCGCTTCCCCAATGCTGAGATTGCTCTCCAAATGCTGAAAGATATTGAAAATGCAGGAGATATGAAAACTGAAGCAATGCAATTTGGCAGGAAAAAAACTACAAAAATATTTACTGGGGTAGCAACAATTAGTTTGTGTTTGCTCGCATTTGCTAGCACCATAGCAGCACTAACAACCTGGGGTGAAAATAAATGGTTAAATTCTCGGATAGAGCAAGAAATATCTCGTTCTAATGCAAGAAAGCAGCATTTGCAGCAAGTTTTATTGCAAACAGGTCAGTGTCCTCGGTGTGAGTTAAACAATGTTAATTTAGCTTATGCAAACTTGAAAGATGTCAACCTCAAAGATGCTAGTCTAGAAGGTGCCGATCTCAATAATACTAACCTTGAAGACGCCGATCTATGGAAAGCAAGTTTGGGAGGTATTAACCTTTCATCTGCTAACTTATCAAATGCTGACTTAAGAGGTGCTAAACTCAAATACGCAAATTTACAGTCTGCCAACCTCTGGAGTGCTAATCTCGGATATGCTAATCTGTGGAATGTGAACTTGACTCAAGCAAATCTTCGAGATACTAATTTGTGGGGAGCTAACCTTGGTTATGCCAAGCTAGAAAACGCTAACCTGAAAAATGCTAATCTTTTGGGAGCAAATTTATTTAGTGCTGAGTTAGAGAATGCCGATCTCGAAAATGCAAATTTGAAGAATGCCAAGTTAGATGGTGTTAACCTCAAGGGTGCTAAGTTAAAACAGGCTAATCTTAAAGATGCTGTACTCGCAGGATATAAAGGTCATGGTTATCGCAGTGTGAATTTAGAAAATGCCGATCTCGAAAGTGCTAATCTCGAAGGTAGTAATCTGGAAAATGCTAATCTACTGGGTGCTTATTTGAAGAATGCTAATCTTAGGGAAGCTTCTCTGGAAGGTGCAGACTTACGGGGTGCTAATCTTACGAATGCTAATCTCAGCAAAGCTTATTTACGAGGTGCTAATCTTCGTGGGGTCAACCTTAGCGGTGCTAAACTGGATACTGCAAATATTCGAGATACTGACCTCAAAGGTGCAATCATGCCGGATGGTAGTATTCATCCTTAAAAGGAGTCAGAAGTCAGTCCTCAGGAGTCAGGAGGGAAGAAATTTATAAATATTTGGTAATGGTGAAGATGGAGAATATTTTTATACCGAATAAAACAGATTTGATATGACTCCTGAGGACTCCATCGTTTATTTATAAATATTCAACCGGACATCATATTACTCACTTCTACAACTTTCAATAAATTTAATCAAATGTTTGTGAAATACTTCCGTTTCTTTCATATAACAAGCATGACCAGCATCAGTTAAAATAACTTTTTGAGAATTTGGCATTAGTTTTACTAACAGATCTGCTTGTGCTAAAGGTACGATACGATCGTTACTTCCCCAAATAGCTAATGTGGGTAATTTAATACCTTCTAATTGATTCTGAAAACGTTGAATTCCGACGGTTGCAACTGCTACAAAACCTGCTAATTTATCTCTATGATTAATGACAAAAGGTAAGCTATAACTTCCACTCATAGAAGGAGATACTAAAACTGGAAAATTTAATTTTAAAATATTTAATAATTCTAGTAAAAAACTTAAGCTAGAAACTGATGTTCTTTTAGAACGACCATACCCGGGAATATCTACAGCAACTGCTCGATAACCTGTCATAGCTAAAAGTTCAAGAGTCCCAATTTCTTGCCATGTCTGAGCGCTAAAACTTGCCCCATGTAACAAAAGTACACTAACTGAATTTGTTGGGCCTGTTTCAAGATAATGAATCCGAGCGTTTTCCAGATTTATATATTGAGAATTAATATTGGTATTCATAGTTTGATTGATGATAATTTCATTATCTTACAGTAGTTTGTAACTTGATTAGGTACAAAGTTGTATCTGGAGTTTGAGGGAACGAAGATTAAGATGAAGATTTACTATATTAATTGGTATCAATACTTTCAAAAATTCATAATTAACAATTAATAATTACCTCCCCTGAAAATAAGAGGATTAGCGAAAATTATTTTTATTTATTCTGTGAATAATACCAATTCCCAAAAATAATTCTATACTTCATTAAAACTTCAGTTATTAAGTAATAATAATGGTTCAGGAATGTTTGTCACGATTATCGGTATTAAATCAAAATATCTTATACCAATTCCCATGCATTATTGCTATACTTGGGCAATACTTCAATTGTCAACTGATAGGTACAAGAAAAATCACTTTGCATGCTAATTTCAGCTTGTGTTAATGTTAATTATTCTTATGTTTACTTCCCCTCCACGGTCGGGGGAGGGGCTAGGGGTGGGTCTACTCCCCTACTCCCCCACTCCCCTATTTCCCCTCCACGGTCGGGGGAGGGGCGAGGGGTGAGTCCCCTGCTCAACAAAGTGTAGAAAAGTTTTTGAGAAATGGTATTATTTCTTTGAACCCTACTGCCTACTGCCTACTCCCTACTCCCTACTCTCAAGGAGATGTAGCAATAATGGGTGAGATTTGATATAAGAGACTTTAAATCTTAATTATTCGGTCAAAATATGACAAATTTCTGTGGATAATTTCTGATAATTATCATCAGTAAAAACAGGAACTGAGTTAGTAGTACTAATTGGTTGAGTTAACTCTATCCAGGAACGACAACCTCCATATTCGCGACGATAAAAAATCTCATAGTTCTGGGAAAGTTTATAAGTTCTTAAAAGTAAAATATAAAGTGGTTGTTGAGGTTTCCATTTTAGGCGATCACTGACAAATTTTTCATTCCAAATATGATAGACAAACAACTTATTTAAGATAGATTCATCACTCACTGGCAAAATATGAGTAATCTCAGCAAAACTACTAATTTTAATTTTCTCAGGATGCCAACCTGAATCTACAACTTGCACCTGAGTTACATATTCTGGCTTAAGTAAATCTGGCTGTTGATGTTCAAAGGTTGGATAGAGTAAAACCTGTTTATACGCAACCGTAAAATTACCCTTCTTTTCCCGAATACCACCCTTTCTTAACAACATAATTGTGTTACCTTTTTCTAAAGCATTAATAGCAATATTCCACTCCTTAAGAGCAGCAATAATAGTTTCCATAGTATCTATTTCTAGTAATTGATAGTGATATACAATCTAGTTAATTATTGATTATAAAACTAACTGTCCTATTTGTTCTTTGCTCCTAGAATTATGTCAGATAGAGACTTTGCAGAAACACTCTATCAGTCCAAATCAACCTTTCTTCTTTAATAAAAGATTAGACTTCTTAACCAAGTTGACTTGGCGATCGTAACGACGAAAAAACAAGAGACTTGTTCCAGAAGTTAACTAGTTGTCAGCTAACAAATTGGATTTCTCTCCGTTTCAGCGTAAATCTAAGCTGAATTGCTGCTTGCAGAGCATTCCGGACTGAAACGCTTTTTAAAATTAAATCTTTTTTCCTTCCTTCCTTTTTCTGATACTCCTTATTTTTTCCGATCAGTGATGGTGTTCGGTGAAAACTACGGCAAAGTCCAATAAATATGAAGAATAACTTTTTTTGTATAACTTGAATAAATTAACCGGAAATTGCGAAAAATATTAGAAGAATGATCAGAGGATATTTCTCAATTATCTAGGCGATCTACCGCAAAAAATCTTTTTCCTGATTTTAAAGTGGGGTGAGGAGACAAGAATTAAAGAATAGGAATGTATCTACAAGTTTTATACACCACTTTAAAAAATATGCTCTAAATATTCAGTAAGTAAATTTAAAACTCCAGATATATTTAGGGAATTTATAAACTGCCAAAAAGACTTATAGAGTAAGTATTGTTCTTATGAAAAAGCATCTGCACAAAAAGGATAGATATAACTAATCACCTTGACCAAAAAACTCATATTGCAACTTATGAATACTGAAGCTAAATGTTAATTGTATTTGATATTCTGCGCTTCAAGATATTCTCAACGAATCAAGTTGATTGTAGGCTGAATTCTTGAGAATAGAGTGAATAAGCTTGTGTAATATATAATTATAATTAATGATGAAAGTTTGAGTTTTTATCATGCAATACTCTTGGCACAAATTATTTTTTGCCACAATATGAAGTGCGGAATGTAACCTGTATAAATACCGAAACAAAATCAGATGATTAAACCTCTACTTGACTAACCTAATATGTCAATAAAATAGGTCAGATCAACAAAGAGAAGCAAATAGTATTTGCTTGAAATTAATTTTCAACTTGTAGGTACTCAAACAAAACTAGGGCATCAAACATCTACTCTACAAACATCATACATTAGGCTTAATCAATAACGAAGAATACATATAAATACATTTTTCTTATTTTATTTAAAGCACAGAGTTTTGATGTCTAAATTATTGCGTGAATATACTGTGATGAATGTCATATTCGATATTTGTTGCCTAATTTATAGTTGAATCAATATGACTGTTTAAATCCACAAAATCAATATTAGTTAATTAAAATCAATAAAAAATATGTCAGAAATTACTCCTAATCCAATTATTCCAGATTTCGGCGACGAGGAACCTATTATTAATCAACCACCAAGCGATCCTGTTGAAATTGGTGATAATGTAACAGCTATAATTGACTCTCCTAACAATAACAACGAATCGTTGTTTGGTGGAAATGATAGGGATTTGATCCTAGGTCTTGATAGAGATGATTTGATTGAAGGTGGAGATGGCCAAGACACTATATTTGCTGGAAAAGATAGCGATACTGTCTATGCAGGAGGAGATGATGATTGGGTTAGTGGAGATCAAGGAGATGATGAACTTCACGGTAACCGACAGTCTGATACTATATTTGGCGGAGAAGGTAGTGATACGGCCTACGGAGGAAAAGATAATGATTGGGTAGATGGTGGAGAGGGCAATGATGAACTTCATGGTAACCGAGGGTCTGATACGGTTAGAGGTGGTGAGGGAAATGATACTGTATATGGAGGTAGAGATAATGACTTGCTCAGAGGTGAGGAAGGAGACGATCTAGTTTTTGGCGATCGGGGATTTGATAATGTCAGAGGTGGTACCGGAAATGATAGTCTCTATGGTGGTAGAGATGATGATTTAGTTGCTGGAGAAGAAGGAAACGATCTAGTTTCGGGAAACCGCGGTAACGATACTGTGCTTGGTGGAGCAGGTGATGATATGGTTTACGGAGGTAAAGGAGACGATCTCATTGAGGGTGGTGCAGGTAACGACCTCCTAGAAGGTGGTCAAGGAGCAGATATTTTCCATTTTGAGTTTTTTGAGTCAGAGACATTTATTCCAGATGGAACTGAGATATTTGGTTTCGATACTCTCAACAATTTTGTTCCTGGAGACTCTGGAGTAGACACTCTCACTGACTTTGCTCCAGGGGAAGACAAGATACAGCTTGATGCTGATAGCTTCGATCAGTTAGTTGGACCTGGTGGTACTTTCAACCCTGATGAATTTACTACTCTTGATCAATTCGATCAAAATCCAGATGCTAATCTAGTCTACGACTCAGACCAAGGCTTTATGTACTATATCGACGCAGACAATAATGCTATAAAATTCCTGGAATTAGATAGTAATCTAGATATTACTGGCGATGATTTTGAAACTATTTAATTATTATTATGTCCGGTTGAATAGTAATAGAATATCATGTCCGGTAGCATCGGAGCGTGTAAAACCTGAGCGATACAGCTGACACCACGCTCCGCGAACGCGACTCTTCAAGCACTTGATAGATTATCAGTAGGCAACCAACGAAAACAAGTGAGACCTTGAATGAGCAATTGCCTCCGGCACGTTTCACGAACGCTGTTTCATTAATTTGATACATCGCTCAAAAACTATATCTTCCATCTGGGATAAATTTTCAAAGGTTTGATTACAAACAGGTTCCGTTCTACCGGGACTTACCCAAACTTACCCAAAGCATGATGGCATGAGCTTTGGATCTAGCTTCCTGTTTTCCTACGGACTGCTGCGCAAACACTGAAGACCACTGACCGCAGTCTGCAACTTATCTTCGAGAGCAGGCTTAAAACCGGCGGGAACTCTACTTACTGACTTACATAGTTTTCTAGGTTAACAGCAGCATTAAAGTCTCTGTCTGCTGAGAAACCGCAGTTGCTACATTAGACTTCTCCAGAAAAGAGGGAGTAGGGAGTAGGGTTCAACAATGAATAATGAATAATGAATAATGAATAATTACCTCTCCTTGAAAGAAGAGGATTGACAAAGAGATGAAAATTTTTCTTTATTATCCCCTTAAAAGGGGAGGCGCATACCCACAATTTTTTCGGTAAAGGTTTTAAACCAATTTACATTCTGTTAAATAATTGAGTTTATTTATACCGACTTACTTAGTTTCCTTTCAGAATTTTAATACTTCCTTCTAAATAGAAACTATCTTTTTTCCCTTTTTTCTTAAAGGCCGGAAATCCACGTTTAGGAATAGTTAAAAAGTTTTTAAATGCCCTCTCTAAATCTCTTAAGGCTTGCTGGGGAGAACACTTTGATACTTCATAATACCATGAATTTTCACTTTTAACTTCAGCAATTAAACGTTTATGCAAATCTATCGCAGTAGGACGTTTTTTTTGTTGATTAGTACTCAGAAATACAAGTTGCTAGTTGTTCGGTTGGGGTTGCTGATTTCTGATGCTCAGGTCGGAGGATTCGTAATCTATATTTTATTGAGCGTAAATATTCCCATCCTCTGGGCTGTTTGCGAAGCATTCCGTAGGAATCAACTCGATGGTCTATTAATTCTGTTAACCAATCCCCTACCTGACGCCCATTCCATAATCCTCCATCTGGTGCTTTCTCTTGGATGGCCATTTTTAGTTGGCCTTGCCGTTCATCTGAGAGGAGTCCTTTTGGCCCTGGATATTGATGGCGACGATCTACCAATTCTTCTTTACCCTGCTGAAATAATGTTACGAATAATAAGCACCATAAAAAGACTTTCAGATAAAGTATATTTCACGAAAAAGGTGACTTAAAACATCAAAAATGGTATTAAATATATCTATTATGCCTTCTGACTTCTAAATTATAAATTCTAATAAATATCCTAGCTATTTGTAGCAAACATTTATCAATTTGGTATTAGGGGTGGGTTCCATACTCCCCTACTCCCCCGATCCCTAATATATTAACAATATCTTAATAATCTCTTCACAATAGCTTAACAATATCTTCATAATATCTTTATATTAATATTCAACCGTACATGATACTATTTTTACGAGTGAAGCTTAAAAGCCCACTCCACATACTGACACTGCGAGTCCCGCAGCCAAAATATTTGCCGAAGCGTTTATGTCGCGGTCATGGTTACTACTAAGTGTTAAGTATATTTTCTGACATATACCGAACAAAATTAAGATGATGAAACATCTACGTTATATGTTGATTTAAACATGAGAAATAAATAGTATTTATTTGAAATTAATTTTCAATTCGTAGATACTGAAACAAAACAGAGAAATCAACCATCTACTCTGCAAAAGTCATAAGTTAGGCTTAATAAATTTTGATGTCTAAATTGATGTCTAAATTCTTGTGCGAATATACTGTGATGAATTTCATATTCGATATTTTTTGCCTAATTTATAGCGGAATAAATGTTACTGTTTCAATCCAAAAAATAAACCTTAGTTAATTAAAATAAATCAAAAATTACTATGTCAGAAATTGTTGCTCCTAGTCCAATAATTCCAGATTTCGGCGACGAAGAACCTATTATTAATCAACCACCAAGCGATCCTGCTGATGATGTAACATTTATAACTAATAACAATAGCAACGGATCGCTGTCTGGTACAAATGGCAGGGATTCGATTGAAGGTCTTGGTGGAAATGATTCGATTAAAGGTAAAAGAGGCGAAGACACTTTACTTGGCGGAGAAGATGACGATACTGCATCTGGAGGAAGAGATGATGATTGGGTAGATGGTGGAGATGGCAATGATGAACTTCGTGGTGGCCGAGGGTCTGATACTATATTTGGCGGAGAAGATGACGATACCGCCGATGGAGGAAGAGATGATGATTGGGTAGATGGTGAAGATGGCAATGATGAACTTCGTGGTGACCGAGGGTCTGATACGCTTAGAGGTGGAGAAGGTGATGATACTTTGTTTGGTGGTAGAGATAATGACTTGCTCAGAGGTGAGGAAGGAGACGATATAGTTTCTGGCGGTCGGGGATTTGATAATGTCAGAGGTGGTGCTGGAAATGATACTGTATCTGGTGGTAGAGGTGATGATTTCGTTGTTGGAGAAGAAGGAAACGATCTAGTTTCAGGAGACCGTGGTAATGATACTGTGCTTGGTGGGGCAGGTGATGATACGGTTGACGGAGGTAGAGGAGACGATCTAATTGTCGGTGGTGGAGGTAACGACCTGCTAGAAGGGGGTCGAGGAGCAGATATTTTCCGTTTTGAGTTTTTCGAGTCAGAGACATTTATTGCAGATGGAACTGATATGTCTGGTCTGGATACTCTCAACAATTTTGTTCCTGGAGATTCTGGAGTAGATACTCTCACTGACTTTGCTCCAGGAGAAGACAAGATACAGCTTGGTGCTGGTAGCTTCGACGAGTTAATTGGGTCTGGTGGTACTTTCAACCCTGATGAATTTACTACTCTTGATGAATTTGCTCAAAATCCAGATGCGAATCTAGTCTACGACTCAGACCAAGGCTTTATGTACTATATTAACGAAAACAATGATGCTATAAAATTCCTGGAATTAGATAGTAATCTAGATATTACTGGCGATGATTTTGAAATTATCTAATTATGTGATGTCTGGTTGAATAGTTGAGTCAAGAGTTAGGATTTAGGAGTCAGGAGTTAATCATACAATTTCTCAAAAACTTCTGACTTCTGGCTTCTGACTTATGAATTATGACTAATAGGATAAACTCAAAGTTCAAAACTCATCACAATGCACTACTATCAACAAAACATAAGCAATGAATCCTCAAAAGTATTGAAGTTAGCTGAAGAAAAAGCTTCAAGGGGATTGTTATATCAAAAGCAGGAAAAACTAGAAACTGCCATATCGTTATACCAAGAAGCATTAACTTTAGTACCACATCTCCACTACGTTCAGTATAACTTGGGAATAGCTTTTCAGAATCAGGGAAATCTATCCGCAGCTTATGTTCATTATCAACAAGCGATCGCTCATAATCCACAGCATATTCAAGCTTACTATAATATTGGTACTGTTTTACAACAACAGGGTTTACTAGAACGAGCAATTTCTAGTTATCAAAAAGTTATTAATTTATCCCAAGGTAAGGCGGAAAATATTTTAATTCAAGTTCAAGCTTATAGTAACTGGGGTAGTATTTTAATCAAGGAAGGTAGAGCTTCAGAAGCAATTGAAATATTTCAACAAGCTATTAATTTAAAACCAGATGATGCTTCTCTCTACAATAATCAAGGTCAAGCATTTTTAGCATTTGGGAAAGTAGAAAAAGCTATTATTAATTATCGTCAAGCACTGGCACTTAACCCTCAATTAATAGTAGCTCGTTATAACCTCGGAAAAGTTTATCAACAAAAAGGTTTACACTCAGAAGCTATTGTTTATTTTCAGGAAATAATCAAGGAGTCTCCAGAAAATCTTTCTGCTCATAGTGACTGTGCTTTTTCTTTCTTGGAGTTAGGAAAGTTGGCAGCAGCAATACCTCACTTACAAAAGGTGATTAATAATAATTCCTTTGTGGAAAGTTATTGTGAAAAAGCAGATTTGTTAACAGGATTAGACGAATTAGAAAAAGCAAAAATAGCTTGTGCTAAGTTCCTAGAAGAAGTAAGAAGGAAGAAGGAAGAAGGAAGAAGTCAGGAGTTGATGGGGACTCAAACCTCAAGCAATTATCAATACTCTGAAGAAGTAAGAAGGAAGAAGGAAGAAGGAAGAAGTAAGAAGGAAGAAGTCAAAAGTCAAAAGGAAGAAGGAAGAAGTCAGGAGTGGATGGGGACTCAAACCTCAAGCAATTATCAATACTCTGAAGAAGTAAGAACGAAGAAGGAAGAAGGAAGAAGTAAGAAGGAAGAAGTCAAAAGTCAAAAGGAAGAAGGAAGAAGTCAGGAGTGGATGGGGACTCAAACCTCAAGCAATTATCAATACTCTGTAGATGGCGAGATATTAAACTTAAAAGAAATAGATAAATTATATTTAGCAGAAGTTAGAAAAAATTTAATCTTAACTTACTCAAGCTTGGGAAATGTATTATTTGAATATGGCGAATATTCACAAGCAGAACATTATTATCAAAAAGCATTGAAATTTCAACCATTAAATGTTGATTTGCATCTCAAATTAGGCAATAGTTTAGCTAAACAAAAACGCTTCAATACGGCTATTATTGTTTACCATTTTGGGTTGGCAGTTGAACCAGATAATTCTGCCATTTCTCAAGCACTAGAAAAAGTTTTAGCAAAACGCAATAACTTTGAAGAAGGAAGAAGGAAGAAGGAAGAGGGAAGAAGGAAGAAGGAAGAAGGAGAAAGGAAAAAGTCGATGGGGACTCAAATCCTAACCAATTGTCAACATCCTGTAGATGACAGGGTATTAAACCTAAAAGAAGAAGAAGGAAGAAGGAAGAAATCAGAAGTTAAAAGTCAAAAGTCAAAAGGAATAAGTCAGAAGTGGATGGGGACTCAAATTTCAAATAATCAAGTTAAATGTCAAGGGTTAAACTGCCAACCTTGCCTCAAACGAATATTTAAAAAACTTCAACCGATCAATTTAGGAAATAGTATTCATAGTCTTTCTAGGGAAAAAATACAAAAAATAAATATTGATTTTCCAGAAACACCAAAATTTGTCACAGAAGTAATAAATGGCAGAGCATGGATAGTTCCTCAGAAAAATAATTGGATGATTTGTAATGCCATTGCCATTATTAATCAAGATAATCAATTATTAGCTGAAGTCTCCCGTGAATACCCAGGAGAGTTGCCGGGATGCGATAAATACGATATTAATAATCATCGGTTTTTTACTACGGAAGAATTACCACCTTTAGAGCAAATAAACGGTACAGTAGCAGTTTTATCTGGGTTGTCAGGAAATGTTTATTTTCATTGGATGGTAGATATATTGCCCCGGATTGAAATTTTGCGACGTAATGGCATAAATTTTGAGCAAATAGATTGGTTTTTAATTAATAGTACTAAACAACCATTTCAACAAGAGACTCTCCGGATTTTAGGAATTCCAGAAGATAAAATTATAGAAAGCGATCGCCATCCCTATATCCAAGCTAAAAAATTAATAGTTCCATCCTTTTCAGGCCATTTAGCTTGGGCAGAAAGATGGGTCTTAGAATTTCACCGTCAAGTATTTTTAAACCGATCAATCTCTACTGTATTTAAAGATGGGTTTAAACAGAAGGAAAATAAAAATAATCAAGTTATTTCCTATCCTGAAAGGATTTATATTAGTCGGAATAAAGCTAAATATAGAAGAGTTATTAATGAAGAAAAATTAATCGATCTATTAAGTCAATACGGCTTTATAACCATCGAATTAGAAACTCTTTCTGTTGTAGAGCAAGTAGCTTTATTTGCCAATGCAAAAGTAATAGTTTCTCCTCATGGTAGTGGGTTAACAAATATTATGTTTTGCCGTCCCGACACTACCGTAGTAGAGTTAGTTTCTCCTAACTATATTAAACATTATTACTGGGCGATCGCTCAACAATTAGGATTAAAGTGTTACTATTTAGTAGGAGAAGAATTTTCCTATTACCCAATCCGCCAAATTATGTACCCTAATTCTCTTACTGAAGATATTATTATTAACTTGAGTAAGTTAGAAAAAATTCTCTCTCAAGCAAGTATAATCAAAGTAAATTCCGATCCGAAAGTAAAATTTCTGAGGGAAGAAGAAACTTATCAGGAGAAAATTCTTCTAGAGAGGAAACTCTCTAATTCCGAAGTAGATGTATTTACTTTTTCCCAAAATACAGGGAAAGAGTATAATGTAAACCAAACTGTAGCAAGTAATCAAATGACACTTAAAGTTAATCCCACAGAAACAGCCACACACTTCCATGAAAAAGCTCTATCCTATTTAGATAAAAACAAATTAGATGAAGCTAAAGCAGCTTGCGAACAAGTTCTAAAAAATCAACCTGATTTTGCTCCAGCCTACAAAACAATGGGCATTATTGTGCAAAAAGAAGGTCAAACAGAAGCAGCTTTTGAGTGGTATTCACGGGCTATTAAGATTCAACCAAATTTTGCTGAAGCCTATGTTAATATAGGCACTTTATATGCTCGTAAACAGCAGTGGCAAGAAGCAATTGAATATTATCAAAAAGCTATTACTATTAAACCAGATTTAGTTCCAGCCTACCGCAACATAGCTAAGGCATATCAGAAAGTTGGAAAAGTAGTAGAAGCTGCAAATTTTAAATATCAAGCCTACTGTCTAGACTCCACAAATATCAAAGAACAAGAATATATAAACTTAGGCGATACTCTGTTAAAACATCAGAAATTAACAGAAGCTATATCTTGTTATCTTAGCGCCACAAAATTAAATCCTAATTCAGTAGTAGCTTATCAAAATATCGCAAAAGCATTATCCCAAACAGGTAATTTTGAACCCAGACTTCAGGGTACAAATAATTCCTTTCCTTTAAAACCAGAAATAGATTTTAAGATCAAACAGACAACAGAAACTACTGCTGAAAACTTATTATTTCCTATTGAAGTAAATTTAACCAATACTGAGAAAAATGAGCAACAAACAGTATCGTTCAAAGATGCAAGTAGCGAATTAGAAAAAATAGAAGAAACATTACCAGAAATAGATAGACCGCAAATAGAAAACAGCATTGTTAAAATTCAAACTTCAAAAATGAAATTTCAAAAATTAAGCTTTAAAAATCAAAATTCAAAAGAAAGAAGTCAGAAGTGGATTGCGACTAAAACCCCAACCAATTTTCAACACCTTAAATCAGCAGTTGTACTACCCGATGTTTACATTCAAAAGGCCATAGCATATAACCAAAAAGGATTATATGAACAAGCGATCGCTGAATGTCAACAAGCTATAGCAGTACAACCAAATATGGCCATGGCATATAAAATATTGGGCAATGCTCAACAAAAAATAGGCAGTGCTAGTCAACTCCAGGAAGCCAAACAAAATTATCTCAAAGCTATATCTCTCGATAGTCAAGATGCTTCAATTCACGTCAACCTGGGTAGTTTGTATGCACAAGAACAATTATGGGCAAAAGCAATACCCTGTTACCAGCAAGCGATCGCCATCAAACCAGACTTTGTTGGAGCATACCGCAACTTAGCCAAAGCATGGACTCAAGTAAGTAGACAAGTAGAAGCAGCAGACTGTTGGTATGAAGCATACACTCTCGACCAGGTAAACATCACTCCCGACCAACATTTAAGCCTCGGTAATACCCTCTGTCGTCAAGGTCAGTTAACTAAAGCCATATCCTGTTATCAAAGGGCGATAAAATTAAACCCAAATTATGTTGCTGCTTATCAAAATTTAGCTACAACTTTCAAGCGTCAAGGCAAGTTAGATCAAGCGGCTATTTATGCTGAAAAAGCTCAGAAAATTAGTAATATTTCAGTTAAAAAACAGGTAGAAACAAACGGCAAAAAACCTCAATATATTAATCCTGAAGATGTTTTGCAGTCATATCCAAATTTAAATAAAAAGGATAAGTTGCCACAAATTAATCAAGCAGATTTAATTAAACAAGCCGAAGCAGATTTTGTAAATAGTAAATTCTATAGCGCAATATCTACTTGTGAGGAGGCAATTTCCATAAAACCCCATGCAGTAGCTTATCAAATAATGGGCAAAGCTTGGGTAGAAGTAAATAAACCAGACTCAGCGATCGCCGCTTATCAAAAAGCAATTGAAATCAAGCCAGACTTTGGCGAAATTTATGCCAGTTTAGGAGAATTATACGCTCAACATCAACGACAGAAAGAAGCGATCGTTGCCTACAAAAAAGCTATCAAATTTGCACCAGACTTAAAAGATAGTTACCGAGGTTTAGTTGAAATATTGCTAGACCAAGGAAAAGTTGATGAAGCTGAAGAATTATCTTACAATGCACTTATCCAACATCCGAGTTGGGCAACTGCCCAAGAGTTTTGTACTTTAGGTAGGGCTTTAATAGCAGAGAATAAAACACACAAAGGCATAGCTTGTTTTGATCAAGCAATTGAATTAGACCCTAAATTATTAGAAGCTCATTATAGTTTAGGCAAAGCTTTAGCAGAAAAAGGAGAATGGTTAGAGGCCATCAATTGTTATCAGCAAGTCATTCAATTAGAACAAAATGAAACTGAAGAAAATTATTCTGAAAGTAATATAAATATAGGAGAAGTTTACCATCTTTTAGGAGATGCCTTACAAGAAACAGGTAAACTTGATGAGTCTATAGAAGCTTATCAACAGGCAATTGAATTAACAGGAAATTAACCAGATTAAGGATTATTGTTTGTAGCTTGCCATGTCATATCAAATCCGGTAGTATCGGTACAATTCACACCCTGTAGGGGTTTGGTAACCAAACCCCTACAAACCCTGAGCCAAGCCCAGAAATTTATTTCTTGGCTGCATAGGATAATTCATCAGATAGCTAATTTATTATGGTTAAAATTTGAATAATATTCCAGGAAGAATTATGGAAACTCCCACCATTTATTTACCGCCAAGATTAGAATTAAAAATCGACTTAACAGACGAACAATTTTGGCAACTTTGTCAAGAAAATGACGACCTCAGATTTGAAAGGAGTGCCACAGGAGAACTAATTATTATGTCACCTACCGGAGGAAATACAGGGAAACGCAATGTAAAAATAACTACCCAATTAGATATCTGGAATTCTCAAAATAATCTAGGAGAAGTGTTTGACTCAAATACAGGTTTTACCCTACCAAGTGGTTCGCAACGTACCCCTGATGCTTCTTGGGTAAGTAGAGAAAAATGGGATGCTTTAACATTAGAAGAACAAGATAGGTTTGTACCATTATGCCCAGATTTTGTAGTAGAACTAATGTCTCCTAGCGATACCTTAGAAAAAACTAAAGCTAAGATGAGAGAGTATATAGAAAATGGGGCAAAATTAGGGTGGTTAATTAATCGAAAAAAACTACAATTAGAGATTTATTGACCAGAGCAAAATGTAGAAATATTAGAAAGTCCTCAAACAATATCAGGAGAAAATATTTTACCAGGATTTATTCTAGATTTAACATTGATTTGGTAGTATAAGTTAAGTGAGCATAAATAAACGCAATATGAAGCAAGCAAAGAGTTTTTCCCAATTAGGAAAAGTTTTAGCGAAAAAGGGACAATGGGAGGAAGCGATCGCTGCTTATCGCGAGGCAATTGCATTAGCTCCTAACTGGGAAGAGCTAAAACAGTATTTGGCAGATGCAGAAAATCAGCTTCAGCAGAAAATAGCTAATGGCCAACAGAAGCAAGAGGCTGATGGGAAGTTAACAACAGTGGGGCAGTCGGGGAAAGTATTAGCTGTACAGGAGAAGTCAGATTTAGAAAAAGTTGCTGTTGATGAGACAATTAAAGTAGATAAAAATTTGGCAGATGATTACCATTTGCAAGGTGATGCTTTGGTAGAAAAGGGAGAGAAGGAAGAGGCAATAAAGGTTTATAGAAAAGCAGTTGAAATTCAACCAGAATTATGGGAAGTACATCATAAATTAGGGAATTTATTACAGGAAATAGGAGAGCAAAAAGAAGCAGTTACTGCTTATAATGAATCGATACAATTAAACCCTAATTTTTGTTGGTCTTATAATAATTTGGGGGATGTTTTAGTTAGGTTAGAGAAGTGGGAAGAGGCGATCGCATCCTATCAGAAAGCAATTGAGTTAGATCCTAATTTTGCTTGGTCACATTATAATTTGGCAGAAACATTAATCAAAACAGGTAATTTTTATGAAGCGGCCGCTGCCTACAAAAGCGCCATAAAATTACAGCCAGATTTACCAAAAAGTTATGAAAAATTAGGAGATACTCTGCAACAACAAATGCAACTTTATGCAGCAGAAGCAGTTAACTCATACCGCCAGGCAATACAGCAGCATCCAGATAATATAGAACTTTATCATAAAGCATTAGAAATTCAACCTAACGATGCAGAATTATATTTGCAACTCTGTCAGGCATTAGTAAAACAAAATGAATTAGACGAAGCAATTATTTTTTATCAAATGGGATTACAAGCTCAGTCAGCTAACCCAGATATATCTGCACAATTTGACTTGATGGAGTTAGGAAATTCCTGTGTTAAAAAAGGTGAATTAAAAGCAGCTATTTTCTTTTATCAAGAAGCAATTAATTACCATCCAGATAATGACTTAATTTATTGGCAATTACAAAATGCAATAGCTATGGAAAATCGGGAATTTGCCTATCCCGTAGAAATGGCAGAATATCTACGTCTTGTACAGCCACAACCACTAACTCTAAACACCAGCGACAAACCAATTATTTCTATAATTATCCCTGTTTATAATCAAATTTTACATACCTACAATTGTTTAAGATCCTTAGTGGCAACCTTAGATGATTCTCTACCATTTGAGGTAATTGTTATGGATGACCATTCCAAGGATAATACCCAAGAAGTGCTAAGTCAAATATCTGGAATTAAATCAGTTTTTAATGAACAAAATTTAGGTTTTATTGGGTCTTGTAACAAAGGTGCAGGAATAGCAACAGGTGAGTATTTAGTATTTCTAAATAATGATACTGTGGTTATGCCTAACTGTTTCCAGGAAATGTTAGAGACCTTCAGAAAAATACCAAAAACAGGATTAGTTGGAGCTAAATTTTTATATCCCAATGGAAAACTTCAAGAAGCAGGTGGAATTCTTTGGCAAGACGGCTCTGCTTGGAATTATGGTAGATTAGACCATCCTAATAAACCCGAATATTGTTATTTACGGGAAATAGATTATTGTTCGGGTGCTGGAATTATGATTCCCACCCAATTATGGAAACAGATAGGAGGTTTTGATGTTCGTTATAAACCTGCTTATTATGAAGATACTGACCTAGCATTTGAGGTTAGAAAAGCTGGATACAAAACCTTTTACCAACCATTAGCAAAAATTGTTCATTTTGAAGGAATATCTTCAGGCACAGATGTCACCAAAGGAGTCAAAAAATATCAGGTTGTTAATCATCAAAAATTCATGCAAAAATGGCAGGATGTTTTAAAGCTTCATCGCCCCAATGCAATGGAACCTCGTTTAGAGCGAGAAAGACCTGTAAAAAAGCGACTATTAATGATAGATGCTCGTATGTTAATGCCCGATCGAGATTCAGGTTCAGTTACAGCTTTTAACTTAATTAAAATCTTTCAATCTCTTAATTACAAAATAACCTTTGCACCTGATAACTTATTATATGTTGAAAAGTATACAGAAGATTTACAAAGGTTAGGAGTTGAGTGTTTATATTGTTCTTATATAACTTCGATTCAATCCTATTTAGAAGCTTATGGCAGTGAATATGATGTCGTCTACTTAGCTAGATTAGAATTCACTGAAAAGCATATAGATAATGTGAGAAAATTTGCACCTCAAGCAAAAATAATATATGATACGGTTGATTTACACTATCTTAGAGAAGAAAGAGAAGCCAAGCTAAAAAATAGTTTTGAACTAGCAGAAAAAGCAACCCAGACTAAGGAGCGAGAATTAGCATTAATGACAAAAGCAGACTGTACATTAGTTGTTAGTATGATGGAAAAACAAATGTTGGAAGAGGAAAATCCTCATTTGAAAAATATAGAATTTTTCAATATGCCCAGGGATATATATGGTGCAAGTAAAGGATTTGAAGAAAGAAAAAATATCTTATTTATTGGCGGATTTCAACACCCACCAAATGTAGATGCAGTTCTTTATTTTGTACGGGATGTATTTCCTTTAATTAAGCAAAAAGTTAATGATATAAAATTTTTTGTTATCGGCAGCAATGCCCCAGAAGAAATTGTGAATTTATCATCTGATGATGTAATTATTACAGGCCATATACCGGATATTTCAGAATATTTTAATAGCTGTAAAATTTCGGTAGCTCCCTTAAGATATGGTGCCGGAATTAAAGGTAAGATTTTGACTAGCTTTAGTTATGGTTTGCCCGTAGTAGCAACTTCTATTGCAGCAGAAGGAATGGGAATTAAAGATGGTTATGATGTCTTAATCGGTCATACATCAGAAAGTTTTGCTCAAAAGGTAGCTAGTTTGTATTTAGACAATAAATTGTGGTCAAAAATTTCTCAAAATTCACTAGATACTATATCTAGTAAATATTCAATGGAAGCTGTAACTAATAAATTTGATGAATTGTTAAGAAATCTAAATTTTTCCTTGACAGAGGTAAACCATGAGTAAAATTTACTAAGTAAAAAAGTGCCATCAAATTAACAAATATTTTAGAGATAATAATCTAGAGAATATATTTCCAGGAAAAATCAATAATTAATTAGAAAGGAATTAGCAGATGCAAGATAACAAAACCAAATTTCCTATCAATGGTTCGGTCAAACAAATTAGTGAATTGACTGGTTTATTTGATGATATGTGGGTGGGGAAAAAACTAAGCTTTACTATTAAAAATGAACATCCTATCCAAGAAGTTGAATTACAGGGATATATTTCCGATCAATTTCCTGAAGGTAACACATTTATATTGAAAGTAGATAAAGAAAGTAAGCAAATTACTAGCTCTCCTGGCCAAGTATTTAACTGCTCAATACCCGTAGCCCAATCAGCATATCAGAAGACGAAAATTGAAGTGGTAAGTGAAAAAATATTTAATTCTAAACAGCAAGGTGTAGGTGATGATGAAAGGGATTTAGGTTTTATTTTGATTCACTTTAATATTAAACGTGGTAAAACAGCAGCAGAATATTTAAAAGAAGGGAAAAAATTAGAGAAAGACGGTGATTTAGAAGCAGCTAGTACCATTTACCAACAAGCTATTGCCTTAAATCCTAAATTCTCCTGGTCTTATAATAAATTAGGAGAAGCTTTGGTAAAACAAGGAAAATATGAAGAGGCGGTAGCTAATTATCACCAAGCAGTTGAACTGAACCCTAATTCACCTTTATTTCTATGTAATTTAGCAGAAGCTTTGACAAAAAAGGGTGATAGAGACCAGGCTATACTCTATCTTGAAAAAATGTTGAAAATTGACCCAGATTTTCCCCAACAAAAAAAAATAGTATCTCAAGTCCATAGTTAAAAAAAATGCAAAGAAAAATCTTAATTCACCATCACATATTTAAAAATGCAGGAACTTCTTTACAATATGCTCTAAAAAAGCATTTTGGAGAAAAATATTATGAATGTGAATTACCACAAAGTCAGATGGTGACAAAAGAGGATTTGGAAAAGTTTATCTTAGAAAATCCTCAAGCATTAGCAATATCAGGGCATCATATTTGTCTACCCACCCCCCAAGGCAAAGAATATCAAACCTTATCTTTGATATTATTAAGAAATCCACTGGCAAGGGTAGAGTCAATTTATAAATTTGAGAAAAAGCAAAATGCTCAAACACAAGGAGCAATAAAGGCAAAGGAACTAGATTTGAAGGAATATGTCAGATGGAGATTAGATAAAACTCCCACAATGTTATGTAATTATCAAACTTATTATTGTGCAAGAAAGGATAAGAGTGAAGGGACGAAGATTCCAACAGACCAAGATTTAAAAATAGCTATGCAAAATATCAAAGCTAGTGTTGTAGTTGGTACAGTAGAGAGATATGAAGAAACTTTAGAATTAGCAAATAAAAAATTTAGTCATAGCTATCCTGGAATAAATCTGGAATATAGCTACTTGAATGTTACAAGTAAAAAGGCAATAAAACAAGAAGAAGAAATTAGGAACAAACTGGAAGTAGAGTTAGGGGAGAGAATGCTCAATGAACTTGAGGAAGGCAATAAACTAGATCAAACTTTATGGAAAACAGCAGATAAAGATATAACGGAGGAATTAGAAATGGTTAGGAGTGGAACATGAAAGCAGAAAACAACGAAGTTAGGAAAGAAGTAAGCAAACAAGAAACTACAGCAGAGGAATTTTTTCAAACAGCAAACCATTTAAAAATACAGGGTAAGTTAGAGGCAGCAGGAACTTACAAAGGTGCAGAAGAGTTGGTAAGGAGTAAAATGACGCGCTTTTTCCAACCCTCTAATCAAAGATTAGAAAATTTAGGGTTCAAGCTAACTAAGCTCTAATGCTTAAATACGTTCAGTACGATTTATACTTAATTTGGACTCAAAGCAATGACTAGCAAAGAAATTACTCATGATGCACTACCGTTTGTTGGTTAAACTGGCTAAAAAAGTTCTTTGGTGTGATCGAGTAACTAATTAGGATACCTTGATCGTCAGAGGGGACTCCTCGAAAAAGCGGTTAATTGTTGTTAAAAAAGGAACCTATTAAAATTACAGGAGGTTATAAGCAATTGGAAACTCTAGATACAGGAATCAAAAACAAGCCTGAAAAATATTTTCAAAAAGCACATCAGTTGCAGCATCAAGGTAAACTAAAAGAAGCGGTCGCTACTTACCAGCAAGTCATAGAACTCGATCCTGACTTTTATCAAGCTTACATCAATTTAGGAGAAACACTATCTGAGCAAGGAATACTTGATGAAGCTATATCTTTTTACCGTCGTGCTCTTGAATTAAAACCCAATAATATCGACTGTTATCGAAACTTGCAGCAATTACTAATTAATTATTACCGAAGTCTTGATAATCAGCCCAAGACAGTAGAAGATTATTGTAGTTTGGGAAGGAATCTAATATCTCAGAAAAAATGGGAAGATGCTATAGCTTGTTTTTTACTAGCATTACAAATTAAACCTAGTTATCGGGATGCTTACCAACAGATAGGAAATATCCTTCAGCAACAAGGTCTCAACAATTTTGCACATCCCTGCTACCACGGTAAACTGCCACATTATTTGTTGACTCGGTTGAATCTCTGTGAAGAAACTAGAAATTGGCAAGTAACCTCCACTTCAGAAGTAAATAATAATGTGATTCATATAAGTATCGAGCCAGCTAGTACAGGGAATTTATTGCCTCCAAATACTACAAGTACCAGCATTCATCCTAACTTTAAAAATCAAAATCATTCTTTAGAAACATTTGTAGCCATCGTACCAAATGGTAGAGCTTGGGGAGATAATTCAAATAGTGCTGTAATTACTTCAGAAAATCAGCTTTTGAGTAACATTTCTACCGGAAATCCAGAAATAATAATGTCTTCAAAAAGTCTGCCACCTATTCACTATATAGATGGAAAAGTAGTCTTTATATCAGGGCTTACAGCTGTTCAAAACTATTACCATTGGATGATTGATGTACTTCCTCGTATTGAGCTGTTACGTCGTAGCAAAATTAATTTTAATAGTATAGATAAATTTGTTTTTAATAGACATGGGGCATCTTATCACAAAGAAACTCTAGATTGCCTAGGAATTTCTCAAAATAAAGTTATCCAAACTTGGCAGTATCCTCATATAAAAGCTACCGAATTAGTCGTACCTTCTGCTCCTTTTAGAAGCACCCCAAAAGAAATTAGGATTCCCAAATGGGTTTGCAAGTTTCTCAAGAAAAAGTTTCTAGAAGAAAATCTAGCTACTCTTCCTAAAGCATCAAAACGTATCTACATCAGTCGTGGCTCATCTAGTCGCAAAGTAGTAAATGAAGAGGAACTTATGCAGGTATTAGCTAGGCTAGGTTTTGAGCTTGTAACTTTTGAGTCGATGTCAGTTTTTGAGCAAGCTGCTTTAATGGCTGAGGCTGAAATTGTGGTAGCTCCTCATGGAGCTGGATTAGCCAATTTAGTTTTTTGCTCTCCAGGTACTAAAGTCATAGAACTATTTTCTCCTTCTTATGTGAATGTCTGTTACTGGATACTGAGCAATCAATGTAATCTAGAATATTACTATCTGATGGGAGAAAATAAAGCAAATTCAGAGGAGGAAAATCTATCACAAGGAATTAATCCTACCATGAGCAGTCAGGATATTTGGGTCAATATTGACTCATGTTTAAACATCATTAAAGCTTCAAAAATTAAAATTTAAGTTAGTCGTATGAAACAATAAAAATGAAGAAATCAGAAAATTTATCTCAGGATTTTTTTGAACTTGGTAAACAACTAGAAGAACAGGGAAAATTAGATGAAGCTGCTAAAGCTTATCAAAAGTCGATTGACTTAAATCCTGGAGATGAGCTTTATTATGTTCAGTTTGCTAAGGTGTTGGAAAAGCAAAAAAAGTATCAGGAGCTTATTCAATGCTATCAAAAGCTCATTGCTATCAATTCAAAGTTTTTCAGATATCATTTGCAACTAGGGAATATTTTTGAGAAAATAGGGGAAACTGTACCAGCAATTTCACATTATTTGAAATCTCTTGAACTTAATCCATCTTCTTTCTGGTCTTATTACAACTTAGGTAATCTTTTTGTTAAGAACGGTGAAGTCGATAATGGGATATCTTGGTATCAAAAATCTCTTTCCATTTTTCAGCAAAACCGACAGAAATTTTTACTTCATAATGCTTTAGGAAATGCTTTAATGGAGCAGCATCGGCTTGATGAGTCAATCTATCACTATGAGTTGGCAATTAGTATAAATCCTGACTCGAGTGAAAGCTATTTCTACTTAGGGTTAGGTTTACTTAAAAAGCTTCAGTATGAAGATTCCATACAAAATTTTATTCAAGCTTTAAGAATAAAACCTGACTACAGGCAAGTTTACACACATCTAGGAAAAGCTTTTGAGTTGAAAGGCGATCTCGATAATGCAGTAAATTGTTATAATGGAAGGCTACCTGTCGGTGTTTTAAATCATTTCTGTCAAACGTTACCAATAGTCAAAGTAATAAAAGACGAATCAAATAAAGATGGGTCGGTAAAGTTTGAAACAGTTCATCCAGCTTATAAATTTAAGCTCTCATCACCAAAAGGACTTAATTCTCAAGTACATCCAGAGCTTGCAGTTAAGGAAGTAAAAGTGTCAGAAACCTTTGTTACTTTTGTCCGGGATGGAAGAGCATGGCTAGATAGTAAAAATAACGTAATATATACCTCAGAAAATCATTTGGTCTCGGAAGTATCAATTGGTAATACAGAGCTTATTCTTAGCTCCGATCGGTTGCCACCTTTAAAAAAAATTGGTGGTTCGGTCTGCTCTTTAGTGACACCAGGTGCTGGAGGAGGATACTACCATTGGATGATTGATTTGCTGCCTCGTATTGATTTGATTTATAATTCTGGTATGAGTCTCGAAAAAATTGATAAATTTGTTGTTAATAGATATAGGCATCCTTTTCAAATAGAAACACTCCAGAAAATCGGCATTTCTGCCTCTCAAGTTATAGAGAGTGAAAGTCTGCCTCATATTAGTGCAGAAAATCTGATTGTTCCTTCATTTAAAAATCCTGCACTCAATGTTGAAGAATGGGCTGTTAATTTTCTAAGGAGGTATTTTCTTTCTCCAACTTCAAATGGTTTAACTAAAAAACGACGAATCTATATCAGTAGAAATAAGAGAGGAAAGCGTAAAATTATTAATGAAGAAGAAGTGGTTAATTTATTAAGCAAATATCAATTTGAAACTGTTATTTTAGAGTCAATGACAGTTTCCGAACAAGCTTCCCTGATGTCTGAAACTGAGGCTATAGTCGCACCTCATGGTGCTGGTCTAACTAACATAGTGTTTTGTAACCCTGGCACAAAAGTAATTGAACTCTTTTCATCTCATGTTAAACCCTATTACTGGTCACTCTCCAATTGCTGCAATCTTGAATATTATAGCTATCACGACCCTAGTTACAATTTTTCTACAGAAGATGGAACGAGTTCAGTACACTCAGCAAAAAGTTCTCAGCAAAGAAATCAGGAAGATATATTTGTCGATATTAGTTTGCTAGCTGAACTATTGAGTATGGCAAATTTACTATAGGCTCCTGAAGCCTAATTAGAACAAAAACTTTAGTAATTGGAAAAATAAGAATTAATATTTATGAATAACAGATTACCTATTTTTGTACATATTGGTTTAGCCAAGACCGGAACCACTTTTCTACAGAGATATTTTTTCTCTCGTCACTCCGAGATTGGCTATCTTGGTAAAGTATGGTCAGATAATAAGAGAATGCTAAAAGCAGGTGATGCAATTGTCCGTCGGGATAGCATCTCGTTCAATCTTGAGGAAGTTTATGAAGCTTACTTTGAAGCTATTACTCAGATGAGTAATGAGAAAAAAGTTCTAGTTTTATCAGAGGAAGATTTTAGTACTTACAAATTTATGGATCCATACATTTGTGCTATGCGACTCACGCAAATTTTCAGAAATGTTAAAATTTTAATAACTTTGAGGCATCCTTTAGATTGGATAGAATCAACATATTTTTGGCGTCTTAATCTGGAGCATCCTAACACTTTTAATGGTTTTGAAAGCTGGCTCAAAAAACAGTGGCGCTCTCCTGCTCTTTTTAATGAAATTACTGAGATTAGGTATGGAAAAATTATTAAACTTTATTCAGAAATATTTGGCTCTGAGAATATACATATTCTTTTGTATGAAGAGTTTAAGGAAGATATCAATAACTTTGCCAAAAACCTATCTATAACCTTAGGGATTAGTAAAGAGGAAAGTCTGACTCTAATTGGAGATACAAGCAAGATTAAGCGAGAGAAAAATCGCATAACTACGCGACTTGTAGATTTTCTATATTGCCAAAAGTTTCTGATGGCAAATGATTTGAAATCATATAAAGAAGCTATGAATTCATATATAGATATGCTTCCTTCTGAAGATCATAAGAGTATGAATTTGAAATTAGATAGTGTGTTAGAAACAGGGTCTAATAATTTAGATAACTGGAAAGAATTTATTAAAGATATTAGACATAATTTGAGGGAGTATTTTCAGGAAGGAGAAAGGGCAAGCACGCTATATCCTGACTACTTAAAAAAATCTATCAGCAACTATTGCATTTCTCAAAACCAGATATTAGAAAAAGAGTATAATCTTAATCTTGAAGCTTATGGATACCCTATGGGGTAATCGTTAAAAACGATTTAAATTTATAGAAAAAACCTATAGGAAATTTACCTATAGGTTACCACTTTAAGGAATTATTGCTCTATGCTGACTTTTGATACTCAAATTTGAAAGATTTAAGCGGGGCTGATATTTCCTCCAGATTTAACCACAGTCATCCGTCGCAATAACTGTTTCCACTCCTGATATCCATCCAAACGACGCACCTCAAACCTTTCTCCCTTCTGTTGAGAAAACTCCCTCCAACTTTTCACCCAATTAGACACAGTTTTAGTCCGCGACAAGGAGGTACATTTCAGAGACCTCTGTAAACAATCAACCATCTGATTAATATTCCCACTCCGATAAGCAGACCAAGCATCCCACACCAACTGCTTATACTCCTTTTCTTTCTCTGAAATAATCTGAGAAGCGATCGCCTCCCTATACTTATATCTATCCAATTCACCCTCAGTCTGATGCAATGCTGATTTAGTTTGCGCTAATTCCCCCTGAGTATGCTCCAAGTGGTATTTCATTTGCTCCAAGTCTATCTCCATCTTTTTTCTCAGTAACTCAGACTCTTCAAATTCCATCTGCATCTGCTCTAACTGAGCATGAGATTGCTCCAACTCCATTAAAAGCTGATAAAACTCAGCATGAGACTGCTCCAACTCCTGTTTCAGCTCCTCCATACCCATAACCTCTAAAACCTCCCAAAATAACTAATCATCTGTTGCCAGGGTTTTGATTGAGTCAGACTCAAAGCATCCAACTCATAACCAAACTCGGCACTATATTTAGTAAAAGTTTTCACCCAATCTGATACCGTTTTTGTCAAGGAATAGGGAGAATAAATCAAAGATTTCTCCAAATATTCCACCATTTCCTCAAGATACCCAGTGTAATACAACCGCCAAGCAACCCAAACCAGAGTACGATAACGACACTCCTTTTCCAAACAGTGCACCCCCACTGGTAAATCGGAACGGGTAAAAAATTTATCTCTGACTTGCCATGACTCCAGCGCTTGTAGTGGGGTATTCAGGGAATCATTGCCACTATGCTCTCGATAACAAACTGTTACCTCCTGGACCCAAACTGTTTCGCAACCAATCAGGGCCAAACGTTGCACCAAATCCAAATCTGATGCTTGTTTAAATCCTGTATCCAACCCCCCCACCTCCTCTAACCACTTTCGTCGAAACATCATCGCACTAAAAAGTATGGGCATCCACCGCACCCAATTTTCCAAATCCAAAACGGGTATCCGATGCCAAGGTTTCACATCCTGAATATATTCCCCCTTTTGATTAACCCTGCGCCAACCAGTGTGAACCATTCCCACTTGCGGTTGAGCATCAAAACAACTAACCTGGAGTGCCAGTTTATCTGGCAGAAAAAAATCATCATGGTCTAAAAATGCCACAAATTCTCCTTGCGCAATTTCAATTCCACGATTACGAGCAGCTGCCACTCCCTGATTTTCTTGGTAAATGTAGTTAATGTTGCTAGAGTATAGTTCTAAAACCTGTTGAATATGTTCCCTTGAACCATCATCAACTACAATAATTTCATAATCTCTATAGGTCTGATTTAAGACACTATCTAATGCCTCAGTAACATAAAGACTATTATAAACTGGAATAATAACACTAACTCGTGGCATTGTCCACCCACCCAATTATTACCTTAAGTAAGTTTTGAGTTTCTTTTTTTCTCCAGGAAACAAAGAAAGCTACTATTTTTTCCTTTTGGCGAAATTCAAATAAACTTAAAATAATGACACTATTTGCGTCCATATTTTTTCACACTTACAGCTTAACATAGGAAATTGACAAAGTAGTAATGGCAGTTGCTATAGATTAACATTGCATAAAAAATCTTGATTTTGTGGTTGAATAAAATTAATTTTCTTCTAATAGTAATTCTGCTAATTCACAAAAACCTTCTGCTTCTTTTTGACTGCTAATATAAACTGGCTGATGATTCAATTTATCGGCATATTCGAGAATATTTGCTACTCCCACCGACAAAGGAAATTTACTTTTATAAAACAGAGTTTCATCATTAGGACTATCACCAACTGTAATAATTTTTTCTGTTGTTAATTCCGGAAAATATTCTGACAAAACTTGCAATAAACCCGTAGCTTTATCCTGTTCTAAAGGTTTAATATGACATTGCACAGTGCTATAGGTAAAACTATAACCTTTGGAGTGACAAATCTCTGCTATTTGTGTCAGTTCAGATAAACTTAAATCCTGAATATCAAAAGTCCAATCTGTGAGTCTAAACTGATTATCAACAGATTCTTCAATCCGAGGAAATAGACTTTTTAAGTATTGGAAAACTTCAGCTAAATTTTGTCTATGTAGATTAATATTTGGGATAGAAGTTAAAAATTTAGGTGCTTCGCTATGAGTAGGATAAAATAAACCGCCATTTTCAGCGATCGCTCCTACTACTGGCAGATAATTTTTAATAGCTTGCACCCAACCTGCAGAACGACCTGTAATTACTAATACCTGAATTTTAGCTGCTGCTAATTTTTCTAAACTCAGGAAAAGATTAGAAGTAAATTTACCATTTTTAGTTAATGTACCATCCATATCAGTAGCTATAAGTTGAAGATTTTTAAGGGTTGTTTTTGCTACTGTTTCAGAGAGAGGAATCAAAGGCATAATTAATTTTATGGTCGATCATTTCAAAACTTTTGAGATTATACCAATCAGCAAACCCTAATTAAGTCATTCCAGTTCCAAGGAGCTATATAGCTGCCGCACTTGCTCCCTCCGCTTATATGGTTGGGGGAGATGGGGAGATGGGGAGTATTAAATTATACACCATTTTGTGGCATGAAAGTAGCGTTCTTAACATCCATTCCGCAGCTTAATCGCTCTAAGCACGCGATTATTGATCAGGACTTACGCAAAGGCACTATTTATAGATTATAAAGACTATTGTACAATAGTTTTGAGCGCTATATATAGCTTATCTGCGTAAGTCCTATTGATGTTCTATTTATCTATTGTCCAATAGTTATTGCTCTGCTGAGAAAGCGTTGGCGGAGCAAGTGCGGCAGCTATATCGCTCTATGAAAGCGACTATTGATGTTCTATTTACTATTGTCCAATAGTTAGGGATAACCGTTAAAATATCAAAGCTTTTACCTGTAAAGGTTTCAGCTTTTTGATTTCAAATACTGATGTTCTATTTATCTATTGTCCAACAGTTACAGCAGTTTCAGCGCGTTATTGTTGTAGATATGCACAAGCAAGTGCGACAGCTATATACTTTCATGCAACAAAGCCATAGACCACCATTACAATGCACCACCACCTTTATTTTTAGGATATCGACTAAGACCCAAAACAAAATAATATCCAATATCAGGTTCAAATAATTAGCGATCGTACTGTAAGTTTTGTTTTGCACCACCACCTGTTGGCAGAGCATTTCGTTTGCGTAGCATTCCAAGGGAAAGGAAAAAGTGCGATTCACAACCCAATAATCCCAACAATAAAGATTGGTTTGTTGGGTTTCCTTTGTCAACCCAACCTACAAACTAGATGTAGGGGCGAATGGCATTCGCCCTCACTCGATAGTAAAAAAATAAAATAATTATTAAAAAACTCACCAACTATGGTAGGCTTTCTTTAACTCTTTGCCCATAAACATTTTATTCCTCATCACAGGTATGAAATAAATTATGGACACAGATATATAAAACATAGATAAATATTATCACTGTTATTAACCATGACAATTACTACAGCACCATTTCCAATTGACATAGGAAGCTATAAACCACTTTCTCTCGACCCCACAAACCCAACTCTCACAGACGAACAACGCGACACACTCAAAGCAAATATTCAACTTTGCCGTGATACTATAATTTTCTTCACCGCCACTGGTGCTGCTAGAGGAGTAGGAGGTCATACAGGTGGCCCTTATGACACAGTGCCCGAAGTTATGATTTTAGATGCCTTTTTCCGAGGTGCAGCAGAAAAATTTGTACCTATTTTCTTTGATGAAGCTGGACACCGTGTGGCTACTCAATACTTAATGGCAGCTATCGCAGGAGAACTTCCTGTGGAACGTCTGGTAAATTATCGGGCAGCTAATTCTCATTTACCAGGACACCCAGAATTAGGATTTACTCCTGGAGTTAAATTCAGTTCCGGTAGATTAGGTCATATGTGGCCTTATATCAATGGTGTGGCAATGGCAAATCCTGATAAATTAGTCTTTTGCTTGGGTTCCGACGGTTCTCAACAAGAGGGTAACGATGCTGAAGCAGCAAGAATGGCAGTAGCACAAAATCTCAATGTTAAATTGATAATTGATGATAATGATGTTACTATTGCGGGTCATCCCTCCGACTATTTAAAAGGTTACGACCTCAACAAAACCTTGACAGGTCATGGCTTAACCGTACTTGAAGGAGATGGGGAAGATTTAGACAGTCTGTATCAACGAATATGTCAGGCGGCTACAACTGAAGGTCCGATCGCTGTGATTAATAAGCGGAAAATGAGTGTGGGTATTGAAGGTCTAGAAGGTTCTACCCACGGACATGATGTGATTCCTTTAAAATTAGCGATCGAATATCTAGATGCAAAAGGCAGAACTGAAGCAGTTAACTATCTTAAAGATATTGAAAAACCAAAGCAAAGTTACACTTTTATGGGTGTAAGTGACAAAATGGGTTCTAACCGCAACGTCTTTGGTGAGAGTGTGGTATCTGTCCTCAAAGGTATGAGTGAAGAGGAACGCAAAAATCATTTATTTGTTGACAGTGACTTAGAAGGTTCTTGTGGTTTCAAACAAATTCATGATGCTTTTCCAGAGCGGTTTATTAGTGGTGGCATCATGGAGCGTGGCAATTTTTCTGCTGCTGCGGGGTTTGGTATGGAAGCAGGGAAGCAAGGTATTTTTGCCACATTCAGTGCTTTCTTAGAAATGTGTATTTCTGAAATTACAATGGCGCGGTTGAACAACTCGAACGTTTTGTGTCACTTCTCCCACGCTGGTATAGATGACATGGCAGACAATACTTGCCACTTTGGCATCAATAATATGTTTGCCGATAACGGTCTTGATGATGGTTATGAAACTCGCTTATATTTCCCTGCTGATGCGAACCAAATGAAAGCTTGTGTGGAAGCAGTATTTACTCAAACTGGAATGCGGTTTATCTTCTCCACTCGCTCCAAAGTACCAATTCTGTTAGACAGCAATGGTAATGAATTCTTTGGTGAAGGTTATAAGTTTACTCCTGGGAAAGATGAAGTCATCCGGGAAGGTACAGCAGGTTATATTGTCAGTTTTGGTGATGCGTTGTACCGCTCTCTTGATGCAGTGGAACGTCTGAAGCAGCAAGGAATAGATGTTGGTTTGATTAATAAACCTACTCTCAATGTCATTGACGAAGATATGTTGCAGAAAGTTGGTAGTGCTCCTTTTGTATTGGTTGTTGAAGCGTTCAACCGTCGTACAGGTTTGGGTAGTCGTTTCGGTTCTTGGTTACTGGAACGTGGTTTGACTCCTAAGTTTGGTTACTTAGCTACTCACCAAGAAGGTTGTGGTGGTCTATGGGAACAGTTCCCTCATCAAGGGATCGATCCTGAAGGTATTATGAGTAAGGTTAAAGAGTTAGCTAGTTAATTTTCTTTTAAATAGAGTTGTTGGGAAATAAAAATTCAAAAGCCTTAAAAGCTTACTATAATAAGATTTTCAGGATTTGAGGGTCGAAAAACACTATAAACCTTGACTAATAAGGGTTTTAGCCATTTTTCAGCTTAATTCCCAACAACTCTAATAGAGTAATATCATGTTCGGATAATCAGTTATAAATAAAATTTCAGAACTGACAGTACCGAATAAATACTGAAATTATCTTGAAATACTGAAATTATCTTGATTTTTCTCCTTTCTTCCCCTCCTGGGAGGGGCGAGGGGTGGGTTGACTTCTGACTTCCCCTCCTGGGAGGGGTTAGGGGTGGGTTGACTCCTGACTCCTCGCTAAGTTATTTATAAGTATTCAACCGAACATGAATATAATATTATGGTAAAGCAGATTAATGGCTGGATTCTTGAGGGAGTTGTAGCATCTGGTAAAACCACATTAATTACAGAGTTGCAAAAGGTATTAGCGACGAAACATTCTTCTAGAACAAAGGTTTATATTAGTGAACATTACACCGAACGGGTCCTAGAAGATGAAAAAGCCAAGGGAATCTTAACAGCACAAGCTACTATTGATTTGGCCTCTCACATTGTTGAGAAGTTGGAAAGCATTGCCTCTTGGAAATCTGGTAGTAAATTTCATCATAATCAAGGCAATGCTATGATTGACTCCATCCTAGAAAGGTTTCTAGGTAGTCATTATGCCAACCTAAAAACCTTGAAGTTATGGAATTCAACCTCTGAGGATGAATTCAAAATTAGGGATATTTATAAACGTTTAGAAGAACTAGGGTTCTCGGTAGTAATTCTGAAATTGCCAGATTCTCTGATCAACCAAGCTGTTGCTACTACTAAACTTTATAGAAACGCCGCCTGGTCTCGGTATCTGGAAAAAATAGGAAATGATGAGCAAGTAAGTATCTACTACTTAAATTGGCAAAATAAACTATTTGAATTTTATAACCGCATTAGTAAATTTATCGAGATTAAAACAATTACAGTGGATTTTATTCACCACAGAGATTACTATAGTGAATTAGCAAATTCTCTCGTTAAATGAGTATTAAGTTTATTTTCTTTGATATTGATCAAACCCTTGTCGATTATTTGGGTGCAGCGGGTAAGGCTGTTGTACGTCTTGTTAAAGAATAACCAATCTTAAATGGTATTTCTAGTGGAGAGTTTTTGTCCATCTGGAACAATTTAAGAAGCCGTTATACACAGCACATGATATTACTCCTGACTCCTATAAAAAGTCTCACTATTTGTAGCAAAAATTTATCAAATTGCTATTCTTTATATTGATCTATTTATCAGTGTTCAACCAAACATGATATACAATTTAAACACATAATTAAAAAAAACAAAGACAATATGGCCTTAGCAGAAGAATGGAGAGATAGAGGGTATTATGTAATATTTCAGGAAGACTATGTAGTCCTGTTTCCTCGTGGTAGTGGTAATTGCTATAAGATACTTGTTGATGACGGTAAGTGGATGAGATATGATGATGAATTTGAAGAACCTTGGGTAAAATTTGAACCTTCTAAAAAGGAGAAAACTAATTTTGAAGATATAGCTGCTAAGTGCTATTGTTTTTCTGTAGGTGGTGGAATTTGCGATTATTGTTCTGGGGAAAAATTACCTAGTGATTAAGATATTTTTGGAGAATAAATCAAAATTAAATCTTTGATATCATGTCTCTTTGAATACCAACAATAAAAAATTTAGGGAATAGGGAACAGGGAGAAATTTATCAAAGAAAACATTTTTATTATTGCTAATTAATGAGACTTGATATGAAAATTGGGATTAATGCCATTTGAGTAAATATTGACTACAAATTTCTTTTTCCTTGGTCTAAAAATTAGGAGTCAGGAGTCAGAAAGGAAGATAATTTAGAAATCTTTTCTCATCGCTGAATATCAAACATTTTTCTATACTGAATATCTTGTCTATCCTAATTCTAATTTCCCTATCTCTAAAAATTATTTAAACTGTTCAACCGAATATAATATTGCTAAGTCAAGCACTTTTCAGAACTGCCTTAATTTATCTTTTATGGATGTGGGTTTAATACCCCACCGTCACTTGCGGTGCTCAAAATTGTTTGGGGAAGTAGTCCCCATGCAATTTTCAATTTTCCCTCCTGACTCCTGACTCCTAACTCCTGACTCCTTCTTTAAGGAATTTTTCTAGAGTTGCAGCAAGTTCCTGCAGTTGTACAGGTTTACTTAGATAGTCATTCATACCTGCTTTGAAACAGTTTTCTCGGTCTTCTTTCATTGCGTTTGCTGTCATAGCAATAATCCAAGGTTGGCAATTAGATGTAGTATTTTTAAATAGTTGACGGATATGATGGGTAGCTTCTATCCCATCCATTTCAGGCATTTGTATATCCATAAAGATGATGTCGTAGAATTGGTTTTTGACTGCTTCTACTGCTGCTAAACCATTTTTTGCTATTTCTATAGTATATCCTAAGCGATGCAACATTTTCTTCGCAATAATTTGGTTGACAGGATTATCTTCTGCTAAGAGAACGCGTACCATAGATTGTTTTATGCACTGGGAATTATTGGATTTTTGAGTAGTAATTAATGATGAATTTGAGTTTACTTGTTGTGGTAATTCTGGAGCTAGAGGTAAGTCTAAATCTACCCAGAAAATACTACCAATTCCTGGTTTGCTGGTTACTTTTAATGAACCTCCCATTGTCTCTACTATTTTGTTGCTAATTGCTAGTCCTAATCCTGTTCCTTCAACTTTGTTTTGATTCTTTCCTACTTGTTCAAATGGTAGGAATATTTTTTCTAAGTTATGGGGATGAATACCTTGACCTGTGTCTTCTACTTGAAAGCGAATTTTTTGCTGTTTTTCTGATTGTGAATAATTTTCTCTGATAGAACCTACTTTAAAGTTAACTCCCCCTTGGTCAGTAAATTTAATGGCATTTCCTAATAAGTTAATTAGTACCTGTCTTAATCTTTTTTCATCTACTATAATTCTAGGAGGTAATTTGTCAGTAACTTGATAGTTCAAATAAATTTTCTTTTCTTGAGCACGAACCCTTAATATTTCAACTATTCCATGCAGAAATTTGGGGAAATCTAACTTTTCTGGCAAAAATTCTAGTTTACCAGCTTCTATTTTAGATATGTCGAGAATATCACTAATGAGTGTAAGTAAATGAGAACCAGATTGATAAATAATTTCAACTTCTTGTTGTTCTTGAGATGTAAAATTTGGTGAATTTTGCAGAAGTTGGGCTATACCTAATATTCCATTTAGAGGAGTCCGTAATTCATGGCTCATGTTTGCTAAAAATTCACTTTTTGCTTTATTGGCAGTATCAGCAGCTACTTTTGCTTCCATTAATTCAGCAGTACGTTCTTTGACTCTAATTTCTAATGCTTCAAAAGAATTTTGTAACTGTTGAGCCATTTGATTAAAGGATTGTGCTAAAGCTCCTAGTTCGTCATTATGTTTAACTTTTATTCTATGGTTTAATGCTCTATTTGCCATAGTAGCTACAGCTTGGTCTATAAACCGTAATGGCAATACAATTCTATGTCGAGTAAAAGAAACTATGTTATAGACAATTAAAACTATAGATAGAAGAGTCAGCAATAAAAATATTACTGGTATTAGGAATGGTTGAAGTGCTTCTTTTATTGGTTCTTCAACAATAACTAACCAAGGTACTTTGGCTAAACTTTGACTATTAGAGAATACCCAATTTTTATCAATTGCTTGATATATATTTATTTGTGGTTGATATTTGCTACTTTTCCCACCAGATAATGCTTTAAGGTTCGTTGTTTTTTGAATAAAATTTTGGTTCTGATGAACAATGACTAAACCTTCATTGTTTACGATATATACATAACCGTTATTTCCGACTTTAATTTCAATTGTTTTATCCCATAATTCTGTCAAGTCAACTCTCGCCACTAATGAACTTTGAGAAATTCCAATATCATTAGTAACAGCGACCGCTACTTCTAAATATGGTTGTTGATTTTCAAATTTGACGTTACTAATATATAAAGATTCAACTCGACCACGATCAGATAACCAAGGTTGTTGATTTATTTGTTTTTGTTTTGGACGATTAAATCTACTATTTTGTACTAAAACTTTCCCGTCCAGACCTACAACTATTAAATCTAAAAAAGAGCGATTTCTATCTCGCATCTGATTCATTATCAAGTTGATTTTATTAAAATCATTAGTTGTTGATAAAGCAGCACTTGTTGCTACCATATCGCTTTCTAGTGCTAAAAAAAATTGGTTAAAGCTTGTAGCTGCTTCTACTTTGGCATGGTTAATTTTTTGATGAGCTTGTTGTATTGTTACTAACAAACTTAGTAAAGTTGTAGCTGTAATACCGAGAATAGCAATTAAGCTAAGTATAATAACTCTAAATGTTATTTGTTTTCTCAAGGATGTTGGTTGTTGTTCTAATTTCTGAGTTTTGAAATTAGGATAAAAAATTTTGGTGTAAATATTATTGATATTCATGAATTTAATAGTTAAATTTATCTTTTCTTTTACGAGTTTAATACCTCACCGTCAACGGGGGTACTTAAAATTGTTTGGGATTTTAATCCCCATACAATTATACCAATTCCCAAAAGTATTGCTATACTTGGGCAGTACTTCAGTTATCAACTAATCAGCACAATCAAAATCACTTTGCATGCTAATTTCAGCTTGCATTAATGTTAATTATTCTGATGTTTACTTCCCCTCCTGGGAGGGGTTAGGGGTGGGTTCACTCCCCCACTCCCCCACTCCCCCTCCTGGGAGGGGTTAGGGGTGGGTTCACTCCCCCACTCCCCCACTCCCCCTCCTGGGAGGGGTTAGGGGTGGGTCCCCTACTCAACAAAATGTAGAAAAGTTTTTGAGAAATGGTATTAGACCTTCTGCCTTCTGCTTTCTTCCTTCTTCCTTCTTCCTTCTTTCTTCTTCCTTCTTCAATCAAAATTTTCTGAAGTTATGACTTCAGTATTTGGTAAAAGGATAATATTGGGAAAATTTTCTCCATTTTCTAGATGACGAATCATTAATTGAATTGCCAATCGTGCTTGTTGTTTTGGTGCTTGATTAATTGTCGCTGTAATTTTACCTTGTTTAATTGCTTGTAAACCATTTTCTAGGCCATCAAATCCTGTAATAATTATTGGCGGATATTGACTATTTTTTACCGCTTGACTAGCACCTAGAGCCATACTATCATTTGCCGCTATAATTGCATCAATATTGTCAAACTTTTCCAACAAGTTTGTAGTAGTTTCTTGTGCTTTTGATTGCTCCCAGTTAGCAGATTCAATAGCAATTATTTTCATATCCCCTGTTTTTAAACCAGCTGTAAAACCCAGACGACGCTGAATAGAATTATCATGATTTGGCGCACCATCTAAAATAGCTACTGTACCTTTTCCTCCTAATTTTTTAACCACCCACTCACCTATTGATTTTCCCGCAGCAAAATTATCAAATCCAACAAAAGTTAGTATTCTATCACTATTAAGTGGAGTATCCATAGCAATAACTGGTATACCCGAATTAATAGCTTTTTCGATGGCAGGAACTAATCGAATTGAATCAGATGAACCGATGATAATTCCATCTATTTCTTCCGTTTCAATTAAATTTGCTACTAGAATAATTTGGTCTTCAACAAATTCTGTTGTTTGAGGTTTTTCGGAATTAATTATAGTGATATCTACATTGAAATTTTGTGCTGCTTTTTCAGCGCCTTCTTTGACATCTTTCCAATAAGGTTCTTGTGGAGTAGTTTTCAGAATGTAGGCTATTTTCCAAGGTTGGGTAGCTTTAATTTCTGTTTGAAAAATTTTGTCTGATACTTGACTAACTGGAGAAGATAACTGTTTTTTTGAGAAAGTTGGTTCAGGGTCTTCTGAAATTTTTGCTTGGTTATTACAGCCAAAATTTAATAAACAAAGCATGAATATTATCATAGTTGGTAGAAATAAATAGCAGGAATCATACAGATTATTTGGCTTCATATTGGTTATTTAATTTTCGAGTTCGATTGATGATAATTGCAGTAACAAACTTTGATATCTTTTCCAGAGTCGTTATGACAAAATAAGAAAAAATAACCTTGTTCGAGATATGCCTTGCATTATTTACAAAATTATAGAAATGCAGCTTTAATAAAAATCAAGCTTGGGGGTTACCGAATAATTAATAATTAATAATTAAATAATTCTGGTTTAAAGCCTCCCCTTTTAAGGGGAAAAAGCGGTCGAGGGATTGATGAGTTTCCTAACCATATCCAATCGACCAAGAGAAAAGAAATAATACTTCCTTATATTCAATTCCGTAACGGTTTTAACCAGAGGTAATTATCAATTATCCATTATCCATTAATGAAAGCATCTGACCTAGATAAGAGTTTGAGACATGATTATCTAATAAGTTACCATATTTATTCTAGAATATCTACTTTGATTAAGAAGGGAAGAAGGAAGAAGGAAAAAGAGAGAAGGAAAAAGAGAGAAGGAAAAAGAGAGAAACAAGAAGGAAAAAGAGAGAAAGAAAAATAGAGAAGGAAAAAAATAAAAATAATAATAGATATAAATAACAAATAGGATTGAAGAATTTACTTCTCGGTATGAATTTATCAGTGTTTTTTTGTGAATTATATTGAATAACTGCTATTACTAACACCAACTGTGGAAAAATAATTTCACTAATAAAATAATAAGGGCAGTTGAAATACTTTACCGAATAATTAAGGTTTAAAGCAACTTCAGTTGAAGAAGGAAAAAGGAAGAAGTAAGAAGCAAGAAGGAAAATAATAATAGATATAGATAAAAAATAGTATTGAATAGGTTGCTTATCGGTATGAATTTATCAGTGATTTTTTGTGGGATTATATTGAATAACTGCTATTAATAAAGCCTAGTGTGGAAAAAGAATGTCACGAATAATAAGAGCAGTGAAAATACTTTACCGAATAATTAAGGTTTAAAGCAACTTCAGTTCAATAAGGAAGAAGGAAGAAGGAAAAATAATAATAGATATCAATAACAAATAGGATTGAATAAGTTCCTTCTCAGTATGAATTTATCAGTGATTTTTTGTGGAATTATATTGAATAACCCCTATTATTAATACCAAGCGTGGAAAAAGAATATCACGAATAATCAGGGCGGTTTAAAAACTTTACCGAATAATTAAGGTTTAAAGCAACTTCAGTTTAAGAAGGAAAAAGGAAGAAACAAGAAGCAAGAAGCAAGAAGGAAAATAATAATAGATATAGATAACAAATAGTATTGAAGAGGTTGCTTCTCGGTATAAAATTCTCAGTGATTTTTTGTGGAATTATATTGAATAACTTGAATAACTGCTATTACTAAAACCTAATGTGGAAAAAGAATGTCACGAATAATAAGGGTAGTGAAAATACTTTACCGAATAATTCAGGTTTAAAACAACTCCAGTCAAGGAGAAAAGCGGTCATTTTTTAGCTTTAAAATTAGCGCACAACGCCCGTTAACTGCTAGCCTCTTATATCATGTCCGGTTGAATACTTACACTTTGGAAGAGGTAAGGCAGAAGGCAGCTATGCTGTAGGCAGAAGGAAAGAAAAGGTTAGAAGGGAAAAGGTTTTTTTCACTGATTATCCGGACATGATATTACAGAGGAACTCAAGCTTTTTCCTTACAGTGCAAGATGCTACACAAACAGAATACTGCGTAAAAATATTGCGGAGCAAAACGCCATATCCAATGAACTAAGATGAACCTATCCCAATAATAAGATTTTTGCTAAAAACTCTAAATATTTTGAGATTACAAAACGAAAAATAAAGCTTTTTCAACATATTTTACTTAGGGCTTGCTGATTAAATATAAAAACATTGGTAGGTAAAGGTTTTAGCCTTTTGAAGTCTGGAAAAAGTACAAGAAGTTAGGTCTAAAACATCTCACGGAGTGAGTATTTTCGGGTAGCTATGGCAAAAAAATCACTCTTACTATTATGAATGGCCACTGACTCTGTAATCCCTATTTATTCTAACTACTCCCTACTCCCTACTCCCTATTCCCTACAAAGAGCAAAAAGACTTTATTCAGCAAACCCTACTTAAACAAATAAATCTGTTAAAAATAGTGGGATAGGTTCAGAAAAGAAAAAAATTATTTTTACTCAACCATATTCATTTCAAGGAGAGGTAATTATTAATTATTAATTGTTGAAAGGAGATTTTTATTTGACCAAAAATATAAATTTTAGTCGATTTCGTATTATACCAAGGGTGAAAAAAATGCTTAACTTAGGTGAAACTCGTTAGCTTCGCATAACTATCGTTAATGTCCCTACCAAATCTCCTACTCCCCTACTTCCACCCTCAAGAAAATGTAGCAAAAATTTATCACGCTTGGTATTAGATAAAAAAACAGCCTACTTATAAAGTAAAGCTGCCTAAGAAATGTAGTTTTTACTTTTATACCAAATTAGAGTTTATGACTCCTGCAATAATAGATTCTGGCTGTAATAATCCTGTTAACATTTCCTCTGGTCGCTGACCATGAGGCCAAGCAAAAGCATGACGAAATGCTGCATCTTGACAAGCTTGTAGTTGTCGAAAATCAATCACATCTAATGTTAGTAAATTCTCATATTCAAACGGCAAACGTACATTATGTAAACCAGCATTATCTGTACAAATAGCAATATCTACTCCAGCATCAAAACATTTGTCAAATACTATCTTTAACTGACTCATATTATCCATAGTACCTGTTTTGAAATAAGTCGTTGGACAAACTTCTAAACATTGCCCTGTATTAGCTACCTCTTTTAATAGTTCTGGATGTTTTAAAGGAATTTGAATTCCATGACCAATTCGCATTAAATAAGGTAGTAATTCTGGATGACAACCGTTGGGAGTTTCATAAAGATGTCCAGTAGTTTTTACTTTCTGGGAACGCGCATATTTATACAGTTTAATAAACTCATCTATACGTTCGCCATAATGATTATCTCCACCAGCTAAATCTATAGCACATACATATTCTGGCATTTGCACTGCTAAATCTACAATTGCTTGATTCACTTCATAGGGTAACCTACTGTGCATACATAGAATTTGGCTAGTAACAATAGGATATTCATTTTGTTGACTTGCCTTACCCACAGTCGTAACTATTTCTGACATTAAATCTATACGTTGAGACTGAGATAAATGCTCTGGAGTTCTCAAGTAAGGAGTATAACGTAACTCTAAATAAGCTAAATTTTCAAATGTATAAGCACCTCGAATTAAGCGATAAATAAAGTAAGGTAATGTCTCAATAGTTTGAACGTGTTCTACTAATGTATGTAGTTCCAAATATTCATCTAATGTGTTCCTTGGTTTTGTATAAAATTCTTCAAATTGTTGATATTTGGGAAAACGATTTGCTAGCTCCTCGTTTTGACGTTGGAAATATCGCCATAAAACTCTAGGAACTACGGAACCTCCTAAATGTCGATGTAATTCTGCGTGTAAAGCCATATAAATTTAATTTATCCTTTAAGTATAAATCTTAATAGCTAATCTTGATATGTAGTTAATGTTGATAATTCGTAAGCATTTAGCCGTCAGCTATCAGCTATTGCTTTTAGTTTACGATAAAAGCTCTATTAATTGTCTTAACTACAAAAGTTGGTTCCCTTGACCTTAAAGTCAGTTGTTAATTTAAACACTGTTCTTAAAGAGAAAGTCTTTTGACTGATAGCTGACAGCTAATAGCTGTTTGCGCAGCATTCCGCAGGAAATGCTTACGATAATTCTATCTAGGATGGTAATAGTATTTTCTAGGATTAAACAATCAGTAGTTATACCATTTCTCAAAAGTTTTGCTACATTTCCTTGGGAGTAGGGAGTAGGGAGTAGGGAGTAGGGAGTAAGGAGTAAGGAGTAGGGAGTAGGGTTTAAAGAAATAAGATATTTTGGATTAATGCCGATAATCGAATGCAAACATTACTGAATTATTATTATTACTTAATAACTGAAGTTGCATTGGAAGTATAGGATTATTTTTGGGAATTGGTATTATCCAGTCATAATTAAAGAATTGAATTTGCTAATTAGCAACCCAGTTAATGTTAATTATTCTGATGTTTAATTCTCATTAATTCTCACTGTAGAGACGCTGCATGCAATGTCCCTACCTACTCCCCTACTCCCCCACTCCCCCTTATGCTAATTCCTCCTATTTGAACCCTCAATCACAGCAAGAGTTTTAGATATACGGGTTATTGTAACAGTAATTAACAAAAATTAACAAAAATAAATTGACATAATATTTAGTAGATGCAACAATAGCAAATCGTGTTAACTATCCGTAGAGGAGACCCTTGGCTAACGTAATAGTGATAGGTGCCCAGTGGGGCGATGAAGGAAAAGGAAAAATTACTGATTTGTTGAGCAAGTCAGCAGATGTGGTAGTGCGTTACCAGGGGGGAGTAAATGCTGGCCATACTGTTGTTGTTGATGGTCAAACATTTAAACTACACTTAATTCCTTCCGGTATTCTTTATCCTGATACTGAGTGTATCATTGGCTCTGGAACAGTTATCGACCCCAAAGTTCTGATTGAAGAATTAGACCAAGTTGAAGCTTTAGGAATCTCCACATCAAATTTGATGATTTCTCAAGCCGCTCATGTGACAATGCCTTACCACAGACTAATAGACCGAGCATCAGAGGAACGTAGAGGTAGTCAAAAAATAGGAACTACAGGAAGAGGTATTGGTCCAACTTATGCTGATAAGTCCGAGCGTACTGGGATTCGGATGATTGATTTGATGAGTCCAGATAGATTAAGAGAGCAGATAAATTGGACGGTTAATTATAAGAATGTAATTTTAGAAAAGCTTTATAATCTATCTCCTTTAGAGCCAGACGAGGTAGTAAAAGAATATTTGGAGTATGCAGAGCGACTCAGACCTAACGTTATAGACGCGTCCTTAAAAATTTACAATGCAATTCAGCACAAACGCAATATTTTATTTGAAGGAGCACAAGGTACTCTCCTAGATTTAGACCACGGTACTTATCCTTACGTTACTTCCTCAAATCCAGTGGCAGGAGGTGCTTGTGTGGGTGCAGGAGTAGGACCAACAATGATTGACCGAGTAATTGGGGTGGCCAAGGCTTACACTACTAGGGTGGGAGAAGGACCATTTCCCACGGAAGCTAAAGATGATATAGGGACATTGCTGCGCGATCGCGGTGCAGAATTTGGGACAACAACTGGTCGTGAACGTCGGTGTGGATGGTTTGATGCGGTAATTGGACGTTATGCAGTCCGAATTAATGGTATGGATTGTATGGCAATTACTAAATTGGATGTATTGGATGAATTGTCAGAGATTAGAGTATGTGTAGCTTATGAAATGGAGGGCGATCGTTGTGAAGATTTTCCCAGTAGTTCTTTGCAGCTAGCTAAATGTAAGCCTATTTATGAAACTTTACCTGGTTGGCAAAAGCCAACTGTAGATTGTAGAAGTCTTGAAGATTTACCCAAGCAAGCTTTAGATTATTTACGGTTTTTGGCAGAGCTAATGAATGTGCCTATTGCCATTGTGTCTTTAGGAGCTAGTCGTGACCAGACTATTGTAGTTGAAGACCCAATTCACGGGCCAAAGCGGGCACTCTTAGGTTCTCATGGTACTACGATTATTTCTTAATTAATCGAAATTGATTTTAATGTGGATGGGTTTGAAGAAGGAAGAAGAAAGAAGGAAGAAGGAAGAAGGAAGAAGAAGGAAGAAGAAAGAAGGAAAAATATGGCGCGAGTTTTAAGCTTTTGATATGTCTACGCCCTTTCCTTCAACTGTGATAATATCTATCTATTTCTGTTATTTCTCTTAATACTAACTTCTGCCATAAATCATAATTATAGATATTTTAGAAGATTTGGTAATCCTGTCGCCTTCCTCGATCCTCAGAAATTTTGTATAGAGACATAATGACATAATAGAGTTGTCGCTAAATAAAGGGAAAAAATCGCTCCAACCTAGACAGAGCAATAATTCTAAGCATTTTTGCTAGTCAAGAGCTACAATCTTTACATAACAAGGTTTCTGGTATTTTTTGAAGTTATAAAGCGACAAGTCTAATATTAGATTATCAGTTTGACACTCCACGGGATAAATCCGCATGGATTCTTCAGAGGAGTTGCAAATCGGGTTAAAACCTCGATTTTCACATTGCTCGTTTACGAAGTATGCCGTTAGGCAAACAACCACATTGCCAGTACCGTACCGTAGTACATATACAGCAGCAGTCCACGCTTACGGTGTCAATGGCCAATACTCTCTCCGGCCAAAAGACCATTGAGACTACTTTTTAAGTTTAAGGTCAATTATAACACATTTTTTGACTACGGATTAAAATCCGTCGAGTCGTTTCCATCCACCGCTTAAAAGACGGTGGTTTCCCACTTACCGAAATTTTACGATGATTGAATAATTATAAATAAGGGAGTAGAGAAAATAGAGAAATTTGTTGTTGAAGTGAAAAGAGTGTTGTTTCCAGATAGCTATTAATAAGCAATTTTCCCTTCTTGCTTCTTTCTTCTTTCTTCTTTCTTCTGCTATGTCAAAAAATTTGATATAATTGGTAAGCAAACTAAGCGAAAAAAGTCAAGATGGAAGTTACAGTAGAATGTCAAAAAAGACCTGAAGGTAGCAAAACCAAAGCTCTAAGACGAGAAGGATTAATTCCTGCAGTATTATATGGTCATCAAGGTACAGAATCAGTTCCATTAACAATTGAAGTTAAAAAAGCACAAAAGTTGTTAAAGGATACCTCTATTAACAATACTATCATCGATCTTCAAGTTCCTGATATTTCTTGGAGTGGCAAAACTATTCTTCGGGAAGTTCAATCTCATCCCTATAAACCCTTAATTCTTCACCTAAGTTTTTTCTCCGTAGCTGCTCATGGAAGTCTAGATGTAGAAGTACCTATACATTTTGTTGGCGATCCAGTAGGAGTTAAAGTCGGTGGTGGAATTTTAGACCAGACTGTTACAGAATTAGCAATCAGATGCAAACCAGATAAAATTCCTGAAACATTAGATATAGATGTCTCAGGTCTTAAGTTAGGAGAGTCTCTTCAGCTGAGTCAAATTACTTTACCAGAAGGAGTAGAAGCGACAGGAGAAGCAGACTTAGTGTTAGCGCGTGTAATGGCTCCTGCGGGAGCGTCATCTACAGAGTCAGAAGGTGAGGCAGCAGAATAAAGTAGATATTTCATAAGTATCAGTTGATATTATTATGACATAGGTGTGAAAAAAAATGTAGAGGCATTTCATGGAAAGTCTCTACAAAAATTTCTCAAAAAGTTTAACGAAAACCTGAAATAGATGTAGGCAAGGTATTAGATAAAAATGGTGTCTAGTATTTTGTAATAATAAAAAATACTAGATTGATACACCTTAAATGGTGCAATAAATGTAGGTTGGGTTGAGGGACAAAACCCAACTTACTTGGTTTTTGTAAGGTAAAATAAAATTTAGAGTAAACAAGAAAAGTTATGGAAGAAGAATTATTGAATCCAGGGTTTGAAACACCAGAACTTGAAGACGATCAATTTACCGACCAACTAAATAGACTAGGTTTAAATATTATTCCACCGATTCCTGATTGGCAGATATACGATCCAGATGGCCTAGTTCAGAGTTTCGCAGATGCAGAACTCCCGGCATTCGATGCTCCACTTGTGGGTATATTTAATCCAGCAACAGGAGCAGGTAATACACCTCATCCCGATGTTGGCGTACCAGAAGGAAACAATATCGCGTTTGCTGACAGTGGTTTGCTAGCGGGTGAAGGTCGAGTAGGAATATTTCAGCCTCTCAATACAGTGCTGGAAACTGGTAAAAGATACACCTTAGAGGTAGAAGTAGGAAATCCTCAAGCCTTTACTCTGCAAACATTACAAGCTAGTTTTGATTTAGATGGTTTTCCGGGTTATCAAGTGCAACTGTTGGCAGGAGATGAAGTGTTGGCAGTGGATGATAACTCTCTATCTATTTCAGAGGGAGAGTTTCAGACAGCAACTGTTTCCTATCGGTCTAGTGTAAATGATGCTTCCTTGGGAGAAAACTTGGGCATCCGTTTGGTAAACCTCAATGAAAGTGAAGGTAGGTCGGTAACTTTTGACTCTGTAAGCTTGAGTGTGGCAAGTATTGGCACTCAAGGCGACGATCGCCTTGTTGGTACAGATGAAAATGACCAAATTATTGGTGTTTTGGGTAATGATACGCTATTTGGTAAAGATGGTGATGATGTTTTAGAAGGTCGTCTTGGTTTTGATATCCTTTTGGGTGGGGATGGTGACGATATTCTCAGAGGTGGTCAAGGTCGCGATCGCCTTAATGGTGGTAGTGGAAACGATACTTTGGCAGGTGGTGCAAGTATTGATCGCTTTATCTTCAATACTAATGTGGCTTTCAATTCCGACGATATTGGTGTAGATAATATTACAGACTTCCAGTCAGACTTGAGACCAGACGAAGATGGAAACCAAGGAGACCTAATATTACTAGATAAGACAACTTTTGCTGCTCTTAACAGCGATAGTGGAAGAGGTTTCAGTGATGATAATGATTTTGAAATAGTTGACACCGATGATGCAGTCAATAGTTCTGATGCTTTCATTATCTATAATGAAACATCAGGGGAACTATTTTACAACGCTAATGGTAATATAAATCAGTTTGCTCTCTTAGAGAATGCTCCTGCTATAACTGAGGATAATTTCCAAATCAGATAAGTTTTGTTTTGGGAAATTTTAGTTGAATTGTTACAAATTACTTTATCAATGGTGTGTTGTATTTTGTAATAATAAAAAATACTAGATTGACACACTTTAAATGGTGCAATAAATGTAGGTTGGGTTGAAGGATGTTAGCGCCAGCTTATCCGTAGGATAACCCAACTTACTTAGGGCTTGCTGGTTAAACTAAAAGTATTGACAGATAAAGGATTCAACCTTTAAAGGAGCGAAAAAAGTGCCTGGTTTTATGTTGAAAATTCTCTAAAACTTAGCAGAAAAGACAGGGGGGATAGCAGAAAAATAACTCTGACAATTGTTCCGACTATCTTTTCTATAATTCCTTGTTTCTCCTAACTATTCTAATCTCCCCTACTCCCCCACTCCCCTACTCCCCTACTCCTGAAAAAGACTTTTTCAGCAAACCCTACTTAGTTTTTATGAGGAGAAAAAATGCTGCTTAAACTCCAACAATTAACTGTTCCTCCAGGACAGCGAGTGTTATTAAAAGATGTAAATTGGCAAGATTTTGAAGGAATTTTAGCCGACTTAGGAGAAAGTCGTAATTCGCGAATTGCTTATGATAATAATACTTTGGAAATTATGGCATCATTACCAGAACATGAAAGTGCAAAAGTGATTATTGCAGATTTATTTAAGGTGCTGATGCAGGAGTTAGAAATTGATTTTTGGCCTCTTGGTTCCACAACTTTTAAAAATGAATTGATGCAGCAAGGTATTGAACCTGATGACTGTTTTTATATTGAAAATGAGGCAAAGGTACGAGGTAAGAAACGAATAGATTTAACTGTCGATCCGCCTCCAGATTTAGCATTGGAAATTGACGTTACTTCTCGGACTCATCCTAATATTTATCAAAATTTAGGTGTTCCTGAATTGTGGAGGTTTGAGAGGGGTAAGTTGAAAATTGATGTGTTAGAAAATGGGGAATATGCAGAGTCGGAATTTAGTATTCATTTTCCTGATTTGCCCTTGACTGATGCTATTCCTGAATATTTGGAACGCTCTCCATTTATAGGTTGGAATAAGACTATGAATACTTTTCGTGTTTGGGTGCAGCAACAGGTTTCTGCAAAATAAAGTAGGTTGGGTAGAACGATAGTGTTAGCGGAGCTTATCCGTTAGGATAAACCCAACAAAGTCGAATATTAACTTGTTGATAATTCATATTGTTATTGAGTTTTGTTTCTAAACCTAACTTACAATCTGCTGGTGTTGGGTTTCGTTTCTCAACCCAACCTACAACTTTAATTAAGAGGTGAAGTGCAGCGGAATGTAGTTTGATACCCCGCTCCAAAACACAATTTGTGAAATAATTTTTAGACAAATTTTATTGGCTTATTTTCTGAGAACCAGCAATTTTCCAACGACCATTTTCCCACTGTAAACTATAACGATATACACCAGTGGTGGGATTACTCCGTGTTCTATCAATTATTCCATTAACCCAAAGTGTAGAGCTTTGGTATATTCTTACATCAATTATTACCCGATCTCCTTCTTCATCAAATTTTCCAGAAGCTTGAACTGTAGGATCGCCAAACCTATAATACCCATACTCTTTTCTCAGCCATTCAACTGTTCCTTCTCTCTGCTCAAAATATTGACCTGTTGTATATTGTCTGAGAATTTTAATACTAAATGGATAAGCAAAGACTTTTTTCTTTGCTTGTAACCATGATTTTATTAGTCTTACCGCTTCTGGTTCGGTAATTCTGATGCCATTGCTAGTGATGACATACTTTGGAACTCTAATAGCAGGTCGATCGTTAACAATGATACTAACCGTTTTACTAACAGTATTTTTACCGTCATTAACAATCACTTTTAGAGAATCTTGATCGATTTGTTGACTTCTATAAATGACTCCATTAGGAGCTGCAAAAATATTATTAATAAGACTTATATTGCCACTTAAAGTAACTTCCTGAGTTTGGTTATTTTCGATATTATCCTCTGGTAAACCTTGAGGTACATTTGTTTTTACAGTCAGTTTACCGTTTACAGTTTCTAGAATAACACTGATATTTTGATTGTTTGGATCGCTAATATTAATATCAGTAATAGGGAAATCCCTATTTTGGTCGGGGACTTGGATATCCCTAGGAACATTAATCACAGGTGGAGGATTGAGAGGATTAACGGTTATGCTGACGCTTTTGCTAATAGGTTCGACAATTAGAGCATTAGGTGGCCAGACCAAACCTTTCACTAGATTATTAATAGACATAGTAATGCTAAGAGAATCTTCTCCACTAAAGTTTTGATTTCCTTGATAGATGATACTATCAGAATTAGCTAGAGTGGTATTGACTTCCGCAACCGTACCACTTAGAGTCACTTTGTTACTTTTATTATTGCTGATTTCTTTAGAAGTTAATCCACCAACTACATCGGGTTTAACTGTGAGTTGACCGTTACTGACTTGAAGAGTAATTGTAATTTTTTGATTTTCAGAACCATTAATACTAATAGAACTAATAGCTAAATTTGCATTTTCTTTAACAGTTTGAGCAGTAGGAACATTGAGAGTGATGTCTTTTTGTGTAGGAATAACATTAATGTTTGTGCTGAAGGGTTCGCTGATAGCATTATAACCATCGGCGATCTTAAACTCTACTGTACGAGAGCCAAAAGTAGGATTTTCTGAGACGTTCTGATAGACAATATTGCGAACTACAACTTCAGCAATTTTCCGTGTAGTGTTTCTATTAAAAGTAACTTCCAGAGGTGTTGTTCCTTCACCTCCAGTGAAATTACCGATAATAGTTCCACTGTAGGTAATGTCGTTGCCATCAATACCAATTTGACCCGAATTTATGCCATGATTACGGATACTTATTTTGTCCTCAGGTGTGACGTTTGTTGTGAATTTTACTGTTAATTTACTGAAGTAAGGTGAAATAAGATCTTCAACATTAGCTATATCAATTATAGAAATACAATTATTTTCTTTGATACAATCGGGAATTTTTTCTCTTGGCGACTTTGTATTTGTTGGTAATGGTGATATTACTACTGTTTTTTCTTTTCCTTTAAATATAACTATATTAATCGCTAAAATTCCGATTATAATTACCAAAATTCCAATCACCCAACCCCATTCTACCAAAAACATTTCAATCTGAAGCCGTTTTGCAATTACTGGAATTTCATCATCTTCTGAAGTCTTTTTCCACTTACTCAACACAAACTTTAAGGTCCTTTTATTATATTTACGTTGTTGTAGTGCTTCAGGTAATAAACAGAAAGCTTTGTATAAAGAACTAATCAAAGATATATTTTGATGAGAATTAGGGCGAGAGTTAATTTCATTTTGCATAGTTAACATTTCTCCTTAATTTCTTTAATACGACGTTCTTCTTCTCGATCTAAAGCTATAGCAAAAGAAGTAAAAGCTAGTAAAGCAATTTTTTGGGCTGCTGTTTTAGCTTTTCTTGGTTTTGTTACTTTTTTGTTTTGATCAGCTTGATTTTGCTCTCTCCTAACCCACCGAAATAATGCTTTTTCTATGTGAGTTAATGGAGGTTCTGAGTCAAGCCAAATTTGGTACAAACGTCCTTTTACTTTGATTTCATCATCACCATCTTTTAAGCTAGCACGTTGTTCAAGATAAATTTCAGTCAGGATACCAACAAAATAGTTACGTTCACGATTTGTCAAATAGAAAACTAAATTTTGTAATTTATTTTCAATCTCATTAAAATATCGTAGTGTTATATTATTAATTGCTAAGATAACAGCTTCACGAATAAAAGGATGATTCTTTTTGTTAAAAATTAAGAGAGATTTTTTTTCTTTGAGAATTTCTTCAAATCTCTCAACTACCTGAATCAGTATATTATTTTTATCTTCTTCTTTATACTCTATTAGTCCATAGGTTAATACTACAGTTTTCAGTAAAGTATCATACTTAGTAATCTTAGTTATATCTATATCTCTAGTGGATTGAACCTGAAGACATTCAGTGTACCATTTATCAAGTATATTAAGAACATTTTTTCGGTTTTCATCCGAGTAAATATAAGCATGAGCTAAACTTAAAGCGATCGCATGATTTAAAAAGTCTGCGTGTTTCTGAGTTATCTCTTTTAGCCAATCACTTAATTGTTCTAAATATAAAGGAACTATATGAAAAAGGGTATGATAACCAAAGTAAAGATGAACTAGAGGAAATCTGCTTTCTGATAATTCTTCTAACCACTCATATAATTTTCCTGAGAGTTGATGTTTATTGACATCTTTATTATAATCATTGATGGCAGAGTTAGTTACTGCTAAGGCTACAGTAGCACCAATACAATCATCTCTAACCTCACCTTCTTGTAGATTATTTTTCCACTCTATATAGCCTCGATAAAATGAAGCTCGTAAAAGAATTTCAGGAGAATATTCTAAACAACTACGAAATATTAATTCTTCTTGCCATAATCTATACTTGTATAAATATTTTTTTCCCTTATTTATTTGATATTGCCAATGACTATCCAATGATTTAATTAAATATATATTCCCATCAAATGACTCATCTACAGCAATAATAGATTTTAAGTTTTTCTTCCCTAAGTAATACTCTTGCAATTGAGGATTTTCAATTTCTTCTAATTCATCTTGAAACCAGCTTAAGTTAGCCAGACTGTTAACTATAAAACTGCTTGTTTTTGTGAATATATTTTGTTCGTTTTGATTATATTCTATTTCATTTTCCTTCCCTAAACGATTCTTGAAAAAATTAATTATTTTTGCTGATATTTTGCTTTGGTCTTCAGTTGTTTGAAATTCTTCTTCTTGAATGACTTCAAAAATATCTTGATCTATAGTTATGCTATAAAAGCTTTCAATAATCTGAAAAAATTCTTGTTGACGACCATAAGAATACCATTGTGCAATTACTTCTGCTGCAACGTTCTGTACAATAATATTCTTATCCAAAGCTAGAGTAATTAAAGCTCCTTGAATTCTAGTCATTGCAATTGTAGAATCACCAGTTATACTGGCAGAAACTAAACCAAGGTCTGTAATTGTTTCACCAATTACTTTGCGTAACTGATTACGTTTTATTGCATTACCATACAATTCCCATTGGGAATAATCTTTAAATACCGATTTTTGAACAAGCTCTATTAAGACAGATAGCGCATTTATAATCTGTCTCCCGTGACTTTCCCATGCTACTTTCAACAGCGTCCGACGGTTGTCGCGGGATAGTATATTAATAGACGGAGCATCAAACTTATAATTTTTGGTTTTAATAACTCTAAAATTAGGAGAGATATTTTGATATAATCTATTGGGGAAAAACTTAAAATAATTTTCTTGAAGTTTCTCTAAATCATGATAGTCTAAAGCACGCAAAGATGAATCTCTTTCCTGCCATACTTTTTTGACTAAAGTTTCTAAAGCAGCAAATAATTGGTCTTCAAAAAGACCATCAAAAAAGCTTAATCCCAAAGCTAGTAGTTGTTCGCGTGAATCAAGAATTTCGTAATAAAGTTTTCTGATAAATTTTTCATCATTCTTGGCAATTTCTATTAAATTATCAATATCAATCTCTCTTTGTTTATTTTTTTCCTCTTCAGTTTTTTCCTCTTCGACTTTTTCCTCTAATTCCTGACGCAAAATATCTACAAAACGGAACAAATTAGTTGGCGTATTCAAACTTTTCGCTACTCGAATTAATTCTTGGCGTAAACCCTGTTTATTATTCTTTAAACAAGGATAGAATCCTTCTAGTAAGTTTACCTTTTTGAGTTGGTCGAAAAGTTCTCTTGCTAAATAATTTTGGCTATAAGTAATTTTATTAGTTAAGTCAGGGAAAAATTTTCTAGCATTTTTTTCTAAGCGCCAACTCGAAAAACTTATTTCACTGCTAATAATTACATAATGTTTTTCATTAGCTTTTATTGTCTCATAAATTTCCGATAAGTTTGATGTAAAATTTTTAGGAGTAAGATCGATCAAGACAAAAATCGTTGTTGAATCTGTCTTAGTAATTTCTAGTTCAAGGTTAACTAGCTGGTGATTAGAAGTTTGTTGCCACTGCTTAACAGGCGATCTATCTTTGTAAGATTCTGGGATTTCTTCTGTAATCTTTTCTCCAAGAAGCAAAGCAAGATTGAAAGCTAGTTGTTTTTTATCAATTCCTAGATTACCTCCTAACACTAAAAGCCTTTCTTCTTTGAGTATATTCAGGAGTTCAGGAGTTATCTCTGGACTTTTAAACTGAAATAATCTTATTTTTTCCAGAGATATTTCCTCAAAAACAACATCACCATAATAGTTAGCTATTTTTGCATAATCACCAATTACTTGACTCTTAACATCTTTATTAAATTGATATTTAGGCTGATTCATATTTTAAATTTTCATTGGCTTCATTTATTAGTATTTATTATTTAAGTACTAGACAGAATTAATTGTGCATTTTTGATTTCTGTGTCATAGAGCTATCATAAGAATCGACAACAAAAAAATTATATAAAAATAATTTTATCTACCTACTTCTTGTTATTATTTATAGTTGCCCCGTCTCCAATGACTTGAGCTTCAACACTTCCAAAGAATTGATATTTAGGTCCTTGACTCTCAGGAATAACTGGACTTTTATCTACTTGCTTTTCGCTATTGGTATCTGGTTTTAGTTTGCCCAATACCTCAAACGCAAAAGCACTAGCATGATGAGCCGCTATTTCTTGATAGCCACTAGCATCGGCTTTACTCTTACCATCAATTAAATCAGAAATCCCTCGAATAATTAATGCTGAAACTTTTTGATTAGCATGAGCAGCTTGCAAAATACCATGGCTTTCCATTTCCACTGCTAAAGCATCACCATAATTATTTTGAAGAAAATTAAACAAATCCGATTCTTTATTCGCAACCACCTTTTCTCCGGCTGCAATAGGAGCAACAAATACTGTAGGGTTTGCTGAATCAGAAAGTCTAGCTAACCAATCTGTTTTTCTAGCTTCAGCTCTTGCCCGGTGGATCATATCATGGGTTGAAAGACCTAAATCGGGTCTAGGTTTAAATGTCTGCGCTACCTTCCCTGATTCATAACCATAAACTTTGGTAGCTGCTACCACATCTCCTAGTTTGACATCTTTCATGCCTCCTGCTACCCCTACAAACAGAATCACATCAGGATTAAAATAAGCGATCGCTCTTTCTGCTTCTATAGCTGCGGATGAATTTCCTGCACCTGTTTCCACAATACCTACTTCCCATTCATTGTATTTACCAGAAAATTGACCCTTCTCATAAATTGTTCCTTGAGGGTGTATCATCTCTTGTAAATTACTTAGATGATTGCGTACCGCTATATATTCAATTGGAATAGCTGTTAGAATAACTGAACAAGGCATAGATTTATCTTTTTAATTAACTTACTTATCCTTTACATACTTACCCTAGCAAATTTAAAGTAAGATTGACAACTGAAAATCTATAAAAAAGCTGTCCTCAAAGGATAGAACTTTAGACCCAATTTTTTTACAGTAAAAAGCCTTTTGTCTAGCCAAATTTACTATACTACCGATCGCAATTCTAGAGTGAGCAAATATTGAGTTATACCATCCAACATCAACTCACATTTGCCCACCCTACCTAATTAAATATCCAAATCAGTAATATTTAATTTGGGTCCATAAGTTTCAATAAACTCACGCCTGGGAGCAACCCGATCGCCCATCAACACCGTAAATATCCGATCCGCCTCCGCAGCATCTTCAATTTCTACTTGCTTCAAAGTCCGAGTTTCTGGGTTCATTGTTGTATCCCAAAGTTGTGCTGGCATCATTTCACCAAGACCTTTAAACCTTTGGATAGTATAGTTAGCATTAGCAGGAAACTCATTTTGAACCAGTTGGTTGAGTTCGCGATCGCTATAACAATAGTAATGATTCCGACCCCGCTCCACTTTATACAAAGGAGGGCAAGCAATATACACATAACCCTGGTCAACCAACGCTCGTTTATATCGGTAGAAAAATGTTAATAACAACGTGCGGATGTGGGCACCATCAACATCTGCGTCAGTCATAATAATTACTTTATGATAGCGTAGTTGAGCAACATCAAACTCATCACCTTTGATACCCAAACCTAAAGCTGTAATCATTGATTGAATTTCATTATTTTTGTAAATCCTAGCATCATCCGTTTTTTCAATATTGATAATTTTACCCCGCAACGGTAATATTGCTTGAAAACGGCGATCGCGACCTTGTTTGGCACTATTATGCACAAAAACTCCGCTAGCTAAGGCAAAGTTATGAGTATTAGGAACTTCAATGTCGTAAACATCCCGTCGTTCTTCCAGAGGTTCAATAGAAACAACCCGATGATTATAGTTACGAATAGCATCCCGCGCTAAAAGTTCGTCTCCTCCAAAATAGCGATCGCAGAAAGTCTCAAACTTCAACATTGACTTATCCTTCTCGCGACGACGATAAATATCATACAATTCCAAATCTATGAAACGAGAACTCTGATAAACCTTATGCAACGCCTCAAGAGTCTTGCGATAGTAAGTTTTATTTAATGCCTCGCGACGTTTGGCACGAAATTCAGGAGTCCACTGTTCCTTAGTTTTTTGCCGTCGCCACTCCAACAAATCTTCATCTTGCCATTGCTGTTTTGCTACTTCAGAAGCTGCCTCCCGTGCTTCTGGGTTATTATCAAAATAATCCCGCACTCGTTCAGCTTGAGCTTCACAGTTCTCAGCTTTACTCCAATATTCCTGCTGCGCTTTCATTAACTGTTCGCGATTTTCTTCACGATACTCTTCATTGCTATCATAAAACTCCCGCCATTTCTGAACCATAAAAGCTTTATATTCATCAACTTCCCACTGTGCTTTCGCTTGTTGTGACAAAATCTCTCGCGTCTCAGGTTCCTGCATTCGTTCCTTCATCTTCGCCCGATATTCATCAGTTGTATGAGCTTGACGACTTTTTTCTTTGACATCAGGACGATGCAAAGTGAATTCAAGATGTTCCCTGTGTAATGCTAAGTGGTCCTCTGCTGGAAGTCGTTGAATATTGGTAGGATTATTATTGAGTTTATTAAAATCAACATGATGACGATGGTTGCCATCTCCTGACTTATATACTCCTGCATTCAAGTTATAAAAATCTGCTAACAAATGGGTATAAATCCAACTATCTTTTTTTGGATTCCAAACCATTTCATAACCATCTAATCCCTGACCAGTTTTTGTCTTTTGAGATAACTTTCGATACAGAGGCATCAAAGCATCATTTGGTGTTAATAAAGCTGCTGGTTTATAACTACCATCTCTGAGCATAAAAGGATGATCTGGAGTACAAATTAGAGTTTCATCATTATCCAAAGTTATCTTAATAACTCTGGCATTTTCCTTCGTCATTCTCGCATTAATTATCCTTTCAATTGCCACATATCCCTTCTCATTAATTGTGTAACAAAAATGTTCTTTACCCTCAGCTTGTTCGGCTACTATTTCTCCAAAGCTGAGATTACGTCCATCAGCTAAAGCAATTTGTTGATTTTTGAGCCAACATCCTCCAGCGCTGTCGCCCTCGACTAGGTATATCTCGGATTCTTCAGGGTTTTTCGTACTGCAATCGGCTAGTTTTCCTGGTAATGGAGAAGATTCTAAAACAGATTTTCTCCTAACTAAATCCCTCGCTCGACGAGCTGCTTCTGCTGCTTTAAAAGCTTGAATAGCCTTCTCTAAAACTGCATCAGCAATTTGAGGATTAAACTCTAAATATTCAGTTAAAACTTCTCCTACCAAAGAGTCAACAATACCTCTAACTTCAGTATTGCCCAACTTAGTCTTTGTTTGACCTTCAAATTCTGGTTCAGGAACCTTTACAGAAATAACTGCCGTCAAACCTTCCCGGACATTTTCACCACCTAAATTAGAATCACTTTCTTTGAGTTTATTCCGCTTACGAGCAATACCATTCATAGTTCTGGTTAAAACAGTTTTCAACCCCTCCAAATGAGTACCACCATCAATAGTCCGAATATTATTGGCAAAACCGAGAACATTATCACTAAAAGCATCCACACACCATTGCAAAGCTACTTCCACTTGTACATCATTCTTTTCCCCTTGTACAAAAATCACCTCTTCATGCAAAGGTTGCTTTTCCCGGTTCATATAGACAACATATTCCTTGATACCACCCTCATAACAATAAGATTCAACTCGTGGTTCATCACTTTTGATTAATTCTAGGCGGTGGTCTGTAATCGTAATCTTGACACCTGCATTCAAATATGCTAGTTCTCGCAGACGACCAACAACAGTACTGTAGTCAAACTCTATACCTGTAGTAAAAATTTGTTCATCGGGGAGAAAATGTACTGATGTACCCGTGCGCTTTTCTTTATTAGACTTAGATTTCAGGTTACCAGTAGGTTTGCCACGCTCATAACCTTGGATATGTGTCTTTTTATCCCGCCAAACCGTTACCTCTACCCACTCTGACAAAGCATTGACCACAGAAACCCCCACTCCGTGTAATCCCCCAGAAACTTTATAACCACCACCACCAAATTTACCTCCAGCGTGGAGAACTGTCATAACTGTTTCTAAAGCTGACTTACCTGTTTTAGAATGAGTATCCACCGGAATTCCCCGGCCATCATCTGTAACTCTAACAGAACCATCTTCATTCAGATCGACTTCGATGTGGGTGCAATAACCAGCTAGCGCCTCATCGATAGAGTTATCAACAACTTCGTAGATTAGATGATGTAGTCCACGAGGCCCTGTGGTACCAATGTACATTCCTGGTCGTTTGCGTACCGCTTCGAGACCTTCGAGAACTTGTATTTGTTCAGCGCCATAATCGCTGCTGGCCATAGCAATATCCCTCCTAATAATGGCTTTAATCGCAACTTTTGTCAAAAAATGATAAAGTTCTAGTAAATTATAACATAAAAGCCTTAAAAGCGACTCTAGGCTATTTTGAAGAGAAATTTATTTAGGGGATATACCCAGTAGTATATAAGTCAAAAGTCTATAATCAGGAGTCAGAAGTTATAGCAGAAGAAAGAAGGAAGAAGGAAGAAGGAAAAGTATTACGTTGTCTGAGTTTTAAGCTTTTGATCTGTCCTAACCTTTGCTTTGACTGCTATATATTATGCTTGGTTGAATACTTAAATAATGGGAGAGATGAGGAAGAAGTAGTGAAGTGCCATGAAACTTTCTATCAATGGAAATGTTATTTATCTGAAGATAATGTTAATTACTATTTGTGGGCCTACTGCTATGGGTAAATCTGGATTAGCTTTGGGTTTAGGCCAAAGATTAGGATCGGCGATTATCAGCGCAGATTCTCGTCAAGTGTATAAATATTTTAACATTGGAACGGCAAAACCAACTACAACAGAACGGGAATTAGTACCTCATTACTTAGTAGATATTTGTGAACCCACGGAAATTTTAACTCTAGCAGAATACCAGGAACAGGCACAAGATTTAATTAGTAAAACTGATGTGGCATCTCCGAGTTTATTAGTGGGGGGTACGGGTCTGTATATTAAGGCAGTAGTTAAAGGTTTAAAGATTCCTAGAGTTGGGCCTAATGAAAAGTTGCGATCGCAGCTAGCAGATTTAGGCCAAAAACAATGTTACGAAATGTTACAACAAGTTGATGGGATAGCTGCTCAAAAAATTCACCCTAATGATGCGGTACGAACGTTGCGAGCATTGGAAGTTTTTTATGTGAGCGGGAAACCAATTTCTCAACAGCAGGGAGAAAACCCACCAAATTATCCTATTTTGCAGATCGGGTTAGACTGTGATGTGGAAGTTTTGGGTGATCGTATTCGTCATCGGACTAATAAAATGGTGGAAGTTGGGTTAGTGGAGGAAGTCAAATTTTTATGTGAAAAATATGGTACGGAGTTGTCGTTGTTAGATACATTGGGTTATGCAGAAATGAAACAATATTTGGCAGGAGATATTAGTTTAACTGAGGCAATAGATGCAACAGTTTTACATACTCGTCAGTTTGCCAAGCGACAACGGACTTGGTTTCGAGCATATCCAGAAATTGAATGGTTTGATACAGCAGCAACAGGTTTATTAGATAAAGTTTGGGAGCGAGTGGAGGAGTTTATATCATCTCCGGTTGAATACTTATAGATAAGGGAGTAGGGAGCGGGGAGATTAACGAAGTCAGAAGTCAGAAGTCAGAAGTCAGAAGTTAGAAGTCAGAAGTTAACCCACCCCTAACCCCTCCCAGGAGGGGAAGTAGGGGATGCGTGAGCAACTCTCCAAAAATATTGCGCCTTAAAAGGCGGGGTTTTAGACCTTTATGATTTTGATAAAGAAGATAGTTTTTTTCATCACTACAGTAGTTTTGCTCTAGCAATAAGACAAGTATTTCAATGGTTAGAGCAAAACTACAAACAAAAACTTGATTATAACGCGTTGTATTTAATTTGACAGACCTACTTATTATCACTTTGAAGTTAATGACTAGCAGCTCTGTGATGACGCTCTCTCAGATAAGAGAGAAATTCCCGACCCTCACGCAAACGACGCACCAACATTTGCGGGTCTGCCAGCATTTCACCAACTATAGGAATAATCGACTTTGGTCTAAAATAAAACTGACGATACATCCGCTCCACACCATCTTCAATTTCACTACCTGAGAGATGAGGATACTGCAAAGCTGACATCTGAATTCCAGAATTTGCTACCAAAGCATCGCCAGTAAACCAACCATTTTCCTGAGCTTGACTATATAATTCTGTTCCAGGGTAGGGAGAAGCGATCGACACCTGAATTGTATGAGGGTTGACTTCACAGGCAAAACGGATAGTCTCCTCAATAGTTTCCCTACTCTCATTGGGTAAACCAAGAATAAAAGCTCCATGAACTTTAATCCCCAACTTATGGCAATTTTCCATAAATTTGCGGGCGACTTCTAATTTAATCCCTTTCTTGACTCCATCCAAAATTTTTTGATTACCAGATTCAAAACCTACTAACAGCAAACGCAGTCCGTTGTTTCTCAATTCTTTGAGGGTGTCATAATCTAAATTTCCACGGGCGTTGCAACTCCAGGTCAGCTTCAGTTGTTTCAAATGTTCGCTAATAGCGATCGCTCGTTTTTTATCAATAGTAAAGGTATCGTCATCAAAAAAGTATTCTCGTACAGAGCTACCCCAAATTGCTTTTGCCTCTGCCATTTCTCGCCCCACTGCTTCGGGACTTTTGGCACGGTATTGATGTCCGCCGATAGTTTGTGGCCATAAACAGAAAGTACATTTAGCAGGGCAACCGCGACCTGTATATAAGGAGATGTAGGGATTGAGTAAATAACCTATTAGATATTTACGAATATCGAGATGTTCTGCATAAACCGGAAAAACGCTAGGCATCGAATCCCAGTCGTGAATTAATTCTCGTTCTGGGGTATGCTGAATATTGCCTTGGGAATCAAGGTAACTCAACCCTTTAATTTCTGCAAAAGGTTTCCCTTCGGATAATTCTTTACAGGTATAATCAAATTCGTTGCGACAGACAAAATCAATAATTGGATTATCCCTGAGAGTTTCTTCGGGCAAAACTGCTACATGAGCGCCAACAAAACCTACTTCTGTCTCAGGGTTTTGCGCCTTAATAGCTTCTGCACATTTAACATCATTGGCGAGGGAAGGGGTACTGGTGTGCATAATTACCAGTTCATAATCTTTAGCAATTTTGAGCACATCTTCCACAGTTTGATTATGGGGAGGAGCGTCTACCAATTTACTTCGGGGTACTAGAGCAGCAGGTTGGGCTAACCAAGTGGGATACCAGAAGGAGGTAATTTCTCGTTTTGCTTGGTATCTAGCTCCGGCACCTCCATCAAAACCATCAAAGGACGGAGGATTTAAAAATAGAGTTTTTTTCATCTTGAATAGTAGACTCTTAAGATACAGGGATATTCCGGGGAACATTCCTAGGTTTTCTTTTTATACCATAAGTTATCTGAAGCGACTTTTTGATTCAAGAATTCTCAACAAAAAAAGTTTTTGATAGTTGCATACCTCTTCTCTGTTTAAACCTATAATCATGGGATTTCCCCAAGCAATTCCCATTACTCCTGCTGCTCCTAATCTGCTAATATCGGCTAAATAATTAGCTTGTTGTTCTGGAGGAATATCTGGATTCAACAATTAATAATGAATAATGAATAATGAATAATTACCTCTCCTTGAAAGAAGAGGATTGACAAAGAGATGAAAATTTTTCTTTATTATCCCCTTAAAAGGGGAGGCGCATACCCACAATTTTTCGGTAAATTCTACATAATATTCTTGCCAACATTTATAAACATCAAAATTTTGTTGAGTTATGATCAAGGCTGAAGTTGATAGATTAAAAGATGGTATAAAGTTGAGATTTGTACAAGCTCTCTGAGCAAATACTATCAAGCCACCATTGGCATAGGTATGCAAAATTTTATGCCATTCTTGATATGACCAATTGATTAATTCTGATATACAAAGATGATTTATATAACTATATATTAACTATATAACTATATATAGTGTCATTTTCTTTTTATCTTTACTGAAACGTCAAATAATTTCCTGAAATTACTGTAGGATCAAAGTTTTTATCCTATAAGATCTGACTTTTGACTTTTGATATCATCTCCGGTAGCATAGGTCTTGTATAGAGAAGGTAAGGAAGAAGGAAGAAGGAAGAAGGAAGAAGGAAGAAGGAAAAATTTTACTTATATGGCGGTAGATATTTCCCCAACTTTTACACGGGACTATACCAATTGACATGATATGACTTCTGTGAAACGGTATAAGTTAACCCAAAAAGTAATAGCTCGAATAATAACAAGCGTGATAAATGTTTGCTACATTATTTTCTTTGTTTTAAATGGTATAATATCATCATAAAAAATCTCATTTGACACTCTATTTTTTTTAACAAAATGCTAGCTAAAATCAGAGATACAGAAATCTATTTTGATGTTGAAGGTGCTGCCCTAGTGCCAGATGGGGAAAGGATGCGAGAAAAACCTGTTGCTTTTGTGATTCATGGTGGACCGGGTGCAGACCATACTTCCTATAAACCTACCTTTTCTCCCTTGAGTCAAAAATTACAATTAGTGTATTTTGACCACCGGGGGCAAGGGCGATCGGCGAGGGGAGCAAAAGAAACTTATACCTTAGAAAATAATGTGGAAGATATGGAAGCATTGCGTCAATATTTAGGGCTAGAAAAAATTGTGATTATTGGTACTTCTTATGGAGGAATGGTTGCCCTCAGTTATGCAGTCCGTTATCCAGAAAATGTTAAATCTTTAATTGTTATTGCTACTGCTGGAAGTTCTAGGTTTTTAGAGCTAGCAAAAGTTAATTTAGCCAAAAAAGGAACAAAAAAACAACAAGCGATCGCTCAATTTTTATGGGATGGTAAATTTGAGAATGAAGCCCAACTGCAAGAATATTTCCAATTAATGATGCCTATGTATTCATTAAGTTATAAACCAGAAACATCAGGAAAAAGTTGGAATAGAACTATTTTATCTCCTGATGCTATTAATGTTGCATTTGGCGGTTTTTTACGTTATTATAATGTGCTTGATGAGCTAGATAAAATTACAACTCCCACTTTAATAATAGCAGGAAAACATGATTGGATTTGTCCTCCAGAATTGTCAGAAGAAATCGCTACAGCTATTCCCAATGCTGATTTAAGAATCTTTGAAAATAGTGGTCATTTAATCAGGGTTGATGAACCAGAACTGCTTCTGGATGCAATAATTGACTTTTTGGTTTACAATAGTAGAGTTAATATCAAATAATGAAAAAATCTATCCTCGCAACGAGGGGCAAATCTACATAACAGGATTTGATCTTATAGGAGATTTTGATTCTATAAAAATGAATGAGACTCTATTACAAAAATTTCTTCAATTGATTGCAAACTATTTAGGTTTGCAGATTCGAGAGCCAGATTGTAATAGTTTATGTAATAAGATATTTGTGCGGATTAAATCACTAAGATTATCTTTACCTGAGCAATATTATCAAATTTTAAGAGGTTATTTGGGGACTTGAAAATAAATTGTATGAGCGATCGCTATTAATTTAATTTATACTTTTGTTATGAGCGATCGCTCATACTTTGAACATCAATTCCTTGTAGAGTAAATATTTTTTTCTTAATGCAGTTGAATCATCCGTAAATTCCTGTGAAAAATTCTTGCCAATGCCGTTTTTGATGAATTATAGAATCCTGACGTTGGTGAAAAGAGGTATGATATGATGTTTGGTTAAATACTTACACTTTGGAGGAAGGAAGGCAGAAGGGAAGAAAAAGTTAAAAGGGATCAAGTTTTTTGATCACGCTCTTATCCGTTAGCGTAGCTCCCCCAGAGGGGGCACATGATATGATCTCAAATCCGTTTAATATCAAATCCGGTAGCATCGGTGTTATTCAGTATTGAAAGAACTGTAGGGGCGAATGGCCATTCGCCCTTACACATTGTATGACGATCAACAGAATTATATTACTCCGAAGCCAACGGATTTGATATAATTCGGTCTAAAAAAATGTTTCATCTTCAAGCATTACCAAATATTTCTCAATATTCCCCTCCTGAAAGGGGGAGGGGCTAGGGGTGGGTCTCCATCTCCCCATCTCCCCATCTCCCCATCTCCCCATCTCCCCATCTCCCCATCTCCCCATCTCCCCACATTCCGCTCCTGGGAGGGGTTAGGACTGGGTCCCCATCTCCTCATCTAATTACACCGATGCTACCAGATTTGATATGATATCATGTCCGGATAAGAGCGGGATAGAACTCCGTTGCGCACTCCGCGTTAACGTGCGTTGTGCGCTAGCAAACAAAAAACTTTCTCCTTCTATTCCTTATTTATTCCCTCCTGACTCTCCCTCCTAGCTCGCCTCCTGGGAGGGTTAGGGGTGGGTGGGGGAGGGGCGAGGGGTGGGTTGACTCCTAAGTAATTAAGATTAATATCATACCCTAATTTACCAACGCCAGAATCCTTTTTCGATCCATTCCGACTTTTCCCATTGCCATTAACAGAAACATCTAACTGCGGGCGAGTTTCCTTACCCCGGAACAATTTCTGTAGCGAATGCATAAAATTATCAATATAGGTAAACCACACAGGTACTACCACCAACGTCAACAATGTCGCAGTCGAAAATCCACCTATCACAGCGATCGCCATGGGACTTCTTTCTGCGCCTCCTGCTCCTAATTCTAAGGCGATGGGTAACATTCCAGCAATAGTAGAAAACGTGGTCATCAAAATTGGTCGCAACCGGGAAATACCTGCCTCTCGCACTGCATGAAACTGAGACATTCCTTCCTTTTCATTTGCCAACGAACAGTCTACTAACAAAATTGCATTCTTTGTCACCAACCCCATCAACAACACAATGCCAATTAAAGCAAACAAACCCAATTCCTTCTGCATCACCAATAACCCCAACAACGCGCCACCAATAGATAACGGCAACGCTACCAAAATTGCCATTGGATAAAGAAAATTATTGTATAGCAATACCAGAATTGCATAAATACATAACACTGCAAACCCCAAAGCACCTAAAAATCCAGTAAAGATATCAATCATAATCTTGGCATCACCGTCAGACTGTTCGGTAACACCCTCTGGTAGTGGGTTCATTGGTGGCAATGCTTTCACCTGTTCTACTGCATCTCCCAAAGAAATTCCCTGTAAATTTGCCTCCAAGGAAACCTGACGATAGCGGTCAAAACGATTGATTTCAGCAGGCCCACTACCAATAGTAATCTCAGCCACTGCCGACAATGGCACTAACCCACCATTTTGACTAGGAATGCGTAAATTTTTAATGGCATCCAAGTCATTTCTAAATTTTTCTGCCAACTGCACTCGAATCGGAATTTGACGGTCTGGCAAATCAAACTTAGCTAAACTTGAATCATTATCTCCCAAAGTCGCCAATGAAGCTGTACGAGCGATCGCCTGTACGGAAACTCCTAAATCTCCAGCTCTAGCAGGTAATGGTTTAATCAAAATCTCCGGTTTCACCAAACTCGCACTGGAAGTCACATCCACCAAACCAGGAATTTCTCGCATTTGCGCTTCCAAAGCATCTGCCGTTTGTTTCAAAGCAGTTGCATTTTCACTCTTCAGAATCAGGGTTAAATCCTTATTACCACCTCCTCTACCTCCACCACCAAAACTCACCCGCGCCCCCGGAATATCCTGAAATAGAGGTCGCATCTGTTGTTCAAACTCCTTTTGGGAAATCTCCCGCTCTTGCCTGGGTAATATATTCACATACAACTTGCCCTCATTTACCGACTCACTATTTCCTCTACTACCAACATCAGCAAACACACTGGTGACAATCGAATTTTGCTCTAATAATTGCATTGCCTGTTGAGCAACTTGTTCAGTTTCAGACAAAGTCGATCCAGGAGGTAATTCTAGGAAAACTGTACTTACAGCATTGTCATCAGAACCCATTAACCCTTTAGGAATTAGTGGCACCAGTTGCAAGCTACCAATAAAGAAAGCTAATGCAATAATTAAAGTAGTAATTTTATGGCGCAGTGCCCAAGTTAATAAGTTATTATAGGGACGATTTTTTGGTTGTTTGTGATGTTCGACTCCCACTTTATCATTTAAAAATGAGGAACTTTGAGACTGTTTTGGCTTCAACAACCGCGCTCCTAACATTGGCGTCATAGTGCAAGCAACCAATGTGGAAAACATCGTCGAAACTGCTACCGTTACGCCAAAAGGCTGGAAAAATTGACCGGGCACTCCACCCATAAATGCCACAGGTAAAAACACTGCCACAATAGTTGCAGTTGTTGCTACCACAGCCAAACCAATTTCTGCTGACGCATCCAAAGCAGCTTGGAATGGCTTTTTCCCCATCTTAATATGTTGGTCGATATTCTCAATCATACAGATGGCATCATCCACCAAGTTTCCCATGGCTAATGCTAGTGCTAACAAGGTCATCCCGTTGAGGGTGTAGTCTAACATTTGCATTACTAAAAAGGTGGGAATAATTGATAATGGCAATGCTACTGCCGTGACTAGAGTTGGACGCCAATCTCGTAAAAATACACCGACAACTACAACAGTGAGAATGGAACCAATAATTAGAGCGTCTACAGATGCTTGATAGGATTCTTCAATATCTGTTGCCTTGGTAAAAATTAGTTCTAAGTCTATATCTTCTGGTAATGTTTGTTTCAGTTGGGCAACTTGTTTCCGCACACCTTTTTCTACACTCACCAGGGTAGTACCTGTACTGCGGAGTACGCCAAAAGCAACAACTGGTTTACCAATTTTATTTGACTGGGGAGTGTTTTTTATTGATGAGTCTTGTGCAAAACCCTGAGTTTCATCCTCACTATTTTTTTCTACTAACCAAGCTGTTTGTCTAGTTTCGCCAAAACCATCGATAACTGCACCTACACTGGACAGTGGTACTGCTCCACCAGAGGGTAGGATGATTCGATATTCTTTTAATGCTTCTACCGTGTCAGTGCTACCAAGGGTACGAATACTTTTTTCTGTGCCTCCACCTTGAGAGCGTCCACCGGGTATATTAGTGTTGAGGGCGCGAATTTGATCGTTGACTTGAGTAGCAGTAATGCCAAGACTTTCGAGTCGGTCTGGGTTGAGTTCGATCAGAATTTCTCGGTCTACTCCACCAATACGGTTGATTTGGGCAACACCGGAAACACCGAGAATGGCACGACTAATTTCTTTGTCAACGAGTTCACTGAGTTCTTCGACTGAACGTTTATCTGAGGTTACAGCGTAGGTAACTATCGGACCGCCTCCAATAAATTCTTCTCTTTTCACAATAGGGTCGTTGATATCTGCAGGTAAGTCCTCGCGTATTTCGGTAACGGCATTGCGAACATCGTTGGTGGCGCGGTCGCTATCTACTCCTAAGTCAAAATTGATGGTGGTTTTAGAAACTCCATCAGTTACTTTTGAGGTTAATTTATCGATATTTCCCAAACCCGCTACAGCATCTTCTATTTTTTTTGTTACCTGAGTTTCTAGTTCTGTGGGACCTGCTCCTTGTTGAGTTACTGTGACTGATACTGCTGGAACATCGATGTTGGGAGTGTCATCTATTCCTAATTGGAAAAATGACATTAATCCTACTATTGTTAAGATTAAAAACATCACAATGGTAGGAACTGGTTTTTTGATTGACCAAGCTGAGATATGAAATGACATAGTAATTTAATTCAAAAGTCAAAAGTCAAATGTCAAAAGGAAGAAGTAATTAATTCCAAAATCAAAAGCAAGAAGTAATTAATTCCAAAATCAAAAGTCAAAAGTAAGAAGTAATTAATTCAAAAGTCAAAAGTCAAAAGTAAGAAGTAATTAATTCCAAAATCAAAAGCAAGAAGTAATTAATTCAAAAGTCAAAAGTCAAAAGTAAGAAGTAATTAATTCCAAAATCAAAAGTAATTAATTCAAAAGTAATTAATTCAAAAGTAATTAATTCAAAATTCAAAAGTCAAAAGTAAGAAGTAAGAAGTAATTAATTCCAAAATCAAAAGTAAGAAGTAATTAATTCAAAAGTCAAAAATCAAAAGTCAAAAGTAAGAAGTAATTAATTCCAAAATCAAAAGTAAGAAGTAATTAATTCAAAAGTCAAAAGTCAAAAGTCAAAAGGAAGAAGGAAGAAATAATAGGGAGTTAATTTGAGTATATTTAAGCAAGCAAAGCAGGAAGAATAAAGATGTGTTTTAGCTGTTCGGCAAAAATTCATTCCTAGATTCAGCAACGCCGTTATTTTAGTTGAATTATAGTTATTTAGAAAAGGTGGAAATATGGAAATCAACTAACCTATAAAGTACATTTTTTTATTGTTATTAAATTTTATCCAAAATCCAAAATTTACTAATTTTATTCAATTACTTTTACAATATCTCCATCTTTCAGATAACCAGCACCTGCAACAACTACACGATCGCCTAATTTTAAACCTTCTTTTATTTCAATTTTAGCATTAGCTAAATCGCTGTTTTTACTCAGGATTTTTCCTACTTCTATAGGCACGGCTTTAACTCGATTATTTTCTCCCAAAACATAAACAATAGATTTTCCATCTGCTTGAGGTAATACTGCTTTTGCCGGAACTTTTAACCCTTGATTAGTTGCTGTTGTAATTGTTGCCCGCAAAAACATTCCTGGTCGTAATAAATCACTTTTAGGTAGGTCAATTTTGATTGTAGCTTCGCGACTTTCTTGGTCAACTAATGGCGCTATTTCTCTAACTGTTCCTAACATTTTTATCCGACTATCAGCATCAGAACTAATTTGAACTTTTTTGCCAACTTTTACTTGCGCTAATTGAGTTTCTGGTACTTTTAATTGTAGTTCTAATTGATTATCTTTGATAATAGAAAACAACATTTTACTGCCAGAAGTAACATCACCAACGCGAGCTATTCGTTCCGCCACGATGCCATTTGCTGGTGCCCGGACTAAAGTCTGTGCTAACTGAGTTTTTCTCTCTTCTACGCGAGCTTTGTCACTGTTAACATTTGCCATAGCACTGTCAATATTTGATAAAGCGCTGTCAACTTCTGCCTGGGCACTATTTACATTCGCACTTGCACTACTAACTTTTGCTTCTGCACTGCGTAGTTGAGCCATGACACTACTGACATTTGCTTCTGCACTTTCAACTCTCGCTTCTGCACTGCTAACATTTGAGCTAGCAATATCAACTTTGGCTTTAGCACTACTAACGTTGGCATCGGCAATTTCAATTTTGGCTTCAGCACTACTGACGTTAGCATCAGCACTTTCAACTCTAGCTTTAGCACTATCAATATTAGCCTCAGCAACTCGCACTCCTTCCCTAGCAGTTTTCACAGCAGTGCTACGAGTTTCCAATTCTTGAGCACTAATAACCCCCTCTGACTCCAGAGTTTGGTATCGCTCAAAATCTCTTTGAGCTTGTTCTTCGTTAGCTTTTGCTTCTGCTAACTTAGCTTCAGTTTGAGCTACAGATGCCAGAGCTTCATTGCGACTCGCTTGTGTTTGTTTCAAGGCAGCAATAGCATCATTGCGACTCGCTTGTGCTTGTTTCAACGCAGCAAGAGCATCATCTCGACTTGCTTTTGTTTGTTTCAAACCAGCGATCGCTTCATCTGTACCTGCTTTTGCCTGAGTAATAGCAGCTTTAATTTGGTCGCGGTCAGCTTCAGCTTGTTCGCGGGCAGCAATTGCTTGCTCTACCCCAACCTTAGCCTTGCTATAAGCAGCTTTTCTTTGTTTTACTCCACTGCTAGTAGATTCTACTTGAGATTTGGCCTGGTTAATTTGCGACTTCAAAACAGAGTCATCTAAAATTGCCATCACCTGACCTAAAGTGACTTTGTCTCCTTCTTCTATCAATACCTGTTGAATTTGTAACCCAGTCGCCTGTGGTAATACTGGCAACAGATCAAAGGCAACAACATCACCTGTGGCATCAAAGGTACGTTCTACTGTTGCTAATTCTACGGCCGCTACTGTGACACTCATAGTAGGAGCCAAGTTATTTTCTACCGCATTTGTAACAGTTTGTGCGGGAGAATTTCCCGGAATAGTTTCACTCCCAGAGTTTTCCTTTTGTCCAGAAACTAACTGCATACTTACCACACTAGCAACTACACCGATGCCAATACCAACAATTAATCCTTGCCATCTAACTCTATTTTTCTGGGGAGGAAATGCGGCATTATCACTAATGATTTCTTCGTCTTCCTCTTCCTCTTTTTGAGTATAGATACTCAGAGTATTTATATTGTAGCTCTCGGCTTGATGAGAGTTGTCTAGACGATCGCTATCTTGCTTTTTTAGTATATTTTCTGGTATAATTTTATTTCTCAATTTACTTTCACCCATTTCCATCACCACTCAACAATTATATTGTAAAGAAAAATTATCGTTTTGTTAGATTTCTTTAAACCATGAAGTAACAGGAGATAAAAATGACCCTGATTTTGGTTTCTTTGTCTCATTATCTTTAGCACTATTTATAATATTAAGTAAAAATAAATGACGTAAGAAACCAAAAAATAACTTAAACAACTACAATATTTAAAAAAGTCTAAACAATCAAAACAAATTTAAGAAAAAAAAATGTTTAATGCCACTGAAGTATTAATTAATTCATTTGTTGAAAAAATAAAAGATGGCTACCGTCGTACTTACGGCGGTTATAAGTCTAACTACGAAGAAATTATTGGTTGGGCAGGAAATATGGCACTAGAAAATATTGCCAATAGCGATGCCCTTTACCATAATGTAGAACATACAATTCTGGTAACTCTTGTCGGCCAAGAAATTCTACGGGGAAAACATATTCGAGAAGGAGGAGTTGCCTGCGAAGATTGGTTACATTATATTATTTCCTTAGTTTGCCATGATATTGGATATGTAAAAGGAGTTTGTCAGAAAGACAAAAAAGGATGGTACGCTACGGGTAAGGGAGATGAAATGGTTAATTTGCCATTAGGTTGTACAGATGCTAGTTTAACTCCTTATCATGTGGACCGGGCAAAATTATTTATTAATGAAAGATTTGGCGGTCACAAATTAATTGATGTAGAAATAATTAAGTACAATATTGAGCTAACGCGTTTTCCTGTTCCGAAAGAATCAGATCATCAAGATACTGTTAATTATCCTGGTTTAGTAAGAGCAGCAGATTTAATTGGCCAATTAAGCGACCCCCGCTATCTCAATAAAATTTCTTCTCTATATTATGAATTTGAAGAAACAGGTTTTAATGGAAAAGTAGGGTATAAAAATCCTAGCGATCTGCGTGATAATTATCCGCAGTTTTTCTGGCAAGGAGTTCATCCTTATGTAAAAAATGCTCTGAAATATTTGTCTCTAACACAGCAAGGTAAGCAAATTATTGCTAACCTTTACTCTAATGTATTTGTAATAGAGCATGACCCTTTATCTAATAAGGTTGCTGTTTAGAGAAGGAAGAAGGAAGAAGGAAGAAGGAAGAGGGAAGAGGGAAGAAGACATCTAGTTATCTAGGCAATTATTTATCTACCAGAGAAGGAAAAATTTTATTTTGTCTGAGTTTTAAGCTTTTGATATCTCCTAAATTTTCCTTCAACTGGTATAATATTTTGTTGAAATAAGTAATTTTATTTATCAGTTAGCCTCCTAACGGAGGAGCTACGCTATCAGTACCTCTGCAATAAGGAGGCTTGAAATACGGAATTCTCTTTTTTTATCCCCTTAAAAGGGGAAACCTTAGACTACGATTTTTCGGCAACAAGAAAAAGAAAATATCTCTAATACTAAATCCAGTTATTATCGGCTAATTACTTAAATGTTAAAAACCTTTACCTCTAAACATTTTAATTTTTTCAACACTATCTTATATAGCCAAAGGAAGAAGGAAAAATCTTGTTTTGTCTGAGTTTTAAACTTTTGATATTTCCGCGCCCTTTTCTTCGACTTTTATACTTTCTTTCTCACGGAAAAAATTATGTGTTTAGATAATATTGAAAATTTTCACAGACAAAAATCTCAGGTGACTATTTCCAATAATCAGTGTCAAGTAATTTGTGATACGCTAGAATTCTACAAAACAGGAATATCATAAATTTTGAAGCTGCCTAAGCTATTACCAAAAAATTGTGGTATGAAACCTCTCCTTTTAAGGGGATAAAAAGAAAAATTGTAAGCATTCAGCTATTAGCGGTCAGCTAATAGCTGAATGCTTACGAAAAATTTTCCTTTGAGTCAATCCTAATCCGTTTAAAAGGAGAGGTAATTGTTAATTATTAATTATTAATTATTAATTATTAATTATTGAACGACTTTATGAATGTCAAATTTTCACCTATTCAACAGTTTCTAATTACATGGTTATTGTTATTAGTAGCAGGATGGTTAACAATCGAAGCAATTAGTTATGTAGGTGAAATAGTTAGTATTATAATTACAGCAGGATTAGTGGCATTTTTATTAAACTATCCAGTGTCTAAACTACAAAAAATTTTGCCCCGCAGTTTGGCAGCAGGTTTAGTATATTTAACCGCTGCCTTAATAATATTATTTATCGGTCTAACTATTGTTCCACCAGTTCTTAACCAAGCTCGACAATTGTGGTTGAAATTTCCCGACTTATTAGAATCTGCCAGATGGCAATTAACAGAATTTCAAACCTGGAGTGAAAATAATAACTTACCCTTCGATGTCGGTATTTGGCAACAACAATTATTAGCAGAAACCCAAGAACAAATACAAGCGATCGCTACTACCAGTTTGGGTTTGGTCTTAGGAACAGTTAACTGGTTTTTCGACTTAATCTTAATTTTAGTAATCTCTTTTTATATGCTCTTAGACGGAGAAAGAGTTTGGGATAATCTGACAAGTATTATTGTGCCAAAAGTACGGGATGTATTTACAAAATCCCTAGAAGTTAATCTGCAAAGTTTTGTTTCTGGACAGTTGCTATTAGGTTTATTTATGGCAACTACCTTATCTTTTGCTTTTTGGTTTCTTGGTGTTCCCTATTTTCTACTATTTGCAGTATTTATAGGTGTCATGGAATTAATTCCATTTATTGGCGCAACTTTAGGTATTGGCACTGTAGGAAGTATAGTAACATTTATTAATTGGTGGTTAGCTTTAAAAGTGTTGATTGTGGCGATCGCTCTCCAACAAATTAAAGATAATATAGTTGCCCCAAGAATTATGGGTAATTTAACCGGACTTAGCCCAGTAATTATTTTTGCAGCATTACTATTAGGTGGTAAAATAGGAGGACTTTTGGGAGTAATATTAGCAATTCCACTCACTGGAGTTTTAAAAAGTATTGTAGAAGTTGTACTAAATCCAAAATTACCACCCCAAACAGGTTCTTTCTTTTATAATCCTATGGATGAAGAACATGAATTCTCAGAAATAGAAATAAAACAATTAAATCAAAAAATTTCTCCTTAAATTTTTCCTTTTTATCTCCTAGCTTCTGTCTAATATCAAGTCTCATTAATTAGCCATAATAAATTAGCTATCTGAAAAGTTTTTTGATACTGAATTTTGCCCCCCTAACCCCCCAACGCATGGGGGGAACAATAGTCAATTTGCTTCTAACAAGTCCCCCAATGGGTGGGGGATGCGCGGGGGCTTGGATGTATTGGCCAAGCAAAGTTTGCCAAGGATTGAAATTTGCCCCCCTAGCCCCCCAACGCATGGGGGGAACAATAGTCAATTTGCTTGGTCTAGTCCCCCAATGCGCGGGGGATGCGCGGGGGCTTGGATGTAGTTGCCAAGGCAAGTTTGCCAAGGATTGAAATTTGCCCCCCTAGCCCCCCAACGCATGGGGGGAACAATAGTCAATTTGCTTGGTCTAGTCCCCCAATGCGCGGGGGATGCGCGGGGGCTTGGATGTAGTTGCCAAGGCAAGTTCGCCAAGTATGCCATCTTTATTATATTGTGGTTAATCAGTGCAACTTGATTAACTTATTAAATTTATTCCTTCTTCCTTCTTCCCTCTTACTTCTTCCTTCTTAAATATGAAATGGTGGAAAAATCTTAAAAAAAATCCTCTAGCAAGATTTGGTGCATTATTACTATTAATTTTTTACATAGTAGTAATTGCTGCTGATTTTGTTGCCCCCTATGACCCCTACGCATCTCAAACTAATGGTTCCCTATTACCACCCACTAAAATTTATTGGCAAAACCAAACAGGTGATTTTATTGGACCCCATATTTATCCCACAACTCAAGGACCAGTAGATTTAGAAACTGGACTTCGTAAATTAAACGTAGAGTTAGATAAACCATCCCCTCTCGGTTTATTTGTTAAAGGAACACCCTATAAACTGTTTGGCATCTTGCCTTTGGATCGACATTTATTTGGCAGTATAGGTGAAGCAAAATTTAACATATTAGGCACTGATGAACAAGCAAGAGACCAATTTAGTCGCCTAATTTTTGGCGGTCGTATTAGTCTATTTATTGGCTTAGTAGGTATTCTGATTTACTTTCCTCTAGGGATGATTATTGGAGGAATTTCTGGTTATTTTGGTGGTTTAGTAGATAGTATTTTGATGCGTTTTGCTGAAGTATTAATGACAATTCCAGGTATCTATTTATTAGTAGCATTAGCTGCCGTATTACCACCTAGTTTAACTAGCGCTCAAAGATTTCTATTAATTGTTGCTATTACTTCATTTATTAGTTGGGCAGGGTTAGCAAGAGTAATTCGTGGACAAGTGCTATCCATAAAAGAACAAGAATTTGTCCAAGCTGTGAGGGCAATGGGAGCAAATTCTTTTTACATCATCATCCGTCATGTATTGCCTCAAACTGCAACATACATAATTATCTCAGCCACCTTAGCCATTCCTAGCTTTATTATCTCAGAATCAGTTTTAAGTTTGATTGGTTTAGGCATTCAACAACCAGACCCATCTTGGGGAAATATGCTATCTTTAGCCACCAACGCTTCAATCTTAGTATTACAACCATGGTTAGTATGGCCACCAGCACTATTGATTATTTTGACAGTATTAGCCTTTAATTTATTAGGAGATGGGTTGCGAGATGCTCTAGATCCAAGAAATTTACAAAGGTAATTCTCAGGAGTCAAGAGTCAGGAGTCAGGAGTTAGGAGTCAGGAGTCAACCCACCCCTAACACCTCCCAGGAGGGGAAGTAGGGGCGAATGGCCATTCGCCCCTACAGGAGTCAGTGCAAAATTTGTAGGCTCAGTTAGACGGCTAAAATCTAGATTGTGAAAGGCATTTAACAATCCGTCGTAACGCACTATTCTAGCTGTGTCGGTCTACTACATCTTAAATTTATTTGGCTTTTCCCTGTTCCCTGCTATAAATCTGATGATTGGCAGAATAGAAAAAGATAAATTTTTCTTTAGGGTTTAATACCTCGCCGTCCACATGGTATTTACAATTAGTTGGGGTTTGAGTCCCCACCCACTTTTTCTTTTTTCCTTCTTCCTTCTTCTTTCTTCCTTCTTTCTTCTTTCTTCAATTTAAACAATTTTTTTGAGGATAAAATATGATGTTTGCGTAACATTCTGTAGGAAAGTTTCTCCCATAGGAGGCTAACTGATAATTGATAACTGATAACTGATAACTGATAACTGATAACTGATAACTGAAATGACTACTACTTTAAAACCTAGATCAGATATAGCGACACAATTAGTAAATAGAATTCTATCCATTAAACCACTAGCTAATTTTGCTAAAACTCAAGCACGAAAAATGATTATTAAACGTGCAGAAAAAATTGGTGTACCTTGGCGCAAACAAGCAAAAGAACTTTCTGAACGTAATTGGAATAAAGAATGGGAAATAGTAAATAATCCTAATTTGATTTATCCAGAATATTACCTTACTTCATTTCATGCTTATGAAAAAGGTAATATGAGTTGGGAAGCTGCAACAGAAGTAGAAGCAGCATCTTTAGCAGTTCATGCGAGTATTTGGCCGGAATTAGGTATTGCTGGAGATGCTAAATTTCGTCAGACTTATTCTGATATTCTCAAAGCAGAAATTCCTACACCAAATGATATTTTAGACCTGGGATGTAGTGTGGGATTAAATACTTTTCCTCTACAAAAAGTTTACCCAGAAGCTAAGTTGACAGGGGTAGATTTATCACCTTATTTTTTAGCAGTTGGTTTATATCGTTCCCAACAACAAAATTTAGATATTAATTGGGTTCATGCTGCTGCGGAAGAAACTGGTTTGCCTGATGCTTCTTTTGATTTAGTTTCTATCTCTTTAGTCTGTCATGAACTACCACAAACTGCTACTAGAAAAATATTTCGGGAGGCAAGGCGGTTATTACGTCCGAACGGCAATATTGCAATTATGGATATGAATCCTAAATCAGAAGTTTATGCCACAATGAAACCTTATGTTTTTACTTTGTTGAAAAGTACGGAACCTTATCTGGATGAATATTTCACTTTAGATATTGAAAAAGAATTGATAGATGCTGGTTTTATGGCTCCCAAAATAATATGTAATACTTATCGTCATCGTACAGTTATTGCTAGGGTATAGCAGAAGAAAGAAGGAAGAAGGAAGAAGGAAGAAGGAAGAAAGAAGAAGGAAAAATATTGCGTTGTCTGAGTTTTAGAGATTCTCGATCTTTCCTAACTTTTGCTTCGACTGCTATATCTTTTTCTTTTGAGTTTACAGAAGCTTTCATTTGGGTAAACCACAGTAGGGACGTTCCATGGAACGTCACTACAAGATTTGAAATGTGAAGATGTGGTTCATTAATTTGAAAAGCGCTTTCATTAATGGATAATTGATAATGGATAATTGATAATTACCTCTGGTTAAAACCGTTACGGAATTGAATATAAGGAAATATTATTTCTTTGTTTTCCCCTTAAAAGGGGAGGCTTTAAACCAGAATTATTTAATTATTAATTAATTAATTATTCGGTAATATTCTGCCATCTACACGATGTTTACAAATTTTTAGGGTTTGAGTCCCCATCCACTTATTCCTTCTTCCTCATTTTAGGGTTTGAGTCCCCATCCACTTATTCCTTATTCCTCCTTCCTTCTTCCTTCTTTTAGGGTTTGAGTCCCTATCTACTTCCTCCTTCTTCCTTCTTCCTTCTTCCTTCTTCAATTACCTTGAGGCCAAACTCCAGAAAAGATATTTTTCACCGCAATTGAAATTCGTTCAATATCTTCTTTTAAAAGTGGCGGCCACATTACTCCTTTTCGTCTACCAGCTTCAAATAATTTCAGGCTTTCCATTGCTAATAAATATAATCCGGCAACCAATTCTCGGTCTAGAAGGGGGTCTCCTTGTAACATTTCAAAAGAGATTTTTAGAGCTAACAAAATATTAGTTGCTTGGCCGGGAATAGGAGGTTTACCTTGTTCGAGACGCATGAGGAAAGCATCTGGATTAATTTTAGTTTCTAAAGCTGTTCCTTGATCGATGAGAAATTGACGGGCAGTTTCGTAATTCATATTAATAATTAGTATGATTCAACTATATTTATTTCAGTTGTACCACTTAAAGCAAAAATGTCACGGGAAAATATAGCAACGGTTGTTAAAATTTGAGAATCTCTTTCTGATGCACAACAGGAGCAAATTATTGAGCATTTACGGGAATATATTGCTGATTTAGAAGATGAATTACAGTGGGATAAATCTTTTCAGAGAACACAAAATAAATTAGTAGAAGTAGCCAGACTTGCTAAACAACAAATTTCTCAATAAAAGGGGCAAGCAATGGATTATGATAAGTAATTTGTAGGTTGGGTTAAGCGAGAGCGAACCCAACAAAAACTCATATCAATCTTTTGTATAACCGGACAGAATATTGCGATATTTTTCAACTCAATTTACCCTTGCTACTTAATATTAGTTTCTGAGTAATTTGTAGGTTGGGTTAAGCGAGAGCGAACCCAACAAAAACTCATATCAATCTTTTGTATAACCGGACAGAATATTGCTGTATTTTTCAACTCAATTTACCTTTGCTGCTTAATATTAGTTTCTGAGAAATAGTAGAGCGATCGCTAGACTGAAAAAACAGTTTATACCTGGTTGATATTGAGTATTTTAATTTTCCATATTTTCTGCCTAATATCTACTGCACTAAATCGAAAAGTGATACGGTTGAATTTTATAATTAACAATTAAATATTTATTTTTAGTTTTTAATTACTACTCCAATAAACAGCAACAGAAATACAATTAATTTTGACAAAATTCATTTTGTTAAGCTAAACTGGATATTCATAGAGGTAGGGTGCATAACTTCAATTCAATGGAAGGGCTATACTATGGACAATAGTACAGTTTGAACATGATGTTTTTCAGAACGTTGGAGAAACCCATTTTAATGAGATAAGTTTTGAATATTTAGAATCCCAGGTTGAAGAATTACCAGAAATTAAACCAGACTTCCTTGAACTAACAGAAGAGAAAATATTAGTGTTAGGAGGTGAACTGGGAGGAATTAATAAAAATGAATTACTTTTACAGCTTGCTTATTGCATTGCTAAAAAAATTGATTCTCAAAAAACTGATTCCGATCAAACTAATGCTCAAGTTGATATATCTATTAAAGTTTGGAGACGTAGTTCAAGTCAACAAATTATTGATTTAGAACTAGAACTCAGAAATACAAAACATCCTACTATTTTTGTTTTTACTGATATTGAACCTCAAAACATTAATAGTAGTTTACAACATATTTACGAAATTGCTAAATTACTCCCACATTGGGTTTTATTTAGCACAGATAGAAGTTTCTCTAGTTGGCATCTAGGTGAAAATGCCAAAAACACTTTTTTTCCAACGGATATAAATCCTCAAGATATTTATGGTAATAATTTTTTAGCCAATGAGCTTGAAAAGAAACTCGTCGAAGAAAATCTCAAAGTAGAAATAAATGAATACTTAAAAAATGATGCTCAAACACTTAAATCAATTGCGGATAATTTAGGTACTTTAGGCAATATTTTTCAGTTTGTAAAACTATTTGCTAGAAAATCAAAAGAATCAGAAACTCCACAAACAGATGTAGATATTAATGCTCTAATCAGCGATTCAAAAAATGACGAAAAATTTATTAGAAACTTATTCCAAAACATTTTAAAAGATGATCCCCGACAACAACTTTTAGCATTGGGAATCAGCTTGTTCAACGGTATGTTTGAAGACCAGCTATTTACGGCCTTAGAAAAAGTATTTACGGAAGCTTGGCAGAAACGAAACCCATCTCTCGCAGCTCTTGATTATTCTGACTTAGAGGAACTTAGAGATAATTACTTCGATTTTCAAGAAAATGATGACTTATATGAAGGAGTTTCTAATAGTTTTAAAGTTGTCGAAACGAAATCTTATAAAACAGATATTCGTTCAATAAACATTCTATCTCTGGGAAATCGTGACAAACTTTTTGAAATAGCGTGGGAGACTCACCGTAGGCAAATTATTAATGCTTTAGAGGTATTAGTTGATATTGTTAAAGAGTCTGCGTCAGAAAAAAATAATTATCTTCCAGGAGAATGGGATTTATATGGCGATCCAATACGACGTGAGAAACTGCGTAGTGCAATTACTAATACTTTCAGCAGTATAGGTTTAATTTCTATTAATGCAGTATATAGTTCTTTGTTACAGTTAGCTACAGATAAAAACTTAGAGGTGCGAGCTGTGGCCGCAAATATTATTGCTAGCTGGTATAACCCTAAGAAATCTGATGGAAATCAAAATGAGAAATTATTTAGAATTTTGCAGTCCTTTTATGGTACTGCTTTACAAAAAGAATACGCTCAACAAAGTCAACAGATTAATGAAAAAATAGGAGAGGGAGATAATATTGAAAGTCAGGATGAATCTAAACAGAAAGAAACTGAAAAACAGCAAAATAAAAATAAAGTAGACCAGATTAAAGGTAAAGTTGTTCAAGAAACACAAAAGACTTTAAAGAATATTATAGGGTTATCAGAAAAGTATCAGAATAAAGAGGAATTGTATTATGTCAGAAAAGAGCTAGACTTACACGATTATATTGGAGCGACTGTAGCTGTTACTATTGGTAACGTAATTTATGAATATTATGAAGGTAAAAATCTTTCCGATGATTTCTATAAATGGCTTGAAGAATTATCAGAAAGTAGACTTCGTTTGGTTCATTATTACTTTGGTTATCATACAATGTTTTGGGTAGTGCCTTTGCATTTAAAAGAAGAAAAAATGCAGCTTCTGCTCAAAAAAATAACACAAAAGCACAGAGAATTTTTGGATTGGCGGGGTAGCTTAAGTCTAAATGATGGAATTGCTAGAAGTTTAGCCCATGCTTACAACTATCCAGAGAATCGTTTGGAGGTTAAAGACATACTTGATAGTTGGTATAGTGAAGTTAGAAAAAATGTAAGAAAACAAAATACTGAGGAAGATACTAATCATTATACTTTGCTTCAAACTGTTGTACTAACCTACGGAAAAATTAAGTATGATGAGGAACCTCCTATCTTAGTTAATGATGCGTTGAAGCGGTTAAAAGAAGTTTTCAATTTACTGCGTTCGGAGGAAAGTTTTGAGTATGAAAAATATCTCGTTGTGCGTAAAGGTGTAATTGATACAATTTATTGTTTGACAGAAAAATATTTCGATGAGGTTCAATCAGAATTACAGGAGATAATCTCGACTTTCAATTCTGAAGAACAGAAAAAATTAGTTAATAAGTTAACTGATATGTATCTTACACAATTTGGTAATTTTGTACGAGAAATACGAGAAAGAGGAGAGGTTGAGGATAAAGATATTGAAAAGGAAATATCTAGACATCCAACTAAAATTGAAAAATCTATGAATGCCTGGATTCTGGTTCAGAGTAAACCAATAATTCAACGTATTGCAATACAGGCTTTAGTTGCTTTTGCTAAAGCTGCTAGAAAAGAAGTCCAATATCTATAAAGATGGTAAAAAACTATGAGAGTACAGGAAAAAAAACAGCCACAAGAGTGGTTAAATAATCTATATATTCCAATTGTAGTATTTTGGGTTGCTTTTTTTGATGAAGAAAGTCAAGGAACAAACTATCAACCTATAGTTCGCAGTTTATTACCCGAAGTTTTGAGACAGCAGAAACTATCCAAAACTGACATGGAATTTGTTTTAGATAGTTGGAATAAATCAGATTCAGATGATTACTTAAAAGCAATTTCTAGACTATTAAAAAGTGGGATTTACTGGTATAACCGTCTCTGGATAGGTTTTATGGCTTTATTTGTAATATTGGTGATGTTCAGCTATTGTTCTAATAATAGTTCAAATCGTAGACGAAATACTTATTCATCTAGGAGACCAGCACCAACTTTTACTCAACCTAGAGGTAGGTCAAATAATACTCGTAATAATTATGTAAGACCTACATATAAGTCAAGAACTAATACGGTTAATCAAAGAACAAAACAAGAAATATTTGACAAAGTTATCTTTGATAAAACTTATCGCGCAGGCAACTTTAAAATCAAATTAGGATCGGATGCTCAAAATGGAAAAACTTACTATGGCTGTGACGCTACAAACAACTGCATTTTCTTGAAGCATGGAAAGCAAGATTTAAGAAAGCGAAAGATTACCTGGAAGAATGGTCAATATACTTACTCTGTTTTCTGGGATGAAGGTGGTAATTCAATGTACTTAAATGTTTTTGAAGGAAATCGACCATTGCTCAAGGAATTAATGCGTCCACTTAGCTAAAGATAAAGTCTAATTGTAATAACTAGACCCAATCTTCAACCAGATATTGTGTAGATAGTGGAGTATTAAATCTACAAAGAAAAAATAATTTTTGGTGTATTCTTTTCTTTTACCTAACACCTACCACCTATCACCTAAAACCTAACACTTACTCCCCAAAATAATGAGGTGTAAAACTCCCATGTAAACCATAAGGAATATGATGCTTTAAATGCAACCTCGCCACAGGTTTCTTACTCAAATCTCTAGCATCCAAAATCACAACATCTGACCTATGTTCCGCCGCATCATACATCAACATCAATAACCAACCATCATCTTCATTCACCCCATTCGGAAAAGGAACAAATAAAGGTTCACCCGCAAAACCTCGTGGTGCAACACTAAAAATTTGACGTTCTCCTGTTTGCCAATCAATCTTTAATATTGCTTGTAAAGGAGCATTTCCACTTGGTTGTTCTGCTACTCCAATAAACAAATATCGATAAGCTTTTCCCACATTATTCGGATTTAGATTCGGAAAGTCACAACAACGACTTTCAAGCAATTTATGTTCTACATTATTCTCTGACAAATTAATCTTAAATCGCCATAATTGACTTGCTGGAATTGAGTCAAAATCTAATTCACGAAAATCATCACCCATGTCAACTTTTGGGAAAGATTCATAACAAATAGAATCTACATAAATTTCCCCATTCTTTTCCCAAGCATTAGCATGATGAAATATAAAACAAGGTTTCGTTTCCAAAATTTTCATAGCTTTACTACCATCACGAGGAATTAAAATAACCTGTGTTGATTTATTAGGTGAAAATTCCAAACATTGACCTGCACTTTGCAATCCCAGGAAGAAAGGAAAAGGATTAAAAGTAAGAGGATTTTGGAAAAAGATACAGTAATTTGGTGTAATTGCCATATCGTGTAAAAAGGCAAAACCAGGAATAGAATTAGAGTAGCGTTTGAGTAATTTTCCCTGACTATTAAGTTCAAAAATAGTGATGGTAGTTGACAAACCTGGTTTGACAGAAAAATTAACTAAAACATCTCCTTTCCCATCCTTTCCTTTATCAATTCTGGGGTGAGCAGAAAAAGCTTGACCTGGTTGTAAAACTCCATCTAAATCGCTAAGGTTAATAGTTTCTAAATTCTGGGGATTTAAATGATGAGGTTGCCCTGGTTCCCACAATGCCAAAAGTTTATTACCCCAATAAAGAATACCAGTATTAGCACAATTTTTAACGTTTACATCGAAAATATTCGCTAACCAACCGCCTGGTTTTTGAGCACCAAAACCTCGATAGAGAATTTTTCCTGCTGCTTTTTCTGCCACATAACCTTCAGTTTTAACAAAGCTATTTCGGAAGTAGGCACGACCATTTTTAAAACCAATAGAACAAACCATTCCATCCCCATCAAAAGGATGAGCGATCGCCTGACCATTAATATCTAATAAACCTGGTCCGTTGCGGAAAAAAGTACCATTCAAATCTGCTGGTATTTCACCTTCTATATCATCAATCCAATAATCATATTCATTAGGTTGAGATTCATATCCTTTTTTCCAATCTTCACGGGTATAAGATGTAGATTTTTCTATTTGTAAATTTGTCATAATTAGAGTAGTTATTGAGTTGATGAAAGTACAAAATTTTATGTTTTTAGGGAATAGGGAATGAATAGAAATATTCAGAAAAGAGGGAGTAGGTCGTAGGGAAGTTGCATGCAAGGTCCTTACAAGGGAGAAAGAATTAGATTAATAAGAGTGGAATAATTGATTTTATCAGGACTTACGCAAATTCACCTTGAAAACACAATTTGTAGGGGCGAATGGTATTCGCCCTCCCCTTAACGAAGTCAGAAGCTAACCCACCCCTAACCCCTCCCAGGAGGGGAAGTAGGGGATTTAAGCCCCGCTCCAAAAATATTGCACCTTAAAAGGCGGGGTTTTAGACCCATGTTATTTTGATAAGTAGAGTCTCTGCGTCGGTCCTGTATTATATCAAGTCTCATTAATTAGCCATAATAAATTAGCTATCTTTAGTCCTCTTTAGTCATCTAAAGATGACTTCCGCTTTGAGCCAAGAAATTTATTTCTTGGCGGATGAATTATGACTTCTAATTTCAGTATTAGGCACCATTTCTGGTAAATATTCTGGTAGAAAATTAGAGATGCCAACTTCAGTTCCGATAGGTTCGGGTTCTAATACTGGTAGAGAATTAATATTTTCATTTTCCTGCATTTGAGCATTAGCTGCGGGCAACCAATTTAATACAAATAATGGCAATAAGGTAGATAGGTTAGTGATAACTATTAACAACCACAAATTATCAAAATTTGTCTCTGTAACTTTGAGCCAGTGCATTAACAATGCGCCGCCTTCATGGGAAATTAATTGAGCTAAATTATAGATAGACATTAATAAAGCAAATAGAGTTGCTTCTACTCCCGGTGGGCAAAGTCTGGCAGCTAAAACTAATACAGGCATGAAAGCAATTTTTCCCATTACTGTTAGCACTAAACTATCTCCTAAACTAAACCAATGGTCATCGATACCTATACTGCGGTTAGCATGAGTAACTAGCAGTAAAGTAGTCATTCCTAAAACAGCAGAAATAACTGTAGACCATCCGAAAATTTGCCGAAAAGGAACAGATTTAAAAAAGCGTTGAAATAGCCAAACACCTATTAAAGCTGCAACACTTGTTACTAACTGTATCCTGCCTAAAAATTCTGGTTGAAATCCTAATTCATTTGTGGAAAAGAAAAAGAAAGCTGACTCAGAATTAGGGGTTGCTTGCCAAAGAAAAATGAAAGCAGTTGGTAATAAAATTGATTTTTTAGTAACAGCTATTTTTACCTGTTTAATTTGCTGTTTTACATTGTCAAAGTTAATCCCAATAGTAACTTTTTCTTCATTAATTAACCAGGCTACAACAGAAACAATCAAAGGAAAAATAGCTGTCATTAAAAATACAGTTTGATTGCTAAAATGCTCTAGTAAATAACCACTCAAATAAGCAGTTATTAGTCCTCCTAATGCTGCAGCTATCCAACATAAAGATTGTAGAGAACCCGTACTACTAACAGATTCTTTTTGTACTCTTTGTACAACTAAAGAATCAACAATTACATCACTAATAGCCACCGATAAAGAACTCAGAGCGATCGCTCCTGTAGCTGCTAATGGAGTATGTACCCACTTTGCCAATGCTACCCAAGAAAATGCCCCCAGTATCCCAGAAAAAATCATATAAGGTCGTCGTCGATAACCTAATATTGGCACTCCGTCAGAAATAAACCCAAAAACAGGCTTAATCATCCACGGTATGACCACAACGCCAAACATTGCCGATACTTCAGCCGGACTCATGGCCAATTCATCCTTGAGAAAGAAGCTGACCGCAAGACGTCCCAACCCTAAAATTCCTTGGACGAAGTAAACAAGCAATATAGCCATGAGTTCCGGTGTCGGTTCATTGCCAAAAAATACTCTCTGTTTGAGAGATTCTTTGAGCTTGATTATGCCTTGAGAAGATATGAACATCAGTTAACGCTTATTAACATTTTTTAACCAATATAATCTTATCTTAACTAGCCATCAGCTATCAGTTATAGCGCTGTGCGCAGGCAACAGCTCCGGAAAGCAACAGCTCATCTGGGGGAATAAATTGCCTATCATACAAGACTTTTAGCTATTTGGCCTTTCCTGTAATTTGTAAATATACCAGCGCTCATTGCTATATCAGCCGAAAAATTTGTGCATATATTAGACACCTGTTTGCGCAGTATTTCGTTAGGAAAGGCTTTTAAATGCTACTTTTTCGTAGATTTTTCGCCAATAACAGGACAATTTATCAGGACTTACGTCAAGGCACTATTTATAGAGTATAAAGACTATTGGACAATAGTTTTAAGCGCTATATATAGCGTATCTGCGTAAATCCTATTTAGATCAAAAGTATGAAATTCAAGTTATAGCGATCGCCACAACAAAAACTAATCTAAAATCTAAAAACCCAGGCGCTATAGTTGAAAAAACATCAATCTATAGATTCACACTATCTATATCTATAGTGATCGCCACAACAAAAACCAATAGAACTTACGCAGATATACTATATATAGTACTCATAACTATTGTCCAATAGTTACTGGACTCTATATACAGTGTCTTTGCGTAAGTCCTGACTTTTTTACTTTTTTCGTCGATCAAATTCCGAGTAAATAATTAAGTATAAATACTTGCTATACATGATTACTCAATCGCGGCAGCTATGATTTTGTTCTAAAATTCTGTCTCCTTAGTTCCCCTCCTGGGAGGGGCTATGCTTTATAAACATCTTTCTTAAGATAAAACGTAGACAAAAAAGACAAGTTATGGGTAAGTCTGGAAGCGGCTTTTTCGGGAGAAAATTGTATTGAAAAATACACTATAAGTGAGGACTGTAGACAAAATTCTTACTCCCCCCTCTTCCCCCTCTTCCCCCTCTTCCCCCTCTTCCCCCTCTTCCCCCTCTTCCCCCTCTTCCCCCTCTTCCCCCTCTTCCCCCTCTTCTCCCTCTTCCCCCTCCTCCCCCTCTCCCCACCCTCCTACAAGGGTTTCAGGAGTTCCTTATAAGGGATAGCTGGG
>NZ_JAAHGH010000229.1 GCF_010672525.1 Okeania sp. SIO2B3 | reverse complement strand
TGGCCTTTCTACTTGCGCGATCGCCTGAATGATAGGCAATCTCTCATAGGTATATTCAGAGTAAGCTTTCTCCCAAGTAGCCCTAAGTCGGAGGTCGCCGTATTGGGCTTTTATCTCCAGATGAGATATCCCCATCTGAGTGAAAAACTTCCGGTATTGCGGAACTGTCTGTGGTTGTGTCATAATTAACCTCATTAGCATATTTTTCCTGGACTAAAGCATCCATGTCTTTTTCCCAAGGTTCAATATCTGGTGTTTTTGACATAGAAACTTTATTATTTTCTTTAGACTCTGGTTCAGACCCTGGGGAGGTGTCTGGGACAGGGTCTTGTTCTACATAAAAATACTCTTTGATAATTTCGGCGGCCAAATCATCAGGGTCTTGACCTTTTTCTTCGGCTTTTTTTCTCAGGGCAGCCATCACATCTTCAGGCAATTTAACCCTCGAACCTCTTTTCTTTTTCTCAGGACTCACAGTTGCTTCTATTGACCTCGTGGTAATAGGCTTATTTTCTTCTTCACTGATGTGGAGTATGTCTTGCCAAGCAGTATCAATGTCATAGTCATGGCCTTTTTTCTTTGCAGGTTCGTATAAAGCGTAGGCTTGAGATACGTTGCTGGGGAGTTCTTTAAACCCATTGACCATTAAATTCCAAGTTGTCTGAGCTGCCTTGATAATGTGTTCGACTCGCCAAGCTGTTTTCTTGAGTCGCTTCAGACAGTATTCTTTGAAATTTTTAAATCCTAGTTTCTTGTAAAGTTTATAAACTTTTATTGCGTTGTAAGCCAACCCTTCTTCTACATAAGAGTAGCTGGCTGTTGTCAACACAAATTCTGCACGTTCTAGGCAGTTTTCTCGGTGTACAAAGTCATTAGACAGATACATTTCCTCGTAAGGATACCAAATAATTTCTCCCCACTCAGGAAGATCGCTTGGATCAAAGCAATTGGCAAATCCAAATATGTCAAAAAATCCAGACATTTAAAAGAAGTAAGAAAAAGTAAGGTTAATAAGTAAGGGGTGAGGCTAGGAGATAAAAGCTCTCACCCCGGCAAATACCATTAATTATTCACTGAGAATTAGACGGCTATGTCAGTTAGTAGATAGGAATTAACTGTTTGGACAGCTCCGATAGGCATCACCTCCGAAACATCTTTGGCGTACAACTTGACTAATGTTATTAATTACGTATAAGATTATGTCAAGAGGTTTAAGTAAAATAATTCTGTACGTAAAACATGGGTGATGTAAAAATAGATGGCCGGAAAACCAAAATACGGAATCAGGAAAGACAAATTAAATCTATCAGTGACTCCCAAGACAAAGGAGAGAATGAAGGAGATAGCGGACGCATTAAATACGAGCCAGAGCGAGCTATTGGAGAAGTGGGTTCAGGCGTGGGACGAGCTGCAATCCATAGGATTATTGGGGGAATCCTTGGCCTGTTCCGGGAAGTAATGCGGGAAGCTTCGGATTACATGGACGAACATGGCGAAAGGCTGGAAAAAAGGTTGGTAGATCACAAACACAAAAAGGCTAGCTTTTTAGAAAAGTCAGCAGCTCTAGAAACAGAAATCGCACGTCTGTTGGAACAGGTCGAAAAATTACCAGAAGACCCAAACGAAGAAGAAGAGTAAACCCAGGGAGCCGATCGCAGCAATGCGGTCGGCAATTTTTATGCAATGAAAATCCTACATCAACAATTCGCCAAAATAACCACGGGGGAATTTAGTGGGAAAATATTCCAACTCAACCACTACCATCAACACCTACACGTTGCCTACTTCCCCGGTCCCCCCGAACAACTCATCAGTATTGAAAATCTAGAGCTAGTTCCCATGCCATTCCCCTACTGGAGAACCAAGGGGGAAGGAATGGTGGTATGGGTAGAACAACCCAACAGTAAAAGATGTGACACATTACCCATCTCGGAGCAAATCTCCCTATCAGCAAGTAGGGTATTAAAGTTAAAAACTCACATCAAACTACACAAAGAACAACTTAAAAAAACTCGCAGAAAAT
>NZ_JAAHGH010000228.1 GCF_010672525.1 Okeania sp. SIO2B3 | reverse complement strand
AGCTTACCCGCTGTTTTTCATCCCCCCACCCCTTGCTCAATACCCAAAGCGAGCGTCCGCTCAAATCAACATCCAGTATATCCAACTTCGACACTTCCGAACGGCGCAAAGCATTATCCCATAATAATCTCAAAATAGCATAATCTCTTTTACCCCCAAAACAAGAACGATCCGGCACAGCCAAAATCTTTTTATATTCAGCAGCAGGAATGCCAGTCGTGTCCCGATAAGGCCGAACTTTATCACTCTTCAGATCGGCCAAAGTAAAATTACATTATCATATTTAACAGTCCAGAATACACGAAAAAACGTTTGCTTGTGCAACTGGAGAGCTAAAAAAAAATAGTTGAAGTGAGCAGGTTGGTGAAAAGACTTTTGTTTCATTAATTGAGGCAGATGGCTTTCAGTAATTAAAAATTCAAAATTAATAATTATGAAGTGGCCTCGGACAGATGCGCTATGGGTATGTCCCGATGCTGGACACAAGTGTTCTGACTTGCTGGATACAAAGATATTGTGACTGTGCAGAAATTGGCGGGTGGCTGCTTCACCCATGACTACTACTTCGTTATGATAGACGGGGTGAGGAGATGCTCGAAACGAGCTGTGCAGAAGTTGGAATTTTGGGAGCGTGAAAATTTGTGTAAAAGGAAAAAATACTTATGCAATTAGTTAAAAAAATCTTATTATGTGTCTGTTTAAGTTGCTTTTTTCTAGTCAACTTTTCGTCTAATGGAATAGCTTTTAACTTAGAAAGTAGTCAACTAGAATCAATTATGCCAGAGCTTAATGGTATAGAACTATTGAAAAAAGTAGCCAAAGAATATGCTCCCAAGAAAACTTTTAGTTATAACATGGCTAGAGATATTATGTATACAAAAATTGATAACCATGATGGTGTAGTTCAGGGTATATACACTAGCTATAGTATTGATTTAGACCCTAATTCATCTAATCCTAGACAAATAGCATATCAAAATGATATTAATGCCGAGCATATTTATCCTCAAAGTAAGGGAGCTATAGGTGCGGGTAAAAGTGATTTGCATAGTCTTTTTCCAGCTTATGAACGGATAAATACTGAACGGAGCAATAATCCTTTTGCAGAAATTAATGATTCATTAACAGATAAATGGTGGATAAATAATCAAATTTTACTTAATCAACCCATTACAGAAATTGATAATTATAGTGAATCATTAACAGGAAGTGAATTTGAACCCAGAGAAAATAAAAAGGGTGATGTAGCTCGTGCAATGTTCTATTTCTACACGGTATATAGAAAGCAAGCTAATGCTAAAGACTCTAACTTTTTTCCACAGCAAAAAGAAATACTTTGTCAGTGGAATATTGCTGACCCTGTTGATGATTTAGAAATAACTCGTTCTCATTTAATTGCTACATATCAAGGCAATGAAAATCCTTTTGTGATAGATTCAACTTTGGCTGCAAGAATCTATTGTGAGGGAAATAGTTAGTAGCCATATAGGCTTTTTCGTGTGGGTGGTGTGAATCTTTTCCTACTCAAATTTCCAATTGTGCTTAGTTCATTTCAATGGAGAATCATTGTGAAAAAAATGTGAGTGTCAAACAATTAATAATTAATGATTAATGGAGGGGTAATATTTACTTTGAAAACCCACACAATATCCCCTGGCTAAAATCATAATAGATATCTCAGTAATTATTAATTATTAAGGAAGCCTTTTTAGATAAAAATTTCAGCATTCTACTCTTTTTACCCTTTGAAATAGTATAGTCGGCGAACACATTTCAGGCCGCCAGCTAAACTTTTTCCCCAACACGACCGCAAGAAAACATACTTGCCAAAATACAAAAACAAGTCAGTGCGGTGTCGGTTGGGTCGCTGCGCTAAAAAGTTTGCCTGAAATGTTTAGTATTGTTCGGAATATTTAAACCATTTAAAAAATAATACCTTCATCTATTTCTTCATCATTGTTTTCAGTTTCTCCCCATAATTTACGATAGTCAGAAGGCAACCATTTGGGATAACTAAATTTATCCTGTTTCTCTTCCAAAATCAACCACAAAATCCCACCTTTTGCACGAGCTAAACACCGAGTTAGTGCAACATATATCATGTGTTGTTCCTGCTCCTTTTCCTCT
>NZ_JAAHGH010000227.1 GCF_010672525.1 Okeania sp. SIO2B3 | reverse complement strand
TATTACTGGGATAACTCTATTAAGGATTTATCCATAAGCACTCAGTTAGACAGAATACACAAAGATTGTGAGAGCGGTAAGGGATACCCAAACGATATAAATCTATCGACTTGGGGAAGTCTAAGGGATATTGCTCATATTTGACATCCTCTCCGGCCTAAAGGCGCGGAGATTCCTACCGAGCCGAAGCTCCTCAGCGGGTTGACACTTCATTGGCTGCTGCTACTTTGGCAGTAGTCTTACGCTTGCCTCCACGTCCGTTTAAAGTCTCGGACTGCCCGCCCGCGACTAATATATTTATCGCTGCATTCTCGTCTCTATCATGTTTTGCACCACAGTTGAGACACTCCCATTCTCGCACCTGAAGGTCTAACTTTCCACCTTTAAACCCACAATTTGAACAAACTTGAGATGTTGGCTCCCAACGACTAATTACTCTGAAATCACGACCATATTTTTCTGCTTTTCCTTCTAACAGTGTCCTGAATTGCCTCCAACCTAAATCAGATATTACTCTAGATAATTTACGGTTCTTAATCATACCAGAAACGTTTAAATCTTCTAAAATAATTGTTTGGTTTTCACGAATTATTTCAGTAGATAATTTATGTAGAAAATCTGTCCTTGTATCTTTCAGCTTGGCATGGAATTTAGCTACTCTAACCCGTGCTTTTTCATACCTTTTAGAGCCTTTAGTTTTATGAGATAATGACTTACTTAACTTTCTTAATTTTTTAATTCGTTTCTTCAGTGGCTTAGGAGCATCAACCTTTGTACCATCACTAAATGTAGCAAAGGTAGAAATGCCTAAATCTATACCTACTGAATTATCAGTCTGAGGTAAGATTTCTGGTTGTATTTCTACTACAAAACTTAAGAAATATCTATTAGCTGAATCTTTAATTACTGTTACTGATGATGGAGCAGCAGGTAACTCTCTTGACCAAACTATCTTGATTTTTCCAACTTTGGCTAAATAGACTTTATGCTGACCAACTTTAAAACCTCCTTTTGTAAATCTTGCAGTTGCGAGCGACTTTCTACTTTTGAATTTAGGAGGTTTAACAGGTTTACCTTTTCTCTGGCCTTTAGTCGATTTAAAAAAGTTTTGATAAGCCTGGTTTAAATCATTTAAAGATTGCTGCAATGGTATAGCAGAAACTTCTGATAACCATTCTCTGTATTCAGTCTTTTTCGATTGAGTGATAAACTTTTTTTGTAGTTGAGAATTAGTGGGTTTCTTTTCTCCTGATCTATACTGTTGTTGACAACAAGCTAGGCTATCATTCCAAACCACACGGACACAACCAAATAGCTTGGCTAATCGGTATTTTTGTCCGGGTGTGGGATAGATACGATACTTAAATCTAGCTTTCATAATTCCTATTTGAACTAACAGTATGATAACATATTTATAGAAATAAAATCAACTAAAAAGTCGCCCTAGAAGGGCGAGGCTTTAGACCCAAATTTTCGGTAAAAAAGAAGTGAATATGCCACTTGTAAAACTGCAATTTTTACCATAGCTCCGCCACACCTACTCCCAAAGTAGGTTAATTTTTGCTTTGACATCCTCTCGGTATCAACTCAGAGATTATGATGCGGGTTTTTAAGGTGATGTTTTGATAAAATCTCAACTAAACCCAACAACCCAGTTAACAAACCAATAAGCGTATCAACAGATACAAAATCCAGGATTTTTCGGCCAAAAATCTTAACTACCTCAGCCACTTCATGAGCTAATTCAGATGCTTTGACTACTCCCCGTGACTTGAGTCCGGGGAGCAGTCAAAGTAGGTGCTTAATTTTGAGCTAATTTGGGCAAATTAAATCGGTATTGGTTCCAGTGGTGCTAGGGTTTGCTCAAAAATTTCCTGATACTCCTGGGGCAAATACGGTATTAACCCCAGGATAAAATCAAAAATAGTATCAAGTGATACATAATTCAGGAGATTCAGATTATATTCATCTTTAATTATGTCCAGAGTTGAGATGGCTTCAGCAGGGATACCCTCATTTTTAAGGAGTTCCTGCACCTCTAAAGGGAAAAAAGTCTCCGCTGCCCACCTGGCATCCTCTGGTAACGCATCCAAAGTCGTTTGGGGATTATTCCACCTCCTATAAAAAGTATTATTTAGGCACTGGAATAATTGTAAAGCGCGTTTATAACCTCCTAATTTCTTGAATATCTTACTAACCCATCCTTGACTACATCCCATCTCCTT
>NZ_JAAHGH010000226.1 GCF_010672525.1 Okeania sp. SIO2B3 | reverse complement strand
CTATTTTAGATGATTCTATTAAATGACTTATCCGAACGTCTCCAGATTGACGACCCGGAAGAACGTCATACCATTAGTCCGGTGAGTTGGTCACAATACGAAACATTATTGTCAGTTTTGGGGGATCACTCCTCCTACCGTATCAGTTATTTAGATGGAGTTTTGCAAATCGTGGCCCCTAGTCGTCGGCATGAAAGTGGAAAAACCCGAATTGGAACGTTGTTAGAAATTTACTTTCTGGAAACTAACACAGAATACTTTCCCACAGGTTCCACAACTTTTAGTAAGTCGGAACAGTCTGTGGGAGGCGAACCAGACGAGAGTTATTGTATTGGCACAGATAAAGAATTCCCCGATTTGGTCATTGAAGTCGTTGTCACGTCGGGTGGGATTAATAAGTTGGCTCTCTATCAACAACTAGGAATACAAGAAGTTTGGTTTTGGCAATTCGATCGCCTTGCTATTTACTATCTGCGACAAGATTCGGAGCAATTCACTGCAACTTTTGGTTATGAGGCCATTAATCGCAGTAAAGTTTTACCTGAATTAAACATTGAGTTATTAACCGAATGTATTCAGAATCCAAGTCCTCTTGCTGCGGCAAAAGCGTTTCGAGCAGGAATTTGTTAAGTTAAAGAAAGATTGCTGGAGACAGCAATATGAGTGTATGGGGATTCAAACCAAAATCAACAACTAGATTCGGCAAGGGGTCTCCCGTTATAATCAGGCGATTTAACGGGAGAGAACTCCACATTCGTAAAGATGAGTTTTCCCAATTTGCGGTCGGAAAAAGGATGTCAAGCTACTTGGGAATTAGAGATTTTCTCGGGTTTATAATACTTAGGAACATCTAAAGTTGGCTCTCCAAGTATTTCCATAAATCCCCATTGTTCTCTACCCGGTAAAAATTTAGCTTTAATTTCTACAAAGTAGCGATCGCCTTGTTTATCTTTCTCCAACTTAGGATTAAATCTGAACGGTTTTACTGGAGCATCCCTCCACAACACAGGGACATGATTTGCCCTAGTTAATTTCTTGTTTAATTTCTCGTTATCAAATTTTTTCTTTAATTGTGAGACGCGATCGCCTTTTCCTTTTCTATTTCTATGAATACTTATTACAGGACATTTACAAACCGCTATAAATTGCCAAAAACCTGATAATTTAAACTCGTTAACTTTTAAATCTAAATGAGGAGTATCATTAGCTGCAATTATTGTAAAACCTAGTTTGGGAGGAGTATTTTTGTTAGGGAAATGTGTAAGGTAAGGATAAACAGTTACATATCTATCTCTGTCTGGATTGTAATCTAGCCTGAGAAAATCTTTTACCTTGGGGCTATTATAAATTAATTCATAAGTTTTACCTTCTGAAATTAGATTATAGTAAGCATCATTATCCTCATATCGCCTGACTATTCTGCCATACAAAGTTCCTATGCCTTGGAAAGCATAATCTTGTTTAGGTGGTAGGCTTTCTTCTTCTTTATTTTCTAATTTTTCTTCTTCTTTAACTTCTGAAGTAGCTACTTTTTGAGATTCTGATTTAGGCTTTGATTCTGTCTGTTTTTTAGTTTCAGTTTTGGACTGCTGACTTGATTGTTTATCTGTATCTTTTTCTGAAGGTTTATCTACTTTTAAATTCTCAGCTTTAGTCGGATTTATTTTAGATTTTTCCGACTCTAATTGCTTAGTTAAATTATCAATAATATCTTGGAAAGTTTTCTTTTGTACTTCATTTTGTGCAGCATTAAGGAGCTGCTGCATTTTTGCTAAATTTTTTTCTAGGTCTGGAATAGACACCATATTCACTCTCTCCGTTTTTTATGATTTTGCTCAACTATATATTGTATATACTCCCTGGATATCTTATTGATTTATCTTCAATTGTTTTTATTTCTAAATTTTATTCTTCAAAAATTTATTTATGTGGATATTTAGTTCTACGATAATTGTCAAATAACTCCTGAATAGAGAGTGCCTCTAAAGCCATATAGACATCTCGATAACTTATTGATTTTCCCGTATCTATCTCTCTAGCTATTTGTAGTATTTTTTCTGCAAATACTCCTGGTACTTGGATGGATTTTGTTGGGAAGTTTTTCCATTTTTTATTACTACCTGCTTGAAGATTATGTACAGATTTTATATTTACTAACATTTTTATAATTCTGCTGTACACCAGAATTATAACATTTTATATTGGAATATGTCACTATTTTTAAGAGACAACTTTAGGAGCGAAAACCCTACAAAATCAATTTAATAAGTGATAATTAATAGTCTACTCTCTCAGGATATGTATACCACCCTATTATCAATTAAAATCATCAATAGTCAACGGCATTATTTTGCTGTTTGTTTTTGATTTTTTTAATGTGCGTTATATTATAATTATAATTGATGAAATTGAGCAA
>NZ_JAAHGH010000225.1 GCF_010672525.1 Okeania sp. SIO2B3 | reverse complement strand
TCTTTTTTGAGTTGATTGGCCAAATCATCTAAAGTAACCTTTTTCTGACTTTTTTTAGGGACTTTTAACTTACCCTCAACAAGATTCGGCAACTGTTCAAAAATCTGGTCAAAGGTTTGGTTGTACTGATTGACAAAAAATCTGGCTCGTCGCGCTAACAAACTATTCGCAGTGTCTATAGCTTGTCGAAATGTTAGATTTTTGCGGTCTAATTCAAATAGTACGGGTGTTGCCACTAAAGGAAAATCAGCTACTAATATACAGTGCTTCTCGAACAATTCCCGATACTCAGGCACGTTATTAAGGTAATTCCAATCAGGAGAACTCATTAAGCGCCCCGAATTACGAATCAAAACATGAGGAAGGTTATCATTATGTTCGCTCAAAGATTTTTGAAGCAATTGAATGGAAGACCAACAACCGTCGGTGATGAAAAACTGGATAAATTGGGGTCTGCCTTCAGGAGCTTTTCGAGTTTGAATACTTCCAGTGGTTATTAGCCATTCCTGAAGTGGCTGATATGTGTTACCGGGCAGATTAACTACTATGTAGTCGGGATTGGTCTCGGCCATCTCTAAAATTTGATCCGGTTCCATTGCCCGCCTCAAATCGTCAGAAAATCCAATTGATTCAGAATCATAAAGTTCGGACACATCTTGAACTTCTCGGTCTGAATCTACGGCAATAACAGACTTACCCGTTGATTCAAGATATTCTATACAGGTACGGCACACGAGGGTTTTTCCCACGCCACCCTTAATTCCTCCTACGAGGATGATATATGTCATGCGTTGTTCTCCTTAATCAATATTGAAACTGTTGAATAATTGGACTCCTATTTGTTCGGTCTCAGACAGCGGGATATCGTTGTCTGAGGTAACATTGTCTTCGGTAACATTTTGAGGTTCAATTGTAGGTGCAGGAGAGAGAGAATACGAATTAAATTGATTAGTTTGACGGGGTATCAATCCAACTGTCTCTGTGAGGTAATTGATATGGCCTTGTAATATTGATACAGATTGTGTGGCTAGACGTGTAGCTTCTTCTATGGAGCCATATTTGTATAAACCAAGAGGGGTATGTATTAACTGGAAAGCTTCTATAATTGCGCTGTTTATATCACCTACATACGAACTATCTGAACATAATATATAGGCATAATATAGGGGATCTTTTTTGTCAGCGTAGATTGCTCGATTGAGTCTGAGTCTACCTACGGGATCTTGGGTATGAGTCATGATGAGTGAGTATGTAAAATGTTAAAATTTTCTAGACAGGAGAAGATGAAGATATAGACTTTTGATTTTGAGAATCGTGGAGGCTTTTTAGTTGGTAGGAGTGGGCAGCATAGGCATCTACTAATCGAAATGCTAGGATATCTCTGCATTCTTCATGTAGATCTAAATTTTTGAATTGAGGAGAAGCTTCGATCAGGTCTTGCCAATCAGTTCCCCAGTAGGTTGAAATGGTAGAAAAGTGTTCCTGCAATCTATGATACAGGTATTTTCCGGCTCCCCCTGCAACGACCACTTCACTTAAGGATTTTGGAACTTGTTTTTGCAGCCATTGACTGATTAACGCCCAATAGTATTGCTGCGCTGTGCGAATGGCAACAATAATTTCATCTTTTTCTCTCTGCTGATTTTGGGGTATTTGGGACATACATAGCTGGTTTAGGATGGGATTATCAGGATTTACGGGGTCTCCTAATTGGTAAACTATTTTATTTAATAGTTTTCGGTCAAGACCGGAAGTTAGTTCGATAATCCGGTCTATGAGGCGAAAAAAACCTAAATTGGTTGTATCAGCTTCAACCATCATCCCTCTTTGGAATGTGAGAATACTGGTATTACGATGTCCGAATACTAGCGTGGTAATGAATCTGCTGCTTTGAAGAAGTATTCCTGTATACCTATTCAGGGTAATACCTGCTCCTTCAGGTATGCACATACAATCTAAAACCCGCAAGTTTATAGGCTTACCTCTAAACAAAAATGATTTGGCTTCTTTCTTGATTTGCTCCTTCAACTTAGATTGATCGTTCCACTCTGACCATGGCAATAAGATGGTCAGGTTAATTGCTAGCCTGAATTGGGTTTGTTCAGCAATAATCCCCAAAACGGCAAGAATTTTGTACAAAGCTGATTCGTATTTGAGAGCTTTTAGGTTGGCCTCGGCTAGCAGGGCAGAAGCCAAGAACCCAATAGCAAAACTACTTTGCTTATTGTCTTTAAGATTTACCCACGCATCATCTTTGCTGGCACTGTGTAGGTTGATACGTTTTGAGCGGTATGTGCCTAAGTGCCCATAATCACACTCTATTATCTCGGGTTCCATGGTGAGAAAGTTAATGTCTGGTGAATTATCCAAACTCCAGACAACTTTGGTGAGACTACTACCAAGATCGATACAGATGGTG
>NZ_JAAHGH010000224.1 GCF_010672525.1 Okeania sp. SIO2B3 | reverse complement strand
GGCAGTGGATGTCTCAGCAAGTACACAAAATTGAAGTCCACTAAGAATGGACTTACTGAATACCCCCGTGTCAAAGAAGGTAAACGCTCTCCCAACATTCCTCAACATTGGTATTGGAATTACCGTTGGCAAAAGAAGGGGAAAAACGGCAAACCTTTATACAAAGCAGATGGTAGTCCCGTTACCGAATGTATTTATTGTCCTCAGAAGAAAGTTCGTGTAGTCGAGCGTGCGATCGCTGCCCAACTACCACATCGCCAAATCTTAGAAATCATCAAAGGCGACAACTCCCCACCCACATAAATTTTCACCACTACACACCCCAATACAACAACCCATCACTTCTGAAAATTTTTTAATCACTGAAAACTTATGAATTTACCATCAGTAGCATCTCAAACAAAACTGCTGCAACCCTCATGGTTACAGCAGCAGAACCAAAAAATGGAAGAAGATAAACAATTATCTCTGAACCTCATTGTAGCACCATCACAAATCCCACAACTCAGAGATTACCAACTCCAAGTTATTGACGATCTATATCAACTCCGGCAGAAAAATTATCGTCGCATACTTATCGTCGCCCCTACTGGAGCTGGAAAAACTATAATTGCTGCTTCCTTCATCTATCAAGAGTATTCAAGTGGCAAAACTATATTATTCATCGTTCATCGTGATGTGCTGATCAAGCAAACACTAAATAAATTTGCTAACTTCGGCATTGAATGTGGAGTCATTGCCGGAGGCTACAAAGAAACTCGCAACGCCTCTGTTCAAATAGCCAGCGCTCAAACTCTCAGTCGAAGGAAAATTAACTGGTTTACCCCCAACATTGTATTAATAGACGAAGCACATCAAACCGCTTGGAACAAAGTAGTACAGAGACAACTAGAAAATTATGAATCTAGCAACACTACCTTTATAGGTCTCACCGCTACTCCCTGGAGACTATCAAAACGAGAAGCAATGTCTGACATATTCGATACCCTCATAGCAGCTCCAACTCCAGGAGAACTTATCCTCAAAGGATATCTTGCACCCCCAATCTACTACAGCGTAGATGGTGCTGACCTCAAAGGCGTAAGAACTATTGCCGGAGAATTTAACAACTCTGACTTAGAAGTTCTTTGCAATGTACCCGAAGTAGTTAATTCCATAGTTTCTGAATGGAAACGGTTAGCTCAAGGTAGATTAACCATTGCTTTTGCTGTGAATGTAGCCCATGCAAAAGCGATCGCTACTGCCTTCAATCAAGCTGGAATCGCTGCTGCAAGTGTAGACGGCACTATGCCAACCAAACAACGAGAAGTAATTTATTCACAATTAGAGTCAGGACTCATCAAAGTCTTAGCAAGTTGTGAGGCATTGGGAGAAGGTTTTGATGTCCCTGCCATTTCTTGCGTTTTATTATGTCGTCCCACTAAATCTAAGGCTAAGGCGTGGCAACAAATAGGCCGTGCGGCAAGACCCTTTCCAGGTAAATATGACTTCTTAATTCTAGACCAAGCAGGGATAATCAAACAATTTGGTTTCATTGAGGATACCACAACATTTACCCTGGGGAAATCTGACTACACCCCCACTGGTGTAGCTCCCACAAAAACTTGTCCAAGTTGTAGTGCCATAAATCGCAATTTTGACAAGGTGTGTAGCTGTTGTGGTTATCAATATCCAGCAGCACCATTACCTAAACTTTTGCCTACTCAAGAGTTCAAACTACTACGCTGCACGGCAGATAAGGTCAAGCAATATCGCCATTATCACGAATTGCTCACAGAAGCTTATCATCGAGGACTCAAACCTAATTGGGCAGATAAACAATACCAAATACATTATGGATACTGGCCTCCCTACAAATGGATGCACGGTGCCATATTTGGATCACAACCTACTGTGGCTGACAAGATTGCATATCAAAAATATTTGCTCCGTCTGATGAAAGCCGACGGTCAGTGTATAGGTTGGGTCGAACACCACATGAAGATGATTTTTGGCGATCAAACATCCGTTCCGCTCCGTGATAACTACGTTTAGCTACGCTATCGCGTGTGAATTTCAGGTTTAAAAGAAAAAACCTACAGAATTCACAGCCCTGTAGATTCAAAGATATAAAAATTAAAAACTTATGAATCAATTATTACACAAACATCAAAATTCTGCAACTACTACCCTAATCTCCACTGTCCAAACTTCGCTAGTGGAGGAGGTCTAAAATGGATTGGAAAATATTTAATCGCCACCCCAGAGCCTCAGAAATAGCAGAAGGTTTAGGAATTATCCCTGCTAACTTGGCATTAACACCAGTAAGGGAAAAACGCCCCTACAGAAGTAACTGGCAACATGAAGAGCCAGTTAGTAGGGAAGCGATCGCTACTGCCATAACCCAAGGGCAAGATTTAGTCAGCAAAAAAGGAAAACCCTACACTGGATATGATTCTGGATATGGGGTAA
>NZ_JAAHGH010000223.1 GCF_010672525.1 Okeania sp. SIO2B3 | reverse complement strand
TGCTTTACGGTTTAATCCTGTTAATGCTCTGAGTAACCTATCTTGTTTTAAGGCTCGTTCAATATTTAGCATTCTTCTGGCCAATTTCTGCTTGAACCATTTTACCTTATTTCCCAACAACTCTAATATATATTAATGCCAGAAAAATTTCCCATAACAAAAGAGTATTAGTAGTACTCTTTCTCTGAAAAGTGAGTGTTGAGTGCGTGTATCTACATGGCGGATGTAGTTACAAAGCTTGTGTGGCATGACGTACAGACTTAACAGACGATTAGGAGTCGATTACTGCCGAGCGCCCCATTCAAGCAAGTGGTTCACTCTTATTATCTACCCACCACAATTTGACCAACAAAGCCGTGAAAAGTTGGCGGTTGCTATATATTGCACGAAGAACTATTCTATTTTGCTCTCACCTTTAAACTGCATCAACAGCAGGTTAACTTGATTCACCTGTTGAGTTGAATTCCTGAGTACCAATGCTGGAATTTCTCCTTCAACTCTCCATTGAGAACCTGCGTTCGTATTTGCAGCAGTAAATGAGCGCCTTGTGGAGTCCATCGCATTTGTTGTTTTTTAACCATACGCTTGCTAATCACTTGATTAACCGTTGATTCGACAAAACTACTGGAAATACTTTCTTCATACCGCCAACGTTCCCCGTAATTAGGAATCAGTCCTTCATTATTACTGATGTAAGTATGAAATTTTTCCATCATATCGTAGAGTTTAAGAGCTACCGGACATGATTTGCGCTCACCCTTAGCTAAAAACCAAGTGTCATCTAATAAATATTGAATCAATTGCAATGCTTTATAAACATTGCCATGCCATAAATACCATTTAACACTCGTTAAATCTTCCTTAATTGACTTTCGTAGCTTGAAGTCTTTAGTAGTTAAACCTTTGGCCATCTGATTCATTACAGTAATACGCATGGTAATATGAAACCAGTCTAAAATATGTTCGGTGGATGGATTTAAACCCCATAACAATTCACGGATTTTTTCATCACCATCTGAGATTACAGTTACTTGTTGATGAGGTTGCATACCCTGAGATTTCAAAACTTCAAATATACGACGTTTTGGCTTATCGTCATAACTATAAGTAAAGCCAAAGCGTTTGGAGGTACTATCTGCTTTGATACTCTTGCCCACTATAACTTCAAAGTTACCTGCCTTCTTGTTATGTTTGTCATAGTAACGAACATACCCTCCATCTACTCCTACAACTAACGGCAAGTCAGGACGTGGCAATTGTTCCCAATCTCTGGGAGTTCCTTCGATGTATGTATCAATTTCATCTCCTAATTCATTCTCCAGACGTTGAGCTATTTTGTGTACGTTATTACGTACAGTTGTAGGATTTATTTGTCCTTCTATGGGTAGTAATTCTTCTAATAGTTTGACAGAAAGTCCGTAGGACATTAAAGAGGCAAATTTTGATTCTAAATATAACAATTCTGGGGATGTTCTTTGTTTGAGTAAGTTAGCTAATGGTTGAAATGTTCGGGTTGAATGTTTCTGACAGCTACAGTGAAATAATCGATTACATGGTAGTTTTAATTTACCAAATAGAGTTCTATAAACAATTGTTCGCTTGTCTTTATGCAATAATTTTTTTTGACAATGCTGACATGAATTCTGTTGATGTTCATATTCTGCTATTTGTTGTTCTACTAAAGTTTGTTGAACTTTTTTTAGTAATGTTTTAGCTTCTGTTAAGCTTAGTCCGAGGTTTTCTGGTTGTAAATAACTTCGCTCAATTTCTGTTATTTCTTGAATAATTTGTGGCTGACTATCATCTGATTCTACTACTACTTGAAATTTGATTTTCACAGTATCTCCTGTTTAAATAATATAGATTCTTTGTCTCCTTGACTATATTGCTTTAAACGTTTATTGACTAGCTGACGGTCAAATTTATTTTGGTAAACCTTAAGCCATGTTTGTAGTTGGGCTATTTCTTCTCTATCTATTTCTATATTTTTATCTTCTAATAAGGAGCTTAAAAGTTCTAAGAACTTGTGAACTGAAAATTCATCTCTGGCTTTCATAAAACCCCAAGCTCCACCACAATTTTCTGGTGGACAAATGCCTTTTCCACTAATACAAATTGGAAGTGTCTGATTCTGTTCATGTGGGAGAATGGCTTCTACTCGGATTTGATGTTGCCACCAATGTCGCCATACTCCCAGCGCGGGAGAGGTACTCAAATCATATTCATATAAAAATTTCTCTTTTTTTTGAAATCTAAATTGACTAAGTTTGATGAGGCTGGCATTTGTGTGAAAGTCTATACCCCCTAGTTGGCTGACTCCATATTGTTGACCATGAATGGTGAAATAATGAAGGTGGATATCTTCCCATCCCATTGCAATTTGGAGGATATAATGCAGGTCTTCTATGGTACTGTCGCTTTTGACGAGTAGGCGACGCCATATCATCGGACTAATACCCAGTAGTACGACTTTGAGTTGGTAGATAACGGGTTCGGAGTAATTAGACATTTGTCCATATTACCATATATTGTCATCTCCCCCGATTTTTTTCACTCTCC
>NZ_JAAHGH010000222.1 GCF_010672525.1 Okeania sp. SIO2B3 | reverse complement strand
AAATTATCAAGAAGTTGTTAAATTTCAATTGCAACAACTTTAATAATCAATACTCCGGCATTGATAAATTACTAATTGTTAATAATTAATTATTTTCAATATGTAGTTACTGTCAAGCGATCGCCTATCTTTAAGCCCAACTCATTCGCACGTCCACCTTTCAATTCAATTACGCTATCCACAATCACTCCAGAATCATATATAGAACATTTATCTGTATAACAAGGAGGCGCGTTGGGGACTAACCCTTGCACAATACTATTCCTAATAAAGATAATATCCAGACTGATTAAGCAATTCTTCATCCACAGTTTTACTCTTTGAGGAGGTTTAAACTCAAACAGCATCCCGCGATCGTCGGGTAAAGAAGGTCTAAACATAAGCCCGATTTTTCTTTCTTTTTGGGTGTCAGCGACTTCTAAGTCTATTTTTAAATCATTAATAATAACTTCTGCTGTAACTGGCAAGTATTGAGGTCTAGAAATACTTCTTATTCTATTTGTATAGACACCAAAACTAACATATATTACTAAAGCACTAAAAATTAGGAATATTTGAAGATTATTATTTTTTGGCATGGGTTTAAATTACTTTAAAACTTATCAAATATAATAATTAGTAATTAATTATTTAACAATGTTTAATCAAGTATACCCTGTTTTAAAAATCCCCAAAAAAATTTTAAACATTGCTGTAGCGATGCCTGAAATTGAAGTCCCTCAATTTCAAGAACCACAATTTATAGAGAAACCAAAATCACCTATTAAACCTAAATTAATAGAACCAAAAAAACCTAATATATATATTTTTTTAGCAATGATAGGATTAGTTGTTTTTGTCTCTGCATCTTGGATTACAGCCATTGGTCCAGGTGGTGGATTTATGCTGTTGGTAATAGCTGTAATTGTAGCTAGCTATATTTTCTCTAGAGAAAAAAATGGCTATGGGGCAAAGAAAGCAGAATTCGATATGATAATGCTTAATTATAAAGCAGAATTGGATGCCTATCAGCAGCATTTAGAGCAATGGCAAAAATTCCAAACTAGCCAGCATTCTAGTATGCGTGATTATCAAAATAGAGTGGAAAGTTACAGAACACAATCCACAGAGCGCAGTCAAAAAATAGAATTAGCTCGACAAAAATTTCAGCAAATTAAGCCACTGAAACCTATTCAAGGGAGCAATGCTCCCAAAGGAAGGAGTGAAGAAATATTTCACCAAACTCTTAGTCATTACCTACCTGGCGAAATAATGGTGGATTATCGGGTTATCAAGTATGTTGAATATCCCTACACTCCTGATTTTATTTATTATCTTAAAGACTGGAATTTATATGTAGACATAGAAATTGACGAGCCTTATACTTGTAGTGGCAAAGGTAAAAAAACAACTCACTGCACAGACGATCAAACAGAGATTAATAGAGACATTTTTTTTGAGCAGAATGATTGGGTTGTTATTAGATTCGCAGAGGAACAAGTTTTAAGATTTCCTATAAACTGCTGTAAGTTTATTGCGCAAACAATTGATTTATTGGTAGGAGAACCTATTCCTGAAAAGTTGAAAAAAGTTGATGATATAATTGCTGTACCTCGATGGAATACAAAAAAAGCGAAACGGATGGCTCGGAAAAAATACCGACATTATTATTAATTGGCAGAAATAGAAGATTCGTGCAAGGATACGACTGATTTATATGAAGCAGCTAATTCTCCCGAACGGTTCAGGATGGTTGTTGATAACTTCCACACTTAATACAGACAGATTGTATTGAGTGACATCTCCCACAGATCGACGTTTTCTCCATCGGTTTCGAGTGGAATTACCTGGTTGGTGTTTAAAAGATGTGAGTTTTTTAAGTTGGGTTATTGGGTTTGGCGGTCATGTGAAAGTAGTTAAACCAGATGGATTAATTGATACTGTTTATGAGGTTGGGTTAGATATTGTTGAAATTTATGAGGGGAAAGCAGAAGGAAAAGAATGAAATTTTCGGTCGCGTAAGCGGAACGGAGTTCTATAACGCTCTTACCCGGAATCACTCTCGCACTGTTATAGATTGAGTCTTGTAGTCGAGGAAACTATAACTTTTGTCTAGGAAAAATTACCAAAAGACTACATATTGCCATAAGTTGCTCTTAGCAACTTTATCAATCGTTCAGACTGTTGTCAAGAATTATGCTTTACCGAATAATGAATAATTAATAATGAATAATTAATAATTGAAGAACATAAAGCTAGTGAGATAGTCTCCCCTTGTAATTAATAATGAATAATTAATAATTAATAATTTCAGAGCGTATATCTAGGAAGATACTTTCTTGTTAATTAGGGCTTGCTCCAGTAAGCGATAATTAATAATTACCTCTTCTCTAATAAAAGAATTGTTGAAAAGGAATTTTTTTCTTTTTTTATCCCTGTAGGGCGACAGCTCGTGGCACAGATAAGGATAGAGTTGTTACCTGAATTTTTCAGTAATTAATGAGTGTCAGGCGCTTAATTATTGATGCTCCAGCAATAGAACTCCCCAGACGCGTGACGCGACCGATAATTGTTAATTGTTAATTATTAATTGTTAATTATAAACTCAAACTTCCATAGACAAAATATCAGAAATTTCCTTCTGTAAATCCTGACGATTATCATCATAAATAAGCAAAGTATTCAAATTAGAA
>NZ_JAAHGH010000221.1 GCF_010672525.1 Okeania sp. SIO2B3 | reverse complement strand
TGTTTGGGAGACTGTGCAACTAGCAGATTTAGCACAGACTAAAAAACTTTTCCCTGAGTATAAGTCTATGCACTCTCAGGTGTTGCAAGATGTTATTCAGCGTGTACAAACAACAATGGATAACTATCGACGTTGTAGTTTTTTGATTTTACCTTCACCTTTTCTCAAAAATCTCGGATTATCTACTTTTTCGCCCTCAGAGTCAGTATAGAAATGATTTAAACCAACATCTAAGCCTAATTTTTTTCCTGTCGGAAGTTTACTTTCAACTCTGGTATGGTCTATCAGGAATTGAGCATAATAACCATCATGCCTTCTGACAACTCTGACTCGTTTAATTTGGTTAAGTTGATAGAAGTGAAGGTCTCGAGTACCCCACAATTTAAAAGTGCCTGCTGCAAAACCATCTGTGAAAGTTAGATAGCGTCTATCTTCTGATAATTTCCATCCACTGGTTTTATATTCTACTGATGCTCTAAGGAGGTACTTTTTAAACTTGGGAAAACCTTTTTTACCTTTAACCTGTGCTTTACAGTTTCGATAAAATCTTTCTATTGCTGCCCACGCTCTCTCAGCATGAGCTTGCCTAGCCATGGAGTTTAATTGTTTGGCCCAGGGAAACAACCTATTATAAGCTAGTACTGTGCAATATTTGTAGGCATCGTTCCTGCTTTTAACTTGTCCATCTATCCAAGCTCTGATGATGCTGTTACGCACAGATCTACCAGTACGAATAGCTGAATCTAGCTTTCTGTACTGATTTTCTGTGCCTTGCATTTTCATCTCGTAGACGAGCATAGAAAAGCTTGATCGCCATAATGCTACGATCAAATTATACCAGACAAATAAAGTACTTGCCAGCCCTAATTAACCCCTAAAAGGGGGAGGCTTTAAACCCAATTTTCCGGTAAAAGTAATATTATTCTTAGGTAATGAATGAGTGAATATTAATAATCAAAACTTGACTACACTACCTTGTCAACAAGGTCAAATTGTGGAAATAACTATCACAGACTTAACAGATAGCGGTGATGGAGTGGGTCGCTACGGTCAAAAAGTCATATTTGTACCTGATACAGTTCCGGGCGATCGCCTACTTACTCGTCTAACAGTGGTCAAACCAAAGTATGCTTATGGGAAATTACACCAACTTCTAGAAAAGTCAAAATATCGTATAAAACCCTATTGTATAGTTGCAGACAAGTGTGGTGGCTGTCAATGGCAGCATATTAGTTATGAATATCAGCTCCAAGCGAAACAAAATCAAGTTATTCAAGCTTTAAAGAGAATAGGAGGGCTAACATTATCAGCAGTAGATTCAACTCTAGCATCTCCAGCAGCTTTTGGATATCGCAACAAAGCTACATATCCTCTAAGTATTTCTACTACGGGTCAAGTTAAAGCTGGCTATTATCAAAAAGGTAGCCATAAAGTAATTAATCTTAATCAATGTCCAATCCAAGACGAACGTTTGAATCCTTTACTCAAAGAAGTAAAACAGGATATTACTGGGCAAGGCTGGAAAATATATGATGAACAGAAACATACAGGTATTGTACGCCACTTATCTTTGAGGATAGGTAACAACACAGGGGAAATATTGTTGACTTTGGTTGTAAATGGAGAGGAGGAAAAAACAAAAGAATTATTACCAGGTATCGAAGCCCAAGCACAAAAATGGTTAGAAGATTATTCTCGGTTAGCAGGTGTTTGTGTGAACTACAACTCCAAGGCAACAAATACTATTTTTGGTCAACAGACTGTTTGTATTGCTGGTCGGTTGTATCTACACGAAGAGTTTAGTGGTTTAAATTTTCAATTGACCCCCGATACTTTTTTCCAGGTAAATACAAAGACTGCTGAAAAATTAATAGAGGTAGTGATTCAAGAGTTGGCTTTGAATGGATCGGAGATTATTATTGATGCTTATTGTGGAATTGGTACTTTCACTTTACCTCTAGCCAAATATTTGCAGCAAGTGGGCGTTTATAATAACGACTCTATGGAAATAGTGGGTGAGGAGTTTTTACAAATGGGGGGTAGAAAGGGTCTGGCCATTGGTATAGAAGTTCAACCAGTAGCTATCAAACAGGCTCAGTTTAATGCTGAAATTAATCACTTGACAAATGTAAGTTTTTCTGCTGGAAAAGTGGAAGATTTGCTGCCTCAGTTGGAGGTCAAGCCAGATGTGGTTTTGTTAGACCCGCCGAGAAAAGGTTGCGATCGCTCTGTTTTAGAAACTCTTTTAGAAATTCTACCTGAACGTATAGTTTATATTAGTTGTAAACCTGCTACTTTGGCTCGCGATCTGAAATTTCTATGTTCGACAGGGAAGTATGAGTTGAGTAAAGTACAACCTGCGGACTTTTTTCCTCAAACTGCTCATGTGGAATGTGCTGCATTTTTAGTAAGAAAAAAGTCAAAATAAGTAAAGTAGTTTTGGCAATTTTTCTGTAATAAACTCGCTTTTAACTGAATAAATATTGATAGAAAGTGGGAATTAATTAGGTTTTGCTGAAAAAGTCTTATGGGTGAGGGTAGGAGACAGCTATACTGGAGACAACCCACCCGCGGGCCCCTCCCAGGAGGCTATCCATTACCCACATCTTTCTTAACATAAGGTTTGACAAAAAAAAGCATTTATGTATGGAGTAGCGCTCGCCAAACTGACTCTCCGAAAATCGTCCAGCCAGCTCTGCTTGCTGATAATTAGAT
>NZ_JAAHGH010000220.1 GCF_010672525.1 Okeania sp. SIO2B3 | reverse complement strand
ATAATGGATAGTTGATAATTACCTCTGGTTAAAACCGTTACGGAATTGAATATAAGGAATATTTTCTTTTTTTTCCCTTAAAAGGGGAGGATTCCTAATTTGTTTGGAAAAGATCAAATATTTTTGTTTTAAATTAAGAAGAGGAAATAATGACAGAGCTTTCTACTGAACAATTGCTTGATCTGCTTTATACGTTTGCTTATTCAACAGAAGGAACAGTAACTAGAAGTACAGTTAGGAATCATTTATCTAAAAAACACCGCCCCAATGCCAAACAAGTTTGTGAAAGTTTATGTGAGTTGAAGTTATTGGAGTCTCCTAAACGAGGCAGAATTAAAGTTACGGAGATGGGAATGAAAGCTTTAGTTATTAATCTTCAAACAACTGAATATAAATTTAGGTCTAATAAAGGAGCTAAACTTTTAAATGCTTTGATGGCTTGTTTAAAATTAGCAGCAAAATATAATCAGATAAATTATCAAAATGAGGATATGGATTTTGAGACATTTTTAGAGAAGTTTGAAAAGCTTTATTTTGAAGAAAGGAGTCGTCAAGAATTACGAGGATTTGTCGCTATTCGTAGTCAAGAAATTTGTCAAAATTTTAAGGATAAAAATTATATTTCGGAATCTAACTTAAAGAAATATTTTGAGCAGTTAAAATCCCAAGATATTGTTTTTGCTGTAGTAGAAGACAATGAAGAAATTATTGAGTGGGTAAATTAAATTATGCCAGAAAATGCAGGAAAGAAAAGGATGATTAAAGACTTTCTCCAACGCATCAAAAAGGGAGAAGGTTTTATTGAAGATATTTGGATTGAACGTGATGTTAGACCTCTAGGAACAAATGATGTTCTTTCAGGGAATAGAAGTTCATGTTCAGCTAACAGTTTGTCTGGAAGACCAGTATCTAATATTACTGAGCTTCTTCAAGATGATATTCGTCAAACTTTTGAAGAAGGATATTTTACTGTGAGATTCGTTACTGCTGTATTGGGTACTGGCAAAACTTCATTACTAACTTATTTGGAGAACTTAATCATATATGAATTTGATTATAAGACTAATTCTGTCGTTATTACAATCGGATTAAATAAATTAGAGAAAATACCAATAGATAGTAGTTATAATTTCCAGGTATAGAGCTTTATAATTGTTCTGAAAAAGAATACAAAATGATTAGAGAAAAAATAGATGGAAGGTTTAGAGGAGCATATAAGGGATATAAAAATTTTGACCTTGCTTGGCAAGAAATTCAGAATATACCATTGAAAAAAACTAAAAATTTAAGAGTATTTTATCAAGATTACACTGGGGAAGTGTTAAAAATACACGAAAAGTATTTTCAAGAAGCACCAGAGCAAAAATTTGAAGGTGATGCTCGTGGATTAGTTGAAGCAAAATGTCGAGAAAAATGGGAAAAATATTTAAGCAAGAAAGCATACAAATTATCAACAGTTGAAACTACAAAAGTAATTCCAGGCAAAAAAACAGGAGAAAAACACGCTTTAGATTGTTATGTAGAATTACTTCACAATGGTATACAAGTAGCTAGAGGTTTTGGTGAGGCAAAAAATTATGAATTATTGAGTTCTCACTTAAGAATATTTAGTGAATGGTTAGATGATTTTGAATTTAATTCATATCCTTCAGACAATACTCATCCAGACTTAGCTTTTATGATTGCTCCTTCATGTCCGTCACTATTAGAAAAAAAATTAAAGTCGAAAAATATTGAATTTATTCAAGCAGATAAAGTTATTGATAAAAAATCAACTCCATTACCAAAGTCAACAAGTTCAACTGTAGATAAAATTATTGAAACAAAATCAACTTCATCGCCACATTTGACAAGCTCAACTACTGTTAATATCAATACAGCAAATGAAGCAGAATTAATAATTGCTTTTAGAGGAACAAATGTTAAGAAAAAAACTATTCAAAAGCTGCTAAATAATAGAAAAAGTAATCCTTACAAAGACTTAAATCATCTGGTATCCGATCTTAAGTTTAGCGATAATGTAAAAGCTAAACTTCAAGTTAAACTCGATAATGAAGAAATTAATTTTTCTGATTGAAGTAATCAAAGTAAAAGAGATATTTGCCATGGAGTAAATCATTTATATCTCTCCACCCTTCCACTGCGGAAAATTTCCTAGTCAACTCTATAAATTCTCCGAAAAAATCAACAATATTGAGATTTTCCTGATTTGACAATGACAAAAATCCAAGAAATATTTCCCATAGAGTAAATCATTTATATCTCTCCACCCTTCCACTACTGAAAATTTTTTAGGCAACTCTAGAAATTCTCCGAAAAAATCAAAAATATTGAGATTTTCCTTGTGCGGTAATGACCAAACAAAAAGAGATATTTGCCATAGAGTAAATCATTTATATCTCTCCACCCTTCCACTACTGAAAATTTTCTAGACAACTCTAGAAATTATCCGAAAAAATCAACAATATTGAGATTTTCCTGGTGTGGGAATGACCAAAGTAAAAGAGATATTTGCCATGAAGTAAATCATTTATATCTCTCTACCCTTCCACTATTGAAAATTTTCTAGGCAACTGTAGAACTTATCCAAAAAAATCAACAATATTGAGATTTTCCTGGTGTGGGAATGACCAAAGTAAAAGAGATATTTGCCATGAAGTAAATCATTTATATCTCTCTACCCTTCCACTATTGAAAATTTTCTAGGCAACTGTAG
>NZ_JAAHGH010000022.1:79277-96321 GCF_010672525.1 Okeania sp. SIO2B3 | reverse complement strand
CCGCTCTACAAGGGGATGAAAAAAAATCAAGTTCAATATTTCAAGCCTCTGACTTTCCTGCGGAATGCTGCGCAAACAGGCAGAGGTGCTGATAACTGATAACTGATAACTGATAACTGAAATGACCTGAGAAACAGTCTCGGTGATGATGAAAAGGACATAGACCAAAAACGCCAATACTTTTATCAAAAATTCCATGAAACTATTAGGGAAAAATTAAAACAAAACTAGGAAGATAATAACGAAAACCAAAACCTAGAAGTAGAATATATTTACCTATTAAAATCTGTTTATGCTCCTTTAGATTCTGATACCTCCCTAGAAAATTGTTATTACTATCCAGTACGACAAAGAATTAATTGCTGTGGTAGGTACAGGAGTAGTTGTTGCTGGTTTGACAGGAGATAATGCCACAACAAAATGTAAATCTATTTTCGGCGATAAATTTTTCCTTTGTCAAAATATATTGATATATAAACTAATATTAGTTTTGCTTGTTAGTTTCTTAGCCTGGTTTTTCAGAAGATATATATTAAAGCGGCCTTGAAGAAGGCAGAAGGCAGAAATGATGTCTACCTATTTATTCTCTTATTCTTTACTTTTTCTCAGCAAAAACTCATGTAAAAGTGTTTTAAATAAAAATATATAACTAGATAAATTTTCACAAGATATAAATCATACTTTGTGAAAATTTCCTTAATGTGTATCATCTTCAGCTTGATTATTTGGTAGATATAATGAATTGGGAAAAATTTGAACAAGATTTATCTATGACCGATACAACTACAAATGAACAATTGACTGCTAACTATAATATTGAAAATGCAGTTTTAGAACGTTATCAAGCAGGCGCTCAACAAGTACAACCAGCTTTATGTTGTCCGACTGAATATGAGGAAAATTATCTAGATATTTTACCTCAAGAAATTATTCAAAAAGATTATGGTTGTGGCGACCCTACTCTTTATATTTATCCAGGAGAAACAGTTGTAGATTTAGGTTCGGGTGCTGGAAAAAATTGCTATATTATTGCTCAAAAGGTTGGTGCTGAAGGGCAAGTAATAGGAGTAGATTTTAATGATGATATGTTAGGATTAGCTCGAAAATATCAAGATAAAATAGCTACTAAAATTGGATTCAAAAATACCAAATTTGTCAAAGGAAAAATTCAGGATTTAGCCCTTGACTTAGACATAGTTGAACAGTGGCTTACCGCAAATCCAATTACTTCTATTGATGCTCTAGCAGCTTTTGAATCAGAATGTAATGCTCTCCGCAAAGAACAGCCTTTAATTCCAGATAATAGTGTTGATGTAGTAATTTCTAATTGTGTATTGAATTTAGTTCGCCCCCAAGATAAAGAAAAACTATTTAGTGAAATTTATAGAGTCTTAAAGCGAGGTGGTAGAGCAGTTATTTCTGATATTGTCTGCGATGAAGACCCCACTCCAGATATTATTAATGACCCGGAATTATGGAGTGGTTGTATTGCTGGAGCATTTCGAGAAGATGTTTTTCTGAAAATGTTTGAAGAGGCTGGTTTTTATGGAGTTGAAATTCTCAAACGTCAAGAAAAACCATGGCAAGTAATAGATGGAATTGAATTTAATTCTGTGACAGTTCGTGCTTTTAAAGGAAAAGAAGGAGAATGTTTAGAAAGGAATCAGGCTGTAATTTACAAAGGTCCTTGGAAAAAGGTAGTTGATGATGATGGTCATACTTTGTACAGAGGTCAAAGAATGGCTGTTTGTGATAAAAATTTCAAAATTTATACAGACCAAAACGGTCCTTATCATCAAGATTTTTTGCCTGTTGAACCTTATACAGATATTCCATTAAATTTAGCAAAACAATTTAATTGCCGACGTTCTAAAAATAGGTATCCGAAGGAAACTAAAGGTTTAGATTATCGAGTTACAAGTGTTAATGATAATACTGAGTGTTGTGGTCCTTCAGATTGTGGTTGAGTTAAATCAAAAATCGCCTTACATCACAGACTGAGATAATTCTAATATTATGTCTGATTTAATACTTATAAATCATGGAGTACTGCAGCAGGGATAGATTTGCCGTTGAAGTGAGAAGATAATTTTTTTCATCACTAATTAAAGGGATATGCTATTAATGCTCCGACTTTAAATACAGTAGAAACGAGAGACTAATTTCTACTGTATTTTTTTGTATAGCAGAAGAAAGAAGAAGGCAAAATCTGACTTTGTCTGAGTTTTCAGTTTTTGATATGTTTTCACCTTTCTTTCGACTACTATAAATAATCATTTAGGATTACTATTAAGCCTACATTCGGCACTTCAAAATGTAGATTGTTAGCTATTTAGAATTAATTTAAACTCCTTCCTTAAGGGCGGGGTCTTATTTTTATTTATCTGTACGTACGTTGCATGCAACGTCCCTACCCACTCCCCCTCCTGGGAGGGGTTAGGGGTGGGTACCCCACTCAATAAAATGTAGAAAAATTTTTGAGAAATGGTATTACTTCTTCCCTCTTCCTTCTTCCCTCTTCCTTCTTCCTTCTTCTAATCAGTTATGATAAAATGTCATAGCTATATCCAGTTCTACAAACCTACCATTCCATAAATTTTGAAGCTGTTTGAGCTATTACCAATTACCCATTACCCATGAATTAATAAAATGCCTAACTCAAATTTTCAACCTTTAGATAATTATTCAGTTGAGTCAGAAGAAAATAAAAATGACCAAAATGACAAAATGGAAGTTATAGAATCTTATAATCCTGAAACTAAGGTAATGCTGGAGCGGTTTATTTTAGTATTAATAGCAATTGGATTAATCCTAGGAGCAATTTTATCGGTTGGAGTTGTTTATATTCTTGATAAAACTGGATTTACAACTCCCCCCAGTCAACCACAAATAGATTTAGGAAACTAAAAAGCTACAGCTCTATTTCAATTATTATCTATTTAGATGGCAAACATAATTAGTGAGTAGATCAAAACTATCTGAGTAGTTGTTTTTTTGTATTTACTTATGTGATAATATCTAATAATCTAAGAATATAATATTTAGTAATATTTAGGGATTTAATTATGACAGATTCTCAACAAGTTCCTGTAGATGAAAAATTTGTGCCTTTTCTTCAGAAAGTTCAAACTCAAGCAGGATTACCAGATATTTACGATGCCAGAGATATTAGTGTTATTGTATTTCGTACAATGCGAGATTTAATGACCACAGAAGCATCTAATCAGGTAGCTTCAGATTTAAGTTCCAGTAGTGAAAAACCAGACCCAGATGAAATAGCAGAACTCTGGAAAGATAATAATCCACTTGTTGCTTTTCTGAGTAAAATTAGACCACCACTTCAATTTGATGGTGATACTTTTATTTTCCGAGTTAATCAAGAATCAGGTGTTCCTAAAGGAGTAGCACCGGAAACTGTAATTAAAGCTGTTTTTTCCGCGACAAAGGAAGAACTATCTCCAGAAAGAATTCAAGAAATAGCTAGTTTTCTGCCAGATAAAGTTAAGGTTATGTGGAACGAAGCTTAGGAAATTAATATTTTTTCTAATCTTTAACATAACTCGTTTTTTTAGTGCAGCATTTTTTAGGAAAGGAGGAATAAAGAAGGAATAGAAAATATTTTTGGGGATTTTCAGCACTACTATAGTTATCCTAGATAGAATATGAACATTAGCTATATATCAAGAGAAGTAACCCTGAGTATTTAGATAACTAAAATTTGTTCAAAATCTATTTAGGACAGCTATATATAATAATATTAAAGTTGCATAAGGAAGAAGGAAGAAGGAAGAAGGAAGAAGGAAGAAGGAAAAAGGAAGAAGGAAGAAGTAAAAATATTACTTTCTCTGAGCTTTAAGCTTTCGATCTGTCCCCGCCTTTTTCTTAGACTGCTATAAATACTAGGATTAAATTGAATTTTATACTCAACCAAAACGAAACCCTGTTAATTACAAATACTATCCTTTCTATCAAATAATTTTTGAGATTCTGACTCAGTTATCAGTTGTATAATATTCGTCTCATAATTTGCTTTTCTCCCAACTCTTGACTCCTTAACTTAAAGTAAAGATACTTATAGATTCTCGCCTATTTCTTAATTATTTCTCAGGTTAGATTCAGTTTACTTAGATTTAATTATAAATGTCTTTAATTAATAATTAAATTCCAAATTAAATGTATTGATTTTTATAAAATATCACTATTTTCATAAATTTGCCATTACTGCTATTCTGCTATATCTAAGTCTAGGAAGAACTACTGGTTGTTTCCCTAACTCTAATTCAACCATTAAATAAAATACTAATACAAGTGGAGCGATCGCCCAAAATTCTTACCCTAGTACCACTACGGGGAAGTTAAAAGTCATGCATTTAAAAGTCAATCATTTTTGATTTGTAATTGTTTTAGGATTTTGTAACTGGTTAGTTATTTCCGCCATCCTGCACTAATACAAATTTCTGTACTGGTCATTTCAGTTATCAGTACCTCTTGCAATAAGGAGGCTTGACATCAGGAATATTCTCTTTTTTTTATACCCTTAAAAAGGGAGGCTTTAGACCAAAATTTTTCGGTAAAAGTAAAATTATTATTATCAAGTTATAAAAATGGTTAATACAGCTTTTAAACCTTTCAAAGTCAAACTTAATAAAACCCTAACTAAGAAAAAAATTACTGTTTTACAAATTAATCTTGGTAAACGTTGTAATCTTGCCTGTACCCATTGTCATGTCGAAGCAAGTCCGAAACGAACAGAAGAACTTTCCCCAGAAATTTGCGAACAATTAATTGAACTAATTAATAGATTTCCTCAAATTAAAACAGTTGACTTGACTGGCGGTGCGCCGGAAATGAATTATGGTTTTCAGCAATTAGTTAAAGCTGCTATAACAAATCAAAAAGAAGTTATTGTTCGTTCTAATTTAACGATTTATTTTGTTAAAGAATTTGCAGATATTCCAGAATATTGTGCTGAAAATCAACTGAGAATTGTGGCATCATTACCTTGTTATTTAGAAGATAATGTCGATCAAATGCGCGGTTATGGCGTGTATAGTGAATCAATTAAAGCATTACAATGGTTAAACAAATTAGGATATGGAAAAGATCCAAATCTTATCTTAGATTTAGTTTATAATCCTCCCGTTCCCAATAAAAATAAATTTACCCTTCCTCCTAATCAAAAAAATCTAGAAGAAGATTATAAAAAATATTTAAAAGAAAATTTTAACATCAACTTTAACCAACTGTTTACAATTACAAATTTACCCATAGGTAGAACTAAACTATATTTGCAAAATAGAAAAATATATCAGCCTTATCTAGATTTTTTAGAGTCAAATTTTAATTCTGAAACTGTAGAAAATTTAATGTGTCGAAATGAATTATCAATCGATTATTTAGGTAATGTCTATGACTGTGACTTTAATCAGATGGAAAATATCCCAGCTCAAACTAACAAAATTGAAAAAATTACAGTAGCTAAGTTATTAGAAGTTAATAGTTTAGACATAATTGAACAAGTGCAGACAGCAAATTATTGTTACGGTTGTACAGCAGGTTGTGGCTCTAGTTGCAGTGGGTCATTAATATAATTTAGAGTGAGTAAAAAATATAGTTGAAATTAATCCTTACATAGTAGCTTGAGGATTAATTTAGAGGTGTTTAATTTCCTGAATTCCCAAATCTATGATAATATCTAAATTAGCAATACCATATATTACTAACTGACATACAAAGCCAGCAAATTATTACCAAAATAAATGCTAGAAACATCACTAAACTTATCTCCTAATTCTATGGCAGCAAGGTTTCAGGCACTTTCTGACCCATTACGAATTAAAATATTAGAACTATTGCGTACACAAGAACTATGTGTGTGTGATATATGCGATCGCCTTCAAGTGTCTCAGTCCAAACTGTCTTTTCATCTCAAAAATCTCAAAGAAGTTGCTTTAGTTAAAAGTCGCCAGGATGGTCGTTGGATATATTACAGTCTTAATTTATCTCAACTTAAAAGTTTAGAAAAGTACCTATCAGAATATCAAAAAACTAGCCCTTTACCAGCTCACCTTTGTGCCAATAATGATTAACTGAAATGCCTGGTTAAAGATATTTGGGAGTAAGAAAATCATGGTAATACTAATATCATCTCTGCTTAAAAAGCGTTTCAGTCTGGAAAGGGGGATGCGCAACCTCTCCTAAAATTAAGCAACAAGCTAGAAGTCGGGGATGTTTTCCCCAAGCTTTTCCTGGCGGACTGCTCCGCAAACAGATGCCTAATTATATGCACAAATTTTTCGGCTGATAGCTGAAGCGCTAATAGCTGATAGCTAGTTAATTCACAATCAAAAAAATATCTATCCCATCGTCATTTTGCCTTCTCTCTTTTCCTTGTTTCCCATAATTTATACTAAAGCCTCATGCATTAAAAAAAATTGATGATTATCCTCTACTTCCTCCTTTCATCAACAATCTTAAGTAAACAAAATTATGACTCCAGTTTTTATAATAATAAACATTATAGATAATACATATAAAATCATGCCCCCTAAATTAATTTTGAATAGATAGGTGCTTTAACTCATCTCATATCTCATAATTTAACTAACATAATATCTTATAAGTAGTCGTAAAAAATATTTAATCCACTCTATAGCACTATAGTTTATAGAATAGATAACTAGACTATATTTTATTATTCCAAATAATGACTGACCAACAAATAGAACGAAACATTAGACTGTTACTTGAAACTCGCGAATGTCCAAACTGTTACTTAGAAGGAGCCAGACTGGGAGGTGTAAATCTAGGAGGAGCCAATCTTGGAGAAGCAAAATTACCAGTAGCTAACCTAGCAGGAGCAAAGTTAGGAGGGGCTAACTTAGGAGGAGCGAACTTAGGAGGAGCTTACTTAGGAGGAGCTTACTTAGGAGGAGCGAACTTAGGAGGAGCTTACTTAGAAGGTGCCAATTTAGAAGGAGCTTACTTAAGTGGAGCGAACTTAGGAGGAGCTTACTTGGAAGGTGCCAATTTAGCAGGAGCAAATCTAGAAGGTGCCAATTTAGGAGGAGCAAACCTCGAAGGAGCTAGTATAGAAGGGGCACTCCTCAGCGGTGCAATTATGCCAGATGGTGCAAGACATGAGTAAGTGAAATTAGGTGAAGTTGAGTAATTCCCATGCTTTTTTCTGTTTAAGTTTAACAAGAGTTTGGAAAATACTTGCTTCATCTTGATCAGATTCAGGATGAATGGCCTTCAAAATTATGCATCCTATACATTTTGTTAAGTGGATATATAAAAAAGTCCATTCTTACAGAATACCAATATCAGTAATTTTAGTTTCTGGTGGAGCAATTCTGAGTTTATTATTTTTCAGGTACTTAGGAGCATTGCAGCGACTAGAGCTATTTGTATTTGATGGGATGGTGCGTCTGAGACCTGATAATATCTCTGACCCCAGACTATTAATAGTAGAGCTTACTGAAGAAGATATACAGTATTTGGGACAGTGGCCAATATCTGACAAAAATTTAGCAGATGTTTTAGCTTCCCTACAAAAGCATCAACCCAAAGCAATAGGTGTAGATTTATACCGAGATGTCCCTAAATATCCCGGTTATACACAATTAGTAGAACAGCTACAGAAACCAAATGTTTTTGGCATTACTTTTATTGGCGATCAATCTGTAAGTACAACACCGCCACCTCCTAGTATCCCAAAGGAAAGAATTGGCTTTAATAACATTCCTTTTGACCCAGATGGTGTAGTTCGTCGCTATTCATTATTTATTAATAATGATGAAGAAACAATGGTAGCGTTTGGCTTACATTTAGCTCTCGCTTATTTCCAAGAATATGAAATATCCCCTCAGATAACGGAACATAACGAATATCAATTAGGTGAGGCAATATTTAAAAAATTACAACCAAACTCTGGAGGATATCAACAAATTGATGCTCAGGGATATCCAATTTTAATTAATTATCGTAATTCTCAATCTATAGCTCCAAAAATTACAATAAAAGATGTTTTATTAGATAATTTTGACCCCGAATTAGTTAAAAATAAGATTGTCATAATTGGTAATACGGCTCCTAGTAGCAACGACTTTTCTTTTACTCCTTACAGTTTTGCTCAGTTAGACGTGTTAAGGTCAAAGATGTCAGGAGTAGAGATTCATGCCCAAGCTACCAGTCAAATTATTAGTGCAGTTCTCGACGATCAAAAGCTATTTTGGTACTGGGGTGAATCAACAGAAATACTATGGATTTTCAGTTGGTCAATAGTCGGTGCTAGTATTGCTTGGTATACCAGACAACCTTTAATTTTACTGCTAATTAATTTTTTAGCTTTAGGAGTTTTAGTAGCTATAAGTTATGGCATTTTTATCAAAATGGGATGGATACCTGTAGCAGCACCAATATTAGGAATAGTTATGACAAGTGGGGTAGTAATAGTCTACAAAATTCAGGAATCATGGCAACAACAAAATATGGTGATGAAATTATTAGGTCAACAAACTTCTCCAGAGATTGCTCATGCTCTTTGGCAGGAACGTTCATATCTGATTAATAGTGGAATTTTACCACCAAAAACAGTTACAGCAACAATATTATTTACTGACTTAAAAAACTTTAGTACTATCTCTGAAAAAAAAACTTCAGAAGATTTAATGAATTGGTTGAATGAATATCTGAGTGCCATGACAGATATTGTGATAAATCACCACGGAATAGTCAACAAATTTACTGGAGATGGAGTTATAGCAGTATTTGGAATACCAGTACCTCGTACCAGTGTTAAAGAAATTGCTATAGATGCACAAAATGCAGTTAATTGTGCTTTAGCAATGGGTCAACATCTATCACAATTAAATCAAAAATGGCAAGAACAAAATTCTCCAGAATTAAAAATGCGTGTAGGAATTTATACTGGAACTGTGACGGTTGGTAGTTTAGGTGGAAAAAATCGCTTAGAATATGGAGTAATTGGCGATAGTGTTAATATTGCTTCTCGTTTAGAAAGTTTTGATAAAGAACGTCATCCAGGAATTTGTCGCATTTTGATTGCTCAGGAAACTTTGGAATATTTAGATAAAAGATTTTCAGTAGAACCCTGGGGGGATTTAAATTTAAAAGGAAAAAAAATACCAGTAAATGTATACTTAGTTACTGGGAAAAACTATTTTTAAATTAACAATAAACAACAAATAATTTGAAACTTTGACTCCTTATCAATTTTGCTATTTTTCTACAACCACAAAAATATATTAAACTATTTAGGGTTTGCTGAAAAAGCCTTATGGGTAAGGGTAGGAGACAGGAGACAACCCACCCCTAACCCCTCCGGTGGAGGGGAAGACAGGACACAGGAGAAATGGGTACTTATAGGAGGTAGGAGTAAGAATTGTAAGAATGATTTTTCTGCCCAACTATGAGCCTAAAATACTAACTTTTTGAGGATTTTAGACCTGATACCAGGAACTTTTTAAAAGCCCCAAAAAGGCTAAAAACTTTATCTGTAAATACTTTTAGATTTAATCAGCAAGCCCTATTTATCAACACTCTAGTGTAGGATTGCATAAGTAAGTATATGGGTAGAAATAAATGTAATATATAGCATCCAAACTAGGAACATTTGGGAGCAAATTGTGAAGAAAGCAATCGTAACTATGGGATTATTTTCCTGTGTTACTCTGCAAACAGACCTCGCTTCGGACATTTTAGATTTAATTTCTACTTACCTACTTAGGGTTTGCTGAAAAAGCCTTATGGGTGAGGGTTGAAGACAGGAGACAACCCACCCCTAACCCCTCCCAACCCACCCCTAGCCCCTCCCAGGAGGGGAGGGGAAGATAGGAGACAGGAGAAAAGGGAATGAGCGAGGAGGTAGGAGTAAGAATTGTAAGAATGATTTTTCTGCCTAACTATGCACCTAAAATACGCTCCTTTTTGAGCTTTAAGAGCTGAAAACCAGGCACTTTTTTAGAACCCAAAAAGGCACTTACCTTTATCTGTAAATACTTTTAGATTTAATCAGCAAGCCCTACTTAAATAATTCGTTAAAATCATGTTAAAAAGTTGATTCTACAAGTTTTATTCCCTTCTGCTTCCTCCCTTATACCAAATTAATCAATGTTTACTACAAATAGCTAGTCCCGCTACGCGGAAGTTATAAAGTCAATCATTTTTGATTTGTAATTGTTTTAGGATTTTGTAACTGGTCAGTTATTTCCGCCATCCTGCACTAGGGTATTTCTTAGGAGTCAGAAGTCAGAATGAATAGCTTCGATGCCATTTCTTAGTTCATAACTTAATCTTATTAGCCAAAGAGAAATCTCCTATAAAGTTTTTTTATTGCCCTAATTATTCGTAACATTCTTTTTGAGAAATGGTATTATACCTTCTTGCACTAGCTACTGACACAATTCATAAATAGATAAACTATAATAGTAATAAGTAATTAAAACATTTACCCAAAAAAGGATTTCAGAATATGTATCTACAAAATTTCCGTTTTTCTATTACTCTCAAAACTATGGTTTTGACATTAGTTTTAGGATTATTTACTACTTCTTTTCCCAGCAGTACATCGGCAAATTCTACTAATTCTGCTAGTTCAACTAATGGTAAAGCAGATACTACTCTAGGTATTTCTCAAAATACCTTAGCAAATATTACTCCTAGAGTCGAAGGCGGTTCAACAGGTACTTATGGTGGAGGATCGCGAGGACAAGATAATTGTATAGATGAGGATCAAAAACCTCTAACTCCTCTAATTCCCAAGATAAATCAAACACAAGAATTAACTCTAGTAACTTTAGCCTCACATCCAACAATTTATATGTATGTGCCAGAAAACACAGCTATAGCTGGAGAATTTATCTTGAAAGACTCCAGCCAAAAAATAGTTTATGAAAAGCTATTACCAGTGTCAAATAGTCAGGGCATTATACGCATTAAAATTCCCAGCAATCAACCAGAATTAAAAGTAGGTGAAAATTATCAATGGACATTCTCTTTGAGTTGCGAAGGAAGTGGTTATGGAACCATTGTTCAAAGCTCAATTAAAAGAGTTAATCCCAACCCAAATTTGACACAAGAACTACAGCAAACATCAGAGAGCGACCGCTGGTTAATTTATTCGGACGCAGGTATATGGCACGAAAAACTGGATGCCTTAGCAGAAAAAATTAGTTCTAATCCGAACGATCAAGAACTTAAATCACAATGGCAAAATCTGCTCAATTCAGTAGGTTTAAATGATGTAGCTACAGAGCCATTAAATTCAAGTAATTAGTAAGTTAATTTGATCGACAAATTAGTCATATAACCTGACGACTTAACAAATAAAGTATGCATAAGGATAACTATTTTGGAATTACTAGAAAAATATCTGTTAGAAAACTAGGTATCACATCTAAATTTAATTAACACCTTTTTCTAACAGTCATTCAATTTTAAATGTTTACCAAGCATCTCTATGAATAAAGCAACTCAGTTAAACATAAGTATCAGAGATATCTAATAAACCCTCAAAAAAATTATCCTAAAATACCCCATAGTCAGAATCGATGTTAAATGAAAATTAGATAAAAATCTGATAAGACTACAATTAAAATCAAGGTTTGTACCTCTATATAAGAGTATCATATACATTAATACCAACGATTATTGTAAATTCTGTATATAGATGAATAACCTAGAACAAGAAACAAAAAAAAAGCCAAAATTAAACAAGCTACTCAAACCACTATTAATCGTTTTTGTAGTAGCAACTCTCCTAATTATTGCTCATAAATTTAACGCTCAACAACTCTTGATAAATGCTCTAGATTGGATAAAAACTCTTGGCCCTTGGGGTCCGATAGCCTTTATCATTATTTATATCCTGGCCACAGTTTTATTCCTTCCAGGTTCACTACTAACTCTAGGTGCAGGTCTGCTATTCGGCCCGATTTTCGGTTCTATCTACGTTTCCATCAGTTCAACTATAGGTGCAACTTGTGCCTTCCTAGTCGGTCGCTATCTGGCACGAGGTTGGGTGTCCAAACAGATAGAAGGAAATGAAAACTTTAAGGCCATTGATGAAGCAGTAGCTGACGAAGGATGGAAAATTGTGGGACTAACTCGCTTATCTCCTATTTTTCCTTTTAACCTGCTCAACTATGCTTTTGGCCTAACCCAAGTATCTTTACCAGATTATTTTTTCGCTTCTTGGATTGGGATGATGCCAGGAACAGTAATGTATGTATATCTTGGTTCCCTAGCTGGCAGTTTGGCAACTTTGGGCACAGAAGGAGGAACACGCACTACAGCAGAATGGATTCTTTATGGAGTAGGTTTAATAGCTACAGTTGCAGTAACTCTTTATGTGACAAAGATTGCTAGAAAAGCTCTACAGAAGAAAATTTCTTAATTTTTTACTTCCATACGCAAACCCTAAATACTTAGAGCTTGCTGATTAAATATCAAAGCATTGAGTAATATTTGTTGTAGCATTTTTTGGTCTAAAAAATTGTAATTAATTGAATTATAAATCGCTATAATTTATGACCAAAGAATAGGTTCAATAATTGATAATTGATAATTACCTATCCCTAAAAGGAAGAGGATTGAATAAAAGGAAAATATTTTCTTGTTTCTCCTAATTAGAAGAGGATTTTTACCTTAATTATTCGGTAAATACTATTTCTTGGTGTGGGACGAGCTGTCGCTGTACTCTACAAAGGGATGAAAAGCGGTCGAGGGATGGGGAGGAGAGTTTTCGGAGCCATATAATCGACTAAGAGAAAGTAAACTTCAGTATTTCAGTGCCTCATACTTCAGCGGTCGGTACTGATAACTGATATAGTGTTTCTCAAATTAGTGAGATACAGTTGTTTTTCTTTTTTTCTATCCCCTGTTTCTCGAATTACCGAATAATTAATAATTATTAATTAAATAAAATAATTCAGCTTACTCTGCTGACCCTTTCAAAGGGAAAAAAAGTGCTAGGATATTTCCTTATATTCAATTCCGTAACGGTTAAAACCCGAGGTAATTATCCATTATCTATTATCCATTAATGAATATTCCCTACTCCTTAAAACAAACGAATGCGCGTACCTCAACAATATGATAATTGCTATAACTGATAACTGATAACTGATAACTGATAACTGATAACTGAAATGACTCTCAAAGCTATTTTGTTCGATTTTAATGGTGTAATTATTAATGATGAATTTCTCCATGAAAAATTAATAGAACAAGTATTAATTGATGAAAATTTGCTACTTAGACCAGGAGAATACAACCAATTCTGTTTAGGAAGAAGCGATAGTGCTTGTTTAGAAGGAATACTTACAGAAAGAGGTAGATATATTAATGAAGGATATTTAGACCAACTAATTAAACGTAAATCTCTAGCTTATCAACAACAATTAGAAAGTCTTGAAGAGTTACCAGTTTATTCAGATACCATAGATTTTATTTCTCAGGTCGCTAAAGCAAATCTGAAAATGGCTGTAGTTAGTGGCGCTCTTAGATCCGAAGTAGAATTAGTCTTAAATAAAGCTAATTTAGGTGATTTTTTTAAGACAATTATTGCTGGAGATGATGTCGAAGCTAGTAAACCAAAACCTGATGCTTATTTGTTGGCAGTAAATATTCTAAATCAACAATATCCAGACATGAATCTATATCCTTCAGAATGTTTAGCAATAGAAGATACTTTTGCCGGAATTGAAGCAGCTAAACTAGCAGGAATGTCTGTGGTTGGTGTCGCTCATACTTATCCTTTTCATATGCTCCAGCGTTTGGCCAACTGGTGTGTAGATTATCTATCCGACCTTGAATTGGACAGAATACAACAAGTTTATCAAGAAATTGATTCTTCAATAGGGCTTGCTGATTAAATCTAAAAGCATTGAAATATAAGGATTTTAGCCTTTTTATGTCGAAAAAAGTGCCTGGTTTTCATTTGATTTTGCTCAAAAAGTTAGCATAAAACCCATATTCCGCACCACAAAATGTAGCATAGAATCAGGAGGACTGAGTCAGGAGGACCGAGTCAAAATTTAGGAGAAAATCATAGCTATCGTGATTGAGTAAACAATCAAGCAAGTATTTATGCTTAATTGTTTACTCGGAATTTGATGAACAAAAAAAGTAATTGAGATGATTTGCATAGTATAAATAGGGCTTGCTGATTAAATCTAAAAGCATTGACATATAAAGACTTTAGCATTTTTTGGGTCGAATATATATCCGACTATCTCCTCTATAATTCCTCATTTCTCCTAATTACTCCCTACTTCCCCACTCCCCTACTCCTGAAAAAGACTTTTTCAGCAAACCCTAAATATTTGTATAGCAAAGAACGGGATAGTTAGAATATAGACTGATGATGAAGCGAATTAGGGAAAATGTTTTTCCCACTGTTCCTTGTTCTCTATTCCCTGCAATAGCAAACATTTATCAAAATAGTTTTAGGTGCTAGAGTGTAGCAATGTTAATTCTGGACTTTTAACTTTTGACTTAAAAAATGAGTATATTCACACTTCAATCAGTAAAAAAAGACTTTGGTATCAAAGAAGTTTTAAGAGATGCTAACTTCAGTTTAGATGCCAATGATAAAGTTGGTTTAATTGGTACAAATGGTTCGGGAAAATCAACCCTATTAAAAATGATTGCTGGTTTAGAACCTATAGACGGTGGTCAAATTTTGATTAATCAAAATGCCAGAATTATTTATTTGCCACAACAACCAGATTTAGATGAAAATAACACTGTATTAGAACAAGTTTTTTCTGATAGTGGAGAACAAATGTTACTGGTACGGGAATATGAAGAATTATCGGAAAAATTAGCTCATCACCCTGAAGATAATCAACTAATGGCGCGTTTTTCTGAAGTAACTCACGCCATGGATAATACCAATGCTTGGGAATTAGAAACTAAGGCAAAAATTATCCTCAGCAAATTAGGAATTCAAGATTTTGATGCCAAAGTTGGTAACTTATCTGGGGGTTATCGTAAACGTATTGCTTTAGCTGCAGCTTTACTTTCTGACCCTGATGTTTTGTTAATGGATGAGCCAACAAACCATCTAGATGCTATGTCTGTAGAATGGTTACAAAGTTACTTAAATAGTTTTTCAGGAGGAATTTTATTAATTACTCACGACCGTTATTTTCTCGACCGAGTTACTAATAAAATTATTGAAATAGACCGAGGTGACCTTTTTACTTATACGGGAAATTATTCCTACTATTTAGAAAAGAAAGCTTTAGCTGAAGAATCAGTAGTTAGTTCTCAACGCAAACATCAAGGAATATTACGCCGGGAATTAGAATGGTTGAAGCGAGGACCTAAAGCTCGTAGCACTAAACAAAAAGCTAGGATTCAACGCATAGAAGAAATGCAAGGAACGGAGTTTAAACAAGCTTTAGGAAAGGTGGATATTTCTACTCCTGGTCGTCGAATTGGTAAAAAAGTTATTGAGTTAGAAAATGTTTGTAAATCTTACGATAGTAGAACTCTAATTAAAGATTTTACTTATGAATTTATCCCTGAAGATAGAGTCGGAATTATTGGTGGTAATGGGGTGGGAAAATCTACCCTAATGGATATTATTACAGGTAGAATTAAACCTGATTCTGGCAAAGTAGAAATTGGTGGGACAATACATATAGGATATTTTGACCAACATTCAGAAAATTTATTGGATGCTATGAATGAAAGTCAACGGGTAATTGATTATATAAAAGATGTGGCAGAGTATGTGGAAACTGCTGATGGTACTCAAATTAGTGCTTCTCAAATGTTGGAAAAATTTCTATTTCCTGGTAATCAACAATATGCTCCTGTATATAAACTTTCTGGAGGAGAAAAAAGACGATTATTTCTGTTGAGAGTATTGATGAGTGCGCCGAATGTTTTGATTTTGGATGAACCTACTAATGATTTAGATGTACAAACTTTGGCAGTTTTAGAAGAGTATCTGGAAGAGTTTAATGGTTGTGTAATTGTTGTTTCTCACGACCGTTATTTTCTTGACCGGACTGTAGATAGAATTTTTGCTTTTGAAGGAGTAGGAAATTTACGACAGTATCCAGGAAATTATTCTCTTTATATAGATTATAAAGAAGTAGAAGCAGCAACAAAAAAAGCTGTGACAGTTGCAGAAAAGTCTAAGGAAATTTCAACTAAACCAAAAAAATCAGAAAGGGTTTCTTGGGATAAAAATAGGCAAAGAAAATTATCGTCAAAAGAAAAGCGAGAATATGAGAATTTGGAGAAAAAAATTGCTCAGTTAGAAGCGGAGAAAGCAAAGACTGAAAATGAACTTTATAATGCACCTCCAGGAGAAGTAAGTGAAGTTCAAAAGCTCCATGAAAAAGTAGAAAGTTTAGAAAAAGAAATAGATACTGCCACAGAAAGATGGTTAGAGTTGGCAGAAATAAATTCTTAGAGGAATAGGGAATAGGGAATAATTAATAATTAATAATTAATTATTAATAATTAGGGTTTGCTGAAAAAGTCTTATGAGTGAGGGGAGGAGTCAGGAGTTAGGATAAATGGGAATTATAGACGAGGTAGTCGGATATTTTGCCCCTTGATTTTTCTGTGCTTGTCTACCCAAAATGCTAACTTTCGGTTTAATGTTCTAGTTCACCAGGGATATAAATGTGGTTGATGGGTCGGAAAATTCTGATAGACTAAATTCTCCTGACTACTTCTTCAGCACTGAAAAAATATATACCTACTATCTAGCACCTTCTTCTGATATTTTCCCGACTATTCTCATCTTGCCTTATCTCAAAATTATCTTTTTATTTATCGGTTTAATGTTCTATTTCACCAGGGATATAAATATGGTTGATGAGTCAGAAAATTCTGATAGACCAAATTCTCCTGACTACTTCTTCAGCACTGAAAAAATATGTACCCAGCACCTAGCACCTTCTTCTGATATTTTCCCAACTCTCCTCATCTTGTCTTTTCTGAAAATTATCTTTTTCTTTATCGGTTTAATGTTCTAGTTCACCAGGGATATAAA
>NZ_JAAHGH010000022.1:58508-79177 GCF_010672525.1 Okeania sp. SIO2B3 | reverse complement strand
CTGAAAAAATATGTACCCAGCACCTAGCACCTTCTTCTGATATTTTCCCAACTCTCCTCATCTTGTCTTTTCTGAAAATTATCTTTTTCTTTATCGGTTTAATGTTCTAGTTCACCAGGGATATAAATGTGGTTGATGAGTCGGAAAATTCCTATAAACTAAATTCTCCTGACTACTTCTTCAGCGCTGAAAAAAATATCAATACCATCTACCACCTTCTTCAATTATCTTCCGATTTTTCAGAGGGAAGATAGAAGTTAAGAAAATCAAGGGAGCGGATGATTTTTCAGATAATATTTTCTTGACTCTCCTCATCTTGCCTTATCTCAAAATTATCTTTTTATTTATCGGTTTAATGTTCTATTTCACCAGGGATATAAATATGGTTGATGAGTCAGAAAATTCTGATAGATCAAATTCTCCTGACTACTTCTTCAGCGCTGAAAAAATATGTACCCAGCACCTAGCACCTTCTTCTGATATTTTCCCAACTCTCCTCATCTTGTCTTTTCTGAAAATTATCTTTTTCTTTATCGGTTTAATGTTCTAGTTCACCAGGGATATAAATGTGGTTGATGAGTCGGAAAATTCCTATAAACTAAATTCTCCTGACTACTTCTTCAGCGCTGAAAAAAATATCAATACCATCTACCACCTTCTTCAATTATCTTCCGATTTTTCAGAGGGAAGATAGAAGTTAAGAAAATCAAGGGAGCGGATGATTTTTCAGATAATATTTTCTTGACTCTCCTCATCTTGCCCTATCTCAAAATTATCTTTTTATTTATCGGTTTAATGTTCTATTTCACCAGGGATATAAATATGGTTGATGAGTCAGAAAATTCTGATAGACCAAATTTTCCTGACTTTCTTCAGCGATGAAAAAATATATACCAACCACCTTCTTCTGATATTTTCTTGACTCTCCTCATCTTGCCCTATCTAAAAATTATCTTTTTCTTTATCAGTTGAATGTTCTACTTCACCAGGGATATAAATGTGGTTGATGAGTCGGAAAATTCCGATAGACCAAATTTTCCTGACTTTCTTCAGCGATGAAAAAATATATACCAACCACCTTCTTCTGATATTTTCCCGACTTTCCTCATCTTGCCCTATCTAAAAATTATCTTTTTCTTTATCGGTTTAATGTTCTAGTTCACCAGGGATATAAATGTGGTTGATGAGTCGGAAAATTCCTATAAACTAAATTCTCCTGACTACTTCTTCAGCGCTGAAAAAATATATACCTACTATCTAGCACCTTCTTCTGATATTTTCCCGACTATCCTCATCTTGCCTTATCTCAAAATTATCTTTTTCTTTATCGGTTGAATGTTCTACTTCACCAGGGATATAAATGTGATTGATGAGTCGGAAAATTCTGATAGACCAAATTCTCCTGACTTTCTTCAGCGCTGAAAAAATATATACCTACTACCTAAAACCTACCACCTAAATTATTAATTTGAACTGCTTCTAAAATCAAACGTTGCTCCGCACGAGCGATTGAATTATAAGTTTTATCCACAGCATCAACATTCACAGAAATGGAAGTAATACCCCACCGGATTAAATTATCTATTATTTCTGGATATAAAGCAGGAGCATCACCACAAATAGAACAAGGAATACCAGAAATTTTCGCCTCAGAAATTAATTGTTGAATGGCTCTCATTACTGCTGGTTGACGAGTATCAAAAGCACTTGCCATTTGTTCTTCTTCTCGGTCTACACCTAACAATAATTGAGTTAAATCATTAGTACCAATAGCAATACCCCGAACTCCAGCTTTAACATATTCAGGTAGTAAGAATAAAACTGATGGTACTTCTGCCATAATCCAAATTTGGAAATTATTAGGTCGATTTTCCCATTTAGTTTGAATGCGACTCTGACAAAATTGAAATTCTTCTACAGAACGTACAAATGGCAAGATTAAATGAACGTTAGTGTAACCCAATTTATATACTTGAGATAAAATATCTATTTCTAAATCTAGTAAACTTGGTTCTAACATATAACTAAATGTGCCATGTCTTCCTAGTATAGGATTAGAATAATTAGTCCGATGATTATGAAAATTTGCCTCGGTCTGGTTATCTTGATTTCCAGAATAATTAGCTATAAATTCTTCTGGCATTTTAGTAAATGCTTTTTCCCGATCGCTAGAGTTAAATAATGCTAAATCAAGAGAACGATAAAACACTGGTTTTGGAGTAAAAGCTGCAGCAAATTGACTAAGTTTCTTCACCATTAGACTTACCAATTCTGGTTGACGACCTTGTTGTATCCACCATAAAGGATGATGATTTTCTAACAGTTCGATCGCCATTAACTCTGAACGTAATAATCCTACTCCATCTATCAGTGAACCTTGAATTTTTTTAATAGAATTAATTTGACTAAGATTAACCAACAATTTAGTTCCTATTGGCGGTGAATTTTGATTTTTCAGAGAATTTTCTACTACTGGCATCTCAAGTTTATGAGGATCATAATTATCTTCTTCTGCCAGATATATTGCCCCATTATTACCATCAATTAATAAATGGTCGCCTGTTTTAATTATATTGGTAGAATTAGTCGCTCCTACAATAGCAGGAATCCCAATTTCTCTAGCTAAAATTGCAGCATGACTTGTGATGCCACCCTGTTCAGAAATAATTCCAGAAACTTTTTTCAGTAATGGTAAATAACTCGGAATAATTACAGGCACAACTAAAATTACTCTGTCAGGAAATTCTTCTACTTCTGGAGGAATATTTTTAATAACTATAGCTTTAGCTGTTACTTTTCCTGATGATGCTACTATGCCTTTGACAATGGGATGTTCTGTATTAGGAATAGATATTGATTTTTCTTCTTTTGCTGATTTTGGCAATTTTGCCAAATTTTGCTCGTCTTGTGGAAATCTTTCAAAATCTGTAATTAAGAGTTCAACTTTTGCATCATTAGACCTTGGGAAAAAACTCCATTTTACTCCAAAATTAGTACCGATATTATTGGCTATACCCTGAGTTAATCTAATTAATGATTGTAATTGCTTTTCCTCTAAAACTAATTCTTTTTGTAGTTCTTCTGGCAATAAAAAAATTTGCAGTGCTGCTAAAGTTTTGGGAAGAGGAATTTGAGTATGATAATTTCCTTGCCATATCTCTGTATAGCTAACTTTAATCATTCTTGCATCAAGGTTATAAGCGATAATTTTATTACCTAACTTCTTGTTTTCTACAGTGCAATTTTCAGCAGAAATGATATAAGAATCAGGGATAACTTGCCCCAACTCAATGGATACTCCTAAACCATGAGTTGCTTGAATTTCCCAACTATTAGTAAAAACTTTAATATTTCCCGAAGCGATCGCTGACTGTACGGCTTGTACTATAACTACTGGTTGAAGTTGTGGAATTTCAACTTGCTGACTATGCCAATATAATAAACTTTTAGCATTAAATATTTCTGCCCATACTTGTTTAATTCCTGGGACAAATTCTTCCGGTCTAGCTTGACACATTATTGGTTCTAATATACCTAAAGTTTTTAGGTGAGGAGATGCTAAGTCAAGCTGAAAACTTAATACTTCGGCATTGAGATTTTTAATAGCAGATTCTAGAGATAATAATAACTCGGATGGTAAATCAGTAGATGCAGTATTGCAGTTAATTGATTGAGAAATTTGTTGTAATTGTTGATAGTCATTGACATTAAAATGCAACGTAGAATTGGGGAAGTCAGCTAATAATGGGTCAGACCAATCAATGTGTTGTAAAAATTGCCAAAAGCTATTTGCTGGAATGACAAAACCAGGAACAATTGGATAACCTTGCTCCATGAGATGAGCTAAATAAAAAGCTCTTTCTCCCACTGTTTTCCAGTCTGAGGACTTAATTTTATCTAGCCAGTAAAACTTATGCACAAAACTATTGATTTGCTGACATCAAATGTTAAAAATATTGACACTCGCCCGTTAAATCAGAGATGATAATTAGATAAGCTTTTGAGGTTACAAAAGTGCCAAAAAAAATATTTAACTAAACTGTATTGTATTATATATAACTAATGCTATATTGATTCGCTACCACTCAATTAATTAGCTGGTTGAAATTCATCTCACCGCTAAATTAAAAGGGTGCATCTCATATTTGCAAAAATACTTTTCTCCTATATATTCCCTGTTCGCTGTTCCCTGTTCGCTGTTCCCTAAAAGTGATAAATTTTTGGCTTTATTCTTGCATTGAGATGCACCCAATTAAAATTTATAGTGGCTCGAACTCTTTCAACATTCTCTGATAGTCTAGTCTCAAAGTAATATAGCAATATGATTTGAGTTGTGAGATATTGGAAACTTTTAGGTAGCAGGCAACAGAGAAGAAGAAAAAAACGTATCATATAAATATAATAATTGCTATATTCTGTACTTTTAAGGAACACTTCAATTCTCACAACTGATTCCTGATTGCTATAGTAAATTGTTAACAGATAAACATAAGAAACTATTTAATATTTTAGACTTTTTAAAGGTTTTCACAATGATTAAATTTCTCTGGAGAAAAATACTTAAGCCATTTCTGAATATATTTCTTAAGTCTAACTGTCCTCTTTGTCAGAGACCAACAGATAGAGAATTTTGTAAATATTGCGAAAGACAAGTTTGGCAATGTCAATTTCCTCATGGAGGACAAATATTTCCCGGAAAAATTCCAGTATTTATCTGGGGTGAGTATAAAGATAGTCTCAAACGAGCGATCGCTGCTATGAAATATCAGGATAACCCACAAATAGCAAGACCTTTGGGATATTGGTTAGGGGATGGGTGGTTAAATTCCGCACTTTGCAAGAGACAAGTAGGGACAACTACTCTTGACAAAATCGTCGTTGTACCCATTCCGATGCACAAAAAGAAGCTGAAAGAGCGAGGTTTTAATCAAGCGGAATTATTGGCAAAAAGCTTTTGTGAATTAACTGGTTTGCAGTTACGGCGAAATGGTCTGGAAAGAGTGAAGCAGACCCAAGCATTATTTGGTTTGTCCAGTGGAGAGAGGTTGGAAACAGTTAAGGATGCTTTTACTGTAGGGAAAGATTTCCGCAGGAGTCGTCCCCGTAGTTTAGTTTTGTTAGTAGATGATATCTATACAACAGGTGCAACGGTTAACTCTGCAATAAAAGTTTTGCACAAAGCAGGTATTAAAGTTGTCGGAGTTTTAGCGATCGCGACTACTAGAAAACCTAGCGTTTCACTAAAGTCAAAAGTTAAAAGTCAAAAGTCAAAAAATTAAAAGTTAAAAGTCAAAAGTCAAAAGTCAAAAGTGATATTTTAGGTACTTACCGAATAATTAATAATTAATAATTAAATAATTCGCGCCTTGAAGCCTCCCCTTTTAAGGGGAAAATAAAGAAATAATATTTCCTTATGTTCAATCAAGAACGGTTAAAACCCGAGGTAATTATCAATTATCCATTATCAATTAATGAAAGCACTTTTGAGGAAGGGTGAGGTACAGTTGTAAAACTATTCTTATATTTTATGTTCCCTATTCCCTATTCCCTATTCCCTATTCCCTATTCCCTATTCCCTTTTTGATAATTAGCTATGCTTAGAAAAATAGATTGTAATATTTGGGTTGCCGAGCAACCTTTCAGATTTTTGGGATTAGATATTGGTATAAGAATGACCGTAATTAGTTTAAAAAATGACGAACTAGCTGTCATTTCTCCAATTAAAATTGACCATAAAATTATTGAGCAATTCAAAGAAATTGGAAATGTCAAGCATATTATTGCTCCAAATCTTTTTCACCATCTTTTTTTATCTGACTTTAAAAATATTTATCCTCAAGCACAAATTTATGCTGTTTCAGGTTTGAAGAAAAAAAGACCGGATATTTCTATCGATAAAATATTAGATGATGATGAACAATATTTTGGTAGTAAGCTCGAATATTTTTTATTTGAAGGACTGAATACCTTTCTTCTGAATGGTTTATCGCCTTTAAATGAGTATGTTTTTTTTCACGGTGAAAGTAAAACGTTGATTGTGACAGATATTGTATTTAACTTTGATGAAAGCTTTCCATTTACAACAAAGTTAGTATCTAAAATTCTGGGAGTATACAAACAACTCAAACCATCATTTTTAGAACGGTTAGGTACTAAAGAAAAAGAAAAAGTTAGACAATCAGTTCAGAAGATTTTGCAACGGGATTTTAGAAGAGTTATTATGGCTCATGGCACTATTGTAGAAGATGATGCAAAGCAGAAATTTAAGAAAGGATATGAGTGTTTTTTAGAGAAAAAGTTTTGACAATAAATAAGCAACGAACGAACCTTTTAGGAAGGTCATACCCTTGTTATCTGCTATAGTAAATATCTATCTAAATAGGGCTTGCTGATTAAATCTAAAAGCATTGATATATAAAGACTTTAGGCTTTTTTTTTGCCTTGAAAAAGTGCCTGGTATCACGTCTGAAACGCTCAAAAAGTTAGTGTTTTAGGCGCATAGTTGGGCAGAAAAATCAAGGGACAATTCTTACTTCTACCTCCTCGCTCATTCCCATTTCTCCTGTCTCCTGTCTTCCCCTCCACGGTCGGGGCCCGTGGGTGGGTTGTCTCCTGTCTCCTACCCCTACTAAAAGACTAATGAAGCGCAAACCCTAATTTGAGCTTAAATGTATCAGTATTATTGCAATGTCGTGCCAATTATTTACCCCCTTCAAACTATCAGTTAAGAGACCCTCGTATCAAAGCAGTTTTCGCTTACTTTCCTCTAACAAGTGTAATTTTCGGACCTGAAGAAATGAGAAATATTTCTGTTCCTACTCTAATGATGGGAGGTAGTCACGATCTTCTTACCCCAGGAATAAATGATTCAAACTCAAGGTAGAAATAATGGAGCGATCGCTACCTTTGCAATAAGGAGGCTTGAAATCTGGAATATTCTCTCTATTTTTTTATACCTTTAAAAAGGGAAGCTTTAGACCACAATTTTTCGGTAATAGAATTAGGGTTTGCTGAAAAAGTCTTTTTGCAAGAGTCGGAGCAAATGTTGTGTCTTGAATTTTTCCCTGTTTGTTATTAGCTACACCATAATTCTCAGATTTTCCTTCCTTACCAGTCGCACCATAATTCTCAAAATTTCCTTCCTTACCAGCCACACCATAATTTTCTCCAATATCAATTTTATCTCCACTTCTTTCTGACATTTTTGTATCTCCTTGATGACTATAATTTTCTGCATAAATATTTGGGCGTTGCATCGCAATATCCACCCAAGCTGCTAATCTTCTAATTTGTTTATCTTTCTCTGCCAAAAGTTGTTGAAGTTGCTCCGGTGGGAGAACTTCTAAATAGAGTCGGGCGATCGCTACTTTCCTACTTTCTCTAAAACCAAAAACTAAGACGTTGTAGTTTTCGCACCAGAAAAGACCGAAGTGAGAACCAACAAAAATATTGCCCTATATTCTGAGTTGGTCTCAAACCAAAAACTAAGACGTTGTAGTTTTCGTACCAGAAAAGACCGAAGTGAGAACCAACAAAAATATTGCCCTATATTCTGAGTTGGTCTCAAACCAAAAACTAAGACGTTATAGTTTTCCCACTACCGAAACACCGAAGTTAGAATCAACAAAAATATTGCTCTATATTCTGAGTCTGTCTCCAACCAAAAACTAAGACGTTATAGTTTTCCCACTACCGAAAGACCAAAGCTCGAATCAACAAAAATATTGCCCTATATTCTGAGTCTGTTTCAAACCAAAAACTAAGACGTTATAGTTTTTTCCCACTACCGAAAGACCAAAGCTCGAATCAACAAAAATATTGCCCTATATTCTGAGTTTGTCTCAAACCAAAAACTAAGACGTTATAGTTTTTCCCACTACCGAAAGACCAAAGCTCGAATCAACAAAAATATTGCCCTATATTCTGAGTCTGTTTCAAACCAAAAACTAAGACGTTATAGTTTTTCCCACTACCGAAAGACCAAAGCTCGAATCAACAAAAATATTGCTCTATATTCTGAGTTGGTCTCAAAGGAAAAACTAAGCTGAAAAAGTGCAAGGTTTTTGGCTGTTGTAGGCTCAAAATACTAATATAGCAATGAGCGCTGGTATATTTACAAATTGCAGGAGGGGCCAAATAGCTAAAAGTTTTATATTATAAGCAATTTATTCCCCTCCTGGGAGAGGGGTGGGTTGCCTGTTGCCTGTTGCCTGTTGCCTTGCACTATAAAACCCTTGAGTAGCCCAAAACTTTGCTAAATTGAAAATTGAGATAATATTTCTGTTATATCCCCCTATATTTAGCTGCTGAAAATGTACACTCACTCCAATCAATTGCAAGTAGTTTTACCTAGCTTAAAAGAAGCAGGAATTACTCAACGAATAGCCTTAGGACATATCTACAAAATCAAATTCCTGAATAACGATTTATTAATAATCTGCGCCAGTGGTGGTACAAGCTTATACGACATTAATAATTGGCAACGACTGTGGGATATCGACTCCCCGGCAAAATGTGGCACAATAAGTGACGATGGTACAACACTAGCATTAGGTTGGGGTCAAAAAATTTATATTTGGGATTTACGGCAAAGGCAACTTTTACGACAACTGCAAATACAAACTGATGATGATATAACAATAACTTGTATTGCCATTAGTTCTCAAGGTCAGTTTCTTGCCTGTGGAGATAATAAAGGTACTGTCAGATTTTGGAATTTAGCATCGACAACAGAGACTCCAGCGATACAATTATCTTATTCTGAAGAAGAGTTAGAAGTAGTGAGTGTAGCGATCGCTTCCCATGGTAAATTTCTAGCAGCTACATTTATAGATATAGGTGATGTTACAGTCTGGGAAGTAGCATCTGCAACTCAAGTAAAAATCATGGCAGGGGAAACAGACTTTCCCTCTAATTCTGTATTTTCTAGTCCAGACGGCAGATTAATAGTTTGCGGGAGTAATGCTTTACATATATGGGATATGGTAGCAGGAACCGAGTCAAAATTTCTCGACTCATGGCATAACAATGCTGCTATTAGTTCTGACAGTCGCCTCCTAGCTGCGGATAATCAAATCTGGGAGTTAGCATCGCAAAGAAACATAGTCACATTACCCGGTCATCCTAATTACATTGGTAGTATAGCCTTTAGTCCTAATAGTGAATTTTTGGCTGCTAGCAGTTACGACCGAGTAAATATTTTAGAAATTCCATCGGGAAAAACGATGACAGTTCTGGAAACTCAAACAAATTTTTTCATCAAAAAAGTGGCTTTTAGTTCTGATGGAAAATTTCTAACTATTGTCAGTCGTAATCAAGTCCAATTATGGAATATCCTTTCTGGAGAAAAGATTGAAACAATAGTCTCAGATATGGAGTGGGTGCAAACAGTTGCATCTAATTCAGATGATTATTGTTTTGTGTTTGGCAGTAGTCTGATTTCTGATGGTAACTTTAATCAGATTTGCTTGTGGGGAAATCGATCAGAAACTTATATTCAGATACCGCGAAATAGTTGCCCGAAAATTATTGCTATCAGTCCAGACCTAAAATTAGTAGCGTTTATTAATTCAGAACATCATCTAAATTTATGGGAAATTGCATCAAAGCAAGTAGTCAAAAGTTTTTGGGGACATACAGACTATATTCAAAGTGTTGTTTTTAGTTCTGACGGTAAGTTTATGGCCTCTGGTAGCGACGATGGTACTGTGAGGTTATGGGATATTGCTTCTGAGAAAGAAATCAAGATTTTGGAGGTTCGTATTAATTGCATAAGTAATGTTGTGATTAGTAACAATGGTAAATTTCTGATCTTTAGCAGTTGCGAGCAAGTGCATTTATGGAATATGGTATCTCAGGATGAAGTTACAGTTTTAGAAGGACATAACAATCCAGTAGAGAGTCTGGCAATTAGTCCTGATAGTCAGTTTCTCGCTTCTGGAGATAGAGATGGTATTGTCAAGTTATGGGATACAAAATCAGCCAAAGAAATTAAGGCATTGGCTGGACATACAGATACTGTGATGGCTATTGCTTTTAGTCCTGACAGTAAATTGATAGCAACTGGGAGCGAGGATGGAACAGTGAGATTATGGCAAATTTAGAAGATACTATTTATATCAACTTTGATATCTGTTATAGCACGCGAAAAAGTTGATGAGGACTGATACTGATGATGAACCTTAAACAAGGAACAGTTTTTTTCCACTACTGCTTTATAAAACCGATATAAAACGTCATAAAAAGTGACATTTTAATGTTTACTTCCTGCTTCTTGTGAGGCCGTCGGCGGTTACTCATCCACAGGCATAACGGTCAAGCCGACCGCATGTCTCAAATTTATACTAGCATTTAAATCTCTATCTATTAACAAGCCACATTCAGGGCAGTCATAAGTTCTTACATTTAAGGGCATATCTTGAACATGACCACAATTCGAGCAAGTTTGTTATTAAGTTTGAGCTTGGTTGTGATGGATTTCATTTATGCCTAAGTGCAGTCTGTCTAATAGTATGCTTTTTAAAGTATTATATCGTTATTCTTTGATTAAGTCAATACTCCCTGTTGCCTGATCCCTACTATACCAAGGAACGAGTTGGTGTTTGACTTATGCTGATGATGAACTTTAGGCATTGATGCCAAGCTATGATCTGAAGTTTTCCTAGTTTGAGATGTTCGACTTCTACTTTCTGATTATCCTTCATATTTATTGAGCAAAACTACAGCATAAGCAGCAATACCTTCTTCTCGACCTACAGGACCTAATTTTTCATTAGTAGTAGCTTTTATGCTGACTTGATCTGCTTGTAGTTCTAAAGTAGCAGCGAGGCGCGATCGCATTTCTTTGATATGTGGTTTGAGTTTAGGACGTTCTGCTACTACTACTGAGTCAATATTACTAACTTGCCAGCAGCTAGCCTTAACTAAATGATTGACACGATTCAACAATTCTATACTATCAGCTCCAGCCCATTGTGGATCGCTTGGAGGGAAAAAATGGCCAATATCACCCAAGCTCACGGCACCCAGCATTGCATCCATAATTGCATGGGTCAGAACATCCGCATCGCTATGACCAAGTAATCCCATTTCATGGTTAATTTTGACTCCTCCGAGTATTAGAGGTCTTCCAGGTCCTAATTTATGGATATCGTAGCCATTACCTATGCGAAGATTCATTTTTCTAACTTAATACCTTAAATAGTAGTTTTTATCAAATTATTGTATAGTATATCTTGATTGTACAAAACTACTTTTTTTTATTAATTTTATTGTCAGTAGAGGTAAGTTGTGGAGATTATATTAACTCAACAAGTGCTATTAACGGATAATTTTTTTTTAGCAGAAGATGAGGGAGAAATTTTTTTAGTTAACTCTCAACAAGAAGGTGAAGATTTTATTTTGGATGATATGGCAGCTAAAATGTTATTTGCTTTAATAGGTTCCGGGTCTATTCAAGAGGCTTATGAGGATATTTTACAACAAGAGCAGGTAGAGCCAGAAGTACTGAAAAATGATTTATTAGAATATATTAGAGATTTAAGAAATGACGGAATTGTGAAAATTATCGATCGACAAGATAATTTATCTATTGTTCAAAAATGATCAAAAAATACTTAATAAACTTGAGTTATATTAATGAAAGTCAACTATTATTTTTCACAAAAGATTCAGGTACTAATTAATTAAATTGCTTTCTAGTGCTGCTACGCGGAAGTTAAAAGTCAAAAATATTGATTGGTAAGGCTTTTAGGATTTTGTAACTGGTTAGTTATTTCTGCCATCCTACACTAGGTTAAATTATTTGTATATTAACCACTTAATACCACATCTGCTTTACTGAAATAATATTCAAAATAATGAAAGTCTTTGGCTAACTTAATTACTGCTACTAAACATTAAATTAATTTTCAGACATACTTATAAAAAAGAAGCTGAAAACCATTATTTAGATCAAATTATCATCATTTTCTATCAAGTCTGGGCGACGAGATTTTGTTCTTTGAATTTGTTGTTGATAACGCCATTCTGCTATTTTAGCATGATTTCCAGATAGCAAAACTTCTGGTACTTTCCAACCACGAAAATTAGATGGTCGAGTATAATGAGGATAGTCAAGTAATCCAGATTCAAAACTTTCGTTAGCTAATGACTCAGCTTTACCTACCGTTCCTGGAAGTAACCTAACTACACCATTAATTAAAGCTAAAGCTGGTATTTCTCCACCTGTAAGGACAAAATCTCCTAGAGATACTTCTCTAGTAACTAAATATTGTACTCTTTCATCAATACCTTCATAATGACCACAAATCAAAATAAGTTGGTCATAGTCTATAACTAACTCCTTAAAGAGCTGTTGACACATTGTTTCTCCTTGGGGAGTCAAGAGAATAACTTCTCGTCGCGGTCTAGTTGTTAATGACTCTACAGCAGCAAATATAGGCTCTGGTTTTAACACCATTCCTACTCCTCCACCATAAGATTCATCATCAACCTTATTATATTTGTCTGTGGTATAATCCCGAGGATTAACTAGATTAACCTTAGCAATCTCTTTATCAAGAGCTTTCCCTAACAAACCTGAACTTAGGGGTGTTGTAAAAAAGTCTGGAAACAGAGTGATAACATCAAATTGCACAGAAATTAAAAGTATACTAGAGTTTCTTGAAAAATTTAGAATTAGAAATTGTTGAGATTAATCTTTAGACTATGCTACAAGTTTGCAAGTTGATCCAGCCAATTATTTAGGTTCTGAACTAAATCAAATGTTTGTTGAAAAATTCAATAGTTAGCTGGGGACTTGCAAGGTTATAAGATAGTCTAGTATTATAACAGATTATTGAAATTATTGAAATTGAATGTGTACCTGCTGTCCAAGACTAATAAAATGATACAGTTAGAGTCTCAAGCTTCAGAACCAGATACATTACGTCCTACAAAAACAACTATTATGGTAATTGGAGGGGCGGAAGATAAAGTTCATGGAAAAGAGATTCTACAAACTTTTTTTAATCGTGCAGGGGGAGTAAATGCCAAGTTAGCAGTGATCCCTTCTGCTTCAAGAGAACCAGCGGCCCAAGGAGATAGATACCGCAAGGTGTTTGAAGACATGGGTGCTGTAGGTCTCAAGATATTTGATATCCGGGAAAGGTATCAGGGAGAAGACCCAAGATGGTTAGAATCCTTAGAAGATTGTACCGGAGTATTTATGACAGGTGGAGACCAACTGCGTCTTTGTGCCCTACTTGCTGAGACACCTTTGATGGACGAAATCAGAAATAGGGCTATAGAAGGAAAAATTGCTCTAGCTGGAACAAGTGCAGGAGCAGCTGTAATGGGACACCAAATGATAGCAAGTGGTGGTAGTGGCTCATCCCCCAATAAGTCCTTAGTTGATTTGACAACTGGCTTGGGTATATTACCAGATCTAATTGTAGACCAACACTTTCATAATCGAAATCGTATGGCCCGTTTGTTGAGCGCGATCGCTACCCACCCAGACAAAATAGGTATAGGCATAGATGAAGATACCTGTGCATTATTTGAAGGAAATAGTCAAATTAAAGTAATGGGTAAAGGCACAGTAACAATTATAGATACTACAGAAATCTCATACACTAATGCTACAAAAGTAGGTGTAGCAGATCCTTTGAGTCTATCAAATTTGAGAGTACATATAATGTGCCACGGCGATGGCTATGATTTCCATTCCCATACCATGAAACCAGGGCTGTCTGAAACAATTACGCCTCTTGATTAAAATAATTTCTGATAATTTACTCAGTTCGTGACTAATGTGTTCTGGTAGATTAATAGCTTACGTAGTTAAGTGGACAGAAAGTCTAATTTTAAACTGAACTGAATGTATTTTTTGTAGAACAAATATAGAAAGCCCAAATTCTTCTACCATCAAAGGATTATCAAAAAAACTGATAAATTTATTTATCAGATATATATTTTTCAAGATGGAGAAAGGATTAGTGCAGCCTGAAAAAAAGTTTGTATTAAACAGTTTAGCAAATGGTGTGACCTGAAATTAAAAATAAAACTGCCATTGCTTCTGTAGATTCTGAGCATAACCTTCAAATCCTCCTATGAAAATCCTCAAACTCCAGACATTACGCGGTCCAAACTACTGGAGCATCCGCCGGCATAAACTGGTGGTTATGCGTCTAGACTTAGAAGACCTGTACGAAAGATATACATCTGATATTCCTGGCTTCTACAAAGGATTAATCAAGGTACTACCAAGTCTTGTAGAGCACTATTGTTCCCCTGGAGTCAGGGGCGGTTTTCTCAGTCGCGTTGAAAAAGGGACACTAATAGGCCATGTCATAGAACACGTTGCCCTAGAACTTCAACAACTCGCCCAAATGCCAGTTGCTTTTGGTCGGACACGGGAAACATCGACTCCTGGAATATTTCAGGTAGTAATAGAATATGAAAACGAACAAGCAGGCCGCTATGCTGCACGAGCAGCAGTGAGACTTTGCCAAAGTATTGTTGAGACAGGTACATATCCTGCAACCGAATTACAACAAGATTTAGAAGACCTGAAGGAATTCAAAAGTCAGGCATCTTTAGGGCCAAGCACAGAAGCTATAGTCAAAGAAGCAGAAGCAAGAGGTATTCCCTGGACTCAACTAGGAGCCAGATTTATGATTCAGTTTGGCTATGGTATAAATCAAAAAAGAATCCAGGCCACTCTAAGTAATCAAACAGGAATTCTTGGTGTAGAACTTGCTTGTGATAAAGAAGGTACAAAAACTATTCTCAAAGATTCTGGAATACCAGTACCCCGTGGTACAGTTATTCGCTACTTTGAAGACCTTCAAGATGCCATTGAAGATGTTGGAGGCTATCCCATTGTAATTAAGCCTCTAGATGGAAATCATGGTCGTGGAATTACTATTGATGTGAGAAACTGGGAAGAGGCTGAAGAAGCTTACGATGTAGCTAGCAAGGCTTCCAAAACAAAAACAGTAATTTTAGAACGTTACTATACAGGCAAAGACCACCGAGTATTGGTAGTAAATGGTAGAGTTGTAGCTGTGGCCGAACGAGTTCCTGCCCATGTAATGGGAGATGGTAAGTCTACGGTAGCAAAACTGATTGAAGAAACCAACAAAGATCCTCAAAGAGGGGATGGACATGATAACGTTCTGACTAGAATCAAAGTGGACAAAGCTGCCCTTGCTATTCTGGAAAGACAAGGATATAGCATTGATTCAATACCAAGAAAAGGAAAAATTTGCTTTTTAAGGGCAACAGCTAACCTCAGTACTGGAGGTATAGCAGTAGACCGTACTGATGAAATACATCCAGAAAATGTCTGGTTATTGTCCAGAGCTGCGAAGATAATAGGTCTAGACATAGCTGGTATAGATGTAGTTACTGAAGACATCTCTAAACCTTTGCGAGAAGTAGAAGGAGTCATAGTAGAAGTTAATGCTGCCCCTGGTTTCCGGATGCACGTTGCTCCTAGTCGGGGTTTACCTAGAAATGTGGCCGGAGCAGTTATAGATATGCTGTTCCCTGGGTCTAAAAATGGCAGAATACCAATATTTTCAATTACTGGCACTAATGGTAAGACAACAACTACACGCTTGCTAGCTCACATAATGAAGCAGACTGGAAAAGTAGTGGGCTATACTACTACTGATGGTACTTATCTTGGTGAATATCTAGCAGAATCAGGAGATAATACTGGACCTCAAAGTGCCCATTTAATACTCTCAGACCCCACTGTAGAAATTGCAGTCTTAGAAACAGCACGGGGTGGTCTTCTGCGTTCAGGCTTGGGTTTTTCAGCTTGTGATGTAGGAATGGTCTTAAATGTAGCTGCCGACCACTTGGGTATTGGAGATATAGATACTGTAGAACAACTAGCTCAACTCAAAAGTGTAGTTGCTGAGTCAGTAATGCCTAAAGGATATGCCATTTTGAATGCTGACGATCCATTGGTTGCTGCAATGGCGGAGAAAGTTAAAGGTCAAGTTGCTTATTTTTCAATGGAACCAAATAATCAACTTTTGGTGAAACATACAGAATCTGGTGGTTTGGCAGCAGTGTATGAGAATGGTTATATTTCAATTCTCAAAGGAGATTGGACTTTAAGGATTGAAAAAGCAGTTAATGTGCCAATTACAATGGCAGGTAAGGCCCCATTTATGATTGCGAATGCTCTTGCAGCTTGTTTGGCAGCTTTTGCTCAAGGGGTGAAAATAGAGCATATTCGAGAAGGTTTGTCAACCTTTGTGGCTTCGGTGAATCAAACACCAGGTCGAATGAATATGTTTAATATGGGTGATTATCATGCTCTGGTGGACTATGCTCATAATCCTGCTAGCTATGAAGCATTGGGTGGATTTGTCAGGAATTGGCCAGGAAAACGGATTGGTGTAATTGGTGGGCCTGGAGACCGTCGTGATGAGGACTTTGTTTCTTTGGGTGAACTAGCAGCAGATATCTTTGATGAAATTATTGTCAAGGAAGATGATGATACTAGAGGAAGACCTAGAGGAAGTGCTGCGGAGCTAATTTCTCAAGGTGTGAAGCAGTTTTTAAATCAAGCTCAAGATTCTGAGTCAAAGGCTACTTATGAATCAATTTTAGATGAGACAACTGCGATTAATACTGCTTTAGATCGTGCTTCTTCTGGTGGTTTGGTAGTAATTTTACCGGAAACCGTAAGTCGAGCTATAAGTTTAATAGAAGCTCGTAACCCTGTTCAGGATCTTGAATTACCAGAAAGTAGTGGAACATCCTCTAACTCTTCTGAAGAGTTAAACACTTCAATTGTACATTAAGTTAAATATCTAAAGGAAGTAAGAAGAAATAAATCAGGACTTACGCAAATTGACCTTTAAAGCACCATCTGTAGGGGCAAAATTAGCATTAGCATTAGCTATATGTAGAGTCCCTGCGTAAGTCCTGTAAGTAGGGTTTGCAGCAAACAGTCTTTTAGTAGCGTTAGGAGACAACCTACCCCTAACCCAACCCACCCCCGCCCCTCCCAGGAGGGGAAGACAGGAGACACCCACCCCTAACCCCTCCCAGGAGGGGAGGGGAAGACAGGAGAAAAGGGTCGGGAGCGAGGAGGTAGGAGCGGGCGTTTTGTCCCTTAATTTTTCTGCCCAAATCTTGACCAAAATCCGCTCCTAAATTGAACTATGACCACTTAAAACCTCGCACTTTTTGATACTTAAAAAGGGTAAAACCTTTATTTATAAAGACTTTTAGATTTAATCAGCAAGCCATAAGTAATAGTTGATTCAGTCAAAAAAAAACTTAATCAACTTCCTTCGATTTAAACTGCTACTGAAAAAGGGGTTGAAAATTTTCAACCCCTTTAACTTTGCCAGAATTTATTAGTTAGTATCTGAAGACTGGAATATCAATTTTCTGACACTAACTATTCTGAAAGACAAAACTGTTTGTTAGCAATTTTTAATTGTTTTGTAGCTTTGAATTACATTAGACCAAGTTGAGAAAGAATACTTTGACCTGTTAAGTATTCAGTAGCTACACCAATGATAAAACCTAACATTGCCAGGCGACCGTTCCAAGTTTCTGCAAATTTGGTAAAACCTAGCTTTTGCTCTTGAGTTTCCATGATGATTAACCTCTAAATTAGTGTAGTTAAAAATTGTAAATACAACAGAAAAGTTATTGAGAAAGAACAATTAGTTACATTAAGCCAAGTTGAGAAAGGATACCTTGACCTGTTAAATATTCAGTGGCAACACCAATGACAAAGCCTAACATTGCCAGGCGACCATTCCAAGCTTCTGCAAAGTCGGTGAAGCCTATTTTTTTCTCTTGATTTTCCATAATCATTAACCTCGTTTGATTTCAAGCTTATGTAATATAAATTAACGCAAAATTTCAAATCTGGCAACATTACTTAATATTTTTATTTGTCTAGACAATTAGTAGATGGACATCTTTAATGGGAAGCTGCATATAATTAATATTGCAAGAATAATTGACTGTAGGTTAATGCAGATTAAAGAAGGATAAATTAATGAATTTCATAATTCTGTACCGCCTCATCTGAAATTGCTATTACTCCGATAAAATAATAAGTATAGTGATGAGCGATCGCCGAATCTAGTCTCACGGTGTAAACTAACTATTGAGTCCGTTCGCAAAGTAATTCTTTGACTTAAAGTAGCCCTTTTGCCTATTATGAATTTTTGGACACTTGTACTTGTATCGATTAGAAAATTCATACTAGCAGTGGCCTTAGTTAAGAATACTAAAAAATTTAGTAGGAAAGAAAAAAGAATATGGAAGGTTGTACAGTTACGGATCTAAAGATTGACAATAAAAAAAACTGCTATGTTCTTGATGCTGAAGCTATGCGACAGATCCAGGAAGAAACAGCAGTTTCGACAAAATTAGAACCAGGAATCTATGTAATCAGAATCCGTAGTGGTTCATTTGGATATAAAAATGACGCAAATAACATTGGTGAACCCATGGTTATGTTGTGGATTTATGGTGGTAAGTTTATCAATAAAAAAACAAACTTGGAAGTTGAAGCTACTTGGTCAACTTTGAATGGTGATGACGATACATTAACTTTAGAAGTACTACAAACAACAAATCTTTGTGCTTTTTTCTTCGATAGTTATATTGATGATAATCAAGGAGAATTGACAATTTCGATAGTAAAAATGTGAAGTAATTTTTCTCTCAAACAAGGAGAATAAATTAAAAAAATACTGGAGTTTTGTTACTGTTTACTAATAGCGAATAACAGTAAATTTCAGCTGATCTATATTACTCAAAAATAATTTAGCCTTAAACTATCAATTCATTAGTCAAAAAACTAATGGCTGATAGGAAATTAAGGTAGTGGTGTACAAGTAGTGATTTTTGTAGTTTTGTTTCTGACAGTGAAAGGGATTTAATTATAAATATCACTACATCTACAGGACTACCGAAATTAATAGTCAAAGTTAAAGCCGAACCCTCAAAAATAAAACCATATTTTGTAAACCTAGAAGCCAGAAAAAAATGTCTTCCTCTACCAAAAAATTAGTTCAAATTTCAGCAATATTTCTAACCTTAACTACTACTCCGAAGCCCTTAGCTGCTTCTAATTTATCTGCTTTAAATAACATTAATATAGCTCAATCTGTTAACTCAAATACTGTCTACTCATTACCTGAATCTTTGCCAAGTGGTACAAAAATCAGATTATATGGCTCTAATAGTATGACAGTCATTAATCGCTCGCTAAAACAGCGTTACGAAAAAAAATTTCCAGACGCTCAAGTTGAACTAGCAGCAGGTGATTCCAGTGAAGTATTAGAAGCACTCCGAAAAGGAGAAACAGATATAGCCGCAATAGGACGTCCATTAACTGCTCGGGAAAAAGACCAAGGATTAGTTGAAGTTCCTATTGAGCGTGGCAAAATTGCTGTGATAGTTGGTCCTGAAAATCCATTTCTAGAAAATCTCTCATTCGATCAATTTGCCAAAATACTCCGAGGAGAAATCACAAACTGGTCAGAAATAGGTGGTTCTCAAGTCCCAATTCGCTTTATAGATCGCCCAGAGTTTAGTGATACCAGGGAAGCTCTTAAAAGTTATGATGTGTTTAAACAAACTCCATTTCAGACAGGAAGTAACGCTACTCAGGTATCTCAGGATGATACAGCAGCAGTCGTAAAAGAACTTGGTAAAGATGGAATTAGTTACGCGATCGCCGACCAAGTCCTGAACAAAGAAGATGTTCGGATTATTGAGATGCACAAAACCCTACCGAACGATCCTCGTTACCCATATTCTCAACCCCGTAACTATATTTATAATAAAGATGCTGCTCCTCCAGAAGTTCTAGCATTTATGGGTTTAGTTACTTCTAAAGTTGGTCAAGAAGTTATAGCAGCAGTAGATAAAGAAGGAGAAACAGCTTCTGTTATTTCTCCTGGAGTAGCAACTACAACCAATTCAGAGACAGCATCAGAGACAGCAACAAATCAATCCACTTCAGATACTCAAACTGAGACAGCAGCAAACTCACCAGAGGTGGACTCGGAGGAAACAGATTCTGCTATTTCTGCTGGAGTAGCAACTACAACCAATTCAGAGACAGCATCAGAGACAGCAGGAAACTCATCAGAGGCGGACTCAGCAGTTCCGGGGGCAGTAGTAACCGTACCCAGTCCAAATACTTCCACAGTTAATGAAGCAAACTCTTCAGAGGTAGTAGATTCATCTAGTCCTGCTCAAACTGAGACAACACTACTACCAAATGATGCCAACCAGGAAATAGAAAAAGAAGGATTCCCCTGGTGGCTCCTTTTGTTGTTAGGAATTCCTTTACTAGGAGCTTTGATTTGGGGACTACAGAGAAGGCGTGGAGATGATTTAGCACAAACAGATTTAGAAACTGTCACTCCATTGGATGAAAATCCAAGCACAGGAGTCTCAACACCAGAAGCAAAGGTAGAGACAACAGAGACAGGAACAACACCAGTTGATGAAAATCAAACAACTCCAACAGATGGTATAGGAATAGGATTAGGACTAGCAGGAGCAGGATTATTAGCAGCATGGGCAAATCGAGACAAAAATAGTGAAATTAATCTCACAGCACAACCAAATCAAAATGGATTAGCAACTTGGTCAGTACCAAAAGCAGACAAAGATGCAGC
>NZ_JAAHGH010000022.1:0-58498 GCF_010672525.1 Okeania sp. SIO2B3 | reverse complement strand
TAGCAGGAGCAGGATTATTAGCAGCATGGGCAAATCGAGACAAAAATAGTGAAATTAATCTCACAGCACAACCAAATCAAAATGGATTAGCAACTTGGTCAGTACCAAAAGCAGACAAAGATGCAGCCAAATCACTAGGAGGTAAACAATATCAACTACGAGTTTATGATGTCACAGATATAGACTTAGACTCACAACCAGCTCAAAGTGTGCAGCAGTATGATTGTTCAGAATCAACCACAGAAAAACAACTAGATTCTCTAGAAGCAGAACATGAATATCAGGCAGAAATAGGTTATGTAACAGATGATGGTCAGTGGTTAAAGTTAGCTCGTTCAGAGAAACTCAGGATATCAAGACCAGAAATTGTCACGAGGGTGGATGAAAATCCAAGTATAGGAGTATCAACACCAGAATCAGAGGTAGAGACAACAGATACAGGAACAACACCAGTTGATGAAAATCAAACAACTCCAACAGATGGTATTGGAATAGGGGAAATAGCATTAGGATTAGGAGGAGCAGGATTATTAGCAGCATGGGCAAATCGAAAACGGGAACTAAATAGTAAAATAAATCTGAAATCCCATCATAGTAAAAGTGCATCAGCAACTTGGTCAGTTCCAGAAGCAGACAAAGATGCAGCTAAATTATATGGAGGTAAACAATATCAACTGCGGGTTTATGATGTCACAAATATTGACTTAGAATCACAACCAGCTCACAGTACAAGGTATTATGATTCTGAAGAGTCAAATCAGCAGTGGCAAGTAGGAAATTTACTAGATGATTGCGAATATCAAGCAGAAATAGGCTATGCTACTAATGATGGTCAGTGGCTACCATTGGCTCGTTCTAACCGAGTTCGGATATCAGAATATCGTGTAGATGAAGATAAAAATGTAGCACAAGAACCAGAAATATTAGGTAAAACACCAGTAAAATGGGTATTACCTCCGTGTAAAATTACTATTGCTCCTGATAATCCAGAGAATATGATGGTAGCTTGGGAAGTTCCTCAAACTGTGAAAAATGCAATGAAGGAACAGGGGGGAGAACAATACCAGTTGCGAATTTATGATGTTACAGGTATTGACTTGGATACACAGCCAGCATACAATGTACAAGCCTATGATTGTGAGGAATCTACTCAGCAAAGGCAGGTACCTGTTTTTGTTAGTGACCGCGATTACCAGGCAGAAATAGGCTATGTCACCGATGAGGATGAGTGGCTAAAATTGGCTCGTTCTAACCGTATCCGGATGCCTGTACCTAATTTTACTGTAGACAGTGATGAAGTAAAAAGTACACAGTTAGATACAACTCCCACTACAGCAACGATTCCAGAGGAAGCATTGAAATCTAGTTGGATTACTATAGTGCCTCACGATCGTCAGAGTGCTTGTGTTCATTTAGTAGTTTCTCAAGCTGCTAAAGATGCAGCCAAACAACAAGGTGGACAACAATACCAATTGCGGATTTATGATGTTACAGATGTTGATATAGACTCACAAAAAGCTCAAAAGATACAACAATACGATTGTGAGGAGTCTATCCAGAAAAAAGAAATACCTATCAATGTTAGTTCTCTTAGTTATGTTGATTATTTAGCAGAGATTGGTTATGTCACTGATAATTTGCAGTGGCTAAGGATTGCTCGTTCTAACCCACTGCGAATAACTGTTTTGACTCAAACTGAAAATCTTGAGGCAGTAGGAACAATTCTTCCTGGTGAAGCAACTATTGGTGCAGATTTAATTTCTCAAAGATCGGGAAGCAAAGAAGAAACAGCGATCGCAACAAGCAACATCACCCCTGGTGACTGTGAAATTCAGCATCTTGTTGTCCATAGTCGTAACAATTGCTATTCACTAAATGATGCACAAATTAAGGGAATGCAAGAAACAGCAGTCTCTGAAACCCTTGAACCAGGGATTTATATTGTGCGGATTAAAAGTGGTACATTTTGTTACGGTTCTAATATCTGTCCCTCTGGTGAACCATTTGTTTTACTTTGGATTTTTGGTGGAAAAGTGAAGAATAAAAAGACAAATATTCCGGTTGGGCAAACCTGGTCAACTTTGAATGGGTCTCACGAAACACTAACGTTAGAGGTCTTGGAAACGACTACTTTGTATGCCTTGTTTGTCGATACTTATCCTGATGATAATAACGGAGAACTTACTGTTTCTGTAGCTAAGTTATATTCCTAAGTAATAGGGTGGGTAAATTTCGTAATATTTACCCATCTACATTATATTATATCATTTTCGGATGATCGCTTACGGCGGTTTTCATTTCGGTAGACCACAGGGACGTTAACGATAGTTATGCGCCAGCAAATGGCCATTTGCTAACGTAGAAGCTTTCCGCTTTGCTCCGCGACCTGAAAAGTTAATGTACTGCTGCTGCTGCTCTATAAAACTGACACAAAGCGTCACATAACATGACAAATTGATAGCGTAGCTCCTCCGGAGGAGGCTGTTTACTTCCTGCTTCTTGTGAGGCCGTCGGCGGTTACTCATCCACAGGCATTCACGGTCGAGCCGACCGCATCTGTACAGTCTATACCTGCATTTAAGTCTTTGTCAATCAACATCAGAAAAAATCCTCAAACCCTAACTGCGCCGTTTTAGCCTAGGGAGCGGGATTTCTTCTGAGGTCTATGTCTATATAGATAGACTGCCAGAAATGTTTAAGTCGCGATTAGTGCAGAAGATACAAAGCGTCACCATCGTTACTACTTGCGTGTGAGAACTAGCGTATTATATCGCGCTCCGTATCGCAAATTGTTAACTAAGTCGAAACTCCCATGAAATTCACCATATCCGAAAACGTAATTATCAAGAAACCTCTCCCTGCAGCAGGTATTGTTTGCTCCAATCCTCAGCGCGCTCAGCGTCTAGTCAACCGTTATTTTCCTTCAGCTCAATTGCATACCGACAGTTGGGGCATAGTTATTTACACAGGTAGTTACCAGGGACACTATATGTTTGTTGCCAGTGTACCAATGGGTGCTGGCGGCTCTGGCTTTGCCTTTCTGGAAATGTATGCTGCTGAAGCTGATTATATTGTTCGCTACGGCTCTAATGATCGATATGTAACTCCAGACAATCTTAGAGACATTAATATCATTGACGAAGCTAATAACCTTTATGGCTTGATGCGCGATTCGGGTCTTTCTGCTTCACAATGGGGTCAGAGTGTTTTTGCTTCTTCCTTACTGGTAGACAGTCTTCGGCATCAGACAGAATCACTGTTTTACCCAGTACAGTTAATGATTTGCCATCATGTTGAAGATTATCATGCTTATAATTACCCTGAGCTAATCGGAGAAAGAACTGATAATGTTAAAAGTCTGATTAATATCTTAGAAAGCAGTACCCAGAAAAAGAGTGCCTGGGATATGGAAACTGCTGCTTTGTTTTGGCGAGCGACACAGTTTAAAAAACACGCAGTAACAGTTCTACAGTCCTTAATTAAGCATCGGGGTGAAACAACACCCTATGAAGGAGAGTATGGACGTATAGCAACAGAAATGGAACAAGTTTTTGGTCAGTTAATTTTAGACAGCTTAGTGGCAATTGTTTCTGTGGAGAACGTGCATTCTTGACATCCTCCCCGGCCTAAAGGCACGGGGATTCCTACCGAGCTGCAGCTCTTCGGCGGGTTAACGTTTCACAGGCTGCTGCACCCACCCCTCTTGCTCCCCTCCCGGGAGGGGATGGGGGTGGGTTACGCTTGCCTCCACGTCCGTTTAATGTCTCGGACTGCCCGCCCGCGACTAATATATTTATTGCTGCATTCTCATCTCTATCGTGTCTTGTACCGCAGTTGAGACACTCCCATTCTCGCACCTGAAGGTCTAACTTACCACCTTTAAAGCCACAGCATGAGCATATTTGGGACGTTGGTTCCCAACGACTAATTACTCTAAAATTACGACCATATTTTTCTGCTTTTCCTTCTAGGAATGTTCTGAAAGTTCTCCAACCTAAATCAGAAATTGCTCTGGATAATTTACGGTTTTTCACCATACCAGAAACGTTTCCTTCGGAATGCTTCGCAAACAAATATTCTAAAACAATTGTTTGGTTTTCACTAATTATTTTAGTAGATAATTTATGCAGAAAATCAGTTCTTGTATCTTTCAGTTTGGCATGTTTGCGCAGCATTCCGTAGGAAAATTTAGCTACCCTCAACCTAGCTTTTTCATATATTTTAGATCCTTTAGTTTTTTTAGATAATGATTTGCTTAACTTTCGATATTTCTTAATTCGTTTCTTTAGTGGTTTTGGTGCATCAATTTTTTGACCATTACTTAATGTAGCAAAAGTTTTAATTCCTAAATCTATACCTACTGAATTATCCGTTTTTGGTAAAGTTTCTGGTTGTATTTCTACTACAAAACTAAGAAAGTATCTATTAGCTGAATCTTTGATTACTGTTACTGAGCTAGGCTCACTGGGTAGTTTTCGCATAGCAGGCTACTTTAAGCTTTCCAATCTTAGCTAAATAAACTTTATCTTGGTGTACTTTAAACCCTCTCAAGGTAAACCTGGCAGTCTGTTTTGATTTCCTGGTTTTAAATTTGGGAGGTTTTATGGCTTGGCCTTTTCTCTGGCCTTTTGTCGAACTGAAAAAGTTTTGATAAGCTTGGTTTAAATCATTCAGTGATTGCTGTAATGGTACAACTGAAACCTCTGATAACCATTCTTTGTCTTCAGTCTTTTTTGCTTGAGTAATAAAGAGTTTTTGTAGCTCAGAATTAGTGGGTTTCTTTTCTCCTAATCTGTACTTTTCCTGACAGCAAGCTAGACTATCATTCCACACAACACGAACACAACCAAACAGCTTTGCTAATCTGGCTTTTTGTCCCGGTGCTGGATAAATACGATACTTAAATCTAGCTTTCATAATTTTTATTTAAACTAATAATATGATAGCATACTTACTACTTTTTCACCAATAAACCAATAAACCAATAAACCAATAAAAAGTCGCCCGCTTATGGGCGAGGCTTCAGACCCATTTTCTTGGTGAGCAGAAGTAATATAAAATCCGGTAGCATCGGTGTAATTAGATGGGGGGATGGAGTACCCACCCCTAGCCCCTCCCAGGAGGGGAATGTGGGGAGATGGGGAGATGGGGAGATGGGGGGGATGGGGAGATTTGTATATTTGCACAATTAAATGTATTTCTTATGAATATTCTCCCCAGGCAATGAATTAGCCCTGCGGGGGAGTAGGGGAGTAGGGGAGTAGGGGACCCACCCCTCGCCCCTTCCCCTCCTAGGAGGGGAAAATAGAAAGATTTACTGTTTACAGCAGTTTTCCTGCACGGTAGACCACAGTAGGGACGTTCCATGGAACGTCCCTACAAGGTTTGATGTGTGAAGATGTGGTTCATCAATGAGCAAAAGCGCTGTAAGCAAGAGGATAAGTTTTTTCATCACTAATTATTCGGACATGATATTATATCATGTACAGTTGAATACTTATACATAAACGACTGAGGAGTCAGGAGTCAGGAGGGAAGAAAGAAGAAGAAAGAATAAAGAGGAGAAAGTTTTTTTGATCACTAATTATCCGGACATGATATTACTCCGAAGCCAACGGATTTGATATAACTTCTGAATACTTCTACTATAATGATTTTGGCTTTATTATCAGAGATCATCCGAACATGATATAAATCATTATAATTTAACTGAGACGGGAACCCAATAAAAATTAGACCTCTCCGGAAAAGAGGGAGTAGGGAGTAGGGAGTAGGGGGAAATAATATCATGTTCGGACGGGTCAGTTATAAATAAAATTTAAGGACTCCGGGTACCGACAGTACCAAAGAAATACTGAAATTATCAATACTATTCCTCCAATATTTATTTCCTCCTAACTCGGTTGTTCCCCTCCCCTCCTGGGAGAAGCCCGCGGGTGGGTTGACTCCTGAGGACTCCCTTATTATTTATAACTATTCAACCGGACATGATATAATTGATAATTTATGCACGATAATTGATTTGATTTTTGATTATCGGAGATGTCTATTGAATAAATTAAGCAGAAATACTTGATGGAGCCAGATAATTAGGGCTTGCTGATTAAATATCAAAGCATTGACTGATATTGGTAAGTGCGTTTTTTGGCCTTTAAAAAGTGCGCCTGTTTTCAGCTCAAAAAGCCCATGCACGCTAGTATTTTGGGATGATTATGGCAGAAAAATCACTCTGACAATAATTCCTCCTACCTCCTCTATAATTCCCATTTCTCCAGTATAGCTGTCTTCCCCTCCACCGGAGGGGTTAGGGGTGGGTTGTCTCCTGTCTCCTACCCTCACCCATAAGACTTTTTCAGCAAACCCTAATTAGCAAGCATCATTTCCTACTGACTAATAACTACTTGCCTTTTATACTAAGCTTTGAAGTGCGGAATGTAGGTTTGGGATGTTCCATAAAACATCCCTAAATTCTTTATCTATTTCCTTAAAAATTAACACTAATAAACTGTGACTCTGGCAACGCTGCTATTTCTGTCGAACTTGTGTTCAACACATATCCTAACATTTGATTTGTACCACTCATTTTAATCGCAGTACCCTCTAAAACACCATCATTATTTGGGTCTAAATCCTGTTCTGAAATACCTGCTTTGGTTAACAGTTCGACTTCATCACCGATAAATGGTAAAATCAAACTTGTATTAATCCCAAACTCCTCAAAACTATTAAAATCTTCAAATATCAGATCGGATTTTGTCATCCCTCCTGTTAATCCAATAATATCTTCAGTAGAGTTAAAATCAGTAATAATTGCATTAGGCAATTCAACAGTACTGGGAATTCCTGGAAATAAAGAAATAATATCACTTAAATCTTGTGTTATTCCTGCTAACTCCGTTCTGAAAACATACACATCACTTCCCAAACCACCTTGATAAATACCAACACCAGCATCACCAATTAGAGTATCATTACCCTCTCCACCATTTAATAGATCGGCACCCTTACCTCCATACAATATGTCATCACCAAAACCACCATCAAGAAAATCTGTATCTTTGTTACCATACAAACTATCATTACCACCCCCTCCAAATAACTGATCTTCTCCTCTACCACCAAAATTTAAGTCGTTGACAGATGAACCAGTAATGATATCATCACCACTGAGAGCTAATACTCCCCCAGGAAAAGAAGTAGATTGCTCTACTGTGAGAATCTCATTATCATTATCACTTGTTCCCAATAAACGAGGAAAAGAATCTGAAAAATCTTGAGTAAGTACCATAACTTAGTATGTCTCCTAAATATGCTAAATTTTTTGCTGTTCTATTTATGTCAAATGTTGTCTGTAACTCAAATTAATATTCAAAAGTTATGTCTATTATACTCGCTAAAAATCTGAGCAAAATTTACCCAGTAGCCATCAAAGAACCAGGAATTAAGGGAACACTACGTCATTTTATACGTCGCAACTACCAATATGTTAAGGCAGTTGAAGATATTACATTTGAAATAGACCCGGGGGAAGTAGTGGGGTTTCTCGGACCCAATGGCGCTGGTAAAACTACTACTCTGAAAATGCTCACAGGTTTAATTCATCCGTCTAACGGTATAGTTAAGGTAGCAGATTATGTACCCTTTGAACGCAAGAGAAAATTTTTAGAACAAATTACTTTAGTCATGGGGCAAAAACAACAGTTAATCTGGGATTTACCAGTGTTAGATTCCCTGAAAATTAATGCTGCTGTTTACGGTCTTTCTGACAAAGAGTATTATAGTCGGTTGATGGAATTAACAGAAATGTTGTCCCTAGAGGGAAAGTTGAAGCAACCAGTCAGAAAATTATCTCTGGGGGAGCGGATGAAGGCAGAGTTGATGGCCGCCTTGTTGCATCAACCGAAAGTTTTATTTTTGGATGAACCAACTTTAGGTTTAGATATAAATGCACAAGTGGCAGTGCGGGAGTTTTTGCAAGAATATAATCAACGTTATCAGGCAACTGTATTGTTGACGAGTCATTATATGGCTGATATTACGGCTTTATGTAAGCGCGTGTTATTGATATATCAAGGTCAATTAATTTATGATGGCAGTTTAGATGGTTTACTCGATCGCTTTGCTCCTTATCGAGAGGTACAAATAGAATTACTTAATCCTGTGTCTACAGATGTAGATAATTTTGAGCAACATTTATCTAATTATGGGGAGGTGGAAATGTTGGAAGGTCAGTCAGTACATTTGTTGGTGCGGCGGGAAAATTTAACGGCAACTGTAGCTCAGATTTTGGCAGAATTAGAAGTGCAAGATTTAACGGTGACTGATCCACCTATTGAGGAGGTCATTGGTAGAGTTTTTCGTGCAGGGAAAGTATAGTTGAAATCAAAAGTCAAAATTCAAAATTCAAAAGTTGGAAAATTTCCGAATTCTATTACAGCAGTTACCGAGTTGATGAGGTACAAAGTTGTATTGCTTTAGGGAACAGGGAACAGGGAACGGGGAACAGGGAAGGAATAAATAGTCTGATAACTGTACCTCATTATCCTCAAAATTTCTGTAAGTTTGTAGTTGCGCTTTAGCGCCAAATATATGTACCAGCACTAATAGTTAAAGAGAGATGGCAATGAAATAATTCAACTTTTTGAATAAAGGGTATTTTTAAATGTGGGCAAACTCTTTCCTATATATTACTCAATGTCAAAATCATAAACATCAGTTAGCATTTTTTTGGTCTAGCTTGTGAGGCGATCGCTAAATTACTAATTTATGAACTAATGTAATAAATAATCTGAAACGTTCAATTTTTTAAATTAATTACTATCCTCCAAATAGTTGATTAATTCTTTCTACAAATAAATATTATGACTAATATTCCCCCAGAAATTCAACCCTATAAACGTCACGCTTGGAAACCAATAACTATTGATGGAGATGGAGATTTAACTGCTTCTAAATTTGCAGGTAAACCTTGGTTAGGAAAAGATGAACAATGGCCGAAATGTCCCCATTGCCAAAATCCTTTACAATTCTTTCTTCAGCTAAACCTTAATACCCTATCAGAAGCATTAAAAAATGAATTTGGTAGTGGTATTTTACAGATGTTTTATTGCACTAATGAAGAACTACTTTGTGATTGCGATTATGAAGGATGGGAACCATTTTCCGACATTCATTTAATTAGAATAGTTCAGCCAGAAGGAAAAGCACAAGATGTAAAAATTCCTGAAAATCAAGAATTTTTTCCTCCTAAATTAATCGTCGATTGGCAATATCTAGAAGATTATCCTAATTATGAAGAAGCAACAGAATTTGGTGCAGAATTAGATTTGAATTTAGATGAATTATTTTTCGATAATTTCCCAATTGAAGGAGATAAATTAGCAGGTTGGCCTCTATGGGTTCAGGGAATAGAATATCCTAATTGTCCGATTTGTGGTGAAAGAATGCGGTTAGTTTTTCAGGTTGATTCTGAAGATAATTTACCCTTTATGTTTGGAGACCTTGGTTGTGGTCATATTACTCAATGCAAATATCATAAAAATCAGGTAGCATTTGGTTGGGCTTGTGCCTAATATAGTACTTATAATACTTATAATATTTTTCCTTCTTCCTTCTTCCTTCTTCCTTCTTTCTTCTTCAACCATGAAAAAAATCATCAAAATAGCCAAAGTTTTTCTATCTACTTATTACGCCTATATGTTAGAATATAGAGCCGAATTATTCTTATGGATGTTGTCATCTTCTTTGCCTTTTATTATGATGGGAGTCTGGGTAAAAGCTTCAGTAGCAGGTGAATTTGCATTAGATAAATCGCAGTTTTCTCATTATTTCTTAGCTGTATTTATTGTCCGCTCAATTACTCCTGTTTGGGTAATTTGGGATTTTGAAATAGAAGTAGTTCAGGGGAAATTATCTCCTAAATTATTACAACCTATAGATCCGGTGTGGCATCATTTCTTTGGTCATATTGGAGAAAGGTTTGCTAGAGGACCTTTTGTATTAGGTTTAATATTATTATTTTTTGTTCTGTATCCCAGGATATTTTGGCTGCCAAGTTTGAGCAATTTTTTGTTATTTTTAATTGTAGTAATAATAGCATTTGCATTACGATTTTTAATTCAATATACAATGGCTTTATTTGCCTTTTGGATAGAAAGAGTTAGCGCCCTTGAACAGCTTTGGTTTTTACCTTATATGTTTTTATCGGGAATAACTGCTCCATTAGAAGTGTTTCCAGAGTCAGTTTATCAAATAGCGTTATGGACTCCGTTTCCTTATATAGTTTATTTTCCTGCTTCTATCTTAGTGGGTTTGCCTGTGGATATTGGGCGTGGGTTATTGATAATGTTTGGTTGGGGTGCGATATTTTTGGGATTAAATCGTTGGTTGTGGCGAAAGGGGTTAAAACAATATTCGGGGATGGGGGCTTAATAATTAATAATTAATAATTAATAATTAGGGCTTGCTGAAAAAGTCTTTTAGTAGGAGACAGGAGACAGGAGACAACCCACCCCTCGCCCCTCCCCCTCCCAGGAGGGGAAGACAGGAGGAACGGGGAACTATAGAGGAGATAGTAGGAAGAATAGCCCCTTAATTTTTCTGCCCAACTCTTGAGCAAAATCCGCTCATTTTTGAACCATTACCACTTAAAACCTCGCACTTTTTGATACTTAAAAAGGCTAAAACTTTGATATGTAAAGACTTTTATATTTAATCAGCAAGCCCTAATTAATAATTAATAATTAATCATTACCTCTCCTTGAAAAGAAGATGATTGACGCTTATAGCGGTTTTCATTAACATAGAATACAACTATTTCTGTAGCTTATTAAACTTTAGGTATATCTATAATTTTTACTGTAGTCAACATGAGTGAAAACCGCTATAAATAAAATGTTTTCTTCTCTTGGTTTTAACCAGAGGTAATTATCCATTATCAATTAATGAATCCTTCCTTCTTCAACCATCAAAAATTGCGGAAACTTTCAAATTAAGCGTTCTAAATCTAGGAGATAATACTAAATCATTACCAGAAAAACTACCGACTTCTGTATAATTTTTGCCAATTAATTCTAATATTAGAAGAGTTTGATTTTCAGGGTCAACAATCCAATATTCAGGAATACCACAATCTTGATATTGAATTCTCTTCGCAATATAATCTCTCTCTCTTTGTATTTCTCCAGGACTAACAACTTCAACAACTAATAAAGGAGGAGACATAGAAAGGCGAATTGTATTCCGCTTTAATAATTGTTGAATATGTTCTTCTCGGATTATAGTCAGATCGGGATAACGGTTTTTCGGCTCACCTCTAACCTCTAATTCTAATCCTTGACCCCGTACTTGACGATGACCTAAAAGTAAGGCAAATTTCAGCAACAAGAAAGTAGCAATTTCAACATTTAAACCTGATTCTTGAGGAATTTCAATTAATTCACCATTAAATAATTTACAGAGTTTTTCTGAATTATTACTGTATGATAAATATTCTTCAAAACTTTGAAATTTATGTTTAACTTGTACTATCAGATTCACTTCTTTCGTCAAGATTGTTTGTATGCGAGGAATCAGGAAAAAAAACAGAAAAATATATATTTTGTCGCTCAATTCAGATAAATAATTTTATCTAAAATAGTGAGTAATAGAAAATCTGGAGGGAGATTATTCATCAGCAAGAAGCTATGTTTTTTGATATAGCAGTTGAAGTAAAGGGTGCAGACATCTCAAAAGCTTAAAACTAAAACAACGCCAGATTTTTCCTTCTTCCTTCTGATATAACTGATTATTTGAATATATTATTGACCGAAAATTTTTGGTCTCAAGCCTCCCCTTTTAAGGAAATAAAAAAAGAGAATATTCCTTATGTCAAGCCTCCTTATTGCAGAGGTACTGATGACTGATGACTGATAACTGATAACTGAAATTACCTACACCAATTTTTAACTTGATGAGATAAATATTTTTAGAACTTCAATAAACAAATAAATAACAAACTACAAGAATTGATGACAGAAAATTTTGCTCTCAAGCCTCCCTTTTTCAGGGGATAAAAAAAGAGAATATTCCAGACTTTAAGCCTCCTTATTGCAGAAGTACTGATAACTGATAACTGATAACTGATAACTGATAACTGATAACTGAAATGATATTGTTCCTAATCTTCCTCAATATACTCTGCTATACTCGGTAAGTGGCCAATTTTGGCAGTAAGTAACTGAGGACCAGCAACAATAATTTTTATTGCATCTTCCTCTACAAGCTCAAACAAATATTCTTCTAAACTAGGTCTTTCTATTACTTCCTGAATGTCTAATTCTACTTCTTTTTCTTTAGCTTTACGTTTTACCCGTTTCAAAACATCATTAGCTAGAGCGCGATAACCATCCAACATAGAGTTTTGAAGTTTATGCAAAGGATTAGACCCTAACCAACCAGTTTGTCCCAGTTCCCCAATAACATCATTAATTGAATTATTATTAATAAAAAATACAACTCTCAATTTAGCTTGATTTTGTTGAGCTTCTGAGATTCCTTTCCCCATTGCTTTATCGTAAGCATAGGGATTTGCAACTACTAACCAAATATTCATATCTTACCGAATAATTAAGGTTTAAAGCCTCTCCTTTCAAGGAGAAACAAGAAAAAATTTTCCTTTTAGTCAATCCTCTTCTTTTCAAGGAGAGGTAATAATTAATTATTAATTATTAATTATTAATTATTAATTGTTCAAACCCCCAGCCCAAATAAAGGCCAATAAAATTTCGCCATTGCCAAGAATATCAAAGTCCCTACTAATTTTAGCAATAAGCCACGCTTAAAAGCTTCAGCAGGCGACACATAACCACTACCAATAATAATGGCCATTACTGGGGTACTTACTGGCAAAAGAAAAGCCAGACCTGATGGCAGAGTAATACCCAATGTCATTGCTCTAGGGTCTATGCCATATTTAGCTGCTAAAGCAAGTCCAACTGGCATCAAGACTGCCACAGCAGCAGCATTACTCATTCCTTCTGTCAATATGGTAATAATCAACACCATTGCTACAAAACAAATTAAACCAGAATTAATCCACGATCCCAATAAGCTCTCTGCTAATGCTTGTGCTGCCCCCGTATCTCTTAATACTGCACTTAGAGCAATAGCACTACCATACATCAAAAAAATACCCCAGTTAACATCTTCTTCTACTTCTTGCCAACTTGCTAACCCAAAAATGAAGCTACACATCACCCCAAAAAAAGCTATTGTATCTAGTCCCCAAACTGTTCCTCGAAAAATCCACAATAAAACTATCCCTGTCACTAATACTAATGTACCAATTTCTCTTGGTGAAATTCCTCCCAGACTTTTTGACCTAATTTTGAGAAATTTTAGGGCGTTTGGTAAAGACACAACTGTACCTTTTCCTATTTGGAGTAAGATAAAATAAGCCACTGTCAACAGTAATATGACTAAAGGAATAGACCAGATAAACCATTCCACAAAACTGACATCGTATTCTCCATTAGTGGTGCTGCGAAGAACTCCTAATGCTAGTGGTGCTCTGGCACCTCCAAGTAAAGTTGCAATACCACCAATACCGCAACCCCACCCTAAAGCTAAGAATGCTGCTAGTCCAAAACGTCCACCGGGTTTAGCTCCTGCTGCTTGTATAACTTCTATCACCACTGGAAATAACATTGCCGTAACAGCATAGGAACTAATCACAAAAGACATTACAGCGGAAAGAATTAAAATAGAGGCAATTAAAGTATTCTGGGTCTTGCCAAAACGGGAAACTACTGTTAGTGCTAGACGGGTACTCAGTCCTGAACGTTGAATAGGACTGGCTAAAATAAATGCTCCTAATACGAAAAATACTGCTTTGTTGCCGAAATAAGCATAAGTTTCTGTGGCAGACATACTACCACTTAGGGGGATTAAAAATAAGACCATTAAGCCTGTGACTGCTACTGGTAAGGTATTCGTTGCCCACAGGAAAGCTGTTACTCCAAATACTGCTAAAGCTCCTTTTGCCTCTTTTTCTATTCCTGCTATTGGAAACAGGAGAATACTTACATAGATCAGTGCTGCAGCTACAAACCAAAGCCAACGATACTTAGGTTGGCGAGATATGCGTAACCAACTACGAAGATGTCTGATATTTTCCATTTACATGAGTTAAATTGCGGAGAGTGAACTACCCCAACTTGCTACGCTAAAGTTGGGGCTTCTGAACTCACAGGGGAGTGCCTCAAGACGGACTTACGCCCAGCTTTTGGTCTTACTTCCCCTCCTTCAGCAGCAGTCCTGGTTCCCAAGACTGATAATTGTCTGATGCCTTCTATTCTGATATTCTTGCTGGCATTTTCATCCCTATCATGGTGTGTGCCACAATTCGGACAAGTCCACTCTCTCATCTCTAATGGCATTTCTGACATTTGGTAGAGACAATTACAGCAAGTTTTAGAACTAGGAAACCATCTGTCAATTTCTATTAACAAACCACCTTTTTGTTGTAGTTTATACTCAAGGAAATTGACAAACATCCCCCATCCGACATCAGATATTACTTTAGCTAGCTTATGATTACAAACCATACCCTTGATATTCAAGTTCTCAACGACCACTACCTGATTATCATTGACGATTTTTCTTGATAATTTATGTAGAAAGTCTTGACGGGCATTACTAATACGTTCGTAAACCCTAGCCACTAGCTGGCGTGCTTTTTGTCTTGAAATACTTCCTTTTTTCTTACGAGCTAATTTCGCTTGTTTTCTTGCTAAGTTTCGCTCATGTTTCTTGAGGTGCCTCGGATTACCATATTTAGATGTTTTTTCTCCATCATGGGTAATACAGAAATCTTTTAACCCCAGATCTATACCAACAACCTTACCAGTTAACACAATCTCAGGAGTTTCTTGTTCAGTGTCGAATAACAATGATGCATAATACTTTCCTGTGGGTGTTTTAGTAATAGTTACAGTTTTTAATTGACCGTCAAACAATCTATGAATTGAGGCTTTAATTACCCCTACTTGAGGGATTTTCACTCCATTGTCAACTACAGATGTGTTTTGAGGATATTGACAGGATTGCTTCCCATGATAAGATTTGAATCTCGGGTACTTAGCCCTTTTTTCAAAAAAGTTCTTAAATGCCTTGGTTAGGTTCAGGGTCGTTGACTGCAAAACTTGAGAATAACATTCTTTCAACCATGCAGTTTCTTCAGATTTTTTTAGTTTGGGCAAAACTTGATTGAGAGCAACTTGGCTTAATCTCTTGCCTGTTTGTTGATAAGTTTCATTGCACAGGTTTAAGGCATAATTCCACCACCATCTAGCACACCCCATAACTTGAGTTAGTTTTTGGGATTGTTCGGCTGATGGGTAGATTCTGACTTTGATGGCTCTGTACAAAATAGATAGGGCAAAAAAACTCAGGTTGACAACAAATTATTATGGCACAAGATTTGCTGAGAGTGGTCGCTCCTGCAGATTATCCACTGGTCATAATTCATCCTCACTCTATAGAGGGATGGGGAATTCTTGCGACATTGGGTTAAATTGGTGATGCTATGAGGAATTTAAAATAATTTTTACTCTTTCAATATGGCTTTGATAACTGATTGAGATGTTAAATTTTACACTATTTTAACTTGTGGCAAGCTAAACATTTATGATATCATAGTAAATATTTCAAGTCAAGAATAATGATGAAACTTTAAATTCCTAAAATTCCTATTTTTATTTGGGATTTAAACTTTGTTTTTTATAGGTATGTTGTGAATGGAAAAAATCAATCAAACTGGTCTAACAGTATGGTTTACTGGTTTAAGCTGTGCTGGTAAAACTACTCTGAGTTTAGCTGTGGCAGAAGAGTTGCGATCGCTTGGTTATACGGTAGAAGTTCTTGATAGTACTGTTGTTCGTCAAGACCTTGGTAAAAGTTTGGGTTTTAGTAAAGTAGACCGAGATGAAAATATCCGCAGAATTGGGTTTTTAGCTCATCTTTTAACTCGTAATGGTGTAATTGTTTTAGTCTCTGCTATTTCTCCTTATAATCAAGTTCGGGCTGAGGTTAGAAAAAGAATTGGTAATTTTATGGAAGTATATGTGAATGCACCTTTAAAAGTTTGCGAAGCACGAGATAAAAAAGGACTTTATCAACTTGCCAGAGCTGGAAAAATTAAAGAATTTACTGGCATTGACTTACCTTATGAAGCACCTCCTCATCCTGAAGTTGAATGTCTAACTGACTTAGAAACAGTTGCTGAAAGTAAGGAGAAAATTATACTGAAGATGAATAATTTAGGTTATTTAGAACCTAGCGATCGCTCTCATATTAACGGTAATTTTGTACGAATTTAGGAAATTTATTTAATATCATGCCCGGTTGAACAGTTATAAATAAACGACTAACGAGTCAGTATTCAGGAGGAAATAAGAGGAGGTTTTAAGATATTAAGGAGAAGGCAGTTTTTTTTATCACTAATTATCCGGGCATTATATTACTCAACTGAGAAAAACTAGAATTATAATTCGTAAGCATTAAACTATTAACATTCAGCATTTCCTGGTTCATGCTACTCTTGCCAGGTTTTGTAATGTACAAAACTAACTTACTAAGGTTAGTTTGTTACTTTTTTCTTTTCTGCGGAATGCTGTGCAAATATACATTTTGAATTCTCCTTCTAAAATAAGAAGCTGATAGCTAATAGCTGAATGCTGACTGCTGAATTTACTATAATTCAGATTGATATAACTGAGTTCTTAGTCTTTTTAATTCTGTCTCAATTGACTGATTTTGAGCTTCTGATAATTGAAATTTTGTTTGATAATCATATAACTGACTACGTAACTTTTCTAATTCTGACTCAACTGTTTGAAGTTGAGGTTTTAATACACTCAGTTCATCTTGAGATTCCATTGCCATAGGTCGTAATTTTTCTAATTCCTCTTGAAATTGTAACAGTTCATATTTTAATCTTTCTATTTCATACTGTTCGGGATTAACCTCAATTTTCTCACCATTATAAATATGATCGACGACCTTTTCTGTCATAATATTTCTCACTTCTTTCAGATGAATTCTATGTAAAAATGGGTCTGAAAGTAAAGGAATATAATACATACAGTCAGAGAAATAATAATGCGTTACTTGACTATATCTGGTGCGGTTTTTATCTAAAACTGGACTACCTCCATGTAGTAAATTTGCAGCCCAAATTAAAGCTTGCCCTTTCTTAACATAAAGTTCTACTTTTTTTAAACCATTATGTTCAATTAATGACTGTAAAAACTCTTCATATATAGGATAAACATCATAAGGTTTATTTTGATAACTACCTGTAATTCCTAAGTCGTTTAAATCAAACATTGGTAATTTATGACTGCCAGGATAATAATGTAGCGGACCATTATTTGCATCTATATCTTCAAGAGCTATCCAAACTCCACACATAAATCTAGCTGGCATTGAACTAAAATGTATACTGTCACTATGAGTAGATTGTTGAGTACCAAACTTAAAATTTAAAGTTTGAAATGGGATTGGTTCTCGCTGATAAAGTATTTTTAATAAGTTAATAATTTTGGGAGAAGTGGCAATTTTTTTGACATCTTGATTGAATGTCCAAGCATCCTGAATTCGGTCGTGATAAATCCAAGCTGATTCTACTTTGCCTTTGTCTCCATATATGGGAGTTAAGTCTTTGACTATTCTGTCTGTAGTTTCTGCAATATTTTCTATGCCTAAGTCGTCGATGATTATATATCCTTGTTCGGCAAATTGTTTGACAAGTTTTTTTGTTTCTTTGTCTAAAGTTAACTGGCTAAAAATTTCTTCAAAAAATGGCGAATCTACCAAAGGTAAATTCATCAGAGGAGGAGTAAACTTTTTATCTGTTGTTTTGCTCATAATTTGTGCATAAAGAAAGAAGTAAGCAGGAGCAAAAATTTATATATAGCATTTGTCATTTAGATAGTACCAAATTCACGCCAGGTAGTTATATATTAAATCTGTATTTTCTGCCTTAAGTAGAAAATTTTCTAGCACGGAGATATTGTAAATATCGGGACTTTATTCAAAAACACCTGAAAAATTCCCTAAAAAGCTTACATAGAAAAAATTTAACGTCAAATCAGCTTGTTGCTTGATATATCTAGATTTTAGCTATTTGAGCCTTTTGAGATATTTCCCTTGCTCTGTATGCTTTTCAGCTATTTTTGCCCTCAAAAATATCAAAGTCCCGATATTTAATCTTTTTTTCTACTCTTCTATAGAAACAATTTGGAATATTAGACATCTCCAGAAAAGAGGCAACAGGCAACAGGCAACAGGCAACAGAAAGAAATAATTGATAATTTATGGATAAGAATTGATTTGATTTTTAATTTTTGGAGATGTCTATTAGACCGCAGTACGGGTTTTTGGCAAAGGAGTAAGTCATCAGGAGAACCGAGTCAGGAGCTAGAGAATATAGAATAGGGAAAAAGGCGGAAATTTGCCTCCTTCTTCACCATCTCCCCATCATTAATCCCTATATCCCTGTATCCGTGGCAAATCCTTGTGTGCCTCCCCATCTCCCCATCTCCCCACTCCCTGCTCCCTTTCAGTGAACTATTATTCCTCAAATTGTAAAAGGTCTTTCACAAATTCTTGATCGAGAATCTTTTTAGGTCTTAATACTAACAAAACCCGTCCAAGTAGAGGTATATTAGGTAATTCATCAAAGCACTGCATCTCTATCTTCCCAGCTTGGTCTATGATAAAATAACCATCCTCATGCCATTCACGTTGAGACCTATCAATAATTAACAAAACTTCCTCAGTTGCTCCTGGTATTGGAGTAGGCAAGCGATCGCTATTTTCAATAACTGCTACAGGATCTTCTGCTTGCATAACAACTCGCCATCCAGGTATCCCTACCCAAGCACCTGTTCCACCAGAAAACTTTACTATTCCATGAGACCCCACCTCCTCAACTATAGGTACAGCTTTTAAATCTTCCGTGTTAAGGGGTAATTTTCCCACCACTGGTAAAACACGGGGTAGCTCTTCTTCTGACTCCATTCGATAAATTGGCAGACGGGGTGCTGGTCTCTGGGAAACAATAGTAAAATCAGTTAGCAACTGTTCAAGTTGTTTTCTAGCTGTTTGAGAATTAGCTAATTTAAGACCTTTAGCAATAAGACGAGACCGTTGCTGTAAGTCGTTTTGTTGCCTAGCTAGTTTCCAACATTGATAAGCTACTATATCTCCAGGGCGATCAGAAAATCCTTCTGGAATTGTTCTCATCCGAGCAAATTCCTTAATGGCCTTTGCTAAGTCTTTAGCATCATCAACATCAAGATTATGCTCAACTATAAACTCAGTTGCTATAACTCTTTGCTCTTGAGTTAAAATTCTCAATTCGTAAAGAATATCACTGCCCGATCTCTCAAAGCGTGATAAAAAATCTGTTCCACTTTGCAACTCCACATTTTTTTCGGTTTTGGCATTGACAATACTTGTGTATACTTGAGATCCTACTATCACCTGATTTTGCTGTACAGGCTCAAATCCTGTTGCTTCAAATATTTGCTGGGAAGTATATCCAGCTTTTTGTAGTTTTGCACAAGCTTGTCCCCACTCTACCCAATTACTTTCTTTGCGACGTAGCAAACCAATTAAGTTTTCTATCTCTACTGGGTTTGTTGATTTTTCTTGAGAGTTAGGGGAATTTTCTGGTGTTTCGATCATAGTTGAGGGCGCACTTTTTTTATTTTAAATGAATGGATAAGCCTTTGACCATGCTACCTAAAAATATATCAGCTAGGGATATAAGGCCATAAGTTAATTTATTTCTGGGATATAAGACCAAAAATCAAGTGGAACAATTTTTGGCGTTGCTGAATGGTAATGATTTTTAAATTAAGTATCAACGCAAAACATAAGTTTTTCAATTTTACCTTCAGCTACTTACCATTACATTTCAGCAACACCTAATTTTTGGCTATACAAGGTTTCGGTTGAATGCTGACAACTTTTAAGATAGACGGTTGTTAGATGATAATGTAGTTAAAGTAGTATTTCATGGATAATGCCTATTCGCAAAACAACACCACAATCTGTTAATATTATGCCACTAAGTGGACATGAAACAAATTGCTTCTGATGAAAGTTGGGCTTTTCTTATGCCTGGCCTAGTTAAGACTGGATAAGATAATAAAATTAAGAGGAAACTCTTAAGTATCCAATTACATCAGCTTTGTGTTTAACCTATCCTTGGCATAAATAAGTTTTAAAAGTATGGGGAAGATGTCGAAAATTGAATTAGTATTATGTTACTTTCGGGTTACAATTGCAGAGGTTTGTTTGAATGGAAGCAATTCCTCAACAGTTAGATAGCATAAAAAGCCAACTGATGAGCTTAACTAAAAGAAAAAAGCCTAAAATGCTAGTGGTAGATGATGAACCAGATAACTTGGACTTGCTCTACCGCACCTTCAGACGAGATTTTAGTGTACTAAAAGCTGAAAGTGGGATTCAGGCTTTAGAAATTTTGGCATCAGAGGGAGAGGTGGCTGTCATTATCTCCGATCAAAGAATGCCAGAAATGAAGGGTACAGAGTTCTTAAGTAAAACGTTGCCCGAATTTCCTAATACTATCAGAATTATTCTCACAGGATTTACTGATATTGAAGATTTGGTGGAAGCAATTAATTCTGGACAAGTATATAAGTATATTACTAAGCCTTGGGACCCTAATGAACTAAAAAAAGTTGTACAAAAGGCGGCACACACTTATGAACTTTTGAATCAACGTACTGAAGAATTGCTAAAAGCTCAAACTCAATTGGAATTATTGAGCAATGTGATTAATATCTCTCAAAATTCTGAGACAATAGAGCAAGCTTTAGAGAAAATTGCGTCTGTCTACAGCGAGGCTTTTTCTTCTGATGTATGTATTTTGCAATTGATTGAAGATAATGCTCTAACTTCGATTCAAGGAGTTAACAGTAATGTAGGCCAAGTGGACAATTGGTTGGCTAACGATCCTCTCGCAATTGAAGCGATCGCCTCTCAAAAGTTACAAGCAGTGATGGACGTATCAGCAGATACTGAGCTTTCTAATGTGGCAAATTATCAAACTTCAGGAATAAATACTCATATTGTCATTCCAATTTCCTATCGGCAAAAACTTGTGGCCTTGATCTCCTTACAATGGCAACAACCCAGTAAGATACGTCCAGAAAAACTTGATACAATTAATATCTGTACTCAACTACTAGCATTGGTTTTGAATAGTTTTGCATAGCTTCAGGCATACTTTGAAGAAGGCAGAAGGCAGAAGGCAGAAGGAAAAATTGCTTCTGAATAGTCAACGATCGCTTACTTCGTGTCCTATCACCCCAAACAATTTTCAGCACCTCTGTTGACGGTGGGGTATTAAACCTGCAAAAGAAAAGATAAATTTTAATTGATAAGTAATTTTAGGTAAACCAAATATTTGTATTCCGATAAATTTACGTTCCTAGCTCTGTTTCTCTCTACAACTTTACTAAAGTGGCTATAACTTCTGCACTTAGCATAGCTGTCTCATGCCATTAAGCAAAAGTATCTATAAACTTACTATTAAAGATGTAAAAATTAAAACTGCTACTTATGATTAATAACTCCACAGAGGTTCAGGCCATATTTAACAGAATTGCCCCAGTTTATGACCAACTTAACGATGCACTAAGTCTGGGACTACATAAAATCTGGAAGCAAATGGCTGTAATGTGGAGCGAAGCTAATGATGGTGATACCTGCTTGGATTTATGTTGTGGTAGTGGAGATTTGGCTTGGATGCTGGCCAAATGTGCGGGTAGTCAAGGTCTAGTGTATGGACTAGATTTTTCTGTACAACAATTGGCGATCGCTCGTAATCGCAAATCACCTTTATTTGGTCAGGTTAGTCCTATTAACTGGGTAGAAGCAGATGCTTTGAATTTGCCCTTTGCCGATAATTATTTCGATTGTGCTACCATGGGATATGGTTTGCGTAATGTCTTGGATATTCCTCATTGTTTACAAGAGTTATATCGAGTCCTTAAGCCCAATTCTAAGGCAGCGATTCTGGATATGCACCGCCCTAGTGCTTCTTTAGTAAGAAGTTTTCAACAGTGGTATCTGGATACAATAGTAGTTCCTGTAGCTCGTAATTTGGAGTTAACTAAGGAATATGCTTATATTAGTCCAAGTCTGACAAAATTTCCCACTGGGATAGAGCAAGTTAAAATAGCATATCAAGCAGGATTTGTCAATGCCAAACATTACCCTATTGCTGGGGGTATGATGGGAATATTAGTAATTACAAAATAATTTTGTCAACTTATAATCTTATAATTAGTTATTAGTTTTTTCAAAAGTAGATAGTCTGAAATAATTAAAGTTGTTTAATATCTGGCTTTATTTTGTACCACCAATCGCAGGCGGAATTATTGGGTATTTCACTAATGATATAGCGATTAAAATGCTATTTCGCCCCTATCGTCCTTACTATACTTTTGGGCAAAAGCTACCCTTTACTCCTGGCTTAATTCCTGCTAACCAAGAACGTTTAGCAAAGCGAGTTGCTGATACTATAATGGGTTCTTTGTTAACTCCTTCAGAGTTGCAGAATTTAGCACGTCGTTTGTTGGAAACGGAGCGAATGGAGGCAGCTATTCTTTGGCTGCTACAAATGTCTTTAGAACAATTTAAAATCGATACAAGTAAGAAAACTGCTAAAATTCTAGCAAATATCCTACGGGATTTATTAGGTCAATCTTTACCAAGACTTCTCAAAGTTTGGGCAAAAAGAGAAGATTTTTTGGAAGCTCAACTCAACCAAATTTTTGACCAAGTATTGCTAGAGTTTCAGCTAACAGAAATGCAGGCAATTCAACTATCAGATTGGTTGCTTAAAGTTGTACTACCACCAGATATATTAAGGCAGACCTTAATTGATTTTCTCACGGATCAAAATATTTCAATTATTGATGAAGGCTTTCGCGAAAAAGCTAGTGGTACTTATTGGGTAGTAGCTAATTTGTTCGGACTACGTAATACTTTAATTAGATTAAGAACTTTTTGTTTAGATGAGAGAGAATTAACTAATCAACGCTTAAAAGAATTAATTAGAGCATTAGGTGTTAGAGAAAGAATTCAGGAATGGTTACAAAATCTTTCCATGCAAAATTTACCTGTTTCTACAGTACGCCAGTTAAGAAATACAATGCGAGATAGTGTACGTCTATACTTGCAAGAACGCGGTGCTGATTTAATCCAAGGTTTAAGTTTATCTATAGATTGGGAACATATTGCTGATTTAATTATTAATCGTTTACAAGCTTCATCTATAATGAATAGTTCTCTAGAGCTGGTGAGTCAAGAATTAGCTTTGGTTTTAGAACGTTATTTAGAGCGGGATTTAGAAAATATTGTGGCTCAAGCAATTCCAATTTTAAATATTGACCAAGTAATTATTGACCGTGTTAAGGGTACTTCTCCTGAAGACTTGGAAGTAGCTGTCAATGTAATTGTCAAAAATGAGTTGCAAGCTATTGTTAATTTGGGAGGTATTCTAGGTGTTGTGGTTGGTTTACTTCAGACAATATTGTTGTTGCTACAAAGGTAAGTTAAAAATTATTGTTAATACTTCTAATATAGAGGTTTTTATTCATTGAGTAAGTTGTAAATATTTGGCTGGAATTGATTCTGTTTTATAAATATTAACTACCAACTACCAACTACTAATAGGACTTAGACAAAAATCAGGCAAAAAAAGTACTTAAATCTATATATATAGGGAGAAGTTTTTAGGTCAAAAAGGTATAAATCCAGTAGTGATTTAACTAAGTCAGAAGTCAGAAGTCAGAAGCGAGTGTGTAATTCTGAGGTCTCCTACGGGGCCCCTACTGTGCGGAAGTAATTCCGTACACAGCCCCTCCAGAATGTAAGACACACTTCATTACACTCAGAAGTTAACCCACCCGCGGACTCCGACCGTGGAGGGCAAGTAGGGGATTTGAGCTTCGCTCCAAAAAACCTGATCGCCTTAAAAGGTAGGGTTGCGCGACCCATATTATTTTGATCAAATCCGGTTATAAAGTTATCGCACTTTCTACTTTAATTCAATGCAAATATAAAATGCTGGAATATCCCCAGATAATTCCTACTTTCATCCTGAGTCCTGAGTCCTGACTCCTAAGAAATAACCTAGTTATTTGTAGCAAATATTTATCAAATTGGTATAAAACACTATGTCAACTCCAAACTCAAATAATAACTCTTCTCAAACTAAACTTAGCCCAGAAAAATATGCTCGCCTCAAAGGTGAACTGGATGCACCTTATCGAGGACTACGACAATTTATATACATAGCTTTCGGAGCTTCTGGTTTCATCGGAGCTTTTATTTTTTTAGCAAAAATTATTGCAGGCCAGAATATCGGTTCTGCTTTCCCTAATTTTGCTTTACAAGTCGGAATTGTAGTCCTGATGATTGTCCTGTTTCGTTTGGAGCAAAAGGCCAGTAATCGATCCTCTTCATCTAAATAACAAAAGTTTAAATTGTGTAGTATTGATATATATTTTGCTATAAAAATACAAAAAAATAAAGAAAACATTACGAAATCGCCGATCCCTGTCAAGTTGCTATTAAATAGTACATGAGTATAAATTGAGGTCGGCTCAAAATAAAGACCTTAAATATTTAAGTGGGGTCAGTTCACATAAAGGCCCTAAATATAAAAAACCTTTTTTAAAAGCAAAACGCCTAGTCCTAATATATTTAGGACTAGGCGTTTTGTAATTTGAGTTGTTCTCAGAATTCTGGTAAAATTACAGCACTTTTTGGGATGGTTTAAGATACGGCTTAATCTTACTATCAATTCCCTGTCTTTAAAAGTAATGAAACTTTGTATCTCATCAAGTCAAAAACTACTGTAAAAAACGAAAAAGAAGATTTGTAATATAGACTACTGTTATTAATAAGCTAGTGTTTCTAGAGTTTCCCGTAAATATATACTAACTTGCCGATCTAAGGATATATTTTGCTGCTGACCTTCATTCATCTGACGCTCTAATTGCCATCTCTGAAAACCTGAACTTACAGCGATCGCTTGCTTCAAACCATCCCACATTCGAGATTCTGATTCATTTTTTGTAATTACTTTGGCTGAATTATTATTCCAAGAGGTAACATTAAATTTATTCATAATACTTACCTGAGTTAATGATAAAGTTCCTGAGATTTATAGCTTCTACTTCTTTAAAGATAGCTTACTATTCACAAACCAGGTATTAGTCTAGGACTATATATGTCATCAAATCTTGACTTTTAGGTATAATCTTTGGAGTTGCTGAATTAAGGTATGAAAATAAAAATGGAAGAATCTCAAATATTTGTTATTCAATAGTTTAGCAATCACACAAAAATACAAATCATACCCACACATCAGCAACGCCTCATCTTTAATTTATTTAAAAATTAAGATAGGTAGGTTTAATGCCTACCTATTTCTCAAATTATTTGCTAGTAATATCATGTCTGATTCAACAATTGTAATAAACATTGCTTTTCTTAACCCATAGGGATATTCCATACAAAATCCCTATATGCGGGTTAATTAATGTGACTTGATATAACCCTTTTTTGTAACTCTCCGAAAACTCTTTTCATTAATTGATAATTGAGCATGGATAATTGATAATGACCTCGGGTTTTAACCGTTACAGAATTGAATATCAGGAAATATTATTTCTTCTCTTGGTCGATGGTCACCCCGCGAGGAGACCTCGCCATCCCACTCTACGGGAAGCTCCGAAGATAGAACTCCGTTCCGCTGTCGCGTTTCGCGTCAGCGTTGCGTTACGCCAGTTTTGCGAAGCAAAAGCAAACGACCGCTTTTTTTCCCTTTAAAAGGCTATGCTTTATAAAGATCTTTCTTGACATAACACTTGACATTATAGACAAATTATGTTTTTCTTTTCAAAAGGCTTTTTCCTGAGAAAAAATGTATTTAAAAGTACATTAATTTTGGATAAGTTAAGTAGTTTTGCCAAGCTTTATTGACTATTTCTCCCTTCTCCCCTTCTCCCCACAAGGTTTTCAGGAGTTCCTTATAAGGGATAGCTTAAAAGGGGAGGCCTCAAGGCGCGAATTATTTAATTATTATTAATTATTAATTATTCGGTAATTTCTAAATTATAGAGCTTTTGTATATCAGGCGATCGCCAGCTTTTTTCTTTCTAGAAATTCCTGAGAGCTATGAAATTGCCAAAATTTGATCGTCAAACTTTGTATTTCTTGTTATAGAACCCATCAGTGGTATCTTGACCTTGATGACAATTTTGAAGCATAGAGTCGTCCGTGGGATAGAGGCAAATTGAAAATAATTCAATATACCCCATCTCCCCATCCACCCATCTGCCACTCTATTTTTAAATAGAACCAATTTGGGGTTCTATAGCTTCTTTCGGTGGAAGTTCAAATAATAGGAAAAACCAGAGAGTTACAAAACAGGGATATTACTTCTGCCTGATAATGAGTATTTTAAACAGACAGTTTTCGGCGCTTAGTTACCATTTGGTAGCTTTCAACTATATCACCTTCAGCCCAATTACTAAAGTTGTCTAAGCTAATACCACATTCATAACCTGCGTTGACTTCTTTGACATCATCCTTAATACGCCTTAGTGAGTCCAGTATACCTTGGTGAATAACTTCTCCTTTGCGACGTACTCGCACCTTACAGTTACGGATAACCTTGCCAGAAAGTACATAGCAACCTGCCACAGCACCACGATTAATCGTAAACACAGCACGTACTTCTACTTCACCTAATGGCTCCTCTACTAACTCAGGGTCTAATAGACCTTCCATTGCTCCTTGAATATCATCCAAGAGTTTGTATATGACGTTGTATTCCCGCACATCTACTCCTGCGGCATCCGCTGCTTGACGTGCTCCTGATGCCATAGTTGTATTAAAGCCAATAATCACAGCTTCACTAGCAGCTGCTAAATCAATATCTGTTTCTGTTACTTCTCCCGCTCCAGAAAATAATAGCCTTAGTTGGACCTCTCTTTGAGGTAGTTGTCGCAGAGCTGCAACAATAGCTTCAAGAGAACCTTGAACATCTGCTTTGAGTATCAAGTTTAGTTCTTTGAGGTCTCCTGCTTGGGCACGAGCTGAAACAGCACCAAGAGTTGTCCTACGCATGATACGGGATTCTCTTTGAGCATCTGCTCTGTCTGTAGCAATTGATGAAGCATCTTTTTCATTTTCAAACACATCAAACTCATCACCAGCTTGAGGTACATCTCTGAGACCAAGAACTTCTACCGCAAAGGATGGACTAGCTTCTTCCACCCGGTTGCCTCGATCGTCAATCATTGCCCGCACTTTTCCGTAGACAGAACCAGCAACTACAATATCTCCTACTCTCAAAGTTCCATTTTGTACTAACAAACTAGCTACTGGTCCTCTAGCTTTATCTAAGTGAGCTTCAATTATGGTGCCTTTGGCCAAACGTTCTGGGTTCGCTTGTAAGTCTTCTACCTCGGACACTAACAGAATCATTTCTAGTAAGCTATCCAAATTCTGTTTCTGGAGCGCACTAACTGGAACCATAATAGCGTCACCACCCCATTCTTCAGGAACTAAGCCATGTTCCATCAATTCTTGCTTAACACGATCTGGGTTGGCTTCTTCTTTATCGACCTTGTTAATTGCTACTATAAGTGGTACTCCCGCAGCTTTCGCATGGCTAATAGCTTCTATCGTCTGTGGTTGTACCCCATCATCTGCTGCCACAACTAGCACTGCGACATCTGTAACTCTTGTTCCTCTTGCTCGCATTGCAGTGAAAGCTTCGTGACCAGGAGTATCTAAGAATACTACTTGTTGCATCTTGCCTTCATGTTCAACATCAACATGATAAGCTCCAATATGTTGAGTAATACCGCCTGCTTCCCCTGCTGCTACTTTAGTTGCACGGATTGAATCTAGAAGACTGGTTTTTCCATGATCGACGTGTCCCATAATTGTTACTACTGGTGGACGACGTTCCAGCTTTTCTAGATCGGCATCTTCTAGCATTTCAGTGGTTTTCTTCGCTGCTGATTCTTCTTCTAGGGCTTCTACAGGAATTCCTTCTTCTTCTGCTACCATTTCTATGGTGGCAATATCTAAGCTTTCTGTAATATTGACTGCTATACCTTTGATAAACAGTCTTTTAATAATTTCTGTTTCTGCTACTGCCAAAGCTGTTGCTAATTCTTGAACTGTCATGCTCGAATTGATTACTAGCTTTTCTAAAGGTTTAGCTTCAACAGATTGATTTTGTTCAGCAATTTCAGACTTGGCAGATTGCTGTGATTTACTAGATTTCTTTTTGATGCTGGGAGCGTTGTTACCAGAATTGGACTTAGTTTTGCCAGGACTACTGTTTGGTTTTGGTGGGCGAGCTAAAGATAAGCTCATTGTTACTGGTTCTGGCTTATTTAAAAGTTCTTCTAAATCTTCATCATCATCTTCCAGCAGTGGTTTTGGGCGAAGACGTTTAGCTTTGGCACTAGCTTTTGCATTTTTCTGAGAAATTTCGCTTGGATCTTCTTCTTCTTCTTCCCAAGTTGGACTTTTCTTTAATTTCGCTGATGAAGTCTTAGTTGGGGATATTATTTTTCGTCTTGGTTTTTCTATCTCATTATAATCTAATTCTATTACTTTTTCTTCTGGCTCTTTTTCTTCTGTTATATCTAAATCAATATCTGTCTCTGTTGGAGAATCAACTGATGTTTTTAGTCTCGGTTTTGGTGCAAGCTGAGGTTTTGGTAATTCTTGAACTTGCTTTGCTTTAACTGTAGGTCTATCTCGATGTTTTTGTTTTGACTGACTTGAAGTTTCAGAGCCTGGAATAGCTAGTTTTACACTTTCTTTTTGAGAAGTATCTTTGTTTTCCTTTTTATTAATAATTGCAGGTTTTTGAGAAGGTTTTTCTTCTCTATCTTTTCTTTTTTTACCTTCGGGCTTTATTTTCTTATTTTTTGGACTAGGCTTTGTTGTAGAGGGACTTTGTAGATTTCGATTTCTGCTAGGAGGTGCTGGTCTTACAGGTGGTCCTACTAACTGGGGGACTTCCGTGACAGTGTTTTCTAATGATATGTCCAGACCTATATCTGTAGAGTTTTTATCTACTTCTGATACAGATTTACCTTTTTCTCCCTCTAGCTTTGGAGATAGGTTTGGTCTTGGTTTACTAATAGGTTTAATTTGCCGGTCTAATGCTTCTGGTGCTGGAGGTTTTGGAGGAGTTGCCACTAATTGAACGTTATTATTATTGGTTTGGGTTTGATTTTTGAGTTTAGATCTTTCTTCTAATGGTTTTGGTCTTGGTTTGCGTATTTCTAATATCTGCTGTTTTTTACCCTCGTTATTAGAAGTTGACTCTTGATTTTGAGAGTTACTTTTTTCTGGAACAGCAGACCTACTGGGAGAGTGGGGTAAGCTTTCTGCTGTTTTGCGGATTAGTTCTGCTTCTGGTTCTGTAATAGTACTACTGTGACTCTTTACAGATATGTTGAGTTGTTCACAAACTGCTAATATCTCTTTGTTATCCAAATTCAATTCCTTTGATAATTCGTAAATTCTTACTTTTCCGTTGTTCATCCACTCTACCCTCTTTTTTACAAATCTATAGTTTTACATTGTCATAATGTTGATTTAACGACTACACTACAATCATACTAGCTTTAGGCTCAGTTTAGCTACTTAAAAGCTTTTTTTTTATTTTTACTGCTTTGAGTTTATGAACTTTTTAGCTACTGTCTTGATTAAGTTTATATTTTTAGTTAAAACCCATCACTATTTAGATTGGAGAAATGAGTATTTCAGAGTAGTTCCCTGAAAGTCTACTTGCTCCATTTATTAACTAGACTTTATCTTTTGGTAATAGGTTAAAAATTATACATATAAGTTTAAAGTTTTAAGCAATTTTATTCATAAAATTTTGTTATTTTTTATACAGATAATCTTTATGGTACTTAAGTCAAGGGTTTGACTTTATAGATATATTTATTTCAATCATAATTTAAGTTTCCTCAGACATTTATTGTCCTTGGAATCTCTATCTTAGCAGGATTTATAATTTTTCTGCGGTCTGAATGCTGTCTTAAGCTATTCAGCATTTAGTTTGAAAATGGGCATACTGTTTCACAAGAGATTCAGCTATCTCAAATTAAAATGCACTATAGTTTAGTAACTTATAGGCAGATATTAATTTTAGACATGAAATATCTAACTGCTAGAGAAGATACACAAAATTAATTGTGGTATTTGATTTATTTAGTAATTTAGAGTTCGTTTATGGATAATGCAAATATTATTCTGTTCTACGAATATTTTCAGCGGTCATTTTGTGTATTTTTGGATGAAGAATCTTTCAATCTTTGCCATAATGCTTGATATATTTCTGGTGATACATAAGTTTTAAGTGAACGCCCTAATTTATTCTTTTTACGAGCAATTTGAAAACATTCTGTTTGTGGACAAATGTAGGCTGAACGTCCTTCTCCTTGATCTAATTTAATGGTAGAAGATTTTTTAAGACGAATAACTCGCAAAAAATCTTCTTTAGGAGCAAGTTTTTTACAACTAACACACCGACGGTAATTTGGCTTCATTTTTACTTTTTCGTTAATTAAATTTTTACTCAATTAGTTGTTATTTTTTTCAGAATAAATTAGCAAATTTTAACTAATATATTTATAGATATTTTTCTTAATGTTTTTACTTAAAAATTTTGATTCTCTGATGTTTCAAATTTAAAATTATATCAAAAGTCAGTAGTTATACCAATTTCATGTGAGATTGCACACCTAATGGTGTTAGGTATTGGGTGGCGCGGTGGCGCGGAATTATGAAATTTATTAACTTGTCTATCTGGATTTACAGTCAACTCTAATTAAAATATTATTCTATGCAACTTAGAAATGAATTTGGTATTAGTAGTTAGTAGTTGGTAGGGGATGCTAAACCCTTAAACGTTTAGTATTGCTAGAAATTTTATTATTCCCTATGACCTATTGGTCTCAATTTGATATATGTGCAATTAGACGGATTTGATATCATAATCATAAAAGTTCTTTATTTTAATCTTCATTAAATCCCATTGATTAATTAAACATAATGACATTTTACTGAAAATATCTAATTTTGATATATGCCAAGAAATTATTGCATAAATTAATACTAAGAGTAGTTACTTTTATCAATCTAAAGTCAACATTTTATCTGAATAAAAGCTTTTAATTATTTAATTCTATGATAGTAGATTAAATGAATTGTAATCATAGCGGTTTGTGGATAAGTTAATTATGAAAATTGGTACAATACCAATTTTCATCAAGAATGTGATAGCACTCGAAGGAAAGGGCTGGGATATATCAAAATCTTAAAACTCAGACAACGCAAAATTTTTCGGTCTTTCGGTCTTTCCTTCTTCCTTCTGCTATACAAATAATCAAAGTGAAGTAAGACACTTTACCCATCATGTATCAAAGACAGGACTTACGCAAAGGCACTATCTATAAAGTTGATTAACTATTGGACAATAGTATTGAGCGCTATATATAGCGTATCTGCGTAAGTCCTAAAAGAGCTAAAAATCAAGCCTCATTCCCAGAAATGCTTAATACCAATTCCCATGCATTAATACTATACTTAGGTAACACTTCAGTTATTAAGTGATTAAAACAGGTAGAATAATTTTTTTGTTAATTTGAGTCAAGTTAATGTTAATTATCCTTATGTTTATTTCCCCTCCTGGGAGGGGGAGGGGCTAGGGGTTGGTTTACTCCCCCACTCCCCCACTCCTCTACTTCCCCTCCTGGGAGGGGGAGGGGCTAGGGGTGGGTCTCCTGCTCAAGAAAATGTAGAAAAGTTTTTGAGAAATGGTATAAGACCTACCTTGGTGACTACTGACCACTATCAACACCCTAAGTATTTTTAACAAACAAACATCGATCGCCCCTGGTATAGCAAAATCCAGATAACTTCTTAATTAGCAATAGTTAACAACTTATACTAATTTTATGTGATGTTGCACAGAATTAGGTTTTAGGTTTTAGGTTTTATACCAATTTTATGTAAAGCTGCACAGAATTATAAAATTTACAGGACTTACGCACGGACACCAAATCTAGTGAGGGCGCAATTTGGCAGCTCTGCGGAACGCAAATGGCATTTGCTTGGCATAACTATCGTTAACACCCCTACATATGGCGTTTTCAAGGGAGTTGCATGGGTAAGTCCTGATTTATTAACTTGTCTGTCTTCATCTACAGTCAACTCTGATTAAAATATTATTCTATGCAACTTAGAAATGAATTTGGTATTACAGCTTGATTTTTTTAATACCATACAAATCTATGAAGAAGTGCTTTTTGAACTGGCAAACCGAAATGATTTTAATTGTAAATAATTAACTGTATCTCTGAAATTATAATCCTTAACATTTAAGTTAATTCCACAGGATATTCAGCTTCATCAACTTCAGAATAATTATCTGGATCGTCAAAATCTGTACTCTCTAACTCTAATTCCTCAGTATCGTCAAAATCTGTACTCTCTAACTCTAATTCCTCAGTATCGTTTTCTTCTTGTTCAGCTAATGCTTGTTTAGCTTCTTCCTGTTCAGCTAATGCTTGTTCAGCTTCTTCTTGTTCAGCTAATGCTTGTCGATGAGAAACTTCCGCTGCAATTTTGCTATCTTCTTCAGCATGATCGTATTTATCAGTGTCCTTAATATCAATTTTCCAGCCAGTTAGGCGAGCGGCCAGACGCACATTTTGTCCTTCCTTACCTATAGCCAAACTAAGTTGATCCTCAGATACCAAAATATGGGCTCTCCTTTCCTCTGGATCAATTAAACGAACTTCGTCTACTCTAGCTGGACTCAGAGAATTGGAAATATAAGTGGCAGGATCTGGAGACCAGCGAATCACATCTATTTTTTCTCCCCTCAGTTCATTCACAACTACCTGAATTCTCGACCCTCTAGCGCCAATGCACGCTCCGACAGGATCTACATCTCTTTCTAGAGTATCGACTGCAATTTTAGTCCGAGGGCCAACATATCGGGATGGTGGATTTGCTTCCCTAGCTACTGCTACAATTCTGACTATCTCATCTTCAATTTCTGGGACTTCATTGGCAAATAAATAAACTACTAAACCAGCATCAGCTCTGGATACAAGTAATTGAGGCCCACGGGTTGAGCCTTCACATACTCGCTTGAGATAAACTTTGAATGTGGCATTAGCACGGTAGTTATCGTTGGGTAATTGTTCTCGCTTAGGTAGTTCAGCTTCTACTTCTGGTCTACCAAAACCACTACTTGCAGATAATATAATTGATTGTCTTTCAAATCTTAGGACTTTGGCTTGAAGAACTTCGCCTTCTAAATCTTGAAATTCTTCTTGAATCATCTTGCGCTGCTGATCCCGTAGTTTTTGAGCTAATACTTGTTTGGTCTGGATAGCGGCCATGCGACCAAATTCATTTTGTTCTGGTGTGACGTCTAAGAATACGGTATCATTTAACTGGGCCTCTGGAGCTACTTCTATAACTTCTTGCAGAGCTATGTGGTGGTCTTGATTGGTTACTTCTTCAACAATGGTTTTAGTGGCCAACACCCGAAATCCTTCTTCTTCTACATCCAACTCTACTTCAAAGTTGTCAAAGTAATCATCTGTGAAATGAATTCCATCTAGACGTTGAGTGCGTCGGTAGCGTTCATATCCTTTTAATAGAGCTTCACGTAAAGCAGTTTGAACTGCCTGTTTTGGTAAATTGCGCTCTTTACTAATACCTTCGATCATATCTTTAAGACCAGGCAAATTGACCATTGACATAATTTTTTATCCTCTATTTTTCTAAATTTTTGTGCTTCGAGGCGAGTGTTTTTCATCCTGGTGAGATTAGGATGTTAATAATTTAGGTATTCAAGTGAAGTATTTTTTGTTTTTTCGAGAGTTGAGACTTTGAGAATTGAAACAACAAGTAAAGAAGGAGGCCGAAGTTAATATTTATTGTGAGATGGCACGGTAATTTTTTTAACTACAACCTTCTTCAAAAAAGTCTAAATCTGACAAGCAATCAAACAAGAAATTTAAGACCGTAATTAATATTTGTCCTTTGATATTTTCTAGTCTCTTTTAATTACTTTCCTTCCTGTAATTCAACAGTTATAATTAGAGGGCGTGGAATAGTTACTTGTCGTCCTTTTTGGTTAATGTAAATTGCTGTTTGATCGCGACCAACCAGTTGTCCCGTCCATTGATTTTTACCTTTATAGGGTTCGGAGGTATTAACAGTAACGCTAAACCCTTTAAAGGCAATAAAATCTCGGTCATTATCTAAAAATTTAGAAATACCAGGACTGGATATTTCTAGTAGATATGGTTCAGAAATGATATTTGCTGCGTCTAGTGGTTCTTCTATGGCATAGCTCATCCGTTCACAATCATCTAAACCTGTGTCTTGATGAAGGTTCCGAATGTCCAAACGCAGCACTGGAGGATGCTGATTTGTATGAAATACTGCTCCTACTAATTCCAATCCTAGGGACTCGGCAATAGGGGTAGCAAATTTGATGATTTGTGGTATTAATGGATGACTCATAGGACAAATGCAACAAAAAAAGTGGGCTTCACCCACTCCCTGTTAACAACTGTTAACATTAACTTAAATCCTTTACAGATACATCAAGCCCGGCAATTCCCGGCAAAAGTCGGGAAAACCGTTCATAGCAACGTGACAGCAAAACCATCAACGCAGGCGGTATCTCGCAATGCTTCAAGGAAAATCCCCAAAGCGCTATTTTTTGACTTATTTATGGCCAACTCACATGAGTATTTATTTTGCGCTTTCTTTTTCAAGACTTGGCAACCATTAGGGATGACTCAAAGTCGGGAGCGAAATAACGCGATACTCAGTTGTCAGTTATTTTCCAACTTCTATCATCACACTATTTTCAGGAAATTGCCAGGGATTATAAAATCTAGTAATGCACCTTCTAAAAATCCAGACAATCCTAGACACGCTCTCCATCGGTGAGGTTAAGCGATTTTCCGGCTCACCCGTCCATAAGTATACTGGCAAAGAAGGCTGATGTTCCGCTCAAACACATTGAGTTTAGGATTCCCTCTGGGGTTTTCATGCTTATGAAAAGTCGAGTGCAAAACACTCCATAATCGTTGCTAAAATCCTCTGGTCTTAGCAGACATAAGTGATAATAACACAAATTAATGGCGTAAAAACATGGAAATTTTGTAGATATAAGTCTTGGATAGTCTATGTTTTTTAGCTCTAGCAAGCAAAAGTTAAATTATCTCAATAGTTGCCCAGATTTCTGGAGACAAAAGACTATATTTAACTATATCTGACTATATTTGTTTACAATCTTTATTATAGAAGTTTAAATTGGGATAGGTTTTCCCTACTTATTAGTTCTATTAAACTGCTAGTAATTATTTATATCATATTTTTTATTGATCAGCAAGTTGATTTTTTCTCCGATTGCAATTAATTTTGTTATGCCGTTTCACTTTTAAGGATGTCACAAATAGCTTCAAAGTTATTATGTCAAATAATCCGTTGAAAGTCTTGAAAACTCAAAGTTTTCTGTCTATTAAATCTAACTTTTAACTTTTAACTTTTAACTTTTGACTTCCGTGAAACGGTATTAGTTTATATTATTTTGGGGTTGATTAGCTTTAAGCTGTAGTTGTCTGGTTTGCTCTAAAATTTTTTCGATATCTTCGTCACTCATCCGCATCACATAGTTAATTTTTACTTCTTCAAGAAGGGCTGATACTAAGGATTGAAGTTCTTCTAATGTGTGTTCTTGTTGTAATTCTGTACTTAGTGCTTTACCGAAGTTTTGAACTAGCTGGTTAGATAATTTTGTTCCTACTGGATCTGCCATTGCTATTTTAATTGTTTCATAAGCATTTTGCGGTCCTTCGGTAGCAAGATTGGATAATTCTTTGATTAATCTTTCTGATAGTTGGTTTGCTAAGTTTTCTACTCCTGGTATTTGCTGAAATCTCTGAAAAGCTGGTGATTCTTCTACTATTTTCTCTACATTGTAACGGATTAAAGCTTCTATATCTGGTTGTAATTGAGGTATGACTTTACAAACAGTTACTTGTACTAATCTAGTAGCGATCGCTTCGATTTCATTAATGTTATTTAGATCGATATAAGTTTTTTCTTGAGAGGAAAATATTTGCTTTGCTAATTCTCCTGTTTTGACATCTTTTTGCACCTGATTAATTACTTGCATTATTACTACTTCTGTTAGTTCTTGAGCAATAGAAGCAAGAAAACCTCGACTAGCTTGTGCCCTGATTGTTTCTAGGTCTATAATTTGAGCATCATTGAGACGAATTGTTACAGGAATTATTCGTAAAATCTGTAGAAATGGTAATAGTAGAAAAATGTCATACCAACGCCATAGGGTTGCTTCTAGCCAATTTACACTAGGATAACGGCGACTAATTAAGAATGTTCTGGCTAGAAATTCAATACCAAATATCATGATGAATGGGAAGTCAATTATGCCAAAATAATCAGCTAGTCCTCCACTTTCACCGATACCACGATAATAATTTTTAGCAATTAATGGTTGTATTTCTGTTTCAAACCATTTAAGTTCTTCAGTTAATTCATTTTGTGTTAAATATTGTTCACTCCAGAAAGTTCTAAATGATTCTTTGGCTGAGTCTTCGGGATTACGAATTCGGTCTCTAATCCGATTTTTTATTTTTTCTAAAGAACCGCTTTTGTTAGCAACTGCAAAAGGATTTTGATCTATCATTTCTGCACTAAGTTCTCGTAATTCTGCCAACTCTTCTTGTACTATTAAAGAACCAGTACCTTGAGAAATTTGATTTTTCAACTCTTGAAGGTGAGTTAAATATTTTTCTGTATCTCTGTTAGGTTCAATTCCTTTTATTGGGTCATATATTTTTGTGAGCATTGGGATCTGCTCAAAATAAAAATCACGAAAGGTAATATAGGTCATGTTAAATAGCACTAGAATAAAATTTACTAGGACTAAGATTGCCATGATTCTTTCAAATATTGAAACTTTGCGAATTTTCCGACGAATCTTTTTTGTAGTTGTCATTGATGATTTGATTTATTTGTTTTGATATATAGCAATAGACAAATAGGACGCGGACATAGAGTAAAGACGATCCGAATCAGGAGAAATGTTTTTCCACTGTTCTTTGTTCCCTGATATATTTTATATTTTTTCAGATTAAGGTATGTTTGAAACTTTTCTATATCTTTAATTTTTTTGATCAATAATACTTTATGCCAGTTTGAAAAAAGAATGTTAGAAAAAGGTGCGTCTCGATCAGCCTGAAAAGGAGCTTCTCCAATTCATTTTAGACAGTTATATTTATAAGAATCTGATTTGAGTTGTGAGATATTGTAGATTTTAGGGAATAAGTAATAGGGAACACCAAAGCTGGGAATGAGAAACACTGAAGCAATAAAATTATCACAAATGATTTAGGATTGCTATATATATACATTAGACAAATGTTTGCTACAAATAGCTAGATATTTCTTACAAGTCAGGCTGATTATTCGTAACATTCTTTTTTCAAAATGGTATACCTTCTTTGGCGTTTGACAATAAATTTGAGTGAAAAGGGAGTGGAGAATAAAACATAGAGGAATGTCCGCGCCCTATTTACGTGGTACTATATAGTCAGAAAAAATAATTTCAAGAAAAAATGAGACCCTGGGGTCTCACTACTCAACTCACTATTTGGCAAAGATAGCAATATTTGACATCTCCAGGGGTTGAAACACCCTAGATTCTGTGGTTAGTCCACCGCAAATATAAATCCACATTTACTTAAAGCCTGTCAACAGACTCCTAAACTCCTCGGCATAGACTATACTCTAGCTGTGAGCTTACTTTTTTTTTGTAGCTTTCACGAGTGGTTTTACTCAAGATGTTGGAGCAATCTTCTCGCTGCTCTAGCTGCCTACTTGCTTTTCCTGCGGAATGCTGCGCAAACAGCCGTCGTAGGAAGCATTTTCCCCGTCTCCTGTCTGCCGGAATTTCACCGCAAAGCGCGGTCATGTCATGGCGACAAACCTTATTCTTACTCACTATTTCTAGTATAGCAGAATTTTTCTCCGGGTTAAAACCCGCGTGTCGTTATTCATCCAGCCGTTAAAACAGGCGCTGCGTACTTCCTCCCGTCATTTTTTATGTTTACTTCTTAAGATATTTATATTTTAAAGATCCAAAAGCTTTTAAATGGTTACTCCTTCTTGACGAGCAGCATGGGCAACTGCACCTGCAACAGCAGTAGCTACCCTAGTATCAAAGACCGAAGGAATAATATTTTCTTTGTCTAGGTCTGAAACTTTGACTAATGAGGCGATCGCTCTAGCAGCTTCTAAATACATTGTAGATGTGAGAGTAGTGGCCCGACAATCTAAGGCACCGCGAAATATGCCGGGAAATGCCAAAACATTATTAATTTGATTTGGGTAATCACTGCGGCCTGTGGCCATGACTGCCACATCCCCTGTAATTAACTCTGGTTGTATTTCCGGAATAGGATTAGCCATAGCAAATACTATAGGGTCTTTAGCCATAGAACGGACCATTTCTGGAGTAACAACTCCTGGAGCACTTACACCTAAAAATACATCAGCACCTACCAAAGCGTCTGCTAGAGTACCTGAAGACTCAACAGCAAATTCTTGTTTTTCTGGGTTTAAACCTGCACGACCTTTTGATACTATACCTTTAGAGTCACATAAGCAAATTTTATTGGTTCCTGCTTTGCGTAACAAACGAGCGATCGCTATTCCTGCAGCACCAGCTCCATTAATTACAATACGAATATCTTCTATAGATTTTTTGACCAATTTTAAAGCATTAATCAATGCAGCTAAACTAACTATTGCAGTACCGTGTTGGTCGTCGTGAAATACTGGAATGTCTAATATTTGGCGTAGTTTGGCTTCTATTTCAAAACAACGAGGGGCAGCAATATCTTCTAAGTTTACTCCTCCAAATACAGGAGCAATATTTTTAACTGTTTCGATAATAGCATCAGTGTCTTGAGTAGCGAGACAGACCGGAAAAGCATCTACTCCAGCAAATTCTTTAAATAGCATGGCCTTACCTTCCATTACTGGTAAGGCTCCTCCTGGACCTAGATTACCTAATCCTAAAACTGCACTACCATCTGTAACAATGGCTACTGTATTTTGTTTAATAGTGAGTTTATAGATTTGTTCGGGGTCTTCTGCAATTGCTTTGGATATTCTGCCTACTCCTGGGGTATAGGCCATTGATAGATCAGATTGGGACTTTAGTGGTATTTTACCTTGGACTGTTATTTTACCACCACGATGTAAATTGAAGGTTCTGTCATAGACATCAACTACTTTTATTTCTGTTAATGCTTTAACCGCTTGGACAATTTTCTCGGAATGTTCGGTACTATAGGCATCAACTGTAATTTCTCTGAGTGTAATTCGGCGACTTTGCTCTAGTAAGTTAATGTGGCCTATATTACCTCCTTCTGATGCGATGGCTTGGGTAACGCTGGCCAACATTCCGGTGCGGTTAGGAGTTTCGAGGCGAATTGTTAGACTAAATGAGGGATTAGGTGTTAGTTGTACCATGTTAGGTTTGTTCTAGGTTTTGATTTCTAGATTTTAGTATTATCGTAGTTAATGTTAAGTCTGATTTAGCATTTCTTGGGTTTAATCAGGATTTTCTTCATTTATGGTTTTATTACTCTTGAGTAATGGAGTAACTGAAACTATAAAATGTCAATAATTAACCTTCTCTACTAGATAATTAAGAGACTGATATAGTTAAGTAAATCTAAAAAAAAGAATAGGTAGTAGGTTGGAGGGAATACTGAATCATATACAACTATTAACCAGAAAAAAATCCTCTAACAATGTTGACTAAAATATAGTTATTCTCCAAAAGTAGGGAACAGGGAACAGGGAAGAATAAAAAAACGAGTATATATGAATATGATAACTGGCATATTCTATGCTTTCAAAAAATGCCTCAATTATCATAACTGATTCCTTATTTTTATATAAAATAGATAATTTTCAGGTTGCTACAAGTTATAAATTTATGAAGAATATTAGGATATGGAATTATGCAACTTGAAAAGATTTAGTGGGTGTTATTTTATCCAAAATACTCTTGAAATTTGCCGATTTTTGGGGAGAGGAAAAATTTGAAATGGAAACTATGACTGTTTGATGTCAAAAGTATGTGAAGCTAGATTAATATTTTTTGGCTGATATATTCTTCAGTCATACTGACAAAAATCACTAAATTTTCTAGAGTTGGAAGCTGAATATTAGTTTCTGTCTTTAGAGAGGTGAAAAATAGTTGGGAAATTTTATGATTTTTGGGGAGAGGAAAAATTTGAAATGGAAACTATGACTATTTGATGTCAAAAGTATGTGAAGCTAGATTAATATTTCTTGGCTAATATATTCTTCAGTCATACTGAAAAAAATCACTAAATTTTCTAGAGTTGGAAGCTGAATATTAGTTTCTATCTTTAGAGAGGTGAAAAGTAGTTGGAAAATTTTCTGATTTTTGGGGAGCTGGATATTAGTTTCTATCTCTAGAGAAGGGAGGTGAAAAATAGTTGGAAAACTTCCTGATTTTTGGGGAGAGGAAAAATTTGAAATGGAAACTATGACTGTTTGATGTCAAAAGTATGTGAAGCTAGATTAATATTTCTTGGCTAATATATTCTTCAGTCATACTGAAAAAAATCACTAAATTTTCTAGAGTTGGAAGCTGAATATTAGTTTCTATCTTTAGAGAGGTGAAAAGTAGTTGGAAAATTTTCTGATTTTTGGGGAGCTGGATATTAGTTTCTATCTCTAGAGAAGGGAGGTGAAAAATAGTTGGAAAACTTCCTGATTTTTGGGGAGAGGAAAAATTTGAAATGGAAACTATGACTGTTTGATGTCAAAAGTATGTGAAGCTAGATTAATATTTCTTGGCTAATATATTCTTCAGTCATACTGAAAAAAATCACTAAATTTTCTAGAGTTGGAAGCTGAATATTAGTTTCTATCTTTAGAGAGGTGAAAAGTAGTTGGAAAATTTTCTGATTTTTGGGGAGCTGGATATTAGTTTCTATCTCTAGAGAAGGGAGGTGAAAAATAGTTGGAAAACTTCCTGATTTTTGGGGAGAGGAAAAATTTGAAATGGAAACTATGACTGTTTGATGTCAAAAGAATCTGAAGCTAGATTAATATTTCTTGGCTAATATATTCTACTAAGTCATACTGAAAAAAGTCACTAAATTCTCTAGAGCTGGAAACTGAATATTAGTTTCTATCTTTGTCGTTTTTCCTGTTCTCTAATATCCGAAATTTGTGTATATTACTAATTTTAAAAATCCTATATTTATTTCCCAAATAATTAAGGTTTAAAGCCTCTCATTTAAAGGATAAACAAGAAAAAATTTTCCTTTGAATCAATCCTCTCCTTGAAAATAAGAGGTAATTATTAATTATTAATTATTAATTATTAATTGTTGATTGTATGTTTTTAAAACTCAGGCTAAAAAAAATTATCAAATTATCTATAGTAGGAAGCTTAATATTAGTTTGTATGTCTATAGATGTCAAAAAAGTCAGAAGTTTTTGTGGCTTTTTTGTGGCAAAAGTTGATGCTGAAATGTTTAATAACCGCTCACAAGTGGCGATCCCTCATCAAGATAATCAAACAACTTACAGTTTAGCTTTTGATTATAAGGGGGAACCTGAAGAGTTTGCGCTAATTTTACCAGTACCAGTTGTACTAAAAAAGCAAGATGTAAGAGTTATTTCACCAAAACTTTTTCAACGCTTAGATGATTTTACTGCTCCTAGATTAGTTGTATATGATTTTTTTGAAGGTAATGGTCCTAGAGGTGGTCTTAGAGGTAGGGAAGATTCAAATTTAGTTATACCCCGCCAAAATGTAACAGTTCTTGAAAATTTTACAGTGGGAGAATATGATGTTGTTATTTTAAGTGCAACAGAGTCGAATTCTTTGGAAAGTTGGTTAAGGGATAATCAGTATAAAATTCCTCGGGGTGCTGCTAAATATCTGAAACCTTATATTAATAAGAAACTTTTCTTTTTTGTGGTAAGGGTTAACTTAGAAGCACAAGAAAAACTAGGTTTTCAAAATTTAAGACCTCTTCAGTTTACTGTTAAGAATTATCCTCAGATTATGTTACCTTTTCAATTAGGAAAAATTAATTCAGAGGATACTCAAAATGTCATTGTTTATTTTTTGAGTGAAACTGGTCGTGCTGAAGTTAGTAATTATGAAAATGTGGTGATTCCTAGTAACTTTGATGTACCACTAAACATAGAGTCGAAATTTAGCGAATTTTATCGAGAATTGTTGACTTCAACTATTCAAGCTACAAACAAAGAAATTGCAGTCATTGAATATGCTTGGGATACAGGTTTTTGTGACCCGTGTAATACAATACCGTTAAATTCTCAAGAGTTGAATGAGTTGGGTATGAACTACGAACAAGCATTTATCACCAGATTACATTTACAGTATACAAAGAACACTTATAATCAAGATTTAGAATTTACGATTACCTCCGATCAAACTCTCTATCAAGGAAGATATATCTTGTTACCACGTTACTACCATGAAGGTAGAAACGATGAAGGTACTAACTATTTCGACGGCAAAGTTAAAGTTAAAAATCCTTCTGGTAAAGTTATTTCGGAGGTTGAACTAAAAACAATATTTGAAAAGTTTTAGATATCAAAAGTATCTAACTATATGGAAAAATTAGTCTAGATTTTGATTCGATAAATCTATAGGAAAAATTTTACACATCATATACTGTGGTAAAATTTCTCTGGCTTGATCAACACAATCTCTAAATTTTTCCTCTTCATAATTTTGAGAATTAGTCCCCTCTGTTTCTTTCAATGGATTTACACAAATAGCAATTTTTCCTACTCCTCCCATTAAAGACATTACTCGATTTTTGAGACTGTCAATATCTTGAATTAGTCGATCTGCTTCCAATATAGAAGGAGCGATAATAAAAAAAGTTTTGACTCCAAGAGAGTCGGGAGCAAAGCCAAAACTACACTCACCTAATAAGGATTGAGTGGAAAGACTTAAAGATTCATAGAAGAGATTAATTAGTGCTTGATAGAAAGATTCACTTAGGGAATGATCGTCAAAAGTTGGCTTAGATAACATAATTAATGTCCTCAAGTATGATTGTCAATAATTTTAACATTTCTTAAAATTGTCTGTCGATCATTTTTTTATACTTATTATTAAAATCACAAAACTATCAGATAATTATTGCTAATCTCAATATTTCAAGTTAAATTGGAGGTAAACATTTCCTGCGGAATGCTGCGCAAACAGCAGTCAGCTATCAGCTATCAGCTATTAATTTATTATCTTAGAAGGAGAATTCAAAATGATGTTTATGCAGCATTCACCAGGAAAGAAAAAGGTAACAAGCTAACCTTAGTATATTATTACGCTCAAAAGCTGTTTGCGCAGCATGACAAACGGAAATGCTATTTGCTAATAGCTGAATTTTTACAATTGGAGATTCAACATTCAGAATCCAATACCTTAAAAAAACTACATTAATACTACAGTTAAAAAACTAGCTACAAAGTAGAAATAAATTATATTAGGTAAGTATTTGTGCCCAATTAATTTAACATTATTATAGATCAAATACTAAATCTGGGAACAGAAAATATATCTGATACTAAATCTAGTTATTATTGCCTGCCTAATTAACCTAAATTAAACTTTTTTGAAAATTACCTTACTCTGACAAATTTTGCATAAGCACTTAAATAGTAGTATAGGGCTTTGGTGAATCAAGCTATGAAACCTAAATTTGGCCAAATATCAAATGCTTTTCAGTTAATAGTTTGGCAATTGCCATTAAAGCACAATCATAGCCACGCATCACCAATGCCAAATATAGCAGTTCCCAAGAAGCATGAAGTACAAAATTCCTTATCTAGTTAAATATTTAAGATAAGTTGATCGGATATCAGTGCTTTTTTTTATAGCAGAAAATTATTATCTATAGAAATTTAAAATCTTAAACATAATGATTAATTCTATTCTTGAACAACTAAAAAGTAAATTTGACAAAGCTATAATTGCTGCTTTTGGTCAAGATTTAGCCAATACAGATCCAATGGTCGTTCCAGCTAGTAATCCCAAATTTGGAGATTATCAATGTAACGTAGCAATGTCTTTAGCTAAGAAATTAAAGAATAAACCAAGAGCGATCGCTAGTCAAATTATCGAAAAGCTCGACATTAACGATATATGTAAGCCTCCAGAAATTGCTGGACCAGGCTTTATAAATATTACCCTCAAACCAGAATATATAGAAGTTCATTTACAACAGATTATCAAAGATGAACGACTCAGTATTTCCCCTACAAAAAATCCACAGCGAGTTGTCATTGATTTTTCTAGTCCCAATATTGCGAAAGAAATGCACGTTGGACATTTACGTTCAACAATTATTGGAGATTCTTTGGCAAGGGTTCTAGAATTTCAGGGACATGATGTACTCAGGTTAAATCATGTGGGAGACTGGGGTACTCAGTTTGGAATGTTAATTACTTATTTACGAGAAGCTTTTCCGGAAGCTTTAAAAACTGCTGATGTTTTAGATATAGGAGATTTAGTTGCTTTTTATCGACAGGCAAAAAAAAGGTTTGATGAGGATGAAATTTTTAAGGAAAAATCGAGAGAAGAAGTAGTAAATTTGCAAGCTGGTGCGGAGGATAGTCGTTATGCTTGGCAACTTTTATGTAATCAATCTCGCCGGGAATTTCAGGTTATTTATGACTTACTTGATATTGAGTTAAATGAGCGGGGAGAATCTTTTTATAATTCTATGTTGTCTGGGGTTGTTGAAGAGTTAAATAAGTTAAGTTTATTGGAGGAAAATAATGGTGCTCAATGTGTATTTTTAGAGGGATTTAGTAATAAGGAAGGCGAGCGTTTACCGTTAATTGTACAAAAATCTGATGGTGGTTATAATTATGCAACTACTGATTTAGCTGCTTTATGTCATCGGATTGAAAAAGAGGGTGCAAAGCGATTAATTTACGTTACGGATGCTGGTCAAGCTAATCATTTTTCTCAAGTTTGGCAAGTGGCAAAACGTGCTAATTGGATTCCAGAAAATGTGCATGTTGTTCATGTTTCTTTTGGTTTGGTATTAGGAGAAGATGGGAAGAAGTTAAAGACTCGTTCTGGGGAAACTGTTAGGTTAAAAGATTTATTAGATGAGGCTATAAATAGGGCACGGAATGATTTGGAAAAGAGGCTGAAAGATGAGAGTCGTTCGGAGAGTGATGAGTTTATTGAAAATATAGCTAAAGTTGTTGGTTTAAGTGCTGTGAAATATGCAGATTTGAGTCAAAATCGGAATAGTAATTATGTTTTTAGTTTTGATAAAATGTTGGCTTTGAATGGAAATACTGCTCCTTATTTGTTATATGCTTATGTGCGGGTAAAAGGAATTGCTCGGAAGGGAGAAATTGAGTTTGAAAAGTTGAGAGAGGATGGCAAAATAATCTTGAAAGATGAGCAAGAGTTGGTGTTAGGAAAACATCTATTATTGTTGAATGAAGTGTTAAATATGGTGGCTGTTGAATTATTGCCTAATCGTCTTTGTGAATATTTATATGAATTGAGTGGAAAGTTTAATCAATTTTTTGAGAATTGCCCAGTTTTAACTTCAGAAGAACCTTCGCGTACTTCTAGATTATTATTATGTGACTTGACTGCTAGAACTCTAAAGTTAGGATTATCTTTGCTTGGAATTTCTGTTTTAGAAAGAATGTAATTTATAGAACCCATTTAGTATCTTTGTAGGTGGTACAGGTTTTTGACAAAAGAGTCATACCATTTCTCAAAAACTTTTCTACATTTTGTTGAATAGGGGACCCACCCCTAACCCCTCCGGTGGAGGGGAAATAGGGGAGTGGGGGAGTGGACTCACCCCTCACCCCTCCCCCTCCGGTGGAGGGGAGGCAAACATAAGAATAATTAACATTAACGCAAGCTGAAATTAGCTTGCATTGTGATTTTTCTTGTGTTAATTAGTTGACAACTGAAGTACTTCTCAAGTATAGCAACAGTTTTGGGAATTGGTATCAGGGGTCAGGAGTTAGGAGAGCGAGAAATAGAATAGGGAAAAAGGTGGAAATTTTCCCCCAGAAGAACCATCTCCCCATCTCCTGATATTTAAGTACATAAATAGACATCTCCAATCATCAAAAATAAAATCAATTATTGCACTTTTATCCATCAATTCTTTCCCCTGTCGTAGTAAAAATATAAATAGGGCTTGCTGATTAAATCTCAAAGTATTGACATCTAAAGAAAAGTGCCTTTTTGGGCTTGGAAAAAGTGCGCCTGTTTCAGTCTAAAACGCTCAAAAAGGAGCGTATTTTAGGCCCATAGTTAAGCAGAACAATCTTGGGACAAAACTTAGCTCCTGTCTCCTCGCTCATTCCCATTTCTCCTGTTTCCCCCTCCTGGGAAGGGGAGGGGCGAGGGGTGGGTTGTCTCCTGTCTCCTACCCCTACTAAAAGACTTTTTCAGCAAACCCTAAATAATTAACACGCTATTGGGGTGCTAATTATCAAAAAGGTCTAATTACTTAATGTGGGTTACAACTAAAATTTATTGTCAAATACCAAAATACGTAGTGCTATAGCAGAAGGAAGAAGGTGTTTAATTATCTAGGGGAAAAGGAAAAATCTGGCGTTGTCTGAGTTTTAAGCTTTTGATATGTCCGCGCCCTTTGCTTCCACTGCTATACATCAAACTAGATACTACCCATCGGGCAACCTCTACATTTTTTAGTCAAGAATTATATGGGCTAATGTGCTAAATTCGTCTTTCATTTTTATGGCTTACTTCTAATAGCTAAATGCTGAATACTTACTGTGATTTTCACCTCAATTTAATTGTTTTATTTCTTCCTAAAGCTTGAGAACTTGATGTATTTAACGGAGAGTATTTTTGATTTTAAATTTAATTAGATATTATATCCGGACTTACACACCACAAAAGCTGAAACAATTTTCAAATCTCATACCAATCCTGCCTAAGTAAACTTATACTCAAAAAAATCAAAGTAAAAAGCGGTGTATAGGATTTGAGGAGATAAGGTAAATACCTTTCTTGGGAATTGCTATAAAATTCGACTAATTACTGAAGTATTGAAGTTGGACTTAAGTATAGCATTATTTTTGGTAATTGGTATAACTACTTTGAATTTTTGCCTCAATACTCAATTTTTTCTAGCTAATTAACTCCTCGCTATGAAAACTTCACCATAACTTCACAAATTTCGGTAAAACTTCTGATATTCTACTTATAATGTGTATTATAATTACAGGTAAATACAATTTTATGCTCTACCAAAAAATTATGATACTAGGTTAATAATTTTAATATTCTCTTGGTTGAAAATTTCATTATTAACTGAATTGATTAATTTAACCTCCTGCAATTGGGAAAACAGTCAGGAATCCAAGTATTATACCAAATTTCAAAAAGATAGTTACAGTAGAAGTGAGTACAAAACTGTTAATAAACTTGCTCAGACAACAGGAAGCAAATATAAAAATGCCTGTCTGTCAAAACACAATTATCTAGTTGACAGAACTCTGCTAAGTAAATGATAGAGGCATTTTAGTCTTATATAAAAGAAATAGTATGAATCCATGGCTTCTAACTACTGACTACTAGCAACCCCATACTTTGTAGCAATATTTTTTGACACTGGTATTAAATAACCCAATTCATGGGTGCTAAATCTACACTTCAATTAAGTTCGGTAACTATACATTAGCTTCACTATATAATCATGGTTAAAAAAACAGTATTAATAGTAGATGACTGCAAAATTGTCAGAAAACTAGGTTCACACATTCTTGCCAAAATGGGATTAAATATTATACTGGCAAGTAATGGTTTAGAAGCACTAGAAAAAATCAAACTAGAAAGTCCTGATTTAGTACTTTTAGACATTATTATGCCAAAAATGAATGGCTATTCAGTTTGTCGTCAAATTAAATCAGAGCCGACAATAATGAATATACCTGTAATTTTTTGCTCTAGTAAAAATGAGGAAGTTGATGTATATTGGGCAATGAAACAAGGGGCTAATGGTTATATTAGCAAACCTGTAAAAAAATATGAGTTAATGGCAATAATGGCCAGGTTTAATATCATTGCAAATGTCAAGAACAAATATAGCTATAGCGACCAGTTTCTTTATAAGCAAGGTTGTGTGAGAATTTTATCCCCAGAAATAGAATCTAATTCTAATTCTTATAAATTTTGTACCACTTAGATTTGCCGATAAATTGCTCAAAATATTGACAGTTAATCAATTAAGCAGAGATTACTTCAACATTTAGATTTAAAATATTAACAGTGAGTTAAATGTTTGAGGGAATAGGAAACAAAGGAAGATAATTGGAGAGTTTTTATTGTTGAAAAAATGATCTTAGGGAGCGACTCAAGATGAGCTTTTCAAGCCTAGATAAGTTATACAAAGCAATTAGCACCTTAGCTATAAGCTTTTTCACTTTTCTAGATCGGAGTTGTTGGAGTGACTTGGTCGATATACAGCAATCTTATTTGAGTTGTGAGATATTGTAGATTTTAGGGAATTAGGGAATAGGGAATGAGAAACACTTAAGCAATTAAATTATCACAAATAATTTAGGATTTTTATATATAGTCTTTTCAGTTCAATGAGAGATCAAATTTAGGGTTTTAGACAATAATAATTTACCCGCCTAACTGCACGATATATTCGATAAAACTTACTGTCAATTCAGTGATCAATTATTCGTACCTTTCTTCTAAAATAGGGAGAGTTGAAGTGTAGGATTTTCTTTTCTATCTCCTTAAAAGGGGAGGCTTAATAGCAATTCAAAAAAAGAATACTATACTTAAGTTGTACTTCAATTATTAAGTAATTAACACAGACTAAATAACTTTTTTGATAATTGTTAGCTAGTTATTGTTAATTATGCTTATTTTTACTTCTCCCTGTACGGACGTTGCATGCAACGTTCCTACTCACTCCCCTATTTCCCCTCCTGGGAGGGGTTAGGGGTGGGTCCCCCGCAATGCGAAAATGTAGCAAACATTTATCAAATTGGTATAAGACCTTATTTTTTGTATAGCAATGCGCGCTCAGGTATTTACAACTTAGAGCTATTAAGTGCAGTAAGCGAAAAGATATACAAAAAATAATGTGTAAATATGCCAGAGTGCATTGCTATAAATTCAGCTATAAGTATTCAGCATTTCCGTTTGTCATGCGACGCAAACAGATGCATGAACGTACAGGACTATTAAGGTTAGCTAGTGACCTTTTTCTTTTCTGCGGAATGCTGCACAAACATAATTTTGAATTTCTCTTTCTAAGATAATAAGTTTATAGCTGATAGCTAATAATTGACTGCTGTTTGCGCAGCATTCCGCAGGAAATGCTTACTATTTTTTTGAGCAAAAGACACTTAAATTTAAATTTTGAGAAATTAGTTCTAAGAGAAATAAACCTACTACAGAATTTCCTTGTTTATCTAGAGGAGGACTATAACAAACAATTATTCCTGTACTAGGAACTACTCCCAAAACAATTCCACTTACACTAGACTTAATTGGAATTCCTATTTTTACAGCATAACAACTTGATGCTTCATACAAACCACAAGTAGTCATTAGTGCTTTAACTGTACAACAGTGTTTTTTCCATTCAGAATTAGGATATTTTACTAACAACATTCCTAGATTAGCTAAATCAAAGGTTGTGCCAGATAAACAACAGATTTGATTATAAGTATCTAGAGCAATTTTCGAGTCTTGAATATAACCCGCTTCTACCAATTTTTCAGCTATAGCTTGATTATTCTGATTAGGTAAAGACCTAACAGAAGCTAATATATTTGTATCTAAAAATAATTGACATTTTCCATACTCGTTTAGCCAAGAACAAAAATTTTCACAGCGCTCTTCAGAAGTATTTCCTGGTAGTAACGATGATAAAGCGATCGCTCCACTATTAATCATTGGATTTCTTGGCCATCCACCATCAATTTCTAGTTGTTCTAAAGAATTGAAAGGCTTTTCTGAAGATTCTATTCCTACTCTTTTAAAGACAAAATTACTGCCAAATTCACATAATAAATACAACAGCAAAAAAGGTTTAATTGCACTCATTAGAGACAAATTTATTTCTACATTGCCTAATGAGATAATCTGATTTTCAATACTTTGTAAAACTATGGCAAAATTATTAGGGTTAGCTTCAGCAAGTGAAGGAATATAAGTAGGTAAATAACCTAGTTTTGTTTGAGTTAATGCTGTTTCTACCCAAGCTGCTAATTGTTGTTTGTCAATGGCTAACATTATTAAATTACCGAATAATTAATAATTAAATAATTCTGGTTTAAGAGCTGATTTGTAAACTGAGTTGAAACTGATTTATAGCATGGGTTTGTCGAAAATTATGCCCTGGGGGCTTAGATAGTGTCGAAACCTTACCGAAAAATTGTGGTTTAAAGCCTCCCCTTTTAAGGGGATGAAAAAATATTTAACTCAGTATTTCAAGCCTCCGACTAAAGTAGGAGGTTCACTGATAACTGTTAGCGTAGCTCCTCCGTAGGAGGCTAACTGATAACTGAAATGACACTGTAAAGCATTTATCCTCATTAATATTTACTTTATAAATTAGCTCTAAAGCCTCCCCTTTTAAGGGGAAAAAAAAGAGAATATTCCTTATATTCAATTCCGTAACGGTTTTAACCAGAGGTAATTATCCATTATCCATTATCCATTAATGAAGATCGGGTTTTATTATTGTTATCTTTTGGTTTTGGGTTTAATTACCAAATAATTAAGGTTTAAAGCCTCTCCTTTAAAAGATAAAAAAGCGGTCGTTTCGCTACGCGACATGAAAAGCGCAGCTTTCCGTAGGGTGGGATGGCGAAGTCTCCTCGCCATATCCAATCAACCAAGAGAAGAAAAAAAATTCCTTTTAATCAATTCTCTTCTTTCCAAAGAGAGTTCAACAATGAATAATGAATAATGAATAATGAATAATTACCTCTCCTTGAAAGAAGAGGATTGACAAAGAGATGAAAATTTTTCTTTATTATCCCCTTAAAAGGGGAGGCTTTAAACCACAATTTTTCGGTAATAATTAATAATTAATAATTAATAATTAATAATTAATTGTTGAACCGCCGTCTACACGGTTTTGACAATTGGTTGAGGTTTGAGTCCCTATCCACTTTTTCCTTCTTCCTTCTTACTTCTTCCTTCTTAAATTAGAACAGATTTTAATTATAATAATAGTTAAGTAAAAAATATATATAACTGATGAAAAAGGTCATTGTTATTACAGGGATTAGCCGTGGTTTAGGTAAAGCTATGACTGATGAATTTATTAGGTTAGGCCATACTATTATCGGTTGTGCTCGTTCTGCATCTGCTGTTGAAACATTAACTACTAAATATGGTAATCCACATCAGTTTACTTGTGTGAATGTAGCAGATGAAAAATCTGTGCGAGAGTGGACAGCTAAAACATTAGGTAATTATTCACCGCCAGATTTATTAATAAATAATGCCGCTATAATTAATCAACCAGGGTCTGTTTGGGAAGTTGATAGTGAGGAATTTTCACAATTAATTGATATTAATATTAAGGGTGTGGCAAATGTGATGCGTCATTTTCTCCCTGCTATGATTTCTAGAAAGAGTGGAATAATTGTTAATTTTAGTTCTGGGTGGGGACGTTCTAGTTCTCCACAAATGGGACCTTATTGTGCTTCAAAATGGGCAATTGAGGGTTTGACCCGTACTTTAGCCCAAGAGTTACCGTCAGGAATGGCCGCTATTCCTTTGAACCCTGGAGTTATTCATACTGAGATGTTAGACATTTGTTTTGGGGAGGCAGCAAAGTCCTGTACTCCTGTGCATTCTTGGGTAAAGAAAGCTGTTCCTTTTTTGTTGAAGCTCAAATCTAGTGATAATGGAATGCCTTTAACTGTGTCTTAAGTCTGATATTTCTAGAAAGTGACGTAGAGTTATTTCTGTACCTGAATTTTCTATAATTAATTAGCAGCTTCGTTTTTCTCAACTTAGATTAAACATGAGGAAATCTAAGTTTTTTTTCAGACTTTTCAGCCTTCTGCCTTTTTCCTTCTTACTTCTTAAATTAAATGCGGATGAAGGGACTTGAACCCCCACTTCCGAAGAAACTAGAACCTAAATCTAGCGCGTCTACCAATTCCGCCACATCCGCATAATTTTAATATAACACACAAATCAGAAATTTTTACAATGACTGACAATTTTTTATTATAGAACCCAAATGGGTTCTTTTCTTGAAATACAAAGGCTGACAGAAAGCCGTTTTCACCCAGCCTAACAACTATAAGGGTTGCTGGAAACTGAAAAATTATGAACTTAGGACTATAAAAGCCTGTCGCAACTTATTACTCTATTAACTTGTTCTCTGTCAATAGCCATAAAAACTTTAAGCATTTCTGCTTGTCTAAAATTTATCGTTTTGAGATTATTCACCAATGCCAAAAATGTAAATATTCTGGATGATATTAACGTAAATACTTGCTTGTAGCTTGATTCAATCCAGAATCTTTTACTTTTAAATACAATATTGGCACAATACTTTATGTACAAACTATGATACCAAATGCCTGAAATAACGCAAGTGCGTGAAATATTTTGTAATAATTTGGGGAAAATCGGAACTTGTTTGATTAAAATAAATAATTTTAATTACTGAGGTGATAAGTTAAATCTATAGTTTTCCCTTCTTGTCTAATTTTGAGGGGTGAAACTACTTTTGGATGATTGGCGATCGCCTGACTGACAAAAAAGAGAAAATTTAAAGATACACTTAGGGGTTCTATAAAGGAGGGAACAGGGAACAGTGGAAAAAGCATTTCTGGCGTCTCAGGTTCATTATCAATCTCTGTCCTAAGCAACTCTTTCCTTGCTATAACTTTTTTTTCTCCCGCAAAATATAAGCCTTCATGTAACCTTTGCCTTTAATATCAATCAATCCCCGCTCCGCAAATAAAAATTTGTGCTGTAAAATCTGATAGGTATCTTCTGTCACTTGGATAACACCTGGTATACCATGAGACTCCATACGACTAGCAATATTCACAGTATCACCCCATAAATCGTATATAAATTTTTTACGTCCAATAACACCAGCGACGACTGGGCCAGTATTTATACCAATACGAATATTAAAGTTTTGTTCCTGTTGATCAGCAAAATGGGCTACTTCCTGCAACATATCTATAGCCATTAGAGCGATCGCCTCAGCATGATTTTCCATTGGGTCTGGCAACCCACCCACAACCATATAAGCATCTCCAATAGTTTTAATTTTCTCCAAACCATATTTTTCTGCTAGTAAATCAAACCTGGAAAAAATCTCATTTAACCAATAAACTAATCTTTGAGGAGTTGCACGACCTGCTAACTCAGTAAACCCTACTAAATCTGCAAATAAAACTGTAACTTCTGCAAATCCTTCTGCAATTGTACTATCACCTTCTTTTAATCTATCAGCAATAGGTTTCGGCAAAATATTTAACAACAATTTTTCTGACTTTTCTCGTTCTAGGAGCAAAGCTGTTTCTGCTTTTTTACGTTCAGTTATATCACGACAAAGAGCCAAGATTAATTTGCCATTGCCTGCTTTTAATAAACCTAAACGTATCTCTACTGGAAAAGTTGTACGATTTTTGCGACGATGAATTCCCTCTATAGTCATTGGTCTGCCAAGAATCAAATTTTTCCATTTTTTAGGAAACCCTTGATAGACAAAATTTTCTTCAATATCTTCTACATATAAATTCAATAGTTCTTGACGAGAATATCCCAAACTTTTACAGGTACTTTGATTTACATCAATAATTTTTCCTTCTAAATCGTGAATAATAAAAGCATCTGCTGCTTGTTCCATTACTGCTCTAAATCTTTCCTCACTTTCTCGTAATGCCGCCTCTGCTAATTTTCGCTCAGTAATATCTCTTAAAGCTGCCACTCCATTTTGATTACCTCTGTATAAAAAAACCTTAGACTCAACTTCTAAAGGAAAAGTTGAACCATCTTTTCTAACCCCAATTACTTCATAGGCTTTTTCTGAGCCAGAAGTCATTTTTTCAACTATTAAGTCGTGGTATTCTGGAACAATTAATTCCCATCCACTCATACCCACCATTTCTGATAATTCATATCCAAACATATTGGCAGCAGCAATATTTGTATCCATAATTTTTTCTTGTTCATGGATAATAATTCCTTCAAAGGTAGCTCTCGATAAACTCCGAAATCTTTGCTCATTTTCCTTGAGCTTTATTTCTGATTCCTTTCTATCTGTAATATCTCTAAAAGTTCCTGTGTAAAAAGTTTTTTGATTAAATTTTGCTTCTCTAACTGCAATTTCCATCGGAAATAAGGAACCATCTGCACGAATACCAACTAATTCGTAAAGGTTTCCACTATAAGCAATTTTAGATATCATTAATTCTATATATTTAATTTGCTTATTAATTTTTTTTTGTGTCTCCGACTCTGTTTGACTATCTACTAAATTCTCCTCTAGTAAATGCAAAAAGCTAGGAAAGGGAAATTGCCAATTTTCCGGTTGAATATCTTGTAAATCAAATACATAACAATAATCTATAAATTCCTGAGTAGAATAGGCAATAAAGTTGGGATTAACCCATAGTTTTAATGATTCTTCTATTAATTCTTCTGGTGCCATTAATAAATAATCGGCATCCATTTTTTCCAAAGTTAATGGATTAATAGTAAAGTCAAATATTTGATAAATAGACTTCCCTACTAAATCTTGATTTTTGTAGGCAAAAATTTTCTCACCACTAGGATTTATACTAATAATTTCTAGCTCTGGTTTAGTAAAAGTAATAATTGCATCTGTCGCCACTTTAATAATGGCATCATTTCTCGCAGTAACTTCCTCCAAAGCATTCATTACCTGATTGTAGCGCTCGGCAATTTGACCTACTTCTGTAAAAGGTTCTACAGGTACTCGCAAACTTAAATCTTGTGTACGAGCTTGAGAATCCATTACTCTAAATAAGTCTAATATTTCTGTTTTCGCTTGATGCTCCGAAACATTTAAACCGATATTTTCATCCGCTTCTGAAACTCGGAATAAATAAAGTTTATTTGTAATAAATAAAATTGGATATACCAAACAAAATCCTAATAAAAAAGCTGCCAAAATTCCTAATAGCTGAACTGTCAATTGTTGGCTAAAACTAAGACCAGTATCTAAAACCTCTGCCTTCCCAAAAAAAGCTACTGCTAAAGTTCCCCAAATACCTGCACCAAGGTGAACTGGAATAGCTCCAACAGCATCATCAACTCGAATTTTTTCTAAAGCTTGCTCTACCAACATAGTGACTATGGCAGAAATAATACCAATCAAAATAGCAGAAAAAGCCGTAACAGCATGACAAGCTGCTGTAATGCCAACTAAACCAGAAAGAGTACCATTAATTAGTCCCTCAACACTGGGTATTCCTCTGATATACCAAGTAATACCAAGAGTAATAATCATTCCTGCTGCACTAGCAAGAATTGTATTGACAATAATTCCTGCTACTTGTTCGTTTAATGCCAAGGTACTTCCACCATTAAACCCAAACCAACCAAACCAAATCAGCATTGCCCCCAAAACCGATAGGGGTAAATTAGAACCATGAATTTTTTCTGGTGGACGACCAGGAGGAAATCTACCTGTTCGAGGACCAATAACTAATAAAGTTGCCAGAGATACCCACCCACCAATACTATGGACAACACTCGAACCTGCAAAGTCAACAAAACCATTATGTCCAAGCCAACCTGTTAATATACCAATATCAGCTCCATTCCAAACCCAATGACCAAATATGGGATAGACTAAACCTGAAACTAGGGAGGCAACAAATAGATAGGAGGAATACTTCATCCGTTCAGCTACTGCACCAGAAACGATAGTCGTAGCTGTACCACAGAACATTAATTGAAATAAAAAGAAGGCCGCGTCAAAAGCTTGTAGATCGGTTGCCAGGAAAAATTTACTATGGCCAATTATTCCAGAAGATGAAGCCCCAAACATAAAGGCAAATCCAAAACTCCAAAAACAGGTAACTGAAATACCAAAATCAGTTAAATTTTTAATTGCAACGTTAATGCTATTTTTTGACCTGGTGAGTCCTGACTCTAAACACATAAATCCAGGCTGCATGATAAATACTAACCCAGAACAAAGTAATATCCACAAAATATCAATAGCTTCGTAGGTAGGTTGAGGTGGGGAAGTTGATATACTTTTCAGTCTGGGTTGATTTTTTCTAGGAATAACAGTTTGAGTATTATGGAAATTTTGGGGTTCTATAAACTGAAATTCTGGGGATATATCAAAGCAAGAATTTTCTAAGTCTAAATTATAAATTTGCTGTATTGTACCTTCTTTTATCTGATTTGATAATTGATTATTTTGTATATATTTATCTATTAGTGACCCATGTAAAATAGTTAATGCTAGGGTTAGGAAGAATAAAATAATCCCTAAAATGGATTTTCGACGCATGGCTTCGGTTCTTAGACTTTTATTTTGTTGGTTTTGAAGAGGAAGCCTTGGGGTTGATGGCTATTTAATGTAGCAAAAAATATTTGAGGTTTGGCAAAGCAAAATATTTTAAATCTATAAATATATAAATTTGTGGAGAATTGTTCACTTGATTCAACTTAATTCTCAAGTGAATTACATCTATAATTTTTAAGAAGATAGAATTCTTGGTATGAGAGTTAGTTAGTTGGTATAATTGCTATTTTCCAGTATGGTTTATTATATTTTTAGATCAGCATATCATATTTTTCGCCTAAAATAGTATTTACATTTGATATATGAATAGAAAATTAGATGTTTGAGGTAATAGGAAATAGAAGGAGATAATACGCGAATTTTTGCTAGAAGAAAAAAATTATCCAATAATTAAGACTTAAAGCTTCTACGCATCAAGGAAAAACAGAAAAAAATCATTTTATTCGATCCTATAGTTTTTAAGGGAAGGTCATTTCAGTTAGCCTCCTCCGGAGGAACTTTCCTACGGAATGCTACGCAAACGTTAACAGTTATCAGTTATTAGTTAGCCTCCTATAGTCGGAACTGCGTAAATTTTAGAGACTATTTGCCCAATCAAATAAGTATTAAAAGATTATGGCTCAAGATTCATATAAAAGTAGGAAGGAGTCTAAGGATTGAAATCCGAATTACACATTAGTGTATCGGTATTCAGAATTCTAAGTTGACAGATAGAAAGTAGTTCTGTGAAAAGAACACTCCTCCGTTCCCTATTACCCATTTTCTTTTTTATATTTCCTGATACATTCAATCTATTAATTATTAATTATTCATTTTTTTCAACTAATTTGGAGCAGAACATCAAATACAAAACTTTTCAAGTAAGTGAAGTCCAACGGCAGAATAACAATATTCTTCCATTAAAATTATGATTGTCTGTACATCATAAACCAGCAATATATTGTATTTCTAAAAATGCAGTTATTAACTACTAATTATTTCCATGCTCAATTTCTCTCTAGACATATACATTGGTTTTTTTTAAATTGCTTTAGTAAAAAGGATTTGTCAATAGTTGTAAATATATATCAGTCGAAGGAAAGGTTAGGGCAAATAAAAAGCTTAAAACTCAGACAATGTAAGATTTTTCCTTCTTGATTCTGCTATGCAAATAATTTTACCAAATAATTAAGTTTTAAAGTCTCTCCTTTAAAGGAGAAAAGCAGCCGAACTTTGGAGCTTCCCGTAGGGTGGGATGGCGAGAAAACCTGCGCCAGATCCAATCGACCAAGAGAAAAAAAATTTTCACGCTCCGCATCAATCATCTTCTTTTTAAGGAGAGATAACTGTTAATAATTAATAATTAATTATTAATTGTTGAAATACCTACTTAATACATTCATAGATAAAACAAAGCAATCAGCAATTTTTACTTTTTCGCCGATCGCTTTATATAAAGTTGACATATTTTTGATAAATTATGGTTAGATAGCCAGTCTATTCCAAGAAAGCAAAAGTTTAAGTCTTTTACCGAAAAATTGGGTTTAAAGCCTTGCCCTTTTAGGGCAACTTTATGTTATACTTATAAAAGCGCAAAGGTATTCAACCGCTCTAAAAACCTATAGCTACCTAACTTGTAGCGTTTGCACCTTGAAAACTAGAGTTAGGGGGTTTTGCACAGGAATGCT
>NZ_JAAHGH010000219.1 GCF_010672525.1 Okeania sp. SIO2B3 | reverse complement strand
ATTATTTACTCGGAATTTAATGAACGAAAAAAGTAATTGAGATGAAATGCAAAGTATAAATACTTACTAAGCTACAGATTTTTATACTACTTTTAATGTTACGCTCTTGACGTGCGGAATGTGGGATGTATCAAGTGGACTATGTTGAACTTAAAAATTAGAGCTATAATAGAATATTTATAATTCTAAAATAGTATTAGAGAGGGGCCACATTTTTGTGGCTAGGAATGCCTATCGAAACCATCTACGGAAATCTTCAAGGTCTAAAATCTAGCCAACTTAAACAACTGCAACGGTTGTACCATCAGCGATTACCAAGCGATTGCCTAACTACCTCAGAATTTGCCCAAAGAGTCGCCTCAATCAGCAAAGAAGTTGGCCAACCAGTCTGCGCTTATATCAATCGTAGAGGAAAAATTATCCGGGTGGGAATTGGCACACCCCACCAAACCCAAATCCCTCCTCTAGAATTACCCCGTTACGGTGCAAGTCGCCTTAGTGGTATTCGTTGCATTGCTACTAACCTGAAACCAGAAGTGCCTTCAGAAGCTGCTCTGACTGCAATGGTGATTCAACGACTTGATGCTCTTGTGGTGCTTACCCTAACAGGTGAAGGATTTAAACGTAAGGGGGGTGGAGCTACTGGTTACATTAAACAAGCTTATTTAGCTCACTTGTTGCCCACTCAAACAGATCGTACAGATACCAATATCCAAGAATTACCGTTTTGGACGGTATCACCCCCTCTCAGTCTGGATATGCTTGCCAAACAAGACTTTATTGATTTGATTGATGGATTAGAAGCAGAATTTCAAAGAGAATTTATTGCTCAAGAAGTTGATTCTGACCAAGATAAAGTTCTGTTGGTGGGACTAAAAACAGACAAAATGAAGGATAGGGAATTTGAAGATGGGTTAGCAGAATTAGCTAGACTTGTTAATACTGCTGGAGGTCTTGTCTTAAAGACAATGCAACAGAAGCGATCGCAACCTCATCCTCAAACTGTGGTGGGAGAGGGTAAAGTCCAAGAAATTGCTCTGACTGTTCAAACTGTAGGAGCTAACTTAGTTGTATTTGACCGTGACCTTTCTCCTGCTCAAGTTCGTAACCTAGAAACTAAAGTTGGTGTCAGAGTTGTAGACCGTACTGAAGTTATTCTCGATATTTTTGCTCAACGTGCTCAGTCTCGTGCTGGAAAGTTGCAAGTAGAACTTGCTCAACTGGAATATACTATCCCACGTCTTACGGGTCGAGGTGAGGCCATGTCTCGTCTTGGTGGTGGTATTGGTACAAGAGGACCTGGTGAAACTAAGTTGGAAACAGAACGTCGGGCAATTAACGCTCGAATATCTCGGTTGCAAAAAGAAGTAAATCAGTTACAAGCACATCGCACCCGTCTACGTCAACATCGTCAAAGTCAAGAAGTACCAACTGTAGCAATAGTTGGATATACTAATGCTGGCAAGTCTACATTACTGAATACACTTACTAAATCAGAGGTTTATGCTGCAGACCAATTGTTTGCAACTCTAGACCCTACTTCTCGTCGTCTGATTATTCCTGATGCAATTACGGGTAAGCGAATTCCTATTGTGATAACCGACACAGTGGGATTTATTCACGAACTCCCACCTACTCTAATTGATGCTTTTCGGGCAACTCTCGAAGAGGTGACAGAAGCAGATGCTTTACTTCATGTTGTCGATCTGTCTCATCCTGCTTGGCAAAGTCAAATACGTTCTGTGATGACTATTTTGGCAGAAATGCCAGAAACTCCAGGACCTGCTTTAGTTGCTTTTAACAAGATCGATGAAGTAGATGGAGATACTTTAAGATTTGCTCACGAAGAATATCCGATGGCAGTATTTATTTCTGCGGCTAAAGCTCTCGGTCTAGAAACTTTGCGTCAACGACTTGCACAACTTATTGATTATGTAATTGCTTCTTGAACAAGTAGAGCAACAATAGTTAACTAAAAACCTTGTCAAACCTTTTTAAAACTGCTAATATATAGTTAGTAAATTTTAATAAGGTATGAAAAAGTATGTCACGCCGAAAGAGGCAGCAGCATATTACGGTGTCAACATCAGCACTCTCAGACGATGGGATAATGAAGGAAAGCTTGACAGCATCAGAACTCCAGGGAACCAGCGACGATTCTGCATTGATGAAGAACATCCCAAAAGTAAGCCAGTTGTCGCTTATGCAAGAGTCTCTAGTCATGGACAACGAGATGACCTTGACCGACAAATTGAGTTTTTACGCGCAAAGTACCCCAACGCTGAACTTGTTTCAGAGATTGGAAGTGGACTCAATTTTAAACGGCGTAAATTCCTCAAAATATTGGAACGGGTATCTACAAGTGATATCTCAACACTTGTCGTCGCTTACGCCGATAGAGCCGTCCGATTTGGATTCCCACTTATTGAATGGTTGTGTCAGCAAAATGGGGTCAAGCTCTTGGTTCTCAACCAGAGAAACTTATCTCCAGAAGCGGAACTCGTTGAAGATATCTTGTCCATCCTCCATTGCTTCAGTGCAAGGCTTTACGGATTGCGAAAATACCAAAAGCAAGTCAACAAAGCGATTCAAGACAAAACCTCGGAACCAGACCCGGAAGTTGACACCAAACAGTGTCAGGAAGCTCAGGGTATTTCCATCTGATGGACTGCACAAAGTCTGGAAGCGTTGGTTGAGTGCTTACCGTTGGATATATAACTGGACGATTGCCCAACTC
>NZ_JAAHGH010000218.1 GCF_010672525.1 Okeania sp. SIO2B3 | reverse complement strand
TGGTAATTGTTAATAATTAATAATTAATAATTAATTATTAATTGTTGAATATCATGCGTCCCCTTGCCAAACCTGAGAAGTAATTATTCATTACTAATTGCTGTTTGCGTAGCATCCCGCAGGGAAGTGCTGACTGCTAATAACTGAATGCTTACAAATCAAGCCCTAAAATTCATAAATACGTTATAATCTGCGGAATTGTTAATCATCTACTTTTCAAAGTACCAGAATAATTGACAATATTAATGATAACTAGGGAGTCAGAAAAAATGACCAATCGTTTAGCTAAATCTCAAAGTCTTTATCTCCGTAAACACGCAGAAAATCCTGTAGATTGGTGGCCGTGGAGTGAAGAAGCTTTAGAAACTGCACGGCGAGAAGATAAACCAATTTTTCTATCAATTGGTTATTCAAGTTGTCACTGGTGTACCGTAATGGAAGGAGAAGCTTTTTCTGATGATAAAATCGCCCAATATTTGAATGAAAAATTTTTACCAATAAAAGTAGACCGAGAAGAACGACCTGATGTAGATAGTATCTATATGCAGGCATTACAAATGTTAACTGGACAGGGTGGTTGGCCGTTAAATATATTCTTAACTCCTGATGATTTAACACCTTTTGTTGGTGGAACTTATTTCCCTATTGAACCTCGCTATGGACGACCAGGATTTTTAGAAGTTTTACAAAAAATTAGGGGATTTTATGACATTGAAAAAAATAAACTTAACGATTTAAAATCCGAAGTGTTAGAGGGATTAAGAAAATCAGTTTTATTACCAGAAGCAGAAGATTTAAGCCAAGAAATACTGCAAAAAGGTTTAGAAGTTAGTACCGCAATTATCAGCGATCGCTACTCTCAACAAAGCTTTCCTATGATACCTTATGGACAAGCAGCATTACAAGGAACAAGGTTTAATTTTGAATCTCAATATGATAGTAATCAAATTTGTTTACAACGAGGATTACATCTGTCATTAGGAGGAATTTATGACCATGTTGCCGGAGGTTTTCATCGTTATACAGTAGACCAAACTTGGACAGTTCCTCACTTTGAAAAAATGCTCTACGATAACGGTCAAATTGTTGAATATTTGGCTAATTTATGGAGTGCAGGACATCAAGAACCAGCTTTTAAACGAGGAATTATTGGCACAATAGATTGGCTAAAACGAGAAATGACTGCACCAGACGGATTTTTTTATGCTGCCCAAGATGCTGATAGTTTTACCACTCCAGATGAAGCTGAACCGGAAGAGGGTGCTTTCTATATTTGGAGTTATCAAGAATTAGAAAAATTATTAATCTCAGAAGAATTATCTGAACTATCAGAACAATTTTTCATAACATCTACTGGCAATTTCGAGGGAAAAATTGTCTTGCAAAGAAAGCAAAGAGGAAAGTTAAGTGAAACTCTAGAAAATTCCTTATCTAAACTGTTTGAATTACGGTATGGAGCTAAACCTTCTTCTGTAAAAACTTTCCCACCAGCAACCAATAATCAAGAAGCAAAAAATAATAATTGGCCTGGTAGAATTCCGGCAGTAACAGACACTAAAATGATTGTTGCTTGGAATAGTCTAATGATTTCTGGGTTAGCACGGGCAGCCACAGTATTTAACAATTCAGAATATCTAGAATTAGCCGTTAATGCTGCTAATTTCATCATCAAAAATCAGTGGGTTGACGAACGTTTTCATCGATTAAATTATGAAGGTAAACCTACAGTAATGGCACAGTCAGAAGACTATGCTTTATTTATTAAAGCAATGCTTGACTTACAACAGGCTTCTATTACTTCATCAAATACTAATTATTGGCTAGAAACAGCAGTAAAATTACAAGATGAATTTGATAAATTTTTATGGAGTTTAGAAGCATCAGGTTATTACAATTCACCGAGGGATGTTAGTGGAGAATTAATATTACGAGAACGGAACTATATAGACAATGCAACTCCCGCAGCAAATGGAATAGCAGTTGCTAATTTAGTACGTCTATTTTTGCTAACCGAAGAATTATATTATCTCGACCGAGCTGAGTCAGCTTTAACAGCTTTTAGCAGCATAATGAAACAATCTCCTCAAGCTTGCCCAAGTTTATTTGTTGCCCTTGACTGGTATAGAAATCAAACTTTAGTTAGAACCTCTGAAGCAGAAATTTCTAGTTTAATTACTCATTATTTTCCTACTACTATTTATAAAGTTGAAGCAGATTTACCCAAAAATTCTGTAGGATTAGTTTGCCAAGGTTTGATATGTAAAAAACCTTCTTTGAATAAACAGGAATTATTAGAACATCTAGAACAAAGTCAAAATCGTTGGACTAAATAATTAGGAGTCAGCCCTCAGGAGTCAGGAGTTGGGAGTCAGTAGGAAGAAAGTAGGAATTATCAGGGGATATTCCAGCATTTTATGGCTGCATTGAATGGAAAGCGCAATCAAAAAACTTTCTCCCTTCTAACCTTTTCTTTCCTTCAGCATAGCTGCCTTACTTTTTCCAAAGTGGAAGACTATGCTTTATTTATTAAAGCAATGCTTGACTTACAACAGGCTTCTATTACTTCATCAAATACTAATTATTGGCTAGAAACAGCAGTAAAATTACAAGATGAATTTGATAAATTTTTATGGAGTTTAGAAGCATCAGGTTATTACAATTCACCGAGGGATGAATAATTGTTCGGGAGCTCACGGGGTGACAAGCGCCTCAAAAGTATTGTGGGGTAAGGGTTTAAAATATATAATCCCTTTCAACAACTCTAATGTTTTTCTCATAATAATAATTATTCTGATAAAGAGTGAGCGATCGCGA
>NZ_JAAHGH010000217.1 GCF_010672525.1 Okeania sp. SIO2B3 | reverse complement strand
TAATGGCATTGGCTAACGCCAAGCTCCGAATTGCGCCCTTACAGGGTTTTGGTTATGACGATGTGGTTTAGAGATCGGCAAAAGCGCTGTAATAGTAGTTGAGCCAATGGAACTGAGTAAAAATTCTTATTGCGACATCCGCAACAAAACCACAGACAGTAAAAATTCCCCATGGAACTAAGCAAAAATTCTGATTGCGACATCCGCAATACAGCGCTTTTGAGATTGATCAACCACATCGCTACAACCAAAACCTTGTCAGGGCGAATGCCATTCGCCCCTACCTACCCAAATGAAAATCACTGTCAAACCACAGACACTGAAAATTCCCCATGGAACTGAGCAAAAACTCCTATTGCGACATCCGCAATAAAACCACAGACACTGAAAATTCCCCATGGAACTGAGCAAAAACTCCTATTGCGACATCCGCAATAAAACCACAGACACTGAAAATTCCCCATGGAACTGAGTAAAAACTCCTATTGCGACATCCGCAATAAAACCACAGACACTGAAAATTCCACCTCAAACTCTGTCCTAACCAAAAAAAACACTGCTATATTCCCTGACTACAGGTGGCACACTGTAAAGATTTTCTTGTTTTTCAATTATGGAACGCCGACATAAAGATTGTAATGTGTTGAGTAAATCTGATGGTGATATTTCTGTAGTTTCTAAGAATTGCGCCAGACTAATAGGTTGATTTTTCATTACTCAAAGCTCTAAAATTTGTTTTTCGGTTTCCGATAGGCGATCGCTCTGCTGTTGTAAAGTATCTTTTAAATCTTCTGGTAATAAGATGGCATCATCTGGCAATAATTCAATCAAATTTTCTCCTAATTCTTGAATCTGAGTTGCCATACTTTTTAACCATAGAGGGTTGCCTTGATAGAGGTGAATTAGCTTTTCCCAATTATCAATTTCTGTTAAACCATAATCTCTGAGTATTTCTGTTGCGCTGGCAATATCTAAACCAGTCAGTTGCAAAATAGGAATTGGTGTTTTTTTGCTTTTGAGTTGAGCAAGTTTAATGGGTTGTTCCCAACCTATTAATAGCAGGCAACTGTCATGGGATAATTTTTCTATCTGTTTGAAAAAGCAGTCATACTCTTCATATCCTGGTTTGTACTTTCCTGCTAATTCCCCACTGCTGAAAAGGTGATGAATGTCATCCAAAATTACTAAACAACGATGCTGCTGTAAATATTTGATTAGGGGTAAAGGTTTTTGTGTGTTTTCGAGTGAGTTTTGTTGTTGAGACTGGGAGAAAAATTGAAGTAAGTCAGCTTGAAATTCTGCAAAAGTGGGGGATGTTTCCAGACTGCGCCAAACTACATAGTCAAAATTATCTTTTATTTGGTGAAGGAGTTTTACTGCTAATGTGGTTTTGCCGATACCAATGATACCCGTGAGTGCAATGAGGCGAAAATGTTGTTGTAAAATCCAGGTAGTTAGGGTTTCGAGTTCGGTGGTGCGGTTGTAGAAGTCGCCTAACTCTGGCATTTCATCTAAATATTGATGTGGGGTTGCAGGTTGTGTGGGGTGAGATTTTTGTTGGTTAGGTTGGTGTGAGTTTGGTGTATCTGGGGAGTGCCTTTCTTTTTCACAGATGTTGAAACTGTCACTCACTACAACATCTTGTGCAAGGTTTAAAATGTTAGAGTTTTGCCACCTCTCTATTGCGGAGCGAAAATTTGGTTTAGTAACCTTTTCCCCTAACGCTTCTGAAAGTGTTTTCCATAATTCTGCACCCACACCTCTAATGCAACTTTCAGAGTAGTCAAAATCTTCAGCTATTTGTCTGTATCTCTTGCGTTTTAGAGTTCCTTGCAATACCGCTTGTTGTAAATCATCTAAATGCTGACCTGTTTTCTCAAAGACTATTTCATCGGCCAGTTTTAAGGCTTCTTCTAGACTCATGGGGTTAGGGAATAGGATTTGATTTGTATCATTGCTTATATTTGGGAACAGTTTAGTACATTTTTAACATTTTTGTACAAAAGTAGATGAAATTAAAACAAAATATGGACAAAATTGGAAGTATTTCAGTTGGCATACCATTACTATACAGGCGATTATGGAAAGAGTTTCTAACTATAGTCATTTTAGTTTAGGTTGAGACGATAATTTCTTGCTGTGAAACGGTTTCTGCTGAAAAAGTGTCTCATTCTTATTTAAAACAACTATAACTAGAAGATAAAAATGGACATGAATTATAAAGCTTAACGCTATATACAGCCTACTTGTATAAGTTATGTTTTTATTAAGGTAGTAATTTAATTATGAAAGATTTTTTTAAGTTTCTGTTTGAGTATGTTTTTATGTTTTTTACTGGTCTTGGAGCTGCTATAGTACAAAATTTTCACTTCTTAATAGGTTTGAGTGTAATACCTCTAATTGTATTTTCAATTATTGAACTTCGCTCAGAAAATGACAAGACAAGCAAGTTACAAAAAATTTCTAGTTTATGTATCACATGGTTTGGTGGTGTTGCAACGGGGGTTAGATTCTCTTCATAGATAAGTAATTTAGTTCGTTCTTTATATAAAAATGAAAAACATAGAATTAGTTTCTAAAGTAATAGTATTTTCAGTATTAGTAATTGTTGTTACATTTTATTTTAGAGAATACAGCTTGGATAGATACAATCAAGGAATACTTCTAGATAAAAAAGAATATATTTCAAATTTTGATAAATATAAAAGTGAGCTATTAAGTTCAAAAAAAGATATAAGCTTACCTTACTCGCTAATGGTAACTTTTCTAGGACTACTAATCATTGTTGGCGGATATGAATTAATTGTTTTTATTGTTAGCCTTTTTATAAAATTGATGGTTAATAATAGACATTCAATAGACATTGAAAAAAAATTATAGTCCAGTAGTAGACTGACACACCTAAAACTGTGCACTCTTATTTTTGTTTATAGGTGTCTTTTTCTCCCCATCTCCCCATCTCCCCATCTCCCCCTCCCCCCCTCCCCCCATCCCCCCCTCCTCCCCTCCCCCCC
>NZ_JAAHGH010000216.1 GCF_010672525.1 Okeania sp. SIO2B3 | reverse complement strand
TAGTTAATATTTCCTTAATTGACCCCACCCTACATCATGTACAGACTTAGCCAATCTAGACTTAGCCATACTTTTTATATTCAGCTTCTCAACTGCTACAATATCATAATTGGATAATATCAGAGAGCCCAAAAAAGACAACAACATTAAACTCTAAAACCCCAGAAAAATGGACTGCTGCAACATTGCGTAGTGCTTATGTTAAAGGTAGAAGAGATTTTGCTGATTGTAATTTAAGTCGCTTGAACTTGCGTAATGTCAAGTTGTCTGGGGTGAATTTTTATGGAGCTAATTTGTATCAAAGTGATTTGCAAGGTGCAGATTTGTCCGATGCTAATCTTGGTCATGTTAATTTAACTAATACTGTGCTCAAAAATGCAAATCTGACTAAGGCTTATTTAAGTACAGCTAGTTTGGCAGGATGCGATCTGCGGGATGCAGACCTGACAAATGCTTATTTGAATGGTGCGAACTTACGGGGAGCAAATCTGTGTGGTACTAATCTCACTAATGCCATGATAAATGATAAACAAATAGATATGGCAAAAACTAATTGGTGGACAATTATGCCCAACGGTAAAAGAGGTTCGGGATTCTAAAATAGTGCATATTTACCAACATATATAATATAATAGTGGCCGAAAAATTTTCAGGAGTTGGTTCATGCTCGAAAAATTTTTTTATGCCACAATGATTACGTTGTTACTGCCTATTTTATTAGGTATATCTCCTTTTTCCAAACCTCAAAGTTTGAATTTTCAGGAAATAACATGGAAAAATCACCATATTCAAAATACATTTCCGGAAACTTAATTTTTGCAAAGGCATGACAAGGCTTTGAGATTAATTATCCCAGAGGTTTAACGAAGTCATATCATGTCCGCTTGAATACTTATACTTTGGTGGAAGGAAGGCAGAGGGCAGAAGGGTTTCTTCTAATTGTGACTTAATTCTATACACGCTCCGATGCTACCGGACATGATATCAGAAGTCAGAAGTCAGATAGGGGAGCCGTCGGTAGGGCGAGGTACAGAAGTTGTTTTTGTAACGGGGGTTTGAGCAAGTCTCCAAAAATATTTCGCCTTAAAAGGCGGGGTTGCGCAACCCAATTATTTTGAGAAAGCTGTTTTTATAAGTTTTATGTAATTTTTTCTGGTTAATACATGACACTTCTCGACACGCTTGTGCAGAAAATATTTTGGAATTAAGTAGAAAGAATGATTTACCATGCTAGAAACCCACGTCAAATGGCGTGAGATATCCTTAGTAACCTCAAATTTTATATCGCAATAGATAAGTAGGGCGCGGACTTATATCATGTCCGCTTGAATAGTTACACTTAGGAGGAAGGAAGGCAGCGGGAGCTGAGGGCAGCTATGCTGAAGGGAAACAAAGGTTTAAAGGGAGAAAGTTTTTTTTGTCACTAATTATGGTTTGCTGATTAAATCTAAAAGCATTGACATATAGAACCCCTGATCGTATCTTCATAAATACGCACGTTTTTTTAGCGAGGAGACAGCTATACTGGAGACAGGAGATAGGAGGTAATATCATGTCCGGTTGAACAGTTATAAATAAATAACGACGGAGTCCTCAGTCCTCAGTCCTCAGTCCTCAGGAGGAAAGAGGGAAGGAAGAAGAAGAACTGGAGTTGAAGGAGAAAGTTTTTGGTCGCGTAAGCGGAACGGAGTTCTATCACGCTCTTATCCGGACATGATATCAGAGGGAAGAGGGAAGATGTGGGGAGAAATAATACAAAAAAAACACACCAACACCAAGATTTTCGGTCAAAATTGATGCGCGAAAAGACTTGACTACCATAATTATATAGGTCTCAAATGGGTTCTATAAAGGTTGAGCGCATTTTTTAGTTAAAAAAAGTCCAAGCTTAATGGTCGTAATGGTTCAAAAAAGAGCGCATTTTAGGCGTATAGTTGCGCAGAATAATCAAGGGATTATTCTTCCTCCTACCTCCTCTATAATTCCGATTTCTCCTGTCTCCCCCTCCACGGTCGGGGGAGGGGCGAGGGGTGGGTTGTCTCCAGTATAGCTGTCTCCTACCCTTACCCATAAGACTTCCATACGCAAACCCTAATTATCCGGACATGATATTATGCTGATGATGAACTGAATCAGGGAAAATGTTTTTCCCACTGTTGCTTGTTGCCTGTTGCCTGCTATACTTTTTGATAAAAATCTAATGGCTTCCTGCCCATGTCACCCATTTGCGAGAAACACCTAAGTGAGAACTAGCTGCACTTAATTCTGCTTGATTAATATTTGCTGCGGTCAAATCTGCGCCACTCATTTCTATTTCATTCAGGTTTGCTCCAATTAAGTCTGCACCAGTAAGGTTAGTGCTACGCAGATCTGCTCGATTCAAATTAGCTCGTGCTAGCTTTGCTCCTGTCAAGTCAGCACCGATTAGATTAACATCACTTAAATTAGCGCTACGCAAGTCTGCATGACTAAGATCGGCACCAGATAAATTTGCTTGACTTAACTCAGCTCCAATTAGTTTTGCCCCACTTAAGTCAACCCCACTTAAATCAGCTTGATTTAGATTAACCATACTCAGTTTTACCCCACGCAGATTTGCATTACTGAGGCAAATTCCTCGGAAATAGCGTTTTCCTATAGAGTAGCGACTCAGGAATTTTTGAGCATCCATATTTTTCAACTCCGTTTGATAAAATTAGTTTTTTAAAGATTGTTTATGTTTTTATGGTGGCAGAAACATCAAAAAATGTAGCTAAAACTACACAAAAGTTTAAAATTTTATAAATTTGTATGAAGCTCAACTTATATTATGTGCGGTTGAATACTTATATCATGTCCGGTTGAATAGTTACACTTTGGAGGAGGTAAGGCAGCTATGCTGGAGTCAACCCACCCGCGGGGCCCGACCATGGAGGCAGGGTCTATTTATTGTCACCAGAGAAAAAAGGAAGAGGGGGAAGAGGGGGGAGAGGGGGGAGAGGGGCCAATGGTCTCATCCGTCCCTTATGGTGAAAAGCTTCCATAAAAGTACCTGATTTCATCAGTGGCAAGATTTTAGCAGCGATACCTCCTGCTATATATAAA
>NZ_JAAHGH010000215.1 GCF_010672525.1 Okeania sp. SIO2B3 | reverse complement strand
CAAGCTACCGTTAAAGCTATCAATATTAAAATAGCTGCAATACCCCAAGCAAAAATTTTAGTTACAGTAATAAAACCATCATCAAACTTTCTTTCTGTATTAGTCCGAGACCGACTATCTTTTTGAACTTTAGATTGTGCAACCATAAAATTGTTTACCTCTATTTACCTCAAATAGGTATATACATTTTCAAGGGGTTATTGAGTCAACTTCAGGAACTTTATTAGGTTAATTTTGAATTTATATTATCTCAAAATTAGTGCAATGAACTAAATTTATAATTCAGAATTATATTTTTCCTGAGTGGGTTTAATACCCCACCATCTACACGATGCTAATACAGTTTGTGGAGCAAGTATTCCCATCGACTCCATTTTCAGTCCTACTGTATAAGCGTTAACCTAACTGGTTAATCTGACATCTCCTCTAACTGACTACCTCATTTAATGTCACTATCGTTCAAAAGTGATAGGTGTATAACTCTTACCGAATAATTAATAATTAATAATTAATAATTAAATAATTCTGGTTTAAACCCTCCCCTTTTAAGGGGAAAAAGCGGTTGAGGGATGGCGAGGTCCCCTCGCCATATCCAATCAACCAAGACAGCGGTCGTTTGCGGAGCATTCCGTAGGATGGGATGGATGGGTTTCCTAACCATATCCAATCGACCAAGAGAAAAGAAATAATACTTCCTTATATTCAATTCCGTAACGGTTTTAACCAGAGGTAATTATCAATTATCAATTATCCATTATCCATTAATGAATTGATCGCTTAGGTTTAAAATAAAATCATCAATGTGTGGTTTATCTAAGCATATTTTAGATTACTCACCTAACACCTACCACCTTATTTACCGAATAATTAATAATTAAATAATTCTGGTTTAAACCCTCCCCTTTTAAGGGGAAAAAAGCGGTATAGAGATGGTGAGGGGACCTCGCCATCTCCAATGGAACAAGAGAAGAAATAATATTTCCTTATATTCAATTCCGTAACGGTTTTAACCAGAGGTAATTATCAATTATCCATTATCAATTATTAATTAATGAATTGATGCTACTTGAGAGTCATGTTGTAATCTGGGCTAATTTTATCGGCAGTTTCTAAAACTTTTTGACGTACATTATTAGGAAGAGGAATATAACCTATTTCACCACTAATTTTTTGACCTTCATTTAAGCCAAATTCAATCATTTTTTCCACTCCCTGAGCTTTACCTGCATCATCATATTGACCATAAGCAAGCATCCAAGTGTAAGTCACAATTGGATAAGAATTATCTCCTTCTGGATCAGTAATAAAAGCTCGTAGATTTTCAGGTAATACTACCGCTTCTAAAGTTGCAGTTGCTGATTTAGCAGTAGCTTCTATATAATTACCAGAACTATTTTCCAGGGAAGCCATATTCAGACCAGCACTCTTAGCAAACCCATACTCAACATAACCTATTGCTCCCTCGGTTTGACGGATGCTAGCAGTTACACCATCATTCTTAGCCCCACCAATACCTACTGGCCATTGAACAGTTTTACCTTCCCCTACTTTCTCTTTCCATTCTGGACTAATAGCACTCAAATGCTTCGTGAAAACCCCAGTTGTACCACTACCATCAGAACGATATACAACCGTAATTGTTTGATCTGGCAAAGTTACATCAGGATTAATTGCAGCTATCTTAGGGTCATTCCAGTTAGTAATATTACCCAACAATATGTCTACATAAACTTCCCTAGAAAGCTTCAGACCAGAAACATCTGGCAAATTGTAAGCTAATACAACACAACCAGCAGTCATCGGTAACAAAATTACTCCTCTGCTAACTTGAGCAATTTCCTCATCTGTCATTGCCACATCACTAGCACCGAAATCTACTAATTCTTGAGTAAATCTTTCAATACCAGCTCCGCTACCTACCGACTGATAATCTACCTGTAGGTCAGGGTCACTCTGACTCACCTCTTGAAACCAACGTTGATAGAGAGGTGCTGGAAAAGAAGCTCCTGCTCCAACGAGGTTGACTTGACCACCTCCACCTCCACCTGTACCACCAGTGTCACCGCCACCACCGCAGGCAGCTAAACCAATTGTCAAAGCTACTGCAGACATTTTTGCAGTCATACGAGTTATTCGAGCAAGATTAAGAGGAAATTGCATAATTATTAGCTTTCTATACCTAGACACCAAAAAGAATAAACGAAAGCTTAACCTATTTAGGTTAAGGATAGGTTAATAGTTTTTGATGGGCGATCGTCATTAGACCTCTCGGGAAAAGAGGGAGTAGGCAGTAGGCAGTAGAGGGAAATAATTGATGACACACCCTAAGCTAATTGATTTGATTTTTGATTATTGGAAAAGAGGGAGTAGACAGTAGGGAGAAATAATTGATGATTTATCTACTATAAATTGATTTGATTTTTGATTTTTGGAGATGTCTATGAGACCTCTGGTGAAAAAGATATAGATTTTTTCCAGGAGTAGGCAACAGGGAACAGGGAACAGGCAACGGGTAAGATATTTTTACGCGCAAAGGCATGAAAAAGGATTTTTTAGGGCGATTTTTTCTTTCCTAAACCGATCTAATTAAAAGGTTTATTTCTTTTCCACCAGATGTCTATTGAAAACTGCTATAATATTAAGTTTTTATGGTAGTAGCTCATCAAGCATGAATTAGTCATCAGTTTTTTTCGCTCATCAGACAAATTAAACTTAATTTCTGATATTAAATGCACTCGGGTTCGGTATAAAAAAAATTTCCATCTCAGCGCTATTGCCAAATCTTTCTCGATATTCCCCTTCTGAGAGCAGGACTAATTCTTTGCCTGGGGAGAATATTTACAACCCTATATTTTTTTGAGATCCTGTGCTTCCCACACTCCCCACACTTCCCACCCCCCTCCTTTTTTCTCTGGTGACAATAAATTGACCCTGCCTTCTGAGAGGGGGTCCCTATCTCCCCACCCTCTTTACTTTAGAGAAAATAAACCCTTCTAAATCTTCAAGAAGGGTCGAATAGTTGAAAAATTAGGAATTACTTGCCAAGGTATATTTCAGGTATTAAGTAACAAGTATTTTCAATTTTACCGAAAAATTGGGTTTAAAGCCTCCCCCTAAAAGGGGGACTTTATGTTATGCTCGAAACAGCGCAAAGGTATTCAACCGCTCTAAAAACCTATAGCTACTTAACTGTAGCGTTTGCACCTTAAAAACTGCGGTCAGACCCCGCGTCGCCGTTAGGCGCAAGCGGTCGGACCCCGCGACGACGCCAGTCGCAAGGGAACGCCGACCAAGAGAGGGAATGCTGACCAAGAGAAGAGTTATGGGGTTTTGCA
>NZ_JAAHGH010000214.1 GCF_010672525.1 Okeania sp. SIO2B3 | reverse complement strand
CACACAATCAAAGCAGAGAAAACTATCATCCGCTGAAGCACTTCAATAATAAAGAAGTGACAAGAAGTAGCGACACCGAAAAATTTTCACCCCATCAACACATCCATACATTGACTCATGCAGAAGCGATGTAGCTAACGCACTTGCTCCGCCAACACTATCTTCACAAATGCAAGACATCATCTTGTGAAGCACCAAAAAAACGGCAAGGATTTTCCCTTTGCATCCTCAAAAAAATCATAGTAGTATGTAATTATTGGGTGTTACTCGTACCTACGCATGACTTTTTATTCAACTAAAATAGAAAAACTTATATTTTGCGTTGATACTTAATAGACTTGTCGCTTTATAACTTCAAAAATCCCCAAAAACCTTGTTCTATAACGATTGTAGCTATTGGCAGTTAAAAAGCCTTGGAGTTATTGCTCTGTCTAGGTTGGAGCGATTTTTTCCCTCTATTTAGCGACAAGTCTAATCTAAAAATCATTACTACTCAGCAACGCCCTTTTAATGGTGCTTATTATTAATAAATCTACCCGTAAATTTTTTTCAAATATTGCTCGTTCTAGTGGCACTACGGGGAAGTTAAAAGTCATGCATTTAAAAGCAAGTGTGTAATTCTGAGGTTTCCTCAGAATGTAAGACACACTTCATTTCAGTCAAAAGTATTGAAGCGTTTCCCAAGGTAATAAGGTACATTTGTCGATCTTCATTTATCAATTCCTACAGAACCAGAATTACTACTCCCTAAAACCAAGGAATTTTGTACAGAAACGCTTTTTGGGAATTGCTATATGTTTTGAAAATAATTATATTAACTCCCAAAAACTACCCTTTAATATATTTTGATGATTAAGCGATCGCTAAAATAACTTATTTGATTGTTATTGTTTTTGTATCACCTTTAGCTTTCAAAATCACAAAAATAAAGCAATTTTAAAATCAGAAGTCAAGAGTAGAATGTTGTAACTTTTAATTTTTGATTTTTTGCTTACTTTCTAGAGTGTTTCTAACATTTTGAGGCACTCTCAGAATTACCTCCTCACCCTTGACCAAAAAGTAAGGTAAATAGCCTCCCCTTTTAAGGGGATAAAACGGTCGTTTGCTTTTGCTTCGCAAAACTGGCGTAACGCAACGCTGACGCGAAACGCGACAGCGGAACGGAGTTCTCTCTTCGGAGCTTCCCGGAGGGTGGGATGGCTCCGAAACCTGCGCTGTCCGACCATCGACCAAGAGAAAATAAACTTCAGTATTTTCGTAGCCTCCCTATTCCATGAGGTGCTGATAACTGATAACTGATAACTGAAATGACTTGCCCGAAACAATATTAGGTTGTCTAAAATACACTTGTAAACTACTTAAATCATCACCAGTAGAGGAAACATTTATGGCAATGACTATGGTTGAAAAAATCCTGGCCAAAGCATCAGGAAAATCTACCGTTACCCCAGGAGAAAATATTTGGATTAACGTAGATGTTCTAATGACCCATGATGTGTGTGGTCCTGGTACTATTGGCATCTTTAAAAAAGAATTTGGCGAAAAAGCCCAAGTTTGGGACCGGGAAAAAATCGTTCTTATCCCAGACCACTATATTTTCACCACCGACAAACGAGCTAACCGTAACGTAGATATTCTGCGAGACTTTGCCCAAGAACAAAACATCAAATACTTTTACGACATTACCGATCGCTCAAATTTCAAAGCCAACCCAGACTACAAAGGAGTTTGCCACGTTGCTCTAGCCCAAGAAGGGCACACCCGTCCAGGGGAAGTTTTATTTGGTACAGACTCCCATACTTGTAATGCAGGTGCTTTTGGACAATTTGCCACAGGTATCGGCAATACTGATGCTGCTTTTATTTTAGGAACTGGCAAACTACTTGTAAAAGTTCCAGCAACTATGCGGTTTGTCTTGAATGGGGAAATGCCGGACTATTTATTAGCAAAAGATTTAATCTTGCAAATTATTGGAGATATTTCTGTTTCCGGCGCTACTTATAGAACAATGGAATTTGCAGGAGAGACAGTGAAACAGATGACCATGGAAGAACGAATGACCCTTTGCAATATGGTCATTGAAGCAGGTGGTAAAAATGGAGTTATCGCTGCGGATGAGACTACTTTTAAATATTTACAAGGTCGAACAGATAAAACATTTGAGTCATTTCATACAGATGAAAATGCGACATTTTATAGCGTTGGCGCTAGCCGTGCGGAGCACTATCGCTCCTACGATGTGACAAAATTAGAACCAGTCGTAGCTAAACCTCATTCTCCAGATAATAAAGAACTTGCTCGTAATTGTCAGGATGTTAAAATTGACCGAGTTTATATTGGTTCTTGTACAGGTGGAAAAACTTCTGATTTTCTTCATGCAGCTAAACTTATTAAAGGTCATCAAGTGAAAGTTCCCACCTATTTAGTACCAGCAACTCAGAAAGTTTATGAGGATTTATTTAGCTTAAAACATGATGGAAAAACCCTCTCAGAAATATTTTTAGATGCTGGTTGTATTGAACCTGCTGCTCCGTCTTGTGCTGCTTGTTTAGGCGGACCAAAAGATACATTTGGGCGATTAAATGAACCAGAAATTTGTGTGTCTACAACTAATCGTAATTTCCCTGGTCGAATGGGGAATAAACAGGCACAAGTTTATTTAGCTTCTCCCTACACAGCAGCAGCTTCAGCACTGACTGGATATGTTACCGACCCACGAGAATTTATGTAAATTTGTTGCCAGTTTATCAATAAAGAATTTAGGAGTCAGGAGTCATAATTGAATTATGTATGTAGAAATAAATGAATATATTGTTTAAATTTTTCCAGTAAATCTAATATTGATTGATATTTGATTAGTGGAAATTTATCAACTACAGCATTAATTAATTTTGACTCCTGGCTACTTTCATATTGCTAAGATCGCAAAAGTTTATGATACTTTAATCTCATAACTAAGGCGCTATAGTTAAAAAAATCATTAATCTACCATTTATAGCGCTGTGCGCAGGCAACAGCTCCGGAAGGCAACAGCTCCGGAAGGGGGAATAAATTGCTGATAATATAAGGCTTTTAGCTATTGGACACCTCCTGCAATTTGTAAATATGCCAGCGCACATTGCTATACATCAGAGCCCTCGCCACAAAAAAACCTATCTAAAATCTAATAACCCAGGCGCTATAGTTAAAAAAATCATTAATCTACCATTTACATCAGAGCCCTCGCCACAAAAAAACCTATCTAAAATCTAATAACCCAGGCGCTATAGTTAAAAAAATCATTAATCTACCATTTACATCAGAGCCCTCGCCACAAAAAAACCTATCTAAAATCTA
>NZ_JAAHGH010000213.1 GCF_010672525.1 Okeania sp. SIO2B3 | reverse complement strand
ATTAGGATATTTACTACCTTTTTTTTCTTGCTCACTTACTCCTATTGGATAGATAGAACCAGCCAACCAACTATGCACAATGGCATGAGCAGATTTTGACAAAACTACACAATCAATATTCCACTTTTCATCACCTAAATTCTTATAAGTGTTAAACTAAGCCAGTTTGTTACCAAACCGACTCGTCTTCAGAACCGGACGTGAGACTTTCACCTCATCACGGCTCCTCTCTTAAACGTCCCTTGTCATGGGTACATCCCTGCCTTAATATCAACATATCATCAACCCATAGATAATCATCAGGTAAGTCCTGCAACTTTGGTTCTGCGTATGTCTTTTGATCCAAGGCAGTTTTAGTATCGTGGCAATGTCGGTGCAACAGTTGTTTGTTTTTGAGTGTGTTGTCACCACCAACTGACCTTGGTTTTATATGGTCAACTTCCATAAGGTCAGTTGATCTAAAGGTTAGTCCACAAAATGCGCATTTATTCTTCTGACGTTTTAAAAGCGTCGTGACTTCTTTCCTTACGCCTGGATGTTTGCCAATTCTACTACTCCAATAAGTCCAATCGCCGTCATAAGGGGATTTATTACCTTTTACTTTGACGTGTCTCACAATAGGAACATCTGAGTGTTGGTTTAGTATAAACCCGCCATCGTTAAGCACCCAATTACTGGTTCCTTTGCAGCGGGGGAAATACTTTTTCTTAACCCATTTAGCCGACTTATTTGGATGCCTTCTACCTGCCCATCTCCATAGTCTTTTCCATAGGAGCGTATCCATTTTTTTGAATATATCTTTACTGACTACGGTTGAGAAGTAGTTAGTCCATCCTTTTATTACCGGGTTTAGTTTAGCTATTAAAGCCTTAGTAGGGGCGTTTTTGTGAGAATCACATATATCCGCCAATTTCCGATAATGAGCTTTAATGCTCTTGGAGGATGGCTTAATCAGCGTCTTAAATCCTTGTTTGGTTGTCTTTATGTTCCATTGCCTGATAGTGAAACCAAGAAAGTCAAATCCGGGTGTGTTTCCTTCATGTTCTTCCAAGGTGTGGGCAATTTTGGTCTTTTCTGGTTTTAGTTCTAATCCTACCTGGTTTAACCATTCCTGTACTACGGTTTTTGCTTGTAAAACTACTTTGATATCTTTGTGTAGGATTACAAAGTCATCAGCATAGCGGACTAATGTTAAGCCTTTACATTTATGTTTCCAGCTTATTTGATGACCTTTTCCATTTCTTATGTCTAAGGTCTTGGCAAATTCCATTAGTCTTTCTTCCATACCGTGTAAGGCGATGTTTGCTAGTAGGGGAGATATAACCCCTCCCTGTGGTGTACCTTCCACAGATTCTAGGAATTGATTATTGTCAAATACTCCAGACTTCAACCACTGTTTGATTAATCGTCTGTAGGGAGATTGACCTATCTTTCCTAGAAGTGCATCGTGGTTAATTCGGTCAAAACATTTGGATATATCAGCATCCAGTACATATTTAGGTTTATACCGGATGCTGTTAAAGATGGCCTCTATGGCATCATGAGTTGACCGTCCTGGTCTAAAACCATAGCTATTAGGTTCAAAACGTGCTTCCCATTCTGGTTCCATACCTAATTTTACCAAGGCTTGTAATGCACGGTCGTACATTGTGGGGATTCCGAGAGGTCTCTTTTCATCCCTCCCTGGTTTTGGTATATATACTCTGCGGGTGGGACTTGCTTTGAGATAACGTGATGATAGTAGGTTCACCAAATTTAGTCGCTGCATGGGAGGTAGATTTTTAATACTATCTATCCCGGCAGTTTTCTTTCCCTGGTTATCCTGTGTCACTCGCCTAACAGCTAGCAACCTAGCGTAGTAACTTTTTAAAAGAAGTTTTTGGTATCTGTGCATCTTGCGGAGTTCGCCACGGCTGGATGCTCTGTAAATCAATTTTTGTAATCGGAACACAGATTTCTCTACCTTTTTCCAATTAATATCCTTCCATTTTAGGTTTGGATTGATACTAACTTGATTCGGTATATCCTTTGTATCCCATGCTACGCTTAAAAATGGCTTAGGGTTTCCTAATCTTCTTTTTAGTGTTTGAGCTTTATTCATTACTATTCATTGCCTTACATTACGTCTAACAGTAGATACGTCTGCAAATTAATGCTTCTTATCTAATCCTACTCTCCCTAAGACCTGCAACCGTTGTACAGATTGACCTTGAATGGCTTCCTAAGATTCCGACCTATATGCTTAGGTGTCTTAGAGAGGTTTCCTCGTTCCCTTATTTCCTTTATTACGGCTGATTTAGTGGGGTAAAATCTCCCGGAGGGTTCAATATGGTTGTTGATAATCTCCACTGCATGAGATTAGCCATTGACCCCCTGACTTTCGTCCTACATCCCATAGCTACCTTGGGGATGGTTTATTCTCACGAGAGTTTGATTACCTTCCTGTTTGTCCACTTGTCAGTCTTTGCTCGCGGTATCGTTCCTGGTAACTGGTATTGTCCCGCTTTTAGACCAGCTTCACCAGTTTGATGTTCAGTCTCACCAATGTGGCCTATGCTGTCAACCCAACAACAAGGTGGATGGAATTTCACCATCAAGGATATAAGAGTTTTCACAGGTCGGAGTTATACACTTCATGTTGTGACCTGGAAGGCTAGATATACCTGCTTTTCAGCAGTCTTGACTAACCAACGAGTCGCACACAGTGATGAATAGCGTATGTTTTTAATTGTACCCAAGGAAAAACTTGACAGCGATTGCCTACTTTTTTCTTGAATATTTTTCCCTTTGCTTTCCACTGTGGAGATTGGATATAAGTATGATAATCTACTTTTTGCACTTGAAAATCTGGCCTTTCCAGTAAGTAAATTATTGACTTTGATAACCAAAGCAAAAATATTGAAATAATTCTAAGAAAGATTAGCAACAATTTTTTTAAGAGATTTAATATTTTCCAAGGTTTCTTTTTTACCATTACCAGACTCCAAAGGAATAATAGAATCACAATTTAAGGCAGCTTTTTTTTGCAGCATCAACCAGGCTGTTAACATCACCAATATCTAAATTACCACCGCTTGCTATTTTTTCAATGGCAGCCAAAGCCTGAGCAAAAAATAGTTTTCTTCAATGTCAACAATAACTTTCATAATTTTAACCACTATACACTAATTAAGTTTGACATTTTTACAGAGAATTGTTTACCACAATCCCCACATTTATACCGCTGTACTTTACCACTTTTTAACTCACGTACACCATTTTTAAGGAGGTTTTTTCCTCCACATTTAGGGCAATTGTTATTAGCACTATTTCGGCGGTTATCCTCCATTCCGACCTTTGGCGGTTCGGGAGGATCAAGCTGCTCTGTTGATTGTCCTAACTGGATTTCAGACTCATCCTTCTGTGGAGGATTTTGCTGTTCGGCGTAGAATCCGGGAGGAGGCAAAACCTCCACAAACGCCTTCTCTTCACCGGGACATATCAGCCCAAAATACTTCTCACCCCGTTCGATTAAATCTGAAGTTTTAGCTACTATTT
>NZ_JAAHGH010000212.1 GCF_010672525.1 Okeania sp. SIO2B3 | reverse complement strand
GTTAACAGCAACTGGACTATGGAACTTGTACCTGATGGCAGCATAAATAATCAAATCACTAACCAAAATTAATTAGTTTAAGTTTTCATTTTTCGCTCACCTAAGTTATTTCCCAACAACTCTATTATTAATTATTAATTATTAATTGTTTCTGGTCTCAGTGATAATTTTCATTGGATAGGAATCAGCTACTAGCTTATTTGCCTCTTCAATTACTTTAATATCTGGTGTAAAAGTTGATTTTGGCACAGACTCATCAAAATTAATTAGAGTTTTTATACGTTGATAAGATTGGAATGCTACAGTGGGGAAAAACGAAAATTTGCCTGGTAAGACACACAAATAATTACTGTGAGGATTTGACTCTATCCAATAACTATAACGGCGTTTTTGCTCTTCCTGACTAATAAATTCTGTTTTCACACATTCGTAACTAAAGAGATTTCGACTGTAAAGTTTATCTTTGCCAAAATATCGTTCTGCGGACTCCAAAATTGGCTCAATATCAACTTCATCTTCATCTCCTTGATTTATGATATCGTCGTTAGTATAACTAGAATCAGCTAACATTGAGTAAACAAATTTTTCGGCCTCAATTTCACAGCTATGCACAAAATGATTGAAATGAAATTTTTTCTTAGTAGACATCCGCACAAAATTTGTATCAGTTAAGGCAGGTTGAGCTACTACCATAGCACTACGACTACGTTTGAGTTTTGCTCGTACTTGTAAATCAGACAAAAATGGTTCAAAACCTTTTCCTACTGCAAAAATAAATAACTTTGCTTTGAGACGTTTGGGAAAACCTTGTTGTGTCTGACACAAAAGACTTTTGATTTGAATTGGACCGTAACGGTCTATTAATAGTTTATCAATAACTACTCCAGTCTCGAATGTCACCCCTTGAGTGAGAGCGCTGGCAACCAGGTCTTTGATTATTGCACTGGTATTCATGGAGGAATCTAATGTTCTGATAATTTCATAGTTTGACTTTTCTAGATCGTAATAGTTATCGAATTGACTACAAAGGTTATCTATCGTTTCTGTTGAGTGACGCAACGAACAATTTAAGCCTTCATAAGCTTCGACCTGTGCATAAATTGGTGCTAGACAATTTCCATTCTGATACCAATTATGTTGTTGACCATAAGCAGTTTCTAATCTTCCCAAGACTCGGTTACGCTGAATTTCCATTTGTACCGAGTCACTCTTGAGACCAGATAGACTAATTTCAGGAGAATTTGTTCCGGGATGAATTAAATATACAGGGCGATCGTTAAACCAACCATTGAGTTTAGGGATGACTGCGGGAGTGAAAAAATTGGGTTTTGTTTCTGTCAGCGCAATATTACATTGTTCGGTAAAGTAGGAACTGTATAGATTAATTGCATCCTCTAAACTATTTACACAATTGATAAAAGTCTGAGCATCGTCATGACCTGAGTAAAGCGCGCCAGTATGAAACCAACCTTCGAGTTTACCCGAAGCAAATGTTCCTAATTGTGAGGCGCTTTCTAATACTTTGATGGAAAGATGACTATGGCGGGCGAGAAATTCAGCAATAGAAATTCCGGCAATGCCACCACCGATGATTATTACATCGACATATTCGATTTGAGAAGCTTTAATTTTTGTCATAAAAGTAGTCATAATTAGGGTTTGCGTATGGAAAGTCTTTTTGCTGGGGTAGAAGACAACCCACCCCTAACCCCTCCCAGGAGGGGAAGACAGGAGACAGGAGACAACCCACCCCTCGCCCCTCCCCCTCCTAGGAGGGGAGAAATGGGAATGAGCGAGGAGGTAGGAGCGGGCGTTTTGTCGATCATGATTTTTCGGCTTTTGCTTCGGTGAAAATCCTCACTTTTTTAACTACAGCAACCGAAAAACTCATACTTTTTAAAGGCATAATTTGCCTAAAACCAATATCAGTCAGTGCTTTGATATTTAATCAGTAAGCCCTAATTATCTCAGTTACCGTGGTTTCCCCGTGAACAACTTTCGTAAGAAGAGTCAGAAAATATAACAACGCTTCTTGTGTTTGTTGGGTTGCGCTAGCGCTTAACCCAACCTACGGTATTATAATTAATTATCGGCGTTGCTGATTATGGGTATGATCCAAGCCCCCCTAGCCCCCCAAATTTAGGGGGAATAAAACTCTAAAATTCCCCCCCCAATTGGGGGATGCGCGGGGGCGAAGGCGAGAACCAAAAAATCGCACATTCATACTTCAATTCAGCAACGCCTAATTATCTAAACCGATCGCTCAAAGCTGTTAGCTGACAGCTAGTTAAAATTCAATATTTTTAGAATAACAGGACTTACGCAAATTGACTTTTCAACCACCATTTGTAGGGGCGAATGGTATTGGCTAACGCCAAGCTCCGCATGTCGCCCTCGCTATATTTAAAGTCTCTACGTAAGTCCTGAATAATATTTTTTTTCTCATTTGTATAATTAATTCGATCGAATTAGTTAATTATACAGGAATAACATGATTTGTTTGGCAATTGAGGTCAAAATTAAGTAAAATAGTACTCACATATTTAGCCTAAATTCCTGGTGATAGTGATGTTAAACTTAGCTGGTTATCAAGAAATCAATCAAATCTATGCCGGACAACGCACGCTGGTCTATCGAGCAATTCAAGAAACTCCTCGGCAACCAGTTATCGTCAAAGTCTTACGCAACCCTCATCCTAGCTTCAATGAATTGGTTCAATTCCGCAACCAATACACGATCGCTAGTCACCTGGAACATCCAGCTATTGTTCAATGCTTATCCTTAGAAACCTATACTAATGGTTATTCCTTAGTAATGGCCGACTCAGGATCGATTGCTCTATCCGATTATTGGCCGACTCAAACCCATTCCCTCAATGAATTTCTCCACATAGCTATCCAACTAGCAGAAGCTCTCCAATATCTGACTCAACAACGTATTATCCACAAAGATATCAAACCCGCTAATATTCTCATCCACCCTGAAACTCATCTAGTCAAACTCATCGACTTCAGCATCTCCACTTTACTACCAAAAGAACAACAACAACTGATAAACCCCAATATTCTTGAAGGAACCCTGGCCTATATTTCCCCCGAACAAACTGGACGCATGAATCGAGGTATTGACTATCGCACCGACTTCTACTCTCTCGGTGTAACATTTTTTGAACTGCTAACCAGAAAATTACCGTTTGATACCCGTGACCCCATGGAACTTGTGCATTGTCATCTGGCGAAAATGCCAACTGTATTAGGGAACAAGGAAGAGATACCCCAAGTGCTGTCAGATATTGTGATGAAGTTAATGGCCAAAAATGCTGAGGAGCGCTATCAGAGTGCTTTGGGTTTGAAATACGATCTAGAGGAATGTCTACAGCAGTTAGAAACTACAGGAAAAATTACATCGTTTGAGCTGGGAGAAAGGGATGTATGCGATCGCTTTATGATCCCGGAAAAGCTCTACGGAAGGGATAAAGTTGTTCAAACTTTACTCAATTCTTTCGAGCTTGTAGTGGGTGGTGCAAGGGAACTAATGCTCGTAGCAGGATT
>NZ_JAAHGH010000211.1 GCF_010672525.1 Okeania sp. SIO2B3 | reverse complement strand
AGTAATTATGCTTCCACAAGTTACCAGGCAATAGGTAATATTTTTCAAGAAATTATGACAGCATATACGTTGATTTCAGAAATTCATCACAAAGACGCCCCTCCCCCTCCCAACCCACCCCTAACCCCTCCCAGGAGGGGAGGGGTTAAGGGTGGGTTGGGAGGAAAGAGGGAAGGAAGAAGAAGAACTGGAGTTGAAGGAGAAAGTTTTTGGTCGCGTAAGCGGAACGGAGTTCTATCACGCTATTATCCGGACATGATATAAGAAGGAAGAAGAGAAGAAAGTTTTTGTTTAGCTGGTGCACAATTTTCCTATCGGAATGTTACCGCAAACGTTAACGCTTTCAGCCCAGAATGCTTTTCATATCACGCAGTTAAATGCAAACGCGTAATATCATGTTCGGATAATCAGTAAACATCTCCTCCATGCATAGGGAGTAGGCAGTAGGGAACCCACCCCTTGCCCATCCCCCTCCCAGGAGGGGAAAGAATTGATAATTTCTGTGTGATAATTGATTTTATTTTTTATGACCACGCCTATGTCTAGTTATAATAAAACTTTATCCCTTATTCCTTCTTCCTTCTTCCTTACTTCAATTATTTTGTCTCCTGCTTTTTCAATTTCACAAATACATCATACTGGGTGGTACGATTACTACTAACAATAGATGTCACTCCAATAGACTCCATACCATCTATCCAAACTTTTTGATTTGGAGGTAGTTGCGGAATAGAAAGATTTTGAGGATTAAAGCTGCCACTAATATCAAGGAAAAAATTACCGTTAAAAGATTCTGACTCTGGTGGTAAACTTTTTTGTAATACAGCACTTTCAACCATAGAAGTTGTTGGGGCGGGCAAAATTTGATTCTCCACAGACCCTCCTAATGTAAAAAATGCCACATTTCCATTCAACCAACCACGAATTACGGTAAAACCACCAAATGGCGAAGTCCACTTAACAACAGGTTCTCCACTGGCAACAGCTTCACCTACCTCAAATTCTTGGTTTTTCATGGCCTCATCTAACTTTTTCAGTGACTCCTCCGCAGCACGGCGATCGCTTGCTTTGACCATAAAGACAAACCCCGCAGCAAACTTGTTTAACTCATCCTTACTTTTAGGGATAGGCAGCAAAGACAAAGAATATTCTCCTGCCATCCATTTGAGAAAATCTTCATCTAAATTCATATTAGTTGTATTCTTCACAGCTTTACGCAATGTATCTGGGTTAATAGGAGCTACTGGGTTAGCTGCTGCATTTTTGACATAATCAGACCACATTTTCTGTAAATTACTGCCAGATACCATCATCAAAGCATTTCCTGGAATTCGATTTAACATTTCCATAGCTCTGTTTTCGACGGTAAACTTTTTCTGACTATTAGGTTTTAGCCAAGAAATAGCCTTTAAATTTATACCTTCAGGAACTAAATTTACGCTAGCTGCCACTCCCTGGTTATCCTCAAGTTGTTTGAGATTTTCCTCAGAAACAGGAGTAATAGACTTACTAGAACTATAAGCAGCAGCAACAGGAATATTCACATATACTAGACCAAAGGGTGAAGAGGTTTCCAATTTATCGATCGCTTCTGTATAACCAGGAACTTTTGCCAGAGACTGGTCTCCTTTATAAATATCGATCGCCTGATTTATTGAAGTCTGGGAGTCAGTAATTACTAAATACTGATTCCCCAATGCTGCAGCAGAAATATCTTGGTTAGGCACTCCTTCCGTTTCTGTAATTTCAATACCTCTATAAGTACGTTTAACTAATTGACCTTTTTCTAGAGAACGTGGTTGGTCTAAAATTTGTTTCGCCTTGACTGGGTTGGCGATGGGTAATATTACCACAGTTGCTTGTTGAGCAGGAGGTGGAGGAGGAGAGTCGGGAGTAGTAGAGTTAGCTGCTTCTAGAGTTTGCTTGCGCAATAAAGCAATCATTATTTCCTCCCCTACCCAAGGTTGAATATCTCGTTGATAGTTATAACCATAAGTAGTCAGGAAGCGATCGCGCAATTGCCCCAATAGATTTTTAAAAGCAGTTTGAGATTCTGGAGTGCCAAACTGTTGCAGTTTTTCCCATTGACCAGGGTTACTGGAAACAGAAATAGTCATCATTGCATCCTTAGGCACAACCTCAGCACCTACTGGCAAATTATCTGCTGTTTCTTTGGAAGCTATTATAATGTAGCCAGCGACACTACCAATAATCATTAATACGGTTGCACCTAGTAGGGTTAAGGGTAAAGTTTTATCTTGTTTTTTCATTTTTAATTAAAATAGGAAGTAAGGAATAGGAATTGCCAAGAGGTAATAATACAAAATATTTATTCAAATGGTATTATAGATATTTACAAAAATAATTTGCTATAAATTTAAAATTATATCAGGACTTACCCATGAACGCTATTGGTAGGGTGTGTTAGCGGTAGCGTAACTGAGCAAACCCTATATCTATTGTCAAAGTTTCTAACTTCTAACTTCTAACTTTTGCCTTAAAAGACTTTTGACTTTTGACTTTTGACTTTTGACTTTTGACTTTTGACTTTTGACGATGTTTTTGTTGATGTTGTGTTCGGTGTTTGGCTATAATAAAGTAATACCTGCTCATCTGGGGTTGGTGTTTCGGAGTTTTACTCAGACTTATAGTAGTCGCCTCAAGCAAGATGTTCCCGTTGATGAAAGTTCTCGACGTTGGTGGGATAGGTTATTGCAGGAGTTGGCGTGGGTGATGACAAATGGGGAGTCGAAAACTGAGATTATGGTTGCTATTTCTCGGCAAAAAATAGCACTTGCACTTGTCATATGCTCCATCACCTGATATTTGGGTAATTTGACCTTCTACTCCATCTAATAGGTCACCAAATACTTGATCGTCACTAACATTATTAGTTGTGGCATTTTAATTCCTTGCCTCCCTTTCATAAAATGCCTATTTAATAGCAATAGTCCGAAAAGCTGTCATTCCTAGATGAGCCAAACTCGAAGTATTGTTGAGTAAATCGTCGCGGATATCAGGATTACAGCAGTTTTCTAGTTGATGAGCTACAAAGTTTTATTGCTTTAGGCAACAGGCAACAGCTCCGGAAGGCAACAGGGAATATAGGAATAAATAGTCTTATAGCTGTACCTCACGCTTCCTCAAAAGTGCTGTAATATCCCAAGCTAAACTAAGCGCTCTGACATTGATCTGCACTTTCGGGGGGTTAAATAATCCTCCCACTAAAATTACTGCCACTTGTTGCCCGATATATTCTCCGGTGAGTCCGTAGAGAGCATTGATTGTAGACTCAATCTCTGTTAATATCCTCGTCTGTTTGGTTAAAGTTAAAGTTATAAATTTTTTCCGCAAAATTCAGCGCTCCACTCACTAATTCTCCCGCACTTTTTCCGGTAAGCAAACTAGCTACTTCCAGCCCAGTAGTATTTATGATCATGCAGAACCCACTCAAAAACAGTATAATCAATGTTAGTAAGTAGTTTCACGTTCTTCTGCTAAAATGTTGTCAGATTTTCTGGCAACATTTTTCAATAGCTTAGAGCTGATTTATAAAGTAAATATTAAGAGGATAAATGCTTTACAGTGTAAGGGTTCGACACTATCTAAGCCCCTAGGGCATAATTTTCCGCCAACCCATGCTAGAAAGGAGTTTTAACTCAGTTTA
>NZ_JAAHGH010000210.1 GCF_010672525.1 Okeania sp. SIO2B3 | reverse complement strand
GCGTATTAATTGCCTACGTTCCCAAACAGTTGCTTAGGTTCCTTGTACTTCCGTTTTTTAGTGTCTATATTTCAATTATAGACATCAAACAGACAAGGAGAGACAAACTGATGTACACATCTAAAATCCCTATTAGCTATGGGTTACAGGGAAATGAAGAGAATTATGGAGACAATGTAATAGACTTCCATATAGACGACGAAGTAGAAGGACAGACAGACATTCCTGCTACTGAAACAGTTCGCTACACTCTTGAACAATTAGCTCAGGAACTAAGTATTTCTACCAAAACTATCTACCGTGCTGGCACTGGCTACTATCCCCGGATTTGCGAATGTTGGTATTGGTTAACAGAAGGATTCAAGGTTGGTGAAAGGTATACCCCTCTGGCCTTGGAGAAAATGCAAGAGCTACAAGAGGCGATCGCTCTCAAGCTCCCAGATGGTACTAAAAATCCAGGCAAGATGCTGTATGAGGATTTCAAGCAGCAAGTATGGGCTTCCTATTCTCAATCAGAGCCAGTAGCTAATATTGTTCCCGCACCTAAATACGATTCTTCTAAAGCCACAGCTAATATGGCTCAAATATTCAGAATTAAAAACGAAGCAAGCAATGTCGGGAATGCGCTCGACCAACTTACCAGTTCTCTAGAGTCTTTTTATGGGCAAGTAGGGACAGAAATGTCGGCGCGTTGTGGAGCAGCGCTGGTGGGTAATTTCAATGATGGGATGGCACAAATACTAGAGCAGCTAGGGCACACTTCAAAATAAAGGAGGTTTAAAAGTGGTAAAAGTTACGGTTGACATTGGTGATTGTTATTGGCTGGCGAAGCCGTTGACGGCTATTGAAAAATTAGCAACTGAAGATGATACCAATATTGATGATATAGCAGGTCTAGTCGATGCAGCTCAAGATGCTGCTAACAAATGTAACCCAAATATTCCACCTATGGATGATGAGAATTTAGTTGATAAGACTCTGCAGAGAATTAAAAGTTTGGAGGATAGAGTAAATAACTTAAAGTCAAGCCAGCAAAGCTAATAGTATAGGATATTTCAAAATGATTGCTGATATTGTCAAAATCACCGCTGCTGCTTTTGTTGGTTTTGTGGGAGCGATAGCTTATTATGAATATTCTGATAATGCCTATTTTTCGGAGTTTCAGAAGTTACAGCAACAATATTCTAACTGCAGAAACCAACAGCAAACACAGTTTCGTTTGGTTGAAAAATTTTACAAGGAGTACAAAAAAAAATGACCTATACTTTAGGTTCCTCTGTGAAACCAAAGTTCTCCTCTACTCGTCAGAGGCTTTCTAGTGTTAGTTTTGAGGGCGTTGAGTCAATCACAAAGCATGATTACGATCTTCAGAAGCAGCATAAGGAAGGTCAAATGCGCTCGCTTGATTTGCAGATTATTGATAATAACCTGCTGGCTAAATCTTGGGATGTGGCTGCTTCTGGTGAAAAAGTTAAGCAAAGGCAGATAGGCTACAACATCGAAAGCACTAACACTGATATTGCTGATGTTAAACAGTTAATAGCAGATGTAAATTATGAGCAAGAGCAGACTCGCCTTTCCTTAGCTCAGGAAAAGCATTCTCAGCTTGAGGACAGATTGTTGTTTGAACAAGCTTCTTCCATACAGGAAAGAGAAATGATGACAATTCAGGGCAACACCCGGCATCTGCAAATAGAGGAATCTAGGTTGAATCTTACTCAATTGGAAGCTAGTTTAAAATCCCGATATGCCGCCGATTTTGATGTGTTGGATGCAATTCCAATATTTATTGAAGATTCAACTGGTTTAACTTAGGAGATCAAAAATATGAAGTTTAACTTCATTCCGCTGGTTATTATCGTTAATTTCTTGGGTTTTTTGCTGTTTGTTGCTGCTTGTGCATTGACTGTCAAGCTTGTTTTTAACCTTTAGTGGAATCTTTCGTTCTTTAGTTTTATAGGGGGTTGCTCCCCTATTTTTTCTATTATGAAGTTCAAAATTGCAGTGGCAGGGATTATTGTTTCTACAGGAATATTCGTTTTTTCATCAATGAATGTTTACCTGGAGAAAAAGATTAAATTAGTATTATTAGGTAGCTCTTTTTTGGGAATTATAGTCAGTACCTCGACTCTGGCAAATACTATTAATTCCTCTCAAGAAAAAATCGATAAAATTTCAAAAGATGCTGATTTAGAATTAGCAACTTTACGGCAGCAAAATGAAGATTTAATAAATTCTCTACAAAATAAAATTGTTGAAGCTACTCAAGAAAAGGATATTAAAATATCTGAATTGGCTCAAGATATAGATAAGTTAACTCGTAAGTTAAAAACCTGTGATGTTCGTGTAAAAGAAGCTTCGATAGAAATTGCTAATAGGTATGAAGCTGAAATAGTAGTTATCAAACAACAATTAAATGATGAGTTTACCACTGAATTAAATCAGGCGCTCGCTGTATCAGATGAACTTAGGAATCAGTTAGACTTATCTCAGCATAAACTAGAGCAGTTTTATAGTAGAGAAAATAATATAATTGCTGAAGAAAGAAGGTTAGACGATATAAAGAAACAGTTGAACTTGTACAAAGAACAACTGAAAATAAATCAAGAGAAATCTGCCTTGGAAGTAGAAAAAGCTTTATTGGCAGAAAAAGATAAATTTGATGAATTAGTAAGAACTAATGAGCTTTACAAGCATCAGCTTTTAAAATATCAAGATGCACTAAATTCTCTACAATCTGAGAATACTAATTTAAAGAATAGTAGTAAGCTAAGAATTGCTCATGGTGCAAGTTACGAAGCTTACCTCTCTCAAATAATTCAGAATACTTATTTAGAGAACGAAATTAACGTTTCCTTTGCTGAATTTAATCGCTATGGAGATACTTTAGCTTTTAAGTTTTACCTAGTAGATTCTACCAAAGCTTCTAAAGCTTTAAAGATTAATCATTCCTTGGAATTATCAACTGGTAAGTTTTGTAACACTGAAATAAAAGGAGGGTATCTATTAGTAAAAACTGAAAATGAAAAATCTAGAGATGTTAATCCAATTGTTGTCAGTTCCGGTACTACTAAAAAGCGTGATACTTGTTGGTTAGATGATACCTTTGTGAAATCTCACCACGACTTAATTATTGGCGCAACTGGTAGGGGAAAATCTACTTTAGTAGATAATATTGCTGCTTTAGCTAATATTCATTTTGGAGGTAATGCAGAAATCTTTGTAATTGACCCCAAATATCCTTATACAGAATGGAAGTTTGCAGGTAAAAAATTTAAACCACAATACAAGGGTTTAAATGCCATTAATGAGGATTTTCGTACCAGTTTTGATGGTCTTAAAGATATGGTAAACTCTCTACAAAATAGATTAGATGCTGCGACTATTGCTGCGGAGAATGGAGATGAATTACCAGAAATAAAACCTCAAATATGGGTAGTAGATGAATCTTTAATGCTGAGAGAGTATGATAAAGAATTACATAGCAAAGCGATTAAATTATTATCTACAGTTGGTCGGGCTTTAAAAATAAGAATTATTCTGCTAACTCAAGAATCAAATGTTAATACAAACGGCTTAACTGTTAGTGGTAGCTTCAACTTCACCAGGTATTATTTAGGCGACTCTGCCAAGGTTCCTAGTGTAATTAATCGGGAGATAAAATCAGCTACAGAGAAAAATTAAATAGTAGCTAAAACTTCAGATTTAATCGAACGGGGTGAGAAGTATTTTGGGCTGATATGTCCCGGTGAAGAGAAGGCGTTTGTGGAGGTTTTGCCTCCTCCCGGATTCTACGCCGAACAGCAAAA
>NZ_JAAHGH010000021.1 GCF_010672525.1 Okeania sp. SIO2B3 | reverse complement strand
CACTATCCTATATGGGAGAGTCTTGTTGCTGATAGCTGACAGCTAATATAGCAATATGATTTGAGTTGTGAGATATTGGAAACTTTTAGGCAACTGGCAACAGAGAAAAACGTATCAGATGAATGTAATAATTGCTATATTCTGTACTTTTAAGGAACACTTAAATTCTCACAACTGATTCCTGATTGCTATAGCTGAATGCTTACCAGTTATCAGTTATCAGTACCTCTGCAATAAGGAGGCTTTACATAAGGAAGATGCTCTTTTTTATCTCCTTAAAAGGGGAGGATTTAGACCACAATTTTTCGGAAAAAAGAATATTTTTCATCATTATTATTCTATTGATTTTTGTCGCTTTAAAGTTTTTTATTATGGTTGATAGAATCATTATTTATTACTAATATTATTTTTTTATAGGTTTTTACTTAATTTACCGAATAATTAATTATTAATAATTAATAATTAATAATTAAATAATTCTGGTTTAAAGCCGCCCCTTTTAAGGGAAAAAAAAGCGGTCGTTTTGCTACGCAACATGTAAAGCGCAGCTTCCCGTAGGGTGGGATGGCGAGGTTTCCTCGCCATATCCAATCGACCAAGAAAAGAAAATATTCCTTGTATTCAATCAAGAGCGGTTTTAACCAGAGGTAATTATCAATTATCCATTATCCATTAATGAAACCTGCCTAATATTATGATTTTTTCACCTTCAAATACATAACTTGCCAATTAATTATTCCTTTTCATAAATATAAAATTAATTTTACTTACTTACTAAGAAACTTGACAGATAAAAACCCTAATATTTTGCTGACTTTGGATAAAAAAATTAGATCTAAATAAATAATATAAACAGTAAATTTATCTACAAAAATCTATGATATTCTTAAACTTGAAACTATGTGCTCAAAAAACAGTCACAAACACACAGATTCCTAATTAAACACAAATTTATGCAACTAATTGATTGGCTAATTGTTTTAATATATCTCATCTTAACAATGTGGATGGGACTATATCTTTCTCGCAAAGGTTCAAAAAGTTTAGCAGACTTCTTTGTTTCTGGACGATCACTTCCTTGGTGGTTAGCTGGTACAAGTATGGCAGCTACAACTTTCTCTATAGATACTCCTCTCTATATAACTGGAGTTGTAGCTAACCGAGGAATTGCTGGTAATTGGGAATGGTGGATTTTTGGTATTTCCCATGTCATAATGATTTATATTTTTGCCAGAATGTGGCGACGTTCCGAAGTTATTACTGATGCAGAATTAACTGAACTTCGTTACGGTGGAAATATGGCGGCTATTCTCCGAGGAGTTAAAGCTTTTATATTTGCTATTCCCATGAATTGTATTGCCATTGGTTATGCTATGTTGGCGATGGTTAAAGTTGTCGAAGCATTAGAAATTTGGCAAAATTTAGGCATTGATGCTAGTGAAAATAATCTCAAATTACTAAGCGTTATTGGTGTCAGTATTTTTGTATTAATTTATGCTGGTTTATCCGGTTTATGGGGAGTAGTTGCCACAGACTTTTTCCAATTTTTCTTAGCACTATTTGGAGCAATTATTGTCGCCTTTTTTGCTGTTAATAGTGTGGGAGGAATCCAAGAATTAATTACAAAAGTTCCCGAAGTAATGCCAGATAAAGACATTTTATCCATTTCACCTTTAACTATTGGTAAAAATGGCGATGCTTTGATTAATTTTAGTAAAACAGCAGGCATAACTTCCAGTACATTTTTTGCTTATATTGCTCTTCAATGGTGGTCTTGGCGACGAAGTGATGGAGGTGGAGAATTTGTACAAAGATTTGCCGCAGCTAAAAATGAAACAGAAGCAGAAAAAGCAGCCTGGTTATTTAATATCATGCATTATGTTATTAGAACTTGGCCTTGGATTTTAGTAGCTCTAGCATCCATTGTAATTTACCCTAATTTAGAAGACCGAGAATTGGGTTATCCCAAATTAATGATTGAATTTCTTTCCCCAGGAATTTTAGGTATAGTTGTTGCCTCTTTAGTCGCCGCATTTATGAGTACAGTTTCTACCTCAATTAACTGGGGAGCTTCTTTTATTACTAACGATCTATATAGAAGATTTATTAAACCTGATGCGACTCAACCACAATTAGTTTTGGTAGGGCGACTTTCTTCTTTATTAGTAACAGTTTTAGGAGGAATTGCAGCATTTTTAGCAACAGATGTAGCCACAGTATTTAGATTAGTAATAGCCATCGGAACAGGTTCGGGATTAGTATTAATTTTACGTTGGTTTTGGTGTCGGGTGAATGCAGCAGCAGAATTAACCGCTATTGTCGCTAGTTTCTTTGTAGGAATGACAACAAGTTTAGTTCCTGCTTTCAAAATAGAAGACTTTGGTTTGCGAATTATGTTTATTACTGGCACCGTAACATTACTCTGGGTAACAGCAATGTTTCTAACCCCACGAGAGTCTGATGCAACTTTAGAGGAATTTTATCGACGAACACTTCCCGGTGGCCCTGGTTGGAAACAGCAAAGGATGAAAACAGGTTTATCTCCAGCACAGGATTTAGGAAAAGATTTACAAAAGGTACTCGCATCTATACTATTATTATTTGGGGCACTTTTGGCAACTGGTGGCTTTCTGTTGCTCAAGCCAAACATTGGCTGGATCTTCCTAATTATTGGAGTTCTCGGTTGGGTTTGGTTGCGACAGCTCAATAAATCGAAAATTTTGCCAATGCCAAGACCAGGATTAGATGATGATTTATTGTAAAATAACAGGCAACAGGCAACAGGCAACAGGCAACAGTAGGAAAAGCATTTTTGGCTACGGTTCATCAGCAGTCTATATCAAACATCAACTTGTTCCTTGCTGTATTATTCCGGTACAATAGTTATACATAACTAGGGAAGAGTCAGGAAGGAGGCAAGAATAAGAAAGAGGAGGAGGAGAAAGTTTTCTATTACGCTATTCTCCGGACATGATATTAATGTAGTAGACTGACACGCCTAAAAATTTAGGTTGGGTTGTAGCTTGCACACCAAGTAGCGGTACGGTAGTGCTAGCGTAGCTTATATCAAAGATCAACCCAACAAAACCTTGCTACTGAGTCAAGAGGGAACACAGAACAGGAAGAGGAAAAAGTTTTTTTATGGGTTTAATTCCCCACCAGCTTTTAACTTTTGACTTTTGAATTCCGTGAAGCGGTTAAATCTTACTTTTAACTTTTAACTTTTGACTTCCGTGAAGCGGTTAAATCTTACTTTTAACTTTTGACTTTTGACTTTTGACTTCCGTGAATTTGTACCTTATTTAATACTTAAACAAAAACCATGCAAATTTTTCGTCAATATATTGCTCCATTCATAGTTGTAGTTATATTTTTAATCGCTATGGTAGCAGTCAGCGCTCGTATCTTTTTACCAGGGGATCTAGCAGCACCCGCTCCCACAGAGGAATTAAGTTCTCCTCAAGAAGAGGCAATGCTATCCACACCCAATGTTCATTTCTGGTAATGTTCAGTGGTTAGCAAGTTAATTCCAAATTACCAACTTCGTAGGGGTTCCGGTCTAGACAGAGCAATGCTGGTTAAATTTATGCATTGGACTTATCAAGAACTTTTCCCAGAGCAAAATTTTAGCCATCTTGCCAAAACAGTCGATCGCTATTTATCAATTCAAACTCCTATTTGGTGGGTTGAGAAAATGGAGAAACCTGTAACTTCACCAATAGGTTGTCTATGGGTGGGGAATGCCATAGACCAAGTTGAGGGCGATCGTGTAACTCATGTATTTCTGTTGTATGTCTCCCCACCCCATCGGCGACTTGGTATCGGTTCAGCTTTAGTTACCCATGCAGAAAATTGGGCAAAAGCTAGGGGCGATCGGCAAATTGGTTTGCAGGTATTTGTCTCAAATCAACCTGCTCTTAATCTTTACCACAAGTTAGGTTTTCAGTCTGAGTCTATGTTGATGGTAAAATCTTTAAACGAAGGAAAAGGTAAGAATATCGGAAGAGAAAATTGAAAATTTCGTCGTTGCTTTCTGGGTATGATGCAAGCCCCCCTAGCCCCCCAATTTTGGGGGGAATAAAACTCTCAAGGTCCCCCATTTTAGGGGATGCGCGGGGGCGAAGGCGAGAACCAAACAATCGCACATTCATACTTCAATTCAGCAACGCCAAGATTTCTAGGGACGTTGTATGCAACGTCTCTACTCTCACTTACTATAACAGTCGAAGGAAAGGTTAGGGCAGATCAAAAGCTTAAAGCTCAGACAAAGCAATATTTTTCCTTCTTCCTTCTTCCTTCTGCTATACCAATAATATGAGGATGCAATCTGATGAATCAATCTCCCGTAAAGCTGCCAAAGTGGTTACGCAACGGTCTGATGTTTCCACTATTTTTTCTCAATGGTTGGCTGTTTGTACTTTTTGTTAACTATCTACAACCGATGGTTAGCATTTTCTTCCTATCAGTAATTCTGGCAATTTTGCTAGATTATCCCATGCAGTTTTTGCAGAGACGAAGGTTGCCCAGAATTTGGAGCTTGACAATCGTTTTATTGGTAGGTCTGTTACTCATTATTTGCTTAAGCTTGTTAATCATACCAGCACTAATTAAACAAATTGTAGATTTCATTGATTTTCTACCGAAATCTCTAGCATCAGCTTCAGGATTAGTAAATATTATTTCCGATTTACCTATATCTGACCAACTGGGGATAGATTTGACTCAGTTTGAGCAAGAATTAACTCAACGACTAACAGGCATTTTGCAATCTTTGTTTAGTGGAGTATTAGGGCTATTTTTGGGAGGTCTAAATAGCGGACTTACCCTATTTTTTATCCTGGTGTTGACTATTTTTCTACTCATTGGTGGTGAAACTGCTTGGAATGGAGCAATGAATTGGTTTTCTCCCTGGTGGCAAAATCATCTCAGAAGTAACGTACCGATGAAACTAAGGCGATTTATTGGTGGTCAGGTAATGATTGCCGTGGGTTTTAGCTTTGTCTTGGCCATAATATTTATCCTCATTGGCGTGCCTCTAGGATTAATGTTTGGGTTTTTAATTGGTATGGCTAGTCTGCTTCCTTTTATGGGAGCGGTCGCGCAGGTGTCTGTCAGTGTATTTCTCATGCTTCAGGATGTGGGAATTGGTCTTCAGGTATTTTTCATTGCTCTGATTTTAGGGCAGATAGTAGATAGTATTGTTGTGCCAAAGGTGATGGAGGATCTGGTCGGGGTAAATCCCATCTGGCTATTATTTGCTGTGTTTCTCGGAAGCAAGTTAGGAGGTTTTGTCGGAATTTTATTAGCCGTTCCTGTTGCTAGTATTATTAAGGATATTGTTGACGATATGTTGGGGATTACTGAAACAAAGGAGCAACTAGAATCAGTAACTGTTGCTGTACCTGAAGAAGAAGTAGATCCTGATACTAACTCTGATTTATAAGCTATTCAGCATTTATAGCAGAAGGAAGAAGGAAGAAGGAAGAAGGAAGAAGGAAGAAGGAAGAAGGAAGAAGGAAAAATCTGGCGTTGTTTCAGTTTGAAGCTTTTGATATGTCCACGCTCTTTCCTTCAACTGCTATAGAGTATCAGGACTTACGCAAATTGACCTTTAAACCACTATCTGTAGGGGCGAATGGTATTTGCGTTCCGCAAAGCTCCGAATGGCGCCCTCGCTATATACAGAGTTTCTGCGTAAGTCCTGAGCATTTATAGCAGAAGGAAGAAGGAAGAAGGAAGAAGGAAGAGGGTAGAGGGAAAAATCTGGCGTTGTTTCAGTTTGAAGCTTTTGATATGTCCGCGCCCTTTCCTTCGACTGCTATACAGCTTCTCCACATGATAAACTTAAAATCAGAATAAAATCTATTTCAAATCACTTTCAAATAAGTCCACTTATAAGATTTACCCACTATATTCACAATGACTGAGGAACATGACATCAACCAAGTAACAACTGATTCGGAACAGTTTCATCAACCGACTGAAGATACAAAAAAAGACTCTTGGAAAAATCGTATTGCTGAAGCTTGGAATGATACCAGCAACCGTGTAATGAAACTGTTACCCGTAGACCGGGCAGCACAAACATTAGTAGAATGGTTTAGCGTTGATGAAGCTAAAGTAGCCGAAATATTAGCAAAAGTACGCGCAGAACTTCCCACCACCGAAGCACTATTAATAGGTAAACCCCAAGCAGGTAAAAGTTCTATCGTGCGTGCTTTAACAGGAGTTTCCACAGAAATAGTCGGTCAAGGATTTCGCCCTCATACCCAACATACCGAACGTTATGCTTATCCCTCCGACGATTTGCCGTTATTGATTTTCACTGATACTGTGGGGTTGGGAGATGTAAAACAGGAAACACCAGTTATTATTGACGAACTCCTTGGAGAGTTACAGCAAGAAAGTAACCGCGCTAGAATTTTGATTTTGACCGTAAAAATAAATGATTTTGCTACCGATACGTTACGACAGATAGCAGAACAGTTGCGACAAGAAGATCCAAATATTCCCTGTCTTTTAGCAGTAACTTGTCTCCATGAAGTTTATCCTAACCCTACTGACGACCATCCCGAATATCCTCCAGAATATGAAGAAATAAACCGTGCTTTTGTTGCTATTCAGAAAGACTTTGGGAAGTTGAGCGATCGCTCTGTACTTATCGATTTTACCCTAGAAGAGGATGACTACAATCCTGTATTTTATGGTTTAGAAGCCTTTCGAGATAGTTTAGCAGAATTACTTCCAGAAGCAGAAGCACGAACAATTTATCAATTATTAGACGAACAAGCAAGCAAACAACTGGGCAATATTTATCGAGATGTGGGGCGACGTTATATTTTATCATTTACTATTATGGCAGCCACCGCAGCAGCAGTACCTCTCCCTTTTGCCACAATGCCAGTATTAACAGCTTTGCAAGTGTCGATGGTAGGTTTATTAGGAAATTTGTATGGGCAAACAATATCGCCATCTCAAGCAGGAGGAGTTGTTAGTGCTATTGGTGGCGGTTTTGTTGCTCAAGCAGTGGGACGAGAGTTGGTAAAATTTATACCAGGGTTTGGTAGCGCGATCGCAGCTTCTTGGGCGGCTGCATATACTTGGGCGTTGGGTGAAAGTGCTTGTGTTTATTTCGGAGATTTGATGGGTGGGAAAAAGCCAGACCCAGAGAAAATTCAGGGAGTTATGCAGGAAGCGTTTGAGTCAGCGAAAGAGAGGTTTAAAGGGATTAAAATCAGTTGATTTTGAGAGAAATAGCATAGTTTTATGAAGCAGACTACCTTACTTATTCGACAAGGTCAAAAAATTGTCAACTAAGTTGTTTACCCAATTTCCTAAAAAATTATATCTATCTATTAGACCATCAAATTCTAATGTTACTAAAAAGCAGCACAAAACAAATTCTCAGTCTGTGTCTTCTAAATGCTATATACCAGATTCATATCCGGGTAAAATAACTCTTTTTAAAGCTAAACATACAGCTATAACATCTTCCGATCCTACAAATGGATGGGAAGGTGTAGCTGAAGAAGGACTTGAGGTTTATAACATTCATGGCGCTCATAGTAAGATTCTCTCAGAACCCAGTGTGCGGATCTTAGCTGAAAAAATGAAGGCTTGTCTACAAAGCGCTCTAGACATTGACTCATAAATTATATCTCCGAAAAAGATATAGACTTTTTGCATATAGCAGGCAACAGGGACAAGCTATGGATTTTATACTAATTTTTATGTTACAAATTGAAGTGCGGAATGTGGGTTATAAGTATTCAACCGGACATGATATTAGGCTTCATGCCTTTTTGACGAATGGCACCAAGTGCATCATATAATCCTGTTTTCCAATTGGTACACCAGCCATGCGGAGAATATCGTAAGCAGTTACCAGATGGAAATAAAAGTTTGGAATCAGAAAGTCATTAACATAGGCGCTACCAGAAAGCTCGATATAGAGGCCCTGGCCTAAGTCAACCCGTGTAATCTCAGCTAGCTTTGCGTCTTCAACGTTAATGCCCAAAAGAAGTTCCTTGGTATTCGCTATGTGTTCGTATGCCTGAGTCAAAGAAGTGACTTCTGGATCTAGATTATTCGCAGGTCTGCTGTCACACCACAGAGCAAAGTTGCGTGGTTGGTTGCAAGTGAAAGCAACTTGTGTACCAAAAGGAAGCATATCAGCCACAATGCGCTTTTGAAGGAACTGTTCGCTGTCAGAGAAATGAGTCTGAGCTGACTTTAACAGGTGCTCCAGAGTAGTTAAGCGGCTTTGGAACAAATTTTGGATGAAACCTATATTCTGACTTTGCATTTTCGTTATTTTCCAAGACTTATTTCATCAAGTGTAGCTGTATTTAGGAGAGTTTGTAGCCTAACGACCAAAATCATCAGAAACTCCATCCATTTGTTCCTTCTGCCTTTTGCCCTCTGCCTTCTGCCTTCGTTCATGTTGATATATAACGTTCGGCAAACAACATAGTCTCAATGTCACCCACCATAGGTAAGACATCAGAGGACTTAAAAAATCTTCATCATCCAGCAAACCATGAGTCATACGGTTTCTCAAATTAGAACCTGAATGTTCAACAAGTAAACCTCTAAGGTCAAAAAGTGTGTCTTCATCAAAAATATCAGCCATCTCAGGTAAGTAAAGAATTTTGTTCAAATTATATTCATTTTGAATTCCTTTATCCTCATAACTCGAAGGTAATGCACTTTGTTTCCAAAGTAGATAACGGATAGCATTTTCAATTTGGGGAATGAGGATGTGAGTAGATGTATAAAAATCTCCAGTTAAGCCAGCATATAATCCTTTTGCAAACAGATATTTTCGCTTGGGTGGTACAAAAGGGTTATTTGAAACAATGGGAAAAAAGTCTTTAAGTTCTACAGAATGTTCTAAATTTATTTGTTCTCTGGCTGGATCTATCAATACTTGGGCTTGAATACTTTGGTAGGATGCGCTTGTATGATACATTTCAAATTCCATTGCTGCTTTAAGTTCCTCAAATTGTGTAGCTTCCACTTTTTGTCTAGCTACAACTTTACTCGTCTGATTTATTTTCTCTTTTTTAATAATAGGAAACACAGGAAAATCATAAACTATCTGCTCTATTTGTTTTTTAAGTTGAGAGACTTCTGTAAAGTTTGTTGATAAAGCTAAGGAAAAAAGAGCATCCTCTAATTTTTCACCTCTAACAATTGCTCTAGCTTTTTCTACTGCTTCGGTAAAGTCAACCGGATCGGAATAATTAGTAATCCATTTTTTCCTAGATTTTTCTTGATACTGAAGTAGAAGTTTATGAGCTTCTTCTGCTCTTGCTTTTGCTACGATAGTCTCTTCCTTTGTGCCAGGAATATTTCTAAAAGCTTCAATAGCTTTCTGAAGATTATTTGATGCTGCTAAATAAAAAAATTGATTATTTTTTAGAGCTTTCTCAACCTGTTTAAAATAAGTTTCAGCAGCAAGCATTAAAGCAGCACGCTCGTTTTTTTTATCCTTTTGTATTTGATGCCATTTGGCTTTGATTTCCCAATAATTTCTCGCTCTATCCCAATCATAGGATGATTCTGATAGAAGGGCAGCTTTTTTAGCTAGAGCAGCATATTTTTTGGGGCAGCCAAGTTTGTTTTTTTGCAAAAGTTCCATTAGTTTTGCTGATAACCAAAGAGGGTCTTCTCCTTGGTAGCGTTCGAGAACTTTTTCTATATGTTCAACTACTTTTTCAACTTGATAGTTGATTTTTTTTGCTAGTTGAAATGCTCTTTCTATTCGATCATAGCAACCGATCCATTTTGTAGGAATTCCTAATTTTATGGCAGTAAAATCTTCTAATTCTATAGCAGATTTTATGTAAGCATTAATTGCAAGTTTAGCCATCGAATAGTTACGTTGTTTGCTCCAAAGAATATTTGCAACTCTTGCCTGAAGTTCGGAGTCTGATATTTCAGGTGCAATTTCAACCAGAAAGTTTAGATGTTCGTCTGTCAAGTTGATTTTAGCAAAGTCTTCTTCGTTTAATTGTCGGTGAGTTCTCCTAATATCAACGAGAGTGATTTTTGCTAATATTTTAAATATAGTTTGTTCCCTAATATTTCCTACTTCTTCTGCTTCCTGTGCTTTTTGACAGAAGCCTTTAATGTAGGCAAAACATTCTTTTTTTTCACTAGCATTAACCACATCCTGCCAGCCGGATTTGATAAAATCTTTCTTGGTAATATATAGCATATTCTTACTTTTATTCTATATTTTTATTATTTATACTGCAAATTATATTTGAGAATTTTAAACAAAATATCCGATAAGTTTTATTTTTTTATTTATGGAATCAAGTTGATCAAAAAGCACTTTTAACACATACTTTATATAGCAATAGCCTCAAACTTAGATACAGCAATAATATTTATGGAGGAATTTTAAAAATCATTTCATACTGCTATACCAAATCATAAAATACCTGTAACAATCCCGAATTGTAATTTTTAATTTCTTTAAACTTTAGTTTCGTCTCCAGATTTTTATCTTTAACAATCAAAGGAATGCCATCCCCTAAAATAATTGGATGAATTGCCAAAATTAACTCATCAAGAAAACCATGCTTGATAAAATATTGAATTATTTCTGCACCGCCAACTAGCCAAATATCATTACCACTAGATTGACGGAGATTATGAACAAAATCTCCTAAATTTTTTCCAATAAATTCTACATTTTCATCTCTTTCACCGTGGCGAGTTTTAGAAAAGACAAAACTCTGTTTTCCAGTATATGGATATTCTCCAAATTCTAGAATTTTTTCATAAGTTTTCCGACCCATTAATACAGTCCCCACCTCAGCAAAAAAATCATCATATCCGTAATTTTGGTCAGTAAATAACCAATCAACTTTTCCCGATATTCTGGCAATATATCCATCCAGACTAGCAGCAATAAATAACCTAACTTTTCTCATTATATTTAATAATTTTTATTCAAAAACATAGAATATTATTTATAGCAGTAAACAGCGGTGCGACCCCACATCGGCGATCAACGTAAGCGGTCGGAACCCGGCGTTTTGCTCTGCAAAATGTTTGCGGAGCATTCCGATAGGAAACCGTGCAAGAACGGGTTTCCTTGCCATGGGAATGCCGACCAACAGAAGTAACATTGGGAAAAAAATTTTCCTATCTAAAGCGCATCATCAGCAGAAGTCAAGCACCAACTCATTCCTTGCGATAAAAATAATTGGCGTTGCTGATTCTGGGTATGATTTGGCCCCCCTAGCCCCCCAATGCGCGGGGGGAATAAAACTCTAAAAGTCCCCCTTTATAATCCCCCTCCCGTCCCCCTTTTTATCCCCCTCCCGTCCCCCTTAGAAAGGGGGAAGCCAGAAGATGCTTCGCTTTTGAACGATGGGAAGCCAGATGTTGCTTCGCTTTTTGTTGAATGGGGGATGCGCGGGGGCGAAGGCGAGAACCAAACAATCGCGCATTCATACTTCAATTCAGCAACGCCTAAAAATAATTAATCTATATCAAACAAAATCAAAATGATAGAGAACATTCCATTCAAAATTTTATGAATTCTTAAAATAATTGTAGTAAGTATAATCCCCTACAATAGTAGTATTTTCAATACTCCTCTTTAAATAGACTAATTGAGTATTATAAAGTATTAGATATTTAAGGTTAGAGTCAAGACTTTTACTCATATTTTTTGATAGTTATAGTATTCTTCAAAGTTTTGCTAAACTGTATAGCATTGAAGAAGGAATCAGGAATCAGGAATCAGCAAGGAGGAAAAAGTGGATGGGGATAGTCAACGTTCTGCCACTCCGTGTCTTATAACCCTAACCAATTGTAAACACCCCCGTTGACGGCGGGGTATTAAACCCAAAAGAAAAAGATAAACGTCTTGATAGCATCAAAAACCTTGCTATAGCCAAGAACAGCTCTCTGATAACAACAGTGGCAAAAATATTTCCCTGTCTAAGGTACATTATCAGTCGATATCCGAACCAACTCTTTCTTTGCTATATAATTTAATTTTATATTTCTAAATACAATTTGTTGACATGGTATAAATGTTTAATAACTTTTGTTATTTTGATAGTTACTTTTGATAAATAGTTTGAATCAATTATTATACCAAGGGTGAAAAAAGAATTCTATAAATTCTATACTTAGGTGAAACTTCAATTATTAAGTAATAAGATCAGTGGCGGAATGACATTTTTGATGATTATTAGCTAGTAGCGTATTAATTAGGGCTTGCTGATTAAATCTAAAAGCATTGACATATAAAGACAAGTGCCTTTTTGGGGTCGAATTGCAGTGCGCCTGTTTCAGCTGTTGGTGCTCATGCTAGGAGCGTATTTTAGGCGCATAGTTGGGCAGAACAATCTTGGGACAATTTTTACTCCTACCTCTTCACTCATTCCCATTTCTCCTGTCTTCCCCTACCCTCTTGGGAGGGGTTAGGGGTGGGTTGGTCGGGGGCCGCGGGTGGGTTGTCTCCAGTATAGCTGTCTCCTGCAAAGAGCAAAAAGACTTTCCATACGCAAACCCTAATTATTCTTATGTTTACTTCTCCTCCACTCCCCTACTACCCCACCTCCTCCTACGGATAAAAAAATTACAGGACTTACGCACAGACTCTAGTTATGGGGAGGGCGAATGCCATTCGCCCCTACAGATGGTGGTTTAAAGGTCAATTTGCGTAAGTCCTGAATTATTTATAACTGGCACTAATAATTGTTTTAATTACATTCAAAATCAAAGAAATATCATCTAATATTCCATGACCAAAAAATAAGGTCTCAAGCCTCCCCTTGGCTGCGCCGCGAGCTACCGCTCTACAAGGGGATGAAAAAGCGGTCGTTAGCGTAGCTTCCCGAAGGGTAGGATGGTAAGGAAACCTCTGCCATATCCAATCGACCAAGAGAAAATAAAGTTCAATATTTCAAGCCTCTAACTTTCCTAGGTCATGCTGCGCAAACAGGCAGAGGTACTGAAGTCCGCAGTTGCTCCGGAGGAGGCTAACTGATAACTTATAACTGATAACTGAAATGACATATTTACGTTTAGAAAATATTACTAAAAGCTTCGGAAATTTTTTCGCTAACGATAATATTAGTATTTCTATTGCAGCAGGTTCTGTCCACGCTATTCTAGGAGAAAATGGTGCAGGAAAAAGCACATTAATGAACATATTATCCGGATTATATCAACCAAACTCTGGTCAAATTTATCTAGAAGATAAACTGATAAAAATTTCCTCGCCGAGTGTAGCAATAAATTATGGTATTGGCATGATTCATCAGCATTTTATGTTAGTCCCAACATTAACAGTTACAGAAAATATTATCTTGGGAAATAGTGGAAAATTTCATTTGAATTTAAACACAAAATCCGCAGAAATTAAGGCTATGGCAAAAGCCTATAATTTAGAAGTACCAGTGAATAGTAAAGTGGCAGATTTACCAATAGGTATTCAGCAACGGGTAGAAATTCTCAAGGTACTTGATCGTCAAGCAAAAATTTTAATTTTAGATGAGCCTACAGCAGTTTTAACTCCAGCAAAAGTAAATTCTTTACTGAATATTTTGCGACAGTTAGCAGCAAATAATCACACAATTATTTTTATTAGTCATAAACTAGAAGAGGTAATGAATGTTTGTGATACTATCACAGTTTTACGTCGAGGAAAAGTTGTAGATACCATCAAAACATCAGCAACTACTACCCATAAATTAGCTAAAATGATGGTAGGTCGAGAAGTAAATTTAATTGCTAATAAAATTGCTGCTGATCAAGGCAAAATTGTTCTAAAAGTGAAAAATATAGAAGTCAAAAATGACCGAGGTTTATCTACAATAAATAATTTATCTTTTCAATTGCATAGTGGGGAAATTTTGGGAGTGGCAGGAGTCGATGGTAATGGTCAAAGAGAATTAGCCGATGCTATTAACGGTTTGCGTTTTGTAGAGAAAGGAAAGATCGAATTTGTAGATAATTTAAAAGTGGGATATATTCCCGAAGACCGTCAGAAAATGGGGTTAATTATGAATTTTAGTATTGCTCGGAATTTGATTTTGAAATTGTTTAAGTTTTTGCCTTTTTGTCGTTATGGTTTTTTGCAGTCTGGAGTAATAAATAATCATGGGAAAAATGCCATAGAAAAATTTGATATTCGTGCCAGTCATCCACAGTTAAAAGTCAATCAACTTTCTGGAGGAAACCAACAAAAAATCATCCTAGCGCGGGAGCTTTCTGGAAAACCAACATTAATTGTAGCAATGCAACCTACCCGTGGTTTAGATATCGGTGCTACAGAATATGTACAACAAGCTTTACTTGCTCAAAAACAACAAGGGGCAGCTATCTTATACATTTCTACAGAATTAGAAGAAGTCATGGCAATGAGCGATCGCATTGCCGTTATATATGAAGGTAAGTTTGTTGATATTCTAGATGCTGCCACCACTACAGTCGAAGAGATAGGTTTATTAATGACATCCGGTAAAAAACATTGATGCCGTAGGTTTGGTTAAGCGCAAGCGCAACCCAACAAAGAGCAAGTAATTAGATAAACAGACAAAGAATGGGCTATTATTGAACCATCCCATTAGTTATCTATTTTAGATTATAACAAGTGAAGACTTTGTAGATTGGGTTTTATTACCTCAGACCAACCGATAAATACAAAGAATTGATGATCTACAGAACTATAATACCAAGCGTGAAAAAAGAATGTTACGAATAGTAAGAGCGATAAAAATACTTGACAGGAGCTGTCCCTTTGACAAAGCGGTGCGACTCCGCGACGACGCCAGCTCGCTTGCGGAATGCTGACTCCTTTTCGGGAACGCGCACCAAGAGAAAAAGATAATTTACGCCCTAAAAACTGGTATTGAAGCAATTCCCATAGGACTCAGTCCTCCTGAGTTCCCATCCCCTCCTGGGAGAGGTTAGGGGTGGGTTGACTCCTAAAAAATAGCCTAATTATTTGTAGCAAACATTTATCAATTTAGTATAACGTCTTAGTTTTTGTATATAATCTTCTAGTTTAGATTATAGCAAGTTTTTATTGAAAATGAATTTATACTTAGGGCTTGATTTTGGCACTTCGGGAGCCCGTGCAGTGGTTATTGACTCTAACTTTCAAGTTAAAGCACACACACAGTATGTTTGGGAAAATTCTCAGGAAAATAAATTTCCTCATGTTTGGCAAATGGCTTTGTTTAATCTAATTTCCGATATTCCCCAAGAAATGCGAGGGGATATTCGAGCGATCGCTATTGATGGTACTTCGGCAACAGTATTATTGTGTGATGGTGATGGTAAACCTGTGAGCGAAGCGCTTCTTTACAATGATAGTAGGGGAGTGGCAATGATGGATAAGTTAAGAAGTATTGCTCCAGGTAATCATCCTGTGATTAGTACTACTTCTAGTTTGGCAAAGTTGTTGTGGTTAATTGAAAATATTTCTCTGTCAAATAAAAGTTATTATTTTTTGCATCAAGCTGACTGGCTAGGATTTTTGCTTCATGGAAAACTAGGGGTTAGTGACTATAACAATGTTTTGAAACTGGGTTATGATGTCGGCAATTTATCTTATCCAGACTGGTTGACTGATTTTGTTAATTCTGAAGTTGGAAAAAATATACATTTACCAGAAGTAGTCACACCAGGTGCAATAGTTGGGAATGTTACTCCAGAAGTTGTTAATAGTCTTGGTTTATCTCCTGAATGTGTTGTCTGTGGCGGTACAACAGATAGCATTGCTGCTTTTATCGCGAGTGGTGCTAATACTCCGGGAGAAGCAGTAACTTCTTTGGGTTCGACTCTGGTGTTAAAACTTTTAAGTCGCACTAGAATTGATGATGCTAAATATGGAATTTATAGTCATCGTCTGGGAGATTTGTGGTTAGTCGGTGGTGCTTCTAATACTGGAGGTGCTGTTTTGCGACATTTTTTTACTGATGCTGAGTTGTCAAGTTTGAGTAGTCAAATAGACCCTAATGCTGAAAGTGGGTTAGATTATTATCCCTTGTTACAAAAGGGCGATCGCTTTCCGATCAATGACCCAGAATTACTGCCACGATTAGCGCCTAAACCAGAAAATTCTGTGCAGTTTCTTCATGGTTTGCTTGAAGGTATTGCCAAAATTGAATTACGAGGCTATAAATTGTTGCAAGCATTAAGCGCAGCTACACTCACAAATGTCTATACTGCTGGGGGCGGCGCTAAAAATCCTACTTTTACAGCGATTCGGGGACGGTATTTACAAGTACCTATGAAGAAAGCTGTTTATACAGATGCAGCTTATGGTAGTGCTGTTTTGGCAAGCCGTCAGTTTATTGTACAATAGTTTGGAAATTTTTCGACCCACAAAAGCGATCGCCTTGGGGAATAGAATTATTGCACAGAGGGTGGTTTGAGTCTTTTGTTTGACTCTGGCAATAGAATAGATAAATCAAAAAAACTCCAACGTTATAGTTTTTCAACGGAGTTTTAATTTATCTATTGTACAATAATTTTGAAATTTTTAACTGAGCTTGATTAGCGATCGCCTTGGGTAATGGAATTATTGCACCGAAGGTTACTTCAGACTTTTGCCAGACTCTAGCAATAGAATAGAGTAATCAAAAAAACTCCAACGTTATAGTTTTTCCACGGAGTTCTGATTTATTTATCTATTGTACAATAGTTTTGAGATGTTTAACTGAGCTTTATTAGTCCTCGCCTTGGGTAATGGAATTATTGCACCGAAGGTTACTTCAGACTTTTGCCTGATTCTAGCAATAGAATAGATAAATCACAAAAACTCCAACGTTATAGTTTTTCCACGGAGTTCTTATTTATCTATTGTACAATAGTTTTGAGATGTTTAACTGAGCTTTATTAGTCCTCGCCTTGGGTAATGGAATTATTGCACCGAAGGTTACTTCAGACTTTTGCCTGATTCTAGCAATAGAATAGATAAATCACAAAAACTCCAACGTTATAGTTTTTCCACGGAGTTCTTATTTATCTATTGTGCAAGAGTTTTGAGATTTTTAACGGACTCACAAAAGCGATCGCCCTGGGCTACAGAATTCTTACACCGAGGGTTAATTAAGGTTTTTGTTTGACTCTAGCAATAGAATAGATAAATCACAAAAACTCCAACGTTATAGTTTTTCCACGGAGTTCTTATTTATCTATTGTACAATAGTTTTGAAATTTTTAACTGAGCTTGATTAGCGATCGCCTTGGGCAATGGAATTATTGCACCGAAGGTTACTTCAGACTTTTGCCAGACTCTAGCAATAGAATAGAGTAATCAAAAAAACTCCAACATTATAGTTTTTCCACGGAGTTCTGATTTATTTATTTATTGTACAATAATTTTGAAATTTTTAACTGAGCTTGATTAGCGGTCGCTTTGGGCAATGGAATTATTGCACAGAGGGTACTTTGAGTCTTTTGCCTGACTCTAGCAATAAAATTAGATCAATCAAAAAAACCCCAACGTTATAGTTTTTCAACGGGGTTCCTATTTATCTATTGTACAATAGTTTTGAGATTTTTAATCGACCCACAAAAGCGATCGCCCTGGGCTAAAGAATTCTTACACCGAGGGTCAATTAAGGTGTTTGTTTGACTCTAGCAATAGAATAGAGCCATCAAAAAAACTCCAACGTTATAGTTTTTCAACGGAGTTCTAATTTATATATTGTACAATAGTTTTGAGATGTTTAACTGAGCTTTATTAGCCCTCGCCTTGGGGGAATAGAATTTATAGTGTTTTATTAGGAATTATTAGTTATTTATACTTATTGAATTTTCTTAAAGAATTGTTGAGAAATTGCTGTCTATATTAGGTCAGGAGAAATTTTAAGCTTCAAATTCACCCATCTGGGTGAGGCAAAAATTACCTGAATGAATGGGTTACTTTTTGAGTAATTTTAGGAGATAATAAAAAGTATCGAGTTGAGGTGAACTTTATGAATAATGTTGTACTTTGCGAAAACAACAAACTCGTTGCTCAGGTTGCTAAATTAAGTGGAATGAATTCTATTGAAGCAGCAGAATCATTATCCGCACTTGAAAGATTTACTACTGCAGATTTTCGTAAAATTAGACGGGCAGATAAAGAAGGAAAAAACGAAGGGAATGTTAAAGTTCTTAACAATTTTATGCACAAAATGCCCGCTTATGATGGTGATATTTATCGGGGTATGTCTTTTAGTGAAAAATCAATAAAATCTTTTATTCAACAATTAAAACCCCATGGAGATTATACTTTAGATTCGGTCACCAGTTTTACTTCCGATCCAAAAATTGCTGAGACTTATTCTGGTCATTGTTACCAAGTAGTTATTCGGGTAAAGCACAATCATTCGGGAGTGTCTATTAGTGATTTTTCTGCAATGTATAGTGAAAGAGAAGTTTTAGTTCCTAAAGGCACCAAATATGAGGTAACTAATGTGCCTCAAGAAGTTAAAGCAGGGGAAATTAATTATATTGATCTAGAAGAAATTGCTGTTAAAGGGGATAATTTTGAATATAACTAACTTTTAAGCATAATTGAAGTTTTATTATTTTCAGTTGAATACTTCCCCCAAATTTCATACCTGAATCCTTACAAGGTAAAGATTAGGAAATATCGAAGGCTTAAAACTCAGAAAATGCCATATTTTTCGGTCTTTCGGTTCTTCTTCATAAATCATAGTAACTTGACTATCAAAGCCATAATAAAGATTATTTAACTGGCAAGAAAATAGTCATAATTTCCCCTTTTTTTGGTCGTTGTCTAACTACTAATTTTCCTCCTATTGCTTGAAAAAGATTTTTAGTCACCTTTAAATTTAAACTAAGATTACCTGTTTCTGGTTGAAACATTAATAAAGGACCGATAGATTTAAAGGGTGTTTTTGTGCAACTGGTAAAAGGTGAGTGACTTTTTCCACCCATATTAGAATCAGATTTAAGCTGCAATTTTAACTGACTTCCAGCTAACATTACTTCCACTTGCATAAGACTACCAGGAGGTAAATTTCGGGAAAAATTTTCAATCAAATTTCCTAATACTTGGTCGAGCATAATAGGGTCACTAACAACTGTTGGCATTTTAGGAGGTAAAATAACTTTGAGAGTATGATTTCTTTGAGTTGCCTTTTGTTGCCAACGAGGTATACTATTTTGAAATACTTGAGCTAGAGGAATAGTTGTTAATTGTAGGTATGGATGTTTTTCTTTTAATAGTTGTTGAGTTTCTAATTCTGTCGCTCTAAAAATTAGATTAAAGCGGTCTATTTGGGAAGTACATTCAGCATCAATCATTTGTAAACGCTTTTTTATTACTTCTTGATTTAGATTAGGACGTTTTAATAGTAGGCGAGTTAAAGTCTGAATTGTTGCTAAAGGAGTTTTGACTTCATGGGCGATCGCTTGTAATAATTCTACATCAGGAGATTTGAAATTTTCCATGGGAGATTTTAGTGATACAGTAATTTCCCGGTCTTTTTGACTTTGGTCATCAGTATTGACTTCTAATATTTTATTTTTACTATCTACAGTTGGTAAATTATCTAATAATAAACGACTAAATTTCATCACTATTTTATAGTCTGGTTCACGGGGTGGAAATTTATCAAACACGCCGTCTAAAATTGCTAAATTTTGAGAATATTGATCGATATTTTTTTGATGTTTATCGGATTTTTTATAATAAAAATTGGTAGGTAATACTATTCGTTGACGTAAGATAATCCACGCTCTTTCAACTACTTCTGGGTCAAAAGAAAATAGAAAAGCAGGTGTATTATTTATATTTTTTCCTAAGACCATAACCAAACTAAACTCAGCAGTTAAGACTAAACAAAACTGCTCATTTGTGATTGGGTCTTTAGTTGATAAAGGTAGTATTGGTATAAAATCAGAAAAGGAATTTATACTATCTGCTGCTGGTAATAGAGGCAAACTTTGTCTTCTGAAAATGGATAACCAGTCTGAATTTTCCTGTATTTTACTGGTAAAAACTGAAGTATAAAAATCATTAGTTAAAGCAGGATTTGTTAAGATAGGAGTAGGGCTAGATAATACTAATCCACGATATGATTTAACATCAGAGAATAACGAATTAGGAGTAGATTTTTTTGAATTGCCGATAAAATCTCTCTCATTTAATGAATAAATAGTTTTTGCCATCTCTTGATTTTGAAAGTCTTGAGAACCAGACTTTTTTGATGAAATTTCCAATAGTTGATTAACAGTAGCGATCGCGCTATACCATTCATTTTGAGCCTTTAAATACAAATCTTGATTTTTCTGTCTCATAGAAAGAGGAGAATTTTCTTTTGCCAGTTCCATTGTTTTTGTAGGCAAATCATTACTTGACATTTCTTGGGCAAAAATGTCACTTAAAGTTGGTAATATATAGTTATAGTTGTCCATTTTTTTCATAAAATAAATAATCTTAATTTATTAACTGATACATTTAAACTTTCACAGAAACTTTAACTAGCTTTGCTAAAAAAAATAGTAAAATAAAATGCAAAACTGTCAACTTTTTTTTTGTCTTATATCTTAAATTTTGTGTACTAAGTTTTATAGCACTCGAAGGAAAGGTGTTTGACAGGTCAAAAGCTTAAAACTCAGACAACGTAAGATTTTGCATTTTTCCTTCTTTATTCTTCCTTCTTCCTTCTTCCTTCTGCTATATACCCAAGAATAAAAAATTGGATAATATTTAATTAATGGGAAAATTGCTCATCTTCCTTAGTTATATTGAAACATTCCCCGATTAGTTGTCCCAAAAATAAGTAAACCATTAATACTTAGGGTATCGGTATTTATCCACTACTGATGTTGGTAGAACCGAACTAAATAACCGCAATCTCCGCTTATGATGATCAAAGTCAATAATTTGATTGTTGAATTGATAGAAAACTTTAACTAATACCAATTCAGTTGAAAGATTTCACAAATAATTTCGCTTCTGATGATGTGAAATAATTATTTGAAATTACTATAGTTAGTGTCAAAGTTTTTAGTCCTTATATTTAGCAATAGATATCATATAGCACTACGCAATTAGGGTGCGGACAATACTAAATGCTGAAAGTAAGTCAGAGATTACTTCTAACTTTTGATTTTTGAATTTTAATTTTTGAATTTAGACTTTTGACTTGTAACAACCTGTACAATCTTTTTGAACTTATCAAAACCTCTAATGCCTGTATTATTGACTGACACCAAAAATATATTATCCGACTTGCTCGCTAATTATAGTTCTCAAGTAGATTATTTGGCCATTCGCCTAGAAGAATCTCAAGGAACAGATATTCTCTTGCGAGGCAACAAAATAGAAACCCTAAGCGAAGGTCTTTCCATAGGCGGTCAAGTTCGAGCTTGTTACCGAGGAGGTTGGGGTTTTGCCAGCTTTAATCAACTCTCAACCTTGAAAGACAGAATAGAAGAAGCGATCGCTGTGGCCAAATTGATTGGAGAAGAAGAAACAATTCTAGCTCCCATCCCCATAATTCAAGCAACTCATGCAGTTAATCTCACAGGTACAGATCCGCGTCATATTTCTTTGGCCCACAAAAAAGAACTATGCGAACATTATGGCCAAATATTGCGGAGTGTTGATCGTCGAATTACTACTGTATCTGTGCGTTATGGAGACAGTACCCAAAAAGTAATTCTCGCTACTTCCGAAGGCACCATGCTAGAACAATCTTGGGTAGATATGGAAATACGTTTTGCTGCTACTGCTAGGGATGGGGAAACCGTACAAACAGGTAGGGAAACTACTGGTTCCCGCAAAGCTTATGAAGATTTAACTAATTTAGATAATTATGTTCGTAGTGCTGCGGAAAGAGCTGTGAATTCTCTAGCTTTGCCAATTGTTCAAGGTAATACTTACACTGTAGTTATTGACCCAATTCTCACAGGTCTATTTGTTCACGAAGCTTTTGGTCATCTCTCGGAAGCAGATATGGTCTACGAAAATCCTGATTTATTGGAAGTGATGACAATTGGTCGGAGGTTTGGTCCAGAAAATTTACAAATATTTGATGGTGCTAAGGTGTCGCCCTTGCTAAATAATAATTTAGAAGAAGAAGTACATCGAGGTAGTTATATATATGATGATGAAGGTACTCCGGCAACTACTACTCAGTTAATTCAAGATGGCGTTTTGGTAGGACGTTTACATTCACGGGAGACTGCGGGAAAATTAGGAGAAGCACCCACAGGTAATGCACGTTGTCTTGATTATCATTATCCTCCTATAGTCAGAATGACTAATACTTGGATAGCACCAGGAAATACTCCTGCTTCAGATTTATTTGCTGATATTAAGGAGGGAGTTTATGCTCGTAACTGGTTGGGTGGGATGACTAATGGGGAAATGTTTACTTTCAGTGCTGGGGAAGCTTGGATGATTAGAAATGGTGAGTTAGCCGAACCTGTGCGGGATGTGACTCTTTCTGGAAATGTGTTTGAGACTTTGGGTGATATTGAGGCGATCGGCGATGATTTTTTTTGGGATGAGTCTGGTGGTTGTGGTAAGGGTGGGCAAGATGGTTTACCTGTTGGTTGTGGCGGACCGAGTTTGCGTATTCAGAATGTTGTTATCGGTGGAGATGTTACTTTGGAATCTTGAAAAAGGAAGAGGAAAAAAGGCTGGAAGCCTTTTTTAGGGCATTGACGTAATTCCCCGATCTAGTTTTTTCATCCCTTTTTCAGATACTTTAATTTTTTGGTTTTTTCCCAGTTAAGTCTTCCTTATTGGCTTCTGATATAATTAATAATTATAGTCAAGCTAGAAGTAAAATAATTTATCTAAATTATGTCACGAATTGAATTCTTTCCTACAAAACCTGTTCGTCCAGACAAGTTTGTTGACAGAAAATCTGAACTAGACAAAATTTGTGACCAAATTAATATTCGCGGTCATGTAGCTATTTACGGTAGTTATGGCATGGGTAAATCATCTTTACTCAACTATATAAAATCTCGTAATTTTTGGGATAAAAAAGGCTTAGATTTTTCAGAAGCTTTGATTGTTTATTACAACTGGGATGGTTCATTTACGCCAAATAGTTTTTGGCAAAAAGTATTAGAAGAGTTAAGAAATGAAGCTGAAGGTGATGCAGAGTTACAGGGTAAGATTAACGATTTATTAGCAGAAAGAATAGAGATAAGAAACATACGTCAGATACTTAGACACATTGGGAAAAAAGAGAAATTTTTATTATTGCTATTAGATGACTATCATGGAATACTTGGTACACAAGAAGACTATGTTAATAACCTGGAAAAATCTAGAGAAATGCAGACATTTTTAAGTGGGTTGCGTAACCTAGCAGTTCATAGTACAGAAGGTCAATATTTCTCAACAGTTGTTGCTGCATTCAGAAGATTGAATGAGTTAGGTCCAAAGCTTCCTCGTGGTGGTTCTCCTTGGTATAATCATTATCTATATGTAGATTTAAAACCTTTTAGTCGGGAAGATATTGAGCAATATTTTTTTACTCCTAATCAGGATTTTTTCATTTCTATTCCCGACAATATTCAGAAAGACAAAGTGTTAGAAATTACTGGTAGATATCCAATTTTACTTCAACACGCAGGTCATATATTTTCTCTATTTTCTCAATCAGAGCGAGATATTGATATTAATAGTTTCAAAGAAGAATTTAAAAATCAAACAGAACAGATATTTAAGGATATATGGAGAGATTTGACTGCTGATGAACAAAACCTTTTGCAGTTAATTGTAATTGACAATTTAAAAGGAGAAGTGAGTGGAAAGCGTTATTCTGTTGATGATATAGATAAAGTATTTGATAGAAATAGTTATACACTGAAAACTTTGGAGCAAAAAGGTGTTATCTATAAGAACTCAGAGCAGGATAAATATAATTTTTATTCTTCTTTAATGCAAGATTTAGTTATTCAAGAATTTGCTCAAAATGTTTCCGACCCTAAAAAGCTTGAAATATTGTTTGATAGGTTTGGAATCAAGATTATTGCTCAACAAGTAGATCGAGCAAAAGAAACTTTACCATTTGTGATTAAAATTGTAAAACCTATTATCAAACCATTCTTAGGAATTTTCAGTCAATCAAAAGATAAATAATAGTGCAAACCTAATCGAATCTAGTTCTTATATGATGTGAAATTCAATGACTTTGATTAAAAATCCTTACACTATTGGTAGCCCAATTTATACTCCAGAATACTTATTTCGACGAGAAATAATAGTAAGTTTTATTCAAGAGCAACTTACTTCTAAATCAAAGGTAATTGTATTGCATGGACAAAGACGTATGGGCATGACTTCCTTTGTGAATTATATTTCTCGGTCTGTGAGTGTAGATGGATTTATTTTTGTTCCACTTTCTTTAGAAGATAAACATCACTATTCTTTGGATGAAATCTTGTATGACTTTGCTAGGGATATAGTTGATTGGTTGGGAATATCTGGAAGTACAATAACTATTCCTAGTCAGGAGGATTTAAAAGTACAGCCAAGACTATTTGTTAGGATTTTTTTACAACAGATATCTGATAGGTTAGAAGGAAAAAATATAGTTCTACTCCTAGATGAGTTTGATGTTCTGTGGGATGATACTTGTAGTGAAATTAATCCGTTTATCAACTTCTTAATTTCTCTAATTCATAGAGAGGAAAAAATATTTATTGTTCTTTTTTTAGGAAGACAAGGAAATAGTCTGGAATTTATAAGTGATTTGTTTGGTGGAGAAGTACCTCACCAAGAATTAGGATTACTTAATAAGTCTGATACTGAAAGTTTAATTACTAAGATTGCTGAGGGAATTCTTGAATATGAACCAGAAGCAATTGAGGAAATTTGGGAATTGGCAAGTGGACATCCTTACTATACTGAACTACTGTGTTTTAAGTTATTTCAACAGGCTAGAAATCTAAACCTATGGAATGTAACTCGCCAGGATATAAAAGGGATTATAGATGAATCTTTAGAAATAGGTGAAGCTGCTTTTGTATCCACTGTAGAAGTTTTATCTACTAGAGAAAAATTAGTCCTATATGCAGTAGCTGAAGCTCAAAAAGAGGCTACAAAATCCTCTAAATCAAATATCGTTAATCCGTTAGTGATATTAGAAAGACATCATGGAAAGCTTGCACGAAAAATGAAAGAAGAATTAACTAAAGCAGCAGAACATTTAGTTAATTTGAAATTTTTGCAAAAAATAGGAGAACAAAAATTAGGAAAAAACGTAACCCCTATCTATAAAGTAAAAATTGAATTACTTCGACTTTGGTTATTAAAGAGAGTTTCATTAACAGCAGAAATAGAGACAATAAACGAATTATTTCCTCAAAAGTCTTTTATTGACCAAATTCTGAATAGTGGCCTGGGAAAATGGATGCGATCGCATAATAATTAAACAACCAGAAATACCTAATTAGTAAGGTTATAATTATGGTTTAGATCGTTGTAAATTTTATAAAACTGGCCTTTTTATACAAGATACTAAAATGTTTGCTACTTATGTATGCCTTTGAAAAACTTTTCTTTATTCTGAAAGAAGGCTAGATTAATGAAGTGTTTTGCGTGAAGATAAATCATCTGTAGCATTAATTTTCTACTTCAAATTTACTTGATTGATCGTCTCTAATATTTTATAGGTAAATTTTGATTTTCAATGAATAAAACCAATAACTTCACAGGAAATCCTTATATTTTTGGTGTGCCAATTCGTAACAAAGACCAGCTATATGGCAGGAAAAAAATTATTGAAAAAATAGAAAATAATTTCAGAAATAATCAAAAAATAACTTTGTTGCACGTTCAACGACGTATTGGCAAAACTTCATTGCTAGAGTGTTTACCTCAATTCATTACTGAGGAGCAAGGCTTTAAGTTTGTTGATTTTTCACTTCAAGGATACGAATATAAACCAATTGACAAAATACTAAATGATTTGGCAGATAGAATTGCTGAAGTTATTGGTATACTTCCTAATCAAGTAAGAGAATTAGTTAATAATTCAGAGACATTTTTTATAGAAGAATTTTTGCCAAAGATTATTAATAAGTATTTACCAGGTAAAAAACTGGTTCTCCTTCTAGATGAGTTTGATATTTTAGGCAAAGATGAAAAGATGCCTGCGGGAAAAAACTTATTTAATACGCTAGAAAAAGCTGTTGAGCAAGAAGAAAATCTATTTGCAATTCTAGTGTTTGGCAGGCCAGTAAAAGATATGACTTATCTGAAAGAGTTCTTAAAAAAACAAACTCCAATAGAAGTTGGTTTACTAAATAGAAAGGATACAGAACAACTGATTGTTAAGCCAGTTCAAGGAATACTAAAGTATGAACTAGGTGCAATAGAGGCAATTTGGCAATTATCAGCAGGACATCCTTCTTTGACACAACTGCTATGCTTTAATCTTTTTGCGTATTGTCGAAGCGAAGAAATCAAACCGGTTGTTTCTAGGCATATAGAATTAATTTTAGAGCAAACGATGCAAGAGGGAATATATGTATTTGAAGGTTTTCTAAAGCCTTTGAATAAACCTGAAAAGTTATTTTTTCGTGCAGTAGCAGAAACTCAAGAAATAGGCATCGACCCACTAAAGATTATAAAACCAACTAGAGAAATAACAACACCAGTTTTAAGGCACGCAGGAGAACGTTTAGTGGAATATGGCTTTTTAGAAAAACTAGAAAAACAAGGTACAAGTTATAAAATCAAAGTTGAATTAGTCCGGCGTTGGCTATTAAAAAATTATCCTTTATCTGAAGAGGAAAAGCAAAAAATGCAGAAAACTCCTCAAATAAATAATCCTAAAACTTTTAATAAAATAGCAAAATTTTTATCTTTGTTTGTAGTAATTTTAATTATAATGAGTACCCTAGGATACTCATTTATTTGGATTCGTAATTCACAAAACTCTAATCACTCTAGGCCAGAATGCTCTAGATTATTAGCAGAAATAAATGTGGCTTTAGGAGATGCAAAAGAGCGATCGCGAGTTATTGAAGAAGTTAGAAATAAATGGCCCAGAGAAAAAGAAAGTCTAGATGCACAATGTCGCTACAATAATGAATTCGATCAATTAGATACAAAGTATAATGAACTACTTTATAAATACGGATGGGACACAATAGGAATTTCAGAATATGAAAAAGCTATAAGTTCTTGGTGTGAAATTACTGAGGAATATGAAAAATCAAGCGATCTTAAAAAGACATTTGTAAACTTGATTTCTACAGATGGGGATTGGAACCGAAAAAAAATAATTGAAACGCTAATTGAGCAAAATCAATCAGGAAATGATTGCTTAATCTATTCCTTTAAAAATGAAAGAAATAAAGAACAGTTATACGAGCAACAAAATAAATTATATAATCAAAGAAACGAACAATATTACCAAGAAGCACAAAATTATATAAAGAATTATGAGTTTGAAAAGGCTGTCGAATCTTATTGTAAAATCACAAGAGAGTATGAGGGTTTTAATAATATTGTCAAACAGCTAAGAGGATGGTTATTCAATGACCCTGACTTATTTAATGATGAAAGACAAAAAGTAGAAGATAAACTAAAACAACTAAATAATCAATGTGTTGTATCTCCACTGAATAATTAGTTAATATCACTCGCATTTCTGTATTGATTGGATTTTCCCAAAAACCATCCCTTCCTTCTACTTCTTCTCTTGGCGTTACTCTAATTTATTGTTTAGCTACCCTATGAATTACTTCTAATAAATTTCCTTTTTGAGATAATCTTTTTTTATTCCCAATAATTATATCGAAACTGTATAAAACTATCCCAATAGATACCCAGGCAATCCAACTAAGAATGAAAATGACAACAAAAACAATTAACCATCCTGATATTTGAGAAACTAGCTTACCTCAAACATTATAACTATTCTCATATACTTGAGTATTTTTGAGACTCCAAAATATCGCTAAAGTACCCCAACATCAACAAAAAAGATGAACGGGAATAGCTCCTACTGGGTTGAATATATACTAAAAAGTACAAACCACCCGAAATCCGATTGTATTCATTTTAATATCTTGTGGTTTGGAATTACGTTTTGCACTACGACAACTAGCTGGAAAACTATTCCATGCACCTCCACGTATGACTCGATCTGGACGAGTGTTTTTGACCGAACTATCTGAATGATTGAGAGCATCTTTATAATTAGGATAGTAAATATCTTCACACCATTCCCAAAGATTACCGCACATTCCGTTCAAGCCAAAGTTATTAGTACGTTGAATAAATTCAACTGAAACTGTTTCACCTTTGTATTGTTCCATTTCATTTTTATCTGGTGGTTTACCATCATAGCGATAATGACAGTCATAATTAGCAACTTTTGGAGTAATTGTCTCACCACAGTAAAAAGGAGTAGTGGTATTAGCACGACAAGCATATTCCCATTGTACCTCAGTTGGTAATTTATATTCACCTTCAAATTTTTGACTTAACCTCTTACAAAATTCCTGTGCTTCTTCCCACGAAATAGTTTCTACAGGTAACTTACGTTTGTTTAACTCTTTCTCGTCAAATGTTGAAGGTTTATCGCTCAAGTCTAGATCGACTTTTGGTAATTTTGCTACCTTTTCCCACTGTACTTGAGTAATTAGATATCTACTCATGTAGAAAGTTTGTACGGGATAATCAATTTGTGTTTCATCACTTGCTCGTCCATCTTCATTTCCAGGAGAACCCATTTTGAATTTACCCCCCTTAATATTTACCATATCAAGCCCTATATTATTGCCTAAATCTAGGGTAAAATATTTACCTTTTCCACGCTCTGCTATCAATGTACCTCCTCGATCTAATTTTGCCACAAAAAATTCAAAATCTCGATCTTTAGGTTTAGGTTTAGAAGGTGAACTTGAATTAGAAAAATTAATACTTCTGGCAGTTTTTGGTAACATTAAGACTACAAATATTTCTAGTAGGGATATTCCCAAAAAGATTAAGAAATTTCGTCTGTTCTTAGTAGTAAGGAGTTTTTCTATGTTAAGCATTTTCGGTTCAAGAACTAAATTAATTTGTTTGTTACTACTTGCTTTACTAATGACTATAGCAGGTTGTCAGATTTCTGCTCAAAAAACACAACATCTCGAAGGTAAAGGTTGTAAAGATATAGGAATTTTACTACCAGCTACAGCAGCAGAATCAGGACGTTGGGAAGAAAAAGATCGCCACTTCTTAGAAAAAGGAATCATTGAAAAGATACCAGATGTTACTATTCGTTATTTTAATGCTAATAGTAATAAAGAACTACAAGAAAAACAAGCAGACTTAGCTCTCAAAGGAGGAAGTTGTATTTTGATTGTTACTCGCGTAGAGAATGAACAAGGTATTAATATAATTAAAAAAGCTAAAAAGAAAGGAGTTCCAGTAATTGCTTACGATCGTCTGATTAAACATGATGACTTAAGTTTTTACATCTCTTTTGATAGTCAAGAAGTAGGCAGATTACAAGCAGATTATGTGATTCAGGAGTTAAATAAAGGACAAGAAGGTATATATAAATTAGAAGGAATACCAAACTTAGTAATGATTAATGGTGGCATTGACGATGAAAATTCTCATGCAATACAGGAGAGTTGGTTTAAGAGATTAAACAGCTATTTTCAGCCAGAAGAATTCAATCAGAATAAAAGATTGAATTTGATTTTTCCTAGGGGTAAAGACGATCCCCAATATTTTATGCCTGATTGGAGTGGTAAAAAAGCCGCACAAAAGGTTAACGAGTTATTGAAAAATCATCAAGATAATATCCAAATTATTCTTGTTGCTAATGATAGTATGGCAAATGAAATAATTGGAAGTTTAGGCGATAAAAGAGGTAAAATACTCATAACAGGACAAGATGGAAGTGCGCAAAGTAGGAAAAATATAAAAAATGGTTTTCAAGGGATAACAATTTATAAATCAAGTGAACTTCTTGCTAAAAAAACTGTTGAGCTAGTTGTAACTTTGAGTGAAGGTAAAAATACTGAAGATTTGATCAATTGGGATATAGAAATAAGCAAAGAAAAGGAAATTCCCTCTGTTATATTAAGACCTATATCTGTGACTAAAGAGAACATTGAAGTTTTAGATTAAAGGTAGCATAATCAGGACTTAATTCTTTCGCCACTGCTCCAGAAACAATAGTAGCTGTGGTGGCAGCAAATGCTAATTGAAAGAAAAATAGAGAAGCTATGGAACGCTTGGGAAATTGACGCTGCAAACAAGAAAATCCTTGTTCAGGAAAACCTAGCTGGTTATCATCTTTTGGCAGTAGAATAAATTGTGACTCTTGCTGGAACTGATTATATTCAGTTGTGGGAGAAAAATGCCCCAAATAACTAACTATTTTCTGGTCGTTTTGAGCGAAAGTTGCCGTACAAGGAGGATGATCTAACCCATCCCCAAATATCAAACCAAAACCAAACATCCAAAAAGCGATCGCTGCCACACAAAAAACAATTAAGTTTTTCGCCAAGACATTTGATGACGGATTAATTGAAATGTTGTCAGAGAATATTGACTACTTTAAGTGCAAACCTGTAAACATTCCTAAAATCACTATTTTACTTGATAATGGATACCACCCCGAAAAAATCATACAGGAGTTAAAAAAAATCTATCCTGCGATTATGACCAAAATTCGGTTGAAACTATCACCAAAACCATCAAAGGCTCAGAAAAAACAGGAAGGAAAAACAGGATTTGTTCCCGTAAAAGCCAGGTGGGTCATTGAAAGAACCAATTCTTGGATGGAGAGGTGTAAAAGCTTGGCCAAAAATTTTGAAAGAACCCTGGAAAATGCTACTGCTAAGATTAATCTTTGTTTTATTCGACTGATGCTTAAGAGGTTAGCGATCGCCTAATTTTTTAGAGATACCAAATGGGTTCTATACAGATGGAGGGCGAATACCATTCGCCCCTACTGACTTCTGACTTTTAATTTGCCATCCAAACTAGAAAGCTCAAAATCTGCTCAACGGGTGGCAATGGATAATCTGTTAAATCAATTGTTACTGTTTGTTCTTCTAGTTTGAGAAATCGCCAAACTGTACCACTCGTTACTGTTCCGTAGATAGTTGAAATTGGTTGCTGTTTCTGTTGATTAAAGCGTTGAGCTGCTACCATTTCTGCTAAACATTGTCCAAGTGCTGGTTTCAGGTCTTCTTTTTTTGCTTCAACCAAAACTACCGCAGGAGCTTTAATATACAATTGTTCTGGAGAACGACTAATTAGAAAATCAACATACCCAGTAAGATCGACTTCTGGTTGCACCGCAAATTCTTCACCCGAGAAAACACTGATTTTTCCCTTGAGCTGACGTTTTACTTCTAACAATACTGGATTAATAATACCTTCAGAACGAGCTTTTTCACTACCCACAGCGATCGCCCAAGGTACTGTTTCTTTGAGGGTATCTTTGAGCAAAGCAGTAGGATTAATTGGGGAAACTTCTGGCACAAAGCGATCGCCTTCTATGATAGTCAGTTGAAAATCTTCTACGACTTTACTCAGGGTAAATTTACTATAGGGCATTCATTAATGGATAATGGATAATGGATAATTACCTCTAATTATTAATTATTAATTATTCGGTAATGGAGCGGGGAGTAGGGGCGAATGGCATTTGCTGACGCAAAGCTCCGAATGGCGCCCGTACAGGAGTGAGGGAGTAAAATAATACAGAGTAATATTATTAGACTAATTTACTCTAAAAGTAGGTTATTTAGGATTACCTTTGACATCCTCCCGACGCTGCTCTCACGAGACAGCGCGGGATTCCTTAACATCACTGTTAGGGGCTTTCTGTTTCAATGCACCCGCCTTCCAAGATTTACTCCCCTCGGGTCTTACAGTCGCTCCACAGACTGACACTGCGAGTCCCGCAGCCAAAATATTTACCGAAGCGTTTATATCCCTGTCATGGTGACTACCACACTCTGGGCAATCCCACTCTCTAATATTTAGAGGCAATTTTTCTACTATATGCCCGCAATTAGAACAACGCTTAGAACTAGGAAAATATCTATCAATCTTGATTAATTCCCGTCCATACCAATCAGCCTTGTACTCTAATTGCCTGACTAATTCTCCCCAGTTGGCATCACTTATTGCTTTTGCTAACTTGTGGTTTTTGACCATATTTTTTACCGCTAAATCCTCAACTACAACAGTTTGATTTTCTCTGATTAGTTGAGTGGTTAGCTTATGGGTGTAATCAAGCCTTGAATCTTTAATTTGAGCGTGTATCCTGGCTACTTTCAGCCTAGCCTTTTGGTAGTTATTAGATCCCTTAGTTTTTCTAGATAAAGACTTTTGAGCCAATCTCAGTTTTTTATGTAATTTATGAAGATTCTTAGGATTAGCTACTTTTTTTCCATCACTGGTAGTTATTAAGCTAGTGATTCCTAAGTCAATGCCTAAGAGTTTGGTTGCTGGCTTGAGAGTTAAATCTCTGGTGTCATTGACTCTTAGAGACACTGACCATCTGCCAGAGGGGTCGAGCTTCACTGTGATTGTTGTTGGAACACAATCTGGTGGTAGTTGCCTGCTCCATCTAATTGATAATGGTTCAAGACATTTTGCTAAATATACTTGACCATTTCTCCACTTAAATGCAGACTTTGTAAATTCAGCACTACCACCATTACGCTTTTTCTTAAAGTTAGGATATTTTGCACGTCCACTGAAAAAGTTAGTGAAAGCAGTTTGTAGATGTCTCAAACCTTGCTGTAATGGGACGCTACTGACTTCAGAAAGAAAATCTAAATCTTCCTGCTTTTTCCAATTCGTCAGCATAGCCGAAGTTTGCTTATACCCTACTCGTTCTTTGTTTTCATACCATGCTTGAGTTCTCGCAGCTAAAGCTCTGTTGTAGATCAGGCGCACACAACCTAACGTCCTCCGCAACAGACTTTCCTGCTCCGGAGTGGGGTAAAATCTAAATTTGTACGCTTTTTCAACCATTTGCTGCTTAATTTTTAACATTTATATTTTAACAGATTATGTGTGAAGCTGCAACATTGATTGGCATTCCCATACGACGCTCCCTTGTAGGAGAGCGCGGGTATAAATGCCAACATTTAGATAAATTGCAAATTACTCATCCACCAACTCAAGGTTTTCGCCTTTCGAGTTCAGACAAATTTTCGTATTATCATAGCATTTTTTTAGCAAATTTAGCACAATATTTCTAGAAATCATTACTTTGAATTAGTTTGTTAAATCCTATGATTTTTTTGACAAATATCAAAAAATATGGTAATAAAATATTAAATTCTAGAGGAAATGATTAATGAAAATTGGGTTTTTAGGTACGGGTTTAATGGGTCTACAAATGGCTCAAAAATTGTTAGAAGCTAATCATATTGTAACTGCTTATAATCGTACTCAATCAAAATTAGAACCTCTGCAAAAAGCAGGTGCAACAATAGCTAGTTCTCCGGCAGAAGCTATTCAAAATTCTGAATGTTTAATTTTGATGTTGACTAATACTGAAGCTATTCAAAATGTACTTTTATCTGATAGTTCAAAAGCGGAATTATCGGATCGAACAGTTATTCAAATGGGAACTATTTCCCCCACTGAAAGTAAAGAAATTAGAGATGAAGTTGTGGCTTGTGGGGGTGAATATTTAGAAGCTCCTGTTTTGGGCAGTATTCCTCAAGTGAAATCTGGTAGTTTAATTGTTATGGTGGGAGCTTCATCAGAACAATATGAAAAATGGTGTGGTTTATTCAAGATATTTAGTCCTGAACCATTACATATTGGCGCGGTAGGTAATGGTGCTGCAATTAAGTTGGCAATGAATCAATTAATTGGTTCTTTAACAACTGCTTTTGCTTTGAGTTTAGGGTTAATAGTTCGGGAAGGAATAGATGTAGATTTGTTTATGCAAATTGTTCGGGATAGCGCTTTATATGCTCCAACTTTTGATAAAAAATTACAACGAATGTTAGACAGAAATTATGAAAATCCTAATTTTCCAGCCAAGCATTTATTGAAGGATACGAACATATTTATTGATGCGGCAGAATCAGCAGGACTTGATGTGAGTATTCAAGAAGGAGTACGTAAAGTTTTGGAGAAAACTATTGAATTAGGTTTATCAGATTTAGATTATTCTGCTTTATTTTCGGCAGTTAATCCAGATGACTAGAATATGTTTTCTTTTGATAAGCACGTTCTTCCAAAGTGATGAAAAAAAATTACCCTTAATTGTGGTGTTGCTGATTTGATGTATGAAGTTCAATTAGTGGCAAGCTTTCACCCCATTTTTAGTTGAATAAAAAGTCATGCGTAGGGGCGAACAACACCCAATGATTACATAGTATCACGATTTTTTTGGCTATGCAAGAGGAAAAACCTTGCTGTTTTTTTGGTGCTTCACAAAATGCAGGTTAATCATCCCTGTATCTGTGGCTAAATCCTTGTCTGGCTGATGGAGGTGAAAATTTTTTCTATCATTACTTTTTTATCGAAGTGCTTCACAGGATGATGATTTTTCTCTGCTTTGGTTTCTGAGTATATCTTCTATATATATTCAGTAACGAAATGCTGTTTCTGGGTTGAATAAAAAGTCATGCTTGGGGGCGAGTAACACCCAATGATTACATAGTATCATAATTTTTTTGGGGAATTCAAGAGGAAATACCTTGCCGTTTTTTGGTGCTTCACAGGATGATAATGTGCTGGATTTGTGAATATAGCGTTGGCGGAGCAAGTGCGGTAGCTACATCGCTTCTACATGAGTAATATCGATCTTTTGATGGGGCGGGCAAATTTGACCGTCGTTACTTCTTGATCTAAGTGCTTCACAGGATGATGATGTTTCTCTGCTTTGATGTCTGGGCGGTGCTGCATTGTCATAGTAGTCCATTGTAATTATTTTTGTTACCAGACACGGTAGTGGGAGCATCTTGCTCCCGTACTATCCTATTTACCATTACTATCCAGGACTACCGATGTCTGAATATCCCTTCTATATATATTCAGTGACGATATGCCGTTTTTGCGTTGAACAAAAAGTCATGCTTGGGGACGAGTAACACCCAATGATTACATAGTATCATAATTTTTTGGGGAATTCAAGGAGAAATACCTTGCCGTTTTTTGAGCTTCACAAAATGATAATCTTTGGTTGTGAATATAGCGTTGGCGGAGCAAGTGCGGTAGCTACATCGCTTCTACATGAGTAATATCAATCTTTTGATGGGGTGAAAAATTTGGCGATCGTTACTTCTTTATTCAAGTACTTCACAAAATGATGAGATTTCTCTGGTTTGATTTCTGAGTATCCCTTCTATATATATTCAGTGGCGATATGCTGTTTTTAGGTTGAATAAAAAATCATGCGTAGGGGCGTGCGACACCCAATAATAAAATAGTATCACGATTTTTTAGGGAATGCAAGGGGAAAAACCTTCCCGTTTTTTTGGAGCTTCACAAGATGCAGATTGATCGTCGGTGTATCCGTGACTAAATCCTTGTCTGGCTGATGAGGTGAAAAATTTGGCGATCGCTACTTCTTTATTCAAGTGCTTCACAAAATGATGAGATTTCTCTGGTTTGATTTCTGAGTATCCCTTCTATATATATTCAGTGGCGATATGCTGTTTTTAGGTTGAATAAAAAATCATGCGTAGGGGCGTGCGACACCCAATAATAAAATAGTATCACGATTTTTTAGGGGATGCAAGGAGAAAAACCTTCCCGTTTTTTTGGAGCTTCACAAGATGCAGATTAATCATCCATGTATCTGTGGCCAAATCCTTGTCTGGCAACGCCTTAATTCTATTCTCCTAAAATCTGATTTCGACCGCTAGCTCCCAAACCCAACCTATTGCCATTAATCTGAGGAGTAATAACCTTGGGTGCTTTAGTAACTCCCCAAAGACTTACTAATTGCTGTAAAAATTTATCCTGCTCCACCCGTGTTGCCTCCCAGTAGGGACTGCGGTTAATCATCGTAAACCAAACCAAACCCTGTTCACGAGTAGGAATAACTCCAGCTAAAGCAATCACATCATTGAGAGTACCAGTTTTCACCGCCGAACCCTGGGGAATATTCCTCGACTGGTCTACTAAAGTTCCTCGGTCATAACCAGATACCGGAAACAAGTCAGCAATAACCCACTCAGAAGTTTGAAGATACCGTTGAATAGCAATTAACATTGCACTTACTGCTCTTGGAGAAATTTTATTTTCCACCCCCAACCCAGAACCATTAATTAACTGAATTTCTGCTTGAGGCACTCCCGCAGTCCAGGCAGCTTTTTGTTGAACAACTTTTGCTCCACCCAGATTACTAGCTATTATTTCAGCCAACTTATTATTACTTTCCACATTCATAGTTTTGAGGATATAGATAAGTGGCAAAGACTTGTGTCGAATAATTGGAATTTCTGTAGATACAGATTTTTGGGATATTACAGAACCAGCGATCGCTACTTTTGGCTGAAGTGTTCCTGGTGGCATTCGGTTGTAGATATTTCTCACACTATTAGACCAAGTGGCTGAATTGATACCTTCTCGCAATAATTGGCCTGAAATTATAGGGTCAGTCTGATAGTTCATCCAGAAATCACCTACTACAATCAAATTACCTGTGACTTGATTAATTCCCAATTTTTGGATGGTGTTCCCCAGGGCGATCGCTTCTTCCCAGACAAAATATGGGTCATTACCGCCATTAATTACTAAATCTCCTCGCAATATTCCATTTGTAATTGGACCTGTGGTACTGATGGAGGTTTCAAATTGATGTTGAGGTCCCCAAGTTTCTAGTGCAGCTAAGGATGTGGCGATTTTTGTTAAGGAAGCACCAGGCATGGGAACTGTGCCTTCGTGGCCATGCAAAAGTTTAAATTCTGACTGTATCCATATACCCTGAGCATCGGAAGTTAGTAATCTCTTGGCTGCCAAACCTTTCAAGTATTCATCTACTTCTATAGTTAATATTTGATCGGAATTTTCAGGTGAAATTAATTGAGGTAGACCTGCTTGCCATTTCATTATCGTTAGAGTATTTTGCCCAATAGTTTGTATACCTGCCATTTCTAGCCATAGAGATATAATTCCATAGCTGAACAAATCCCACATAAATCAATTCAATTTTTTTCAAGTTTTTCTATCATAGTGGACTTCAATCATATATATCCCACATTCCGCACTTCATCATACAAAGATTATGTTTTTAGGGAATAGAAAACAGAAAATTTATTGTTCGGGAGCTTGTGTAATTCTTTAATCAAAAAAAGAAAATTTATTCATTACTTTGATGTCTCTAGGGGTTAAAACACCCTAGATTCTAAGCGGATGTGCTACGCGGGAGCTATTGCCACGCTACGCACTGCTTACGATATTTTTTGGTTAGATTGTCTAACTTATATCGCTTTGGGAGCATCAAAACTCCCCTACAGACCTTGGCTAGATTAATTTCTAGCTGTGTCGATACTTTTCTTAAAATATTGGCTGCTCCATTAGTATCAGCATTGATTAATTGACCTGTTGCTGAACGATACAAGCCACGATTGACGCGCTTTCCTGAAGCTTCCAACCTTTTCCTACGGAATGCTACGCAAACGGGTTTCTCACCAAATGTCGGCAGAAAATCATCCGATACGAAAACTAGCCTTACTCGTGTAACTTTCCTCAGTCTCAACAAACTTAATCCCATGCTGCTCAGACAATTGAGCTATCCTGGCTTTTAACTTGGCTGTAGGTATTTGAACAAACTGTTGGTTATTTTTCTTACCGATGTTAATACTATCTTTTTGGCGTTGATTCCATCCAAAAACTATCACGCCTATTTGATGCTCAATACACCAGTTGATCACAAATCTAGCTGTTTTGTTCACATTATCCCGCATCTGACGGTTGCGCTTTTCAGTAATAGCTGCTAAGTTATCGTCCCAGTAGTCACCAGACTTGCCTGATTTTATTTTTGCTACTTGCTTGTTGTACCATTGATTTTGGGATTTAACCTTTTTTCCATCAACTATAAAAGCTTTTCCCACATTACTCACACAGGTTAACCAGTTATTTAATCCTGGGTCTATACCTAAGACATTTTCTGCTATTGGCTGGCCTTTTTTAGGTTCTGGTTGATCATATACAAACTCTAGGTAAAAGCAGTTATTTCTAGGGACGAACCTAAATTATTTTACTTGCTTAAAGTCTAGGTTCAAGGGCATTGGTAACAAGAAATGGTCAATGCCAAACCATGCTTTAACTTGCTTGCCCAATGGAAACTTAAGCATTTCATTCACCAACTTCACCCAACGCGCCGGATAACTTACAACTGCTAAACCATCTTTTTTACGGTATTTTGGTGGTCTTGGTTTCTGTGTCAGTTCACCTGAAGTAAACATTTTGGCAAGTCTTGCATAAGAGTTAAAGGACTCAATTACACAGTGCAGTGTTTGTTGAGCACAAGCTGAACGGATGGCCTTAAAATGCGGATTACTTTTTAACTCAAAATCTAGTTCAGCTTTAGACACAAAGCGTCCTGCTTTAAACAGCATTTGACGACAATAATAAATCCCGCAGTTAGTAAGCTTATTAGCTTCTGTGCAAAGGTACTCAATAGTTGCCATTACTTCTGGACTACTTTTAACTAAGTGTTGCTGACATCCGTACATTAATCATCACCTCCTGTAGATATAATAGCACTATTCAACATAATATATCTACATATATGAAAAAAAAACCAGACGAATATAGAAGAAATCCTCACTCAGTAACATTAATAAATTACTATTTTGTATTTTGTCCCAAACGTAGAAAACCAGTACTGGTAGGAGATGTCAAACAGCGGTTACAAGAAATTATTTTTGAGTTATGTACTGAGCATGATTGGAGACTCATAGGACTTGAAATAATGCCAGACCATGTACATTTATTTTTAGAAGTTGACCCAACTTTTGCACCCTCTGTAATTATCAAACGAGTCAAAGGTAGGGCTTCTCATCACTTGAGAAAAGAATTTCCTAGATTACTAAAGCTACCCACACTTTGGACTCCTAGCTTTTTTTGCGCAACAACAGGAAATGCTTCAACGGAAACAGTTAAAAAGTATATTGAAAACCAGACCGGAAAGTAACGCCACTTTGTTACCCGCGTGTCGTTATTCAACCAGGGGATAAATCTTCCGGGAACTTTCCTCCCGTCATTTTTTAGGTTTTGACATACGCAACAGTAAGACATCAAACCTCTGCCAATCATCAATTTGAAGACTCCTACTGAGGAAAAAGTATTATTTTTTACTTTAATTACTGAGAAAATAAATGATTAAAAATTTACAAAATTTTACTGAATTATTTGCTAAACTTGTTTATTGAATATGCTAAGTTCTGAAAATGAGCAAAATTTCTATAGGGAAAGCCGCAGAACTACTTGGAGTAGCAGAAAGTACTCTAAGAAGATGGGAACGTGAAGGCAAAATTCAATCAGAAAGAACAAAAAATGGACATCGCCGATATGAGGTTAGCACTCTTCTAGGACTAAGAGCTGGAGAACGTAAAACTATTGGTTATGCCTGCATTTCTAATTCTGAGCGAACAGCCGATTTAGATAGACAAATTATGGTGTTAGAAGCCTACTGTAATAATCAGGGTTGGCTAGTAGAAATTATCCGAGATTTAGGTTCAGGAATCAATTATAGAAAACGGGGTTTAGTAAGATTAATTAAAATGATCTGCTCAGAAAAAGTAGAACGTTTAGTCTTAACAAATAAAGACCGTTTAGTAAGATTTGGTTCTGAACTAATCTTTACAATTTGTGAAATTTTTGGCACAGAAATTGTGATTATTAATCACTTGTCTGAATCCACAGAAGAAGAAGATTTGGGTACAGACATCTTAGAAATAATCAAAGTTTTTAGTGCTAGATTATATGGTAGCCGTAGCCAAAAAAATCAAAAAATAGTCGAAAAATTACAAGAGGCAGCTAATCAAATAAATTGATAATTATTAAGTCAAAAAATCTCAGTAATCAAGACTTCTGTAAATGGACTCGGAAAGCTGTATCTTTTGTGTGTTTATAGAAAATATTTTTTTGCTGTTATAAATTGAATTAATGTCCGAGAGAGTAATTTTTCAAAAGTCACTCATTTAAAAAGCTTTTCCTGACGGAATGCTCCGCAAACAGGTGCCTAATTATATGCACAAATTTTTCGGCTGATAGCTGATAGCTAATAGCTGATAGCTATTCAAAGTAAATAAAGATCAATTAACTGATAAAATCTTGAAGGTTTCTCTAACTTGGGTCAATGGTAATAAAACCTACACGAATCGCAATCGACGCTATGGGTGGGGACTACGCCCCATCACAAATTGTTGAGGGAGCAATACAAGCACAAGAAACTTATGGTGTAAAAGTATTGTTAGTTGGGGACCCTCAACAAATCAAAGCCTGTATTAATCACAAGTCAAATCAACCTCTGCCAGAAATAGTCCCTGCAGAGGAAATTGTGGAAATGCACGAAGAACCTTTGACTGCCATTAGACGTAAGTCCAAAGCATCAATTAACGTGGCGATGAACTTAGTCAAGCAAAAAGAGGCTGATGCTGTGGTATCTGCAGGTCATTCAGGAGCAGCCATGGCCTCCGCTTTACTACGTTTGGGACGACTGCCAGGAATTGATCGCCCTGCAATTGGGGCAGTTTTGCCAACTATGGTTCCCAAAAAACCAGTCCTGATTCTTGATGTTGGGGCGAATGTAGACTGCCGTCCTAAATTTTTAGAGCAGTTTGCAGTTATGGGGACAATTTATAGTGAATATGTCCTGGGGACTACTGAACCAAAAGTGGGACTACTTAATATTGGGGAAGAACCATCAAAAGGAAATGATTTAGCAGTAAGGACTCATCAAATACTGCAAGAAAATAATCAAATTAAGTTTATTGGTAATGCAGAAGGTCGGGATGTTTTATCTGGCAGTTTTGATGTGATAGTCTGTGATGGGTTTGCCGGAAATGTTTTATTAAAATTTGCGGAGGCAGTGGGTGATGCTGTATTGCAAATGATGAAAGAAGAATTAACACCAGGGTTGAGTGGGAAAATAGGTACTGCAATATTACGACCTAATTTAAAACGAATGAAACAAAGAATAGACCATGTAGAACATGGAGGTGGATTACTATTAGGAGTAGGCGGGATTTGTATTATTAGTCATGGTTCTTCTAAAGCTCTTACTATATCTAATGCTATTCGTTCAGCAAGAGAGGCAGTAGAAAATCGAGTAATTGAACGAATTAATTCTAACTATGTACTAGAAAATAATAAATCAATAGTCAGCAACCAGTGATTTTTATAGATATTTTAGGTTGATTCACTGTGATTAGAAGCTACCAAAATTATTGAACAAAAAAATGTAGTAGGTAAGCATTTCCTCCGGAATGCTGCGCAAACAGCCGTCAGCTATCAGCCATCAGCTATTGCTTTTAGTTTTAGATCAAAGCTTTACTAGCAAAATTTTAAACAATAAAATTCAGAGTAAATAGCATTGAATAATGGTTAGTAGAAACTTCATTAATTGATAATGGATAATTGATAATTACCTCGGGTTTTAACCGTTACGGAATTGAATATCAGGAAATATTATTTCTTCTCTTAGTCCATTGGATATGGCGCAGGTTTCGGAGCCATCCCACCCTACGGGAAGCTGCGAAGAGAGAACTCCGTTCCGCTGTCGCGTTTCGCGTCAGCGTTGCGAAGCAAACGACCGCTGTCTTGGTCTCATGGATATGGCGAGGGGACCTCGCCATCCCTCGACCGCTTTTTTCCCCTTAAAAGGGGAGGCTTTAAACCAGAATTATTTAATAATTAATTATTAATAATTAATTATTAATTATTCGGTAACGATAAAACCAATAAGAGCTTAAAAACTGACAGATGACAAATATCGGTATTACCATTACAGGAAGCGGTTCAGCTACGCCAAAAGTCTCCCTAAGTAACCAAGAGTTATCCCAAATAGTAGAGACTTCTGACGAATGGATCGGCACTCGTACAGGGATTCGTAATCGACGACTGGCAGATACAACAGAATCATTATGTACCCTCGCGACTAAAGCATCTCTAGCAGCGATCGCTCAAGCGAACATTGCTCCTACAGATATTGACCTCATAATTTTGGCCACATCTACTCCAGATGATTTGTTTGGCACTGCCAGTCAAGTTCAAGCAGAATTGGGTGCCCAGAAAGCAGTGGCCTTCGATCTGACTGCTGCTTGTTCTGGATTTTTATTTGGTCTGGTAACAGGATCGCAATTTATCCGTACAGGAGTGTATCAGAATGTTTTGCTCATTGGGGCAGATATTTTGTCCCGATGGGTAGACTGGGAAGATAGAAGCACTTGTGTGTTATTTGGAGATGGTGCTGGTGCTGTGATTTTGCAAGCTTCAGAACAAGACCGACTCTTTGGGTTTGAACTTCGCAGTGATGGTAGTCAAAATAATTGTCTAAATCTTGCTTATCAACCTCAAGCAAAACAAATAATTGAGGGAGTAACTGTTAGTCAAGGTACTTATCAACCAGTCACTATGAATGGGAAAGAAGTCTATCGTTTTGCGGTGCAAAAAGTTCCTGAAGTGATAGAAAAAGCATTATTTAAGGCTAATATGAGTACTGAGAAAATTGACTGGTTATTATTACATCAAGCTAATCAAAGAATTCTTGATTCTGTTGCTAGTAGACTCAAAATTCCCTCAGAAAAAGTTATTAGTAATCTCGAAAATTATGGCAATACTTCTGCTGCTTCTATACCTATAGCTTTAGATGAAGCTGTTAGGGAGGGTAAAGTTAAACCGGGAGATATTATTGCTGCTTCTGGTTTTGGAGCAGGGTTAACTTGGGGAGCAGCAATTTTTGAATGGGGAATTTCAATAATTAATAATTAATAATGAATAATTAATAATGAATAATTAACAATTAAATAATTCTGGTTTAAAGCCTCCCCTTTTAAGGGGAAAAAAGCGGTCGAGGGATGGCGAGGAAACCCGCTCTTGAGAAAGCTGCTCCGAATTAGGGAATAGGGAGTAGGGGGAAATAATTGATTTGATTTTTTATTAAACAGGGAGTAGGGAGTAGGGAATAGGAGGAAAAGTCTTACGTTATCTGAGCTTTAAACTTTTTAACTTTCAAGCACCTTTCCTTCGACTACTATATACTTTTAAGGCTGAATAACTGACAACTTTTAGATATAAATCATAGTCAAAATTATCATATTAAAATGACAAAAACAGCATGGGTTTTTCCAGGGCAAGGTTCTCAAAAAATTGGTATGGGAATAGATTTATTAGACTTGCCTGCTGCTAAAGCAAAATTTAAGCAAGCTAAGGAAATTTTAGGTTGGTCTATAACAGAAATTTGTGAAACTCAAAAAGAAAAATTATCTCAAACTCTTTATACTCAACCCTGTTTATATGTAGTAGAAAGTTTATTAGCAGATGAAATGTTTGCTCATTCTTTTCAACCAGATATTGTTGCAGGTCATAGTTTAGGAGAATATGTTGCCCTCTACGTTGCTGGAGTCTTTGATTTTGAGACAGGACTAAGATTAATTAAAAAACGTGCCGAATTGATGAATAATGCCACAGATGGACAGATGGCAGCTTTAATGGGATTTGATCAAAAACAGCTTGAATACGAACTTCAGAAAACAGAAAATGTTGTTCTAGCAAATGATAATAATTCAGCTCAAGTTGTTATATCTGGTAGACCAGAAGCAGTCGAAACTTTGCTCAATAATATTAAGGTTAAACGTGCAGTAAAGTTAAATGTTTCTGGGGCGTTTCATTCTCACTTAATGGAGTCGGCATCTATAGAATTTAAAAAAGTATTAGAATCAGTAGAATTTGCTGATGCAAAATTTCCCATAATTTCTAATTTTGAGCCAATTGCTACTATAGATGCAGCTACTATAAAAAAACGTCTTACTCAACAAATGACAAATGGTGTGCGGTGGCGCGAAACATCTTTAGAGATGCAAAAAGAAGAAGTAGAAAAAGTTATAGAAATAGGTCCGGGAAAAGTTCTCACAGGTATAATTAAACGAACTTGCCCAGATTTTAAATTAGCAAATGTAAATAGTTTAAAGGATATTAAAGCTCAAGTTAAAAGTTGAAAGTCAAAAGTTAAAGAATAGGCTCAATGTTTTGATTATTTCTAGTCAAAAATGTAGGTAGATAGTTTGATATTATTTTTGATTTGTTTGTAGTTTTGCTCTAGCCCTTACAATACTTAGTATTATTGCTAAAGCAAAACTTACTAAGTCTACTATTATAACTGTTCTACCGATAGCTTAGCTCCCCTGGAAGGTGCAGATGATATTACACAAACGATACCAGCGGATAGGATATGACACATAATTTGGGATTTTTATATAATATCATGTCCGGATAATTAGTGATCAAAAAACTTTCTCCTTTTCCTCCTCTTTTTTCTTGCTTCTTCCTTCTTTCTTCCCTTCTGACTCCTGAGGACTCCGTCATTTATTTATAACTATTCAACCGGACATGATATAACAATCCTATTTGAATTTTGAATTGTGAGACATAACATAAAGAGCAAGGAAGAAGGAAAAATCTTACGTTGTCTGATTTTTAAGCCTTTGATTTTTCCTAACTTTTTCTTCGACTACTATATCCTCAACTGTTAGGGAATAGGGAATAGAGAATAAGGAGTAGAAAACACCGAAGCAATAAATCAAATTATCAGGGAGGATTAAGGATTTCTAGAACTATAAATTCTTGGGTTATATTCTATTTCAGGTCGGAAATGATTTTTTTGCTCAAATGGAATATCCTGCATGTGTCTTTTTATTCCTCTTACTGTTGGTAACATTCTTTTTTCAAATTGGTATTACTCTATAAAACCAAGTCAAACAATCATGACTAAAGATAATACACCACCAGTAATTTTTTTTATACTATTATTTTTCCTACTAGCTGGAGGAGGATACTGGTTTTATTAAATCAAAATAAATTAGATACTAAAAATGATATTGTTAATAATCCATCAGCAAAATTAAGCATCGCTGAAGCAGCTAATCAAATAATCTCTAATCTAGATGTTTCTCTACCAAATTCCAATATATTAGCAATGGATGGTAGCGTGACGATGGTTAAATTAATCAAGCTGATGGAAAATGCTTATGAACAAAAACATCCTAATATTCCAATAACTTATAGAGTACCTGAAGGTAGACCAAATGGCTCTAATCAAGGCATCAAAAATTTACGAGAAAATAGAGTACAAATAGCAGCAATATCTCGTACTTTACTACCAGAAGAGAGCCTTCAAAGAAACATTAAATTAATTCCTATTGCTAAAGCATCTTGAGCAATAATAGTCGGAATTAATAATCCCTAGAAAGGAAGCTTAACATTAGACCAACTCAAAGATATTTATCAAGAAAAAATAATCAATTGGTCAGAAGTTGGTAGTGATGATTTGCCGATAAAAGTTATCAACCGTTCTGCCAAAAGTGGCAGCTACAATTTCTTTCAAGATGTTGTCTTATTAGGAGAATCTTTTCCTCCAGATAGTTCAAACTTTATTACATATCAAACAGATGTCACAACTCCAATCTTACGAGAATTGAACAATAATGGAATTAGCTATACCACAGTAGCTCAGGCAAAAAATCAAACCACCGTTAGAATCATACCAATAAACAGAATTTCACCTGTAGATCAAACTACTCCTAATAATGATAATTATCCTCTGAGTCGTAGTGTATTTTTAGCAGTACAAAATCAAACAAGTTTAGCGGTAAAAAAATTTCTAGAATTAGCCTGATCAACCAAAGGTCAACAACTTGTAAAACAGGCAGATTTTATACCTTTAAAATAAATGCACTTTCCTTCATCTCTCCACTTCTTCAGTAAACATTTCTTGCAGAATGCTGCGCAAACGGCTATTAGCGGTCATCTCTCGGTTTTTTAATAAATGAAGTAATACCAATTTGATAAATATTTGCTACAAATAGCTAGGGTATTTCGTAAGAATTCAGCAATTATGAATTCAGGAGTCAGAATCAATAGATTTAATACCATGTTTGATATTGTCAATTATCTTTTTCATCAAATAGACTTTCAGATCAAGTATGCGCGATAGTGCTTATTATTCGTAACATTCTTTTTTCATGCATGGTAGTATATCAAATCCGGGGGAATTGGACATAAAAAAAATATCCAACTGTCATAACTACTAAGTCAAAGTGATTCTCTCTCCTCCTAACTCCTGACTCCTAGAGACTACCAATCTATAACTGTTTAACCTGATTTGATATTATGATGATGAACTAACTTAATCTAAAATTAAGGTCATATCTTGTGGCTAGAAACCGTGAACCAGTTGAGAACTTAATTCTTTATTGCTTATTAAAATGGTCAGTAATAGTTCCTATACTTAAGTTTTATTTTCGGAATAATGTTTATGGTACAGAAAATGTTCCACAACAAGGGCCATTTGTTGTAGTTAGTAATCATGCTAGCGACTTAGACCCTCCAATAGTTTCTGTTTGTATGAAAAGACCTGTTGCTTATATGGCAAAAGAGGAATTATTTGAAGTACCCGTTTTGAAGCAAATTATTACATTATACGGAGCATATCCAGTTAAAAGAGGATCGGCAGACCGAAGTGCTATTCGTTCAGCACTCAATAGTTTAGAACAGGGGTGGGCAGTAGGTATCTTTTTACAAGGAACTAGGACTTCTGATGGTAAAATTACAGAACCAAAATTGGGGGCGACTTTAATTGCTGCAAAAGCCAAAGTACCATTATTACCAGTTTCTATCTGTGGTACTCATGCAGTGAAACGTCAAGGTTTGATAGCTAATTCTGTACCAATAACTGTCAGAATTGGAGAACTTATACCACCTCCAGAATCAACTAAGAAACAAGAGCTAGAATTAATAAGTCAAAAATGTGCAGATATAATTAACAAAATGCACGATTTAGGACGTTGATATATTGAGTTTAGTTAAAATTAGTTAAAAAAGAAATGCCGGATATTAGAGAACAATTGGCCGAAAATTTGGATGTAGCTGAATGGAATTGGTTAGTACCCCATGTAAAACGTGATGCTGTAGTAATTGTCGGCCAAAATTTAGATTTATTGGATGTGGGAGTAGCGATCGCTTCTGATAATACATCTTCTGTGCAAGACTGGATTAGCCGAGAACTTATTTATAAGCCCTCAGCCGAACAGTTGTCAATTTGGAATAGTAATGATAGTAAAAAATTTAATGCTTTGATAGTACAACCTTTTGTTTTGGTACAAGAATCTGATGCTACTCAAGAAGATAATGGAGCAACCAGTCCTGCACCAGTATAACCAGTAGTTACCCATAAAATCGCTCTCATGCCATCTCTAATAACTTTTTCAATGGGTTCGGGCGATCGTCCAGAAGGTACAGGCATTGGCTCAAAACTAATGCCCCTGCTGCCCAAAACAATTTCCCCTATAACTTGAGCGCGACGCATATGGTCATCAGAAGTAACTAGATAAACACTTGTAATACCGTGGGATTTTAACTTATCTACCATTGTAGTAAAATTAGTTACAGTATCTACGGCACTATAGTCTAAATGTAAGCGAGTTTGTGAAATACCACTCTTAGAGAATAACCAGTCAGCATATTCCGGGTTAGTGCCAGAAGACACCCAGATATCAAGGTGAGGACGTTGGCGAGCAAATTCTGCCGCAAAAACTTCTCTTTCTATCGCCCCACCAAGTACAAATAAAGCTTGAGGTGTTTCTAAACTACCTGCAAACTGTTGATAACTAATCCAAAAAGTTAATATAAATCCTAGTAAAAACCAGAAAATACGGGAAATCTTCAATCCTTTGTATGATTTTTTACTTGAAACAACCCTCAACACCATATCTTTAACATAAAAAACCATCTGTAGTGTTACAGATGGAAGTAGATTCTATCAAATAAATATTCAGATAGTATTATTTACCATCCGGAGTAGGGGATTACAAAAGATTTTTTGAAGAAATAACAATCTCTTGCTGAGAATTAATTAGGAGTTTTGTGCCAAAGTGTAGTAGAAGGAAGGACCGAAGTTGGAAAAATCTTGTAGCGTGGTCCCCGTCTCCTGTCCACCGGAATCTCACCACAAGGCACGGTCATGTCATAGCGACAAACCTTGTTCCTTATTCCGCTACTATAGCAGATTTTTACTTCGCCTTATTACCCACGTGTTGTTATTCAAGCAGCCGTTAAAACGGGCGCTGCGTACTTACTCCCGTCATTTTTTAGGTTTACTATTCCCCAACTCTCCTGCTCACTCAAGAAAATGTAGAAAAATTTTTGAGAAATAGTCTCAAATTATGCATTGGCGAAATATTTTTGGAGGGTTGCTAAATCCACGTTACAAAAATAACTAACTTCTGAGTTCTGACTTCTGACTTCGTTAACAGCCTCTTGACTGACCCAACATACATTATAGGATAGTGTTGGACTTCTCAATAATATCAATTAAAATCGGAGCGGCGGGATTTGAACCCACGACCCCCACTACCCCAAAGTGGTGCGCTACCAAGCTGCGCTACGCCCCGACAACCATTAATATACTATAACACCATATTACACTTTTGCAATTAATTATTATATTTTGAGAAAGATATTTTTTATACATTTATGATTGTTATAGCAGTCGAAGAAAAGATCGCGGACATATCAAAAGCTTAAAATTCAGACAACGCAAGATTTTTCTCTCTTCCCCCTTCCCCCTTCCTTCTTCCCTCTTCCTTCTGCTATGTGAGTTAAAAAACTTTTAGCATTTGTGCTGCTTGGACTAAACCAGGGACAGCTTGTACAGGCCATTTTCCTTCTGCCCTGCGCCCTTGATTTAAAATGAACTGAACAGTATAACTTTCTGGAAACCCTTCTACCTGCATCCAGAGCAAATCACTTTCAGCTTCGCAGACTATTCTCTCTTCATCCATCAACTCATCTGCCATCTGGTTTATAGCTTTATTTAACTGGTCTAATAATCTGCAAAAATCCTCAAGTTCTACTTCTGTAAGTTCTATTGACCAATCATTCCCAGCAACTAAACCCTTAAATTTTTCCGCTTCAGGATTCAACCCTAACCGCCAACCAGCTCCACTTTTGACTATTTGTCCCATTTTTTTATGAAAATAATTGGGTCGCGCAACCTTGCCTTTTAAGGCGAAATGTTTTGGGAGGGGACTCAAATCTCCGTTACAAAAACAACTTCTGACTTTTGACTTCTGACTTCGTTAAGGTCTCAGCAAATCTGCATCTCCCGGTTGGGGAATAATTGGCGCTCTAGGATTTGAACGTCCAGAGTTATCTCTCTGATATATATCTGGTATTGATGGAGGGTTAGGATCGCCACTAAAAATATTTACTAATCTATTAACTAAAGTTTCTCTTTGAGAGCGAGTTAAACTTTGAATAGCTTTACGATCGCCCTCCATTGGATTTTCAGTTAAAGAATCGTTTCCTGGATAAACCGATGATTGTAGATAATCATTCGCCCCAAGATAATCTGCTAATGTTAATTTCCAGTCAAACCGATAATTGGGAGCACGGCCTTTAACATATAGATGATACCGAATTAAACGTGAAACTAGAGTTTCTTCAGTATCTACTTCCCCCGTTTCCTGAGATATGTAACTATTTTCTAATGGCAAATCTGGTATTGTCTCATATACAAATGGCCATACCTCTGTAGGTCTAACCCGGCGTTGGACAATTTTAATTGAGTCTTCAAAATTTTCTTGGTCTGTAACTGTTTCTAACAGATAATGAGCAGAAGGGCTAACTGTAATTGCAATAGAAGAAAATAAAGCTTCAATATTAGCCCAAACTACTAATGTTACGATTGTAATCTTGAAATATTTGAGCCACCGCTTCTTGCTCATGGCTATTATCAAATCACTACTATTATATTTGTATATACTAGGTTACTGCTTACCAGATGTGAGTAGGGTCGTTTTGAGTCGTCCCGAGAGAATAAAGCTCTGGTCAGTTCATAGAAATGTCGGAAGACGTAGGTTTAACTCGTTAGTCTAAAGACATCTTTTTAGAATCCCCTTGCTTCAGCTATGGGAGTACTCAAATCACTAATTATTTCTGGCTGCATCAATTCATCGGACATTTCAACTACAGCACGGATAACAGGTTTCATTAATTGTTCATCCATATTATCAAAATCTTCATAACGACGGCGTTTAGCACGATTAGCTACTTGTACCACAACGCGATAACGATTAGAGGCAGCTTTAATCAGCTCTTCAGACCTACGACTTAGTTCTGCGGAATCAATACTAGATTGCTTTTCTATGTGCATAAATTTTATTAGCCTGTTAGTTATCGGTTATCTTTTATCAGTCACATTTGGAATAAAATGCTGCTATAATAATAACATTTTTTCTATAATAAGTACATAGATTAAGTAGAGATTATTAGTAGTTAGGCCAAATTATCTGACTACTTATATCAAATCCAGTTATCAAAGATAATTTATTAGGATATTAGGATTCAGATTAAACCTCCTCCTCATTTCCCCTAAATCCTATCTCCAGCATCTGCACAATTGTAATACCCTATCAACCGGATTTAGTCTCATATATATTTTTTGTTCTCTTTTCTCCAAATATAGGTAGTCAATGGTAATATTTTTAGTTAAAATTCAATCAATCTTAATAAATTTATACTAAAATTATCAATTTTTATTGCTTATGTTAATATCCACCCCTTCGACTGTAAAGCACTTTTCTCAGACTCATCATCATCCCCTAAAAATAGTTGCTTTGGGAGACAGTTTAGTTTATGGTTTTGGCGATCATGAAGGTGGTGGATGGGTAGAGAGATTACGACGGCAATGGATGTTGCCAGACAGTGCTGGTCATGTACTGTACAATCTTGGAGTTCGAGGAAACCGTGTTTTACAAGTAGAACAACGCCTGGAACATGAGTTTCACCATCGTGGAGAATTAAGAAATCGTCAACCAGATATTATTATTCTTTCAGTTGGGGTAAATGATTCTGCCAGAGTCCAAAGACCAAATGGACGTTACTATACTGATTTTTCCAAATTTAAAACAATTTTAGATAATTTATTGGATACATCAAAACAACTTTGTCCTGTACTATTTGTGGGAATGGTTCCTGTTAATTTGGAGAGAATGCCTTTTCAAGATTGTTTATATTATAGCCATGAGGATCAATTTATATATAAAGAGGCGACTCGGTTGGCTTGTTTAAAGCGAAAAATTCCTTATTTAGATGTGTTTGAAAAATGGTTAAGTCGGGGCGAAAATTGGTGGAAATTACGTCTTTGTGCAGATGGCATTCATCCTAATGTCGCAGGTTATCAAGCTCTATTACAAGATGTATTGGACTGGGAATATCTGAATTTATTAACTAGCTAAGATGTAAGCATTCAGCAGTCAGCTATCAGCTTTCAGCTTTATTGCTTTTAAGTAGCCGTGTAAAAATAACTTGAGCAGTTTTTTTCATGGAAGCTATATTTCACAATTTATCCCAGAGAAAATTTGTACAACCTATTATTATTACATGGCTCCTAAAGGAAAAAAAAGCAATTTAATCAAAGCTTTAGATTGATTTTGAATGATTAATTATTAACTAGATTTATACACTATAAAAATTGATTCATTAGTGCAATTTTTGACTTCAATACATCTATACTTATTCAAACTTCCTTTTTCCTTCCACCAAAATATGAATCAAGAAAGCTGGTTAAAAATATTACAAAAAAATCGAATAATCGCTGTTATTCGTGCCTCGGAAATCGAGGTTGGTAGGAAAATGGCAAAAGCAGTTGCTGCTGGTGGTATACGCATAATAGAAATCACTTGGAACAGTCATAAAGCATCAGAATTAATTACTTTACTCCGCTCTGAATTACCAACTTGCATAATTGGCACAGGCACATTATTAACCATAGAAGAGTTACAAAAAGCACTCAAAATTGGTTGCCAATTTATCTTTACGCCACATACTAATCCTGCTATGATTCAAACAGCAAAAATAGCAGCAGTTCCAATTATTCCCGGCGCTCTTTCTCCTACAGAAATAGTTACTGCTTGGCAGGCAGGAGCTAGCTGTGTTAAAATATATCCTATTTCATCAGTAGGAGGCGCAACTTATATCACAAGTTTGCAAGGACCTTTGGGAGAAATTCCTCTAATTCCCACTGGTGGAGTCACCTTAGAAAATGCTAAAGAATTTATAAAAGCAGGTGCAATTGCTGTAGGTTTATCAGGGAAACTATTTCCCAAAGATTTAATAATTGCTCAAAATTGGGAAGCGATCGCAAGACTTGCTCAGGCTCTCCTTAGAGAACTTTCAACTAACAATTGAATCTGAAAATTAATCAAAATAATCTACTTCTAAATCACACCTTAACGAAGTCAGAAGTCAGAAGTCAGTAGGGGCGAATGGCCATTCGCCCGTACAGAAGTTAACCCACCCCTAGCCCAACCCACCCTCGCCCCTCCCAGGAGGGGAGCCAGGAGGGGAAGTAGAGGATTTGAGCAACTATCCAAAAATATTGCGCCTTAAAAGGCGGGGTTGCGCGACCTTTATGATTTTGATAATTTTGTTTTAATTAGGTATAAAATATGAAAGACTTAGTTAGTTCTAAAAAATGGTATCAAGTTGGTAAAATATGTGCTGCTACAGCACTAACTATTACAACTTTTTTCTCCTGGTCAATACCAACCAAAGCTAGTGGATGGGAAAATCTAATTGCCACGAGAATGTTAGAATTACAACAATCAGCGGAACGTTGGATTTCAATTGACTTATCAACCCAAAGATTAATTGCCTGGGAAGGAAATAAAGCAGTTTATGCAGTGATAGTTTCTACAGGTAAATCATCAACCCCTACTCGCTTAGGTACTTTCAGAGTACAGACAAAATATCGCAGTACCAGAATGACCGGACCGGGTTACGATGTGCCCGATGTTCCTTATACTATGTATTATGATGGAGGAATGGCAATTCATGGTGCTTACTGGCATAATATGTTTGGCACCCCAGTTAGTCACGGTTGTACAAATGTAGCAGTCAATCACGCCAAATGGTTATTTGACTGGGCATCAGTGGGGACACCTGTAGTAGTACATGAGTGAAGGAAAGAGGACTCAGGAGTCAGAAGTCAGGAGTCAGGAGTTAGGAGTCAGGAGTTAGTAGGTAGAAAAGAGTTTTTGGCATTGCATAATTGCGGGATGATTTTATCACAGAGCATCAACTATAATCGCCGTGTTGACCTGTCCCCGTGTCCCCGTGTCGGCCTCAATCATCCCAGTATTCAGCAACGCCGAGTTTTTTGGTGACTTTAGAGTCAGAAATAGGTACAATTCCCACTATTGTTTTGGTTGAAAATTTACCACTAATTGAATTTCATAAATCAAATCAGCAACGCCGAAAAAAATAACAAAAAATATATATGCGTATTCTCGCCATCGGAGATATTCACGGTCATTCTAGAGCATTTGATACATTAATTGCAGCAGTTAAACTACGGTTAGAAGACGTTATTATTACTCTTGGTGACTATGTAGATAGAGGTCCAGACTCTCAAGGAGTGATTAATCGATTAATTGCACTCCATGAAACTGGGCAACTTGTAGCCTTGCGTGGCAACCATGAATTAATGATGATGAGGTCTCGTGATTGTTCGCAACATGAAGCTCGCTGGCATAATTCTGGTGGCAAGGAGACTTTAGCTTCTTATTCAAAATCTGGTAAATCTCAACGAAAATATATTCCAGAGGAACATTGGCATTTCCTTGAGAATGTTTGTGTAGACTGGTGGGAGTCAGACGCACATTTTTTTGTTCATGCGAATGCTGCTCCCGGTCTATCTCTGAATGAGCAGTCAGAGTACAAACTTTTCTGGGAAAAGCTAGATCACCCCATGCCTCACTTTTCTGGAAAAACAATGGTTTGTGGTCACACGAGTCAAAAAAGTGGTAAACCTCTGAATTTCGGTCACACTATTTGTATTGATACCAGAGTTTATGATGAGGGTTGGTTGACTTGTTTGGATGTCAGTAGTGGTAAGGTTTGGCAGGCAAATAAAAAAGGTAAGTTAAAAACAGCGTTAATAGATGATTTTGCAATTCGTCAAATTAAGTAATATCAAATAATGAGGAACGGAAAAGGAAGTCAGGAGGAGAAAGTTTTTTGCCCGCTTAAGCACAAAGGAATTCTATCACGCTATTATCCGGATATGATATAGAACCCCCGATCGTATCTTCATAAATATTAAGTTTTTTGAGCTAGGAGACAGGAGACAGGAGGTTAAGAGTGTAGAGGGTAGAGGGTAGATGTGGGGAGAAATAATATAAAAAATTCAACACTCCTTTTTCAGATTGTGCATTAATTTTGATGCACGAAAAGACTTGACTACCATAATTATATAGATCTCAAATGGGTTCTATATAGCGATCGCCAAAGTGGTTAGGAGAAATATAGCAAGGAACGAGTTGGTGTTTGACTTATGTTGATGATGAACCTGAGACAAAGAAATACTTTTCCCGCTGTTCCCTGTTCCCTGCTACTAGCGTGTCAAGCTTAAAATAGTGTTTTAGGAAAATTCTCCAAACCTTAGTCATAGCAAGAATTATACTAAAAAATTTAATACATCATTTTCAGCTTGACGCGCTACTACAGTATAATAGAAATCTCCAATAATCACAAATAAAATCAATTATCGTACAGAAATTATCAATTATTTCCCCCTACTCCCTACTCCCTACTCCCTCTTTTGGAGGAGATGTCTAATTGTCAAATTAGTCAATATACTAATTCATAAGTCTTGCTAACAAAGCGTAGCTCCTCTAGAAGGAGCAGATAATATAGTTCAACAAAACTGGGAAAAATCAAAGTCGATACTGGTGAAATACATCTCTAGCAGCACGGTGCAAAAGTGAATGAGTGTAAACTAATGATTTCATATCCTTTGTATATCCCCCACCAATAACGGAAGCAACCGGATAACCTCCTGCCATGCAGGTACTCAATACTTGCATCTCGCGCCGGAATATTCCTGTATTTGTCAAAGCTAATTTTCCCAAAGCATCATGGATATGAGTATCAACTCCAGCATCATATAACACTAAATCTGGCTTTACTTGGGACAGCAACTCTGGTAAATATTGCGCTAAAGTCTGTAAATAGCGGTCGTCATCCATTCCCTCTGGTAAGGGTACATCTAAATCGCTAATTTGTTTTCTACTAGGAAAATTGATACCACAGTGCATAGAAAATGTAAATACAGTAGGATCGTGTTTGAATATCCAGGCAGTCCCGTCTCCTTGATGTACGTCTAAATCTACAATTAGTATTTTTTGAGCTAATTCTAGTTTTTGGATAACGCGGGCAGCGATCGCTAAATCGTTAAAAATACAAAACCCAGACCCATAACTAGGAAACGCATGATGAGTACCCCCAGCAGTATTACAAGCTAAACCATGTTTGAGTGCCAACTGCGCCGTTAACACAGCACCACCCACAGCAATACAAGTTCGATTTGCTAATGCTTCACTCCAAGGCAACCCGATACGTCTTTGTGCTTTTGGGTCTAAAGTGCCGTTACAATATCCTTCTATATAGTCGCGATCGTGAACTAATTCTATCCATTCCAAAGGTGGCAGTTGTGGAATAAAAAAATGCGATTTTTCTGTCACCCCATCTCCTAGTAACATTTCATAAAGTAGTTGAAATTTTGCCATGGGAAAGCGATGACCGGGTGGCATCGCTGCAACATAATTAGGATGATAAATAATTGGTAAATTCATAAAAAGAAGACTGATAACTGATAACTGATAACTGAAAAGACTTGCCTAGTGATTCATAACACAGCCTCAGAGTTAGATAGAGTTATTATATTTATATAATTACCATAATTACTAACTCTAGAGCAATGACCATCCAACTCCCGGGTTATCAAATCAAACAAAAGCTATACGAAGGAACTCGTACCTTAGTTTATCGAGGCATTCGAGCAACAGACTCTCAAACAGTCGTGCTCAAATTTATGCGCAACGAATATCCCACTTTTAACGAACTGTTACACTTCCGCAACCAATATACCATTACCAAAAACCTCAACTTACCAGGAGTAGTCAAATCCTTAAGTTTAGAAAACTATGGCAATGGTTATGCTTTAGTCATGGAAGATCATGGGGCCATATCTCTAGACAAATATGAATCATTAGACTTAACAACTTGTTTAAAAATAGCCATTCAATTAGCAGATATATTACACAAACTATATCAAAATCGAGTTATTCATCAAGATCTTAAACCAGCAAATATATTAATTCATCCCCAGACTCAACAAGTAAAATTAATCGATTTTAGTATTGCTTCTGTACTACCTTTTGAAACTACTGAAATTAAAAATCCCAATGTATTAGAAGGAACTCTGGCTTATATTTCCCCAGAACAAACGGGAAGAATGAATAGAGGAATAGACTATCGCAGCGACTTTTATTCACTGGGTGTCATGTTTTTTGAGATGGTCAACGGAAAATTACCATTTGATACCACTGACCCCATGGAATTAATACATTGTCATTTGACAAAAACTCCTCAAATGATTGATTCCCAAATCCCGACTCCCTTAGCTAATATTATTCACAAATTGATGGCGAAAAATGCCGAAGACCGTTATCAGAGTGCCTTGGGTTTAAAGTTTGACCTAGAAAAATGTTTGTTTCAATGGGAAAAGGTGGGAAAAATTGAGACTTTTAAGTTAGGAGAGAGGGATCTAAGCGATCGCTTCCTCATTCCTGAAAAACTCTATGGTAGGGAAAAAGAAGTTCAAACTTTACTTGATACTTTTGAGCGTGTCGCCAACGGTGGAACAGAAATGATGCTAGTGGCAGGATTTTCTGGCATAGGTAAAACAGCAGTGGTGAATGAAGTTCACAAACCTATTGTTAGACAGCGCGGGTACTTTATCAAAGGAAAATTTGACCAGTTTCAGCGCAATATTCCTTTCAGTGCTTTTGTGCAAGCTTTCCGAGACTTGATGAAGCAACTTTTGAGTGAAAGTGATACACAACTAGAGCAGTGGAAAGTTAAAATACTCAATGCTTTAGGGGAAAATGGGCAAGTTATTATCGACGTTATTCCAGAGTTAGAGAAGATTATTGGCGAACAGCCAAGGGTTCCTGAGTTGTCAGGAAGTGCCGCCCAAAATCGCTTTAATCTGTTGTTTCAAAAATTTCTTCTGGTGTTCGCGCTCCCTAGTCATCCTTTAGTTATCTTTATTGATGACTTGCAGTGGGCAGATACGGCATCTCTGAAATTGATGCAACTATTGATCGAAGGTGGAGAAACTGGTTATTTGTTCTTGTTGGGAGCTTATCGGGACAATGAGGTATTTGCAGCTCATCCGTTGATGCTAAGTTTAGATGAAATTGCCAAATCAGGAGCAACTTTAAATACTATAACTCTGGCTCCTGTAAGCAAAACCGACTTAAATTATTTAGTGACAGATACTTTGAGTTGTGAGGGAGAACTTGCCTTACCTTTAACTGAATTAGTGTATGAAAAAACTAAAGGAAATCCGTTTTTTGCTACTCAGTTTCTCAAGGGATTATACGAGGATGGTTGGATTAGTTTTAATTTTGATGTGGGTTACTGGCAATGCGACATGACACGAGTGCGAGAATTGGTGCTATCTGATGACGTGGTGGAGTTTATGGTAACAAGATTGCACAAGTTGCCAACAGCAACTCAGGGGACATTAAAGTTAGCAGCCTGTATTGGTAATCAATTTGATTTGGAGACTTTGGCTATTGTTTGTGAGAACTCACAAGAAGATACAGCAGACAGTTTATGGAAAGCTTTGCAAGATGGTTTTATACTTCCTCAAAGTGAGGTTTATAAGTTTTACCTGAGCCGTGATGATGCTAGGGAAAATACTCCAACAAGTGAAAATGCCCAATATCTTTTTTTGCACGATCGGGTGCAACAAGCTGCTTATTCTCTGATTCCTGACGAACAAAAACAAACTACTCACTACCATATCGGACAACTGCTTTTAGAGAAAATTCCACCCGAAGCAAGAGAAGAACGAATTTTTGAGTTGGTAAGTCAATTTAACTATAGTAAGAATTTAATTATTAAACAGGAAGAGTGTAACCAACTTGCTGAACTCAACCTGATAGCTTGTCGCAGAGCTAAGGCTTCTGCTGCTTATAATGCTGCTTTAGAATATTGCGATATTGCCCTAAATTACCTGGAAAAAGAAAGTTGGCAAAACCAGTATGACTTGACGCGGGATTTACACTTACTTGCGATCGAATTAGAGTATCTAAACTCCCATTTTGATCGTTCCAGAGAACTAGCCAATTCAACGCTGCAATACACCGAAGATTTCTTGGACAATGTGGCAATATGCAAACTCAAGGTTCAATCCTATATCATTCAGAATCAGATGTTGGAAGCCATTAATACTGGCATAGAAGCCTTGCAATTACTAGGTTATTCTTTGTTAGATACTCCTGATATTGAGATTGCCGATCTAGACATCCCTCCACTGGAAGCAATTGAAACTCTTAAAGAAGTAGACGATCCAAAAAAATTAGCTAAGATTGAACTCCTTGCCAGCCTAATTAGCCCAACTTACCTTGCCCGACCTGAACTTTTTCCCAAAGTAACATTAGCCGTCATCCAAGCTTCTGAACAAGATGGATACTCATCTGCATCTGCTGTTGGTTATGGTTTTGGGGCACTTTTATTCCTCAATCCCGGATATGTGGAAAAAGGGTATAATTCTGGGCAAGTGTCGCTCAAAATTCTAGAGCATTTTTCAGCCAAAGAATATCAGTGTAGGCTGCAATTCATTTTTAACATATTTATTCGTGTTCATAAAGAGCACGCAAAAGCGATCTTAAAACATTTATTAGAGGGATTGCATTCTGGCTTAGATACAGGAGATTTCGAGTTCGCATCCTATTGTGCGATGAACTATTGTAGTTGCCTTTTCTTTATTGGTTATAATCTTAGAGAGATTAAAGATATACAAAAGCCTTATCAAGATTTAATTCAAAATCTGAAATTAGAGTTTGCAATTAATTTATTAGGAATTTGGCGACAAATTGAATTTAATTTACTAGGAGAAGCGCAAGATCCCCATCGTTTAATTGGAGAAAGTTTTAATGAAGAAGCGAAGCTGCGACAGTTCCAAGAATCAAATAGCTTTACGTTACTCTTTTCTGCTCATACAGCAAAATCGATTTTGCTGTACTTGCTTGAAGACCACTTAGGGTCTTTAGAAGAATCTACTTTAGCTGTGAAATATATTGAGAGTGAATTTGGGCCTTTGATGATATCTTTGCACAAATTTTATTATTCATTGGCGCTGTTAGCTGTTGGTTCTGAGTTTGACTATGGAGCAAACTCTTTGGAAATTGTGGAGTCCAATCAAAAAATTTTACAAAAGTGGGCACATCATGCACCAATGAATTTTCAACACAAATACGATTTGGTAGAAGCAGAAAAATGCCGAGTATTAGAAAAAAAACTAGAAGCAATAGAGCTATACGACAAAGCTATTGCTGGAGCAAAAGAAAATGAATATATCCAAGAAGAAGCACTCGCCAACGAACTCGCAGCTAAATTTTACCTAGACTGGGGTAAAGGAAAAGTTGCTGCTGGCTATATGCAAGAAGCTTACTATTGTTATGCCCGTTGGGGCGCAAAAGCCAAAATCAATGATTTAGAACAACGCTATCCTAGCCTCCTCAGTTCTATTCTCGAACGGCAAAAACTAAGTTTACTCAACAGTAACACGATCGCAACTCAAACGATGGGAACAATCTCCAACACCACAACAGGTACAGGAGAAATATTAGACTTAGCTACTCTAATGAAAGCATCACGCACCCTTTCACAGGACATATCTTTAGAAGGAGCGATCGCTAATTTAATGCAAGTAGTTATGGAAAATGCTGGTGCAGAAAATGTAGCTTTGATGTTATTTCAAGAACAAATCTTAATGCTCACAGCTATCCTTACTTCCAAGGGTGTTTGCCAAGTCGATTCTATTCCAGTAGAAACTAGTCATTCAATACCCTTGAGTATTATCAACCAAGTTAAGCACAACAAAAAGCCTCTAGTTATCTATAATGCCAGTAATGAAAATGCTTATGCAGGAGATACTTATATCCAAAAGCACCAACCTCAGTCTGTTTTATGCCTACCGTTATTAGACCGGGGTCAAATGATTGGTATTCTCTATCTAGAAAACAATCAAGTAGCAGGAGTGTTTACCAGCGAGCGGGTGGAAATTCTCAATTTACTTTGTTCTCAAGCTGCTATCTCCTTAGAAAATGCTTTATTGTACCAACAAGCTCAACAAGCGCTGGCCGATCTGCAACAAGCACAGTTGCAATTGGTACAAAAAGAGAAAATGGCAGCATTAGGAGACCTGATGGCAGGAGTTGCTCATGAAATTAATAACCCTCTCGGTTTTATGGGAGGTAATGTCAGTATTATTCAAGACTATCTGGCGGATGTCTTTGCCATTATTGAGTATTATCAACAAGAGTTACCGCACCCCAGTCCCGAATTCACTGACAAAATAGAGGAACTAGAACTGGAATTTCTCATGGAAGACTTTCCCAAAACTATTGCATCTATGGAAACAGGGATAAAACGCATTGGTGAAATCAGCAACTCTTTACGAATTTTTAGTCGCACCGATACCGAAACTAAAAGCAGTCTCGATCTGCATGATGGCCTGGACAGCACTCTGTTAATCTTGAAATATCGCCTCAAAGCTAATCAAAACAGACCAGGAATTGAGACGGTCAAAAATTATGGAGATTTGCCCAAGGTAGAATGTTATCCAGGGCAATTGAATCAAGTATTTATGAATATTTTAGCTAATGCAATTGACGCATTAGACGAAGCAAGTGAAGGCAAAAATTACACTGAAATTGAAGCCAATAATAATCGGATTACTATTAGTACGAAATTAAGTACCGATAAAAATATGGCGGTGGTGAAAATTGCTGATAATGGTCCAGGAATGAGCGAACAAGTGCGTTCAAAAATATTTGAGCAGGGGTTTACAACTAAAGGGGTGGGCAAAGGAACAGGGTTAGGCATGGCGATCGCGCGGCAAATTATTGTAGAAAAACATGGCGGGACAATAACTTGTAGGTCAGAATTAGAGAAAGGTACAGAATTTATTATTTCTCTTCCTTTAATTTAAAAAATTGATTGACTTAAATAAAATGACTGATAATACCCATAAAATTCTTGCCCTAATTTACAAATACCAAAGTCCTAACAATTAACTAATATTCTGGTTAGGATTTCTATGGGGATTGCAAATCTAAATATCTTATAGATTAAAGGTTTCAAAAAATAATTGTTCAGCTAATACCAATTTTAAAAAAGAATGCTACAAAAAGGTAGAGATTGATCAGGTATGCTTAAAAATAGCATATTCAATTTATTTTAGATATTTATATCTATTTTTTTCCTCTTTTTTTCTATATTTATTCCTTCTTCCTTCTTCCCTCTTCCTTCTTTATTACTTCTACCATTTGTAACAAACATTTATCAAAATGGTATAATTCTTAAGTTTATTCAGTAGTCTGTTCTGTTTTTGTAATAGCTTTAAATCGCTCATCTGAATAGAGATGACTAAAATCAGAGTCTCCCTTAGCCCAATCCTTATAGCTTTTATCTAATTCCACAGTTATTCTGAGATTTACCAATGCCAAGCTATCTTCTTTTAGTAAGGCATAGCAACAAGCTTGATGATAGAAATTATCAGCCAAGAAGAAAGAACTAAGATTTAATTCTAATGCTTTCTTACTCGCTTCAATAGACTCTTGATATCGACCTAATTTATAAAGTGGACGAGATTTCTAATCCCAATCATTTGATAAATTGGATAATTCTGAAGTTAATGAAATAGCTTGATCGCAGCAACAGAGAGCTTCTTCATATCGCTCAAGACTAAAAAGAACTGCTGATTTTGAATTCCAAGCGTTATCATGGTCTGGCTCAAGTTGGATAACTTTCTCTAAAACTTCTAATGCTTCATCATACCTTCCTAGAGCATTGAGAGTATAATCTTTATTATTCATTGCTTTTAAATATTCAGGTTCCAGCTCTAAAGCTTTATCGTATAAAGCAATTGCCTCTGCATACTTTTGTGCATCTTTTAATTCGTTTCCTTGGTAATATAATTCTTCAGCAGATGGTGTTTTTGATTCGGTTTTTCAGGACTTTTTAAATCGGAATTTTCTGCATTAGCAGGCTGTGTTTTTGATTCGATTTTTTCAGGACTTTTTAGATTAGGATTTTCTACATTATAGATAACTTCGTACTGTCCTCCATCTCCATTCATAAACTGTTTATGCCTGCCATTAGAATCTTTATCATAAGTAACAGAACCTAGAAAATCATCGTTTCCAGGGCCAGCATCATACTCCCAAAGTTCAAGAGTTATAGTTCCAGAGGGTTGATAATACTGGGAATAATTTGGGTAAATAGTTTCCCCTAATTTAATGTTGTATGCTTTATTTCCCTGGGGCTAAAGTTTATTACCACCCGCCTGCTTAAGATAGATATTATCTCTTCTTCCTTTAAACTCGCTGCGCTTGTGACAAGTAATCTTCATCTATAGTTATCTTAATCATTTCACTCATAACTAATACTCCCTTAATATTGATTAAAAAAACAAAATAAAATTTTATTATAGAGCTTGACTCTACAAACAATTTGCTTTAGCTTGACTATATAATTATGTTCCAGAGTAGTTTCAATAATTGATAATTGATAATTGATAATTACCTCTCCCTAAAACAGATAAGATTGAATAAAAGGAAAATATTTTCTCTCTTGGTCTCATGGATATGGCGAGGAGACCTCGCCATCCCACCCTACGGGAAGCTCCGCTAACGACCGCTTGTTTCTCCTTTAAAGGAGATAATTTTTACCTTAATTATTCGGTAAAGCAATAGAAGCCTGATATCAAATCTGGTTGAATACCTATTAGAGTTGTTGTGAAATGGGGAGGTAATGTCAGCTATTTTTATTAGTGGAATTTAATTCGCTTTTATAGTAAAATACTATTAAGCAGTTACACAAAATTAATCCCTTATTAGGTAAACTATTTTGTTTAGGTGCTGATCAAATTAATTCATACTCACTTAACTAAAACCATCTATAATATGCAGCTTAAAACTATTTGGCAATTAGGTAGTAATAACCCAGAAAATCCCGATAATCTAGACACTATTCGTCAATGGTGGGCAGCCATAGCTGACAAAGAAATCACCTGGCGACAGCGACTTATTCCTGTCAGTGGCGATATTACAGAACTTGATTGGGAACCTCAAAGATTTGATGAAATATTTGAGATAGCTAAACCAGAAATTCGCGGTATTACTCTTTATTGGCAAAAACCAAACTCTACGGCAGAAAGCAATACAACTGTGCAAAAACTAGAATTACATCATACTCGTCAGGAATTATATATTTTTCCTAAATCTCAACAACAACTGGTAATTAGAGTTGCATTGCCAGAAGTAAAATATCAAAGAATTGAAATTAATAATCCCGAAATTTTAGTCGAAGAAAATAGTATCTTATTTCAAGATGCAACTCAGTTATTAGAAGTACAAATTAAACTAACACCAGAACAGTTAAATCAATTGAAGGAGAAACTTAAATAAAATGACTAATAATACCCATGAAATTATCGATGTACAGCAAACAACTTGTTGTATAGTTGGTGGCGGACCAGCAGGAGTTGTATTAGGATTATTGTTAGCACGTCAAGGTATCTCAGTCACTCTCCTGGAATTACATCAAGACTTCGATCGCGATTTTCGAGGAGATACTATTCATCCTTCCGTAATGGAAATAATGGCACAAATAGGTTTAGCTGACCGTTTGTTAGAGTTGCCCCATTCCAAAGCTCGCACACTCAAGTTAAATTCTCCCAATGGTGACATTGCTCTGACTGACTTCAGTCGCTTAAAAACTCCATATCCGTATATTACTATTCTGCCACAAGTCAAATTTTTAGAATTTATTGCTACTGAAGCGCAACAGTATCCCAATTTTAATTTAATCATGGGTGCAAACGTACAGGAAATTATTGAAGAAGATGGAGTAGTGCGTGGGGTGCGTTATCGGGGTCATGGAGGTTGGCACGAAGTTCGAGCATTATTAACAGTGGGAGCAGATGGTCGTTTCTCCCGAATGCGTCAGTTAGCGGGTTTTGAACCAATTAAAACTTCTCCACCAATGGATGTAATGTGGTTTCGTTTGCCACGCAAGTCAGAGGAACCTAATGGTTTATCAGGTCGTGTAGGTAATGGCAAGATGGTGGTTTTGCTCGATCGCTCAGATTTCTGGCAAGTAGCTTATATGATTTCTAAGGGTGCTTTTGCAAAACTGCGCACTGCTGGTATAGGTTTTTTGCGAAAGTCTTTGGTTGAGTTAGTGCCAGAATTTAGCGATCGCTCCCATCTACTTGAAGATTGGTCTAATATTGCTTTTCTATCTGTGGAGTCGAGTCGTCTTCCTAAATGGTATCTACCGGGTTTACTGTTCATCGGTGATGCTGCTCATGTCATGTCTCCTGTAGCTGGGGTTGGTATTAACTATGCTATTCAAGATGCAGTTGTAGCAACAAATGTTCTTAGTGAACCCCTCAAGCGTGGTAGTTGGCATTTGTGGGACTTAGCAGAGGTGCAGCGCCAACGGGAGTTTCCAACTAGAGTTATTCAATGGTTTCAGGAGTTAGCTCAAAAACGAATTATTGCTCGTGCGCTAAATCAAAATCAGCAGTTTACTATTCCTGCTTTTTTGCAGTTGCCTGTGTTGCGAGATATTCCGCCACGGTTGATTGCCTTTGGCATTGCACCTGTGCGTTTGAATAGTTGAATTTAATGATTAGATTGTTTGAGTAGCAGCTTTTGAACATATTCAAACAACGGCGTTGCTGATTCTGGGTATGATGCAAGCCCCCCTAACCCCCCAATTTTGGGGGGAATAAAACTCTAAGCTGATTCTGGGTATAATTTTGCCCCCCTAACCCCCCAATTTTAGCTATCCCTTATAAAGAACTCCTCAAACATGGGGACACGGAGAGCAGGGGAGAAGGGGAGAAGGGAGAAATAGTTAGAGCATCTAAATAAAAATACTTAACTTATCAAAATAAATGTACTTTTAAATACATTTTCTCTCTAGAAAAAGGCTTTGAAAGTCTTAAACAGAATTTGTCTTTTTTGTCAATTTTTATGTTAAGAAAGATGTTTATAAAGCATAGCAATTTTAGGGGGAATAAAACTCTAAAAGTCCCCCTAAATTGGGGGATTTAGGGGGCTTGAGCAGAACCAAACAATCGCGCATTCATACTTCAATTAAGCAACGCCCAAATAACTACTAAGATAATGTTAAATGCCAAAGTATTATGGGTACTATGTTATTAAATTTAATCGTCCTATTGGTAGAGTTGATCATGATGATGGAAGGATTAGTGAAAATGTAGTTTATGCGGAAATTGGCAGAAATTCAGATGGAACAATTAAGTATGCTTATCCTATTGTTGAGCCTAAAATAAACTATAAATAAGAGGTCAAAATGAATAAAATTAAGCAATTTAAACTAAGATGAGGTCATAAAAATATAGAAAATTTTACTACTCCTCCTGATGATCCTTTAGGGGAGTTATCTGACTTTGAATTAGGGTTAAGGAAGTTTTGTTATGAGTTTAATCGTCAAGTTATTGTAGAAATTGGGCAAACTAAGTTTAAGGTATTTTTAGATCCTGATATTTGTATCTTATTGGAGGATAGATTTACTGAACAAATAGGAGAGTTAGAACGGGATAAAATCATGGGTTTAGATTTCGTTGAAAGTTATTGGTTTTGAATAAATTTTGTTCCTGTTGATACGCAAATTCAATGTTATTTAAAAGAGCTTAATTATTATCACCAGGAATCATTAATTATCTTGGAAAAACAACAGGTTTTGACTGAATTAAAGCAATTTTTAACTGAATTAATGAATCTAGCAGTTAATCAAGGTTATATTAGTTTACAAGATAGGGATGAGTTTATTAAACCTGCTTTTGCTCAATCAGAGGTACTAAGATAGTCTTTCATTAATGGATAATTGATAATTGATAATTGATAATTACCTCTGGTTAAAACCGAGAGGATTGAATATAAGGAAACATTATTTCTTCTCTTGGTCGATTGGATATGGCGAGGAGACCTCGCCATCCCTCGACCGCTTTTTTTTCCCTTAAAAGGGGAGGCTTTAAACCAGAATTATTTAATTATTAATTATTAATTATTCGGTAAGCATTTCCTCCGGAATGCTGCGCAAACAGCCGTCAGCTATTAGCTAGCCTCCTAGGTCGCAACTGCGAACTTCAGCTATTAATTTTGGGGAAGGTAAAACCAATTTAGAACTTGAGAAAAAATAAAAAGTTACTGCTAAAATCCCAGGACAAAACCTGAGAAATAATTAGGGTTTGCTGAAAAAGTATTTTAGTAGGGGTAGGAGACAGGAGACAACCCACCCCTAACCCCTCCCAGGAGGGGAAAACAGGAGACAGGAGAAATGGGAATTTAGAGGAGGTAGAAGTAAGAATTGTCCCTTGATTTTTCTGCCCAAATATGCGCCTAAAATACTAATTTTTTGAGCTTTTTAGACTGAAATAGGCGCACTTTTTTCGACTCCAAAAAAGCTAAAGTCTTTATCTGTAAATATTTTGAGAATTAATCAGCAAGCCCTAATTATTTTTTATGTCCTATCAAATGATTGAACTGAATGTGATTTGGGGAGCTAATTTTTAACATATTTTCTGGAGTATCATGAATATCATCTTTAGATTTATATCGTGTTGGTTTCTTATTAACTGTGATATTCTTAAAACTGACAAAACGGCATTTGTAATTATCAAGAAAATCTTGTTTCTCCCAAAATAACTTACCAATTGCTTGACAATATTCAACAAAACACTGCGCCCCTTTTAGTTGCTGGATAATCTCTTTCTCTTTAGATGTCTTTTTTCCTCGCTTCATTTCAATAAAGACGATGAATTTTCCTTTGTTAATAGTATCAGAAATAATGACAAAATCTGCACGTTTGCATTCACCTTTAGTTCCCTGGAAAACTTCTTTTGGTGCGCTAAAAGTATCTACCTTGATCGTAATAACTTCATCATCATCGGGCATTCCATAAATAGTTACAGTGTAGTTATCAACTTCTGTGAGTTTGACGATATTCTTCTGATATTCAGATTCTAATACTACTGTAGCTTCCGGTTGAATCATCTTTTTAAGGATAACAATATCCGAATCAACCATCAATCTTCGCCCCAGGCGATCGCTTCCTGAATTCGATTCATCTCTTCAATAGTTGTATCAAAACTACGAGCTTCAATACCCATTTCCGGGTCAATATTTGCTAGGGTAAGAGTTTTGCCCTTAATTTTTCTTTTATTACCTTCTAGTTGAATAGATTTTTCTTCAGCAATATACACTTTAATCTTTTCAGCAGATATTAATTCTTCTGTTTGATAACCCTCTTCCTCAGCAATGCGTTTCAGATGAGGTTTATCGTGATTGAGCATAATTAGTGTATTTAATTCTTTGATAATATAATCACTATGAGTAGTAATAAAAACCTTGATTCCCAGATTAATAAGTCGAGCAAATAGTCTGGCAACACGACGCTGGTTTTCAGGATGTAGGTTTAACTCTGGTTCATCTACCATGAGTAAGTCCCCAGGTTGAGCTTCATGTTTTAGATAAAAACCAATATCTAGTAAAGAACGCACAGCGCTAGAACTTTCAAGCATAGATAGTTTGGGGGGTCGTTTCCCTTGTTTCGGCGTATAATAAAGTTCATCATTAGGAGTAACTGTATACTCACCTCCAATAATATCAGCGAAATCATTCAAAACTTCAGGATGCTCATTATAAAGAAAACTATGTTGTTTGGAAATTTTCTCTAGTTTCAGTGTAAACTTTACATTTTCTTTAACTGGAAGTGGATAATTTTGATATCCTTCAAATAAAAACTTTTCTAGATCAATATTATCATCTGCCTGACTCATTTCTTCAAGCAAACAGTTGCGGGCAAAATTTAATTCTTTACGAAAAATAGCAGCACCTGTTCTTTCTGAACTAGCGATGAAAGGTCTAGGAAAAAGTTGATAAAAAATAATTTCTTTGAGAGCATTTGCGATAAAATCATTAAAAATATTAGTTAGAATTTCCGCTTTTGCTTTTTCAACTAGAAGCGTTACAACTAATTCTGTACTATCATAATTTTTGGTAATGGAAAAAAGTTCTCTACCTGGAAAATTGATTTTACGCTCAAACTTCGTATTTAAACTAATATCATTAATATCATTTATATCAACAATGACATCAAATTTTGTTTCTTTAAATCGTTCACGATCTGCTGCAAAAATCTTTGGTAATTGCTTGGTATATTCTTGACAACCTTTAGCAACGATTTCTTGAATCTGTTCAATATATTCTTGTATATCAATACTAATTACACCTTCAGCAAATAATTGCTGAATTTTATCGTCGATATCAATAGAAAGTATCCGTTCCCAAGTACACAAAAATCCAAATAAGGCATAAGTAGCGTAAGTCTTGCCAGTATTATTACCACCACAAATAATTGTCAGATCGGCAAGAGTAAATTCAGCTTGTTTTAATACACCAAGATTTTGGATTTTAATTTTCATTCCTGATAATGCTTTATAATTCCTTGTATCTGTCTCAATACTTAAATTTTAATGATTTGATGGTTTAAGTAATACCACTTTCCCATTAGGTAAATTAATATTTTCAGCTAATTTATACAAAAAATAGAGTTTAAAATACCTAATATATTCTTGCCTAAATAATCGCAATTCACCACGACTAGCTAAATATACTCCCATTGGTTATAAGTAGCAGCTTGACCACATTGCTTTTGATTTTCATCTAGAAGATTCCAGATGGTAACATCTAAAATCCAAAACCGTTTACCTTTGCTGGAAATACGAACCCCCCGATAACCACTAATATAGCCTTGAGTTTGTACCTGAGTCATTAATAGCTGGCGATCTTCGCGCTCTGAAAGTTCTGCTGTCTGACGAGAAGGGGTATGAGTCAACTGCTCCCAACTCATTTCCCATAAATCCAACGCTTGCTGATTACCATAATTGAAGATAGGGTTTTCTTCCATACCGTGAGAAACAACAATAAATGGAGCTTCCCACAATGCTTGAGCCATAAATTCCGGTGTTCCATCTACATCCAATAAAGATTTACCAGTCCAATATTTATAGCTTCGTAACAGTATTTGAGTACGGCGAATTATAGTTTCTTGTTTCCAGGGATATAAGATATTTTCAGTCATCGATCATTTTTCAACAGTTAATCATCAAGAATTCTATCTTAATTTTCTACCTTTTAAATTAGATTACTCTTAAAATTTTACCTGTTAATTTGAATCAATAATTTATCTTGCCTTGTAATAAGGATGTACATCAATGCTACAACCACCATCAACAAAAAGAGTTTGCCCAGTAATATAACCTGCCTCTTCTGAAAAGAAAAAGCCAATAGCTGCTGCTACTTCCGAAGGTTTACCAGCACGCTTCATTGGTATCCCACAAATTAAGCGCTTTTCCTCTTCACTTCCAGTTGGAAAAATGCGCCTACCAATTTCTGTTTCTATTCTCCCAGGAGCAACAACATTAACAGTTATCCCACTTGACACAAACTCCAAAGCCCAAGTGCGAGCCAAACTAATCATTCCTGCTTTAGCTATAGTATAACTGGTGCGGTCTTGCGCTCCCAAAGCAGCGATACTAGAAATATTAACAATACGACCCCACTTTTTCGCCTTCATTGATGGCACCACTGCTTGAACAGTTTGTATCGCAACACGCAAATTTAAGTCAATCACTGTATCGAAGTTATCCAGCGTCACCTCCTCTAGTGGTTGTGGGTGTACTATTCCTACATTATTGACAACTCCATCAAAAGAATATTGTTTCGTTAAATTAGCCAGAGTTTCTGTTGTGGCGTGGCGATCACTCAGATCGACTGTAAAAAATTCACCAGGAAAGGTTTTTTCAGGAGTGTGACGTGCCAGGCCAATTACTAGGTGTCCTTTTTTCGCCAGGTATTCTGCTGTAGAGAAACCTATTCCCCGACTTGCACCAGTAATTAAGGTTATATGTTGTTCTGTCATTTTTCTGGATAGTAAAATAATTTATCAAAATAACATGGGTCTAAAACCCCGCCTTTTAAGGCGCAATATTTTTGGAGCTTTTCTCAAATTCCTGTTACAAAAATAACTTCTGTACGGGCGTTACGAAGTATGCGAAGCAAACGGCCGTTTGCCCCTACTGACTTCTGACTTCGTTATCTTGTCTTGTAATAAGGATGTATATCAATAGTAGAACCACCATCAACAAAAAGAGTTTGCCCAGTAATATAACCTGCCTCTTCTGAAAAGAAAAAGCCAATGCTTGCAGCTACCTCCGAAGGTTTACCAAAGCGCCCTATTGGCACCCCACTTAAATAGCGCTTTTCCACTTCACTTCCTGATGGATAATAATATCTAAATAATTCTGTATCAATAGGCCCAGGAGCAACAGCATTAACAGTTATCCCACTCTTGACCAACTCCAAAGCCCAAGTGCGAGTTAAACTAATCATTCCGGCTTTACTGACAGCATAAGTGCCACGGTTTTGCGCTCCCAAAGCAGCGATACTGGAAATATTAACAATACGACCCCACTTTTTTGCCTTCATTAATGGCACCACTGCTTGCACAGTTTGGATAGCAACACGCAAATTTAAGTCAATAACTGCATCGAAATTATCTAGTGTGATTTCTTCTAGTAGCTCTGGGTGTGCTATTCCTACATTATTTACCACTCCATCAAAAGCATACTGCTTGGTTAAATTAGCTAGAGTTTCTGTTGTAGCATCGCGATCGCTCAGATCCACTGTAAAAAATTCACCAGGAAAGGTCTTTTCAGGAGTGTGGCGCGCCAGGCCAATTACTAGATGTCCTTTTTTTGCCAGGTATTCTGCTGTAGAGAAACCTATTCCCCGACTTGCACCAGTAATTAAGGTTATATGTTGTTGTGTCATTTTATTTGAGGGTAAAATAATAGCTCTAATTAGAAATTAATAATATTTTGGCAGTTTCAGATTGATTTTTAATCAAAAGAAGATGTCAACAAAAATAATATGAATAGTTTAGATAAAAAAATTAAAACTTTAGTAGATTTATTACAAAACAGAGCTATCGAAAACCCCAAACAAATAGCTTATACCTTTTTAGTAGACGGAGAAACAAACACAATTAGCCTCACCTATCAACAACTAGAACAACATTCACGAGCGATCGCTGCCTATCTCCAATCAGTATGTCCACCAGGAGAACGTGCTTTACTCATCTATCAACCGGGACTAGAGTATATTAGCGCCTTTTTTGGATGTCTTTATGCTGGAATTATCGCAGTTCCTGCCTATCCCCCTAGACCCAATCGCTCCCTGGCCCGCATTCAAACAATTATTAGGGATACAGAGGCCAAAGTAGCTCTAACAACTAAATCTATCATCTCCACCCTAGAACGTCGCGCCTCAGAAACCCCAGAATTGAATAATTTAGGTTGGTTAGCCACTGACCATATTCCAGACAATGTTGCAGAAAAATGGCTTGAACCTAATATCAACGAAAATACTCTTGCCTTCCTCCAATATACCTCCGGTTCAACAGCTACACCAAAAGGGGTAATGATTACTCACCAAAACCTTTTGCATAACTCTAGTCTGATTCATCAATGTTTTGGACATTCTGTAGAAAGCAAAGGAGTAATTTGGCTGCCTCCTTATCACGATATGGGTTTAATTGGTGGGATAGTGCAACCTTTATATGGAGCATTTCCAGTAGTTTTAATGTCTCCGTTAATGTTTCTGCAAAGTCCGGTGCGTTGGCTACAAGCTATTTCTCAACATCAAGGGACTACCAGCGGTGGACCTAACTTTGCTTACGATCTGTGTGTCCGTAAAATTAAGGCCGAACAGATTCAAAATTTGGACTTAAGTAGTTGGGAAGTGGCATTTAATGGTGCTGAACCTATTAGTGCCCAAGTTTTAGAAAGATTTGCCAGAACTTTTGAAGTTTGTGGTTTCCGTCGAGAAGCTTTTTATCCTTGTTATGGGATGGCAGAAGCTACCCTGATAATTTCTGGAGGCGATAAACTTGCCCCACCAATTCAAACTACTATTGCGACTAACGCATTAGAACAAAATCAGATTATTTCAACTACTTCAGAAACTGAAGCAACAAAAACATTAGTTGGTTGTGGTCAAACTTTGCCAGACCAACAGATTAAAATTGTCCATCCAGAAAAATTAACTCTCTGTACCGAGGGTGAAGTTGGAGAAATTTGGGTATCGGGGCCAAGCATTGCTGAGGGTTATTGGCGCAAACCAGAAGAAACAAAGCAAACTTTTGAGGCTTATTTACCTGAAGCTTCGGGAAAAGAGCCATTTATGAGAACTGGAGATTTAGGGTTTATAGAGGGTGGGGAATTATTTGTGACGGGTCGTCTTAAAGATGTGATTATTATTAATGGTCGGAATCATTACCCTCAAGACATTGAATGGACAGTGGAGCAAAGTCATCCACTAATTAGACCAGGTTGTATTGCTAGCTTTTCTGTAGAGGTGGCAGGAGAAGAACGTTTAGTAGTAGTAGCTGAGGTAGAACGTAATTTTCGTCAACTGCTTCATGGAAGTCAAAAGTCAAAAGTCAAAAGTCAAAAGCATAATTCCAGTGATGAATCTGTTAGCTTGGTAAAGCTTGATTTTTTTAGTCAGCGTAATGGTAAGTCTGATACGGAAAATTTTGATAATTCTCAGGACTTAATTAAATCTATCCAACGGTCTGTGTCAAGAAATCACGATTTACAGATTTATCAGATACTGTTGCTTAAACCGGGAGCTATTCCCAAAACTTCTAGTGGAAAAGTTCAGCGTTATGCTTGTCGCGAAGGCTTTTTAGCCGGAACTCTACAAATATTTGAATAAGGAAGAAGTTAAGAATGAAGAAGTGACAATGTTTACTTTGTCACAACAGGAATTTAAAATTCTAAAATTTTAATGTCAAATATCTTTGTTGATTCTTACTAACCAGCTACTAAATATTTGACAAAGTTCAATAACTCTCTCCAATACATTTAAAAGCATTAAAATTAAAATGCACGGGAAAAATTTTGCTGGCTTTACCAAGTAACAATTTTTGATGTGATCGATGTCTGGTCTCTAGCTAGGCATCCTTGACTATTTCAGAGCTAAAAAATGACTTAGCTATATATGATTAATACTATTTTGCATACACCTGAAAATAGAAGTTAGGGTTGACCGAAGCAGACTTTAGTAAATACCGTAAAATAATTTTAACCAAAAGTCTGTTATGATTTACTATGGCTTAAAACACCATTAAAGGAGATACAAGAGCACTGCGTCTGGTAAACTATGTGCTTTTGTACCTTATTCGATTACCTTTTACGGCTTATTTGGTTTTTGCGCCATGTAATTGACCAAGCACAACGGACACAGCTATGGTTTTTTATACATGGCTATAATTAACCTCATAGTAGCACTCCTGTATATGAGTGTCAACGGCTTTTGTCAATTATTTATTAGCTTTTGGCGTAAAAACCCACATTGTTTGCTGTGAAAGAATTGCAAAAATTTGTGAGGTTTATGAATATTTTTTTGATTTTGACAATTGTGAGCTTTGCTACAACACTCTTATTTTTTGTAAATCAGCTCTTATTCTTGGTAAACCAGTTAATGTCCTATCGTATTCTGATTGAAAAGGGTAAGAAAAATGATGAGGAGGACAAAGATTAAAATCTTAGCTGGACAATTAACCATTTCTTAAATCCAGTTTAAGAGCTTAAAAATTGCTGTCGGGTAAGTAATACTGAAAGCTTCCTCAATATTCAGAGGGAGTTTTTTTTGCTCACTATGTAATATGTTTTGTGACAACAGAACCGTAAAATGAACAATTAATGTCCAATAATTATTATCTAGATATGGCCTACGCTCCCGTCCTGCACTCTACGCTCGGTTAAAAATTTTAGGAATCGAAGTAGCTAAAGACGAGAACTACAAAGCATTTGTGACTCCAGAACAATCTGATGACTTCTTCCTTCTCCCTTCTCCCTTCTCCCTTCTCCCTTCTTCCTTCTCCCTTCTTCCTTCCTACTTCGTATAAGATAATGGCACAATAACCATCATGCCTTCCCCAGTGTTTTTTTTGGGGGGGTCAATCAGTTGAAATAGTTAGCTATTTTAGGTAATTGTTACAAGTTAGAAGTTAGTCCTAAAAAATCATAAATCAAATTTATGATTTTTGAGAGGGACTTTTTTACCCCAATATGTGTTATTGCATATAAGCTACTAGACAAAACTAAGTGACAAGCAATTTTAACGTGGTGCAGGAGTGAACAATGAAACTGTTGAACCAGCTTACGAATGAGAAGGACAGCCAACATCTGTCTTTAGTAAACAACGAGCCAGAACCTGCCTTGCAAGTCCCACAATTATCTGCATCGATAGAAACTATTAAGTCCTGGTTGATATCCCAATTGGCCGAAAGACTAGAACTTGATATCCATGAGATAGATATTGAGCGGGATTTTATTGATTATGGCCTCAACTCAATTGAAGTGGTCAATCTTTCTGGAGAACTAGAAAATCTCCTTGGTAGGCGACTTCCTCCAACTCTATTATTAGATTATCCAACTATTGAGGCTTTAGCTGAATATTTAGTGGAGGATACCACCCAAGATACAGGGCCAAATATTCACAAAAAATTAGAAGATGAGGCTGAGGTCCCAACTTCTAATCCAACTATTGAAACTGAAGAAATTCCTTTAGAATATTATAACTTCGACCTGTACCCAGAATATCTGCAACTGCAAAAGCAAATGGCAGAAATTAATGCTACAGGTATTGGTAATCCGTTTTTTATACCTCAAGAACGGATTAATAATAATACCACAGTTATCGGTGGTAGGGAATTGGTTAATTATGCTACCTATAATTATTTAGGTATGTGTGGCGACTCCTCAGTATCTAATGCAGCGAAGGAAGCTATCGATCGCTATGGTACTTCTGTTTCTGCCAGTAGGTTGCTATCAGGAGAAAAGCCATTACATCAGGAATTGGAAAGAGAAATTGCTGATTTTATCGGCGTAGAAGATAGTATTGTTTATGTCGGCGGTCATGCCACTAATGTTACTACTATTAGTCATTTGTTCGGGCAAAATGATTTAATTCTCCATGACTCTTTGAGCCATAATAGTATTTTCCAAGGTTGTTTGTTATCAGGAGCAACTATTATTGCTTTTCCTCATAATGACTGGCAAGCTTTGGATAGGTTATTGAGCGATCGCCGTCATCGTTATAAACGGATACTTATTGCTATAGAAGGTGTATATAGTACAGATGGTGATATTCCAGACTTACCGAAATTTATAGAAATTAAACAACGTTACAAAGCTTTTCTGATGGTAGATGAGGCTCATTCTATCGGTACTATTGGCAACCATGGTAGGGGTATTAGTGAGTATTTTGGGGTCAACCCCAATGATATTGATTTATGGATGGGTACTTTAAGTAAATCTTTTGCTAGTTGTGGTGGTTATATTGCTGGCAGCAAAGCATTAGTAGAATATCTTAAGTATACTTCTCCAGGATTTGTCTATAGTGTAGGTATTTCCCCACCAGATGCAGCATCAGTATTAGCAGCTATTCGTCTGTTGAAAGCGGAACCGGAAAGGGTAGCACAATTGCAAGAAAGGTCTCGACTATTTTTGGAATGCGCTCGCGAACGAGGTTTGAATACTGGTATGAGTAAAGACTCTCCAGTGATACCTATTATTGTGGGTGAGTCTATTAAGTCTGTACTATTATCCCAAAATTTATTTAAGCGGGGAATTAATGTACCGTTTATGTTTTATCCTTCTGTACCACACAATGCAGCTCGACTGCGCTTTTTTATCACTTGTAATCACACAGAGGAACAAATTCGTTTTACTATAGATGCTCTTGCTGAAGAGCTGAGGAAGATGGATATTTAGTAGATAATGGCTAATAGCTAATCATAAATAATACAATTAGCTATTAGCTATTCACATTGACAAATCAAAGTGATTTAGCAAAGCAGTTTAGGAATATTTTGCTCTCGATCTGTTGACTCAAATTGTTGATTATTTTTGATTATCTGCCCCAAAATTTTTGCCATAATATCAGGTTGAAACAGAATTTTTGGAGGTTGAGTCAGTTGCATGACTACTATATATTTTTGATAAACTTCCGGGTGCTCTACTGAAAGCCGCAATACCTGGTCTAAATATTGCTGTATTAATCTTGTCATCCAGTCTGGTTTGGCACCTTCTGTACCTGGCCAACGTAAGTCTTCCGCAGTTGCCATTAACCAAGGGATAGAATTTACTTGAGCAAGTTGCTTCTGGAAATACTTGCTCAAACCTTTAAGACTGGGATTACTTTGCAGACATCCATCAAGGGTGATCGCTCCTAAAGCAGCTACAGTCATACCTTGACCATAAACAGGATTAAAGCAACATACTGCATCACCTATAGCAATAATACCATCTGGTAGTCTTGATAATTTATCGTAATGACTGAGGCGATTTTCCGTACGTCGGTAGCTATAAACTGGGGAAATGGGTTGAGCATCTTTAATAAATTCGTAGACAATGGGATTTCGCAAACTACGGGCAAATTCTAGGAAACCAACTTCGTCAGTAGGAGGATAATCTTTGTTTACAGCCCACAGAGTAGTCACCAAACAATCATTTTCCACCGAATAGATGACCCCACCACGGCGATCGTTTGGTGGTTTTGGTGCTACTGCTAATACTTTCCAATCTGTCTGAAAACCCTCTGGACACTTATACCATCGACTACTGTAGCCCAAAAAAGAATTTATTACTGTTTCTTCCGGAGCTTGATAACCTAAAGCAGTTAACCATTTAGGTAGAGAGGAATTTCGCCCACTAGCATCAACAACTAAGTCGGCAGTTAAATCTTGTTCGTGAGAATTTGACTTTATTCGTACTCCTGTAACTTTAGAGTTATTAACATTGCTGAGTAAATTTTTTACCTGAGTGCCTTCTAGAAATTGCACGCTGTAATCAGCAGTTAATTGACGGCGTATTGACCACTCTAACAGATGGCGACTACAAAGACAACTTTTTATCTCGGAACGAAACCGAGGTTGCCAACCAAATAAATTATACCAGGGAAATTCTGCTGCCCAATCAATTTTTAGGGAACCTGCAGTTTCCAAATCTTTGACTAAACCAGGAAACAGTTGCTCTAAAATTTGTTGACCTTTGGATAATAGTACATGGACATGATGGCTTTGAGCTACTCCTGGCCGAAATTGGGGATGTTCGGGAAAGCGATCGCGCTCTATTATTGTTACTTGCTGAAAATGGTTTGTTAATATTCGCCCTCCTAATAACCCTGCAATACTACCACCAATTACGATTGCATGGTTACCTTTTTTAGGTTGTTGCTGTGAAATATTGATTTTGTCTGAGTAGATCATTATTTTTTTATAAAATTTAAGAATTTACAGTACCAAAGAAATTTTGAAATTACCTCTACTTTTCTCTAATTTCTTCCCTCCTGACTACTTAGGGTTTGCTGAAAAAGTCTTTTTTAAGGAGTAGGGGACCCACCCCTAACCCCTCCCCCTCCCAGGAGGGGAAAAGGGGAGTAGGGGAGAATTTTTTTGCCCAACTCTTCTAAAAATGCTAACTTTTTGAGCATGAAGAGCTGAAAACCATGTACTTTTTCAGTGCCTAAAAAGGCTAAAACCTTTATCTGGTAATTATTTTAGCCCACATTTTGTACTTCAATTTGTCTCATTAAAAGTAGTATATGAATCTGTAGCTTGGTAAATATTTATACTATGCAAATCATCTCAATACTTTTTTCGTTCATCAAATTCCTAGTAAATAATTTACGCATAAATACTTGCTATACATGATTACTCAATCACGGCAGCTATGATTTTCTTCTCAAATTCTGTCTCCTGTCTCCTGTCTCCTGACTCCTTCTTCGGTTGCTACATTTTGTGGTGCGGAATGTAGGTTTTAGATTTAATCATCAAACCATGCTTACTCCTAAGTAATGAAGATTGATATCATACACTAATTCACCAACACCCACAAAATTTTTCCTTCTTCCGTCTTTCTTCTTTCTTCTTCCTTCTAAATTATCTCATCATTTTGCAGAACCTGATTTTTAACTCTTGTTGGTAAAGATAAGAAACTCCAGGCAGATTTTTCTTCAATTTCATTAGTTGGTGGAGCAAGCACAATTAAACCATCAGGAATACACTTAATCTCAACTGGAGTAGTGCCAATAATTTCACCATCAAGTACAACTTTTTGCGGTGGATCTGTATTAACTTTTACCTGCTTTGTTCGCAAACCAATAGTATCTTGATCTTGAGCAGGAGTTTTAAATATAGCTGAACCAAACATTCTAACTATAGTATTAACAGCTTGCAGTCTACTATTAGAGGTAATAATCATTACTTCTAATAAACCATCATTCATAATTACTTCTCCCAAACCTTGAGCTAAAACTGATGTTGGTGGAGCTGCATTGGCAATAGTTATTGCTCCCGCTTCAAAGGTTTTGGTAACACCATCAATTTCTATTTCAACATCAAAAAGTTGTTGTTCGTTTAGTTGTTGCCAACCTGCCATCATATAGGCAAGGACTCCCCAACGATTTTTTGCTTCTCGATCTGCTCTCTCTATAGTTTCTGCTTCATACCCCACTCCTGCTAATAAAATCATGGTACGCTCATTACACTGACCAACATCTATTGTACGAATTTTACCTGCTAAGATAATCTCACAAGCACTTCTAATTGGTGTAATACTGGGAATTCCTAAAGCCATACCAAAAGCATTGGCAGTACCTCTAGGAATTACACCCAGAGGAATACCAGTATTTACTAATTCTCCAGCGACGGCAGAAACAGTGCCATCACCGCCAGAAGCAATAATAATATCTGCTTGTTTAGCGATCGCTACTTTTGTCAATTCTTCTGCTGTTTGTTCTATAGTGGTTTCGTGTATATGTAAATGTAGATGAGGCTCGAGAAGTGATTTAATTAATGATAATTCTTGTTGAGCATTGCCCTGGCCAGATACAGGGTTGAATATGAGGTGGGCAACAGTAGCTTGAATAAAACTATTAATAATTGCTTCAGCAGTGGCAATATTAATGGCAATGGGAACATTATGTACCTGACAAATACGCAGTAATAATTTGAGGTCTGGTTCATAAGATTGAGAGAATAAGTAGTCTACTAAACAGATAACAGCAATAATATTTCCTGTGGCTATTTCTGCTGCTATTTGAGCATCTCCTCCCAAGGAAATTGGTAATACAGAGTTTATTTTTATAGCTGCTTCTTGTAAAAGATATTGAGCAGTGTCTTCTGGGGCAATTAATTTATAGCGAGATAGCACAACTTGATGTTGTTTGACAAATTCAACTAAGTTGTCCTTTTTGCTGTCATAAGCAAGTAAAGCAATGGTGTTTGTCATTTCAGTTATCAGTTATTAGTTAGGGTTTGCTGAAAAAGTCTGATGGTGATGATAGGCAACAGGCAACAGTTTAGACTATCTGCTACGGCTAAATTTTCTGATCGCCAGGGGAAAAATATTAGCATTTTTAGACTAATTGAGCAAAAAACTTGTACTTTTTCAGGATAAAAAACCATGAAAGCTTTTACAGGTATTGATTACAATTTTATTCAGCAAGCCCTAGTTACAGCGGTTCCCGTTGCCCGTGAGGTATACCTGTCGCGGGCAAGATGCCCGCACTACAATGATTTTACTATTCGACCCACATTCCGCACCACAAAATGTAGTATAGAAGAAGGAGTGAGGAGACAACCCACCCCTCGCCCCTCCCCCTCCCAGGAGGGCGAGACAGAATTTTAGAAGGGAAGAGGACAAGGATTACTAATTTATCTGTTTGACAACTGCTGAAAAATCTACAAATCTCACCAAACCTCATCTGTAGAAGGTATTTGAACTGTGGGAGGCGGAGCAATAGGAACATTACCTGATGCACCAGCTACTTGTCCAGCAGGTGATGAAGCAGCTTTTAAAACAGCAGTAGAAGCCCATTTAATATATGTAAGCAGTGATTCAGGATTACTAGCTTTTAAAGGTTTGAATTCTGGATGTGCTATGAATTTTTGCAGTACATCTTCATCTGCATCTTGACCGATAGCAATGGCAATACGAACTGCTTTCTTAGCCCAAGGTTGTGCCATTAATGCTCTTAAACCGTTCTCAAAATCATCAGTAGGTTGACCATCAGAAAGCAACACTAGGACAGGAGGCAAGGCGCGATCGCTCATAGGAGGAGTCTTTAACTGTTCGGCAAGCATTTCTAAAGCTGTTCCCATATCAGTATTTCCTCCTCCTACAGTTGCCAGAGTTTCATCCAAATCAAATTCATAAATAAGTTTCTTTTTCTTTTCATTTATATTGCCAGTAAACTCTTGAACTACTCCTCCTACTGAAACTGCCACTTTGAATGATGTGGGATCGTTACAACCTGAACGACCATGATTTTTAAAATGATTGACAAAAACTTTATAATGTCCCATTGGCGAACCTCCTGGCGGCCAATAGATATTTTCTACAGGTTCTTCTGATGTTGGACTTACATTCATATCAACATCCAATTCACCTTGACACACAGGACATTTTTTCTTGCTATAGTAAATTTCTGTACCGCAGGGACAAATAGCATGAAGATCGAGATCGTTGTAATTGTTCCACATTAGAGAAAATTGAACGTCTCCAGATTTTGCCCCCTCCCGATCCAAACGTCTTTTAAATTCAGCAGAAAAAGCTGCTGTTTGAGGTACTTCATCAGCACTCAAGTCAGTCCATTGAAAATTTTCTAGTGGTACAGGGGCATTTTGAACCCACGTTGCACCACTAGAAAAACGTAATGTTCTGATCAGCACAGTAGCATTTGGATTTTCATCTGCAACCTGTCTCATCTGAGGTAGTGTTTTGCGGATAGCATTATTCAGAGATTGGATTTTTCTATCCAAAGACATTGAACCAGAAGCATCACAAATCCAAATAAAGTGCAGAGGACGAGTTGCTAATGTTCCCCCAGGAAGTGCGCACATAAGTTGTTTCTCCTAAGTAATTGTTTAATGTTTTCTGTGTCAAAAAATTTGAAAGGAAAGCTAAACAGGACTTACACAAATTAACCTTTAAAACACCATATGTAGGGGCGAATGGCATTCGCCCTCACTCAATTTAGTGTCCGTGCGTAAGTCCTGCTAAACTCGAATTTCTCCTTTTTCAGTTCCGAAGTTAATTTTAGTTCCCACTGCCATAGTAACACTACGTCCAGGTTCAACATCTTTCATATTATTATCAGCTGTTGTCACCACCCATTTTGCGGTGGATAGATTTTTCAATCCCCAAAGGTTAGGATTTTTAGGATTTCTAACTACCCCTGCTACTGCTTCTGAAAAATCATATTTTTTCCCATCGTCTACATGATGAGGAAATAACTTAGTATCGTGATTTAGCATGATAATTTTTTTACCAATACGGATACGAGGTGGTGTAACTATTTCTTTTTGACAATTCCAACAAGGATTGAGTTTTCCTTGTTTTTTCAGAGCATTTATATCATAAAAATTTTGTTCCCCACAATGAGGACAGTAAATGATGGAATCTCGCAAATTCAGCATAGTTTTACGCCACTCATTTTCCTGTACTCGACCATTTTCAGGGTCTTTAATTCCATCGGTAAAAGCTCTGGTAAATAAGTCTCGCAATGATTGAGGATAAATATCCCAAAAAACAAGAGGATTATCTTGTACCCCAGGAACGGGACGGTTGGAATGATCGTCGGGGTCAAATATAAAAAGTGCCTCTGTACCATAAATTTTTGTCATTGCTGGCAAGTCAAAACAATGAATAGCTTGTTCTTTTGCTCCCTCTAAAGGATGATGGTTGAAGAGAATATAAAATAGCAAAACTGTTAAGGAAAATAAGTCAGTTCGTGTGCTAGGGTTTGCTTCACCTTTGACTATTTCTGGTGCCATAAAACGTGGGGTTCCGGCAACACTTCCAGGCGTTTTGTCCACGTCTACATTATCATTATCACAAATGCGCACTTCTCCCGTATCGGGGTCAAAAAAAGCATTGCCAAAAGAAATATCTCGATAGCATAATCCTTTGGCATGAAGTTGATAATAACTATCAGCTAGTTCAAATCCTGCTGTCACTAAAGCACGAAAACTAGGGTCAATCCTACGTTTGACTAAATCGTTTAGACTTTTAAAACGTGGTTCTCGTAGAGGCATTATATAACCATAGGATGAGGGTTGTTCGGGAGTTAGTGCTAAATCTATTGGCCAAAGAAATCGGTCGTTAGGGGCACCACTTTGAATAGCATTTTGTAAGCGCTCTTTTTGACGGGGGTCTTGTTCAACAATATGGGGAAAATACCATTTGAGAGCCATTGATTCCCCATTGACATTAACTTGGTAAACTTCTCCTTGTCCGCCTTCCGCAAGGCGTTTTTCAATTATACAGTTTGCACTAGAAATTTCGGTGGCAATGTTTTGTCCATCTTGTAGTTGACTCATTATTTTTCTGCTGATAATTTGGGTTAATATTTTCAAAGAATGCCTTTTTCAGCTTTTCTAGTATTAATTTAAAAGCAAATATTTTTGGCTATTTGTTATTTTTTTTTATGAGGAAGGTAATGGGTTTGGACTGGTTAAAGGTGTTGTTTTTGGGCTTGGTAAAACTTTAGGAGTTGAGGTTGTTGAAGGTTTTGGTTCTGGATTATTAGAACTAGAGCTTTTTGGTGGAAGTAACCAGATAGCAGTAGCAATATTTGTACACATACTAATAGTAACTAAAACCATAGTCGCAATTAATCCTTTTTGTAGAAAATCTAAATTTTTTTTTGTTTTGGTTCGACGAGTGACTATTGTTTCTGTTTGTGTGACTTTTGTGGCTTTTTTATTATTAGTAGAATTTGATTTTTGTGACTTTTGTTCTGTTAAATTTTGCAAGCGTTTTTCAATATCTTCTAATTTCTTAGATTGGGATTCTGATAGTTCTATAAAACTCTTTTGCAAATCTTGTAATAAATCACTAAAATTATTGACAAGTATTTCCATTTGATTTGATTGGGCTTCAATAGTTTTATTGAAAAGATCAAAAAACTGTTTTAGATCGTCTTTTTTGACAATGTATTCTAATTTATCCTCTATTTGTTGAACTTTTTCCTTATATTCTTTCTGCTCTTGTCGTACAATTTTAATACCATCACCTGTGTCTTGAATATCAATTTGTTTAATCAACCCAAAGGTAATATCATCTCCACTCCCTCCTTGAGATGTCTGCTCCAAAAAACCTTTTAGTTGTGATTCAACTTCATCAAAAGTTTGCTGCCGAATCATATCTAAGTAATCTTTACCAATTTTGATGAATTTATCTTCACTATCAAAAGAGTTGGCATAACCATCTGTAGAAACTATAATCATTGGTCGTTTACTTTCTTGCGTGTAACGAACAAAATGATTATTTATATATTTCCAGGCATCCTTCATACACAAAGAATAGGTTTCATTAGCTATCAGATTTTCATCTTTTACAATAGGTCTAGTTGTTTTTCCCCAGATATCTACAGTCAGAATATCTCCATCTCCCAGTTGAAGATAAAGGTTATAATCTTCTGTTACTAAAACTGCTAAGAGAGTCGCACCATAAACAAGATATTTACGATCTTCTTTATTATCTTCAAGACTTTGACGTACTTTTATTCCCTCTTCTTTTTCTAAATTATCCAATTCTTTTGAAGTAAAGTCCTCCTTTTCTAGATCGTCATCGACTTTCTCTTTCCATTTGGAAACTATTCTTTGGGGAAGCTTATCGTCAACATAATCTTTTACTGCTGAGATATTATGTCGATCGCTTTCTTGATCTACTAAACCTGTCAAAAGTTCTATGGCAGTTTCTACAGCAAACCTAGAACCGCGATCGCTCCTAAAACTTTTGGCACTACCATGACCATCAGAGATAGCTAAGATAATAGGCAAACTGTTCTCCTTAGGTTGTTCATAACGGCCGTGATCCTGGTTATCCAATTTTTTGCGAGAGTGACTTGCTCCTGTAACACTTTCTAGCATCACGCGCCATGGTTGTGAACCTCGATCTAATTTTTCATTTTCTTCACTCATAAATTTTTTCCCTATTTGATTCTAATATCTATCAGGACTTACGCAGAGAATCTATATATAGAGAGGGCGAATGCCATTCGCCCCTACATATTGCGTTTTAAAGGTTAATTTGTGTAAGTCCTGATCTATGTCTTGATTATATACCTGGGAAAATCTTTTTTCTACAGCAGTTTTCAGGTCAATAAACCACATTAAAAAAATGATAACCCTGTAGAGATGTTGTATGCAACGTCCCTACTTTGTGGTCTACTCAAATGAAAAGCGCTGTAAGTCCCATTTCATAGAAAAACTTCACCAAATATCATCATCATCCGAACTACTCGTAGGTACAGCAGGAATTGGAACAGCTCCAGCAGCAGCAGGAACAGAAGTTACTACGGTAGTTGGTGTAGTACCAGTTGGGTTTGAAACTACACTTGTTGCCGGAGTTCCAATTTGACTAGCTGGGGAAGAAGCTGCTTTTAAGACTGCAGTAGAAGCCCATTTAATATATCTGACCAAAGTCTCAGCATTATTAGCTTCTAAGGGTCTGAGTTCTGGATGATCGATAAACTTTTGTAGAGTATCTTTATCAGCATCTTGACCGACAGCAATAGCAATACGAACAGCTCTTTTTCCCCAAGGTTCGTTCATCAACGCTCTCAGACCGCTGCCAAAGTCATCAGTAGGTTGACCATCACTAATAAGGACTAATACAGGTGGTAGAGCGCGGTCTGTCATTGGTGGCATTTTTAGTTGTTCTGCAACCAATAACAAAGCTTTGCCCATATCCGTGAGACCTCCCGCAGTTAAATCTGTCCAATTAAAACTATTGACGGGAGTTTCAGTGGGAACGTGCCATTGAGCGCCATCAGAAAATTTAACTGCTCGCACTAACACATTAGCATTAGGATTTTCATCAGCTACCCGTTTCATTTCTGGAAGACATTCACGAATGGCTGTATTCAACGCTTCAATTTTGCCATCAATTGACATAGACCCAGAACAGTCACACAGCCAAATGAAATGTAGGGGTCGGTTTGATATTTCGCCACCAGGTAATGCCATAGTTTTTAGTTCCTTAGATTTTTTTGTTATAGCGCTACGCGCTAGGGAATAGTAAACTCTTAAGAGGATATCTGAAAAGTTTTTTGAGACTGAATTGTTGCCCCCCGAGCAAGCCAACGCATGGGGGGAATAAGAGTCAATTTGCTTGCTCTAGTCCCCCTATTTTTGCCCCCCTAGCCCCCCAACGCATGGGGGGAACAATAGTCAATTTGCTTGCTCTAGTTCCTCCAACTTTGGGGGGAACAGAGTCAATTTGCTTGCTCTAGTCCCCCAACTTTGGGGGATGCGCGGGGGCAAAGTTTTTTGAGACTGAATTGTTGCCCCCCGAGCAAGCCAACGCATGGGGGGAACAAGAGTCAATTTGCTTGCTCTAGTCCCCCAACTTTGGGGGATGCGCGGGGGCAAAAATCTAACTTCTGACTTCAGCTATATTTGCCCTCTAACAGAGCCAAAATTAATTTGAGTACCTGCCACTAACTTTAAAGTTCGAGTAGGTTCAATATTTTTAGACTCACCATTAACCATAGTAGCAACCCAAGTTTGATGAGATAAATTTTGTAATCCTAATACACTAGGGTCTTTGGGATTAGGATTAACTTTTGCCACAATTCCATTATTTGATTTAGAGGTTAAACCAGAAATATCTGTTTCTTTGAGTTGGGTATTATGGTTCAGGGTAATTACCCGACCATTTATTTTCAAAGAAAAACTGCTTCTTGATGAAAGTGAAGGCATTGTTATCGGTGAGTCAGATAAAGTGGAAGTTGTTGCTTCTGAACCACAAACCGTTACTTTTGCCCGACCTACATTTATTTGCTCCCCTGGTCGAACACTTCGCTTGCTACCTGCTTCCACATCTTCACAGAAAATGTTTCCTCCATCAAACTGGAATTTAAAAGCAACAGAAGGAGTTTCAGGAACATAAACAATACATAGTTCTGGGTTACTCCCCACAGTGACAGTTTCTTTTCCCAAATTCACCGTCTTAATTTCTTTTGGACCATAACTAATTTCCAGCCATGCCTTCCGAAATAGAACTTCTGTAATTACAATCATTATACCAATACAGAATCCTAATATGGCAGCACCTATTAATCTACCTACTTGATCACCAAAAGCTGCAGCTATCGATAGAAAAGCGATCGCTCCTAGAACACCACCAACTGCTCCACCAACTAAGGCTCGTTTTCCCTGTAAGTTAGGAATAAAGAATGCCATACCAAAAGCTAATAATGCTCCAAGTAGTGCCCAGGCCATGCTCCTACCTATAATTGCAACATCTGCCATGCCTCCATAAAATAATTCTCCAATTCCTCCTGCGACTAAACCTGCTGCCAAACTACCTGCAACTCCACCAGTCCCCTGTACAAAGTTGAGGGAGGTTCCTAAATAGCGTTTTTGTCCTGTGGTTAGAGCAATAAATGTACCAATAGCTAGTAAGGCAGTCCACAAGCTAGTAGCAACGATCAAAGAAGTCTTTTGGTCTTTGGAAACTGCTTGTGTTCCAATGGCAGAAGCAATCTTTTCTCCGATTTTTGGTAAAATTTTGTCAAAGTTTTGCCGAGCAGCAGCAGTTTCAGCGAGGGAAAAAATTTCACCATCAATTTCTCTTTGTAAGGGTTGGAATATTGAACGGTCTCCATCACTAATCACTAGATGAAGTTGGTCTATTCCTTGGTCTCTCACAGATTTTTCCGCTGCTGCTATAGAAGGAGTCTCTTTATCTGGTATCTTAGGTGGAGCATCAGTAATTAAAAGAATAGCTTTAGTGGCGTTCTCTCGAAATGGTTGTCTTGCTCCCAAAACTAAAGCATCAAGACTACTCTCTTCCTCATCTCCTCCATAAACCATTCCCATTTGACCTACTTTGGTTTTAAAGCTATTTGTATCTTTTGTGAATGGTTCTCCTGCAAAGGAAAGAATATTGGGTTCTTCTCCTTCAAAGCGATCGCCAAAAGCTATTAATCCTACTTGCGCGTCCAGTTCTCTTGAGTTTAAAGTAGAGACAAAGTTACTGATGCCATTTTTAACACCATTGATTTCTCCTTCCATACTGCTAGTAACGTCTAATACAAATAAAACATCAACTTGCTGAAGAGTAGGAGTTGGCAGAATAAATGCCAGTAATAATTCACCAATAATTGCACCTATTAAGCAACCAAATGCTGCTAAAATTCCGAATATTAGAATCTTTTTTAGAGCTGCTATTTTTTGATACATGATTCATATTTCCTTGATCATATAAATTCATTTTTTCTGATTTAGGGCTTGCTGATTAAATCTAAAGGCATTGACAGATAAAGACTTTAGCCTTTTTTTGGTCTGTAATACCTTGGTTTTCAGTTCTTCACGCCCAAAAAGGAGCGTATTTTAGGCGCATAGTTGGGCAGAAAAATTAAGGGACAATTCTTACTCCTACCTGCTCGCTCATTCCCATTTCTCCCCTCCTGGGAGGAGCCTGCGGGTGGGTTGTCTCCTGTCTCCTGTCTCCTGTATCCTACCCCTACTAAAAGACTTTTTCAGCAAGCCCTATTTAGCATTTCACCAAATTTGATGTTATGCCAATTGGAAAAAAGAATGTTTCAAATGGTGAGGGCGAATGCCATTCGCCCCTACGACTTTTGACTTTCGTGAAACGGTATTACTCATTAGCAGGAGTAGATTTTTGTTCTATATACCATCGCCAACCGATGAAGGGTAATAATCCAAAAATAGTGCAAAAAATTAACGTTCCTCCTAATATCAACATTCTGGTTATAAAGGGTAAACTAGGGATATTATTAATCCTAAAATTTTCTTCTGCTGAAAGTTCTCCTACAGTAATTTTAACAGTTTCTTTTTCGTATTGTTTAATAGAAGTAGGTTGATAACGAATTTCATATTCTCCTAATAGAGAAACTAGAAATATTTCTAATGCCTGACTAATCTCTGTAGAATTAGCAGAAAATAGGTATATTCCTTCTGATGCTTGAGCAAGTTTTTCTAGAACTTCTGGATCTATTTCATCATATTTACTACCCTGAGAATATCCATAACCCAAAGTATGTATAGTAATTTCAGGACTATCTTTAATTAATTTTTCTAAATCATTTAGCTCTGATTTGTTCTGGGATAAAACAGAGTCAAAGCCATCAGAAACTAGAATAATTCCTAAACGAGATGGCTCTTGAGAACCTGCTTCTTTTTTAGAATAATTCTCGTTAAGATATCTAATAGCAGTCCCCAATGGTTGTCTAATATTTGTACTGCCACAAGGTTTTTTGTTTTTGCTCTTAAAACGATTTTCTAAGTCTGATAGTTCCTTCTGAAGTTCTGGAGCTTCAGGTGAATAAAATTTACTCAATGCACCATCATTAACTGGCGGTGGAACATAACCTCCTCCACAATTTTTTCCATCCTCTGCAAAGGGAACAAGTGAAATTTTTGAGGGGTATTCTTTTTGATCAATATCTTTTATAAAAGAACGAATTGCTGCAATAGCTGCTAACCCTCTAATTTGATTATTTCGATCTAATTGATTCATGCTCCCTGTCACATCTAACAAAATAATAATGTTACTAGGGTCTGGTTTTTTTTCATCTGGTTTTATCAGTATAAAATCATCAACTAACTCCCCATTAGATTTCAGTTCAATATCTTTTTTATTGAGTCCTTCTTTGAGTCTATTTTTCTCATCTAAGACTTTAAATTCAATTACAGCTTCTACTTGATGTTCTGTGTTGTTTTCGTCATAAGATTTAACAATTTTTAGAGTTTCCGCAGCAATAGATGGCTGCCATGTAACTGTTAAACTTAATAAGCAAATAGCACTATGCTTCAGGATCGAGAAATCGGTCATAAAAAACAAACCTCACATATTTTCGAGAACTTTGATTTTTGGTATAAAGAGTAATAACAGTATTATGATAAAGTTCAATCTCATTTGGATAATCTATCAATTCTAAATCTTTGTCTAAATTAGGTGAACTATTTTCAGGTTGATTAGATATATTAGCATAAGGATTTGGGGCTGTATTATTTACCGTTTCCGGTGGTTTAATCACAATTTCACTGGGAAGTTTTTTGAGGATATTGTTAGAAAAATTTTCAATAGTTGCATTTCTACCATTGATTTTAATAGTAGCAATTTGACCGGGTAGATCGTTAACAATAATATCCGCTTGTTCTACATCAGAACCTATAATAATATTCCCTGTTTTGGGAAGTTCTATTGATAATCCTTCTTGAATAGTAAGTTGATTTCCAGAAGGAGCATAAACCAATTTTAAACGACGGTCTTTGTAAGTTTGTCGATTGAGATTATTTGTAGTAGTATTGCCTCCAGAAATTCGTTCAAAACCATATCCAGCTTTTAAAGCAAATTGACTATTAGGAGATTCAGTAAAGCTCAAGGCAAAACCAAGCATAGTTCCTAATAAAATAAAGCTCCAAATATCTTGTTTAATAATTATTTCGGAAAAAATAAACACGATCAAACTTACAATTAAGCTCAAACAAATACTTTTGACAAAATGATTGATAACTTTAGTTGTATCATTTTGTATTCCTCCTATTGTTGTTTTATTTAAAACTAATTTACTCCATGTCCGCAAGAGCCATGTTATTCCTTCTGCGAAACCAATAACTAAACCAATTATTAACCAGTCTATCAGTCTGATCGTCCAAGCAGGAAATATAGTTAGTTTAAGAACAAAACTGATTATTCCAGACAATATTGCTCCTAAAATACTAGCAACAATGGCAAATCTTAGAGGTAATTTAAGAACTTTCCAACCTTGTTTTAAGCGAGTTGGATGACTGAAAAAAACTTCTGCCATTACCATTGCAACTGCTAAAAAAATGGTGACGATAAAAAATTTAATTAAGTAGGGATATTGAGCAAAAAATGTCAGGTCTAAGCTATCCCAAATAGGTTTGAAATCTACCAGTAATATTTGACTGAAACTCCAGCCAAGCACTGATGCTAATAGTCCAACAATGAAGTATAACCAGTTACGCATAAAAATTAATTCCTATTATAAAAGTATTGATATTGATAAGGATGAAGTTGTATTTTTTTCTTGTTGTACATAATAACCATTTTTGATAATCAAAAAATATTTGTATAATGGCCAAGTTATGCCTTTTATCTAAATATTATAGCAATTTCCATACTGGTTATTTCAGTTATCAGTCATCAGTACCTCTAGCTCATTTAATTTTCCAGTTCATTAGACGTAGGTTGGGTTGAGGAACGTTAGCGGAGCTTATCCGTAGGATAAACCCAACATTAGCAAGGTTTTGTTGGGTTTCACTGCCGTTCAACCCAACCTACATTTTTAGGCGTGTCAGTCTACTAAGTCATTGCGACTGGAACGGAGTGGAAGGAAGCAATCTCAAGGGTTTCGACGGCATAAACATTTCGTTACATAGTGACGTTTATTCGCACCTACCTACTTATATTAATTATTTACATTTTCTAGATGCCTACTAATTCATAAATTTTTCAATTATAAACAGAAAGAAAGCAATCGCAAACAACATGATTGTCAACAAAAAGAAAAACAAAATTGTTGCCACTTCAGATTTAAACAACCCTAGAATAATAATTGCTATTAGACTTAATTCTGAGAAAACAATCAGGATAATAGCAATTTGTTTTAGCAATATTTTAGTGTTATTTATTTTTATTCTATTTCCATAATTATTTGGAGGTGTTTTATTTTGAGTATTGTTGGGTACATTCTCAAAAGAATTTATATTGATTTGTTGCCTATTTATACTTGGAGTTTGTTGTAGCGATCGCTTCACTGTTTCTCGGTCTATATCGTTAACATTGACAATTTCCTGTATATATTCCGGAACAGTTTTTTCTTTGACAAAAAATGGATAATTTTTACCAGATTTCTTCAGACTAAAATAAAGTCTATGAGAAATTTCATCCTTGAGCTTTTCTTCTCTTAAAATCTGGAGCAATATAGACTTAAATTTTGGGCTAGAAGCAATTTTTAGAATGTTGGAATAGCCTTGTTTATACCGTTCTCGATATTCTTTAGTTTTTGACTGATTATAAAAATATTGAAAGGATGAACTTGTATTTTTTTCTTGTTGTGCATCATAACCACTTTTGAGCATCAAAAAGTCTTTGTCTAATGGTGAAACTATACCTTTTATCCAAAGATTATCTTCTTCAGTAAAGAACCTTTTTAATTTTCTAGGTTGATAAGGCCATTTTTGTTGAAGAGGTAACATAAATTTGTCTTCAACAATATTATTTATGATTAACCATACACCTTCTTCAATATAATTTTTGAAACAGGAATCGTTTTTTGTTGGTTGAATTAGATATTTAAGTCGTTGGCATGAGTACAAAAAAATATTCCAAATATCCTCTTCACTAAAAAGTAATTGCTGAAACAAATCTACTGCTCTTTCAGGTACGATTAAAGCACTGAGTGTATAGTAACGAATAATAGAAGAGAAGCTATTGAATTCTGTGATTATTTCATCTCTGTTCTTGGTTGCTAATTTTTGCCATTGTTCATAATTTTGGGGAATATCTGTTTTAATAAATTCAATTTTTTGTAGAGATAATTTTCCATTTTTGACAAAATTGTTGAGAATTGTATTTACATTCATAATTTTACTAGCGATGGTTTTTCTAAATATCTAGAGCATATATTCTTGAACTATAAACATTAAGAAAGCAATCAGTATTAGCAGTAGTGCTAAGACTAAGGGAGATATAACTACTTCAATTGCAAATTGAAGAAATCCTAGAATCATAGTTGCTATTACACCTAATAAAGAAAAAACAGCTAGAATTGTAGAAATTTGCTTTAACAATCTTTTAGCATTATTTGTTTGTCTTCTATTTCCAGAATTATTTGGAGGTGTTTGATTTTGAGTATTGTGGGGTAGATTATCAACTGGAGTTCTATTTATTTGTTGGTAATTTCCAGAATTACTTGGAGGTGTTTGATTTTGAGTATTGTGGGGTACATTACCAACGGGATTTTGATTTATTTGTTGGTAATTTCCAGAATTACTTGGAGGCGTTATATTTTGAGTATTGTGGGGTACATTACCAACGGGATTTTGATTTGTTAGTTGCGGTTCTCTACTAGGAGGTAGTTGTGGCGATCGCCGACCTATTTTTCGTCGATTCCAATTCAAAATTTGGCATAAATTCTCCCAGATAGTTTTTTCTTTTACTAAGTATAAAAATAATGAAGCATTCGCAGGATATTTCTTCAGTTTAGAATACAGTCCATGAGAAACTTTGCCCCTAAACTTTTGTTCTATTAAAGCCTGGAAAAATAAAAATTCTGTTTTGTGGTGAGAAGTATTTTTGCTAACTTGAGCAAAAATTTGAGTTATTTTTTCATATCCTTTTTTGTACTCCTTTCTATATTGTTCATTGTCTAAGTTATCAAGAAAACCTTGAAAAGAGGAACTTGTACTCTCTTGTTGTTGCCCAGTATCACTACTTTCAGTAGGAAGAAATTTTTGGTATGACAAAAATATGCCTTTTCTCCAAATATTCTCTTCTTTAGTAAAGAACCTTTTTAATTTTCCAGATTGATAGAGTCGAAAATTTTTTTGACGAGGTAATCTAAATTGGTTTTCAACAAGATTATTGATAATTAACCACACACTTTCCTCAATAGATTTCTCAATTGTTTTTTTTAAATAAGGATCATTTTGCCTTTGTTGAAAATATTTAAAATATTTAGCAGACTTCAAAAACTCTTCCCAAATATCATTTCTACTAAATAGTAATTGCTGAAACAAATCTACTGCTCTTTCAGGTACTATTAAAGCACTGAGGGTATAGTAACGAATAATCAAATAATAATCATTAAATTCTGTTCTTATTTCATCTGTGCCTTTGTTTGATAAATTTTGCAATTGTTGATTATTTTGCTGAATACCTTTTGTGATAAATCGAAATGTTTGTTGTGATAAATTTCCATCTTCGACAAAATCTTTAAAAACTGACTCAGTATCTAAATTATTTGATGTTGTCCCTTGATTAAACTGAGACGGAGAAGATGCTTGTGGAGAAGAGTAATTACTATTAGTTGATTCTCTTTGATTAGACGAAGAAGGGGGAAGTGCAGGTTGACGAGAAACTGTAGAATAATTTCTATGAAAAAACTCCTTTGTTCCAGCTTGTATTAAAGTAAAATCTGTAGGACTTGCAACTGAGTCAACGTTAAATGCCCAAGCAGCTTTTTCTCGATCGCCAGGGACTAAACTTAAACAGGTTTTCCACATTTTTAGTAAGTTATTTTTACTCATATCTAAACCTGGTTTAAATAAACGCAACCCATCAAACTTACTATCATAAAAATCCTGAGAATCTGGATAATCTAGAGACTCTAAATCTTGACTACTAAACCCATCAAATTTATGACTTTTTTCCGGCTTATTTTCCAAGATATCGAAAGTTAAATTCTCTGGTCGAGTATCGAAAAAAAACTCAATTAAAGTTGCCATTGCATCGTAATTTCTATCATAAGATTCCCGACAACAGAAATAACGTTTCACAGGAAAAATTCGATTAGCAAAGTCAATTGCAATAGAAACTACTGCTAAAACAGCCCATTCTTCAATAATTCTTCCTACTAAAGCATTTCCATGAACAAAAGACTCATTAAATTCTTTAAAACCCATCAAATCTCTAGTTTGATGAGGTAAATTTATAAAGCTTTGATAATCAATTTTTTGAGATACATCAAACCGTGAATCTTCTCTTCTAGTAGCTCTTTGAAGAGGTTCAGGAATAACACCATCATTAAAAGTATGTCCTACATAAGGGGAGCCATAAAATCCAGTAGACCTCCAACTATTTCCACAAAATTCATAAGTAAAACCAGACCTAAATTCATAAATTATTACTTCATCTATTTCAGTCATAAATTTTTTCCTAAATCTACGTTTTATTTTCTATAGTATTTCTTTAACCTATGACGTACAGTTTTAGATCCCCCCTAACCCCCCTTAGTAAGGGGGGAACCGCTTAAAAAGGGGGGAGTCTTCAAACTCACCTTTAAAAAGGAGAAAGTATTCAACAAACTCACCCTTAAAAAGGAGAAAGTATTCAAACTCAACCTTAAAAAGGAGGGAGTCTTCAAACTCACCTTTAAAAAGGAGAAAGTATTCAACAAACTCACCCTTAAAAAGGAGGGAGTCTTCAAACTCACCTTTAAAAAGGAGGGAGTCTTCAAACTCACCTTTAAAAAGGAGGGAGTTTTCAAAGTCACCTTTAAAAAGGAGAAAGTATTCAACAAACTCACCCTTAAAAAGGAGGGAGTCTTCAAACTCACCTTTAAAAAGGAGAGAGTCTTCAACAAACTCACCCTTAAAAAGGAGAAAGTCTTCAAAGTCCCTATTTTTAAGGGAGATTTAGGGGGATAGTAAATGTACCTCATAACTGCAGGAATTGCTATAATTATTAACAGTATCCTTCAAAAAGAAGGGTCTTTCCATCTTTTACCTGTAGCTATCCAATACAAAGGATTAACTAAACCAAAAGGTCGCCATTGTCCTGTTTCCTCTATCATCGCTCCATCTTGTAAATTCTTGCCTAAATTTAATCTATTCGGGCGAGGATCGTTTTGAGGCAAAACTCCAAAAGAAGACAAAGCAAAGAAATCAATTTGATTTTTTCTCAGAGAAAGATTTTCTCTTAAAAATTTTCTTGTATTACTCAGATGAACTTGAAATAAATCTCGTTCTGGTTCCCATCGCCTTGTCCACAGTTCGCCACGCTCACATTTACTCATTACAAAAGCAATCCTTATTTTTCTCAGATTACTTTCTATTTTTGTTAGTTCATCTAGGGAAAAAATATCGTCATCTTTGGGAAATTCAGATAAAAGTTTATGAAAGACACTTCTGTAAAAACCATCAATATCTTCAACAATACTAAACTCATTTCCTCGATCTTCTAGACAGAAATCAGGCAGCAAAACTATCCATCCATTAGCATTTGTTAAACAATCTAGGAGATAGGGTTTTATTTGTCTAGATAAATCTGTCCTTCGTAGTTCTTGAAAAAATTCACCTGCATAATCTTTAGCGTTTAATTTAATTTCTGTTGGTCTAGATTTGGGATTAATTGTTATCGAAAATTCGTAGTCTTGCAAACTACCATCAAACATTGTAGGTTCTAAAGGTCTTTTAGTTTCCCAACTATCTCTTACTGTACTTTCTAACTGACGGGTTGCTCCTCTTGTATCGACAGTAACTTTTCCTGTATGACTTTTGTTTTTACTGTAATTAGTAATTGATAATAAAGCTCCCAAAAAAGTAGTTTTACCTGAAGCTCTCGGACCAATTATATAAATATTTTTCTTATTTTCTCCAGGGAGAGTAGTAATAGGTGGAGCAGGAGTTAGTGGCATTTTTTAGATTCCTTAGTAATAGATTTACAGCATATTTCGGACTGAGGTACAGGGTAAATGATAAAAATATTGTAGTGCGGGCATCTTGCCCGCGATGGATGTACCTCTTCAAGAATTTATAATTTATAATTTAGAATTATCTCTCCTTTAAAAGAAGAGGATTTCAACCACAATTTTTCGGTAAAATTCAGTCTAATTAATAATTAATTACTGATAATTAATATAGCCTTCAAAGAGGGGAACTTTCAAAGTCCCTCTTTTTAAGGGGGATGCGCGGGGGATCGTAAATGTACCTCATCTTTATGACAAATTCTATAACTGTTTTAAGTTCCAATATATAACCATGGTAACTCTAATAACGGGCGAGCTTTATAAGTTGTAATAAAGACTTGAGTTTTCACAATACGGTTCTGCTCAAAACGGTAAATTAGCTCCCGAACATTATCAAAAATAGGTAAAACATTTGTTTTATGTTGCATCCAATTAATAGATTTTTCTCGTTGTAAAACTTCGGAAATTTGTTGCACATTGCAAAACAAATCTGCCATATTTAAGCAAAAAATTACATACTGATTATTTCTGGCATTATTTTCTAGAAAATTAATCCATTCTTGAAAACGATTTTTCCATTGAGTTTGTTTTCTAAACCGAATATCCTCTATATTTAATCCATCATTTCCAACCAAATTATTCTTTAATAATTCTCGGTAGGGAGCCATAACTATCATTAAAAATTTAGCATTATGGAGACTTGTTAAAAGAAAATTCCAATCTTGAGGATTAGCTTTGCGCCATCTAGAATCTTCTGCTCTCCAAGCTTCTCCAGGAGAATCAATCAAATTTACCTTTATCTCTTTAATATTACCAGATAAATTAACCCTCAGTTCTATAGGTATATTATTAATACTATCCGTAGGCATAACTTGACCATCAATAGTAAATCGTTCTAAATCATCATAAGAAGGTTTAATAACCTGAACATTACCTCTATTAGACTTAGCTAACTCCAACATCAAAGTAGTTTTTCCTACTGCTTGGTCTCCCATAACAATAACTGACATAGTTTACTGAAAAAAAATCAAATAAATTTAAGTAAGCATTCAGCTATTAGCGTTCAGCTCTCAGCTTTTTAACGAAGGATGTAACTCAATAGAATATTAAGGTTAACTGGTGAACTTTTATCAAAAAATCAGGTCTAAAACCTCCCCTTGGATAGGGGATGAACAAAATCAACATCCGTATTTCAATCCCAATGGTTTAGGCAGAGATACTGATAACTAATAACTAAAATGACCCATACTTTTAATTCCTTAAAACCTCTCAATTGCTTTTGTCTTTTTTAAAGGTTAATTAAGCTGATAGCTGACGGCTGAATACTTACAAATTTAATTATACTCCAGTTCAAAGGTGCGGTATCCCATAGAAATTTGTTTGCACCATTTACTAATGATCAAGTCTATTTTAGTGCTGTAAACATTTCCTGATGTTTCTCTTTCCAAGGAAGTTTTAAACTTGTTATATTCTTGCTTGCTATTTTTATTAAAAAATCCTTGTGGATTATCTTCCTCATTCTCAGTCAAGTCAATAGAATAAGACCAAATTTTATTCCCGACGTTACTGAAACTTAAAATTAATGTGTACTGAATTAATCCCACTCGACTGTGTCCGGGATAGGGATTAATATTACCTAAATCTGGTGAATAAATACCCAAAACAAACGCCCAAGATTCAACTGCCCAAATAGATGCTTCTTCTGCAATAGCACGTTTATTTTGAATTCGTTTAGCAAGCTGTTTCAGTAACAGTTCTAAAGGAATAACTCCGGCATTTTTTTGCAACTCATCAATAACTTGCTCTTCCAGTGCAACAACAAGCACCGAGATTTCTTTGAGATATTCTCCACACAAATCTGATAGTACAGCTTTACATTTTTTTGCTTCCTTGTACCGGGTTATCCCCTCTTTTTGAATTAATTGATAAAGTGTTTGACGAGGTATGTTATTCATCACCATATTTAATTCAGTTTAAATGAATCTAAAAATTTTTCTACTGCTCCTGGAATTTCATTTTCAATTTCACTTGCGCCAATCATATACAACCTTCGTTCTGCTAAATAAACTCTGAATGTAATAGTTTCTAGATCATTTGTTAGTACAAATTCTCTCCCTAAAAATCTTTCTGAGTTGTAGGAATAATCCCTGCTCAATTTAAAATTTTTAACATCAACAATTTTGTTTTGCACTCTTGCTAATATATCTTGTTTATCTGTCAATTGTTTACTATTTAAAACGTCGGAATAAGCAACTACAAATCTTGATGATTCGGGATGACTTGCAAATACTTTAAAATTAATCTTTCCATTCTCAGTTTCAATAATTTCTATCTCGGCCGTCATTCCACCTGTAGGCATCCAGATGGTAAAATCGCCTTCTTTAAAAATAAATTTTTGCCATTCTATCTGCCCAGATTCAATCGTTAATACAGATTGGGGTTTTTGTGTTTCGAGCTGTTTCATTTCCTGCTCTATCTTTAGTCGTCCTTTTTCAAAAAAGTCTGGACGGTTATTCAAGGAAAAACGAGTTTGTTTGTCTATAGTTTGCCTAGAATTATATAATTTCAAGTTCCAATTACTACAGCTAGTATTGAAAACAACTATGATTGTGATTAAGAATAAATTAAGAATTGAAGATTTTCTTAAGGGAACAGGAATAATATTTTGATACTTTTGATCTATTTTGGAATTTTTCATAGTTCGTTAATTTAGAATGGCTATATTTACATTATACTTAATCTTAACTATGTTAGAATAACTCAAGTTTTTACTTATACAAAATTATTGGGATTTCACATTGTCAAAAAAAACATTTCAATCAAAACATCCTTTTTTACGTTTGCTCAACTATGGAAGTAGTTATCGTATTCAAATTTGGCAAGCTGCTATCTGTTCGATTTTAAATAAAATTTTCGACCTGGCACCTCCAGTTTTAATTGGGGCAGCAGTTGATGTTGTGGTGAAACAAGAAGATTCTCTGATTGCTCAATGGGGAATTCAAGATATTTTTGGACAACTTCTGATTTTAACATTTCTGAGTTTAATTGTTTGGGGATTAGAATCAATTTTTCAATATGCTTATGAGCGACTTTGGCGCAGTTTAGCTCAGAATATTCAGCACGATCTACGTATTGAAGCTTATAGTCATTTACAAGATTTAGAGTTAGCCTATTTTGAAGAACGCAGCACAGGCAATTTAATGGCAATTTTAAATGATGATATTAATCAGTTAGAAAGGTTTTTGGATGTAGGAGCAAATGAAATAATTCAAGTGTTAGTAACAGTCACAATTATTGGCGGTGCTTTTTTTGTTTTAGCTCCTAGTGTAGCTTGGTGGGCAGTTTTACCAATGCCATTTATTATTTGGGGTTCAATTTGGTTTCAAAAATTTTTAGTCCCTCGTTATGCTGAAGTTCGAGAAAGGGTCAGTTTATTAAACGGACAATTATCTAATAATCTTTCAGGAATTACTACTATCAAAAGTTTCACAGCAGAAGCTTATGAAGTAGGAAGAATTACTCGAGAAAGTGAAGGTTATAAAATCAGTAATAGACGAGCGATCGCTTTTTCTGCTGCTTTTGTACCTTTGATTAGAATTATAATTTTTATCGGTTTTACCGCAACTTTATTATTAGGTGGTTTAGAAGCAGTTGCTGGTAAATTAGCCGTAGGTACTTACAGTGTAATGGTATTTTTAACTCAACGATTATTATGGCCTTTAACTCGTTTAGGACAAACTCTTGATTTATATCAACGAAGTATGGCTTCTACTAATCGAGTGATGAATTTATTAGACACTTCTATTACTATTTCTCCGGGAAATATTGCTTTGCCTGTTGAGTCGGTTAAGGGAGAATTAGAGTTAGAAAATGTCTCCTTTGCTTATGGGAATAATTTACCTGTTGTGGAAAATATTTCTCTCAAAATTCCTGCTGGTAAAACTATTGGAATTGTCGGTTCAACAGGTTCGGGAAAAAGCACGATAGTCAAATTATTACTGCGGTTTTATGAAATACAAGCAGGTAAAATTACTCTCGATGGTATAGAAATAAATCAGATTAATTTACAAGATTTACGGCGAGCAATAGGTTTAGTTAGTCAGGATGTATTTTTGTTTCATGGAACTGTGGCTGAAAATATTAATTATGGTTCTTTTGATGCGACTTTGCCAGAAATTATTGCCGCAGCTAAAATTGCTGAAGCGGATGATTTTATTAATAAATTACCTCAAGGTTACGATACTATTGTTGGGGAAAGAGGACAGAAATTATCAGGGGGTCAAAGACAACGAATTGCTATTGCTAGAGCTGTGTTGAAAAATCCTCCTATTTTGATACTTGATGAGGCAACTTCAGCAGTGGATAATGAAACTGAAGCAGCTATTCAAAAATCTTTAGAAAAAATCACTCAAAATCGGACAACTATTGCTATTGCTCATCGTCTTTCTACTATCAGAAATGCCGATTGTATTTATGTTATGGAATCTGGCAAAATAGTTGAGTTTGGTCGCCATGAAGAATTATTAGAAAGTGCGGGAATTTATGCTGGTTTATGGCGGGTACAATCTGGTTTAAAGTAAGGAAGAAGTAAGAAGTAAGAAGTAAGAAGTAAGAAGGAAGAAGTAAGAAGGAAGGCAGAAGTGAAATATATTGAAAAAATATACCAAATCCAGGCATAGGTAGTGATAATTTAATCAGTTGTTTATACCTAAAGTTCAACAATTGAGATTTAGCATCTAAGCGATCGCCAGTAATGGAACAAAAACCTAGGTTAATAAAAAAAGGAAAATAGTTTTGGTAGTAATGGAACAAATATACCCTAAGAAAAAATTACTATTTGATGATTTATGAAAATATTATTGTTTCCTCAGCTTTTATTAATAAATTTCAGGTATTTACCTGAAAAAAAGGAAGAAGGAAGAAGGAAGAAGTAAGAAGGAAGAAATAATAAGGAAGGCAGAAGTGAAATATATTGAAAAAATCCTCATACCAAATCCAGCCATAGGTAGTGATAATTTAATCAGTTGTTTATACCTAAAGTTGAACAATTGAGATTTAGCACCTAAGCGATCGCCAGCAATGGAACAAAAACCTAGGTTAATAAAAAAAGGAAAATAATTTTGGTAGTAATGGGACAAATATACCCTAAGAAAAAATTACTATTTGATAATTTATGAAAATATTATTGTTTCCTCAGCTTTTATTAATAAATTTCAGGTATTTACCTGAAAAAAAGGAAGAAGGAAGAAGGAAGAAGGAAGAAGTAAGAAGGAAGAAATAATAAGGAAGGCAGAAGTGAAATATATTGAAAAAATATACCAAATCCAGGCATAGGTAGTGATAATTTAATCAGTTGTTTATACCTAAAGTTCAACAATTGAGATTTAGCATCTAAGCGATCGCCAGTAA
>NZ_JAAHGH010000209.1 GCF_010672525.1 Okeania sp. SIO2B3 | reverse complement strand
TTACCCCATATCCAGAATCATATCCAGTGTAGGGTTTTCCTTTTTTGCTGACTAAATCTTGCCCTTGGGTTATGGCAGTAGCGATCGCTTCCCTACTAACTGGCTCTTCATGTTGCCAGTTACTTCTATAGGGGCGTTTCTCGCGCACTGGTGTTAATGCCAAGTTAGCAGGGATAATTCCTAAACCTTCTGCTATTTCTGAGGCTCTGGGGTGGCGATTAAATATTTTCCAATCCATTTTACACCTCCTCCTGTAAAGAAGTTTGGACAGTGGAGATTAGGGTAGTAGTTGCAGAATTTTGATGTTTGTGTAATAATTGATTCATAAGTTTTTTTAAAATAATTTTGAATCTACAGGGCTGTGAATTCTGTAGGTTTTTTCTTTTAAACCTACAGAATTCACACGCGATCGCCAAAAATCATCTTCATGTGGTGTTCAACCCACCCTATGCACTGACCGTCAGCTTTCATTAGGCGGAGTAAATATTTTTGATACGCAACTTTGTCAGCCACAGTAGGTTGCGTACCAAATATGGCACCGTGCATCCATTTGTAGGGAGGCCAGTATCCATAATGTATTTGGTATTGTTTGTCTGCCCAATTAGGTTTAAAACCGCGATGATAAGCTTCTGTGAGCAATTCGTGGTAATGGCGATATTGCTTGACCTTATCTGCCGTGCAGCGCAGTAGTTTAAATGTTGTGTCTGTGGTGGTGGAGAGTTGGGAAACAGAAAACTGATAACCACAACAGCCACAAACCTTATCAAAATTGCGATTAACTGCACTGCATTGAGGGCAAATTTTTGTAGGGGCTTCACTTGGTAATGAATGTTTTGATTGACCGAGAGTAAATTTTGTGAAATCTTCAATGAATCCAAATTGTTTAATTAATCCTGCTTGGTCCAGGATTAAGCAATCATATTTTCCTGGGGATATCCTTAACCCACGCCCTATCTGTTGCCATGTCTTAGCCTTAGATTTAGTGGGGCGACAGAGGAGAACGCAAGAAATGGCAGGGATGTCGAAACCTTCTCCCAATGCCTCACAACTTGCTAAGACTTTGATGAGTCCTGACTCTAATTGTGAATAAATTACTTCTCGCATTTTTGTTGGCATAGTGCCGTCTACACTTGCAGCAGCGATTCCAGCTTGATTGAAGGCAGTGGCGATCGCTTTGGCGTGGGCTACATTCACAGCAAAGGCAATGGTTAATCGATTGAGTGCTAATCTTTTCCATTCGGAGACGATGGCATTAACTACTTCGGGTACATTGCAACGTACTACTAACTCAGAGTTATCATAATCACCTGCTACAGTCCGCACTCCTTTGAGGTCAGCACCATCTACGCTGTAGTAAATTGGGGGCGCTAAGTATCCTTTGAGAATTAGTTCACCTGGAGTTGGAGCTGCAATGAGGGTGTCAAACAGATCGGACATTGCTTCTCGTTTTGAGAGTCTCCAGGGAGTAGCGGTTAAACCTATAAAGGTAGTGTTGCTAGATTCATAATTTTCTAGCTGTCTCTGTACGACTTTGTTCCAGGCGGTTTGATGTGCTTCGTCTATTAATACAATGTTGGGGGTAAACCAGTTGGTTTTCCTGCGACTGAGGGTTTGAGCGCTGGCTATTTGAACAGGGGCCAAGCGAGTTTCTTTGTAGCCTCCAGCGATGACTCCACATTTGATGCCGAAGTCATCAAATTTTTTGAGGGTTTGTTTGATTAAAACGTCTCTGTGAACTATGAATAGTATTGTTTTGCCACTTGAATACTCTTGATATATGAAGGAAGCAGCAATTATAGTTTTTCCAGCTCCAGTAGGGGCGACGATAAGTATGCGACGATAATTTTTCTGCCGGAGTTGATATAGATCGTCAATAACTTGGAGTTGGTAATCTCTGAGTTGTGGGATTTGTGATGGTGCTACAATGAGGTTCAAAGATAATTGTTTATCTTCTTCCACGTTTTTTTGATTCTGCTGCTGTAACCATGAGGATTGCAGCAGTTTTGTTTGAGATGCTACTGATGGTAAATTCATAAGTTTTCAGTGATTAAAAAATTTTCAGAAGTGATGGGTGTTTGTATTGGGGTGTGTAGTGGTGAAAATTTATGTGGGTGGGGAGTTGTCGCCTTTGATGATTAATAATATTTGGCGATGTGGTAGTTTGGCAGCGATCGCACTACTAGCTGCTCTTACCTTTTTCTGAGGACATCCGACTGAGAGAAGCCCGCGCTATAATCTCCGATTTAGCGACGGGAGCTGTCACGAGAACGTTGACCTTCTTTGACGCGGGGGTATTCAACCAGCCCAGTCTTGGTTTTTTTTAAACTTGTGTATTTGTGTAGCCATCCGCTGCCCCCTACTGGTTTTGCAGGTGATTTTCCTACTGAGTACTCAGTAGGAAAGCTATAATCCTTTATTGGTATACTTATTGGCGTTTCAAATCCTGGTTGGCCTCCGGATTTACTGTCTCCTGCTAACTGACTTGAAATTTTTCCCACTGAGTAGTCAGTAGGAAAGCTAGAATTCTTTAGTGGTGTATTTTTGGGCGTCCCAAGTTTGGTTTGGCCACCAGGTTTACTATCTTCTGCTAACTGACTTGAAATTTTTCCCACTGAGTAGTCAGTAGGAAAGCTAGAATTCTTTAGTGGTGTATTTTTGGGCGTTCCAAGTTTGGTTTGGCCACCAGGTTTACTATCTTCTGCTAACTGAATTGAATTTTTTCCCACTGAGTAGTCAGTAGGAAAGCTAGAATTCTTTAGTGGTGTATTTTTGGGCGTTCCAAGTTTGGTTTGGCCACCAGGTTTACTATCTCCTGCTAACTGAATTGAAATTTTTCCCACTGAGTACTCAGTAGGAAAGCTAGAATCCTTACTAGAAAAAGCTTGCGTCGCTTGAATATTTTGGTGTTTTTCTTGGCCATAGTTGATGAGGCCAGATAATTCCTCTAGACTCAGGCTAAATGGATGAGCTGTTATTTGGCCTTTTGGTGAATATTTATCACCAAGCTCAAGGCAAGATGTTTCTATAACGCTATCACTCATACATTGCTGTAATTCTGTGTCTGTAGAGTCAAGGGAAAAGTTGTTTGTGGTAGTATTTTTCTGGTTCATTTAGCACTCCTGTTAATAATTAATAATTAACAATTAATAATTAATAATTGTTTGTTGAATTGATGATTGCAGTCAAAATTTTTATGAGTTCAATACAGTCTTGATTAATTGATTCAACTCCTTTTTTATCAATGTAATTAGCATGATGTAATAGCTCTAACCCCTATTGAGTTTCATTGGCTTCTTTGAGAGAAATCCGTAGTTTATGCACAAAGTCAGCACGGCTTTCTGCATATTCAGATTCACGAATTAATGCACCAATTGCAGTGCCACTCCGAAGCAATTGCTTTGATAAAACATATTCTTTTTGTCTTGACTCAGATATGCGTGATAACTTAATAATCCGCAGTGCAAAAGCAAAATATTTTAGCTTGATTACGTTGTGTTTTTCCATAATTATTAATTATTAATTATTAATTGTTAATTGTTAATTGAAAAACTTATGTAGGAGGAGGTGCAGATTTATCTTCTACTATGTACTTGTAAATCTCTTTGTATGGGATCTTTGCAGTGATCGCTCTTTCTACTGCACGGACTTTCTTGATCGGACATCCAATAGACTCAATCTTCTTAGAGCCTTTAGAGCGCCAGCAATATTTCCAATACCAATGCTTGAGTTCGTTTGTCCCCCGCGTTTCTTCTTTAATTCGGGGATACTCTACATAACCATTTTGGGTGGATTTCCAGCTTGTATATTTATTAAGCCATCCACTGCCCCCCACTGGCTTATACTGAATTTTTCCGGTAGCATTTGCTATTGGAACCCTAGACTCTTTGTTGGGCAGGTCTCCTGGAGTTTGAGTATTGTTGTTTCTTTGATGGCGTTTGTTTGGTGGTAAGTTACCGCTACTGTTACCAGTTGCACATGGTCTGGTGTGGGCAGACAATTCTTGTATAGCACTCTGTTTTAGTTTCATCATGATTTAGAAAAGGTATAAATTTATTATTAGAATTGAGAAGTTTTAGTTGAGATTTAACTCAAAATACGTTTGCTTCGTTG
>NZ_JAAHGH010000208.1 GCF_010672525.1 Okeania sp. SIO2B3 | reverse complement strand
TTCCAATACTTGTTTTTCCGTGCTTATGGGGTTGATGATCACCACACAGAGGACATTCCATAATTATTTCCACAATTATGGGACTATATTCATCTGAGCATTCCCACACTTTCGCACAGGCACTACCAAATACTCCCCATCTCCCCATCTCTTTTCCATAAATTATCAATTGTTTCTACCTGTTCCCTGTTCCCTGTTCCCTCTTTTCTGGAGATGCCTAATAAGGACTAGAATCAAGTTTTCCATTCTCAACACTAACTTGATAATCAGCAGTTGATAGTCTATGATTCAAATCAAAAGTTTCACCATTTTCTTTTTTCCAGATTTTGAACCCACTAAAAGTTAATGGAGTTTGAGGTTGACATTTTTCTGGTAAATGGTCTCCCAAGACAAAATAAACAAACCCATTTCCAACTACTTTAGCTAAACCACTTTTATCCACAATTAACGAAGTATCTTCATCAATACCAATACCTAAAGCAGTATCAGATATTCCATCTCTGAGTAAACGAGCAACAAATGTCATTAACCGACCCATGCGATCGCGCTCATAGAAGTGAGTATCTATAACAGTTCCCTGAAATTTTTGCCTGTGAAATAAACCTTCGTCAAGAGTAATATCTTCATATGGGTCTTTTAGTGCGGTTTTACTGGTGACTGTCTCAGAACAAGCATTAAATACAAAATGACTTTGAATCATTGCACCAGCACTGGTTCCGCCAACTGCCCCACCTTTGGCAATAACAGAATTAACAGCTCGATCCAGTTTCGTATTTCGATAATTCCGCAGGTATTGACACTGGTCGCCACCTGCAAAAAAAATTACTTCGGCATTCTCAATTTGCTCCATTATATTATGTTTTTGAGCATCTTCTCGATGAGAAATTATCAGAGTTTCCACTGAGTTTACCCCATCCATAGCTAGAATTGGTCGATTATAGGCATCGCTACCTGAGTCACGAATGACAATTACATCTACTTTCTCGCGACAAGAATTACATCCTCGGACTTGATTAATCATCCACTGAATTGCAGAATCTATATCAAGGCCACCACCACCAAAGTTATAAACTGGACCACTGTACATTAAACTTAGATTAATAGAATTGTTTTTTAAATCACTGTCGCTTTTTGCTTGGGTAGGAAAAATCAATACAATGGTAATTATTAAACAGAACATTACTATGAATTTAAGTAATTTTCTGGATAGGGAAGTTAGCAACAAAAACAAATAAGATAAAGAAATAAACTTCATAAATTTAGATAATTGTCCGAATGGTATTTTATGTCAATTAAATAATAGAATAAATTAGACATAAAATTGGAAATTACACATAATATAGCAGTCGCTACTATAGTTAGGACATTGGGTAATTATTATGATTCATAACGCGAGCAAGATGTTCGCACTAATTGTCAAACACGAATCAGACAGTTGCTTTGGAAATGTCTATTGATTTATGATTTTTTTACTGAAAGATAACCTAAAATTAACCTAAAGGCTCTAATATATATTAGTTTTACTCATAATTTATAGTATAAATGTCTAAATATAGCGCTATAGAAGTTAAGAATCTTGATAAAAATTTTAAAGGAAAACCTGCTTTGAAGCAAGTTAATATTTGTGTTGAACCAGGAGAAATGGTGGGTTTAGTTGGTGCTTCTGGTTCGGGAAAATCTACTTTACTACGACATATAAATGGTTTGGAGAAAGGAGATACAGGTACAGTTTACATATTTGGTACAGCTTTACAAACAGATGGAGTTTTCCACTCACATATTAGAAAATTACGTTGCCAAATAGGTTGCATTTTTCAGCAATTTAATTTGGTTAAGCGACTAACAGTAATAGACAATGTATTAGTGGGAAACTTGGGGCGAATGTCTCTTGTTAATTCGGGACTACGTCTATTTACAAAAGAGCAAAAAATACAGGCACTTGCTGCATTGGAAAGAGTAGGAATTTTAGAACAAGCTTATAAAAAAGCAGCCCAACTTTCTGGAGGACAACAACAACGGGTAGCGATCGCTCGTTGTTTAGTACAGGGAGCTAAAATTATTCTAGCAGATGAACCTATAGCTTCTCTAGACCCGGAGTCTGCTCGAAAGATAATGGAATTATTGTGCCAACTCAACCGAGAAAATAATATTACTATTGTTACTTCTCTACATCAAGTTCAAATGGTACGTCGGTATTTTGAACGTACTATTGCTCTGAGAAATGGAGAAGTTGTATTTGACGATCCAACAGTTAATCTTAGCGATCGTAGACTTGACGAACTTTATGGTGCAGCGGCAGAAGAACTAATATTGAAGGGTCATGGAGAATTGGTTTAGTTGAAAAGAAGGAAGAAGAAAGAGGGAAGAAGGAAGAAGGAAAAGAAAGATTAAAAGGGAGAAAGTTTTTGATTGCTAATTATCCGAACATTATATTATATCAGGTCTCATTAATTAGCCATAATAAATTAGCTATCTTTAGTCATCTAAAGATGACTTCTGCTTTGAGCCAAGAAATTTATTTCTTGGCGGATGACATGGTTCGCCAAGTTCGCCAAGTTCGCCAAGCCAAGGATTGAAATCCTTAGCTAATAGTTTAAGTCATCTTTAAGATGACTAAAGAAAAAAATAATTCATAATTTATAATTGAATTTTCTGTGTAGAAAGATATTAATAAAAATGAGCAAAATAACTAATAATTTTCACTCTATCGATCGAACTATTATCGCTACTCCAGCAGTTATAGAAATGTTAGCCAAAGAAAAAAAACGAGTTACTAATACTCGCATAATGTTTGTATTGGGTGCTGTAATTATTCTGGTTTTTTCTGCTCTACAAAGTGAAATAAATTTTTTAACTTTGTTTCAACGTAGCGGTAACATGGTTGAGTATATTCAATCATATTTTCCCCCTGATTTTTCCGATTGGAAAATTTATTTAGAAGACACCATAATTACTATTTCAATGGGTCTTTGGGGAACTATTTTAGCAGCAATTTTCGCCGTTCCATTTTCTATTTTGGCATCAGAAAATATGTGTCCAATTTGGATAGTACAGCCTATTCGTCGAATTTTAGACGCCATGCGGGCAATTAATGAAGTGGTATTTGCTCTAATATTTGTAGTAGCTGTTGGTTTAGGTCCCTTTGCTGGTGTTTTAGCTTTATTTGTACATACAGCAGGTACTTTAGGAAAACTTTTTTCTGAAGCAGTCGAGTCAATTGAACCTGGTCCCGTTGAAGGTATTCGGGCTACGGGTGCTAGTAAAATTCAGGAGATTATCTTTGGGGTAATTCCTCAAGTAATACCTTTATGGACTTCCTTCGTCTTGTATCGTTTTGAATCAAATGTTCGTTCTGCTTCTGTATTAGGAATAGTAGGTGCAGGTGGTATAGGAGTTTCTCTTTATCAAAGTTTTGGTTCATTTTTGTATCAAAAAGTTTGTGCAATTTTAATTATTTTAATATTGGCAACTTCCATAATTGATTTATTATCAGCAAAATTAAGAAATTGGCTAGTATAGCCGATATTGGCGTTAGCAAATGCCATAAAGCTCCTAAGTAGGCGTTTTTAAGGTGAATTTTCGTAAGTCCTAGTAATATCAAATTCGTTTAATTCGGTATAAAAAAATATTCCATCTTCAACCATTACCAGGGGTTGGTGAATTAAGGTATGATTTGAGAAATTCGCGATATAGCTGCCGCACTTGCTCCGCCAACGCTAATTAGGCAGAAAAATTATGGAATGTCCAAATGGGTCAATCAACTCACATCAATAAAAATGGCCAAAAAAAAGGAAAGCAAAACTATATTTGTGTAGAATGTGGTCGTCAATTTATTGATTGCTATGAAACTTATAGAGGTTATAGTGATGAACTCAGAAATGAATGCTTAAAAATGTATGTTAATGGTATGGGCTTGAGAGGAATATCAAGAGTCAAAAAGCCTGGTGGTAAATACGCAGGGTAAATTACACCAGGAGCCAACCATTCTTTTCTTCAATTGATACAAGATACCATCTCAAATTGCTCTGTTGCTCCCTGAATGTTGGACAAATTTTCTTCTTTTTTGGTATGTGATGCTTCAATTAAGACCCATTCAAAGTTTGTTAAACTGCTTGAAGGATGGCATTTACCGAAAAATTGGGTTTAAAGCCTCGCCCTTGTAGGGCGACTTTTTATTTTTATGTTAAGTCAATTGAATATATGCTATAGTGTTATTAGTTGCCGGGGGGCACGCCTCCTCCGGAGGAGCTACG
>NZ_JAAHGH010000207.1 GCF_010672525.1 Okeania sp. SIO2B3 | reverse complement strand
ATTTCCTTCATTATTTGGATTAAAGGAGAGAGAGCGCGGAAGATAGCATTGCCATAATGCAGGCCATCTACTTGATGCTTTATGAGGTTAGTTCCTAATTCATAGAAAGCTTCATTTAATGATTCACTGCCTACAAATATGTCCTTTGTTGATTTAAGAATTTTGGCAGCTTCATCTACTACTGCAATATCTGTTTGAGATAGTGTAGAGAGCTGAAATGGATGAGAGCGGATAAATGGTTCGTATTGTTTAGTTTTCCAGCGCCCAACCAGTAGTGGACAAACCACTTTACCGTCTTCATTCAACAACTTGGGACATCCTTGGCATCCAGCAGCAGCTTTACCGCCGAATAGAGTCCGATTTTTAAATTCGGGGAAATATCTAAATATAGCTTCTCTGATGCAAGATGCTTCTATAGTAGGCTCTTCCTTACCTTTAGGTCTGCGGATATGAGGGTATCCCAAAGGCGTTTGCTTGGTAGTATCTTCAAATAAACCACTATGACGAGATGGCAAAACAACTGAATTACTTTCAATGCTTTCTGTAGTGGGGTTACGCGGGTCGTCACAAATATAGTAGAGAGTAGGGTCGTCTTCAGATTTTTTTTGTGTATGGGGATTAATTCCCAAGTAAGGCGGTAAATTACCTGTGTCATGGCTTTTGCCCGTACCAGTACCACTACAGTCAAACAAATTTTTGATACCGCGTTTGACCATAAGAGCTTCAAAAATATTTCTCATCCCTGGAGGAACTACATAAGCTGGACTACCTTGATTTTTCCAATCTTCAAAGTCTGTTGGTACATTCCAGTTATTAGAATCATCTCCTAATCTAATTTGGATTTTACCTAATAGTAAAGGCGGTTCCCATTTGACTATTGCTGTCGTAGTTTCTGCTAAATGTTTTGCTTCTGCAACATTCGCTTGACGAATACGTTGTTTTTCTTTTGGGTGTAGCTCTGGCGCGGGTGGTAGTTGGCCATTCCGACGGAAATACTTATAAGCAGGTCTGGCTACCTTATTTTTAAGAGTTTTTGCCAGATTACTGACTGTATCTTTTAGTTGACGTGGGAACTTGTGTTTGAAGTTGTATTCAGTTTCTGGTATTAATTTAGACTGACTTTGTTTCTGCTGTGGTTTCCACTCAGGTAAGGTGACACCAGCGTCATCAGCTAACTCTTCAACTATTTCTATAAAATCCTTGCCTTTAGGTGTACCATGACCACCATTAGCAAAATGTCGATATTGTACTGCGTGGCCTCCTTCTTGACAGCTATGACAATACCAAGAGTTATTGGTAGGGTTTACTTGGAATGCTGTACCGGAGCTGCCTCCGTGCTGAGGACAGAAGCCAACTAACTTTTTACCATGTTTTTTGAAGTTGTGGCCACCCCAATCATAAATATCTTCAGTGGATAAACGAGGTAAAATGTCCAGTTCTAGGAGGTCGGCTAAAGAGTCAGCAGTGCTGAGGCTAGGGTGAGCTTGTCTCTCTAGCTTACGTTGCTCTAAGTATCGCTCCCGTTCAGCTTTCTTCTCTTCAGCTTCCTTAGTTGCCTTAGCCTCTTTGTCTGCCAGTTCTAGGAGTACATCTAGGAATTGTTGTGGAGCGATCGCTATTTCTGTATCTGCCGGAGAATTAATCCATACATATTTACCAGTTGTTGGGTGGTAGGAAGGTGGCAAAACGGACTGACAATAATTATAACGAAATTCTAAAAGTTCGTCTGTGTCAGTTTTTAAGCCATTCCATTCTCGGACTACAGCTCTGGTAAAGTTGGCTAATTTTTCCCTATACAAGGGCGGTATTTGAAATGCTATTTGATACCGTCCTGGTTTTCCTGATGTCCAACTTACAGATTTAGGTAAATCTGGACAAATAGCCTTGAGGATAGGTTCGGCACTAGCACCATCTACATCTATGGCCAGCAGTCCATCGGATATTTCTCCTAGTCTTACACCATATCCAGAATCAAAAGCTGTATATGGTTTACCTTTTTTGCTGATTAATTCTTGTCCTTGGGTTATTGCAGTAGCGATCGCTTCTCTACTAACTGGCTCTTCATGTTGCCAGTTACTTCTATAGGGGCGTTTCTCGCGCACTGGTGTTAATGCCCAATTGTCGGGGATATTAACTAACTTTGCTGCAATCTCAGAGGCTCTTTGGTGGCGATTAAATATTTTCCAATCCATTTTACACCACCTCCTGTAAAGAAGTTTTGACAGCGGAGATTAGGGTAGTAGTTGCAGAATTTTGTTTTTTGTGTAATGATATATCCATAATTTTTACAATCAAAATTATTTGAATCTACAGGGCTGTGAATTCTGTAGGTTTTTTCTTTTAAACCTGAATTTCACACGTGATCGCTCCGCTAAACGTAGTTATCGCGGAGCGGAACGGATGTTTGAACGCCAAAAATCATGGCCATGTGGTGTTCAACCCAACCTATGCACTGACCGTCGGCTTTCATCAGGCGGAGTAAATATTTTTGATACGCAACTTTGTCAGCCACAGTAGGTTGTGAACCAAATATGGCACCGTGCATCCATTTATAGGGAGGCCAGTATCCATAATGTATTTGGTATTGTTTATCTGCCCAATTAGGTTTGAGTCCTCGATGGTAAGCTTCTGTGAGCAGTTCGTGATAATGGCGATATTGCTTGACCTTATCTGCCGTGCAGCGTAGTAGTTTAAATGTTGTGTCTGTGGTATCTAAACTCTTGTTCACCACTGGAAACTGATAACCACAACAGCCACAAACCTTATCAAAGTTGCGATTTACTGCACTACATTGAGGGCAGATTTTTTTCGGAGCTTCATTTGGTAATGAATGTTTTGATTGGCCGAGAGTAAATGTTGTTATATCCTCAATGAATCCAAATTGTTTAATTAATCCTGCTTGGTCTAAAATTAAGCAGTCATATTTTCCAGGATAGATTCTCAAACCACGGCCTATTTGCTGCCACCCTTTAGCCTTAGATTTAGTTGGGCGACAGAGGAGAACGCAAGAAATGGCAGGGACATCAAAACCTTCTCCCAATGCTTCACAACTTGCTAAGACTTTGATAAGTCCTGACTGTAATTGTGAATAAATTATTTCACGCTGTTTGGTGGGCATTGTGCCATCTACGCTAGCAGCAGCGATTCCAGCTTGATTAAAAGCTGTAGCGATCGCTTTGGCGTGGGCCACATTTACAGCAAAGGCAATGGTTAATCTACCATTGGCCAATCTTTTCCATTCGGAGACGATGGCATTAACTACTTCGGGTACATTGCAACGCACTCCTAAGTCAGAGTTGTTAAAATCTCCTGCTACAGTCCTTACGCCTTTGAGGTCAGCACCATCAACGCTGTAGTAAATTGGGGGTGCAAGATATCCTTTGAGGATGAGTTCGCCTGGAGTGGGAGCTGCTATGAGGGTGTCAAATAGATCGGACATTGCTTCCCTTTTTGATAGTCTCCAGGGAGTAGCGGTTAAACCTATAAAGGTAGTGTTGCTGGATTCATAATTTTCTAGCTGTCTCTGTACGACTTTGTTCCAGGCGGTTTGATGTGCTTCGTCTATTAATACAATGTTGGGAGTAAACCAGTTGGTTTTCCGGCGAGCTAGAGTTTGTGCGCTGGCTATTTGAACAGAGGCATTTTTGTTTTCTTTGTAACCTCCGGCGATGACTCCACATTCAATGCCGAAGTTAGCAAATTTATTTAGTGTTTGCTTGATAAGTACATCACGATGAACGATGAACAATATAGTTTTGCCACTTGAATACTCTTGATAGATAAAGGAAGCAGCAATTATAGTTTTGCCTGCTCCAGTAGGGGCGACGATAAGTATTCGACGCTGGTTGTGTTTGATGAGTTGATATAAATCATCAATGACTTGGAGTTGGTAGTCTCTGAGTTGGGGAATCTGTGATGGTGTTACAATGAGGTTAAGAGATAATTGTTTATCTCCTTCCAGGTTTTTTTGATTCTGCTGCTGTAACCATGAGGGTTGCAGCAGTTTTGTTTGAGATGCTACTGATTGTAAATTCATAAGTTTTCAGTGATTAAAAAATTTTCAGAAGTGATGGGTTGTTGTATTAGGATGTATAGTGGTGAAAATTTATGTGGGTGGGGAGTTGTCCCCCTTGATTATTTCTAATATTTGGCGATACGGTAATTTAGCAGCGATCGCACGCTCGACTACACGAACTTTCTTCTGAGGACAATAAATACATTCGGTAACGGGACTACCATCTGCTTTGTATAAAGGTTTGCCGTTTTTCCCCTTCTTTTGCAAACGGTAATTCCAATACCAATGTTGAGGAATGTTGGGAGAGCGTTTACCTTCTTTGACACGGGGGTATTCAGTAAGTCCATTCTTAGTGGACTTCAATTTTGTGTACTTGCTGAGACATCCACTGCC
>NZ_JAAHGH010000206.1 GCF_010672525.1 Okeania sp. SIO2B3 | reverse complement strand
ACTCATTATCCTATTTCTAGTCTCCACTTATATTTCTGTTGATTTTTCATGTCTTACTCTGAGGGGAAAAGAAGTAGAAAAATTTCAGTAACCTACTCCAGAGAGCATAAAGAAAAATTTATTTCTTAAACTCGTCCCTAATAGATGATTAGTATTTTGCCAAACTTCAGATAATTTTATCCATCTCGTAGAGCGCCAAAAATAATAAGGAAAAATTACTCATTATCCTATTTCTAGTCTCCACTTATATTTCTGTTGATTTTTCATGTCTTACTCTGAGGGGAAAAGAAGTAGGAAAATTTCAGCAACCTACTACAGAATTATTTGATTTGAGGCGATGAGGAAAATTGATTTATATTTAAACTCGACCCTAATAGATGATTGGTATTTCCCCAAACTTCAGATAATTTTATCCATCTCAAGGACTCCAACTAAATGAAAGACAAATTCGGTTACTCTCTCTAGTAAATGAAATAGTAGAGCGCCAGAAATAACAAAGAAAAATTACTCATCATCCTGCTTTTGGTTGAATCAGATATTTCTGTTTATTTTGCCTGTCTTACTCTGAGGAAAAAGAAGGAGGAAAATTTCAGCAACCTACCCCAGAATTATTTTGTGATGGAGGATGAGGAGCGGGAAAAATTTATTTATTAAACTCGCCCCTCATAGATGATTAGTATTTTGCCAAATTTCAGATTTTTATCCACCTCAAGAACTCGAACTAAATGAAATATAAATTTTTTCACTATCTCCAGTAAATCTAATAGTAGAGTGCCAGAAATAACAAAGAAAAATTACTCATCATCCTGCTTTTTGCCTTCACTTGTATTTCTGTTGATTTTTCCTGTCTTACTCTGAGAAAAAAGAAGTAGAAAAATTTCAGTAACCTGCCCAATAATTATTTTGTTAGAGAGGATAAGGAAAAATTTATTTATTAAACTCACCTCTAATATATGATTGGTATTTTGCCAAACTTCAGATTTTTATCCACGAAAGACAAATTCGGTCACTATCTATAGTAAATGGAATAGTAGAGCGCCAGAAATAACAAAGAAAAATACTCATTATCCTGCTTTTGGTTGAATCAGATATTTCTGTTGATTTTCCCTGTCTTACTCTGAGGAAAAAGAAGTAGGAAAATTTCAGTAACCTCCCTCAGAATTATTTTGTTAGAGAGGATAAGGAAAAATTGATTTATATTTAAACTCGCCTCTACCTAAAAGATGAAGTATTTGCCCAAACCTCATATTTTGATTTATCTACCTATCTAGAGGAATCAAATTAAATGAAATACAAATTCGTTCGCTATCTCCAGTAAATGGAATAGTAGAGTGCCAAAAATAAGAAGGAAAAATTACTAATAATCCTGCTTCTGGTTGAATCAAATATTTCTCTTGATTTTCCATTTCTTGCTCTGAGGGAAAAGAAATACCAAAATTTAAGTAACCAGACCCATTATGATGTTCTTTTACACTATTAGGAACTTGAATATAATAAACGCCACTGCAATAACTTTCAGGATGAATATGAGAGTTTTGAAATCCTTCTGACTCTAAAATAACTGCCCAACCACTGAGCTTCCAGTCTGAGGGTAAATTATGGAAAAATTGATAATTAGAGTTATCAGTAAAACGACTAAAATAATCATGGAGAGAACTATTAATTTTTTTGCTTAGTGCTGCCATAACAGGAGTATTATCTGTAAAAATTTCGTAAGTTTGACTACCTCTATTTATTGGTTTACCTGGTCGGTCTTTTAAAAGAGTAGGATGTCGGACAATGTAATCTTTCAAGTCACTATTATAAGCTGCCAAATTCTCCCATCCTTCTACATTGACAAACTGGTATTTAGCTACTAATTCTGAACAGTCAAAAATTGACTCAGCTTCAGATTTTTTACTTACATCTTGCAGAGCTAAACCCAGATGAGCATAAGCTTTAATATGTCTATGATTAATATTTATAGCTTTTTCAAATTGAGCGATCGCTTCTTCAGATTTATCTATTTCTCGCAAAGCTATTCCTAATTGTGCATAAGTATCAGCAGAGTTAGAATTATGTTTAATAATTTTTTGATATAGCTTTATTGCTGCTTCCCATTCAGACTTTTTCCCTAGAATTTCTGCTAAACCTGCCATGGCATGAATAGAATTTTTATCGTGCTTCAATGCTGAGTTATAACTTTTAATAGCTTCCTGATATTTTTCTTGTTTACTTAACAGAAAACCTAGATTGATATGAGCATCAGCAGAAGTAGGAATTAGATCGATAACTGCTTGATAACAAGCTTCGGAAACATCAACTCTTCCCTGCTCATAAAAAGTAGCAGCAATATTAGTCAAACATTCTGTGGAATGAGGATTAATTTCTAGTGCTTGTTGATAAGCTTTTTGTGATTCTTTGAGGTTGCCACGACGGTAAAATGCCATGCCTAAAGATGATAGAGCATCAAAATTATTGGGAACTATAGAAATAGCTTGTATGTAAGAAGATATTGCCTCATCTAACTTCCCTTGAGTTTGAAATATATCCCCCAGAGTCATATTAACTCGTGGATGATTGGGATTAATAGTTAAGGCTTTTTGTAAGGTAGCGATCGCCTCTTCTATGATTCCTTTTTCTGTCAAAGCAATTCCCAAGTTTAGGTGAGAGTCAGCAGAGTTTTGATTTAGTTGAATCGCACGTTTATAACAGTCAATAGCATTATCTAGTTGTTGAGCAGCGCGATAAGTATTGCCAAGATTATTGAGGTATCCAAAATTATTAGGTTCTAGATTAATAGCTTTATTTATTAAATTTATAGCGCTATTATTATTTCCCATTTGTGCTTTAAGTACGCCCAGATAATTTAGGGCTTGAGAATTATTTGGTTCCGACTGAATGATTTTTTCATAGATAATTTTTGCCTCTTGTAGTTTCCCACTTTTGTGAAAAGACAAAGCATGGAACAAGGCATTTTCTGGGAGATTATTTTTTAGTGGTTTTTGACTTTTATTTTTGGCTGCTTTTCTTCTTTGTTCTCTGTTCATATTTCTATCTTTGTACTGATATTATGTTAGTCATTTTAAAATAGTAAACAGCATTCATTTTTTGCATAATGTTGCAAATATAATTGAATCAAATATTGAATTTATTTAACATTTATTTGACTAGCCTAGAATATTTATAGTCTAAAATTGTCTAGTTTTAACAAAAACTTAATTTTATCAATAATAACAATATCTAAATGAGTATTATATTAGATAGATAATTACTATAGCAATCCGCGCTTATGTTGTAATATTTTACCAAAAAATTAGAGTATGCGCCGACTCTTTTAAAAGGATGAAAAAAATCAAATTCAATATTTCAATCCTAATGGTTCAGCCAGAGGTACTGATAACTGATAACTGATAACTGATAACTGATAACTTAAATGACCGTAGGGGTTTGGTCTCCAAACCCAAGTAAAAGTGGGATAAAATATAGTTTTTTTGACAAATCATTTACGATTGCTATAGATATTTTTAAAGTGTAGGAATATGACTAATAATTCTTTTTTTGATGAATCTAGAGAAACATCTTTAGCCAAAGCTGAAATTGTAGCTAAATATTTTTTGTCTTGGGCAAAAGTCATAATACCGCAAGCGAAAAAAAGGGGGGAAAATATTGCATATATCAAGCTATTTTCTGTGCTTAGTCCTTATCAAGATGGTTCAAAATCTAAGCCATTACTAATTTTATTGGGAATTATATCAACCACTTAATGCACTATCAAATATGCTTTTAAATTAATTTAAACTACTATAATAAATTTGATAATTTTCAGAAAATTGGTAATAAATATATAAATAAAAATTACAAATATAGTCTAGTAAAATTTGTTCCCATAGATAGCCTTCTTGAAAATAGTATAAAATGAAGTGAACAAAATAAAAATCTCAACAATATGGCTCAAACAAAAATAGGTTCACTACGAATAGCAGCTCAAAAAATAGGTATTACTTTAGAAGAATATATAGCAAATAAAAAAGTAGGTTTGAAATGGTGCACTAAGTGTAAACAATGGAAACATATAGAAAATTTTGGCAAGGACAAATCACGGTATGATGGACTAAACTCTATTTGCAAAAGTTGTAAAAATCAACGCAAAACATCTGGACCTGGACGTAAAGAGCGTGAAGCTAAAAAGCTTGAAGGTTTGAAATGGTGTAGAGGATGTCAAAAATATTTGCCCTCTCAAGAAGTAGTAAAATCAGGGGTTTGCAAGCTTCATGCTGCAGCAGAAGCTAGACAAAGATATGCAAACAATGAAAAACATAGATTAGAAAGAAGACAACATTCTCATAGTAGAAAGCGAAATGTCGATCCGATCCCTTATGAAGGACAAAAGTTCTTGATGGAAATATTTGAAGGGAAATGCGCCTATTGTCTCAAACCAGCTAATACTTGGGACCATATTATTCCTATATCTAAAGGGGGGCAAACTACACCTGGTAATGTAGTTCCTGCTTGTATTCAGTGTAATAGCTCTAAAAATAATCAAGATGTTTTTGAATGGATGGACAAAAAATCCATTACTCCTCATCCTGAGTTTATTGACAG
>NZ_JAAHGH010000205.1 GCF_010672525.1 Okeania sp. SIO2B3 | reverse complement strand
AGAGGAAGTGCGATTCGTTCTTGATGAAAATCAGACTGTCAAAACAGAAATCTCAATAAGATTTACACAGAATGACATAACTCAAGGGATAAAACAGATGTTATCTAACTCTTATGTAGATGTAGGTGAAAGTCCTACCCTCTAAGAATGGAGTGACTCCTTATCTGACCACAGCGAGTAAGCTCGGAATCTTACAGACTGAAGCTGGTAACAGGGTGGACAAGGGAAAAGCAGATATCCCCCAACGACCACTAATAGGGAGATGATATGAGTAAAACAAGTTCTAAAAAAGTGTCTCAATATTAATCCATCTATCTGAACAATCAAAGTGGATTCAATGCCAAAGGTGAGAAACCTAATTATTCGTTCTAGAAATTTCCTCGCTTAGAACAATTCTGAATAAGGCATCAGGCAAATTGAACTGCTCTAAGTTATCAACCAATCTCATAAGGGAACGAATAAAAACGGTGTCATGGTCTCAAGTCTATTGTTCAAGGGTTCATATCCGATATCGCCCCTGAACAATAGGATGTCGAACTTGAGTAAGCTGACGAGAGTGTAATCCCATACATCGGGTAGGACGTTCCGTAATTGGAACGAGGCAATCAGAGTAAATAATCTAATGGAGATTATAGTTATGACACAAGGAAAACTTAGTGAACTTTGGAAAAACTTAGACTGGAAACTAGCCAGGAAAAAGCTATTCCGACTACAAAAGAGAATTTACAAAGCTATGCTGAGGAAAGATTACAAACAAGTCCGGAATTTACAGAAGCTTTTGCTACGAAGTCGCGCAGCAAAATTCCTAGCGATTCGCCGAGTGACACAAGAAAATCAGGGTAAGAAAACTGCGGGTGTAGATGGAAAAGCCAGCTTAAATTTTGAAGAAAGGTTCGCCCTCTTCATTATGCTCGAAAAATATGGCCACAACTGGAAACATAACAAACTCCGAGAAATCCCAATACCAAAAAAGGATGGCTCAACGAGAATGCTAAAGGTTCCAACCATAGCAGATAGAGCATGGCAAGCATGGTGCAAATTAGCCATCGAACCAGCACATGAAGCCACATTCCATGCCAGAAGTTACGGCTTCAGACCAGGGAGAAGTGCCCATGATGCACAAAAACAGATATTTTACGGATTAAGGTCAAACGCAAATGGACATAGAAAATATATCTACGAAATGGATATAGCCAAATGTTTTGACAGAATCGACCACAAGCATCTAATGAAACAAATTATAGCACCCCAGACAATCAAACAAGGTTTATGGGGATGCTTAAAATCAGGAACATCTATAGGATTCCCGGAACAAGGAGTCCCACAGGGTGGAGTAATTTCACCTCTATTAGCCAACATATCACTCAACGGAATCGAATCGCTAGACATCGGGAATAAAAACCCCGCCAAGTGCATCAGATACGCTGACGACCTAGTATTCATAATCGACCCCGGCTTCACTTCAGACCCAACGAAGGGATGGCACGAAAGGAAATTAAACCAAATAATTGCCAGAGAGAAGAAAGCAATCGAAGAAGAAGTCACAAGGTTCCTACAGAAAAGGGGACTAGAGATAAAGCCAAGTAAGACCAGATTAGTTAAAGCGACAGATGGATTTGACTTTCTAGGATGGCACTTTTACGTCCAGACTAATAACCACAAGTTTAGAAGTACGCCCTCAGAGGACAACTTCAAAGCTTTTAGGGAGAAGGCTAAAGCCATAATCAACTTCTCAGCATTTGGAGCCAAAGTAAAAGCCAAGAAAATTGCATCAGTAGTAAGAGGATGGAGAAACTATCATAAGTATTGCAAATTAGATGGGGCTAGGTTCTCACTATACTTTATGACCAAAAGGGCATATACAGTATTTAACAAAGAACGAAAATTAAATAGATACACTGCAAAACAACTTATTGATAAAGCCTTCCCCAACCCAGGTTGGAAAGAAAACGACCATATCATGGTCAAAGGCAACAAATCTCCATTTGATGGAGACATCACATATTGGAGCAAAAGAAACTCCAAACTCTACGATGGTGCAACATCAGAAGCTTTAAAAAGGCAAAACCATAAATGTGAATACTGCGGACTAAACTTCACAGATGATGAAAAGGTCGAACTACATCATGTGGATGACAATCACAATAATTGGAAAAGAGAAAACCTAATAGCTGTCCACCGTAGCTGTCATCAATACATTCACATGAAGCAATGATACTCACTCCCCTGAGTGATGTACAGATTGTCGGGAGCCGGATGCACGGAAACGGGCACGTCCGGATCTAACTGGGAGTTGCCCTGGGTAATACCAGGCTTCGACCCAACCGTGCGATTCGTTCTTGATGAAAATCAGACTGTCAAAACAGAAATCTCAATAAGATTTACACAGAATGACATAACTCAAGGGATAAAACAGATGTTATCTAACTCTTATGTAGATGTAGGTGAAAGTCCTACCCTCTAAGAATGGAGTGACTCCTTATCTGACCACAGCGAGTAAGCTCGGAATCTTACAGACTGAAGCTGGTAACAGGGTGGACAAGGGAAAAGCAGATATCCCCCAACGACCACTAATAGGGAGATGATATGAGTAAAACAAGTTCTAAAAAAGTGTCTCAATATTAATCCATCTATCTGAACAATCAAAGTGGATTCAATGCCAAAGGTGAGAAACCTAATTATTCGTTCTAGAAATTTCCTCGCTTAGAACAATTCTGAATAAGGCATCAGGCAAATTGAACTGCTCTAAGTTATCAACCAATCTCATAAGGGAACGAATAAAAACGGTGTCATGGTCTCAAGTCTATTGTTCAAGGGTTCATATCCGATATCGCCCCTGAACAATAGGATGTCGAACTTGAGTAAGCTGACGAGAGTGTAATCCCATACATCGGGTAGGACGTTCCGTAATTGGAACGAGGCAATCAGAGTAAATAATCTAATGGAGATTATAGTTATGACACAAGGAAAACTTAGTGAACTTTGGAAAAACTTAGACTGGAAACTAGCCAGGAAAAAGCTATTCCGACTACAAAAGAGAATTTACAAAGCTATGCTGAGGAAAGATTACAAACAAGTCCGGAATTTACAGAAGCTTTTGCTACGAAGTCGCGCAGCAAAATTCCTAGCGATTCGCCGAGTGACACAAGAAAATCAGGGTAAGAAAACTGCGGGTGTAGATGGAAAAGCCAGCTTAAATTTTGAAGAAAGGTTCGCCCTCTTCATTATGCTCGAAAAATATGGCCACAACTGGAAACATAACAAACTCCGAGAAATCCCAATACCAAAAAAGGATGGCTCAACGAGAATGCTAAAGGTTCCAACCATAGCAGATAGAGCATGGCAAGCATGGTGCAAATTAGCCATCGAACCAGCACATGAAGCCACATTCCATGCCAGAAGTTACGGCTTCAGACCAGGGAGAAGTGCCCATGATGCACAAAAACAGATATTTTACGGATTAAGGTCAAACGCAAATGGACATAGAAAATATATCTACGAAATGGATATAGCCAAATGTTTTGACAGAATCGACCACAAGCATCTAATGAAACAAATTATAGCACCCCAGACAATCAAACAAGGTTTATGGGGATGCTTAAAATCAGGAACATCTATAGGATTCCCGGAACAAGGAGTCCCACAGGGTGGAGTAATTTCACCTCTATTAGCCAACATATCACTCAACGGAATCGAATCGCTAGACATCGGGAATAAAAACCCCGCCAAGTGCATCAGATACGCTGACGACCTAGTATTCATAATCGACCCCGGCTTCACTTCAGACCCAACGAAGGGATGGCACGAAAGGAAATTAAACCAAATAATTGCCAGAGAGAAGAAAGCAATCGAAGAAGAAGTCACAAGGTTCCTACAGAAAAGGGGACTAGAGATAAAGCCAAGTAAGACCAGATTAGTTAAAGCGACAGATGGATTTGACTTTCTAGGATGGCACTTTTACGTCCAGACTAATAACCACAAGTTTAGAAGTACGCCCTCAGAGGACAACTTCAAAGCTTTTAGGGAGAAGGCTAAAGCCATAATCAACTTCTCAGCATTTGGAGCCAAAGTAAAAGCCAAGAAAATTGCATCAGTAGTAAGAGGATGGAGAAACTATCATAAGTATTGCAAATTAGATGGGGCTAGGTTCTCACTATACTTTATGACCAAAAGGGCATATACAGTATTTAACAAAGAACGAAAATTAAATAGATACACTGCAAAACAACTTATTGATAAAGCCTTCCCCAACCCAGGTTGGAAAGAAAACGACCATATCATGGTCAAAGGCAACAAATCTCCATTTGATGGAGACATCACATATTGGAGCAAAAGAAACTCCAAACTCTACGATGGTGCAACATCAGAAGCTTTAAAAAGGCAAAACCATAAATGTGAATACTGCGGACTAAACTTCACAGATGATGAAAAGGTCGAACTACATCATGTGGATGACAATCACAATAATTGGAAAAGAGAAAACCTAATAGCTGTCCACCGTAGCTGTCATCAATACATTCACATGAAGCAATGATACTCACTCCCCTGAGTGATGTACAGATTGTCGGGAGCCGGATGCACGGAAACGGGCACGTCCGGATCTAACTGGGAGTTGCCCTGGGTAATACCAGGCTTCGACCCAACCAG
>NZ_JAAHGH010000204.1 GCF_010672525.1 Okeania sp. SIO2B3 | reverse complement strand
CAACGAAGCAAACGTATTTTGAGTTAAATCTCAACTAAAACTTCTCAATTCTAATAATAAATTTATACCTTTTCTAAATCATGATGAAACTAAAACAGAGTGCTATACAAGAATTGTCTGCCCACACGACACCATGTGCAACTGGTAACAGTAGCGGTAACTTACCACCAAACAAACGCCATCAAAGAAACAACAATACTCAAACTCCAGGAGACTGGCCCAAGAAAGAGTCTAGGCTTCCGATAGCAAATGCTACCGGAAAAATTCAGTATAAGCCAGTGGGGGGCAGTGGATGGCTTAATAAATATACAAGCTGGAAGTCCACCCAAAATGGTTATGTAGAGTATCCCCGAATCAAAGAAGAAACGCGGGGGACGAACGAACTCAAGCATTGGTATTGGAAATATTGCTGGCGCTCTAAAGGCTCTAAGAAGATTGAGTCTATTGGATGTCCGATCAAGAAAGTCCGTGCAGTAGAAAGAGCGATCGCTGCAAAATTCCCACATAAAGAGATTTACAATTTCATCGTAGAAGATAAATCTGCACCTCCTCCTACATAAAGTAGCTCACTACATTAAAAACCATCCCCACCACTCAAATTATTTTTCATTTGGATTTGGAGCCAAATAATATGACACCATCAGTAGCATCTAAAACAAAACTACTGCAACCATTATGGTTACAGCAGAATAATAAAAAAAACGTGGAAGAAGATAAACAATTATCTTTAAGTCTCAGTATAGCACCATCACAGATTTTCATCCTTAGAGACTACCAACTCCAAGTCATTGATGAATTATACAAACTCATCAAACACAACCACCGCCGAATACTTATCGTCGCCCCTACTGGAGCAGGCAAAACTATAATTGCTGCTTCCTTTATATATCAAGAGTATTCAAGTGGCAAAACAATACTATTCATAGTTCACAGAGACGTTTTAATCAAGCAAACACTAAATAAATTTGCTAACTTCGGCATTGAATGTGGAGTCATTGCCGGAGGCTACAAAGAAACTCGCAACGCCTCTGTTCAGATAGCCAGCGCACAAACTCTAGCTCGCCGGAAAACCAACTGGTTTACTCCTGACATTATCTTAATAGACGAAGCACATCAAACCGCCTGGAACAAAGTAGTACAGAGACAGCTAGAAAACTTTGAATCTAGCAACACTACCTTTATAGGTTTAACCGCTACTCCCTGGAGACTCTCAAAACGAGAAGCAATGTCCGATCTGTTTGACAGCCTCATTGCAGCTCCAACTCCAGGTGAACTAATTCTCAAAGGATATCTTGCACCCCCAATCTACTACAGCGTTGATGGTGCTGACCTCAAAGGAGTGCGGACTGTAGCAGGAGATTATGATAACTCTGAGTTAGTAGTACGTTGCAATGTGCCAAAGGTCGTCGAAACTCTAGTCTCCGAATGGAAAAGATTAGCACTCAATCGATTAACCATTGCCTTTGCTGTGAATGTAGCCCACGCCAAAGCGATCGCCACTGCCTTCAATCAAGCTGGCATCCCCGCAGCAAGTGTAGACGGCACGATGCCTACCAAGCAACGAGAAGTAATTTATTCACAATTAGAGTCAGGACTCATCAAAGTCTTAGCAAGTTGTGAGGCATTGGGAGAAGGTTTTGATGTCCCTGCCATTTCTTGCGTTCTCCTCTGTCGCCCCACTAAATCTAAGGCTAAGACATGGCAACAGATAGGGCGTGGGTTAAGGATATCCCCTGGAAAATATGATTGCTTAATCCTGGACCAAGCAGGATTAATTAAACAATTTGGATTCATTGAAGATGTAAAAACATTTACTCTTGGACAATCCAAAAATTCATTACCAAGTGAAGCTCCTACAAAAATTTGCCCTCAATGCAGTGCAATTACTTATAACTTTCATAAGGTTTGTGGCTGTTGTGGTTATCAGTTTCCAGTGGTGAGCAAGAGTTTAGATACCACAGACACAAAATTCAAACTACTACGCTGCACAGCAGATAAGGTCAAGCAATATCGCCATTATCACGAATTGCTCACAGAAGCTTACCATCGAGGACTCAAACCTAATTGGGCAGATAAACAATACCAAATACATTATGGATACTGGCCTCCCTACAAATGGATGCACGGTGCCATATTTGGTTCGCAACCTACTGTAGCTGACAAAGTTGCGTATCAAAAATATTTACTCCGTCTGATGAAAGCCGACGGTCAGTGCATAGGTTGGGTTGAACACCACATGAAGATGATTTTTGGCGCTCAAACATCCGTTCCGCTCCGCGATAACTACGTTTAGCTACGCTATCGCGTGTGAATTTCAGGTTGAAAAAAAAACCTACAGAATTCACAGCCCTGTAGATTCAAGTAATTATGAATACGTTATTACACATTATGAGCAAATTATCACATAAAAAACAAAATTCTGCAACTACTACCCTAATCTCCACTGTCAAAACTTCTTTACAGGAGGAGGTGTAAAATGGATTGGAAAATATTTAATCGCCACCCCAGAGCCTCAGAAATAGCAGAAGGTTTAGGAATCATCCCGGCTAACTTGGCATTGACACCAGTACGCGAGAAACGCCCCTACAGAAGTAACTGGCAACATGAAGAGCCAGTTAGTAGGGAAGCGATCGCTACTGCAATAACCCAAGGACAACGATTAACTAGCAAAAAAGGTAAACCATATACAGCTTTTGATTCTGGATATGGGGTAAGACTAGGTGAGATATCCGATGGACTGCTGGCCATAGATGTAGATGGTGCTAGTGTCGAACCTATCCTTAAAGCTATATGCCCCGAACTGCCCAAATCTTTAAGTTGGTCATCGGGCAAGGCTGGTAGATATCAAATAGCATTTCAAATCCCGCCGGAGTATAGGGAAAAATTAGCCAACTTTACCCGAGCTGTAATCCGAGAGTGGGAGGGCTTAAAAACTGACAAAGACGAACTTTTAGAATTTCGTTATAACTATTGTCAGTCCGTTCTGCCACCTTCCTACCACCCAACAACTGGTAAATATATATGGATTAATTCTCCGGCAGATACAGAAGTAGCGTACGCCCCACAACCTATCCTAGATGTACTCCTAGAACTAGCCGACAAGGAAGCTAAGGCAACTATTGAAGCTGAAAAGAAGAAAGCAGAACGGGAGCGATACTTAGAGCAACGTAAACTAGAGAGACAAGCTCACCCTAGCCTCAGCACTGCTGACTCTTTAGCCGATATCCTAGAGCTGGACATTTTGCCTCGTTTATCCACTGAAGATATTTATGATTGGGGTGGCCACAACTTCAAGAGACATGGTAAGAAGCTGGTTGGCTTCTGTCCTCAACATGGAGGTAGTAGCGGTACAGCTTTTCAAGTAAACCCGGCCGATAACTCTTGGTATTGTCACGGCTGCCAGGAGGGCGGTCATGCGGTTCAATATCGACATTTTGCCAACGGTGGTCATGGTACACCTAAAGGCAAGGATTTTATAGAGATAGTTGAAGAGTTAGCTAGTGATGCTGGTGTCACCTTACCTGAGTGGAAACCACCGCAGAAACAAAATCAGTCTAAATTAATACCTGAAACTGAATACAACTTCAAACACAAGTTCCCACGTCAACTAAAAGATACAGTCAGTAATCTGGCCCAAACTCTTAAAAATAAGGTAGCCAGACCTGCTTATAAGTATTTCCGTCGGAATGGCGAACTACCACCCGCACCAAAACTACACCCCAAAGAAAAACAACGTATTCGTCAAGCGAATGTTGCAGAAGCAAAATATTTAGCAGAAACTACGACAGCAATAGTCAAATGGGAACCGCCTTTACTATTAGGTAAAATGCAAATTAGATTAGGAGATGATCCTAATAACTGGAATGTACCAACAGACTTTGAAGATTGGAAAAATCAAGGTAGTCCAGCTTATGTAGTTCCTCCAGGGATGAGGAATATTTTTGAAGCTCTTATGGTCAAACGCGGTATCAAAAATTTGTTTGACTGTAGTGGTACTGGTACTGGCAAAAGCCATGACACAGGTAATTTACCACCTTATTTGGGAATCAATCCCCATACACAAAAAAAATCTGAAGACGACCCTACTCTCTACTATATTTGTGACGACCCGCGTAACCCCACTACAGAAAGCATTGAGAGTAATTCAGTTGTTTTGCCATCTCGTCATAGTGGTTTAGTTGAAGATACTACCAAGCAAACGCCTTTGGGATACCCTCATATCCGCCGACCTAAAGGTAAGGAAGAGCCTACTATAGAAGCATCTTGCATCAGAGAAGCTATATTTAGATATTTCCCCGAATTTAAAAATCGGACTCTATTCGGCGGTAAAGCTTCTGCTGGATGCCAAGGATGTCCCAAGTTGTTGAATGAGGATAATAAAGTGGTTTGTCCACTGCTGGTTGGGCGCTGGAAAACTAAACAATACGCACCATTTATCCGTTCTCATCCTCAACAGCTCTCTACACTATCTGAAACAGATATTGCAGTAGTAGATGAAGCTGCCAAGATTCTTAAATCAACAAAGGACATATTTGTAGGTGGTGAATCATTAAATGAAGCTTTCTATGAATTAGGAACTAACCTCATAAAGCATCAAGTAGATGGCCTGCATTATGGCAATGCTATCTTCCGCGCTCTCTCTCCTTTAATCCAAATAATGAAGGAAAT
>NZ_JAAHGH010000203.1 GCF_010672525.1 Okeania sp. SIO2B3 | reverse complement strand
CCCTTGCGCCTATCGGCGGCGCGGGGTCTGACCGCTTGCGTCTTTCGCCGACGCGGGTTCCCATCCGCAAAATGTTTATCGAAGCGTTTATGTCCCTGTCATGGTGAGCTGCACACTCTGGACAATCCCACTCTCTAATGTTTAATGGTAATTTTTCTACTGTGTGCCCACAACTAGAGCAACGCGCGCGAACTAGGGAAATATCTATCAATTTTGATTAACTCTCGGCCATACCAATCAGCCTTATACTCTAATTGCCTGACTAATTCGGACCAGTTGGCATCACTTATTGCTCTAGCTAATTTATGGTCTCTTGGTGCGCGTTCCGCAAACGAGCTGGCGTCGTCGCGGGGTCGCACCGCTTTTTGACCATATTTTTTACGGCTATTTCCTCAACTACAACAGTTTGATTTTCTCTGATTAGTTGAGTGTTAGAGTCGAAGGAAGCCTTCCGACTTCCAACTCTCCTTCAAAACCGGACGTGAGACTTTCACCTCATCCGGCTCCTCGATAACTCCATCCTTGTCATAGATACGAGAAACCAACGGGTTATCGTCATAGCTCCTTGAAGTTGGAACCATCTGATGCCGTTTTTGAGTCGTGGCAATGTCTATGTAGAAGTTGTAGGTTACTGAATGTATCCTTTCCACCGTTCTTAGAAACCTATGATAATCTATAGAAATCTATGATTATCTGTTCTATTCCTGTTTCTATCTGGCAACGTCGGCGTTATCCAGTCCACAGGCTGTCACGGCCGTTCGCGCTAGCGTTGCGGAGCAAACTGACCGCCATAGCTAAATTTAACGCTGCATTCAAGTCTCGTTCGCGCTAGCGTTGCGGAGCAATCACAACTAAAATTGCAGTGTTCGCAATTGAAAATGCGCTCTGATAACAACAGAGACTCTTTTACAGTTCCACAGTTAGAACAGGTTTTAGAACTGGGAAACCATCTATCAACTATGATTAACTCAGAACCTAATAACTGACACTTGTACTCTAATTGTCTTCTGAACTCGTAAAAACCCATATCGGCAACTGCCTTAGCTAACTTATGATTTGCCATCATTCCTGATACATTCAGGTCTTCACCCACCCCTCTAGCTCCCCTCCCGGGAGGGGATGGGGGTGGGTTGTGGTTTTTAGCCAAATAGGTTGTTAGTTTATGCAATGTATCTTTCCTGATATCGGCTACCTTTTTGTGTAACCTCGCTATTTTTAGCTGTGCTTTTTTCCAGTTGTTGGAAAACTTAGTTTTATGCCTATTTAGGTATTGCAATCGTGATAGTTTAGATTCTAACTTTTTGTAACTCAGCGCACCATCAAACACTTCCCCTGTTGACAATGTTGCTAAAGTTTTAATTCCTAAATCTACACCAACTACATCTACTGATTTCTCAGTAATTTGAGATTCTCTTTCTACTTTGAAACTGACAAACCATCTATCAGCTTTCTTGGCTTAAGTTACAGATTTAGGAGTAACGTTATCTGGTAAAACTTCATGAGTTTTAATCCACCCAATTCTTGGTAATTTAATCTGATGAAAACCTACTGATATTGAACCGTCTAAAGTAAAACTATCATCTCTACCTTTTTTCTTGAATTTAGGCACTCCCGATATTTTGGCAAAACAACGTTTCCAAGCTGATGATAAGTACCTTAAAGCATATTGGGGGGCACACTTAGAAACTTCATAATACCAATAGTTATTAGGTTTAACCATTGCTACTAATAGTTTGTGCAAATCGATAGCACTAGGAAATTTAAGTTTACTTTCAGGATTATTGGAATTGTGATTAAGGATGTTTCTAGTTAGCCATAATCCCCAGTTGTAAGCATGACGAGCTACAAAGCGCGTGTTTAGCCAGCAAGGTTTTTTGTTTATTATTTGGGTGTAACTCGGTTTTGAATCCTAGTAGCATAAAATCAAATATAGATTATCAGAGATAATACTAGATAATCATAGATTATGTCAAGCTGTTAATTACCCTTGCTTTTAGGTATGATGTGGTCAACTTCTAGTAGGTCTTCGCTTGTAAAGCTTAAACCACAGTGTGTGCAAATTCCCTTTTGTTTCTTAATTAATTTGGTTACTCTTGAAGGAGTACCAGGGTATTCTCCACGTCGCTTACTCCAGTAATTCCAATCACCGTTGTATGGACTAGCTTTACCTTTGACTTTTGTATGTCTGATTATAGGTGTACTAGCATGGGTTATTAACTCCATTCCATCTTCGGTGCAGAAGCACCATTTACGATTTTCTACCGTTCTCCAGTATTTATCTTTGTTGATGCGACCTTGTCCCCTGCGGTACGCTTTTTTTTAAAGTTAGGATACTTAGTACGTCCACTAAAAAAGTTAGTGTTTGCGCAGCATTCCGCAGGAAAAGCTGTTTGTAGATGTCTCAAGCCTTGCTGTAATGTTACACTGCTTACTTCTTTTAGGAAATCTAAATCTTCCTGTTTTTTCCAGTGAGTCAGCATAGCTGAAGTTTGCTTGTAGCTTACTCTTTCCTTGTGTTCATACCAAGCTTGAGTTCTGGCAGCTAAAGCTTTGTTGTAGATTAAACGCACACAGCCCAATGTCTTCCGCAACAGATTCTCCTGTTCTGGAGTTGGGTAGAACCTAAACTTGTACGCTTTCTCAACCATTTACTGCTTACTAAAAAATTAGTACATTTTAACATATTATGTGTGAAACCGCTCTTATTGATTGGCATTCCCATCCCTCCGCTCCCGATCTGCGGAGAGCGCGGGTATAAATGCCAACATTTAGATAAAATTGCGTATTGGATGCTACGCAGTTTATTTATAGGGCATTCATCCCTAACCTTTAGAGGATGAGAGAATTCTGCCCGAAATTCTGTTAAAACAAACATATTATATCTTCATTATATCTTCTCTAAGGCAAAAGGTCTTTCAAGCTCCATAGCACTTTGCCGGTAAAAAGCTAGTGATATTTGTTTGTTATAATACACAACTCTCCTATAAACTACTCAATATAAATTCATTGGAGCCTTTGACTAAGTGCGACTCGTTGGCCACTAAACCAGTGAAACTGAGTATAAACGGCCGTTCCAAGTCAACACATGAGGACAACCTCGACTTGTGAATAACTCTTATTACCTTGGTGGTGAAATTCCATCCGCCTTGTTGTTGGGTTGACAGCATAGGCCACGGAGTAGAGACTGAACATCAACCTCCGAAGCTGGCTTAAACGCGGGACAATACCAGTTACCAGGAACGATACCGCAAGCAGAGGCTGACAAGTGGACGAACAGGAAGGTAATTAAACTCTCGTCAAGGCTAACCATTCCAAAGGTAGCTATGGGATGTAGGACGAAAGTCAGAGGGTCAATGGATATTGCTATTTGGTTGGTAATATCAACAATCATATCGCACCCTCCGGGAGACTTTACCTCACTAAATCAGCCGTAATAAAGGAATAAGGGAACGAGGAAACCTCTAATTAAACAATGGTTAAAGTCTGGGGTGTTTGATAATAATCAATTCCACCCACCCCTCTGGCTCCCCTCCCGGGAGGGGATGGGGGTGGGTACACCACAGGGAGGGGTGATAAGTCCTCTACTAGCTAACATCGCCTTACACGGTATGGAAGAAAGATTAATGGAATTTGCCAAAACCATTGACCTTAAAGACCCAAAAACAGGTCGTCAGAAGAGTTGGCAAATGAAATGTCAAGATCTTACCATAGTACGCTATGCTGATGACTTCGTTATCCTACACGAAGACATCAAAGTAGTATTACAAGCAAAAAACGTAATACAGGAATGGTTAAACCAGGTAGGATTAGAACTAAAACCAGAGAAAACCAAAATTGCCCATACCTTAGAAGAATATGAAGGAAATCAACCTGGGTTTGACTTCTTAGGTTTTACAATCAGGCAATGGAAAGTCAAGACAACCAAACAAGGATTTAAAACGCTGATTAAACCATCTTCTAAGAGTATAAAAACCTATTATCGGAAATTAGCGAGTATATGTGATTCTCACAAAAATGTTCCCACTAAAGCATTAATAGTTAAACTAAATCCGGTAATTAGGGGATGGGCTAACTACTATTCAAGCGTAGTCAGTAAAGAGGTATTAACTAAAATTGACCACCTCTTATGGAAGAGATTATGGAGATGGACAAGTAGAAGGCATCCAAATAAGTCGGCTAAATGGGTAAAGAAAAAGTATTTCTCTGGCTGCAAAGAAACCAGGAATTGGGTACTTAATGACGGTGAATATATATTAAGCCAACACTCCGATGTTCCTATTGTAAGACACATTAAAGTGAAAGGTAATAAATCCCCTTATGACGGCGACTGGACTTATTGGAGTAATAGAATCGGTAAATATCCAGGCGTAAGGAAAGAAGTTACAACGCTGTTAAAACGGCAAAAGAATAAATGCGCATCTTGTGGACTAACCTTCAGACCAACTGACCTACTGGAAGTTGACCATATAATTCCAAGGTCTAAAGGTGGTGACAACACATATAAGAATAAACAATTGTTGCACCGACATTGCCACGATACTAAAACTACCTTTTAATAATGAATAATGAATAATGAATAATGAATAATTAGGGATTGCTGATTAAATCTCAAAGTTTTTACACATAAAGGTTTGAAGATTTTTAGGTATCAAAAAGTGCTAGCTTTTAGGTAGTTCCGGTTAAAAAAT
>NZ_JAAHGH010000202.1 GCF_010672525.1 Okeania sp. SIO2B3 | reverse complement strand
GCGTATTAATTGCCTACGTTCCCAAACAGTTGCTTAGGTTCCTTGTACTTCCGTTTTTTAGTGTCTATATTTCAATTATAGACATCAAACAGACAAGGAGAGACAAACTGATGTACACATCTAAAATTCCTATTAGCTATGGGTTACAGGGAAATGAAGAAAAGTATGGAGACAATGTGATAGATTTCCATATAGACGACGAAGTAGAAGGACAGACAGACATACCTGCTACTGAAACAGTTCGGTACACTCTTGAACAATTAGCTCAGGAACTAAGTATTTCTACCAAAACTATCTACCGTGCTGGCACTGGCTACTATCCCCGGATTTGTGAATGTTGGTACTGGTTAACAGAAGGATTCAAGGTTGGTGAAAGGTATACCCCTCTGGCCTTGGAGAAAATGCAAGAGCTACAAGAGGCGATCGCTCTCAAGCTCCCAGATGGTACTAAAAATCCAGGCAAGATGCAGTACGAGGATTTCAAGCAGCAAGTATGGGCTTCCTATTCTCAATCTGAGCCAGTAGCTAATATTGTTCCCGCACCTAAATACGATTCTTCTAGAGCCACAGCTAATATGGCTCAAATATTCAGAATTAAGAATGAAGCAAGCAATGTCGGGAATGCGATCGACCAACTTACCAGTTCTCTAGAGTCTTTTTATGGGCAAGTAGGGACAGAAATGTCGGCGCGTTGTGGAGCTGCGCTGGTGGGTAATTTCAATGATGGGATGGCACAAATATTAGAGCAACTAGGTCACACTTCATAATGATTGCAGAAGTTACAAAGATATGCGTGTCTATTTTTGTGGGTTTTGTGGGAGCGATAGCTTATTATGAATATTCTGATAATGCCTATTTTTCTGAGTTTCAGAAGTTACAGCAACAATATTCTAACTGCAGAAACCAACAGCAAAAACAGTTTCGTTTGGTTGAAAAATTTTACAAGGAGTATAAGAAAAAATGACCTATACTTTAGGTTCTTCGTTACAGCCTAAGTTTTCATCTGCTCGTCAAAAGCTTACTAGCGTTAGCTTTGATGGGACTGAGTCAATCACACAGCATGATTACGATCTTCAGAAGCAGCACAAAGAAGGTCAAATGCGCTCTCTTGATTTGCAGATTATGGATAATAACCTGCTGGCTAAATCCTGGGATGTGGCAGCTTCTGGTGAGAAAGTTAAGCAAAGGCAAATTAACTACAACATTGAGTCAACTAACACTGATATTGCTGATGTTAAGCAGCTAATTGCAGATGTTGGTTATGAGCAAGAGCAAACTCGCCTTTCTTTAACTCAGGAAAAGCATTCTCAACTTCAGGATAGGTTGATGTTTGAGCAAGCGTCTTCTGTGCAAGAAAGAGAGATGATGACAATCCAGGGTAACACTCGGCATTTGCAGATAGAGGAGTCTAGGTTAAATCTTACTCAGCTACAGGCAGGTCTTAAATCTCGCTATGCTGCTGATTTTGAAGTGTTGGATGGGATATTTATTGAGTCGTAGTTGCAGGAGTTTTTTTGAATGAGTAAAAGTTCTAAAAAAGGGGTTTTCCAGCGTCAGGTCAAGAAAGTGATTGGCATTGTTAATGATGGCGATAATTTTGGTCAGCAGGTGGGCATTGTTAATCTAAGCAGCCTTCCCGTTGCTTCTAACTCTGATGCTAGTTCTCAATCGGTTGTTGGTATATCTGGCAATGGTAAGAATTATGGTGAGCAAGTTGATTTCGTAGATATTTAATTTTTTAGGGGAGTAATTCTCCCCTTTTTTCTTTTTGCTTATGAAGTTCAAAATTGCAGTGGCAGGGATTATTGTTTCTACAGGAATATTTGTTTTTTCGTCAATGAATGTTTACCTGGAGAAAAAGATTAAGGTAGTATTGTTAGGTAGCTCTTTTTTGGGAATTATAGTCAGTACTTTTACCCTGGCAAATACTCTTAATTCCTCTCAAGAAAAAATCGATAAAATTTCAAAAGATGCTGAATTTGAATTAGCAAATTTACAGCAACAGAATGATGATTTAGTAAATTCTCTACAAAATAAAATTGTTGAAGCTACTCAAGAAAAGGATATTAAAATATCTGACTTAACTCAAAAACTGGATGAGTTAACTCGTGAATTAAAAGCCTGTGATGTTCGTGTAGAGAATGCTTCGATAGAAATTGCTAATAGGTATGAAGCTGAAATAGTAGTTATCAAACAACAATTAAATGATAAGTTTACCACTGAATTAAATCAGGCGCTCGCTGTATCTGATGAACTCAGAAATCAGTTAGACTTATCTCAGCATAAACTAGAGCAGTTTTATATTAGAGAAAATAATATAATCTCTGAAGAAAGAAGATTAGAAGATATCAAGAAACAGTTGAATTTATACAAAGAACAACTGAAAATAAATCAAGAGAAATCAGCCTTGGAAGTAGAAAAAGCTTTATTGGCAGAAAAAGATAAATTTGATGAGTTAGTAAGAACTAATGAGCTTTACAAGCATCAACTTTTAAAATATCAAGATGCACTAAACTCTCTACAATCTGAGAATACTAATTTAAAGAATAGTAGTAAGCTAAGAATTGCCCATGGTGCAAGTTACGAAGCTTATCTCTCTCAAATAATTCAGAATACTTATTTAGAGAACGAAATTAACGTTTCCTTTGCTGAGTTTAATCGCTATGGAGATACTTTAGCTTTTAAGTTTTATCTAGTAGATTCTACCAAGGCTTCTAAAGCTTTAAAGATTAATCATTCCTTGGAATTATCAACAGGCAAATTTTGTAATACTGAGATAAAAGGAGGGTACTTATTAGTCAAAACAGAGAATGAAAAATCTAGAGATGTTAACCCAATTGTTGTCAGTTCTGGTACCGCTAAAAAGCGTGATACTTGTTGGTTAGATGATACCTTTGTTAAATCTCACCACGACTTAATTATTGGCGCAACTGGTAGGGGCAAATCTACTTTAGTAGATAATATTGCTGCTTTAGCTAATATTCATTTTGGAGGTAATGCAGAAATCTTTGTAATTGACCCCAAATATCCTTATACAGAATGGAAGTTTGCAGGTAAAAAATTCAAACCACAATACAAGGGTTTAAATGCTATTAATGAGGATTTTCGTACCAGTTTTGATGGTCTTCAAGATATGGTAAACTCTCTACAAAATAGATTAGATGCTGCAACTATTGCTGCGGAGAATGGAGATGAATTACCAGAAATAAAACCTCAAATCTGGGTAGTAGATGAATCTTTAATGCTGAGAGAGTATGATAAAGAATTACATAGCAAAGCTATTAAATTATTATCTACAGTTGGTCGGGCTTTAAAAATAAGAATTATTTTATTGACTCAAGAATCAAATGTTAATACAAACGGGTTAACTGTCAGTGGTTCTTTTAATTTTACTAGATATTATTTAGGCGATTCTGCCAAGGTTCCTAGTGTGATTAATCGGGAGATAAAATCAGCTACAGAGAAAAATGAAATAGTAGCTAAAACTTCAGATTTAATCGAACGGGGTGAGAAGTATTTTGGGCTGATTTGTCCCGGTGAAGAGAAGGCGTTTGTGGAGGTTTTGCCTCCTCCCGGATTCTACGCCGAACAGCAAAATCCTCCTTTGGAGGATGAGTCTGAAATTGTTTCAGGACAATTAACAGAGCAGCTTAATCCTCCCGAACCGCCAAAGGTCGAAATGGAGGATAACCGCCGAAATATTGCTAATAACAATTGCCCTAAATGTGGAGGAAAAAACCTCCTAAAAAATGGTGTGCGCTCCTTAAAAAGTGGTAAAGTACAGCGGTATAAATGTGGGGATTGTGGTAAACAATTCTCTGTAAAAATGTCAAGCTTAATTAGTGTCTAGTGGTTAAGATTCTGAAAGTTATTGTTGATATTGAAGAAAACTATTTTTTTGCTCAGGCTTTGGCTGCCATTGAAAAAATATCAAGCGGTTGCAACTTAGATATTGGTGATGTTAATAGCCTCGTTAATGCTGCTTCATAAGCTGCCTTAAATTGTGATTCTATTATTCCTTTGGAGTCGGGTAATGGTAAAAAAGAAACCTTGGAAAATATTAAATCTCTTAAAAAAATTGTCGCTAATCTTTATTAGAATTATTTCAATATTTTTGCTTTGGTTATCAAAGTCAATAATTTACTTGCTGGAAGGGCCAAACCTTCAAGTACTAAAAGTAGATTATCACGCTTATATCCAGTCTCCACAGTGGAAAGCAAAAGGAAAAATATTCAAGAAAAAAGTAGGCGATCGCTGCCAAGTTTTTCCTTGGATACAATTAACAACCTACGCGATTCATCATTGTACTTATAAGAATTTAGGTGATGAAAAGTGGAATATTGATTGTATAGTTTTATCGAAAACTGCTCATGCTATCGTGCATAGTTGGTTGGCTGGTAGTGTTTATCCGATTGGAGTTTCTGAGCAAGAAAAAAAAGGTAGTAAATATCCTAATTTATTTCAAAGAGCTTTTCATCTGTATGCTCGTTTAATCGGCTTGCTTTTGTATATCTTGAGGTAGGATTTATTCTAGTCCGAATCCTACCTGAACTCTGATTATTAAATCTACAGAAAAATTAGCTGAAGCTGATGAGAGTCCCTATAAAAATTAACAGGACTTAAGATTGTTGGCAATACGACGTGCTTCTAGGTGATCGACGTTGAGAAAATCTGCAAAACGTCCTTCAGTAATTAGACCAAGGTCGAGTGCTTCAATGGCCAGATGTTGATAATGAACGGGTGTTATATCAGTCCGTTGGGGAATTGCTTCTAAACCTAGTTCTTCTTGTACCTTTCTTACTTTTAAGCCACGGTCTCGCAATCGTTCCCAAGTTCCGGCGTAGATCGAAGGTTCGTGTCACCAGGTGCAACGTTGTAAAGTTTTGTAAAGAAAACGTATCCGCGTGTTGGCAACTGCCTGAGCGCAAACAACTACACAATTGCACTACCTAGAAACATTCCAA
>NZ_JAAHGH010000201.1 GCF_010672525.1 Okeania sp. SIO2B3 | reverse complement strand
TGAAACCGAATTCTTAATCATCCAAAAATTTCAAAAACTACAACGTTGCAGTTTAGGGTCAGACCCCTCAGATCAAATTCGGGGGGATGGGGAGATGGGGAGTGGGGGAGATGGGGAGATGGGGAGATGGGGAGATGGGGAGATTGAAGTCTAAATAGAATTATGAACATATTATATGAAACCGAATTCTTAATCATCCAAAAATTTCAAAAACTACAACGTTGCAGTTTAGGGTCAGACCCCTCAGATCAAATTCGGGGGGATGGGGAGATGGGGAGATGGGGAGATAAAGACACCTAGAAACAAAAATCTATACACAATTTTAGGCGTGTCACGCCAGTAGCTATAGCTTTTAAATATTTTTATTTATAGGATGTTTAATGAAGTCAGGAGTCAGATAGGGCAGCCGTCGGATTGGCGACGTACAGAAGTTAACCCACCCCTAACCCCTCCCAGGAGGGGACGGGAAGTAGCGGGTTTGAGCAACTCTCCAAAAATATTGCGTCTTAAAAGGCGGGGTTTTAGACCCATGTTATTTTGATAACCGGATTTAATATAATTAACTTACTACTATACCAATTTTATTTAATTTCGTGATTAGAGAAATTAAGAAGTAAGGAGCTAACCCATTAAATAATATTTATTGTCCATATAATTTGGTATTATATCTATGTGCTGTAACGTCATCAAGCAAAGATTTTTTTTGAAAATTAGTGTGATTAGTATATAACAACAGAAACCATAGGGAATAAGTTTAGTTTACATCATTAATTATCATCAACATAGATGTTTTATATTATTTAGTTTCAAATTTTATGAATATTATTTTTAGTAATTTTATTATATATTATCGGAACATTCAAAAAATATCAAAATCTGACAAATTAAAGATTTATTTTCACTCAGAAATATCTAGATAAATGTATGGCACTATACAATGATTTCACTATTATATATCTCCATCAAAAGAGGGAACAGAAAACAGGGAACAGAAAAAAGGGAGGAATAATTGATAATTTATGGGTAATAATTGATTTTATTTTTGATTTTTAGAGATGTCTATTATTAACAAGACAAGAGCACAATTTTCATTGTTTAGCTTGATTTGACTTAGTCAAATTAATTTGATAAAATATTATTAATGTTTAAGAGTAAAAAAAACAGATTTTTGTCCATTGACAAGGAAGATAAATTTTAAGGTTCCCTTAACCTTTCACGAATGAAATATCTAGACAAGTACAGCGACCTGAAAGTAGTGTTAAGTTAGATATCGTTTCAAGTTAAAGCTGAAAAGAAGTTGAGAAAAATAATTATCAACTGCAAAAAAAGGGGAAAAAATAATGTTACAAACACCTCAACAAACAACAGATCCAACCTATGATATTCTCAGAGCAGAGCGACAACCCCTAACCTCAATATTTGCCCCAGAAAATGTGGCGGTAATTGGTGCTACAGAAAGAGTCGGCAGTGTCGGACGCACAATTCTCTGGAACCTACTCAGCAACCCTTTTGGAGGCACAATTTTTCCAGTTAATCCCAAACGTCATAGTGTCCTTGGCATTCCAGCTTATCCAAATATTAAAGCCATACCAGCATCAGTAGACTTAGCAATCATTGCTATACCCGCACCAATGGTCCCTGATGCTGTGCGTGAATGTGTAGAAGTAGGCATAAAAGGCGCGATCATAGTCTCAGCCGGATTCAAAGAAATTGGACCAGAAGGCATAGAATTAGAACGACAAATCATGGCAACAGCTAGGGGCAAAATGCGAATTATCGGCCCTAACTGTCTAGGTTTAATGAATCCTCATAGTGGACTCAATGCCACTTTTGCTAGCACAATGGCTAACCCTGGTAACGTTGGTTTCATTAGTCAGAGTGGAGCATTTTGTACAGCAGTCCTTGACTGGAGTTTCCCTGAAAACGTTGGTTTCAGCGCATTTATCTCCATCGGTTCCATGTTAGATGTAGATTGGGGCGACCTAATTTATTATCTCGGTGATGACCCCCATACCAAGAGTATTGTAATTTATATGGAATCCATTGGCAATGCGCGGTCGTTCCTGTCTGCTGCTAGGGAAGTAGCATTAACCAAACCAATAATAGTAATCAAAGCAGGTCAAACCGAGGCCGCTGCCAAAGCTGCTGCTTCTCACACAGGTTCTCTCACAGGTAGCGATGAAGTTCTCAATGCTGCTTTCCGTCGCTGTGGAGTATTGCGGGTGAATCGTATTTCTGAACTATTTGATATGGCAGAAGTGATGGCAAAACAGCCAAGGATTCCCAAAGGACCAAAATTAACAATTATTACTAACGCTGGGGGACCAGGAGTTCTAGCCACTGATGCTCTGATTGCTACTGGTGGGGAACTTGCTCCACTGGCAGAAGAAACCATTACTCAAATGAATGAGTTTTTACCAACTCACTGGAGTCATAGTAACCCTATTGATATTCTTGGTGATGCTGACCCCGAACGTTATCACAAGACTCTAGAAGTAGCAGTCAAAGACCCTAATACTGACGGTTTGCTAGTAATTTTGACTCCTCAAGCTATGACCGACCCCACTCAAACCGCAGAACAGTTGAAACATTATGCTCAGACTGCCAAAAAACCAGTATTAGCAAGTTGGATGGGAGGAGATGAAGTAACCACGGGTGAAATAATTCTCAATCGCGCTAGTATCTCCACTTATCGTTATCCAGATGCAGCAGCACGGTTGTTTAACTTTATGTGGAAATATAGTTATAACCTGCAAGGTATATATGAAACACCAGTGCTAGCACAAGACCAAGAAGAAGGTCCTAACTGTTCTGTAGTTGAGCAAATTATCAAAACTGCTCAAGATGGAAACCGAACTATTCTCACCGAGTCTGAGTCGAAACAGGTTTTGGCTGCTTATGGTATTCCTATTGTGCAGACATTAGTTGCCAAAACTGAAACTGAAGCAGTGGAACACGCAGATGTTATTGGTTATCCCGTAGTACTGAAGCTTTTTTCTGAGACAATTACTCACAAAACTGATGTGGGTGGAGTTCAGTTAAATCTCAAAGATGCAGAAGCCGTAAAATGGGCGTATCAGAATATTCAAACATCCGTAGCTGAGAAAGTCGGTTCTGAGCATTTCTTAGGGGTGACAGTGCAACCGATGTTAAGTTTAGACATTGGTTATGAATTGATTATTGGTAGCAGCATCGATCCACAATTTGGTCCGGTATTGTTATTTGGTACGGGTGGTCAGTTGGTAGAGGTGTTTAAGGACCGGGCAGTAGCATTACCGCCTTTGAATACAACTCTCGCCCGTCGGATGATAGAACAAACAAAAATCTATCAAGCTCTCAAAGGTGTTCGGGGGCGTAAAGCTGTGGATCTGGCAGCATTGGAAAAGCTAATGGTGAAATTTAGTCAGTTGGTGGTAGAGCAACCTTGGATCAAGGAAATTGATATTAATCCACTTTTGGCATCTTCGGAACGTTTAATTGCTTTGGATGCACGGGTAGTTCTCCATGACAAGAGTGTGGGTGTAGAAAAATTGCCATCGCCAGCTATTCGTCCGTACCCGACTCAATATATCAAACCTTGGCAAATGAAAAATGGTGCTGAGGTGACTATTCGTCCTATTCGTCCAGAGGATGAACCGTTAATTGTTCAGTTCCACAAAACATTGTCTGAGGAAAGTGTGTATTTGCGTTATTTTAACTTTCTCAAGTTAAGTAGGCGCATTGCTCACGAACGTTTAACTAGGATTTGCTTTATTGATTATAATCGGGAAATGGCATTAGTAGTGGATTATAAAAATCCGGAAACAGGAAACCATGAGATTTTAGGAGCAGGTCGTTTGAGTAAGTCACATGGGGTAAATGAAGCAGAATTTGCCATGTTAGTGAGCGACCCCTATCAACGTCAGGGGTTAGGAACGGAATTGTTATTGCGACTGGTGCAAATTGGTCGAGATGAGCAGTTAGAGGGAATTGTGGCGACAATTTTAGCAGATAATATAGCTATGCAACGAGTTTGTGAGAAAGTGGGTTTTCAATTGCAGCGTAGTGCTGATTTAGTAGAGGCGAAATTGACAATTTCTGATTAAGTAGCACTTAGCGATCGGCGATCGGCTTCTCAAGGTGTATAATGGGGGTTTTAATCCCCCATAAAATCGCACCACGCACTTTTTCAAAAAAGACAATATTGACGACTTTAAATCTTTTCCTGTAAACATTCCTAAAATCACTATTTTACTTGATAATGGATACCAAGAGCGAAAAAATCATACAGGAGTTAAAAAAAATCTATCCTGCGATTATGACCAAAATTCGGTTGAAACTATCACCAAAACTATCATTGGCACAGAAAAAACAGGAAGGAAAAACAGGGTTTGTTCCCGTCAAAGCCAGGTGGGTCATTGAAAGAACCAATTCCTGGATGGAGAGGTGTAAAAGCTTGACCAAAAATTTTGTTTGCGTTTGCTTCCGCATCCCGTAGGGAAGTATTCCGCAGGAAAAGAACCCTGGAAAATGCTACTGCTAAGATTAATATGCCGTTTTTTCGACTGATGCTTAAGAGGTTAGCGTTGGCGGAGCAAGTGCGGCAGCTATATCGCCTAATTTTTTAGAGATACCAAATGGGTTCTATAAGGTTGGTGTAAAGAATTGTTATATTTTGTATAAATTACTATCATCTGAAGATAAAATGCAGGTAAAGCTACGGACAGGTGGGATAAATTGTTTTGTCTGTGGTTTAGGTATAAAAACTATTCTGGGGCTAATTTCGATTGGACTGGGAATAGCTGGAATGATTAGTAATCAGGTGCAGATAGTTCAGGGAGCGATTTCTTAATCAGGCGAGCGCCAATTTTGCACCGGACAAAAAGTATTTCTAATTAGTTCAAGTTAAGGAAAATTTTGGGCAAAAAAGCTGATAAATATCTATAGAGAGGTGAATAATATGATAAATAATAATTATTTATGGCAAGGTGGATTTGAA
>NZ_JAAHGH010000200.1 GCF_010672525.1 Okeania sp. SIO2B3 | reverse complement strand
CTGATACAGAAAATTGGATTGTTATCAACACAGGAGGAGGACATCACTTCTGTTAACACTGCGGTCAGGGCTTCCTTGGCTGAAGAATCCCGCGCTCTCCCGTAGGGGAGCGTCGGGAGTATGTCAAGAACTTTGCTCATGATTTTGAGAAAAATAAAGCCTAATTATCAGCACTTTTGTAATACTTATCTCTTCTAACCAAAAAAATCTTCATTAATGGATAATGGATAATTGATAATTACCTCTGGTTAAAACCGTTATTGATTGAATATAAGGAAATATTATTTCTTTTCTCTTGGTCGATTGGATATGGCGAGGAGACCTCGCCATCCCTCGACCGCTTTTTTCCCTTAAAAGGGGAGGCTTTAAACCAGAATTATTTAATTATTAATAATTAATAATTAATTATTCGGTAAGCATTTCCTGCGGAATGCTGCGCAAACAGCTATTAGCTGTCAGCTCGAGGGCAATAAAACTCTCCTGTGAAGGAAGTATTTAAATGAATATAGACTTTAACGTCAAAGTAACCTGCTTTTGTAAGATTTAATTATTACTGGATTCTGGCTTAATAATACCCCTTAATATAGGGTTTAATAAAGCTCAAAAGCAATAACTGTTAACGTAGTTCCTAGGCAGGATAGCTGATAATGTAGTTACGACCTTATGATGCTAGCTGACTAATGTTTGCGCAGCATTCCGTAGGAAATGCTTACAAAAAATCAGGTATCAAACCTCCCTTTTTAAGGTGATAAAAAGTGGTCGTTACCAGATATATTCTGCATTCTTCGGGGTTCTTCGCCATATCGAATCAAGAGAAAAGAAAATTATGCATCTTCTCGCCTCCCTATTGCAGGAGCTACTATTAATTTAATTGACTCTTAGTTTATTAACATGAAAACCAGACTCTTGAAAATTCAAGAACCTGGTTGAGTCTTTAAATAATTTATACCTAAAGTTTAAGCAGAAACAGAAAAAGCAACAAATACTAAACTACCTACTAATACAGCTCCTAGAGTTCCTAAAACTAAATAGTTAACTTGTTCTTTTTGATCTGGAGCGTCTGCTTGATACATTTTTGGCTCTGCAGCAAAATTATTTAGACGTCCACCTTCTTCTGTTGTATATGGCATGATTAGATCCTTTATTTTTTTTTTATCTTTACCTATCTTAACATAGATTTGGCGAATATAGGAAATTATTACTAGCTTTGAGCCGAATTAATTCTTCCAGTCAATGGTGAAGAGGCGATCGCATAATCTTTTTTGGGTATCCTTCCTGCTAAATAAGCCAAACGTCCCGCTTCTGTCGCCATCCCCATTGCTTTGGCCATGACTGATGGATTTTTAGCTAGAGCGATCGCTGAATTAATAAGTAAGGCATCTGCTCCCATTTCCATTGCTTGAGTTGCTTCACTAGGAGTACCAATTCCTGCATCTACTACCACGGGAACCTTAATATTGTCAATAATTATTTTAATATTAGCTGCATTTTGGATTCCCTGGCCAGAACCTATAGGGGAACCTAGAGGCATAACTGTGACACAACCAGCTTCTTCAAGTCTTTTGGCTAATAGTGGGTCAGCATTAATGTAGGGTAAAACAGCAAAACCCTCTTTTATTAATTGTTCTGCTGCTTGTAATGTACCGATAGGGTCTGGGAGTAAATACTTAGGATCAGGAATAACTTCCAGCTTGACAAAATTATTATCTTCTTGACCTAATAATTTAGCCATTTCTCGTCCCAGTCTGGCAACTCTCACAGCATCTTCAGCAGTTTGACAACCTGCGGTATTTGGCAGCATCCAGATTTTTGTCCAGTCTATAGCTTCTGCCAAACCTTCATGACCAGGAGCTTGAGTTTGTACCCGTCGTACTGCTACAGTTACGATTTCACATCCACTAGCTTCTATACTTTGCTGCATTTTTTCTATGCTGGGATACTTACCTGTACCTGTCATTAGACGGGAGCTAAATTTTTTACCTGCGATAATTAGAGGTTGTTCTGGAGTTTGTGTAGTTAGTTTTTCTACTGTCTGCATTGTTTAATTTTGATATTTACAACCATTGTAAATTTTTTATTTCAATCCCAGTTTTTATGTTTATCGGAAGCTACAGAAGATGAAGATATTTCTGGTATTGCTTCTGGGGAAAATTCCTGAATATTCGGTCGCGCAGCGGAACGGATGTTCTATCGTCTATGAGCAAGGAAATTTAGTTGAATAAAAAGTCATGCGCATGGGCGAGCAAACCCTTATAGTCTTTATGATATCACAAAAATTGTGGGAATGCAGCCAAAAATCATTTGATGCGCTGTTTTTTTTGGAGCTTCACAGAATGCAAAAGTTAGTTGTTTTCCACTGAGGAGTTTATACATAGAAAGATTAGATGACAGGAAAAGCCAACGGATGTTCTATTGTCTCTGAGCAAGGAGATTTAGTTGAATAAAAAGTCATGCGTATGGGCGAACAAACCCTTATAGTCTTTATGATATCACAAAAATTGTGAGAATGCAGCCAAAAATCATTTGACGCGCTGATTTTTTGGAGCTTCAGAGAATGAAAAAATTAGTGGTTTCCTACTGAGGAGATATAGATGGAAGAATTAGATGATAGGAAAAGCCAACGGATGTTCTATCGTCTATGAGCAAGGAGATTTAGTTGAATAAAAAGTCATGCGTATGGGCGAGCAGACCCTTATAGTCTTTATGATATCACAAAAATTGTGAGAATGCAGCCAAAAATCATTTGACGCGCTGTTTTTTTGGAGCTTCACAGAATGCAAAAGTTAGTTGTTTTCCACTGAGGAGTTTATACATAGAAAGATTAGATGACAGGAAAAGCCAGCATATATTGGAAGCTTCACAGAATGCAAAAGTTAGTGCTAGCTAACGTAGCAGTCTAAGGGAATTAATTTTCTGATTCTAATCTTAAAAAGAGGGGAGTATTTTTCAATTTTGTTCCTGTATTGCCACTATTTCATATTACTCAACCGACATTTTACAGAGGTTTTCCTGCATGGTAGACCAGAGCAGGAACTTTCCATAGAACGTCCCTATAAAATTTGATGTGTGAAGATGTGGTTCATCAAGAGTGAAAAGCGCTGTAAGGTAATTATTATTTCTCAATCCTAAAAAACTTAATACCAAGTAAATTCTATAACTAATTAACCATAAGCACCATGAGGTAAAAATCCCAAAATTCGCTTCAATCTTTCATCTGCTTCTTGATAACAATGATTAGGCATCTGATAATTCATAAATGGTGCATATTTATGCCCAACCAATCTTTTGCCATAAGTAATTTGTGTAATGTAGCGGGCGACAGAAGATGAATTTCTAGAACCTCTATGCCAAACTTGATTGTTAAAACAAACTGCAGTACCCATTCCTCCCAGACAACTATGAATTTTATCTTCATATTCTAAAATATTACCATCACAAAACTTACCAAACAGATGCGAACCTGGAATAACTTGAGTTGGTCCGTTGTCTGGAGAAAATACATCAGTTAAGTAATAATTAACGGAAAATGCTAGAACATTCAAGCGAATATTGTTCAGAGGTTTACCATCAAGAGAAAGAACGTGTGGTGTATCATCTTGATGCCAGGCATTGTTGGCTAGTCCATCAGTTTGAGGAGGAACTTTAAAAGAATTATTGTGGATAACATGAACAACATTAGCATTAGGAATTCCATCATTTATTGAGTAACCTGTTCCATTTGCTCCACCAATTAAATGTTCTGCAAATGTAATAATTGGTTCCATCGCAAACAAGTCTAGATTATCTTGGGAATGCTCAAACATTCGCTCCATTATTTTGATTGATGTGTAAGCTTTCGCTACTGGATTAGACCTGTCAATTTTTTCTTCTTCAGTTTTCTTTAAAATTTCATCTAAGTCATTTCTAAGAAGTTCACATTTTTCAGGTGTTAATACATTAGGAATGACTAAAAAACCATTAGTATGAAAATCTTCAATCCATGTATTTAATTGTTCTGTTGATGGAGTTTTCTCAGGTAAATATTCAGGCATTTTTTTTCATAATTTTTTATAAGTATTAATTGTTAATTGCTTTGGGATAAAAAATAAGGAAAAAGTAGGGAGTAAGCCGGGTTCTGTTCTCTTAGCTGGTTTCAGCTAAGAGGGCAGTTATCTATCTGGGATGCCTGTTGCCAGACACCTCTTGCGGTACACTTAACAACGGAGCCGGAAAAAGACCAACCATTGCCCCTCCGACCTTGCTCCCCGCCGGGGTTTACCGAGCCAGTACCTCACGATACTGCTGGTGCGCTCTTACCGCACCTTTGCACCCTTACCTCAGAGACTTGAATAATATCTCATCTCCAGGGCGGTATTTTTCTGTGGCACTATCCTCACGATCACTCGCACTGGGCGTTATCCAGCAAGCTTGGTCTTTTGGGAGCCCGGACTTTCCTCAGACCCAAGATATTGAGTCCGCAACTGCCTCACCTACTTTATCCCTATTTTTACATATTAGCAAATAAATCACCTATTGTTAATTTTTTACCCAGGATAATTTTGATGATGAGTATAGAAACAATGTAAGCATTCAGCAGTCAGCTATTAGCTATCAGCTATTGACGCTCAGAGGAGGTAAATGCAATTGATAAATTTGGACATAATTAAAACTTACTGTAAAATTATGCTTATTTAAGCTTATAAGAAATTATTAATTATTTGCTGATAGCTGACTGCTAAAAGCTGAATGCTTACGAAACAATTAATAGGGAGTAGGGAGTTCAGTTATCAGTTATCAGTTATCAAAATAATATGGGTCTAAAACTCCGTCTTTTAAGGCGCAATATTTTTGGAGAGTTGCTCACGCATCCCCTACTTCCCCTCCCCTCCTGGGAGGGGTTAGGGGTGGGTTAACTTCTGAATTCTGAATTCTGACTTCTGACTTCGTTAAGAGTACCTCTGCAATATGGAGGCAAGAAAATACGGAATTCTCTTTTTTTCTCCCCTGAAAATGGGA
>NZ_JAAHGH010000020.1 GCF_010672525.1 Okeania sp. SIO2B3 | reverse complement strand
TGGCTGGTCCAGCAGGTCCAGTAGGTCCGGCAGGTCCAGTAGGTCCGGCAGGTGTACCAGGAACTCCAGGATTAGATGGTGCTCCTGGTCTGGCCGGTCCAGCAGGTCCAGTAGGTCCGGCAGGTGTGCCAGGAACTCCAGGATTAGATGGTGCTCCTGGTCCAGTGGGTCCAGTAGGTCCAGTAGGTCCTGCTGGTGCTCCTGGCCTTCCTGGTCTATCCGCTCAAGTAGGTCCACCACTGGCTTATATAATTGCAACAGAGGATGCTCCTGCAGGTTTCTTCCCTGGAGAAGTAGTTTTGTTTGCTGGTACTGCAGCTCCTCCAGGATTCTTATCTCTTGAGGGTCAGTTATTACCCATCGCTGGAAACGAATCTCTATTCCGGGTATTAGGAACTTTATATGGTGGTGATGGAGTCACTAACTTTGCTCTTCCAAATCTCGTAGGTGTTAGTCCTGTTGGCCGACCTACAAGTGTAGAAGCTGTTCCTGCAGGCGGCGGTCCTACACTGTTAGTGGATTTAGGAAATGGCAATATAGTACCTGCTAACACGGTATTTGGAGATGTTGTAACTAATACAGGGGAGCTTGTAGACCTCGCAGATCTTCCAACTAACGATGTAACGTTGCTCCAACAATTGCAGGCATTGCAACTAGATGCACTGACTGTAAATGAAATGATACAAGAAGGTGGAGAGGAAATGAACTTTGCACCAGAGGCACCACCAGAGGCACCACCAGAGGCACCACCCCTATTCGTTCAAACTACTACAAATTGATGTGTTTGAGACTTGACAGTTGAGTTTTATCTCAACGTTGGTTGAAGACCCGCGCTCTCCGGTCAGGGGAGCGTCGGGATGTTTGCGCAGCATTCCGCAGGAAAAACCAATCAATTTTGCGGCGCATGCCAATAGTGTGTTAGACTTAAAAAAAGGCTGCTGGGCTAGCAGTGTCAGTCTGTGGAGCGACCGTAAGACCGAAAAGAGGCTTGACCTTGGAGGTTGGTGCATTGTTAGCGCAGCTCCTCTGCAAGAGGCAGCAGAAAGAACTAATCAGCGATGGTTAGGAATCCCGCGCTTTCACGCAAGTGCAGCGTCGGGAGGATGTCAATAGTCAATTCTCATAAATGAATAAAAAAAAGACCTTGTGGGTATTAGAAACCTGCAAGGTTTTTTTTAGTAAAAAATTAGAATCTGAATTCTAGCGGTTTTCACAAAGGTAGACTAAAGTAAAAACTATAGATATACCTGAAGTTTAATAAGTTGCAGAAATAGTTGTATTCTATATTAATGAGGACTGCTGCTTTTTGGCATAGTGGCGATCGCGGTAGTGTTGCGTAGGAATATCGCTCTTTTTTCTTCACCTTGATGATACCCACTCCGATGCTACCGGACTTGATATGACTGGTTTGAACTGAAGATTGCTATTCCCTAATCAGTTTACAATAATACTTAATGGAAATTATAGCCAAAATTTGGAGGCAAAAATTCATGTTAGATACAATTGTATTGGGTGGCGGATGTTTCTGGTGTGTAGAATCTGTCTTTCTGTCTGTCGCAGGGGTTAAAGAGGCAGAATCTGGTTATGCTGGAGGAAATACTAAGAATCCTGACTATAGATCTATATGTTCTGGAAAAACAGGCCATGCTGAGGTGGTAAAAGTTACCTTTGACTCTGAGAAAATATCACTGCGTGAAATATTAGAAATATTTTTTGTGACTCACGATCCCACAACACTTAACAGACAGGGGAATGATGTTGGTACTCAGTATCGTTCAATTATTATGTGTCACTCCCAAGAACAAAAAGATATTGCTCAAGAAGTTATTTCGACTTTGGATAATAATGGCACGTTTAATAATCCGATCGTAACTGAAGTGGTTGATTTGAAGGAATATTATAGAGCTGAGGAGTACCATCAAAACTACTTTAACAAGAATCCTAATCAACCTTATTGTGTATTTTCCATTCCTCCAAAGTTGCAAAAACTCAAGAAATATTTCCCAGATAAGGTATCTGCATAAAGAGTTTTCGTATTCTTATTAAGAATAAGTTTGGCGATCTTAGGTTGGGAAAAGTGAACTTTCTGTTTTACTGTGTTCTACCCAAGCTATACTAAATTATGAGACGTTGCTGATGGGTTGCTATGATTTTTCTTTAATGGCAATTTAGGGACGGATCGCGCACGCGAATCACTTAACTATTAACTGAAAAGGATTTTAGATTTTGCCAAATTGAGGTTTCATAGCTTGATTCAGCAACGCCAATTATCATTAATTAACTAAAATAGTGTTTTCTTTCTATTAATTGTCAAACACACGATTAAAGAAAGGTATTATTTGAGACCAAGCTGAAGTACTGGCAGCGGAGTCATAACGATAACCGTCATCACGCATAAAAGTATGTTCCGCTTCATATAAGAAAATTTGATGAGCTATACTCTCTTGTTCCAAAGCATGAGCTACGGTTTGGCGATCGCCTTCTGGTGTATGACGGTCTTGAGTACCGAATACTATGAGCATCTCACCTTGAATTTCATTCACTCGTTTAATTGTATCAGCAACTCCCTTACCTAATTTGCCACTGGGAACACCAGTCGGGTAACAACAAACTGTGGCTTTTATCTCTTTTTCAAAAGCAGCGCGAAATGCTAAATGCCCACCAATACAAAAACCCATAGCACCTATTTTATCCTCAGCAACTGAACTTTCTGTTTTGAGAAATTCGATCGCAGTTCTGGTATCCGCATCATATTCAGCTATTTTAGTTCGACGTGCATTGTCATTACCCCGCATTCGCCCCAGGTCATCTGGCTCAATGACGAAACCAACTGGCTCAGTACGATGAAAAATTTCTGGGGCAGCTACTACATAACCATAACCAGCTAAATAATTAGCTAGACGAATTATCGGACTTCCTAATTGATAGATATCACTGTAGAATACAATACCTGGATATACTCCGTCTGGTTTGGGAGTTACTACATATACACGCATTAAACTATCATCAACTCTTAACTCGATGTTACGTTTAGTAATTTGCACCTATTATCTCCATTATTGTCTTGAGGAATTTTTCTACAATACAGCTTAACTTTAGCAAAGTTCCGTAATTTATCGGGGATATTTACTTGATAAAATCTATACTTTGAAGGCTTGTATTCCTTATATCAAATCCGGTAGCATCGATATAAAATCTTTTGAAGGTAGGAGTCAGGAGTAGGGGCGTTAACGATTGTTATGCGCAAGCATAACAATCGTTAACGCCTGTACAGGAGGGAAAACAGTTATCAAGATTTGGCAATGGTGAAGATGGACAATATTTTTATACCTAATTAAACGGGTTTTATTTTAAACATTAGACTATAAGTGATTTTATGGAGCTACTTTTGCGATAATTGATTTTCAAAAAATTGTCCGGAAAAATTCAGTATTTTCTAGGTTGATTTTTGCTAATTTTTAGTCAACAATAGTATTAATGAAGTTAAACAGCAATGAAAGTAATAATTCATTGTGATGAAGCTATAAATTTTCAATACTAATTTACATCTCAAGGAGCTTGCCGTGAATTTACTTAAAATCAATCAAAAAATTTTTCAATTAGGAGTATTTACACTGGGTACATTTGCCTTATTAACTTCCTCATCTAAAGTTTTAGCTTCTAACCCAGAAAAAATTGAAAATAAATCTATATTACTTACTCAAGCATCCCGTGAAGATTGGCGTATTTGCCAGAAAAAAGGAGAGAATTGGTCTGAGGTAAAATACTTTGAATCGAAAAATTATTTTGCTAATATTTGTCGTAGTGGTAATGGTCAATTAACTTTAGTAGCTGGTGCAAAATCAAATCCTAATAAACTTTTAGAATTACCTGTGAGTGGTGAACAAGGATATTTAGCTATTGATGGAAGTAAAACTTTTATGATAGACAATAGTCATTTTAGTATGGCTATAAACGGAATGGTTGTTAGGAAAGAACAAGTAACTTACAGAGGGGAGTAAATTTACCAATTCCTTGATTAAAGAAGAGATATTTTCACAATTACCTCTGAGTTATTATGGCATTGTTTGTAGTTCATAAAATTTCATTCTTTCGTTAAATATTACTCTTAATCAAAGGGTTAATTACTGAATTAAATAGAATATTTCTGTCTCTACAAATTTAGCAAATTATCTGGGTGCAACTTATCAGTCATCAGTCATCAGTCATCAGTTAATATTTTTAACCGGTTCGTTTCAGACCCCGACGCTTCTGGTTGAAAAGCGCGTAGTTTACCTTGATGGCGGGTCTGTAGACTCCGATATTCTTTTCTTCGGGATCTCTCATGATAATAACTGATAACTGTTCACTGATTCACTAAACCCATCCTTACAACTGTTAAACCACCACTAACTGCTTAACTTCTCCTGTCAAACTAAAAGGACGTACTTCCGTAATTTTCACTTTTACTAACTTACCCTTCAACTCATTAATATCCCCCTCAAAAAATGTCAGACGGTTTCCACGGGTACGACCCATAACTTGAGCAGAATTTTTATGGTTAGTATCTTCAACCAAAATTTCTTCAGTACGACCCATATAACGTAGCGATCGCTCTGCAGCTTTCACACCCACTAAATGATTCAACCGTTGCAGTCTATCCGCTTTCACTTCTTCACTTATTTGATTTTCCCATAAAGCTGCTGGAGTTCCCGGTCTAGGAGAATAAGCAGCAGTATTCAATAGGTCAAACCCTATCTCCTCAACCAACTTCAGCGTATTCTCAAACTGTGCTTCCGTTTCTCCAGGAAAACCTACTATTGCGTCAGCACTAATAGAAGCATCAGGCATTAGTTCCCGAATTTTATCAATAATTCGGCGATATTTTTCATGGGTATAACCTCTTGCCATCGCCTTCAATAATTGATTATCCCCAGACTGAAAGGGAATATGAAAATGTTCGCACACCTTGGGCAACTCAGCACAAGCTTTAATTAAACGTTCAGTGAAATAGCGGGGGTGACTGGTAGCAAAGCGGATACGCTCAACACCTGATACATCATGCACATAGTAAAGTAAATCTGTGAATGTGTGTTTATTGCGTCCTTCTGCTGTCACTCCCGGTAAGTCGCGTCCATAAGCATCAATATTTTGCCCTAACAATGTTATTTCTTGATAACCTTGTTGCCCCAACTCCTCCATTTCAGCCAGAATAGCTTCAGGATAGCGAGACTGCTCCACACCGCGCACACTGGGAACAACACAATAGGTGCAGTGTTCGTTGCAACCATAAATTATATTTACCCAAGCAGTGACTTTGCTATCCCGTCTGGGTTTAGTGATGTCTTCCACAATGTGAATTGGTTCGGTTGCAACTACTTGGTTGCCATTGAATACTTGTTCTAATAAGTCTTGGAGACGGTTAGCGTGTTGAGGTCCCATCACTAAGTCTAGTTCGGGTACTCGTCGCAGTAGTGCTTCTCCTTCCTGTTGGGCAACACACCCGGAAACAATAAGAGTGAGGTCTGGTTGTTTGTGTTTGCGTTTTGCTTGTCTACCCAGGTAAGAATAGACTTTTTGTTCAGCATTGTCACGAATGCTGCAGGTGTTGTATAAAATAATACTGGCTTCATTAGGGTCTTCTGAGGAGATAAAACCCATATTATCTAGGATACCTGCCATGCGTTCAGAGTCAGCTTTGTTCATTTGACAGCCGAAAGTAGTAATGTGATAGCGACGGGGAGTTGTGGTCATAGTAAATTATTGAGATAAATGAATATTCTAAGTACAGAACAAAGGTTATAACATATTTTATGATGTTGAATAAACAATTGAGAGTATCGTCCTGACTGCCATCATTAATAGACATAGGTGTGGAAACTAAGTTTTTACCCAGGTATAATAAGGTTTTGAGATTAATTATATCCAGAGGTCTAATACAAATCATTTCATAAGTCATATTTAGATGTGGCGGAGAACTTCTACGTTAGCAAATGGCCATTCGCCCCTACAGTGGTCTACCGAAATGAAAACTCATAAAAAGAATTAAATAATATGAATCAATGTCCGATATGTAAGACGAAATATACAGAAGAAAAAGTTAATTATTGCTAAACTTGTAATTGGGATTTGACTCCATATCCAATAACTTTTCCCGGTCAAATAACAGAGTCTTTTATTCAGAAGGAGAAGGCGAAAATTTCTTGGGCTAAGAATTGGGAACAAGAAAAGAGAAAATTTTTGTCTCAAATAGAAGAATTAAATCAAGCACATTCCAGTCTACAAGCTCAGAAAGATAAAATTGAAGAACGATTAGAAAATTATCATCATAAATGCTCTCAACTGCAAAGTATTGAACTATTGGATTACTATCTTCCCATTCGTCAAGTTTATCCTCAATTTCTATGACTTTTTCATCTTGCGAAAGTATTGAACTATTGGATTACTATCTTCCCATTCGTCAAGTTTATCCTCAATTTATATGACTTTTTCATCTTGCGAACGCGCCTTTTCTCCCAGAACGCAATATAATAGAAAGGCTACCGGAACATGAAGATTTAAAGGCTCAATTGCTCCTTTTTCCATATCTTGGGCAAGCTCCTTACCCAAACTTGTCGGACAAATAATTACCGAATTATTAATTATTAATAATTAATAATTAAATAATTCTGGTTTAAAGCCGACCCTTTTAAGGGGAAAAAAGAAATAATATTTCCTGATATTCAATCAAGGACGGTTTTAACCAGAGGTAATTATCCATTATCAATTATCAATTAATGAATAACCAACTAGAATTTTGGGCCAACAGTAGTAAATACAGATTTAGATACATTAGAAGCTTGGGCGATCGCTCTGAGAAAAACCCTAGATACAGAGCTAGAAGTGCTGAATAACTGGTTGACCCATCTAGAAAATTTATCAGTGCCACCAAAAATGAAGCAGAAAATTAGGGATAGGGTCAAATCCATTCAACAAACTAATAATGAAAAATCTCAATCTGTAAGGGCGAATGGCCATTCGCCCCTACTACTAGAAATAACCGTGCGTATTTGTAGCAAACATTGATGGCGCTTGGTATAATAAACAACCTTCTACAGGATGTCTAAAATTGGTTGGGGTTTGTAGATACAAAGTGGCTGATCGGAGACTATCCATATCTACTTCTTCCCTCTTGAAGATTACTAATTGAATTATGAAAAACATAGAAAAATATATCGAAATTACAGCGCAGCTAATAAATTTACAATTACAACCAGAACACCTCCCTGGTGTAGTAGAAAATCTGGAAAAAATTACAGCGATCGCTCAATTAGTCATAGACTTTCCCCTACCACCAGAAATAGAACCAGCACCAAAATTTGACCCAGAAAAATTAGAGCATTGATATAGCTACAAAAACTGGTGATAGTGCATTGTAATTATTTTTGTTACCAGACACAGTAGTGGGAGCATCTTGCTCCCTCGCGAGTATGATTCCCGCACTAAGCATTGTTCATCTGCATATACCATTACTATGCAGAACTACCCAAAAACTTTCTTACTTTTTTACCTATTAAACCAAAATGACTATCAAATTTAATCAAATAGATGCAATGGCGATCGCCACAGCCATCAAAACAGGCGAAACCACAGCTCAAACAATAGTAACTAAATGCTTACAACAAATTAACCAGCACAACCAAACCCTAAACTGCTTCACTGCTATTACTGCAGAAACCGCACTTAACACTGCCAAACAAATAGACACAGAAATTGCTCAAGGCAAAAATCCTGGTATCCTAGCAGGGGTGCCCTTTGCAGTCAAAAATCTCTACGACATCGCAGGTATAACCACCCTCGCTGGAGCCAAAATAAACGCCGAAAACCAACCCGCAACAGAAGACGCAACCGCCGTCGCTAAACTCAAACAAGCAGGAGCAATTCTTGTTGGGACCCTGAATATGGATGAATACGCCTACGGTTTCGTAACAGAAAATAGCCACTATGGCGCAACACATAATCCTCACGACCTTACCCGCATCTCCGGGGGGTCATCCGGTGGCTCTGCTGCTGCCGTTGCTGCAGGGTTAGTACCTATAACTCTCGGTTCCGATACCAACGGTTCTATCCGCGTGCCAGCCTCCTTATGCGGTGTTTTCGGATTTAAACCCACTTATGGACGCTTATCGCGAGCAGGGGTTTTTCTGTTTGCCAGTAGTTTAGACCATGTCGGACATTTTGCTCGCTCTGTAAAAGATATCGCAACAGTTTATGATGTTTTACAGGGGTCAGATATTAGAGACCCAGTTTGTACCCATCGTACTCCGGAAGCTTGTTTGCCTCAACTCAATCAAAATATTGAAAATTTACGCATTGCGGTTGCTGACGGTCACTTTGCCACAGGTGGGGAGCCAGAAGTTTTCGCAGCAGTTGAACAGGTGGCGACAGCATTAGGAGTAACTAGACGGGTGACTATACCGGAGGCACACCGAGCTAGAGCTGCTGCTTATATTATTACTGCTGCTGAGGGGGCGAATTTACATTTAGAGAATTTACGCACCCGTCCCCAAGATTTCGATCCAGCAACTCGTGATCGCTTTTTAGCTGGTGCTTTAATGCCAGCAGACTGGTATATTCAAGCTCAACGTTTCCGCCGTTGGTATCAAGGTTGTGTTGGAGAAATATTTAAGGAAGTAGATATTATTCTGGCTCCCACTACTCCCCGTGTTGCACCGCTATTAGGGCAGGAAAAAATGACTATTGCTGGGGAGGAGGTGTTAGTGCGTCCAAATTTAGGTTTGTATACGCAACCTTTATCTTTTATTGGGTTGCCAGTTTTGTCAGTACCCATCCGTCGTACTAATGGTTTACCTTTGGGGGTACAAATTATTGCTGCGCCTGATAATGAAGCGTTGATTTTACGGGTAGCAGCAGCGTTGGAGATGGAAGGAATAATTGCATTGTAGTTTATAGAACCTAGTTTGGTATCTTTGTCGGCGATTCAGTTTTTTGCCAGTCCTCAGGAGTCAAGAGGACTGAGTCATATCATGTCCGGATAATCTAAAAAAAACCTTTTGGCTTTGAACCTTTGCCCAGTTTTCAGCCGTTCAAAGTATATACCGTACTAAATTATGAAGTGGATAACACTAATTGGTCTAATTCTTGTTGCATTTGGGTCATAACTCGCTCATAACAAGCATCAACATAATCGCGATCGCTAGCTGCGGAGCGTCCATAACGCTCAAATACAATGGGAGGACAAACTCGGGTATGAATTTTTACTGGCAAAGGGAAATTAGGTAAAGGCCCAATAGCTAATCCCCAGGGTAATCCAATATAGATAGGAAACACTTCTGGGTCGAGACCAAATAACCAAGGCAAACCCCATTCATGGAGCTGTTTCACTTGTTCATAAACATCTGCTAGCACAATTAAAGTATCGTGGGCACCATGAGAAATCATTGGTACAATAGGCACCTCTTCACGCAAAGCCAACTTAATAAAGCCTTTACGCCCAGCAAAATAGATTTTATTTCGCATAGAATGAGGACGGAAAACATCTGGGCCGCCACCAGGATAAACAGCCACAGAGGCATTTCTTTGGAAAGCAGCGATCGCCATTTTCGGATGTGCTCTAACTGCCCCACATTGTACTGCTAAGGGAGTGGTAGGAAAAACTGACCAGGCATTCTGGTGCATAAGTCCATAAACCAAACGCTCTGCACCAAACCTTTTAAACCAGTCATACATACACATATGCATATCTGGAGCGGGTAAACCACCATTATGAGATCCAACTATCAGTATTTTTTCATCTCTAGGAATATGATGCCAGCCATTGGTTTGAACTCGAAAATAATAACGATAAAACCATTCCCATAATGGCATCAAAGATTCAATTACTTTGGGATCGCGGTCATCTAAAGACCAACCATCATAAGGTTGACGAGAGTTTTGTTTATTGACAGTAAACACTGGCATCTATAAATTTGTTATTTTACTCGTAATCTTAATAATTATATCAGAACTTACACAAAAATACTATAATCCAGAATATTGGGCAGCTTTTACGTTGTATGCAACGCCCCTACATAAAAATAATTAACATTAACTGGGCTGCTAATTAGCAAAAAAGTTATTCTAGCTGTGTTAATTACTTAATAACTGAAATGTTACCTAAGTATAGCATTAATGCATGGGAATTGGTATAAATGATATATAAGGTGAAACAGTCAACTATTTAGATTTGAATCTTTTTAGACTGTACCAATAAACAAAATTTAACCTCAACATAAGCAGAGTTTAAATTATCACCTCTAAAATCCCATTACGGTTATTTCTGTAAATAATTTAAGGATTCTTAATTTATGCCAAATCCAATCCGCTTTGCCACCTTCAACGCATCTCTAAACCGCAACGAAGAAGGTGAATTAATCACAGACTTTTCTACACAAGAAAACGAACAAGCACAGACAGTAGCAGAAATTATTCAAAGAGTCAATCCTGATGTTTTATTAGTTAATGAATTTGATTTTGATTCAGAAGGAACTGCTGCCGATCTATTCCGGGATAACTATTTAGAAATAAGTCAAAATGGAGTAGATCCTGTAGAATATCCTTTCGTATATTTTGCTCCTTCTAATACAGGTATTTCTTCTGGTTTTGACTTAGATAATAATGAGGAAATAGTCACAACACCAGGTGAATTTGGTTATGGGAATGATGCTTTTGGTTTTGGCAATTTTCCCGGTCAATTCGGAATGGTTTTATATTCAAAATATCCTATTGTTGAAGAGGAAGTAAGAACTTTTCAAAACTTTCTCTGGAAAGATATGCCAGGTGCATTATTACCAGATAATCTTGATACACCTGAACCTAATGATTGGTATTCGGAGGAAGAATTAGAGGTATTTCGTCTTTCTTCTAAGAGTCATTGGGATGTGCCGATAAATGTGAATGGGGAGATAGTTCATGTTTTAGTTAGTCATCCTACTCCGCCAGTTTTTGATGGGGAGGAAGATAGAAATGGCAGAAGAAATCACGATGAAATTAGGTTTTGGGCAGATTATGTTACTCCTGGAGAAGGAGGTTATATTTATGATGATGCAGGAAATTTTGGTGGTTTAAATTCTGGTAATTCTTTTGTGATTATGGGAGACCAAAATGCTGACCCAGTTGATGGGGATAGTTTCAATAATGCTATTAATCAATTATTAGAAAATCCTCTGGTTAATACTTCAGTAACTCCTGGTAGTGAGGGGGGAGTTGATGCTACAGACCGTCAAGGGGGAGAAAGTGTAAATCATGGAGGCAACCCTGCTTTTGATACAGCAGATTTTAATGATGCGGAAGGTACTTCTGGAAATTTACGAGTTGATTATGTTTTGCCTTCAATAGATCAAGAAATAGTTGATGCTGCTGTTTTTTGGCCGGAGGAAAATGACTCTTTATTTGATTTAGTGGGAGATTTTCCTTTTCCTAGTTCAGACCATCGTTTGGTTTGGGCAGATGTTACTAATGAAAATCGTCAAACTGTCACAAATATTGAGTTTATTGGGGGGGTAGAATTTGAGACTGGATTGGAATTTGAAGGTACAGAAGTAGGGGGTATTTCTGGTATTAGTTATGATAAAGGTTCAGGAATTTATTATGCTATTTCTGATGACCGGAGTGAATTTAATGATGCCCGCTTTTATACTGTTGATATTGATTTGAGTGATGGTTCTCTTGATGATGGAGATGTTGAATTTACAGATTTTACTACTCTATTAAATGGTGATGGAGTACCATTCCCAGAACTTGGAGTTGACCCAGAAGGAATTGCTTTTGATGGTGAGAATTTATTCATATCTTCGGAAGGAGATGTTAATAATAATATCGACCCATTTGTTAATCTATTTTCCCTAACAGGAGAACAATTAAATGAGTTGACAATTCCAGATAAATTTTTAGCAAATGAAAATGGAACTGAAGGCATCAGAAATAACTTGGCTTTTGAAAGTTTAACTATTACTCCAGATCGACGTTATCTCTACACGGCAACTGAAAATGCTTTAGTGCAAGATGGTGAGATTTCTACTCTGGAAGATGAGGGTACTTCTCGGATTATTAAATATGATTTAGAAACTGGGGAAGCTGTCAAAGAATTTCTCTATTTTATTGACCCTATTTCTGATGCTCCAGCACTAGCAGATGGTTTTGCTGTTAATGGTTTAGTTGAATTACTTGCTCTAGATAATAGTGACACTTTGTTAGCTTTAGAAAGGTCTTTTTCTGTTGGAGTTGGTAATAATATCCGTCTCTACGAAGTTCAGTTACAAAATACAACTAATATCCAAAATTTTGACGGTTTAATTAATCCAGATGACCCCGATGGAGAGCTATTTGATGTTGATGCTGTTGCAGAAAAACGATTATTATTAGATTTTGCAGAGTTAGGCATTACTTTAGATAATGATGAAGGGATGGCATTCGGACCAGTTTTGCCTGATGGGTCTCAATCTTTGGTGGTAGTTAGTGATAATAATTTTAATAATGTAACTCCTCAAGTTACTCAATTTTTAGGTTTCTCCCTAGATATTGATAGTATTCCTGCTGTTTATCCTACTGTTGAAACTCCAGATACAAACAGAATTGAAACAGGTATTGATTCAGACGATCCAGCAATTTATGTTCATCCTAATAACCCCAACCAAAGTTTAGTTATTAGTACATTAAAAGATGCTGGTTTAGCAGTTTACGATTTAAACGGTGAAGTTTTACAAGAAATTTCTCCTGATACTCCTGGGGATGTTCGTTATAACAATGTCGATATTGTTTATAACTTCCAAATAGGAGATGAAACAGTAGATTTAGCAGTGGCAACTGACCGGGCAAATGATACTTTAGCAATTTGGAGTATTGACCCTCAAAGTCGTCAACTTACTAATATTACTGCGACCGATATTAGCAACCCTGAAGTTTCAATTTTTGGTGTAGATGATGGGGAACAAACTGCTTATGGTTTAGCAACTTATACTAATCCTAATACTGGGGAAACTTACGCTTATGTTAGTCAGGCAGATGGCGACCAAATTGCTCAATTAGAGTTAACAAGTAACGAAGATGGAACGGTAAGTGCCTCAGAAGTTCGTCGTCTAGATGTACCTATTCCAGAAGGTGGAGAATTGGATGATGCTCAAGTGGAAGGAATGGTAGTAGACCAAGAATTAGGATTTCTTTATGTTGGTCAAGAAAACTTCGGTATTTGGAAATTTGATGCAGAAGTTGGTGGTAGTGATGAAGGAATTTTAGTTGATGAAATTGGAGAAAATCTTCAAGCGGATGTAGAAGGTTTAACTATTTATTATGCTGAGAATGGCAATGGTTATTTATTAGCTTCTAGTCAGGGAGATAATACTTTTGCCGTTTATGAAAGGGAAGGCAATAACGAATATATTGGTAACTTCTTTGTAGGAGATTTTGCCAATATTGATGGAGCACAAGAATCTGACGGTGCAGATGTTATTAACTTGCCTTTAGGTAACAATTACCCCAACGGTTTATTAGTAGTTCAAGACGGAGCAAATGAACCAGAAGCAGTTAGTCAAGATCCAGAAGATGGAGAAATTCAAAACTTCAATACCAACTTTAAATTTATCCCCTGGGAAAATGTGGCAACTGCCTTTGAAGAACCTCTAGAAATTGACCCTTTCAGTTATAACCCTCGGCAAATATCAGACAGTCTAATTAATGGCATTGCCAGTGGCGACACTACTCAAACTTCAACAGTGTTATGGGCAAATAGTAATTCCCCTGGAGAAATAACATTTGAAGTTGCTACAAACCCTGACTTTACTAACATTATTCAAACAGTTAATAGCAACCTAACAAATGCTCCAGTCAAAGTCGAAATAACAGAATTAAACCCCGACACCGAATATTATTATCGAGTTACTGATGCAGCAGGTTCAACAGAAATAGGAGAATTTAACACAGCAGCAGAATTAGGTAATCAAACTGGCTTAAAATTTGGAGTCTCCGGAGACTGGCGAGGCGAACTTGCTCCCTATCCAGCTATTGCTAATGCTGATGAAGCAGACTTAGACTTCTTCGTCTTACATGGCGACACAATATATGCCGATATTCCCTCTCCAGCAGTACCACAACCACAGGCAGAAACAATAGAAGAATTTAGGGCCAAACATGAAGAAGTATATGGCGATCGCTTCGGTGAAAATACTTGGGCAGACCTCCGTGCTACTACATCAATTTTGGCCACAATAGACGACCGTGAAGTTATCAACGACTTTTCCGGTGGTGCCCCCGCAAATAGTGACCCCCGCTTCCCAGAAACACAAGGGTTAATTAACGACACTGAACTCTATGAAAATGGTCTACAAGCATTCCAGGAATTTAATCCTTTGCAAGATGAATTTTATGGAAATACAGGAGAAGACCGCACCGCAGGAGAACGGAAACTATATCGTTATAATACCTTCGGCAGCGATGCAGCTACTTTTGTTTTAGACGCTCGTTCCTTCCGAGACCAAGAATTAGAACCTGCCGAAGTAACACCACAAGGCATTGCAGAATTTCTGGCAGCTTCCTTTAACCCCGACCGCACAATGTTAGGAGAACCCCAACTAGAAGACCTGAAAAACGACTTACTCCAGGCAGAAAACAACGATATTACCTGGAAATTCGTCATGGTCCCCGAACCTATCCAAAACTTGGGAACTGCAGCAGCAAGCGCTCGCTTTGAAGGTTATGCTGCCGAACGAACAGAAATTCTCAAATTTATCGACGATAACGATATCAATAATGTGGTATTCGTGGCGGCAGATATTCACGGTACCGTAGTTAATAACCTGACTTATCAAGAAGAGTTTGGTGGAGAACAAATAGCTACTAATGCTTTTGAAATTACTACAGGTTCCGTTGCTTTTGAACCTCCATTCGGTCCCAGCGTAGTTGAGTTATCTGCCGCATTCAATCTTTTGACTCCTGAAGAAGTAGCTTTTTATGAGAGTTTGCCAGTCATCGGCGATGGTGGTAGTGAAATTAATGACAAAGATGATTTTATCAAGTCATTGTTAAATGAGGAGTTAGCAACCTTTGGTTATGACCCCATTGGTCTGAACGATAATTTAGAAATAGCAGACGGTCAAATTGATGCCACTCTAGTTCAAGGTGACTACACTGCCACTCATACCTTTGGTTGGACAGAATTTGAAATTGACCCGGAAACTCAACAGTTACGCGTTGTCACTTATGGCGTGGAACCCTACACAGAGGAAGAGTTATTAGCAAACCCAGAAAATGTTATTAACCGTCCACTACAGGTAGTAAGTGAATTTGTAGTTAACCCCGCTGAAACCATTGAACCAATAATAGTAAGTATTGATGTTGAACCGGAAACTGTTAGTGAAAATGCAGGTCAATACAGCCTAACTTTCAATTTAAGTCAAGCTGCTCCAGAAGGAGGTTTACGGGTAATTTGGTCAGAAACAGATGCTGATGATGCTTTTGGCGATATTGAGTTTCCTCCTGAGTTAACCAATGCTTCTAACCTAGAACAACTCCAAGCAGCAGGGGATGAACTCGCGCGTTCCGCTATTACCATTGAGGAAGGGGCAACTACAGCGACTGTTACCTGGACAACTATTCCGGATGAGGAGTCGGAAGGCGAAGAAACCACAACTATTGAATTGATAGAAACAGAAGACTATGTCGTCGATGCAGAAAACCAAGTTGCTCAAGTCACTATTGTTGATGCAGTTGCTCAAGAAATTATTGGTACTCCAGAAGATGAACGTCTTAACGGTAACTTTGGAGATGATACCATCACAGGTCTAGCAGGAGATGACACTCTTGTTGGTGGTGGTGGTGACGACTTAATTATTGGCAGTCGTGGCGATGACTTCCTTTATGGTCAGGATAACGATGATGTTTTAGAAGGTCGTCTTGGTATTGACTTTCTCTTTGGAGGAGATGGTAACGATGAAATGAATGGCGGTCAAGGACGCGATCGCCTCAATGGTGGAAGTGGAGATGACACTCTATCTGGTGGTGCTAGTATTGACCGTTTTATCTTTGCGACAAGTCAGGAATTTGATGCTGATGATATTGGTGTGGATGAAATTACTGATTTTGTTGTGGGTCAAGATAAAATTCTCCTGAGTCAAACAACTTTTGCAGCTATTAACGATATCGAAACAGAATTTGCCACTGTTACCAGTAATAATGCTGCTGCAACTTCCGATGCTGTTATTGTTTACAATAGTAATAGTGGTGCATTATTCTACAACCCTAATGGTAGTGCTGGTGGTTTTGGTGATGGCGCTCAGTTTGCCACTTTGAGTAATGGAGCATTGCTTGAAGTTGAGGACTTTGTTATCAGAGGGTAATAAGACCTAACCCCCCAACCCCCTTCCCTGCAAGGGAAGGGAAAGTTTCTCGCCTCTCCTTGCAGAAAAGTAGTGGAGCGTTTCAACTAAAATAGTGCATTAGATGCGTCGTTGCGTTTAGCGCAGCTTTGCGATAGCAAACAACAGTGTTTGCTAGCATTCCGTAGGAAAGCAATCTCTAGTGCGTTACGCTTCGCTAACGCACCGAAATCTTTTATCAGTTATTATTTATTAGTTATCAGCACCTCAAACAGAACCAGAGGTAATTATCCATTATTAATTATTAATTATTAATTATTAATTATTCATCCCATTCCTTGTCCAAGATTAATGGGATTTTTTGTGGAGGTACAATAACTACTTTTCCATCTTGCCAAATAGCGATCGACTCTCCTAATTTTCGGTGTCTTTCTATGGCTTCAGCAATGGCTTTATTGACACCTTTATGGATTCTTTCTGACAATAATTTAGGTTGCTCATTATTCATAGTTTTATCTCCATAATTTGAGAATAAGTTTTAGGTTGATAAATAATCGGTGTTTGGTTAATTCCTTTTTCTGCAATTAATTGACTGGGAAAGTTAGTGTTATTAAAAATTACCCAAGTATCACACAAAGGAAGATAAGATTCAATTAAATTTTTTTGTCCTCGATAATAACGACGGATTATAACATCTTCAGGGATATTATGTCCCCCGCTTGCTACTCTTTGTTTAACTCTAGCGATCGCTAATTGCGGATTATTTAACCATAAGTAAATGAGATTGATTTGATAACTTTTGTTTTGACATTGCTGGAGAAAGCGTATGTAATTCAAACCAGACAAGGTAGTTTCAAAGGCAAAGTTAACTTGATTTTGGCATAAGTAGTTTAGCCTTTTTATCATTAATTTTCCTGCTTGAATAGCAACGCTTTCTTGGCGAAATGGCGATAAACCAGAAGCAATTTCATCAGCGTTGACGTATTCATAAATGTTTAGGAAATAGGGTAATATTTGTTTGGCTGTGGTAGTTTTTCCTGAACCGTTACATCCTCCAATTATATATAATTCTGGCATAGTTTAGTTTATTTCAACCCATAACAGTTTGTTTCTTATGGCTATATTACAGCAGTTTTCATTTGAATAGACCACAGTAGGGACATTGTATGCAACGTCCCTATAGGGTTATCATTACATAAGTGGTACGAGTACCCTACCTGTCCGAAAATATAAGGAACGGGAACGGGCAAGATAAGCTAATACGCATTTTAAATGCGTATAGCAAGTCAAAAGTTAAAAGTCAAAAGTCAAAATTGATAAGGGTTGTATAGTCAAATAGATAAACAATCAATATGTGGTTTAAATGCTTAACAGCTTACCCATTCCACAAAACTATTAAAATCATCGCGCATTTATGCAATGCCTCATTTTTTTAGTGTGGTTTATTGACCTGAAAACTGCTGTAAAACTTCTAATTTATAACTGATGAAAATTAAACGTTTAGAAATCAAGTGTTTTAGAGGAATAAAGAATTTAACTATTGATTTTTCCACCACAGAACCTACTGTATTTATTGGAATTAATGGTGTAGGTAAATCTAGGATTTTAGACTGTATAGCAATTCTCTTTTCTTGGCTTTTAGTTAGAATTCAGTATGAACCAAAAAAGACAACACACGATTTAGATTTAGATGATGATGATTATATAGATAAATCAGAAGGCAGATATTTTAGTCAACAGGATGTTACAAATGGATGTGAAGAAACCAAGTGTGAAAGTATATTTTCAATTAACTGTGAAATCATCTTTTCAATTGATGGTTTAGAAAATCAAATAGGTTTAGCTCAAAACAACGGTGGAGGTTGGGGAATATCTATAAAATCACCATCAATAGCAGATGATATTCGTACTAAACTGAAAGATAATTCTCAACTTAATATTCCTCTAATTGTTTACTATCCTGTTAATCGCTTTGTACTTGATTTACCGATAAAAATTGAAGAAAATTATGGGTTTAGACAAGTTGATGCTTATGAAGATGCACTTAGTGGAACACAAATTAATTTTGGTGGCTTTTTTAAATGGTTTAGAATAATAGAAGACACCGAAAATGAAGAACGTCGAGATAATCCAGAATATCGCGATCGCCTACTTCAAGCAGTTAGAGAAGCTATCTATTCTATATTAGGAAAAAATGATTTTAATGATTTTAGAGCGCGTCGCAAACCTCGCCCAAGAATGACAATAAAAAAACAAGACCAAGAACTTGATATTCAACAACTATCTGATGGAGAAAAAAACTTATTAGCATTAGTAGGTGACTTAGCAAGACGTTTAGCAATAGCTAATCCTAGTTTAGGTAATCCCTTAAAAGCGAGTAGTGTGGTATTAATAGATGAAATTGAACAACATTTACATCCTGCTTGGCAGCGTCAAGTAATTCCCAAACTAACAGAAACATTTCCTAATTGTCAATTTATTATTACTACTCACTCTCCACAAGTTGTCAGTCAAATCAAACCGAATAGCGTTTATATTTTGGAAAAAATAGATGATAATGTCATTCTTAAACATCCTTCTAGTTCCTTCGGTAGAGATAGTAATCGTATTTTAGAAGACTTAATGAAAGTTCCTGAACGTCCCCAAGAAATAAAAGAAAAATTGATGGAATTATTTCGATTAATAGATAGTGGAAATCTTGATTCAGCTAGACAACTACGGCTAGAAATTGAAGAAGAAATAGGTACTGATGAACCAGAATTTGTCAGAGCAGATATATTGATGCGTCGGCGGGAGATTTTGAAGAAGTGAAGTATATAAAAAAAGGTGACGAACCTGAAGATTTAGCAAAATTTAAAGCGTCTGCTAATGAAGACTGGCAACCTACTTATAATGATTTAAGGAGCAAAGAAAAAACTAATATTCATCAAAAATTACTTGAGGAACAAGGTTATATTTGTTGTTACTGTGGCATGGAAATTGATAAGAAAAATAGTCATATAGAACATCTCAAACCCCGTAGCATTTTTCCTGAAGATCAGCTAAATTATAATAATTTATTAGCATCGTGCCAACGTGAAAGAGAAAAGAAAGAACCTCCCCATTGTGGTGTCAAAAAAGCAGATTGGTATGAAGAAAAGTTGATGGTTTCCCCTTTAGAACCTAACTGTGGTGATTTTTTTCGCTATACTGGTTCTGGAGAAATTTTACCCACTAATGTTTTAGATAAAAAAGAAAAAGAAATTGCTCTGAAAACAATTGATAAATTAGGATTAGATATTGATAAGTTGAATGCAATGCGTAAAGCAGCAATTGATGGTATATTAGAAGTTGTAGAAAATCTTGAAAAATCAGAAATCAAGGAATTACTAGATAGTTTTGATAAATTGGATAATCAAGGTAAGTACATCCCTTTTTGTCCAGTAATTACTTACATTATTCAAGAATATTTTCTTGGGGAAAAATGAACTGAAATTTTAAGAATTTAGGATATTTTGAAAGAAGCGATCGCTCCAGTTTTACAAGACTTTTCAGATTGATAAACCATTATACCTCCAATATGATTTGGGAGTTGTTTAATATAGCGCTGTGCGCAGGCAACAGGAGGAAGAAATTGCTGATAATATAAGACTTTTAGCTATTGGACAGTTCCTGTCATTTGTAAATATTCCAGCGCACATTGTTATATTGTATCGCAGGAAAGCGGGGAGTAGGGGAGATGGGGAGTGCCAAGTATTCCTCTTTGCTGTAAATATTACGGGAGCAGCAGTTATTCCCTCTTCCTTTTTCTTTCTTCCTTCTTACTTCTCGGCCATGTTTGTTACGAGAACAGTGGGAGCATCTTGCTCTTGTGCCAGATATTCCTCTTTGCTGTAAATATTACGGGAGCAGCAGTTATTCCCTCTTCCTTTTTCCTTCTTCCTTCTTACTTCTTCCTTCTGCTATATAATCTAAACAATTTCCACTATTTAACTTGAAAAAATGACAACAGAAGCTCAACAATTCAATTCTAATTCTTTTCTAATTTCTCCAGCTATCCCCGATCATTTTTCGGCAAAAAATTCTCCTTTAAAATTAGGAATTCTTGCCTCTGGAAGTGGTAGTAATTTTGAGGCTATTATGGAAGCAATAAATAATCAAACATTAAATGCCCAAGTTCAAGTAATGATTTATAATAATCCTGGAGCAAAGGTTAAAACAAGAGCAGAAAAATGGGGCGTGCCGACAATATTATTAAATCATCGAGAATGCAAAAATAGAGAAAAATTTGACGGCAAAATTGTTGAAACTCTACAAGAATATGATGTAGAGTGGGTAATTATGGCTGGTTGGATGCGAATTGTTACTAAAGTTTTAATAGATGCTTTTCCTAATCAAGTTATCAATATTCATCCCAGTTTATTACCTAGTTTTCGAGGTATTAAAGCCATAGAACAAGCATTAGAAGCTGGAGTAAAAATAACTGGTTGTACGGTACATTTAGTAGATGTAGAAGTAGATAATGGTCCGATTTTAATGCAGGCGGCTGTACCAATTTTGCCTGACGATACACCAGAAACTTTGCACGAAAGAATTCAAATACAAGAACATCAAATTATTGTCGGAGCTATTGCTCTTGCTGCATCAACTTAGAAGGCAGAAGGAAGAAGGAAGAAGAATGTTTTCCTTTCCGAAAAATTGTAGTTTAAAGCCTCCTCTTTTAAGGGGAGTTCATTAATGGATAATGGATAATTGATAATTACCTCTGGTTAAAAACGTTACAAAATTGAATATAAGGAAATATTATTTCTTCTCTTTGTCCATTGGATATGGCTCTGAGACCTCGCCATCCCACCCTACGGGAAGCTCCGCTTTTTCCTGACGGAATGCTCCGCAAACATGTCGCGTAGCGTTAACGAAGTTGTGCGCCAGCAAAACGACCTCTTTTTTCCCCTTAAAAGGAGAGGCTTCAAGGCGTGAATTATTTAATTATTAATTATTCATTATTCGGTAATTGTTAATTATTCATTATTCATTATTCATTATTAATTGTTGAATATTCCCTGCTATTAAGTAGTTAAAAATTCTGCATCTAGTTCTGGAAGGGAGGGATTAATTCTAATACCAGAAGCAATTTCAAAACCTGCCGGTGTAGTAAGTCGAGGTTCAATTAGACAATACCAATGTACTTGAGGTTCTTCTGCTTTATAACGAGCCGCAGTGTTAATTACATAATTATAATCTGGGTCGTTTAATTTTTCTGATAATTTGGTGAGAATATTTTTGAGAATTAATGCAAAATCAGATTTTTCTTGCTCTGAAATACTACCAAAATCACCTTGATGTTCTTTTGGCATTATCCAGATTTCAAAAGGTGCTTTAGCAGCAAAGGGAATAAAAGCTAAAAAGGATGAATTTTCCTCAATTACTCGCGTTTTATTTTGTTTTTCAAATGCTAATATTTCACAGTATAAACAGTGCCCAAATTCATCATAATATCTTTGAGCTTCTTCTTCTTGCCAGCGCCGATGTTGGGGAACAATGCTAGTAGCAATAATTTGAGAATGGGGATGGCGTAAAGAAGCACCTGCTTTTTTACCATGGTTTCTAAATATAATCACCATCATACTTTCATCTATTTCCATAAGTTCGATGTAACGTTGATGGTAAGTATCAATTATTATCTCTACTTCTTGGATAGACATTGTGGGAATATCTTGACTATGATCTGCACTTTCAATAATTACTTCATGTCTACCATAACCAGGCATGGTCAGATAAATTCCTTCTAATTTTCTATCGGTATTTTCATCGGGGGTTAAAGCGGGAAATCTATTAGGAATAACCCGCACTTGCCAGTTAGTATTTTCTGGGTTTTGTTTTTCTAACAAAATACCTCCTAGACGCTCTTCGTTACCAGGACAAAAAGGGCAGTTTGGAGAGTGACTTTCTACTTTTTCTTGTACTATATCTTCTTGTTGAAAGTCCTGGGGACGTTTGCCTCGGTTTGGTGCATAAATAACCCATTCTCTTGTGGTTTTGTTGAGCCGAATGTGACTTTTGTTCATATTATTTAGCAATCTTATTTGAGTTGTGAGATATAGCGCTGGGCACAGGCAACAGGCAACAGGCAACAGGGGGAATAAAAAGCCGATTTTATCAGACTTTTAACTATTGGACAGTTCCTGCAATTTGTACATAAGCCAGCGCACATTATTGTAGATTTTAGGGAATAATTAATAATTAATAATTAATAATTAATAATTAATAATTATTACCTCAAAGGCAGAGGGCAAGAGGTACTTATGCTGTTTGCGCAGCAGGAAATTCAGCAATTTTCCCTCCTGCCTTCTGCCTTCTGCCTCCTGCCTTCTTCCTTCTTTCTTCTTCCTTCTTCCTTCATTTCTCTGGTAAATTTAGCTGAGAATAAAATTCTCTAGAATATTTAGCTTGTTGCCAGTTATTAGCAGATTTAATCTGTAATGGATTCAGACCTTTTACTTTTTGTAGGTTGGTATCTTGTAGATTAGCATCTTGAAAATTTGCTCCTTGTAAATTAGCTTCTTGTAAGTTTACTCCTTTCAAATTTGCACCTTGAAAGTTAGCGTTTTTCAGATAACAACCTTGGAGATTTGCTCCTTTTAAATTTGCTTCTTGTAAGTCAACACCTTGAAGATTTCCTAGTATATAAGCTCCCTCCAAATTCGCTTTTTGTAAATTTGCTTCTAAGAGATTAACTCCTTCAAGATCGGCATTTTTTAGATTTGCTGAACAAAGATTTGCTTTTTGAAGTTGAGTTAAGAGAAAGAAAGTATCTTGAAGATTTGCTCCCCACAAAAAAGCTCCTTGTAATTGAGTTAATTCAAATTTACCTCCTCGAAGGTTGGCTTCTAAAAGTTTCGCTCCTTGAAGATTTGCTTCTTTAAAATCTACATCTACTAAATTAACTTGGTCTAAATTGGTTTTAGGTAGAGATAAACCTTTTAAACAAACACCTCCTTTGACAAGTTCTTCTAGGGCTTTGATTCTAGCATAGCTAATTTGTAATCCTTGGGCAGAGTCAATTACTTGCCAAGCTTGATAATGGGATTTCTTTTTTCCCCACCTAAGATAAATCACTAATGCTGTAACAACGCTAATATTTTCAATAGTTCCTAGAATTTCTGAGTCTTCAAGGGATTGTAGAAAAGCTTTACCCCACTCTGTTTTTTGTTCTATGGTATCTTCAATATAAATAATTCCTAAAATCAACAAAATAACGGTGAGTAAAATAGTAGCAATTTCTAATAAACTATAGATAAATCTCAGTGTACTTCTGAGTAATCTTGCGAATTTTCGCTGATTGTTTAGCGAGGATAAATATTTGTTAATAGAAAACATATTTGCAGGATTATAAGTAGGTTTTTATCAGGAGAAAATAAATACATTTGATGCACTTTTAATTGTGGTATTTTAGTTATATAAACAATAATATCTTATTCAGATAGTATATTGTCAAGAGTTAAGATAATAATAGACATCTCCAATAATAAAAAATCAAATTAATTCTCTTACTATATACATTAATTATTTCCACCTACTCTGTAGGGAGGTTGCATGGAACCTCCCTACTCCCTCTTTTCTGGAGATGTCTAATGATTTATAAAAATTTTCTTATACCAATTGGATCGAAAAAAATCACAAAAAAGGAGGAGTTGAAATCTCCTTTCCTAACGGAATGCTCCGCAAACGAGGGCATCTCAAAAAAATCTGCCGATCACTCTTGGTGCTGACTGCTGACTGCTTCTTTAATACATGATTTATAGACTGGCTACAGGATAAAATGGTGAAAATATAATATTTTTCCACAAATTCATAGATATAAATTTAGGATTTTGATACTTTGACTAATATAGCGTTTTCAAATGAGATTTTAAACAAGAATTGGTTATTTACTAACAAGAAAAAGTCCAGCAAACTTTCTTACCTGTTGCCTATTCCCTATTCCCTATTCCCTAGCACGTAGCGCTATAACTGAAATTGCTTTACAGTCGATAACTAAAATATCTCCGATACAATTCACATAGGGGCATGACTAAATTTCCTTGAAATTTTACTAATCCCATACTGCGTAATTTGAATCCTTCTTTTGTGCCTATAGAGATAGGGTAATCTATGGTAATAATTTGTTTAATTGCTGTTAATAATTCTGGGTGTTCTTCGAGATTATTTAAGTGGCGACGTAGGTGGTCACAATAGGGACCTTCTTCTGTGGGAGCAACCTGTAATAGCTTTTCTAATGTTATTCTTCCCCTGGCAATTTGATAGAGAGCTTGACGTACTAAATAAGGATGTCCCCCGACCATTGCCATTAATTCTTTTATCTGTTCTGAAGACCATTCTAAATGATGTAATTTGACTAAGTTTTCTACTTCTTCCCAGTTGAGTTCTCGTAACTCTATGGGTAAACCGACATTAAAAGGTGACTGATTAATATTTAGAGGAATATATACTTCTTTTGAATGTACAATTACTAACCTTAACTTTTGCCAAACTGCTTCGTTTTTACCACGTTCATGCCAAGTCCTGAGCAAAGCAAAAAAGGAAGTAGCAATTTCTGGATGTTGAAAAACTTGGTCTACTTCATCTAATCCTAAAACTAAAGGAGTAGAAATTTCTGATAGTAGATATCTTTGAAAATAATTTGTACATTTATTTTTACTTCCTAATACTCCTTGCCAATATTCAGATAGTTTTTCTTCTAGATTCAATTCATCAGTAATACTGGCACAAAACCACTTTAAAAATAAATCAAGATTAGTGAGAAATTCCTCATCTGCTGACTGAAAATTTAAACAAGCTTTGCAATATCCTTGCTGTTGAGCATAATTCAAAATTCTACTCATTAAAGAAGTTTTTCCCATCTGTCGAGGTGCTTTAACTCGAATCAAAGCTCCCGGATTCATAATAGTTTCATAACACTCCGACTCTATGGGCGATCGCTCTATATAAAAGAAAGAATTAAGTGGTACTTGACCAGAGGGAGTATCCAGTAATAGCCCCTTTTCATTGTTTTGAAAATTGCTTGGAGTTTGAGTACCCATCCACTTTTTCCTTCTTCCTTCTTCAACTTGTGAATTACCTGGTCGTGTCACATCAAAATTAATAGGTTGTGAGATAATTGCTGTTGTTGCTTTTTCCTGCTGAATCCTTAATTCCGTTAATTCTAATCTAACTTTCTGGAGAGATTTATCTAAATATTCTAGAGTCAATTTATCTCCTGGTAATTGTTGATTAATTATCTCTAAAAAATCATATTCAAAAATTTCTTTAACTATTTGATTCTGGCGCACTTCTTGCATAAAATTAACAGCTACTAAATTTAATAAACCTCCCACATCTCTTTGCAGCTTTTCTAAATATCCATCTGGTTCATCTCCCTGGAGTAATACCTGAATAAAACTCTGGCATAAATTCTTAATTTCATCTACAGGAGGCAAAGGAATTAACAAACAACTAATATCTTCAGGAAAACTTGTTACATATTCTGTTTGATTGATTTTTTTTAACTCACTTCTCAACTTAGATATTTTACGATTCACCCAACCCAAATTTTCTCGTTTTTGCTCAGAATGAAATGGTGAATATTGAAGTACTGTGGGAAAAGAACCACCAATCTGATTTCTATATTCAATAGCAATTTTTTCTTGTGCCTTTAATAGCGACATATTAACAGTTTTGTAAAGCTCATAATTCACAGAAGTACTATTTTGCTGAAGGCGGTCTACAAAGAATTCTAGACAATTTTGAAAAATACTAAAATCGCAATTTTTATACTGACAAATCAAACCAATAGTTATCTTTAATAAAATCCAATTTAATATTCCAGAAATAGGTTCAATATTTCCCTGTAACGCTCGTAAAGCAACAGCAGCATCCGAGTAACGTTGTCTCCAATTAACCCTAACCGTTTTTGTTAAAAAATTAGCCAGCTTTTCACTGATATTAGGAGCTAATTTTTGTAAGTCTATTTCACCTAATTCATCCTGGATAAAATCCCTCGGTGTAACTCCTGTCAAAGCTTGAATTGCAGTAATACCCACAGCATAAATATCACTAGCAAATTGTGGTCTTCCTTGTGCTTGTTCCACAGGCATATAACCAGGAGTACCCACTGCAATTGTACTACTAGATTTTCCCTGAGAATTAACAACAATATTACTCACTTCTTTAACCGCACCAAAATCAATTAACATTAATTTTTGGTCGCGGTCTCGCCGCATAATATTCCCTGGTTTAATATCTCGATGAATTACCCCATTTTGATGTACAAAAGCTAAAACTTCTAAAATTTCTGACAAAAAATTTAGCACTTTAGCTTCACTCCAAAGCTGACTCATTTCTGTGGTTAAATCATGGCCTATTATCAGTTCTTGAACTAGATAAAATTCTTGATTATGCTCAAAATAAGCATACAAAGTAGGAATCCTATCGTATCTACTAAGTCGGTTGAGAATTTGACCTTCTTGCTCAAATAATCTTTGGACTTGCTGATGCTTAATAGTCGGTTTTAGTCGTTTAACAACACGCTGAGGTTTAGGATTTTCTGGTATATCTATATCCTCAGCAATATAAGTTTCTCCAAACCCACCCCCACATCCTAATTGTTCGACAATTTTGTAATGTTGTCTGAGAGTTTGACCAATTAAAGAATTATTTTCAGACATTTTTTTAGACTTCTCCAATAATCGAAAATTAAATCAATTATGGCATTATTTGAAGAAGGCAGAAGGCAGAGGGCAGAAGGAAAAATTGTATGGGGATAGTCTTCGACACGCCAATTCGTGTCTACAAACCCCAAATAATATTAAACAATAGACTTGTCGCTTTATAACTTCAAAAATCCCCAAAAACCTTGTTCTATAACGATTGTAGCTATTGGAAGCTAAAAAGCCTTGGAGTTATTGCTCTGTCTAGGTTGGAGCGATTTTTTCCCTCTATTTAGCGACAAGTCTAATATATATCTTTACGGAAGTAGGACAACTAAAGTCTGTTCTACTTTGCGATCACGTCAATGGAACGGAGTTTTATCGCAGCTCGGAATATTTCAAAAAATAAAAAACCCAGATAGATTAAACTACCTGGGACGTTACTTCAGTTATCAGTTATCAGTTATCAGTTATCAGTCAAATAATTTTTGAAGGAAGTTTAGGAAGAAATTCCTACTAAAAGTTTCCAACTAATCCGTATTAACCCAAGCGGGGGGGTCACTCGACACGCGACGTAGTAGGAACACAGTGGACGTTTCCAACTAATCCGCATTAACCCAAGCGGGGAGGTCTTAGCTCTGGCTCTATTCACAACAACCTAAATACAGACATATCATAATTATTAAACACTATAATATAGCGTATTTGCCTAAGTACTGAAGGCATCAAGGTAAAATAGATGAGAATAATCCTAGTTTAGATTGAGGAACCATACATTGATAACGTGCGGAAAATCAAACAAATCTTGATTAATAGTCCAAGAAAATAGCCACTTGACTATCTTAAAATTATGGCAAAGATTCCAATATCTTCTTACCATTTCTTTTCCTTGTAGCCAAACATCTTCAATAGGGTTTTGTTCAGGAGCATTTGGAGCTAAACGAATACATCTTATTAACCATTCTTCTTGCCTTTTTCCCTGATTCATTATAGTATACTGTCTACTGTTAGATTATATAACGCCACAAGAGGGTATTGATAAGAAAGAAGGTTTGACTTTTTATCTAACCCAGCCAGTCCCACCAATCATATTAGACCGTTAGTAATAGCGATCGCTCATACCTTTAGTCCATACTAGACGGGGCAGATTATCAGTAATAGCGATCGCTCATACCTTTAAGCCCCACTAGCTGGGATGGACTATTCGTAATAGCGATCGCTTATACCTTTAGTCCCTAAATTCATTTTTAGAGATTTTTTTGGTGTGGTGGATGGTGGTAGATGATGTGGTGAATATGTTGTGGACAAAACCCTTGCCAGAGGTGGATGTGGTGAATCAAACTTATTTATTTTCAAAAAATAATTAATTATTTGCTCAACAGAAAATCTTTAGACCTTAGTATTTTTTTAAAAAATCCACAACATCCACAACATTCACCTCTACCAGTAGTTTCAGCCACCACATATCCACCACAAACCACAACAAAGACAAATAGCTTCAATAAAAAGACAATATTCAAGTGTTCAAATGTGTCAATATTTCTTTATTTCTTAATGGACTTTTAGAATTAAAGATTAAAAGTGGGGCAAAGATGGAGTGAGGGTACAGTTATGACTGCTCAATAAACAAGCACAATAATCCTTGCCCCTTTTATTCCAAGTAATTCTTGTATGGGCGGTACTGGATTTGAACCAGTGGCATCCTGCTTGTAAGGCAGGCGCTCTACCGCTGAGCTAACCGCCCAACTTTTACTACTATAACACATCTTACTAAATATGCAAGTAAAAAAAAGTATCTTTTATCTGCTAAGTTTGATAAATAGATTATGCTTTTTTTGGCCTAGATTAAATCTGCTATGCCCAGTGGTAGCACCCATGACCGGATAACCTTGTGGAGTTTACCCATAGTAACAAGCTTAAGCTTTGGGTTAATTCATAGTACCCACTTAACCTTATTTGTTTCTGGGGGTTTTTTGTTCAGTGGGCTAATGTTTGGCCCAGACCTGGACATTAATTCTCGGCAATTTCAACGATGGGGTTGGTTTAAGTGGCTTTGGCGACCCTACCAAACAAGTCTGAATCATCGCTCCTTTTTATCTCATGGACCGATAATTGGTACTGCACTACGAATCCTGTATCTTTTGACATGGCTGGGAGTAGTAATTGTATTTGGTTTAATTATAGATAAATTACTGGGGCTGGAATGGAGTATTTTAGGGTTTGTTGAAAGCTTGTGGCGATCGCTTTCCCTGCATTATCAAGAAGTAATTGCTTTATTAGTGGGTCTAGAACTTGGTGCAATGAGTCATTCTGTTAGTGATTGGAGTAGTTCAGTTTATAAACGCTTCAAAACTAAAGGTTTATCTAGCTTACTCCCCAAAGTCAAACCTCAGAAACAGCGACGTAAGTCCACTCCTCGTAAATCTACTTCCCCAAAAGTCGTTCCTCCTAGAAGTCGTCGTACTCAAAAATAACATTATGTTGATTCAAGAAATCATCACCAGAAAATTAGCTTAAGTATTAAAGCAATATTTAGAGTTAGAGTAGATGCAACAAAGCCAAAATTTGTTTCAAATTTTTTTGATTTATCTAGAGCGACCCTTAACTAAGAATAACGCGATCGCGACCTTGAATTTTAGCTTGATAAAGTGCTCGATCTGCTTCAGCAATTAATGCTTCTCGCGAGCTACTCAATTGAGGTATAGTTGTAGCAACTCCTAAACTTAAAGTTACAACTTTTGAGGCAACAGATGCTTTATGGGTAATATTTAATGACTTGACATGAGAACGAATTTGTTCCGCTATAGAAACAGCATCAATAGCATTCATCTGAGGTAAAACTATCGCAAATTCTTCTCCTCCATAACGAGCCACTAAATTTTCCTTATTTGTTTTAAGTGACGTTTGAACAGCTTGATTAATTCCTAAAGCTACTTGCTTGATACACTTATCTCCAGCTTGATGACCATAAGTGTCATTATAACCTTTAAAACAATCAATATCTGCCATAATTATGGATATAGGGCTTTGTTGTTTAGACATCTGGAGCCACTGTTGAGCTAAATATTCGTCAAATCTTCTACGATTAGCAACTTGAGTCAAGGCATCTAAAGAAGCTTGAAGCTCTAATTTTTGGTGAGCTGTCTCCAATTCTTGATAAAGTTCATGGAGTAAATTACTGGCCAATTGATGAATATGACATTGAGCTGTCAGCAGATGATGGACATCTAAAATTCTGTAGACATAGGGTTCGATTTCAACCACAATTGGTTCATAAGCTTGGTTAGTTGGTCTCTGTAAAGCTTTACTACTAGCTTCTATAACTTTCGTATCTCCAGGCATCATTAAAAAATCTGTGTAAGCGAACTCATACAAAGTCTTTAAAGACCTTTTGAGAAATAGTTCTCGTCCAAAAGGGCGACTCAGATACTCCAAAAATCGCTGTCGGGAAATCATTCCTGAGATATGTCCCTCTTCAGTTAAGATTATTCCTGGCAATCTTGGTTCAGCTTCTAGTCTTAAAGCAGCCACTTCTCCTGATTGATTACTGTCAACTTGAAAATCATATAATGATAAATTTCGTAAAGTTAACTCCTGAAAAGTTTTTGGCAGGGAGTTTTCAAGAGCTGGTAAGATTAAGGGCTTAAAGCTAGATAAGTTAAGCATAAAACTCAAAATATTATTTGTGTGTCAAAAGAAACTGTATAGATCTAGATTAAGTTAATTATCTAGATTACCTTAGTATATACTTACATTGTAAATATATGTATAGTTATTTAAATAATACCGACCCCTAGGAGATTATTGAACCAGAGAAAATATTTAGAAAATAAAGTTTAAAGAGTAAATATAAAGTAAATATAAAGATGGCATCAACGCTGACAAATCAGTTGAATAATGCTTTCACCCTCTTTCTTAGTTTATTGGTAGAAGCAATACCATTTTTACTGTTGGGGGTGATTTTCTCCGGAATATTACAGTGGTTTATTGATGAGCGTAAATTAATTACATATCTGCCTAAAAACCCTCTTTTAGGAGCGTTTGTCGGTAGTTTAATTGGTTTTTTGTTCCCAGTATGTGAATGTGGTAATGTTCCAGTTGCCCGACGTTTATTGATACAAGGTGTACCAGCTTCAGTAGCAATTGGTTTTTTATTGGCAGCTCCAACAGTAAATCCCATAGTAATATGGGCCACTTGGACTGCTTTTAGAGACCAACCAGAAATAGTAGTGTTACGGGTGGTATTTTCTCTGGCAATAGCAACAATTATTGGTTGGGTATTCAGCGTACAAAAGGATATGCGACCGTTATTGCAACCTACAACTGCTCGTCTATTACCTAGACCTCAACAGTCAGTTTCTCAAAAAGTTGAAACTTCTCCTCTTTTACAGTCAGGAACATTTTTTCTCGGTCAATCTAGCACATCTATGCCCCTGGAGTCTATCCCACTGTGGCAAGTAGAAGCTAGTACTATTAATCAAAGTCCACTAGGTGTGAGTAGTCAAACCACTTCTAACAAAGATATGAGCTGGAAATCTCTGTTCGTTGCACCTGATAGACAGCGACTTTTATCTTTGTTAAATAGTATGGTGCAAGAGTTACAAGACTTAGGTGGAGTTTTGGTTATTGGTAGCGCGATCGCTGCAATGATTCAGGTTGCTGCACCCCGTGAATTTATTCTGAGTCTTGGTCAGGGTCCTATTAGTTCAATTATTGCTATGCTGACTTTGGCCACAGTGGTTTCTATTTGTTCGACTGTGGATGCTTTTTTTGCTTTGTCATTTGCCGCAACTTTTACCAGTGGTTCCCTATTAGCTTTTTTGGTTTTTGGACCTATGATTGATATCAAAGCTGTTGGTTTGTTATTATCAGTATTTCGGTCGCGGGTTGTAATTTATTTAATGGTTTTAGCAGCACAATTAACATTTATGATGGCTTTGATTGTGAATTTATATTTGAGTTAAATTAACTTATAGCAGGGAACAATTAATAATTAATAATTAATAATTAATAATTAATAATTACTGAAGGATTAATAATTACCGAAGAATTAATAATTCAATAATTCAATAATTCAGGTTTAAAGCCGACCCTTTCAAGGGTAAAAATATAAATTTTTTCCTTTTATTCAATCCTATCCGTTTTAGGGAGAGGTAATTATCAATTATCCATTATCAATTATCAATTATTGAACTCTCCTTTAAAATTAAGAGGATTGATTCAAAGGAAAATTTTTCTTCTCTTGGTCGATTGGATATGGCGCAGGTTTCTTCGCCATCCCAACCGACGGTAAGCTGAGAAGATAGACCGCTTTTATCCCCTTAAAAGAGGAGGCTTGAAACCACAATATTTGTCAGCAATTTTAATCAGATGAAAGTTTACAATTCACTTTTTTTTCTACTCAAAAAATATAGTTCTTGGATAGATGCTATAGCAATTTTTGTTTGGGGTTTTGTGTTATTGTATTATTGGACTACAAGCAAGTTATATATATTAATTCATCCTCGTTATTTTGGTTTAACAGTGGGAGCTGGAATTGCTTTACTATTATTAGGTGGATTGAAAATTTGGGAATTATTGAATATTAGCAAAAATCAAAGATTTAAGAGACAATCAAAACAAGCATTAACCAGTATTGAAAATCAGCATATTAATCTTTTTCCTCCTGGTTGGAGTAGTGGTTTATTATTAATATCAGCTCTATCGGCATTGATGATTACTCCTCAAGTTTTTGCTAGTCAAACAGCATTACAAAGAGGCTTAACAGAATCTTTGCCAGTAACTAGAACTCAACCTCAAGAATTTCGTAGTGTTACTAAACCAGAAGAGCGATCGCTGATTGAATGGATTAGAATTTTAAATGTTTATCCAGAACCAGATGCTTATAATGATCAAAAAGTTGAAGTGACTGGGTTTGTAATTTATCCTCCTGGATTATCTGAGCAATATTTTTGGATATCTAGATTTATTCTGACTTGTTGTGCTGCTGATGCTTATCCAGTGGGATTACCAGTTAAATTACCAGAAGGTAGGAGTCGGAGTAAATATGCTCAAGATGGTTGGTTTAAAGTTGAAGGTAAAATGATTACTGATGAGCTGAATGGTCAACGTAAATTAACAATTTTGCCATCTACAATTAAACCAATTCCTAAGCCGAAAAATCCTTATGATTATTGAAGAAGGAGGAAGGAAGAGGGAAGAAGGAAGGAGTGGATGGGAACTCAAACCACAAGAAATTTTAAACACTATGTAGAACGTGGGGTATTAAACTCAAAATAAAAAGATAATATTATCTCCGTTTAATTATAGCAATCTCACAAATAATCCTCTATAAATATTAAGAATAAGTCTTCAAACGGTAGTAAATACTATTATGATTAAGCACAATTTTCAACTCATCCGAAACTTTTATCAAAATAATTGGGTCGCGCAACCCCGTCTTTTAAAGCGAAATATTTTTTGAGGGTTGCTCAAAATCCCTGTAATACCATTTCTCAAAAACTTTTCTACATTTTGTTGAGCAGGAGACCCACCCCTAAACCCTCCCAGGAGGGGAAACAACCATAAGAATAATTAACATTAACGCAAGCTAAAATTAGCATGCAAAGTGATTCGGTTTGTGCTAATTAGTTGACAACTGAAGTATTGCCCAAGTATAGCACTAATACCAATTTGATAAATGTTTGCTACAAATATCTAGGGTATTTCTTAGGAGTCAACCTACCCCTAGCCCCTCCCAGGAGGGGAACTCAGGAGGACCGAGTCCTATGGGAATAGCTTTACAGCGCTTTTCAGATTGATAAACCACATCGTCATAACGAAAACCTTGTAAGGGCGCCATTCGGAGCTTTGCGTTAGCAAATGCCATTCGCCCCTACTGTGGTCTACTGAAATGAAAACCGCTGTAATACCATTTTTTAGGGCGTAAATTATCTTTTTCTCTTGGTGCGCTACCAGATGCGACTATCGTCGTCGCGGGGTCGCACCGCTTTATCAAATAGACATCTCCTGTAAATTATTTTTATCGCTCTTACTATTCGTAACATTCTTTTTTCACGCTTGGTATAATGCGTGGGAATTGGTATCACAAAAATAACTTCTGACTTCTGACTTCTGACTTCTTTAACTGTGGGATATAAAGGAAAAATAAATGGTAAATTTAAGAAAAAAAATTAATCATCTATTTCGCGAAAATCAAGACATTATTTTACAGGAGTTACGACAACCTCTGGACAGAGTTGCTATTACTTTGATTCTCGGATTAACTGTGTTAATTTGTCTGCTATTTGTGGGTGGTGGAAGTACAGCTCCAAAAGTTAAAGACTTTAGCTGGCAAGACAAAAAAATAGGAGCTGAAGATACAGCTTTTATACTAAATTTTAATCGACCCATGAACCATGCAAGTGTTGAAAAAAACTTAACAATAGAACCACCTTTACCAGGGAAAGTGAGTTGGGCAGGTCGGAGAATGGCTTATACAATTTTAGAACCTGCTCCCTATGGTAATCAGTATACAGTGAAATTATCAGGGGCAAAAGAAAAGTTTTATGGTTTAGATCAAGGGGAGGTAATGCAGCCTTTTCAAGGTCTATTTAGCAGTCGCGACCGTGCATTTGCTTATATAGGTTTTCAAGGAGAGAAAAAAGGCAGATTAATCTTAATTAATTTAACTAAAAAACAACAGCCTATAATACTAAGTCCGAAAAATTTAGAAGTAATGGATTTTAAATTTTTTCCCAAGGGAGAAAAGATTTTATTTTCGGCAGTTGAAAAGCAAAATGAAGTTCCTACTCTGATAGAACAACAAATATACACTGTGACAACTGGGATTAATTTTGCTCCTGGAGATGCCAAATTAAAATCTTCAGAAGCTGTAGGTAAAATCGAAAAAGTTCTTGATAATTCAGAATACCAAAACTTGAAATTTGATTTATCTCTTGATGGTAAAAAAATTGTAATTCAACGGGTAAATAGAAAAGATATTTTTGATTCCGGACCGTGGGTATTAGAATTAGGAAAAGAAGTACAACCTTTAACAAATAAAGATGGAATAATTCAAAAAGGTGGAGACTTTTTAATTACACCAGATAGCAAAAATTTAGTAATTTTACAAGGAGAAGGAACCTCAATTTTACCAATAAATCCAGAAACAGATTCAGAGGATTTAATATTTTTACCAAAGTTTGGAACAGTATTAAATTTTGCTCCTGATGGTTCGATGGCAACGATGGTAAAATATAATCAAGATGGGACGCGATCGCTTTATATTGTGACTAATCAAGGCGAGGAGCGAGAGATATTGCGAACTCGTCCTTATGGTAATATTCTCACTGCAGAATTTGACCCGAATAAAAGTATTCTTTATTGTTTATTAACTCAAGTAGTAGAGAATGGAGAAGAGTATCAAGAACAACCTTATATTGCAGCATTTGATATTAAGAGAAATTTGTTAAAACCTTTAGTGATTTTGCCAAACCAACAGGAGGTTAACATGGATTTGTCTCCGGATGGTTTAGCATTATTATTTGACCAAATGGTAACAATATCAAATCAAGAAGAACAAGAACAAGAAAATACCAAAAACACAATAAAAATTAGTCGTTTATGGATGTTACCTTTAGATTCAAAAATGCCAGAAGATGATTCCCAGTGGCAGCTTCAACCAGAAGAGTTGCCTCTAACTGGTTTTAATCCGAAGTGGCTGCCTTAACTAGGGTTTGCGTATGGGAAGTCTTTTTGCTGGGGTAGGAGACAGGAGACAGGAGACAACCCACCCCTAGCCCCTCCCAGGAGGGGAGGGGAAGACAGGAGAAATGGGAATGAGCAAGGAGGTAGGAGTTAAGAATTGTCTCTCAATTTTTCTGCCATAATCATCCCAAAATACTAGCATGCATGAGCTTTTTCCACCAAAAAGCTGGTACTTTTTTCAACTATAAAACGCTAAAACCAATATCAGTCAATACTTTGAGAATTAATCAGCAACCCATATTTAATTATTAATTATTAGGTAAGAATTGTTCCTTAATTGTTATGTCCTACTATGCGCCTAAAATACTAACTTTTTGAGCTTTTTAGACTGAAAACCAGGTACTTTTTTCGACAAAAAAAAAGGCACTTGTCTTTATATGCCAATGCTTTTAGATTAGACCGGTAAGCTCTACATACTTCTAACGAAAAAAATTAACTCTTATTTTTAATATAAAAACTAACTCCTATATCCGCATCTAACTCACCTAAATAAGTTAATAAACTATAGATAAAAACTACACATCCCATCATTTCCATTACTTCTTCTACAGTGGCTAACATTGCATAAACTAAATTCTGCTGACCATCAATTCCATCATAGTAACTTCCGACCATTTCCATACCCAATGCACCACCTACATATAAACTAATAGCAATTAAGAAATATCGGCGTAATTGCTTTGGTAAATAGAGTATAAATTTCCAATATTTCCAGATAAAAATTGCTACTAAAACTGTTCCGGGAATTACCCACACTGAATGCCAAAAACTGGGAATATTTAGAGCATCTGCTAAGTCATCAATAATCAAAATTTCATGGATACTAGCTATTTCGTCAAATGCTAATAGAAAGAAGATGATTGAGAGAATTTTCCACTGTCGCCAGAAACGGTCAGACAATGATTTTTTTATAGCAAAAATTCCACGAATAATTAATCCACAAGATACCAACATTAAACTTGAATACCAAGTTGGAATATTCATTTCCCGGTCGAGATTAAATAATCTTGTCCAGGGTTCGCGGTAATCAAAAACGTATTTACCTATCTGAATGGCGATGCTGCATATAGTTAAAAATATTATGCCAAAAGTTAAGTATTTAGCAATTTTAAAGGGAGAAATTGTGATTTTAAATTTCATTAATAGCAGTTTTCCACTTGATGAAGTACAGAGTTTAAGGGCGTTAGCGGAGCTTTGCGGAACGCAAACGGCCGTTAGCTTCCCCATAACTATCATTAACGCCCCTACTCCCTACTCCCTACCCCCTACCCCCTACCCAAAAATAATTTTGTAGTCTACTTAAATGAATTGCGCTGTAAAACTTTCAAATATGGCAAAGCATAATCAACCTAAAAAAGATAAAAAAGGCAATTATTTGCTGAATAACTCGATCTATGCGTAATGCGATCGCCTAAAGGTGCGATTAACTTATTAGTATCTGGATAAAACCCAGAATATGAAGCAAAGAGTTATTGGGCGTTGGTAAAGCGCGTGTATGATATTAATCGCGCATTACTTAGGAGTCAACCCACCCCTAGCCCCTCCCCCTCCCAACCCACCCCTAACCCCTCCCAGGAGGGGAAGTCAGGAGTCAGGAGGAAAGAAAGAAGAAGAAACCCCGAGTATAAGGATAAAGTTTTTTGGTCGCGTAAAGGTCATGGACTTCTATCGCGCTCTTATCCGGAAATGATATCATACCTCAAATTACCAACGCCAGTTATTGTAAACTGTGTTTAATTCCAAACTGCAGAAGGTAAAATCATGTTTTTGGCTGTCGCCGATATGTTTGCGCAGCATGAGCTAGGAAAAAGCACAGCAATGTTTAGCACGGTTTAGAAATCTGGCGTTGCTGATTCTGGGATATGATGCAAGCCCCCCTAACCCCCCAAAATTGGGGGGAATAAAACTCTAAAAGTCCCCCTAAATTGGGGGATGCTCGGGGGCGAAGGCGAGAACCAAACAATCGCGCATTCATACTTCAATTCAGCAACGCCGTAAATCTCAAGGTGTAACCTAAACACATCGCGGGAAAATTTCAAATATCTACCTTAGTATGATTCTAACTTTTAAAAGTCAGCTTCTGTTGAGCAGATTGTCAGTACTTTGTTTGATGGGGATTTAGTTCTAGTTATTGTCTAGTGTATGTACATACAATATACTTTATACTTTCAATCTTACTAAGATTAATCATAGCATGATCCAACGATTTGTATTTGTCTCAAATTAGCAAAAATTTAAGTGTTTAATATGGCCTTGATGTGGCCGTTTTATCATTTTGTAATACTTCTACTATATTTTGTTGACCCTAAAGAATTGAATCAGTGAACAGTTATAGGTATATGAGAGATACCCAAGGGAAATCGATCCGCGTCTATAGACTCCTCACAAAGGTGAAAAGTTAAAAATATTAACTGAGAACTGAATGGAGTCAGTACATCTCTATTGCTCCTTTTCAATACTTTGATAACTAATATGTATCCTAACTTCTGAAAAGACGATATGTGAGAAAGCCATAGTGCAAAAAAAATGTTCAAGTGGCGATCGCTCCTAGAATTCACATCATAAATATTAATTTAACTTAATCTGTTTAGAACCCTGAGAATTTAACATTCCTGATAAATTTATTCGCTTTTTAATTTTGTAATAAATTCATAGTATTATAGCACAGCTTTTATAGTTTGTAAATCCACATAAGGCGATCATTCAAATTATTGGCCACATGGCATATATACTTAGATGGAGTAGTGTAGAATTATTTATATGTACGATCTTAATATCAAACAACTATAAGCCATGGTGTATTTTAAGATACTTACTTTAAATATTAGTAATCAATTGATTTGTGAAATCAAATTTGTTTGGCGATAAAAATTACATAATTTTACTGCTTATATATTCACGATTTTTCTCTAATTCATGTTATGAATTCACAGGAAAAATTACTAATTTTAAGACAATTTTTTTTCAAATGTATAATGTTGTGTTTTTCTATTTGAAAGATGTAGGTATGGTTATATAATATTATTAATGTAGAAAAAACTCAAAAAAAATTATTGTATAGTCATTTTATTGAGAAGAAAAACTAATCTAGAAAGTTAAGCAGATGGCCACAAGTGATGTTATAAAGTATTCACAACTCGATAATTATTCGAGTTTTCATATTGAACCTTTAAAATTCATGTCTGCAAATAAAAAAATCATCAAATTAGCACAAGAAATAGACATTCTTAGTCAAAGAATGGCAACAGGCAACCTATTATTAAATAGCCATGCCAAACAAGGAAAACTTTATATATTCTATGGTAGATTACTCTATACTACTGGCAACCTTCATAGAGTTAGACGTTGGCAACGAGCGATTGGATGGCACTGTCCTGAATGGAATCCTGTAATCTCACAACTATCAGATCAAGAAAAACCGTGGGAATATCTTCTGCTGTATGATGGAATAGCAAGAAATCAAATTACTCTTTCTCAGGCTAAAAAAGTCATTCGTACTGTCACCTTAGAAATATTATTTTCTTTGAGTCTTTATGCAGACCTAACACCCCAGTGGGAGCCAAGATCAGATAGTAAATCAGAATTATCTTTAGGTTTAGCTCTATGCTATAGAGAACTAGAAGAAATTTTTAGTAAAGTTACTAAAATGCAAAATTTATGGAAAAGAGCAGGTTTTGATAGTCTTAACCCCAATCTTGTTCCTGTAATGAAAAAACCTATTACACCAGAAGCTCTATCTGGTTGGGGTAAATATTTACAGGGAGACCTAACTCTATGGGATATTGCCTATCAACTACGAAAATCAGTATTAGCTGTAACTAAAACTTTACTTCCTTTAGTTAAAAAAGGATTACTTCAATTAAAAACAGTACCAGACTTACCAACATCAGCTATAAAATCATCTTTAACAACAGCTAACGATCGGAATAATGTAGACAAAACTACATCAAAAAAACAATCATTAATTGCTTGTATAGATGATAGCCCAATAGTTGCTGAAACATTAAAGAAAATTGTGCAACCTGCAGGTTATAGATTTATCAGTATACAAGATCCAATTAGAGGATTTGTCAAAATAGCCGAATATAAACCAGATTTAATTTTTCTTGACCTAGAAATGCCTCATGCAAATGGTTATACTGTCTATCAATTCTTACGCAAAGCACCAGCATTTGAAAAGATACCAGTGATCATTTTTACCAGTCGAAATAATTTGATAGACCGCAGTCGGGCTAAATTAATAGGAGCAGCTGACTTTTTGAGTAAACCTCCTAAACCAGAAGAAGCCTTAAAAATGATCCAAAAACATTTGCCTAATACTGAAAATTAAAGTGGCAAATAAAAAATTTATAAATACAAGTAAATTTTTGGACAAACATTAAATAAAAAGTAGTAAAATTATGAAAGCAAGTATATTAATTGTAGAAGATAGCCCAACTGAAGCTAGTATTTTGACTGAATGTCTACAAAAGTCAGGATTTGATGTATTGAGTGTAACCACAGCAGAGGCAGCTAAAGTTTTGCTGAATCAAAAAACTTTTGACGCAATTTTAACAGACGTGGTATTGCCTGGTCAAAGTGGTTATGGACTGTGTAGGGAACTAAAAAATCAAGAAAATACAGCTCATATACCAATTATTATTTGTTCTAGTAAATCAGGGAAAATAGACCAAAAATGGGGTATGAAGCAAGGTGCATCTGCTTATGTAACAAAACCAATTAATCGAGAAGAAGTTGTAGCAACATTAAGACGATTAGTTGTTTAACAAAAATAAATTTTTATGACTAAAGTCTTCACTTAAAGTCAATGCAAAAACAACAATTATTCCGTAACACACAATATTTATGTATAGAAATTGATCGGACTTTACAAACTATACTATCTACTGATGACCTAGATGAAGTTATTACCCTAGACTACCGACAAATCTTACAAATACCAGGTATGCCAGCTGTAGTTACAGGAGTTTTTCAGTGGCATGGCGAGATTATGTGGTTAATTGATATTGCTTATTTGATGGGATTTAATCCTTTACTATCTACTGGATACAATCAGGAAAAATTTCGAGTAGTCAAAGTAAAATATAAAGATAACTATCTAGGTATATTAGTACAAAAAGTAGGTGAATTAATAAATATTGAGACTAAAAATATTACCCTATTGAAACAAAAAAAAGTTAATTCTCCTGTAGAAAAATTTATCAAGGGGACTTGTACAAACTCAGCCGGGGAAAAAATGATGATTGTAGATATTACAAAGATCATTCAATATTTAGAAAAAGCAGAGAAATAACAAATCAAATAAAACATTGAACAACAGCCGTTAAATAATTAGTAATGCTTGATAATTAATACCACTAAAATTATGACACAGACAAATTTTAGAAAAACAAATCAATCAGAAAATAGAACACAAAATCCGACCCAAAATTACTACAACAAATCCGATCAAGAAACTGTACAGAGTCAAACAAATAATGAATCATTAGCAATTGTTCCAGTAGAAGTGTGGCAACCAGAACCTAACCCAAAATCATTAGGAATTAGAGCAAAAACTAATGCTTTAGCAGAAGATTTAGCTATATTACGGTCTAATATAGATATCAGAATTAATCAACTTCAATCATTAATAGAAACAGAAGGAGCAGCAGCCGAACGAGCAGAATTATTAAACGAAATCACTTCCCATATTCGGGAATCTCTCAACTTAAAAGACATCTTTAAAACAGTAGTAGAAGATGCCAGAGATGCCCTACAAACAGATAGAGTAGTAGTTTATCAATTTGACAAAAATTGGAAAGGTACAGTTATTGCAGAATCAGTAGATAGTAACTGGCCCAGAGCTTTGGGGGCAGAAATAGCCGACCCCTGTTTTGCAGACCGTTATGTAGAGTTTTATCAAAAAGGCCGGGTAAAAGCAACTGCTGATATCTACGAAGCAGGATTAACAGAATGTCACATCAGTCAACTAGAACCCTTTGCTGTTAGAGCTAATTTAGTTGCTCCCATTGTTGCCAACGGAAAATTATTAGGCTTATTAATTGCCCATCATTGTTCTGAAGCACGACAATGGATAGAATCAGAAATCGAATTTTTTCAGCAATTAGCTACTCAGCTAGGCTATGCTGTAGACCAAGCTCTACTACTAACAAAACAAAAAGCAGCTACCCAACAAGCCCAAAAACTTAATCACATCAATGTCCAGATTCGTAAATCTCCAAATATTCAAGACATTCTCACTATTTCAGTAGAAGAAACTCGTGAAGCTCTTGGTTGTGACAGAGTAATAGTATATGAATTTGATAGCCAGTGGAAAGGCAAAGTTATTGCAGAATCAGTGGATAGCAATTGGCCACAAGCTCTAGGGGCAGAAATAGCCGATCCTTGCTTTGCCGATCGCTACGTTCAACCCTATCAAAGGGGTCGGGTAAAAGCCACAGAAAATATTTACGAAGCTGGGCTAACAGAGTGCCATATTAATCAGCTTAAGCCGTTTGAAGTAAAAGCTAACTTAGTTGCTCCCATAGTAGTAGAAAAAAAACTCATAGGTCTATTAATTGGCCATCAATGTACAGGGCCTAGAGCTTGGACAGAATTAGAAATTGACTTAATTCGCAAGGTCGCTGTCCAGGTGGGTTATACTCTAGAACAGGCATACCTATTGCAAAAACAACAAGCTGCTGCCAAGCAAGCTCGATTTTTAAACGAGATAGGCATCAAAATCCGAAATTCCCAGAGGAGTGAAGATATTTTTGATACTATAGTGGAAGAAGCTCGTAGTGCATTACAAGCCGATCGCGTCATACTTTATCAATTTGATGCTGACTGGATCGGTACAGTTGTAGCTGAGTCAGTAGATAAAGCTTGGCCTCAAGCCTTTGGTCAAAAAATATCCGATCCTTGCTTTAAAAAAAATTATCTCAAATCATATCTGCGAGGACGAGTTAGCACAATAGAGAATATTGATGAAGCAGGATTAGGAGAATGTCATATCAAACTTTTAGAACCTTTTGCCGTTAAAGCTAATATTGTTGCTCCCATCATCGCCGAACAAAAACTTCATGGTTTGCTAATCGTACATCAATGTTCTGCACCCCGTAAGTGGCAAGAATCAGAAATTGACTTTACTAAACAACTAGCCACCCAGGTAGGTTTTGCTCTTGACCAAGTAACATTATTACAAAAGCAACAAGCCGCCACAAAACAAGCCATTGCCCTCAATCAAATTAGCTCCAATATTCGTAAATCTCTCAACCCTCAAGACATATTGAACACTACAGTCGAGGATGTGCAAGAAGCTATGCAAGCAGATCGAGTTATGGTCTATCAATTCGATCCTCAGTGGAAAGGTACAGTAGTAGCAGAATCAGTAACAGTCGGGTTTCCAGAAGCATTAGGAGCTGAAATTGTAGACCCATGCTTTGCTCAAGGTTATATTAAGCCATATCTGAAAGGGAGAGTTAAATCAACCAATGATATCCGTGAAGCGGGATTCACAGAATGCCATATTAAACAATTAGAACAGTTCAAGGTTAAAGCAAATTTAGTCGCTCCCATTGTCACAGATAAAAAGTTATATGGTTTATTGATCGCCCACCAATGTTCCGCTGCTCGCAACTGGGAAGCATTAGAAATAGACCTAATTAAGCAAGTAGCTATTCAAGTTGGTTATGCGCTAGACCAAGCATTCTTGCTACAGCAACAACAAGAAGCAACTCAACAAGCTCGGTTACTCAGTGAAATTAGTTCCCGCATTCGGGAATCTCTAGAATTGGAGAAAATTTTCCAAACCACTGTAGAAGAATCACTGCTACTGATGAAAGCTGACCGTATTGTCATATATCGTTTCGATGACAACTGGGAAGGTAAGATTATTTCTGAGTCAGTCAAACCTAATTGGTCAAAGATTGCCGAGATGGAAACAGAAGTTCCCTGTTTTCCTACTGAGTATGTAGAACCCTATCGTCAAGGTCGAGTACAAGTCACAGCAGATATTAACAAGGCAAATTTAACAGACTGTCACCGAGAACAGTTGGAAAAATGGCAGGTGAAAGCAAATGTGGTAGTGCCGATTTTAGTAGGTCAAAAACTTTATGGTTTATTAGGCGCTCATCAATGTTCTGGTACAAGACAATGGCAAGATTCAGAGGTCGAAGTTTTTAAACAACTGGCTTTACAAGTAGGTTCTACCCTGGAACAAGCTCTCCTATTAGAACAGGTAATTCAGGCTCGGAAAACAGCAGAAACTATCTCTCAGGAGCAACAACAGCAAAAAGAATCATTAGAAAGTCAAATAGAAACTTTTTTGACAGAAATAGAAAATTCTTTTGATGGGGATTTGACAGTACGAGCTAATGTAACAGTAGGTGTCATGGGGACTGTGGCTGACTTTTTTAATGCCACGATTGAAAACTTACAGCAGTTGGTACTAAAGGTGAAGTCAGCAACAAATATTGTGAGTTCAACAACTGAAGGTAACAATGCTGAAATTGAAAAATTGTCCGGTGAAGCTCATCGCCAAGCAGAAGCGATCGCTAATGCTCTTGGGCAAATTCAGGTAATGACAAATGCGGTTAAAGCAGTAGCTGCTAATGCTCAACAGGCAGAAGCTAAGGTGCAGCAAGCAAATCAGATTCTCCAAACCAGTGATGCTGCCATGAACCGTAGTGTGGAAGGAATTGTGGTAATTCAGAAAACAGTGGAAGCAACCGCCCGGAAGGTGAAAAATTTAGGGGAAACTTCTAAGAAAATTTCACGGGTGCTGAGCTTGATTAATGATTTGGCAAATCAAACAAATATTTTGGCGTTGAATGCTTCGGTAGAGGCAACCAGAGCAGGGCAAGACGATCAAGGATTTGCTACAGTTGCTAGTGAGGTACGTTCTCTGGCGGAGCAGTCAGCCAGTGCTACTCAAGAAATAGAGCAAATTGTGGAAGAGATGCAATCTGGTACTAGCGAAGTTGTCAAAGCAATGATAGTAGGTCGGAAGCGGGTAATGGTAGGAACTCAGTTAGTGAAGGGAGCGCGACAAACTCTGACTGATTTATTGGATGTGAGTGCACAGATCAGTGAGTTGGTAGAGGAGATTACTTTGTCTGCTACTACTCAAGCTGATACTTCTAGTCAACTTTCAACAACAATGCAGGAGGTGGCAACGATCGCTAATCAAACTTCTGAACAATCTCTGACTGTTGCAGAGTCTTTTTCTCAGTTACTAGGAGTGGCAGGAGATTTAGAAAAGAGTGTGGCAGAGTTTAAGGTAAATTGAAGTAGCTATCAGCTATCAGCTATCAGCTAAAATCTGAAAAATTAGTGGCGCGCGCGTTCTGGACACCCTCATCATACACCTAGAAAAGCTGACTACTGAACGCTGACCGCTGACTGCTACTTCAAGGAGATGTAGCAAAACTTTTGAGATTTGACATAATATAATGTAATATAATGATAGAAATTGACGATCGAGCCTACGAATTTTTTGTAGAAGAAGCTACAGAATTACTACAGACTCTTGAGGAGGGATTAATAAATATCTCTCAAGAGCATGAGATCCAAAAACTACATCAACTAATGCGAGCAGCTCACTCAATTAAAGGTGGTGCTGCTTGTATTGGTTTAATGGGAATTCAAAAAATTGCCCACAATTTAGAAAATAGTATTAGAGCGCTTTATCAAGAAAATACTGTTTTTGACCTAGAGTTAGAAAATTTACTGCTGCAAGCTTTTGACTGTTTGCGATCGCCTACTTTAAAACAAATTGAAACAGGTAACTACGACCAAGAAAATTCGATGATTAAGGCGCAGCAAGTTTTTGAGCAGATCGAAAAGAAACTTGGGCATTCTTTAGAAGAAGCGGCAGAATTTCCCGAAGTGTCCATGGAAGAGGGTGATATGACCAAATTTCTGTTTACAGAAGAAATACCCTCTGGTTTAAATCGTTGGCACAATTTATTAGCTGGAAAGAATGGTTCCGGCAGTGGTTTATCCATTAAAGATGAACTGAAGAGACAAGCTGAAGTATTTGCAACTTTAGGGACAATGCTAAATTTGCCTGGGTTTACTTCCATTGCTCAAACTACGATCAAAGCTTTGGAAGTAAATCCAAAATACATCAAAAAAATTGCTACACTAGCTCTAGCAGATTTTTGGGCAGGGCAAAAAGCAGTATTAGCAGGCGATCGCACTCAAGGAGGAAATCCAAATCCCACGTTGGTCAAACTAACAAAACCACTAACATCCCGAAAGGTAGAAACAACTGCTAAGAGAAAACAAGTTAATCAACCAACTCAACCAGTAAAAGCTGTTGTCCCTAAAAAATCTGAAGTTGCAGCAGAAACAGAAAATGTCAAAACACCTAATAGTGCGACCGCATCAGTAAATATTTCTCAAAAACAAGCTTCTGCACCGGGAGTTACTAATAAAAAGAAACAAATTCAGCAAAATAAAATTACTTCTACATCCCCATCTTCATCTTCTTTAGGTGTCAGGATAGATATCAACCGTCTGGAAATGCTGAATAATTTGCTAGGAGAATTAGCAACTCAAGATAATAGTTTTATTCTCCAAAATGAACAAGCTCAAGCTGCAATAGGAACTTTAGAAAAAGGGTGGCAAAACTTTCATCAGTTAATGATGAAACTTCAAGATATGAATACTTTTTCAGAGGAATTAAATAAATCCCCAAATTCTCAGAATAATAAACTAGCATATCTTGTCAATATACTGCCAAATCTATTAGAAGAAATTGCTCAAGTAGGCGAAGCTGTGAATGATATTAAATTACTACATCAGCAAGGTCAACAAGTTGTCAAAAAAAGACAACAAACCTTACAGCAAATACAAAATAATCTCACAAAAACTCGAATGCTACCTGTGGAATCATTATTAAATCGATTTCCTAGAATGATTAGAGATTTATCAGTACAAAAGCAAAAACAGGTAAAACTAGAATTAGTGGGGATGAACACTTTAGTAGATAAAGCAGTTTTAGAGAAATTGTACGATCCTATAGTTCATATAGTCAGAAATGCTTTCGATCATGGTATAGAAACCCCAGAAATCCGACAAAATCATGGTAAACCCAAAGAAGGAACAATTACTATTAAGTCTTATTATCAAGGGAATTATACTTATTTAGCAGTTGAAGATGATGGTCAAGGTATAGATGTTAACAAAATTCGGAATCAAGCTATAGAAAAGAAAATTTTTTCTGCCACTGAAGCCGCGAAATTATCCACTAAAAAATTATACAAATTATTATTTTATCCTGATTTTTCAACTACAAAAAAAGTGAGTGACTTGTCCGGAAGAGGCATGGGATTAGAATCAGTTTACAGACAAATAGAATCATTGAAAGGAAATATTACTATTCAATCCCAACTTGGTAAAGGGACAAAATTTATTCTGAGACTGCCATGGACTTTAACAATTACAAAATTATTGGTTTTCCGCATGGAGGGAAATTTATTTGCAATTCCTTTAGATATTTTAGCAGGCATAATATATGTTGAACCTAGTGAAATTCAAGTTAATCAAGGGGAAAAAATATATTATTGGAAAGGTAAAAAGGTATCTATAGCACCATCAATTTTGTTCGATTGTAATTATCCCATAATCTCAGGAACTATTCAACAAGAACCAGTTGAATCTTCTTGGAAAAATTCTTATACAAAAAACTCTCAAGGAAAAGAAATGTTGCTATTAATATCTGAAGATTCAGAGACAATTGCCATCAAAATAGATCGAATATTAATGGAGCAAAATTTGACTATAAAACCTTTTAGCAAAATTTTAACACCACCATCATATTTATATGGTTGTGCAATTTTAGGAGATGGGAGCTTAGTACCAGTTATTGATGGTATTCAATTATTAGAAAAAACATTACACACTGAACAATTAGATAGTAAAAACTTACCAAAAAACACCTCTAAATTTAAACAGTCTACTATTTCTAAACTACCAACTATTCTAGTAATTGATGATTCTCTAACTACTCGCCAAGCTATTTCCAATACTTTACAAAAAGCAGGATATGATATTGTGCAAGCTAAAGATGGATGGCAAGGGTTAGTACAACTACAGCAACATACTCAAATTCAAGCTGTTATTTGTGATGTAGAAATGCCACAAATGAATGGTTTTGAATTCCTCAGTCGTTGTCGTAAACAATATTCTATGGCAGAAATGCCTGTATTAATGTTAACATCTCGCAGTAGTCAGCCCTATCGTATATTAGCTAAACAATTAGGTGCAAATGACTATTTAACTAAGCCTTATTTAGACCAAGAATTAATTAATAGTTTACAAAGCTGCTTACAAGTTTAATTAATTAGGACTTACCGAATAATTAGGGTTTGCGCTTAAAAGTCTTTTAGTAGGGGTAGGGGTAGGAGACAGGAGACAGGAGACAACCCACCCCTCGCCCCTCCCCCGACCGTGGAGGCAGGGCTGTTTCATTCTCAATAGACACGGGGACGCACCAGACACACCAGACACGGGGATGGAGGCTTTTAAGCGGCGTTGAACCAAATATCCTCTCAGAGCTTAAAGAGGCTTATTGGCTGAAAAATAGGCAAATTTTGGCAAATTTCACTGTTCCACTATGCCCATTACTCCCGTTCTCCATAAATCATTAATCTACAATACTTTGAAACAGCCCTGCTCCCAGGAGGGGAAGACAGGAGAAATGGCTTGGGAGCCAGGAGGTAGGAGCGGGCGTTTTGTCCCAAGATTTTTCTGCCCAACTATGCGCCTAAAATACGCTCCAAGCATGAGCGTTTTAGACGTGATACCAGGTACTTTTTTTGAATCCAAAAAGCCTAAAGTCCTTATATGTCAATGCTTTTAGATTTAATCAGCAGAGCAATAATTAAGGTTTAAAACCTCTTCTTTAAAGTAGAAAAAAGCGGTCGTTTGCGGAGCATGACCTTAGGATGGGATGGGGAGGTCTCCTCGCTGGCCGACCATCGACCAAGAGAAGAAAAAATTTTCCCTACCGAGTTAATCCTCTGATTTTCAAGGAGAGGTAATTGTTAATTGTTAATTATTAATTATTAATTGTTGAAGCACCTGCAACGTATTTTGGTCCGAAGCGACCGACAGGGTTTGTGGAGCATTCCGGGACGGAAAGCCATCTCAAATCCTAGTGTTTCCTACCTCATGGGTAAGTCCTGATTAATTTATATCAAATCTGCTCGGGTTCGGTAAGGTTTTCTGATTTTCGCTCTTTGTTCTATATTTTGTATAAATATTGTAGGCGTTGCTGATTTGAGGTATGGTATCATGTCCAGAAAAGAGGGCTAGCAAAAAACTTTTTCCTTCTACTCGGGCTTTCTTCTTCTTTCTTTCCTCCTGAGGAGGTCTTCCTGACTTCCCCTCCTGGGAGGGGCGCGCGGGTGGGTTGACTCCTAAGTAATTAATATTAATATCATACACACGCTTCAGCAACGCTAAATTGTACAAACCTGCTTGACTAAAATCAGAGAAAATGCTATAGATTACAACTAAAAATTGTAGTTAACCTGGAAAAGCTTTCTATAAGTTTATCATTAATGTCAAGTCATTAATTCTTCTAAAATGTCACAACAATCTTCCGAAGCGCCTTTACTCGATATTACTGTCGAAGAACTAGCAAACCGCTTAACAGATGGTATTCCTGAAAATTTACAATTAGTTGATGTTCGAGAACCTCAAGAAGTAGAAATAGCTTCTATTAAAGGTTTTAAAGTTTTATCTTTAAGTCAATTTTCTGAATGGTCAGACCAAATTCATGTCCATTTAGACCATGAGAAAGAAACTCTAGTCTTGTGTCATCATGGCATACGTTCAGCTCAAATGTGCCAATGGTTGAAGAGCCAGGGTTTTACAAATGTGAAGAATATTATTGGTGGTATTGATGCCTATTCAATCTTAGTAGATCAAAGTATACCTCGCTATTAGTCAGAATTCGGAACTTTTCGTTTCCGGCAAACTTTAGACTTCTCCTGAAAAGAGGGAGTAGGGAGTAGGGAGTAGGGGGAAAGAATTGATGATTTTTGCGCGATAATTGATTTTATTTTTGATTATTGGAGATGTCTTTTATTTACCTAAATATAAAATATTGCAAATATAAAATTTGCTAAACTCCGAAGATTTTATCCCACATTCCGCTCTAGTTTCAGCCATTGCCAAATATTTCTTTATTTCCCCACATCCTCCTCCTCGGAGGGGTTAGGGGTGAGTCCCCACACGATAAATCTAATTACACCAACGCTACTGGGTTTGATATAAAGTTCTCAATTACAGCAGATTTCAGGTAAATGAGGTCACATAATATATGAAAAGCCGAGTGCCAAACATTCCATAATTGTTGCTAAAATCCTCTGATCTTAGCAGACAGACGTAATAATAACACAGATTAATGGCGTAAAAACATAGATATTTTGTAGATATTTGTCTAGGATAATTCATGTTTTTAAGCTTTAGCAAGCAGCAGAGAAATATTTTTTGTTGTTGCTTGTTGCCTCACAGAAGTACGCTACTAGATGCTAGCTTAGTTTGCTCAGATGCCCACAGATGGTGCTTCCTTCCAATATCTATCGCTGAGGTTGAGTCGCACCGCTGTTCCTTGCTATACCTCAAACCAAGATAAATATGATTAGATAATAACGAAGTATAAGTTATATAAAGAAAAATAACTTTAGTGTTATGATTAACTCACATCATATTTGCTATTCGGTACCTTACATAATATATTCTCTCTACGTCCATGTCAGTGCAAGTTAATCTTAATAATCGTCATCAACATATACTATGGGCAACAGTTCGTCATTATATTGCAACAGCAGAACCAGTTGGCTCCAAATCTCTAGCAGAAGAGTACAATCTCAGTGTTAGTCCAGCGACAATTCGCAATGGGATGAGCTTTCTGGAAAAAATAGGACTATTATATCAACCTTATACTTCGGCTGGAAGAATTCCTTCAGACTCAGGCTACCGAATATATGTTGACCAATTGATGAAACCTTCAGAAAATCTGGCTTTTGAAGTTGAAGAACTTTTACAAAAACAATTGAATTTGCCAGAAAGTCGTCTAGAGGCCATACTTCAAGGATCGGCTCAAATTTTGGCTACTCTGAGTGGTTATATTACTCTAGTGACAATGCCTCAAACTGCCAACGCTAAGTTACGACATCTACAACTGGTACAAGTGGAAGCAGGAAAAATCATGCTAATTGTGGTGACAAATACCTATGAAACTCAATCTTTGATAATGGACTTGAGGGCTGTAAATCAGAAAAAACATGGGAACAATTTACCAGATAATTCTGTACTCCCTGACCCAGAAGATATTGATAGAGAATTACAAATATTATCAAACTTTTTGAATGGCCAACTACGAGGACGAGCAATAGGGGAATTATCTTCATTAGATTGGACGGAGCTAGACCGGGAGTTTGAGAAGTATGCTGAGTCAATCAAAAATCTATTGGAAAATTTAGCTTTCCGTTGTCAGACACCAGAGTATACTAAGATTCTGATTAGTGGCATCGCAGAAGTATTGCGTTTACCAGAATTCTCTAAACTGCAACAGGTTCAAACTATTATTCAACTATTAGAAGAAGAACAGGAACAGTTGTGGCCTTTAATATTTGAAGCCCCCAGTACAGACAAGCAGGTGACAGTAAGAATAGGTTCGGAAAATCCTCTAGAACCTATCCAAGGTTGTGCCCTGATTTCTGCAACTTATGGGAATGGGACAACTCCACTGGGAAGTGTAGGAGTTTTGGGACCAACTAGAATGTTTTATGAGAATGCGATCGCCATAGTAAAATCTACAGCAGATTTTCTCTCAGAAACTATTGGGAAAAGTTAGAGAATTTTAATCTTTCTAAGTTTCTCCGGATATGGTAAACAAATGCGCTCTGAAAATCACCTCTTTGGAGGAAGCATGACCCAGTGCCATGATTTATCTTAGAGAAAGATAGAGAGTTAAAGTCATAGACATGGGAAAACTAAAAAATATTGTATCAGCTTTCTTAGCAGCACTACAACCTAAATCAGAAGAACTAGAGGTTGAAACCTATGGTTTAACTGATAGTGAGTTTCCTCCAGAAAAAACCGAGGAAATTGTAGGATGGTTATCAAAAGGAATGATAAAAATGGGATATATTGGTAAGTCTTATTTAGTTTTTGACCATGGCAATGAAAACTGGGAAGATTTGATTTTGACAGCAATTTTGAGAGAAGAACCAATATTTTTATATCGACTAGAAAACAGACCTTCACCTGTTAATATTGGTTGTCATTGGTATTTAACTGAACATCCAAGTTTGAGACTTTATAAGTTACACTTTGAGGCTAATTAGGACGTGAGCGATCAAATCTAAAAGTATTGACATATAAAGACAAGTGCCTTTTTGGGGTCGAATTTCAGTGCAAATTTTTCAGCTGTTGATGTTCAAATTTGAGCGTATTTTAGGCAAAAGTTGGGCAGAAAAATTATTCTGACAATTGTTACTCCTACCTCCTCACTCATTCCCATTTCTCTTGTCTTCTGTCTTCTAATACCAAGCGTGAAAAAAGAATGTTACAAATAGTTTCAAACTTTAGATGTCGAATAATTTGCTGAAATTACTGAAGCATCAAAGTTTTGAGCTATAAAATCATAATGCATGACTTTTGACTTTTGACTGTCTTGAGTGCGTCTTGTATTCTGAGGAGACCTCACCAATTAGCACTCGCTTTTGAATTCCGTGAAACGGTATAACCCTACTAAAAGACTCTTGAACGCAAACCCTAATTAGGGCTTGCTGATTAAATCTCAAAGCATTTATAGATAAAGGTTTTAGCCTTTTTAGCTCTGGAAAAAGTACCTAGTTTTTAGCTCTTTATGCTCAAAAATCAGCATTTTGGCCAGGAGAGTAGCCCAAAAATTACTCCCCTACTCCCCTTCCCCTACTCCCCTACTCCCCTACTCCCCTACTCCCCCGCTCCCCTACTCCTTAAAAAAAGACTTTTGAGCGCAAACCCTAATTAGATTCTGCCTTTTGCCTTCTTCCTTTTTCCTTCTTCCTTCTTCCTTCTTCAAATAACTTCTATAACCAATTCCCGATCAAAACAAAAGTTGACCAGAAGTAGGGATGTTTAAATTCTGAATTTACCTCTTGTGCTTGAGCATCTCGTAACATTTTTCGTTGCGCTCGACGCAAAGCTTCTGCTTTAGTTATTTTTGGGTCAACCAACTGTTCATATAAATTTTTCATCAGCACAGCAGTTGCTTCATCACTCACATACCACAGACTAGCAATAGTACTTCTTGCCCCTGCTCTGACTGCAACTCCTGCTAACCCTAATGTTGCTCGATCGTCCCCAGTGGCAGTACGACAAGCACTCAAAACTAATAACTCTACAGGACTCGTTTGTTGAACGCCAGATTTAATCATACTTCGCAACTCTTCAACATTAATTCTATCATCCCAAGTCAGAATAAATGTATCTTCAACATTAGAACTAAATTCACCATGGGTTGCAATGTGAATTACTTGATAAGGAGTATCAGCGACTTCCGTATTAGCTTCCTTTTCTGTAAACGACTCATTTAGTAAAATCTCACTAGAAGCTTCAGCTTGAATATCCTCTAATTCTTGTCTCACATTTGGTAGTGGTGGAAAACCTTGACGACTTTCAGTTATTCCCATTCCCAGTACTTCCAGTTTTTTTCGTGCTAGTGGTTTAGGATCTATTAATTCTAGACTAGGAGCGATCGCCACATTATAGTTCTGAATTACATATTCCTGACCATCATAAAGACTAGCTAAAGGAATACTTCGCAACCTTCCTTCTAATACAAATACTAAGGTTTTGATCTTATTATCTCGCAATAGCTCTTCAGCAGGATAAATTAGCCATTGATAAATTTCTGCAGCAGGTTCCAAATAGTTTTCAATAAAAATTCGTTTTTGCGGAAATGTGAGAGCTGTTAGCATAGTTTCAATTTTTGAGTCTACTTCCGCTCTTGATATTTTAGTGCTGTAATAAACCAGAGGTTTTTCTGGTATAGCTAATATTACTGCCAAGCGATCGCGCAAAATAATTGTATAAAAAATAGCTGCATTTTTGTCTACGCGGTCTACTTCTACAGGTTTGGCATCTAAACAAGCATTACGAAAAAAATTATCTAGTTCAGCTAACTGCAAAGCTTCAATTACTTGTCGTGCTTGTTTTAATTTTTTTTGACTAATATCTGTTTTTCCAGGTGTAGAAGGTTCTAAAAGTAACTCTACTAATTCACGATAAATAGGTTCTACACTATCCCTAAAATCAAACTTGAATTCTGAACTAATAGCAACTATATCACTCCGCAAAGCTTGGAGAGTTTTTACTGATTGAGAATAAGCTACTATCGCTTCGTTTTTATTTCCTGTAACTGTTAAAATTCGACCTAATTGCCATTCCCACAGATAAACAATATCAGCAGCATTAATACTTTGAGCCAAAATTAAAGCTTTTTCTGTTAACTCTCTAGCTTCATTCCATTGCTGATTATGTTCATATAAAGTTCCCAAAGTTCCTAAACCATAAGATTCTGCTCTTGCATCTCCTAAGTTTCTTGCTTGTTGTACTGCTGTAACTAAGTAATCAGCAATTTTTGCTGGTGGATATAATGGTTTATTATTGCTATTTGCTAAAACTTCTTTTCTGAATTCTATTAAACTCTGAGCTAGATTAATTCTGGCATAAATACCTGGTTGAGAAACAGATAATTGATTTAATGAATCATCTATATTTGTCACTAATTCTGTGGCAGTTAAATATTGCTTTTGTTTTATAGCTAGGTTTAACTGATTGAGCATTGCTTGAATTTTAATTTCTACTATAGGTGATTCCTGAATAGCTCGTTGATAGAATAAATTAGCAGCTTGGGGATTATCTAAAAGGATAGCTGTATTACCTAAACTAATTAATATTATGGCAATCTCTTCTGTTGCTTGTAAATTTTCTGCTATTACCAAACTAGATTCTAAAGCTTTTTGAGATTCTGATAGTTGACCTATTCCTCGAAGCACATCACCCAAACTTTGTAATACTTTTGCTTTAATTATTGTATCTGGTTGTTCTTCCAGATTTTGTTTAGCTCTTGTTAACTGTTTAAATGCTTGAGAATATAAACCTAAAGCTTGTAAAGCCTGAGCTTGATTAATCACACTACGAGTAGACCCTAAATAATTACCAATTTTTTCATAAATTTCACTGGCTTCTTTCCAAGTATCTAAAGCTGCTTCTGATTGACCAATAGATAATTTTAATTGACCTTTTACTTCTAGAACACTAGCTGTAATTTTTTCTGTTTTTTGAGTATTTGATATTTGTTGAATTAGATTTAAACAATTATTTAAAGCTGCTTCAGCATCTTGCCATTTTCCTAGTTTGAGATAAACTAAACCTAAATTTCTGAGCGCTCTGATCTGACTATAATTATCTCCTTGAGTGGCATAATTATCAATAGCTACTTCTAACAGAGGTATACTTGCAGAAAAATCTCCTTTTTCAAAAAGTTTTTGTGCTTGTAGTTCTAAGTTACTAGCTGATATGGTTGGTGCTTGAGTTAGTAAATCCCAATTTATTTTACTTTTTTTAACTAGATGATTATTCAGGTAAATTGCCTGAACTTGTTTTACTTGAATACCTAAAATTAAGGCAGAAGGCAGAAGGCAGAAGGCAGAAGAAATAAGAAAAATTTTAAGCATATATTTGCTACAGAATAGTTCAACAATTAATAATTAATAATTAATAATTAACAATTAACAATTACCTCTCCTTTAAAACGGATAGGATTGACTCAAATCATCCTCTTAAAAGAGGAGGCTTGAAACCACAATTTTTCGGCAAAGCATAAAATTTTATATTTTTTGGCAAATAGTATTATCTTAATTTTGGATAAAATTATACCATGCATGAAAAAAAGAATTTTACAAATAAACTGGCTAGTAAATAACTAATAATCCACCTAAAATCTAAAACCTACCACCTAAAACCTAAAAAATTATTTGTAGCAAACATTTCTCAATTTGGTAAGTTCCTATGCAAAATTAATTACACATCCTATTTGACTTTCTGTTCCCTGTTCCCTGTTCCCTATCTCAACTAGGAAATTTATTTTGCACGACTACTTATTAGTATACAGCAGTTTTCATTTGGGTAGACCACAGTAGAAATCTCCAGAAAAGAAGGAGTAGGCAGCTTTGCTGTAGGCAGTAGGGAACCCACCCCTAACCCCTCCCAGGAGGGGAAGAATTGATAATTTCTGTACGATATAGATATTGATTTTTTATTATTACCAGATGTCTAGTAGAGACGTTCCATGGAATGTCCCTACAACGTTTGATGTGTGAAGATGTGGTTCATCAATTTGAAAAGCGCTGTATAGTAAAGAACGAGTTGGTGTTTGATTTATGTTGATGATCAACCTTAGACAGAGAAATATTTTTCCTACTGTTGCCCGTTGCCCATTGTCTGTTCCCTATTCCCTATTCCCATAGTATTTTTTTAATAGCTTTCTCCTGACGGCGTGTCGAAGACTATCCATAAGCAATTGATTCTGTCTTTTGTCTTCTGTCTCCTGACTCCTTCTTCAAAACAGAATACAATCAATTATCTAATATTATTTTTTTTGATATATTAAAAAATCGGAAATATTTAATTAATAAATGATTAGAAAGCTCTGTATTTAAGATAAAAGTATATACCATCTTCCTGTAATGAATCTCCATTTGTATCTATATCTACAAAAGGTATTCCCCAATCTAATTGAGCCGAAAAACGAGTTCCTACTTGAATTCTTAAACCCACACCTACAGAAGATAGAGTTTCCTCTACCAACTCAACATCATTACTATTCCAAACAGTACCAAAATCAACAAAAGGAGTTAATTGTAAAACAGCATCCCACTCTCGCACTCGCAGAATAGGAAACCGAAACTCACTAGAAATAAACAAACCATTATCACCAAGTAAAGCATCTTGACGATATCCTCTCACACTTAATCCACCTCCCAAACTAAACTGTTCTTGGGGAAACAAACTTCTAGGTGCTAATTGAATATCTGACCTAACTAAAAAAACTGTATCTGGTGCAAATAAACGTAAATATTGTGCTTGTCCCCGCCAAGAAAAATATCTCCCATCTGGAGCTTGATCATTAACAGTAGCATCAAAAGCATTTATCCCTAGAGAAAATTCTGACCGTGCCACAAACACATCATTAGTACTCCTAGAAGTATATTCCTGAAAAAAACGAACTGAAGAAATTCTAATCTCCCCATCATTTGGATCGGGAAAAAGTCCACCATTAAAAGTAGTTTTTGATTCATCTACAGAACCCGTTAAACCCAAAGCAATTTCTTTACTAAGAGTTTGATAAATAGGTTGGCGAAAACTTATCTCATAAGTACGAGAATTTGTTTCAATATCTAGTTCATCAAAAGGTTCTTCAATAATTTCACTATTGGTGCGACGATGACGTAAACTAATAGTTCCATTTTTAGAATTAATGGGGATAGTATAACTAAAGTCATCAAGAGTATCACTACCATCTGTATTGTAATAAGTCACATTAAGGCGATCGCCAAACCCAGTCAAATTACTATGAGAAAGTTGAACTTGGCGACGAACAGTACCCACACTAGGAGAACGTAAATTATCAGCAGAAAGTTGAGCAAAAAAAGCAGGTGCTTCTTCCACCTCAACCTCTAACCTACTCAAACCAGGACGAGAACCTGCTGTTAAATTAGCAGATAATCTCTCAACTAAAGGGTCAAGCTGAAGTAACTGTAAAGATTGAAATAAATCATCTTGATTTAAAGGCGTTTTAATACCAGATTCAATTCGACTGCGAATATAACCAGAATTAAGTCGTTTTAACCCCGAAATCTCAATTTCTTCAACGACCCCTTCTATTACTTCTATTGTAACTTTACCATCTTGCAAAGTTTGTGGGGGAATAAATGCCCCAGAAGTAACATATCCTCGATCAAAATATAGCTGAGTTACTGCTGTTTGTGCTTCTAGTAATTCGGCAAAAGAAATAGGACGATCTGTAAAAGGTTCAAGAATTTCCGCCAATTCTGTAGAACTAAAAACTGTACTACCAACAACTACAAATTGGGTTACTGTAATTTGACCTGGAATTTGTAGAGGAGGTGACTGGGGAGATGGTGTTGCTGGAGGTTGGAGTAAATCATCTGGTGGAGGTAATGGTTCTACTTGTGGTATGGGTTGAGGGTTAGGGTTAACTGGCCTAGGAGTTGTTTGAGCATTGGCAGGTTCAGAAGTAGAAATATAAGATAAAGAAATAAGAATTATTATCCAGACAATCATAACTTTTTTTCTAGGTTGAGGTCTTGCCTGAGCAAATAATAAAATTTGGTCATCGAAATAATAAAATTTTTTTTATAGTGTCCTTTCATAACTTAATGTTAAAACTCAAAATAAAATGCCCAAAATAATTTTCAGGGTGTAGAATGTCTCACCCATCATTGGGCTATTTTATCCATAGTTATACTTCTTTTTTTTCTATTTCCCTAATATTCAACGGAGAAAATAATGAGAAATTTGTTAACTTGGAGACGGTCGGTCAATAGAAAAAGTAGAGCGTTGCATAAATGCGCTTGAGATTTTAATAGTTTTGTGGAAGTGAAAGTGGAATGGGCATCTTGCCCGTTCCTGATATTTTCCCGTTCCTAATATTTTGGGGCAGGCAGGATGGGACAGGCAGGTATCCTGCCCCCGCTTACCACTTATATTTATCCCGCCCCCTCAGTAATGCCAAAAGTAGTGGCGTGACACAGCTAAAACTGTGGATTAGATTTTTTCCTATAATTCTGATTAATGAGAAAAGCAGCTCCCTTTTGTCTTTAACTATGGGATAGAGAAGCCAGTGCGCCCTTGCGGGTCCCCCGACAGTCACGCAACTGGCGTGGTGTTGTAGTGCCTCCTCCGGAGGAGCTGCGCTAACACGAGTGTCAGGGTAACGCCTGCAAAATAAGGATATGTCATATTTGACTATATTTTTATGAACTATAAAAGCATTTCTGTAAGTTTGGGTTGGGAAATAGGGAGATGGGAAAATCGAGAAATATTTGGTAATGGTTGAAGATGGAACATTTTTGAGGGCGAATGCCATTCGCCCCTACATATTTCCTATTTCCTATTCCCTATTCCAGTTCCAAATGCCACAGGTGAAAATAGATAACAACTAGGATGAATTAACTGTAAACCACCTGTATTGACAGAAGTTTCAGTAGTAGTGAGTATAATTGTACCACTGTCAGTCATGGCCCAACCCTGAGCTTGACGAATTTCTGGTAAGTTCTCGACTTCTGACCGATGGTAGACTACAACAGGTTGTCGATCGCCTCTCATAAAATTACTTGTATGACTGGGTATTTCTGTTTCCCATTCCACCGTTCCTCTCAAGACTGTCAATGGTTGAGTTGGATCTGGTGGTAAACCCCCTCGACCAGTAATTACAAATGAACTACCTTCCTTTTGAGTCTGAGTAGTCGCACATATATTTTTGGCCACTAATGACTCAGCATCTATGACTGTTGCAGATAATCTGACCACTCCTTGAGTGGGGTCTACTTGAGTATTAAGTTCAACTGTACCGTCAATGCCCAAAGTTGAAGTGGCAGTAATTTGACTACTATTATCAAGAAATAGCCCTTGTGCGTTAATAGAAATATTACCACCTCGACCCTCTATAGCATTGGCACTAATATTACTATTGTCCGAAATAATAAATTGTGCATCAATATTAATATCTCCACCTGTGGCAGACTCTGTAGCGTTGGTAGTAATTGCACTATTATTTTCTAGATTAATATCTGAAGCTTGTATAGTAATGTTACCCTGGTCTCCAGCTGTAGTTTCTGCACTCAGAGTACCATTGTTGAGTTCAATAGATGGAGCATTAATATTGAGGGAACCCGCCACCCCATTGCCAGAACTACTAACAGTAACGATCGCTCGGTCTTCCACTCTTAAATTTGGTGTATTAATATTGATAGACCCAGCATTGCCATTACCAAGGGTGCGAGCAGTAATAGTGCTGGAGTCACCAGAAATTGAATTTACTCCAGATAGAGTAATATTTTCACTGGCACTGACCGTTAAATTTCCTGCCTTGCCATCTCCAAAGGTGCTAGCACTGACTTCAGCTCCATCTAGAATTGTCAAGCGTTCTGTTTCTATGAATGCGTTGCCTCCATCTCCACTGCCTACTCCCAGAGACAAATTTCTTAAGTCTTCTACACTAGCAAGAATACTACTAGGAAGTCCACCATCTTCAGCACGACCAGTGAGTTCAATGTCTGTTGCTCGAATTCTTAAGTCTCCACTACTTCCCACTCCAGATGTACCTGCTCTGACTTGAGCACCATTTCTTAAGCTCAAGCGTTCGGTGTCAACAGTTAAATTTCCGCCGTTACCTGTAGCTTCATCAAAGACTGAGGTAAACAAGCCACTAGGGAGTTGACCGCTAGGAATAGTACCACTCATATCAATTTCTGTTGCTCGTACTGTTAAGTCTCCACTTTGACCTTGAGCAAATGTTCCAGTACCTATTAACCCTCCATCTTCTAACTGTAGACTTTGAGTATTAATTGCTAAATTTCCACCATTTCCTGTTGCTCCGGGTAAAACAGTTGTCAACAAACCACTAGGAACTTGGCCGTTTATACTTTGAACTAGAGATGATATTTCTGGCAATAAATTTTCACTGGTAGCATTACCTGATAGCTCTATTTCTTTTGCATTGACTGTAATATTTCCTCCATGACCGGAGCTGAAGACTGCCGCTTGAATTATTGCTCCGTCTCGTAGTATTAGACGTTGGGTATCTATTGTTAAGTTGCCCCCATCCCCTGTAGAACCTAATGCAACTTGACTATTTACACCACTGAGAAACTGACCATCTGGTGAAATACCCTCTGCTTCTATTTCAGTGGCATTAATTTCTATATTTCCTCCCTGACCTTCGCTAGAAGTAGATGCTAAAATTGAGCCTCCATTTGTCAACATGAGATTTTGAGTATTAATTGTTAAATTTCCTCCATCTCCAGTCTTAATTATTGCTGCACTCTTATTACTATCAGCACTAATAAAACCGTTATTTACCTCAATATCGGTGGCATTAATTTCTATATTTCCACCTTTGCCTTCCCCTTCAGTGCGAGCGCTAATTGTGCCTCCATCCTCAACAGTCAAGCGACCTGTGTTAATCAATATTTCACCACCATCACCACTACCAATACCCGATGGAGCCACAGTCGAGAAATCTTCAACTGCAGCCTGAATAGTACTTGGTAAAAGCAAAAAATCATTAGTAAAACTACCTTGTAAAGTAATCTCTCTTGCCGTCACAGTCACATCCCCACTGTCCCCCACACCAGACGTACCAGCTCTTACTTGTCCTCCATTTTGTAGAGTTAGAGACTGAGTATCAATAGTAAGATTTCCACCTTTGCCTGTAGCACCCAATAAAACTGTAGTAAAAAAGCTACTTGGTAGAAAACCATCTTCAGAAATACCGCTGACTTCTATTTCCCTTGCCTTAACTGCCAGTTCTCCACTATCTCCAGCTCCAAACGTACCAGTTCCTATTTGCGCTCCGTTGCGTAATACTATGCGATCGCTGTCAATTGTTAATTTGCCACTATTTCCTGTAGCTTCCGGTATAACTAGAGCTAAAATTGCACTGGGAAATTGACCATTTAGAAATTCTAACAGGAGTTGTTGCTGAGGAACAGTTGTTTCAAATACAATAGTATCAGAGGCTTCTATTTCAGTGGCATTGACAGTTAAATTTCCTCCTTGTCCTGGACCAAAAACGTTGGCTCCCAGTTGTCCCCCATTGAAAAGCTTGAGGGTTTGAGTATTAATTGTTATGTCTCCACCTCTACCTGTTGCTCCTGGTAAAACATCTGTAAATATGCCACTGAGATTTTGACCATCTGCTGATATATCCATAACTTCTATTTCATTGGCGTTTACTGTCAGCTCTCCGCTTGTACCTGTGCCAAATGTAGCTGTACTTATCTGTCCTCCACTTGTGAGTATTAAACGTGGAGCATTAGTTGTAATGGTTGCCCCACTGCCAGTTGCAGCAAATCCTACATCAGCATCCACAAAACTTTCTGTTACTTCCAATAATTCGGAAGATATCAATGAAATGCTACCTCCTGGTTTATTACCTAAAGTATTAGCTACAATAGTTGAACCTCCTGTGATGCTTACTTGTCTACCTTGGAGTTGAATATCACCACTACCTTCTCCACTTACATCCACAACAGCACCATTCTTGATTTGTATATTCTCAAAGTTTTCTACTTCTGAATAATTAAAAGTATAATTATTGGTGTTTTCTAATCTTACTAAACTGCTATCTCCAACGCTACCTATTTCTATTCTTCCTTGTTCTGTTGTCAGTTTTCCACTGTCAATAATTACCTCCCTTCCTATTAACCCTAAAGTTTCTCCAGATGGTACTTGTAGACCAATTTCTTCTGTACTTGATTGACTGACAATATTTCCTTGACACAGCGAGCAGGATGCCCGCTCTACAAAAATTTGATTGAAAAATAGAGCTGAAGGTTCTACTGATAATAAGTTACTATTTTGAGGATTAGTAACACTAAATAAACCATTTTCTCCTAACCTAATTTCGTTAGCTGTTGTCGCAATAAATGATCCTCTAATATCTAGACTAGAATTCGGACCGAATAATATACCATTAGGATTTACTAAAAATAAATTTGCTCCTCCTAATACTCCTAATTTTCCTAATATATTGCTGGCATTATTACCTGTAATTCTTGTTAATATATTTTCAATTCCTGCTGGATTTGTGAAGTAAACACTTCGATTTTCTCCAACGTTAAATTCTTGGAAACTATGAAATAAATTTGAACCTCTAATTGCTCCACCTTCTATCTGTTCTTTTAATCTATCTATGGAATTAATAACTGAATTTTCTTTCCCTAATGTTTGGTCGGGAATTATTTGAGCATTTCCTGAATTTTGGCAAAATAAACTAGAGAAAATTAGCCATATTCCTGATGTTGAACTGAGCAAAATTGGTAGAGATTTTAATTTCATAATTATTATTAAACATCGATCTATGATATATTTAGGGCTTACTGATTAAATATCAAAGCATTGACTGATATTGGTTTTAGGCTTTTTCTGTCTTTAAAAGTATGAGCTTTTCGGTTGCTGTAGTTAAAAAAGTGAGGATTTTCACCGAAGCAAAAGCCGAAAAATCACTCTGACAAAACTTAGCTCCTACCTCCTCGTTCATTCCCCGTTCCTCCTGTCTCCTGTCTTCCTCTCCCCTCCTGGGAGAGGGGCCCGCGGGTGGGTTGTCTCCTGTCTCCTACAAAGAGCAAAAAGACTTTATGAGCGCAAACCCTATTTATATAAAATGCGGTCATTTATAGCGCTGTGCGCAGGCAACAGGCAATAGACAACAGCAGTGCGATCCCGCGTCGGCGATAGACGCAAGCGGTCGGAACCCGGCGTTAGCGGAGCAGCTCTGTCAAGAGCTGGTCTCCTCGCCATGGGAATGCTGACCAAGAGAGGGAATGCGCACTTCTGTGAGGCAACAGGGGAATAAAAAGCTGTTTGCCCAAGCATTCCGTAGGAATCATATAAGACTTTTAGCTATTGGACACCTCCTGTAATTTGTAAATATGCCAGCGGACATTGCTATATAAATAGAATTTACCGAATAATTAATAATTAATAATTAATAATTAATAATTAAATAATTCGCGCCTTGAAGCCTCCTCATTTTAAGGGGAAAAAGCGGTCGAGGGATGGCGATCTTCGGAGCGGCTCTGATAAGAGCGGGTCTCGGAGCTGTCCGACCATCAACCAAGAGAAGAAATAATATTTCCTTATATTCAATTCCGTAACGGTTTTAACCTTCTTGTAATTACCAATTATCCATTATCCATTATCCATTAATGAAAGCATATTTCATATTAGTGAGGTACACCAGTCGCGGGCAAAATGCCCACACTACAAATACTTGACTATTCTTATGTGTACCTCATTTACCTTAAATCTGCTGTAAGAACTGACAGTACCGAAGAAATACTGAAATTATCTTTACTTTTCTTCTTCCCTCCTTTCTTCCTTCCTGAATTCTGTACATCGCCCTATCGACAGCTCCCCTACCAGAACTCAAGTCCGGTTAACGAAGTCAGAAGTCAGTAGGGGCCTTAACGATAGTTATGCGCAAGCTTTCGGCCGTTTGCTAACGCAGAGCTGCCGCTAATATCATGTCCGGTTGAATACTTACACTTTGGAAGAGGTAAGACAGGAGGCAGGAGGCAGGAGGTAGGAGGAAAGAAAAGGTCAGAAGGGAAAAGGTTTTTTTCTCACTGATTATCCGGACATGATATAACGCTCGTACAGAAGTTATTTTTGTAACGGGGAGTTGAGCAAGACTCCAAAAATATTTCGCCTTAAAAGGGGGGTTGCGCGACCCAATTATTTTGATAATTAGCGATCAAAAACTTCCTTATTTTTTCATTCTGACTCCTGACTCCTGACTCCTGACTCCTGACTCCTCCGTCGTTATTCCCCTAATACATAACAACCTGGGTGAATTAATTGTAAACTACCTGTATTTACACTGGGGGAAGTAGCTGTCAGGATAATATTACCAGATGTATTCATTACCCAACCCTGAGCTTGAAAAATTTCTGGTAATTTTTTACTCTGTTGTCTCTGGTAAACTAATACAGTTTGTTGCTTGACATCTGATGATGTAGTTTTTTTCGCGCCAGTTTCCCAATCTACGACCCCTCTCAATACTGTTAAGGGTTGAGTAGGATTTGGTGGTAGACCCCCTCGACCTGTAATAACAAAACTACTCCCTGCTATTCGATCTTGATTTGGTAAACATAGATTTTGTGCTACCACAGACTCCGCATCCACAACTTCAGGAGATAATGTCACCACCCCTTGAGTGGGGTCTACTTGAGTGTTGACATCAATTGTGCCATCAATCCCTAATGCTGAACTAGCAGTCAAATTGCTACTGTTGTCAAAAAATAATCCCTCAGCTGTAATATCAATATTACCACCTTGACCTTCAACAGCATTAGCATTAATTTGGCTACCATCTCTAGCTATAATAAACTGAGTATTAATCGTAATATTACCTCCCGTAGCATCCCCCCTAGCACTGGTAGTAATCGAACTGTTATTTTCTAAACTGATATTTGAAGAGTCGATCGTAATATTACCTTGGTCTCCAGCGCTAGTTTCTGCCGCCAGAGTACCATTGTTAAATTCAATTGATGGAGCGTTAATACTCAGCGAACCTGCTACACCTTCGCCGGAACTACTAACAGTCACTATACCCAGGTCTTCCACCCTCAGTAGGGGTGTATTGATTATAACTGAACCCGCATCACCATTACCCCTAGCACGGGAGGCAATTGCGCTTTCTGGACTACCGCCGATTTCTATTTCTCTATCTGTTATCATCATTCCCAATTCTTCTCTTTCATTGAAGTTGGAGTCGATGCCTGAAATAAAAATACCTTCTCTAGCATTTATTTCTATTGTACCTCCATCACCACCGCCGAAACTAGAGGTCACCACTTGACCACCTGTTGTGAGATTTAAGGTGTTGATATTCAGAGAAATATTACCTCCGTCAAAATCACTGTTACTTCTTGCCGTAATTAATGCTCCATTATCAATATTCAGGATAGGAGTAGTAATTTCTATACTACCGCCTTCTCCAGTTGCTCCTGACTCTGTACCAGCAGTAATAGCACTAGAATCACCATCAGTGGAACTAAATCCAGAAACAGTAATGTTATTATTGGCTTGAATAGAAATGCTTCCTGCTGTTCCATCTCCCTCAGTTCGAGCCTCAATTGTAGCCCCATCTCGGATTGTTAAACTATCAGTTTCAATGGATATTTCTCCACCATTACCACTGGATCTGAATTCGCCGTTATCCCTTACTGTGGCAGATATAGTGCTAGGAAAAATACCATCCTCAGAACGGCCAATCACTTCTATTTCATTAGCTTTAATGTTAAGTTCTCCTGCATCACCTGCACCAAGAGTAAAAACCCCTACAAATGCTCCATCCTGTATGCTCAAACTCTTAGTTTCAATGGAAAGAACCCCTCCATCCCCTGTTGCTTCTTCTTGAACTGTTGCAGACAAGGCACTACTAAACCCATCTTCTGTAATACCAATCAGTTTAATTTCTTTTGCTTGTACTGTCAAACTTCCTGCTTGACCTTCACCAAAAGTGTCTACTCCAATGTTTGAGCCATCTCTAAGTATCAACTGTTGAGCTTGGATATTAATGTTACCTCCTTTACCTTCCCCAATAGTACCTGTAGATATTTGAGTCTCATCTTGTAAATTGATATTTTGAGCTTCAATGGTTAATATTCCTCCATCTCCAGTGGCTTCCAATTCAACATCAGTGCCTATAAAATTGTTGAAATTAAAACCATCTTCATCTACTCGACTACTTTTACCTCTAGCTTCAATCTCAGTTGCTCTTAATGTTAAGTTTCCAGAATCACCTCCACCAAAAGTGTCTGTTGCAATCTCTGAGCCATCCCTGATAATCAAACGCTGAGTTTCAATATCTATATCACCTCCATTTCCTGTAGCTTCTTCGTTATTCCCATCTTCGTTACCAACATCACTAAAAATATCACTATCAGCTACTTCTACTACTTCTGAAGCAGTAATTTCTATGTCTCCTCCTGGCTGCGATCCATTTGTACTGCCTGTAATTTCAGATATTCCTGTAACAGTAATACGCCTCCCTTGAATTGAAATATCACCACCACCCTCATCTCCTTGAGTATCAATGACAGCAGAATTAATATCTATATCCTGAAAATTCTCAACCTCAGAATAATCTAACTCATAGCCTTTGTTTGTTGAATTTAACTTAACAACAGAGTTATTTCCTATTGCTCCTAACTCTACCCTTCCCTGTGGTACTATAATTACCCCTCCATCTACAATTACATCTCCTCCTACAAATGCTAGAGTTTTTTCTCCTTCTAATTCCAAACCTACTTCTACTGATTGATTAATAATTGCTCCTCTAGTTCGAGTCTCCAGTTGATTTGAGAATAGAGCTGAGGGTTCTACGGATAATAAATTACTGGTATGAGGTGCTGTAGCACTGAAGAGTCCATTTTCTCCCAGTCTAATTTCGTTAGCAGTTGTGGCAATAAATGAACCCCGAATATCTAAACTGGCATTAGGCCCAAAAAAAATGCCCTGGGGATTAACCAAAAATAAATTTGCCCCGCCATCTACCCCCAATTTGCCTAAAATACTACTGGGGTTATTACCTGTAATTCTAGTCAGGATATTTTCTATGCCGTTAGGATTGATAAAATAAACGCTTCTACCTTCTCTGATATTAAATTCCTGAAAACTATGGAATAAATTTGAGCCACGAATAGATCCTCCTTCAATTTGGTCTTTCAGTTGATCGATGGAATTGACTACAGAACTTTCTTCACCAAGGGTGTTATCTGGAACTATCTGAGCATTTGCCTGAGTTTTCCAGTTACTGAAAAAATTCCACAAGAAAAAAGTTAGTGATACTACGAAGAGAGAGGAATGGGATTTCACAACTAATTACCAATTTAATTAAGATTTATTATTTTGTAGACAACACCTATACTATCTAAAATAGTAGTAGATTGGGTAAAGCCGAGCAAAACCCAACAACAATATGTTCAAATTCTGGCCTTGGTGAATTAGTGTATGATATTAATCTTAATTATTTAGGAGTCAACCCACCCCTCGCCCCTCCCCCTCCCAAGAGGGGAACTCAGTCCTCAGGAGTCAGGAGGAAAGAAAGAAGAAGAAAGAGTAGCAGAAGGAGAAAGTTTTGGCGTTGCTGATGTGTGGGTATAATTTGTATTTTTTGACGGTTGCTAAACTACAGAAGGAAGGCAGAAGGCAGAAGGGAAAGAATAAGGTGAGAAGGTACAAAGTTTTTCATCAACTAATTATCCCGACAGGATATCATACCTCAAATCACCAATGTTCAAATTCTTATAGCTTCGTACCTTTTCTGAAGAATAATACTATCAGGACTTACGCATAAGATACGAAAAACTAGGATTTGAGATTGCTTCTGTTCGGTCCGGTCGCTTCAGACGAAAATACGTTGCAGGTGTGTAAGTCCTAATCTATCTTCTTGCTAAAACCCAACTACGAGAGCTTCTAACTTATAACTATTCAACCGGACATAATAGACTTGTCGCTTTATAACTATAAAAAACTGGTAAACCCTTATCATGTAAGGATTTTAGCCATTCTCATATCAAAAAACGTCTGGAATTATTACTGTGTCTTAATTTGAGCGATTTTTTTCTATCTATATTAGCGACAACTCTAATATAAGTCCTAGCTATATTTGATTACCGAATAATTAATAATTAATAATTAAATAATTCGCGCCTTGAACCCTCCCCTTGATCGGGGAAAAAGCGGTCGTTAGCGGAGCTTCCCGAAGGGTGGGATGGCTCCGAAACCTGCGCCATATCCATGAGACCAAGAGAAAAGAAATAATATTTCCTTATATTCAATTCCGTAACGGTTAAAACCCGAGGTAATTATCAATTATCCATTATCAATTATCAATTAATGAACATCTCCCTACCTGCCCATCTCCCTTATTACTAAATAAAGATGATATACAGCAAACGTTTTGAGATTTGGTATTAGATTTAGCGATCGCCACCTCAATCAATAAAATGTTGTCCTTTCAAATCTTCTCCGGCGAGAGTAATAAAAGATGGATATATATTGTGGTAAAATATTTATCAATTCCGGATCGATTGCCTATAGTATTGTAGTTATAATTAAGTTCAAGTAATTGGTGATGGCCCACATTTACCCTCTTAAAAGATTGTAAGTACCTAGTTAATATTATTGAGTATGTAAAATTTTTTTAAAGACTCACTATATCAGGGATTTAAACGATTACTTGGTGGGATATGATAGACGCAAGGGTTAACTATGAGTTAAACTATAAGTAGGATATGTAGTTAAATACTATCTCACCATAGTATACAACAGTATACACACTTAGATTGAGTTAGAAGAGTTACTTAGGAGAAGGACAATGACAGATAGACAACAAAAACCAAACCCAAAACGAGAAAGTACCTGGAAAAAGCCTACTGCTGACAAGCAGCCTACATTGGAAAAGCTAACTGACAAGGATTTAGACTCAGTAGCTGGTGGTCGTCGTCGTCGTCGTCGTCGTTAATCAATTACAACGATTGCTGTGTGTGCTAATTAAGTAATAACAGTAGTAGTGCCATATATCACAGACATTTAGTCTTAACTACAGGTATACCACAAAGAAAAAAAAATTGATATTCCATTTCATTTTACCTAAAAATTTCCCATATTTTAAAGATAGCGATTACTAACTAGAAGCTCTAGGCCTAATGTAATCAGCTATCTTTTAATGATTCCAGGGCTTGATATTAACTTCTACAGCTAGAGTTAAAAATTTTCCTCTAGCCTATTTTATGTGTAATTTTGATCATAATGTTGGTTGAAGACTCACGCTCTCCTTGAGGGGATCATCTTATGGTAAAACCAGTCAATTTTGTGGTTCTGACAATAATGTGTTCTAGTAGAGCAAATAAGGCTCCTGGGTTAGGAGTGTCATCGCTAGTCGCTTATGAGATCAACCCAAGACGTAACTAGCTTGTCCGTACAGAGTGCTTTGAGAGATGCGTAGAATGCCATTTAGCTGGTAAGAGCAGGGTAGGGAAGATATAAATTAAATTATTGTTGTCGATACTTTAAAATTTAGTATAAAGGTTAAATTTTGATTAATAGGGAAAAGGGAACAGAGATTTGTGGCAGATATTTATCCTGAATGACATAGTAAAAAGCTCAAGACTTAGTCAGTCGCAATGATGGAAATACGCTCTACTGCTTAAGTCCTAAAGATTAATCAGGATATACAGTAACTAATTCATTCCCCAACACATCATTTACTATCGTTGCAAAGAAGATTGATATAAACTATCAAGTTGTTCTAAAGCAGATTGAGGCTTAAAAGTAAAGCGGATGTAAAAAGTCTTTGATGCTTCTTCTACTCTTAATACTTTTCCATAAATATGCTCACTCATAAACGATTTATTGCTAGGGTTTAATAAATTAAGTTGGATATTACTGTGAGCTAATGGTAGTGAATCTTCTGAAGCATATCTGTTAATTTCTATCTCCGCTCCTCTTTGAGAAAGCTTAACTAACTTTCCCTTAAACACAGTATTACTAATATGTTTACCTTCTACAATTAAATAAAAGATAGGAATTGGTTTTTCTATCGGTAATAGAATTTCCTCTTCTTTCGGCAAAAATAGATTATATTTATCGCTAATTCCTCCCACCTCATAAATATTAATTGGATTACTAATACCTTTAGGCCTAATTTCCTTCGTACTATCTATCCTTAATTGTGAGGTGCCGATCGCTGCCCTAGTAGCATTAGAAATCAAAATTTGATTTCCAGTGGCATAGCTTTCTATCCGAAAAGCCAAATTAACTTCCCAACCAATAGCAGTATATTCAGTATGTTCTTCAGAGCCAATATTTCCGACTACAGCATCCCCTGTATTAATACCAATACCCATTTCTAAAGCTGGAAACCCTAGAACTTTAATTTTTTGATTAATGGATTTCATTTCTAGCTGCATTGCCACTGCACAGGCCACAGCTCTATGTGCATCATCTTCTCTAGCTATGGGAGCACCGAATAAAACCATTATCCCATCACCAAGTAGTTTGTCAATACTCCCACCATATTTTGTAATTATTTTTAATATATCTTTGAGATAAATATTAATAATTTCTACAACACTTTCTGGGGATAGTTGCTCAGAAAGGGCAGTGAACCCTCTTAAATCAGAAGTTAATACAGTTATACATTGCCTCTTACCTCCTATTTTTAAACCCTCTTTACTTTCCAATAAGTTCTTGACTATTTCATTGGAGTGATAACGAGCAAAAGTTTTTCTAATCAGACTAGCAGTGCCAGCAACATAACCTGTAATAGCAAATGAAGAAACTACTATTGCTAATAAAGGAGGCACTACAGGAAGCCACCATCCCCAAATAAACATAATATAAGTGCTAAGAAAAATGATCCCAGCTTCTAGGGTGAGGTGCTTCAATAATGTTAGTGACAAGAATTTTTTTGTTTGATTTCGCCACTGCCATGTAACTATGGCACCAACTCCAGACCAGATAAAAATCCATAACCATTCCTGGGGTTCAGACCAAGTTTTGATTAAGGGACGTTCATTTAGGGCCGCACTAATAATTTGACTAATAAAATTTGCTTGTAGTTCTACTCCTGCCATTGGTTTTGGTGGAGCTAACAAATGACTACTATAGGGTGTATAGAATAGATCGTTGAAGCTTTCTCCTACTGCTCCAATTAGAATTATGCGATCGCGTCCCCAGTCTGGGGGGACTCTATCTTCAAGAATATCTGTCAGAGAAACTTGTTCAAAATGACCACTTGGCCCTCTATAGTTAATTAATAACTGATATCCACGGGAATCAGCTCTGACATAACCACCTTCATTTTTTTGAAAAGGAGGGAATACCTGATTTCCCACACGCCAGCGATCGGTTCCCTCTACTATTTCTGCTCTAATATTTTCCTGTTCTAAATAAAACAATGCTAAATGCAGGGCAAAGCTATAAATAATTTCCCCATATTTATTATCTAAGTAGAATAAGCCTCGCCGAGCTCTATTATCTGCATCGACAGGGGTATCATTTGCTCCTACTTGTCCTTTTTCTTGTAAAGCAGGTGGTGGTGCTACTCCTTCTCCTCTATCATCCCCTACTACTTTTTGGATGCCAACTAGATTAGGAGTGTTTTGAAATACTTCAACCAGTTTTCGATGACCAGGTGGTACAGGTAAATTTCGGTAAATATCTAAACCAATAGCTCTGGGTTCCATTGCTATAAGTTTTTTGAGCAGCTTGGCAAGAGTTGCATCAGGAATTGTTCCCCGGCCTACTCTGCGGACATCGGCTTCATCAATACCAACAATTATGATACGTTTGTCCCTTGGAGGTAAAGGTCTATTTCTGATATAAAAGTCGTATGTACCCCACTCCCATAGCTGCAATATTCCAGTTAGGCGGAGTAATATTATCAGTAGAGTTACGCAGGGAGTAGTTATCCACACCCCGCGCCACTGCCAAATTAATGAGTTAGTTCTCGATCCAAGAGAATCATAATGAGATTTCAGTGACATAGTTCATAAAAATATAGTCAAATATGACATATTCTTATTTTGCAGGTGTTATTCTGACGCTCGTGAACTACAACACCACGCCAGTTGCGTGACTGTCGGGGGACCCGCAAGGGCGCACTGGCTTCTCTATCCCATGGTCGAAGACATTTGGGACTGCTTTTTTCATAATGTTTAAAGAACCGTTGACATCAGCATCGATTAACCCAATGCTTGCGGTACGATACAAACCTCATTTATGTATAACTTTTATTATACTCCCACACTAAGCTGGCGCTATAGTGTGGGCTTCTCGTTTCCCTGCCCTGCCATTGCATCGGGAGCCACGAGATTTCAGGATGTCTGGGCCCTGTCGCCCTATTTTTGATCTTACGGTTTTCTTCCCACCTAGACAATCTTTCACTAAAACGATAGTTGTACTGCCGACGTAACAATTCTAACCACAATTCTATGGTGGCTATTTGGTATGAGTTGGGCCTTAATTTATATTGGTAGGCAGTGCGCATGGTGGAAAATTTCCAGGGTTATAGCAACATCATAATACAAGTTTTTCTACCAGGACGAAGGCTTCTGCTGAGATAGCATGCAAATTGAATGGGCATCGAACCAATTCAATTTGCTGCTGATTCATCTAATGGTTTCTCAATATGTTTAACTTTTAGGCAATTTAACAATTTATATTACCTTTGAGCAGGTTGTATTTCTTGACAACAATCAAAGATTTTACTATCAGCATAGTCCCCTAACCCAACTGATTTTAACAGTTCTTTCCAGGCATTAGGATAAGCAACACGAGATTTTTCTAAAGTTGTAATTGTTTCACTCCAAACTGATGATTCAGCATAGAGTTTAGCTTGCTCTAATGGTTTTTCCTGCAGTTGTTTTAATTTAGCTTCTGTTTCTGGCTTGAGAGGGGTACGTTTTAGCCATCCATTAATGTAATAATCTAAAGCACGTTCTTCTGGATCACAAATTATGCCAAAGTGCCAAACATAAGTGTTATTAGGTTCTAGTTCAACTGTTTTTGGCAAACTTACTTTGACAATTCCAGCGGACTCAGGCAGAGATACACCTACTTTATATATTGGTTCTCTGACTCTATTGGTCCAATCAAATAAAGCAAATTCTGCCTTTCGTTTACTACTTTTAGGAACATAAAGGTAAACAGTTGGATTAGGACTAACTGTTGTACCAATATTATTTTCTGGTACTACAGCAGTTAGATTACTTAATTCTTGTTTAATTATTGGATTACAAGGACCGCGAGACCCAGCTCCTCTAGTTCTCGATGGTGCACCTCTTGAAGTTGTTGGTGGAAATGTTACTGCCTGTAATTGTGGGCTTGATTCCACCTTAGTTTTTTCTGTTTGAGGGTGATTGACTGGAGGAGCTGAAACTAAAAGACTTACTAAAGAAAGTCCTAAAAAGTTTCGTACAAACATGATAAAAAATCACCACCGTATAAACTAAAGTTATATAGCTATTGGTATTTTTAGCTATTCTATCCTATTATAACATATAGTTGTTTTACATTGTCTATTAATAATAGAATAACGAACTTACAATTATTAAGTTTGTGTGGAGTAATTATTGTGCAAAAATGGAACTGCTAATTTAGCAATAGTAATTAAGAGCTTCAATTTTTTTATCTATTAGTTAGTATTGCTTTACAGAGTTGCCAGATTATTTGTAAGCAAACAGCAGTCAGCTATCAGCTATCAGCTTTATTACCTTTAAAGGAGAAAAAAAGCAATTTTATCAAAACTTCAGAGTACGAATTTCTGGTTGATAATTTAGTATAAGTTGAACGAATGCTTGCTTTATTTGTTAAAAAGCTGAATGCGAGCGCATTCCGCACCGAATAGCTGACCGCTAATAGCTGTTTGCGCAGCATTCCGCAGGAAATGCTTACGAATTATTTAATTAATAATTATTAATTAGGGCTTGCTGATTAAATCTAAAAGTATTGACTTATGAAGACAAGTGCCTTTTTGTGGTCTTTAAAAAGTGCGACTGTTTCAGTCTAAAACGCTCATGCATGGAGCGTATTTTAGGCGCATAGTTAGGCAGAAAAATTTATTGGGACAATTCTTACTCCTACCTCCTCATTATTCCCATTTCTCCTGTCTCCTGTCTCCTGTCTCCTACCCCTATTAAAAGACTAGTGAAGCGCAAACCCTAATTATTAATGATTCGGTAAGTTTTTTTTTACCGAATAATTAAGGTTTAAAGCTTCTCCTTGGCTGCGCCATGGGATGTCGTTCTACAAAGATAAAAGATATTTTTAGTCAATCTTCTTTCCTCTTCTTTTAAGGATAAATAATTGTTTATTATTCATTGTTAATTTTTGAATTATCTTGTCCCTGGTTTAAGGCGGTTATTACTGCCTGTTGACTAATATTTTGATAAATTTTCTTAAAATAATCCTCGATTGTATCAGCAGATGTACTCAAAGGAAGAGGTCCTAAAACATCTAAAACTGTCTCATTACTTGGGGGTGGTGTAATCACTACTAGGGACGAATCTAGCTGTTGTTTGTATTCCCAAAAATCCTCAAAATTTGTAGATTCTTGAGTTGCTGAATTTGGAGATTTTTGTGTTTTTTCTGCTGTGATTTTTTCTGTGATTATGGAATTTTCTTCTTGACTTTGACCACGTTTTTGCCGAAGAACTTCTAATATTTTTTCTTTGCTACGACCGCGTAATTGAAATAATAAAAATGGATCGTCACTAAAGCGATCGCCTAATATATAATAAACTGCTGCAATATGTTTACAAACTCTAGCTTTGTCAGGGCAGTCACATGTAGCATGGATATCGTCTAAGGTAAATGGAAATAGTCTTAAACCATTAGCAGCAAAAACTTCTTCTATATTTTGAGGCATTTCTCCTGCTAATAATTTGGCAGTAAAAATTGCTCTTTGTGACATTGTTTCAATGACATAATTCCAGTCTTCATCACTAAAAGTATCTAACCATAATGATTGTTTATATGGTTCTGGAGCTGTTCCTTGAACTTGGGAAATAATTTCTTTGTCTTTAAATTCTAGACTCAGAACGTTTCCTTGTCTGGCATAATTTCTTGCTCTTTCTAATCGCTTTTTAAACCGATAAGAATTTAACAAGTCTATCCATTGTTGAGTCCACCATTCTTTATCACTTTGTGAGTTGTTATAGTTAGTCATTTCAGTTATCAGTTATCAGTTATCAGTTATCAGTTATTAGTTATTAGTTATCAGTACCTCAAATCTGAGAGGAGATCTGAAAATTTTTTTGATACTGAATTTTGCCCCCCTAGCCCCTCAACTTTGGGGGGAACAAGAGTCAATTTGCTTCTAATAATACCCATTCTCAAAACTAACGCTATACTTGGATGATACTTCAGTTATCAAATAATGAATACAAGCAAAATACTTTTTCTCTAATTATTAGCCAGTTAATGTTAATTATTCTGATTTTTACTTCTCCCCTACTCCCCTACTCCCCTACTCAAGAAAGTGTAGAAAAGCTTTTGAGAAATGGTATAAGTCCCCCAATTTTGGGGGATTTAGGGGGCTTGGATGTAGCAAATGGGACTTTTCAGACAATCCCTGAAGCAGGAGGCTAAATACAGAATTCTCTTTTTGTTATCTAATCATTTGATTACTTTTCCAATACTCAAATTTATTCTTCTTCAATTACTTTATTTCTATCAAGTATTAATAAATTTCTCAACTGGTCTGTATCTAGTTCAGTTAACCATTGTTCTCCTGCACCTACTACTTGTTCTGCTAGTTCTTTTTTACTTTCAATTAAGTCGTGTATTTTTTCTTCTAAAGTTCCGGTACAGACAAATTTATGTACCTGAACATTTCGGGTTTGACCGATTCTAAATACCCGGTCTGTAGCCTGATTTTCTACTGCTGGGTTCCACCATCTATCAAAGTGAAAAACATGATTAGCACGAGTTAAATTTAAACCAGTACCTCCAGCTTTTAAAGAAAGAATCATTACTGGTGGACCTTGAGGGTCTTGTTGGAATCTGTCTACCATTTCTTCTCTTTGATTTTTGCGAGTTGCTCCATATAAAAATGATATTTCTCTACCTAATTTTTCTTGCAAGTAAGGTTGTAATATTTTTCCCCATTCGGCAAATTGAGTAAAAATAATAGCCCTTTCTGTTTCTGAAATTATTTCTTCTAACATGGCAGATAAACGTTGCAGTTTTCCTGAGTTTTTATGGCTAATTTCTACTTTTTTCCTACTACCTTTTTTAATCTGTAGAAGTACAGGATGGTTACAAAGTTGTTTGAGTTTTACTAATAGGGCTAAAATTTTACCTCTTCGCTGAATACCATCAGCAGCTTCAATTTCTGCTAAGGAAGTTTCAACTATGTCTTGATAAAGTTTTGCTTGTTCATTTGCTAGTGGGCAAAAGATAGTATTTTCTTGTTTTTCTGGCAAGTCTTGAATAATATCTTTGTCAGTTTTGAGCCGACGTAGAATAAATGGTTGAACTAGAGAACGCAAAGTTTGTAATGAATTTGTATCTCCATATTTTTCAATAGGAATAGCAAAGCGACGTTGGAAAAATTGTTTTTTTCCTAAATATCCAGGATTCAAAAAATCTAAAATTGACCATAATTCTGAAAGACGATTTTCTACGGGAGTTCCTGTTAAACCAATTCTAAAGGATGCTTCTAATTTTCTCACAGCTTGAGATTGTTTTGCTTCTGGATTTTTGATATTTTGAGCTTCATCAACTATTACTGCCTGCCATTTTATTGTCTGTAATATTTTTTCATCTCGATACAATAAAGCGTAACTGGTTATGACTAAATGTTTGTCTTTAATTACTTTGAGAAACTCTTTACCTTTAGCACGTTTATCACCATGATGTACTATTACTTTTAAGGTTGGTCCGAATTTTTTAACTTCCCTTTCCCAGTTCCCTAATACTGAAGTGGGGCATACTAATAATGTGGGTGCTTCTAGTAATTCTTGTTCTTGTTGATTGAGAAGAAAGGCTATTGTTTGGATGGTCTTACCAAGACCCATATCATCTGCCAAACAAGCACCTAAACCCCAACGTTCCAAAAATGTCAACCAACTTACGCCCCGCGCTTGATAAGGACGTAGTTCGCCACGAAAATTCTTCGGAGTTGGAATTTCCTCTAAGGAACGATTATTCGTTAAAGTGTCCAGAAGTTCTTGGAGTTGACCGCCAGCTTCAAAATTAACGACGGGTAACTTTTCCATTACCTGAGTATCTCCGGTGGCCAATCGCAAAGCATCTTCTAAAGATAAAGCCATTTCGTCTTGACGACTGGCAAAGAAATTTTGGGCTGCCCGGATATCTTGGGGTTGCAGTTCGACCCACTCGCCGTTAATTTCTACTAAAGGACTATCTTTTGCCACTAATTTATTAAATTCGGCTTTAGTTAATTTCTGACCTCCAATGGACAATTCCCACTGGAAATTGAGGAGACTTTTTAAGCCTAGTCTTTCAGTTTTTTTAATTTTTGGAGCTTGGGCACGAATACTTAGACCTAAGCGGGAAGCCCATCCTTCTCTATTAGCTAAACTAGGTGGTAAAATCACTCCTAAACCACTGTCTGTAAACCGCCAACTCCCACTTTTAATAAATTCATAAGCTTGGTGTGGAGTTAATTGGCAATTTTGGGGAGTTGCTTGTTGTAAACTAGGTTCAATAGTTGGGTAAATTCTTGATGCTAAACCTAAACCACTTAGCAGTGTTTCTTGAGGAAATTTAATTGTTCGTCCTTGATAGTTGAAGTTTTCTACAGGATTTTTCCAAATTGTCTTGGCATCGACTAAAAATTCTGGTTCGTCTATTGCTTGAAGACAATATTCTAGAGTCCAATATTTGGAATTGTTGGATGGTGAATGAAGGTTAAAACAGGTAATGAATTGATTTTCTGTGGTTTGATATTGTTGGAGTGGGGATTGCCAATTATCCAGTATTTTTCTAATTTGCTGTGTTTCTTTAGTGGCAGGTAATTTTAAAGCTGATTGTTCTGATAAGGATTTTAACCATTGTTTAATTGCGGGATTTAATGAGGCAATTTCTGTTTGAGGTATTTCGGATGATATTTGTCTAATTTGTGCGTCTATTGTTTTTTGCAAGAAATCTTGGAGTAGTTCTTGACTTGCTCTGAGATTTGGTAATTTTGAAGTGTTATTTTTGGGGATAATTTGTAGATTTTCTAAGGAATCTAAGGAAATAGTTGACTGCCAATCTAGTTGATATGTGCGACAAGCAAGAGGCATTTGTAGGGTGAAATTTTTCAGTCTATTTTGGTCTGTAGCACTATCAAGTAAGGGTTTCCAAATAGAAAAGTTTTGTTCATTTGATTGTTGTTCAATAGTTGGTAAAAATTTACATCTTGCTAATAAGTCAAGATTCCATCTAGCAACATGAGACCAAAACCTTAAATCTGCTCCAATAAAAGATTCAGTAATATTGCCCAGAGGAAAAGAGCGTAAAAATTCTATTGTTTGTATAGGGTCTAGGCAAATTCCTTCTATTTGCCAGGGATAAAGATATAACTTTTCTGTGGTTTCTGAGAAATTAGTCGCAGAATGAAGTGGGTATAATTTTTGGCTAGATTCTAATGATTTTGTGGGAAAAGCTAAAGTTTGGTTTGTTGTGATTTTCTGATTTTTTAAATAAATATCAGTCTTTTCCTGGAATAGCTTCAAAAGTTCATTTCCAGTTATTGCATAAGGATTATTAATTATTTTTCCTGTTTCACCAGCATCCTCTTCTGTAATTCTGCGCCAAGTTTCTCCCCAAATAAATAAAGAACTAGGTTGTTGATGTTCGGTCAGCCAAAAACTATGTAAAATTGCCATATTAAAATATTTATTAAAAAGTTTATATTTTGACTACAAATTTTTTCTAGTGAAAATTTTTGAACAATGAAATTCAACAATGAAAAATGGCATCCGAGTTAGAATAACTGGATGCAAACTTCATCATTTGCGATGAAAGGTAAGTAGGATTATTATAGCGGTTTATCTTGTAGCACAGGCATCTTGCCTGTAATAGTCCAGTAGTGGACTGACACAGCTAAAAGTTTGTAGAGCGTTTTTTTCTATAGTTCTTGTTATAACAAGGTTTGAGCATTTTTGATAATGCAACATTTAAGGTGTGTCGGTCTAGTCGGAAAATTTCACTATTCATCTCCTCACTGCCAAGCGATTAGATTGGAATGCTGGCCAGGTCTCTAAGTTGGCTGGTTATCTTGGTGAAAAGATAAGCATTTATGCGGTGTGGGGAGAGCTAATAGAGGCGGTCACTTCTGTATTAAAAGGTCTTAATACAAAAGTGACCGGTTGCTCAAATCTAAGTGATACCGAGCTTCGAGTGGTTGAGGTGTTTTTCCCTAAGCTCCTGGATGACTTTCAGTAGGATGCGGTTAGTGCTGAGGAGACAGCACAGCAAATTTATCTCGCGTTGGGGTTAGGGGAATTGTCAGAGAGGTTGCTTTGGAGAGTGGTTAGTTTGTTTGCCCACTTCAGAAGTAAGGCCGACTTGAATGTGGAGGAATTGGCTGTGTTTAGGGAGAATAGGCTGGTTTGATTAGATATCCGACCTTTTCTGATTCAACACTGAATTCAATCTGCGTGATGATTGCTATCCGCTCGCTTCCCCAACCCAAGAGATCATAATTTTCATTTTGCTCCCCACATTAGGTGACGAATAAAGGTAACTTATGTTAGGTTTCACTTCGTTATACCCAACCTACGGCTATTACAGCTACGGCAATCCCGATTGCACTAAGCAACTCCGCGCGATTGCACCATGGATAATAGGGCAAGGCACTTGCAATGCTCTCTTTCTACAAGCAATCGACACGCTTACTTTGGCACCACCAGGTTATTGCACGTACAGCCTCCTGGGTTTATACATTTTAAAAAACATAGTTTAGTAGCATATACATACCCTAAAATGTTCTTATTTGTTGGGTTTGTTGCAACTCCCTTATCATCAAATTTGACATAATTATTAAGATTCAATGCCACCCAAGAAGCCACTGGGATAAGCATCCCATTATTTGATCCCATTGCAATGGACGAACCGCATGTAACCATGACATGCGCGACATATTTTTCCCTAGGCTTGCCTTCTGTATCGGCTCCAGTAAATATCAGCGCAAATCCTGCAGTTAAGTCACTTAATTGCTCCGCATTTGTGATGGGGTTAGTTTTGCCTTCGATGAAAAAGCACGGGATAACCGTATTTTGAGTCAGGCTGTTTGGGACTACTTGAAAAATCCCGGACAAATATGTGTAATACTGAACTGAATTGTAGCATATATTAGAAGAAAGTTTTTTGATATCATTACTGAAGCTTTCTTGGGTGTAATTGCGCGGGCACTGTTCTGGTTTCGTGAGTCCGTTGAATTTTCTCACGACTTCTGTTACCTGATGGAACTCGTCATATTGCATTTCCATGTGTGTTCTCCTTTAATCCTAATTTTACTCTTCTGGGTAAACCCGAAACTGACCTCAAAGCATCTTATTGAGCGCAAACAATTGCTCAAACCAAGCAAAGGTAGAAAATCCTCTTGACATCCTCCCTGGCCTAAAGGCGCGGGGATTCCTACCGAGCCATAGCTCCTCGGCGGGTTGACGTCTCACAGACTGCTGCACCCACCCCTCTTGCTCCCCTCCCGGGAGGGGATGGGGGTGGGTTACGCTTGCCTCCGCGTCCGCGCACGAGTCTCGGAATGCCCTCCCGCGACTTAATCAAGAATTCTTATAGATGTTTATTTGTGCCTTCTCTTTTTAGCTGCTTATTGACCTGAAGGCTTCCCTTGTTCTGCTCTCAACTGAAGGAGTTTCGACCTAATCTTCTTTTCTACAGTATTTATGAGACAAGGCGGGTACATGACCCATCTTAATTATAGCATAGTATAGATATAGAAAGTCGCCCGCTTATGGGGGAGGCTTTAAACCTAATTTTTCGGTAAAAAGTGGGATTTCTCAACTACTAGCCCCAACCGACGACTCTTGCTCAACAACATTGATCGCCCCAACAGAGACACAAAAATGATGTTAAAAGCAAGTACCTCCCAACATTGAAGTTTAAGTTAAGTGGCATATATCTAAAATTTATCTGCGATTTAAGCTTCTGTCAACCCCTAAATATTTTTTTTGTCACCCAATCAATATATATTTTTAAACTCTCACTACATAAAATAACTTTTGTCAATCCCCTAAAATCAACCTTTTTTTCAGAACAGCACAAAATTTCACATTTATCAATCCCCCTAAAATCAACCTTTTTCAGAGAGGACAAATAAAAGTGGACTAGCATTCTTTAAATTATTGGCAGAAGGGGTTTGGTCTCTAGGACACCAAAAACAAACAAAGCGGACTATTAGTTTACCATGACTCTTTGGCCTGCTTTGTTGGAGCGATCACCCCCACCCCCCACTAATCACCTACCAAACACAACCACACCCTCCACAAGCAGCGCTTTCGCCATCGAATTGCGCATTACAAACCGCTCGCCCGTTAACTAAAAAAACTCCTCCAGTTGCTCCATACAAACAAGTGTTGCCGACAATGAAATTTTCCCCAGGCTCGTCTATGGAGGGATGCTTCAGAAAATGTATTAACCGCATGGGGAAGAAAAGTTTCACTATCCATCATTAGCTTTTTTCGTATAACTTTTGTTATGGCAAGGTTTGACAATTTTTTTTCTCATGCAAAATTTAAGGAGTGTCAGCCAACTACTAGACCTCAAAAGACTCCTGACTTCTGACTTCTGACTTCTGACTTCAAATTGCCCCATTAAGAATGCTACGATTTCCTAAAGAAGCGAAAGAATATAGAAGGAAAAAAAACTGGATGGAAGAGATAGACAAATCCATATCCTTTGATGGACGGGATATTAGACTAAAAGTTGGTTTATTTGCGCCTCAAGCTGGTGGTGCCGTGATGATAGAGTCAGGAGATACAGCGGTGTTAGTGACGGCCACCACTGCCCCAGGTAGAGAAGGAATAGATTTCCTGCCTCTTTTAGTGGACTACGAAGAAAGACTCTACGCTGGTGGTAAAATTCCTGGTGGTTTTTTGCGTAGGGAAGGTCGCCCACCAGAAAAAGTAACACTTACTGGTCGTTTGATTGATAGGCCGCTACGCCCTTTATTTCCTAGTTGGTTACGAAATGATATTCAAATTGTGGCCACAACTTTGTCCATGGATGAAGAAGTGCCACCAGATGTGCTAGCTGTGACGGGTGCTTCTGTGGCAGTATTACTAGCTCAATTACCATTTTATGGCCCAATGGCAGCAGTGCGGGTAGGTTTGGTAGGAGACGATTTTATTATCAATCCAACTTACCGTGAAGTCAAAAATGGTGATTTAGATTTGGTTGTTGCTGGTTCTCCTCAAGGGGTGATTATGGTAGAAGCAGGGGCAAATCAGTTACCGGAACAAGATATTATTGAGGCAATTGATTTTGGTTATGAAGCAGTTTGTGACCTTATTCAAGCTCAACGAGAAATTATTGCGGAAATGGGTATAGAACTTGTTGAGTCGGAAGCTCCTGAAGTAGACCCTACTTTAGAAGACTATATCAAAGACAAGGCAACAGATTCTATCAAACAGATATTATCTGAATACGACCTGGATAAAAATCAGCGTGATGAAAAACTCGATGCAATTAAAGAGTCTATTGCAGAAGCGATCGCTGAATTACCTGAAGAGGAACCAGTAAAGGTATTCATTGAATCAGATAGTATGGCATTAGGGAACGTTTTTAAGGGCGTTACCAAAAAACTGATGCGTAAACAAATTATTGATGAAGGTATCAGGGTTGACGGTCGTAAATTGGATGAGGTACGTCCTGTTTCTTGTCGGGTAGGAGTTTTGCCACCACGAGTCCACGGTAGTTCTCTATTTAATCGAGGTTTGACTCAAGTAATGTCTGCTGTAACTCTGGGAACACCTGGTGATGCTCAAGAATTGGCAGACGACTTACATCCACAAGACGAAAAACGTTATCTGCACCATTATAATTTCCCTCCTTTTTCTGTAGGAGAAACCAAACCATTACGATCGCCTGGTCGTCGTGAAATAGGTCACGGTGCTTTAGCTGAACGTGCGTTGAACCCAGTTATACCAACAGCGGATATTTTTCCCTATGTTATTCGAGTGGTTTCAGAGGTGCTTTCTTCAAATGGTTCGACTTCTATGGGTTCCGTTTGTGCTTCGACTTTGGGTTTAATGGATGCTGGTGTTCCGATTACGAAACCTGTGAGTGGAGCAGCTATGGGTTTAATTAAAGAAGATGATGAAGTTCGTATCCTCACAGATATTCAAGGTATAGAAGATTTCTTGGGTGATATGGACTTCAAAGTTGCTGGTACTGATAGTGGTATCACAGCTTTGCAGATGGATATGAAAATTACAGGTTTGCCTCTAACAGTAATTTCTGATGCAATTCATCAAGCTAAACCTGCACGGATACATATTTTGGAGAAGATGCTTGGTACTATCGATCAAGCTCGTCCAGATATGTCACCTTATGCACCGCGACTATTAACATTTAAGATTAGTCCAGACATGATTGGTTTAGTGATTGGACCTGGTGGTAAAACTATTAAGGGTATTACTGAGGAAACGGGTGTCAAAATTGATATTGATGATGATGGCACCGTGACTATTGCAGCAACTGATGGCGAAAAGGCTAAACAAGCTTGCAATATTATCCAAGGTATGACCAAGAAACTGAATGCTGGGGATGTTTATGTTGGTCGTGTGACTCGAATTATTCCTATTGGTGCTTTTGTGGAAGTGTTTCCAGGAAAGGAAGGAATGGTTCATATCTCTCAAATTGCAGATTATCGTGTTGGTAAAGTTGAAGATGAGTTAGCAGTTGGAGATGAAGTAATTGTTAAGGTACGAGAAATTGATGCTAAAGGTCGGGTGAATTTAACTCGTTTGAATATTCATCCAGATGAAGCTGCTGCTGCTCGTGCTAATGCAATGAGTTCTTGAATAGGGTTTGCTGAATAACTCTTTTGGTAAGGGTAGGAGTCAGGAGTCAGGAGGAATGGGAGTTATAGAGGAGGTAGTCGGAAAAATAGTCTGTTAATTTTTCTGTCTTAGTGAGCCTTTTATGCTAACTTTTTGAACCTTTTTGACCTCAAAGCTGGCACTTTCCAGCCCTAAAAATGCTAAAAGCTAATAGCTAGTTAAAAATAGTTACAAGTCAAAAGTCAAACGTCAGCAATGGGTAGTAATCATTCTGTTGTTTTTGTGTCGATAGAAAATTTAATTTTTCGTGTGTAAATATCCCATTAACTGGCACACTTTTGACTTGCTAAGTAAGTTGTTCATTTTAGTTATCAGTACCTCTGGAATAAGGAGGCTGAACATAACTAATAGTCTCTTTTTTTATCCCTTTAAAAAGGGAGGCTTTAGACCATAATTTTTCGGTAAAATTACAAAAATTACAGCATTTTTGAGTCATAAACTCCAAAATTGCTGTAAATAAAAAATGCTTAAAAGAGGAAAAAAACATGGAATTTTGATTAAAAAATATTTCACTTTGCCTGAAGTATACGTCTTAAATTTTTATACTTATTTATAACCACTTACTTAAATTTAACAGTAATGTTTAGATTAAAAAATATTTGTTGATTATTTGACAAACATACCTATGCAGCAAATTTCATATATAGAACCCCTAAGCGTATCTTCATAAATATTAAATTTTTTTAGCTTTGAGACAGGAGACAGGAGACAGGAGACAACCCACCCCTAACCCCTCCCAGGAGGGGAAGAAGAAAGAGGGAAGATGTGGGGAGAAATAATACAAAAAATTCAACACTCCTTCAGATGATTTTTCTTCAAAATTGATGCGCGAAAAGACTTGACTAGCATAATTATATAGATATCAAATTGGTTCTATATAGCACTACGTCTTTTGGTATTTGACAATAAATTTTTTGTTTGTAGTTTTGCTTTAACCTTTGCAATACTTATATAATTGCTCAAGGTCAACTACCGAATAATTAATAATTAATAATTATTAATTAAATAATTTAGGTTAAAACCCTCCTCTTTCCAGGGGAAAAAAGCGGTCGATCTTCGGAGATTCCCGTAGGGTGGGATGGATTGGTTTCCTAACCATATCCAATCGATCAATAGAAGAAATAATATTTCCTTATATTCAATTCCGTAACGGTTTTAACCAGAGGTAACTATCCATTATCAATTATCCATTAATGAAGAGCCTGATTATAACTTTTCTACTGAACATAATATTATTTGTAGCAAACATTTATTAATTTGGTATAATACCATACATGAAAAAAGAATGTTACGAATAATCAGCACCATCGCGCATATTTTATCTGAAAGTCTATTTGACGAAAAATATAATTTACAACATCAAAAATGGTATTAAATCTATTCATTCTGACTCCTGAGGACTGACTCCTGACTCCTAGATACTTAACCATTTTATAACTGTTTAACCGGATTTAGTATAATATCATGGCAAAATTTAAGAAACTATTTCATCCCATAATTAAAAAACAACTGCCATTACGTTTGGTTCTTACTTTACCAGTAGCATTACAAATATGCGCTTTTATTAGCATATTAGGATGGTTGTCATTAGTTAATAGCCAAGCAGCAGTTAATGAAATTGTTAATCAGCTCCAAAAAGAAATTAGCAGTCGGGTAGAAGAACGGACAAAAACTTACACAAAGATTCCATATTTATTTATGAAAATTCATAGTTCTGCAGTAAAAACTGGCGAACTAAATTTAGAAGATTTTCCCAAATTTCAACGCTATTTATGGGAACAAGTACAACTATACGAGTCAGTTCCTTTTATTTACTATGCAAATGAACAAGGAGAATTTATTGGGGTTGAAAAAAAAGAAGATGGTACAGGAATTCTCTGGATTTTAGACAAACCAAAAATCCCAAGATTAACATTTTATCAGTTAAATAAAGAAGGCAAAAAGGGAGATTTTATTGAGAGCAAAGAGTACGATCCTCGTACTCGTCCTTGGTATCAATCAGTTATTCAAAATGTTAGTAAAAAACAATCGGGTAGAATTGGTGAACCTATTTGGTCTCCCATTTATGCGGATATTAGACGACCGATATTAGTTACTAGCTTAATGGTTCCTATCTACACAAAAACAGAAAAGATTCAAGGTATACTAGCAACAGATTTAAGTTTAGTTTCATTAAGTAGCTTTCTGCGCGATCTAGAGGTTAATAAATCTGGTAAAGGGGAAGTTTTTATTGTTGATGATTCCGGAAAACTATTTGCAACTTCAGGAGAAGAATTACCATTTAAAGTAACAGTTAATGGTATAGAAAGAATTCATGCAATAAATAGTAGAAATCCATTAATTAGAGAAACAGCTCAATATTTACTAGATAATTTTGGTAATTTTTTGGCAATTAATCAAGACCAAAGCTTAAAAATTTCCATAGAGGAAGAAAAACATTTTGTTGAAATAAATCACATCAAAACGCAAGGTGATTGGGAATTACTGATTGTGGTAGTAGAGCCAGAATCAGACTTTTTAGAAGAGATTAATCAGAACACTCAGGGCACAATTAGATTATTGATTTTAGCATTAGTAGCTGCTGTAGTTCTCGGTTATTGTACTACTCGTTCGATTACACAACCAATTCAAAATTTGAGCCAAATTTCTCAAGAAATTGCTAATGGTAAATTAGACCAACATCTTAATATATTTTGGATTAAGGAACTGGCAATTTTAGCTCAATCTTTTAATCAAATGATCGAGCAACTCAGGGAGTCATTTACTGCTTTAAAAAATACAAATGAAGAACTAGAACAGCGGGTGGAAGAAAGGACTAAAGAGCTACGAATATCAGAAGAAAAATTCTCTACAGCTTTTCGCAGCACTTATCATGCAATTACTCTTAAACGTCTTGAAGACCAAAAATATATTGAAGTCAATGAAAGTTTCTTGAAGTTGACAAATTACACTCTAGAAGAAGTAATTAATTCTACAGTAGATGATTTGAATCTTTTGCCAAATTTTTCAGAACGTAACTTATTGAATCTCTTAGAAAAAAAAGGAATAATTCGGAATTATAAACTTGATATTCAAACTAAAGATGGTGTAATAAAAACAGTTTTATTATCAGCAGAAGTCATAGAAATTGATGGTGAAAAGTATATATTGACTGTAACTAATGATATTACAGAAACCAGGCTGGCTCAACAAGAACTGAGAAAAGAAAGAAAATTATTGCGGGTGTTAATTGATTCAATTCCAGATATCATATATTATATGGATGAGAATGGAACTTATCTAGCTTGTAATAAAGCTTTTGAGCAATATTTAGGTAAAAGTAGAGAAGAAATTATTGGAAAAACAGATTTAGATTTGTTCTCTCCAGATTTAATTGAAACAAGTCGTTTTCACTGTGCAAAAATACTAAATTCACCTGAAACTAATCAATATGAAGAAGTTTTAAAATATCCTGATGGCTCATTTTATGCAGTTGATACTTTGATTAGCCCTTTATTAAATGAAGAAGGAAAACTAATCGGAATTATCGGAGTTAGTCGTGATATTTCCCAACGTAAAGAAGGGGAAGAAGAACTAAAACAAGCAAAAGAATTAGCCGAGCAAGCGACTAGAGCAAAATCTCAATTTCTAGCAACAATGAGCCACGAAGTAAGAACTCCTATGAATGGAGTTTTAGGAATGACACAACTATTAGCATCAACAGAACTTACTCCCGAACAACACAAATATGTCAGAACTATAGATATTAGTGGAAATACATTATTAACTGTAATTAACGATATTCTTGATTTCTCAAAAATTGAATCTGGCAAATTAGACATCGAAAATCGACCTGTAGATATTCGAGCCTGTATTGAAAATGTTTATGATGTTTTGGCAATAAAAGTTGAAGAAAAAAATATTGATTTATTATACTTAGTAGACCCAAATGTTCCTGCTTATATTATTGGTGATGAAACTAGAATTAATCAGATTTTAATGAATCTGGTTAACAACGGAATTAAATTTACAGAATCAGGAGAAGTTTATATTCGAGTTTCACAAGAAAAGAACAATAGTAATAGAACCAATACTAATAATAAAAAGATGAGGCTACATATTTCTGTAAGCGATACAGGAATTGGTATGAATGAAGAACAAATTAGTCGTTTATTTAAACCTTTTTCTCAAGGAGATTCTTCCACTACTCGTAGATATGGAGGTACAGGTTTAGGGTTAGCTATATGCAGTCGTTTAGTCCAATTAATGGGAGGAAGTTTTTCTGTTGAAAGTGAAGTTGGCAAAGGTAGTAAATTTTCATTTACTATCCAAACTAAAGCAGCTCCAGCACAACCAAAACGATATCTAAATAAACAAACTCCAGAAATTAAAAATAAGCGAGTATTATTAGTAGATGATAATCAAACTAATCTGGAAATTTTAATCTGGCAATGTCAACAATGGGAAATGTTACCTTTTGCTACAGATAATGGTAAAGAAGCAATTTCATGGATAGAAAGAGGAGACTTATTCGATCTAGCAATTCTCGATATGGCAATGCCAGAAATGGATGGTTTGACCCTAGGTTTTGAATTGCGAAAATTGAAATCTCAAAATGAATTACCACTAATTTTACTAACTTCTCTAGGGAAGTATAATGAAGATGTTGATTTGATAAATCAAATTTTTTCCGCCCATATTTCTAAACCCGTTAAACAGTCTACTTTGTTGAAAACTATAGTGGATATTTTTGCTACTGTTAAACAGTCATATCACAAACAACCAGCAAAACAAGTGCAAATTAACCAGAAATTAGCAGAACATCTACCTTTAAAAATATTGCTGGCAGAAGATAATGTAATTAATCAAGAATTTGCTGTAGCAATATTAGAAAAAATGGGCTACAAAATTGATGTAGTAAATAATGGTAAAGATGCCGTCGCAGCTTCTAAAAAACAAAATTATGACATTATATTTATGGATGTACAAATGCCAGAAATGGATGGTTTAGAAGCTACTCGCGAAATAATTAAGCAGTTGCCATCAGAAACACGCCCGAAAATTATTGCCATGACTGCTAATGCGATGGAAGACGATCGAGATGAATGTTTGAAAGCAGGAATGGATGACTATGTTAGCAAACCGGTAAAAATTCAACTTATGCAACAAATACTAGAAAAGTGGGGAACAAAACACACTCAGATTAATGCTAACGATACTACTTCCAACACTCAAATACTCGATCGAACTGCAATGATTATGTCTATGGCAGAAACTAAACCTGATTTAGTCAAGAAAATGACACATCTATATTTAGACCGGGAAGCACCCCGACGTCTTACAGAAATTAAACAAGCGATCGCCGAAGAGAATGCTAAAGGTTTGAAACATTCTGCTCACACTCTCAAAGGTGGTAGTGCTACTTTAGGAGCTATAGGTGTAGTAGAGGTTTGCCGACAGTTGGAAGCTAAGGCAAAAAATCAAGATTTTGCAGATATTGAGCATTTAGTGCAGCTATTGGAAGAACGTTATGAAGAAGCTAGAAAGGAATTAATTAAGTTTCTATAAGAAGCAACAGGGAAGAAGCAACAGGGAAGAAGCAACAGGGAAGAAGCAACAGGGAAGAAGCAAGAGGGAGAAAAAACTTAAATTTCCTGTAGATATTCGCCCTTGGGTTTACAAAAACGATAAAAAGAAGGAACAAGGAACAAGGAAGAGGGAACAAGGAACAACAAAGAGGGAGAAAAAACTTAAATTTCCTGTAGATATTCGCCCTTGGGTTTACACAAACGATAAAGTGCGGACATGATATTAGTCCTGCTCCCGTAATGCTAAATAGGAACAAGCAATACCTAGTGCGAGTATCCTGCTCTAGCGGTCCTACCAGCGAGGGAGCAAGATGCTCCCACTACCGTGTCTGGCAACAACAATAATTACAATGAACCACCACTGAAAATTTTTAATCTTATATGATGTCTCATTAAATAACTGTAATAAACAATCTTTACTCAACCTGGTAGGGACGTTGCATAACAAAAATGCGTTTTCCGTTCCGGAATGCTCCGCAAACATGTCGCGTAGCGTTAGCGGAGCTTTGCGTTAGCAAAACGTCCCTACATTGCGGTTAATTAATGTTACTTGATATTAGCAATATAAAGTGCTGTGGTATAGTTATACAGGTAAAATTTGTCAGGCAAAAAATTAAGCAAGCTAAGTATCACTTGGCTGATTTTTTTTCATGTCAATCAATATTGAAAAGTATTATTTTCTCTGAATACTCAAAACCTTATGTCTTCTGAGTCCTCAAAAAAATTAATTTTAATCACAGCACTTCTCTCATTAATTCCATTAAGCGCTGCTCAATACTTACCTCAAGTTAGTAATAATTTCATCTCCACATTTTGGCAGAAATTAACAACAACAAATACCAGCAATAATTCACTCGCCATTGCAACTCCTACACCTTCATTATCTAAACCACCAAAACCTCCACTACAAACTTATAAAAACTTCGACATCGTAATTTATGGAGATGAACTCCAAGGAATATGTGCTGCTATCTGGGCAAAAAAAACATTAGGAAATACAGGTAAAATTGTACTAATACGTTCCAATTCTGAAAATGCACCTCTAGGTGGTTTACTAACACGAAGTGGATTAGCTTATTTAGACTATGATAAAACACCAGGTTGGCAAAATCGACCATACTCTCAGTGCTTTCTTAACTTTTTGAAAAAAGCAAAAGTTGTCGAAGCTTGTGTTGCTCCAGACAAAGGAATAAAAGCAATGAAAGAAATGTTAGAAGAGGCAGGAATTGTAGTTATTTCTCATGCTTCAATTACACCTTATGTCGAAAATCAAAAAATTAAATTTGTACAGATAAACGACACAAATATTAGAGTCAAAGCTGGTGCATTTATAGACACCACTCAAGATGCAGAATTAGCAAGAAAAGCTGGTGTATCTTACTCTGTAGGATTTGCATCACAAAATCCCAAACTACGGGATGAAACTATCGCAACTTCTATTGTTCCTACAGTGACTGGTTTAAGTATTTACGAATTCAAAAACATAGAAGCAAAAATACTGTATAACCGTCAAAAAATGACAAAAATTAAGGCAAAAATTCAAGCAGACCAAACACCAACAAATGCTGAATTTACCCTGGCAAAATTTAGATTGCCAATAATTAAAACATATAAAGACGGCTATATTAACAGAAGTATTGCTCTAGGAGGGGCTTATCACATTCATAGAAAACACTCATTTAATCTAGATTTATCATCAATATTCTTATTTGATAAACTGAATATTTGTCGTGTGGGTCAACGGGAATTATCTTTGAATGGATTTTTGTTTAAATATAACAGTCAAAAAGTGAGAGAAATAGAACTGAATAACTTTAAACCAACTCAAGAAATGATTATAGAAATGCAGGAACTTGAAGCTTGGTTGAGAAAAATGTCAGGGAAAGATGTCAAAGTAATTTTACCTTCAGAAGTTTATATTAGACATAGTTTAAATATTATGGATGTTGTCGATCCATTGACAGGAAAAGAAATTCTTCAAGGAGGAACTTCAGCAGAAAATTCCATTGGTACTTTTTCTTATGAATTTGATTTTCGAGGTGGCGTTAAAGGTTTAGGTATTAATTATTTACCTCTACCGAGATATAACTTTGGAATTGAAAGTGCTTTAGCTAAAAATGTGAATAATTTAGCAGTTGTCGGACGCTCATCTGGATATATAGGAATTGCTGTAGCAGTAGCAAGAATTCAAACTATGAGTATTTATCAAGGACAAGCAATTGGAGTAGCAGCAGCTATGGCAAATCAAAAAGATATACCTTTGAATCAAATTACCTCTGCTGAAGTTCGGGAAAAATTAGAAGAATTAACTGGTAAACAGACAAAATTAAGAGGTGAAAACCGAATAGGAGACAAAGATTATAGTCATGTAAAATGACCTAAAGGGAATAAGGAATAGGGAGTAATATATCTTATAGAGAATTTCATCTCAGTCAGGTACAGTAATAGTGGGCAAAATGCCCGCACTACAGAGATTTAAACATTAATATTTGTACCTCATATACCACCGAATCTCCTTTCATTAATTGATAATGGATAATGGCTTTGTTGCACAAAAGACGATCTGGTAAGCTATTTTTTTGCTAGTCCCTTACTCAAGCGTTGGCGGAGCCTAGCGGTAGCTATATCGCTCAGTTGAGGGAAATTAATGTGTGATTTAACTATTGTCCAATAGTTATTTTTATTTATATACGCTCACAGTCAAGCGATCGCTCAGTTGAGGGAAATTAATGTGTGATTTAACTATTGTCCAATAGTTATTTTTATTTATATACGCTCACAGTCAAGCGATCGCTCAGTTGAGGGAGATTAATGTGTGATTTAACTATTGTCCAATAGTTATTTTTATTTATATACGCTCACAGTCAAGCGATCGCTCAGTTGAGGGAGATTAATGTGTGATTTAACTATTGTCCAATAGTTATTTTGATTTATATACAGTCACAGTCAAGCGATCGCTCAGTTTCAGCAGATTCATATTTGATTTAACTATTGTCCAATAGTTATTTTGATTTATATACAGTCACAGTCAAGCGATCGCTCAGTTTCAGCAGATTCATATTTGATTTAACTATTGTCCAATAGTTATTTTGATTTATATACAGTCACAGTCAAGCGATCGCTCAGTTTCAGCAGATTCATATTTGATTTAACTATTGTCCAATAGTTACAGCAGTTTCCGCGCATTATGAAGTACATATCGGGAGTCTAGTCGCAGCTATATACTTTCATGCAACAAAGCCATTGATAATGGATAATTACCTCGGGTTTTAACCGTTACGGAATTGAATATAAGGAAATATTATTTCTTCTCTTAGTCGATTGGATATGGTTAGGAAACCCATCCATCCCATCCTTCGGGAAGCTGCGAAGATCGACCGCTTTTTTCCCCTTAAAAGGGGAGGCTTTAAACCAAAATTATTTAATTATTAATTATTAACTAGACAGTGCAAATTTCTTGTAGTAACTATTGTTAGCTAAGGTTTTCAGCGGTCTAAAGGTTAAAAAAATTTATTCACAGCTGTAAGTACTGTAAGCCTTTGTCAGTAATACTTTCAGTCTTCAAAACAAATCGTTTTTTGGGAGAACTTTGTACTCTCCAGTTATTAATTATTAATTATTAATTATTAATTAATAATTATTAATTATTCATAATTGCTTGCCCAAAAATATAAATTGATAGAATTGCTAATAATCCACGAAAAGCTAAACTGATAATTTTGTCTGGTAATTTAGGTAGAAACCTCGTACTAAATTGAACTCCTAATAAACCACCAAATCCTAATAATACTCCAGGTTCCCATAAAACATTGCCTCTAATTGCATGACCTATACAAGCAGAAAAAGCCGTAATTACAATCACTCCTAAGCTAGTTTGAATAGCTACCTTAATACTTTCACCCAATAATAATATTTGCAAAGGTACCATAATTACACCCCCTCCCACACCAAACACACCTGCTAATAATCCAGCCAAACTACCAGTAATAATCCTAGCAATAACCTTTATATATTTCTCTGGAAATTTATAATTTACTTCTTTAACTATTTTCTCAAACATTAGTGGTAAAGGATGGGGAGTAAATGGCAAAATAAATTCCACGACAAAATCTTGATGATTAGTATTTTCTGCTTTGACTTGAAGATTTTCCTGCCGATTATTTTGTAATTCTTCCTCTTGCTTTTTCTTCATCGTTATTTGTTTACGAAACTCCACTAAATAGATATTCAAAGCTAGAAATAATCCAAAAGCAAATAACAACCAACGAGAAGGAAATAAATTAGCAAAATATACCCCTAACTGAGCAGTAATCAAAGCCGGAAATCCTATTCCTAGCACTCGACTAATACTTAAATATCCCATTTTCCAGTTTTGAAAACTACCAGAAGTAGCCGTAATTATAATAGATAAACTGCTAGTAGCAACTGCTTGTATTGGTTCATATCCTAATGTTACTAATAAAGGTACCAGAACAGTACCACCACCAATACCTAAAAATCCAGCCAATACACCCGCAAATAATCCAGAAAAAGCCAGACTAAATAATTCTATAAAAGTCATTTAATTTAAAATTTTCAATTTTTTATCAGAAAAGTTCGCTCTTCTTGAAAACCACGTCACTTCAGCGCGTGGATGAAAAGCGAACGGAGGACTTTAGTCGCCGTTAAATATCTTATCTTAACAAAAAATACTTCGCTTTTCTTAACATTTTCTCAGTCAATTATGCTATAATACCAAGCATAAAGATGGTAAGGTCGGGCTATGATAATTTATGAGTTTAAAGTGAAAGCAAAAGAAGTCCAATATCGTGCAATAGACGAGGGAATTAGGACATCTCAGTTCATTCAAAATAAATGCTTGAGGTATTGGATGGACAATAAAGGTGTAAGCAAATATGACCTTAATAAACATTGCGCTGTATTAGCTAAAGAATTTGCTTTTGTTAATGAACTAAATTCAATGGCTCGACAGTCTGCGGCAGAAAGAGCTTGGAGTGCGATTAGTCGATTTTACGATAACTGCAAGAAGCAAATACCTGGTAAAAAAGGTTATCCTAAATTCAAAAAGTACTGCCGTTCTTTAGAATATAAAACGTCTGGCTGGAAGATATCTGAGAATAGGAAAGCGATTACATTCAAGGACAAAAAAGGTATTGGTAAGCTTAAGTTGAAGGGAACTTATGACCTTAACTATTATCAACTAGACCAGATTAAACGGGTTAGGTTGATAAAACGTGCTGATGGTTATTATTGCCAATTTGCTATTAAAGCAAATGTCAAAGTTGAAACTGAGCCAACAGGAAAAGCAGTCGGTTTAGATGTTGGCATCAAATATTTCTTAGCAGATAGTAATGGCAATACTGTAGAAAATCCAATGTTTTATCGGCAATCGGAAAAGAAGTTAAACCGTGCTAATCGACAGAAATCTAAGAAGTACAAAAAGGGCGCAAAACCGCAGTCTAAAAACTACCATAAAGCCAGATGTCGATATGCCAAAAAGCATTTAAGAGTAAGTAGGCAGCGAAAAGAATATTGCCAGGGAGTAGCATATTCCGTGATTCAATCTAACGATTTGATAGCCTACGTAGACGCGGAGCGGCGTGCCGAAGGCAGACTTAAATGTTAAAGGCATGATAAAAAATCGACATTTAAGCAAATCAATCAGTGATGTTGGATGGTCAACTTTTCGACAATGGTTAGAACATTTTGGAAGAAAGTACGGCAAATTAACTATTGCTGTATCGCCACAAAATACTTCTCAAAATTGTTCTAATTGCGGTGGGAAAGTTAAAAAGTCTCTATCAACTAGAACTCATATTTGTCCTCATTGTGGCTATGTAGAAGATAGAGATATTAATGCAGCCAAAAACATCCTAAAAAAAGCGCTCAGTACCTTGGGGCACAGGGAAACTAATACGCTTGCGGGAGATTTGCCCTCTGGCTTGGTTGGCTTCGGCCTGTCAAGTGATGGCGAGTCGATGTTCGCGCAGCGTTGCGCCAGCAAACCAAGAATCCCCGTCGCGAAGAACGCGGGGAGTGTCAAAGTAGGCAACCTAAGTTATAGTAATTTCATTTTAGTTGCGTAAAAAACCTGGTTGCTTTTAGGCAACAGGCAACAGACAACAAGTAAGAAGGTTTGCCGGACTTTTTACTGTTAGTAAATAACCAACTCTTGTTTGATATCTCATTTGAAAACGCTATATCTAAAAAGAACTTATTTGGAAAACTCCAGTTATTGTATCCTAATTCTTTCTTCTTGCCCAAAATTTATTGTCAAAATAGATATCTGAGAAATTCCACAACTATAACAGATATTTAATTATGATGAATATTAACCCCAAAAAAATTTAGTTTTTCTCAAATGTTATACTTAGCCAAACACCCTCAAGTGCTAAGACGCTTTTCAATCTTGAGTAAAAAATAAACTTCTCCGGAAAAGTAGGGATGTTGCATACAACGTCCCTACAGAGTAGAGGGAAATAATTGATGATTTATCTACGATAATTGATTTTATTTTTTATTATTGGAGATGTCTAATATTAAATTTAAAGACTTCCCTTGAAAGCTGCCAATTATACTTTTGATAATTGTGAGAAATTTAAACAGAGCAAACTTAATATTATTAAAGGAAATTTATCTGAAAAAATGCCCAAACAATCTATTCCCAGAATTGAATATCTACGAGTGCAAAATTATCGCGCTCTGCGTGACTTAGAACTAAAAAAAATCACCCCATTAACTGTATTTTTAGGTCCAAATGGTAGTGGTAAATCTACAATATTTGATGTCTTTGCATTTTTAGCAGAATGTTTCACAGATGGATTGAGAAAAGCTTGGGAAAAAAGAGGTAGATTTCGAGAACTACGAACTAGAGATACTGAAGGAAATATAGTATTTGAACTCAAATATCGAGAAACAAAAAAATCGCCTTTAATTACATATCATCTTGCCATTGCTGAAAGAATAAAAGGTCCTTATGTTGCTGAAGAATGGCTGCAATGGAGAAGAGCTGAAAGAGGAAAACCTTTTAAGTTTTTAGACTTTAAAGAAGGCGAAGGCGAAGTAACTACTGGGGAAAAGCCTGATAAAGATGATAACCGCATCAAAGAAAAGCTAGAATCTGCTGAATTTTTAGCAGTAAGTACTCTCGGACAATTTGCTAAACATCCTCGTGTTAGTGCCTTAAGAAAATTTATTACAGGTTGGCATCTTTCCTATTTAACTGCAGATAATACTCGCAGCATTCCTGAAGCAGGTGCCCAAGAAAGATTATCTCCAACAGGTGATAATTTACCTAATGTTATTCAATATCTAAAAGAACAACATCCAGAACGACTTGAAAAAATTCTTGATATTCTTTCTTGTCGAGTTCCACGCTTAGAAAAAGTTGCTGCTTCAATTATGCAAGATGGCAGACTTTTACTACAAATAAAAGATGCTCCTTTTGCGACACCAATTTTAGCTAAGTTTGCCTCCGATGGCACATTGAAAATGTTAGCTTATCTAACTGTATTGCATGATCCAGACCCAGCACAACTTATTGGTATTGAAGAACCAGAAAATCATTTACATCCTCGTTTATTACCAGAACTTGCTGAAGAATGTCGCGCTGCTTCAGCTAATACTCAACTGATGGTGACAACTCATTCTCCATTTTTTGTTGATGGGCTAAAACCACAGGAGTTATGGGTACTTTATCGAGATAAAAATGGCTATACTCAAGCTAAACGTACTGATGAAATGCCAGGAATTAAAGAATTTGTGGAAGAAGGAGCGTCTTTAGGTGATTTATGGATGGAAGACTTTTTTGAAGTTGGAAATCCTTTAAAAAATCAAGGTGCCCCACGCAAAAATCAACCTAGAAATCAATAATTATAGGAGTAGTTAACTTTGCATATTGAATTTCTAGTGGAAGATTTATCAACGGAGGAAGCTCTCAGTTATTTATTGCCAAAAATTCTGAGCGATTCGATAACTTTTGACACTCATTCTTTTCAGGGGAAACAAGATTTACTTTCTAAACTACCGAAACGATTAAAAGGATATAAAAAATGGATACCTAATGATTATAGAATCCTAATTCTAGTAGATAAAGATAATGAAGATTGTCAAAAATTAAAACGGAAGTTAGAAAAAATTGCTGTAGATGCTGGATTTGTTACAAAATCTTTAGCAAAAGGTCAAAAGAAAAATAAATATCAGTTAATTAATAGGATAATGATTGAAGAATTAGAAGCTTGGTTTTTTGGAGATATTCAAGCTGTGACTAAAGCTTATCCTAAAGTCTCTAAAAATATTTGTGAAAAAGCTACATATCGTGACCCCGATGATATTAAAGGTGGTACTTGGGAAGCCTTAGAAAGGGTACTTCAAAAAGCAGGTTATCATCAAGGAGGATTACAAAAATTGAAAGCTGCAAGAGATATTGCTCCCCAGATGAACCCCACAAAAAATAGCTCTAAAAGTTTTCAAATTTTTTATACTTGTTTATTAGAAATAATACAAACTGAAGAAATTTAATTTAATCAAATATGAAATGAGAAACTAATCAGTATTTATCAAGGTCAGGCAATTAGGAGTAGTTACTGCAATGACTAATTCAAAAAGTTTACCTTTAAATCAAATTACCTCTGCTGAAGTTTGGCAAAAATTAGAAATTTTAACTGGTAGGAAGACAAGGTTAAGGGGTATAGATAGAGCTGAAGGTAAAGATTATAAGTAATATAAAATAAGTTAAGCTATATTTGTCAATCAAAAATTATGAAATATCAAATGAGAAGTTATAGTCAATTAGCCGATCTAGAAGCACTTTTACTAGAAATTGAAAATGATAATATTCGTGCCTATGCAGGTGAAGCTATCGTGTCTTATTCTGCCGGAGCTTATCGTTCTGCGATTGTTTCAATTTGGATTGCTGTTGTATATGACCTGTACCAAAAATTTAGGATTATTTCTGAAACTTATCGCGATGAAGCAGCACAAAAAAGTATAGAAAGAATAGATAAAATTAGAAATAATACCGATAAAAAGCAAGTGGCAAGTTGGGAAAGAAATATTTTAAAAGATGCTAGTGACGAAGTTAAAATGATTACTAATTTAGAGTATGAACATTTAGATAGAATTCAACAAGATAGACATCGTTGCGCTCATCCTGTTTTAGATTCTGAAGGACTGCTATTTCAACCTACTCCAGAATTAGCTCGTACACATATTAGAACTGCCATAGAAGTTTTGCTTAGTCAACCTCCTATTATTGGAAAAGCAGCAGGGGAAGCTTTAGAAAAAGATGTGGAAGGTTTGTATTTTCCTGACGATATAGAGGGAGTGAAAAATTTCTTAAGTGGTAGACATTTCTTAGTAGGTTCTGAAAAATATTTAGCCAATATTATTCTGCTTTCTCTGAAAAAAGTTCTCTTTCTAGATATTCCTTCTAATAGGCCAAGGATAATAAAAAATTATCAATTAGTTATAGAGTGCTTAGTGAGAAATTACAGAAATGTTTTTGAATCTTTGGCAAGAGAAAAACTCAGTAATATTCTAGGTATGACTAAAGATGATAGGATACAAAATTTAGCAATTCTTTTTAACATAGATGATAGGTTTTGGGGTGACTGTCCTGAACATATAAGAGAAAAATTTAAGTCTTTTATAAAAGAAGAAAAAGCAATTTTGATATTTTATGGGATTTTCGTGCTTCATTTATTACCAGAGATTAAAAATGATATTTTAGTTGTTTATAAAAACAATTACATCAATGAATATGAAGGAAATTTAATTTTCATTAGAGGATTAAAGATGGCAAAAACCAACAAAAAAGAGAGTGCTATTTTTGCGCAGGAAATAGTTCAACTGAATATAGACATTTTTCTTGGTTCTCGTTCCTATGCATCTGGTAGGAACAATGGAACAAAACATATTATACCTTTTATTCCAATTTTTACAGATGAGAATATTAAATACTTGCTTGAGAAAATAGTAAAAAACGATCAACTTATAGACTGTATATTTGTACTGAAAGAATTGTTTCAAGAAACTATAAATACCTATCCTGATACTTTGCCTCTTTGGAAAAAATTCTATGAATCAATATCAATAATATATAAAAATCAAAATGCTTGGTCTGGAAAAGAGGAACTAAAACAACTTATTGATAATTTTCCAGAGTCAAAACAGGTAGAAACAGAAACTTTTTAAGAACGGAAATAGAAAGCGATCGCTCCTGATAAAAATCTAATTACTCAATACCATTTATGGCTTTGCTAAAATGTAATGCTAAGTAGCTGAAGGTAAAATTGAAAAACTTATGTTTTGCGTTGATACTTAATCTAAAAATCATTACCATTCAGCAACGCCGGAATTTGGATATCCTCTACCAACTATTTGTACGCCTTTGGAACTAATAGGAGATTAAATAAATTATGTGGCATGACGAAGTATTAGCAGAAATTTATAAATACCGAGAAAAATATGCTAAATCCTTTAATTATAATTTACACGCTATGGTTGAAGATTTAGAAAAAAAACAAGCTGCTAGTGGCAGACAAATTATTTCCAAACCAATCAAACCTACTCAACAAGAAAACAAATCTTTAGTTGAAACTTAAAATTATGTTCCGTTTGATTTGCCTACATTGAAATAAAGACTAGCTAGATTTCCCAGGGTATTAATTCCTCTTGGCGATCGCTCTGTTTCACCATTTATTGATGATTTATCTATTGTCCAATAGTTATTGCTCTGCACTGCCAAGCGATCGCTCTATTTCGAGATTATTGATGTTCTATCTATTGTCCAATAGTTATTGTTCTGCACTGCCAAGCGATCGCTCTATTTCGAGATTATTGATGTTTTATCTATTGTCCAATAGTTATTGTTCTGCACTGCCAAGCGATCGCTCTATTTCGAGATTATTGATGTTCTATCTATTGTCCAATAGTTACTGTTCTGCAGCAACCACTGAGTAAAAATTCCTATTGCGCCATCCGCAACAAAAGCAACCACTGAGTAAAAATTCCTATTGCGCCATCCGCAACAAAAGCAATCACTGAGTAAAAACTTCTATTGCGCCATACGCAACAAAAGCAAATTCTGAGTAAAAACTCCTATTGCGACATCCGCAACAAAAGCAAATTCTGAGCAAAAACTCCTATTGCGACATTCGCAACAAAAGCAAATTCTGAGCAAAAACTCCTATTGCGACATCCGCAACAAAAGCAAATTCTGAGCAAAAACTCCTATTGCGACATCCGCAACAAAAGCAAATTCTGAGCAAAAACTCCTATTGCGACATCCGCAACAAAAGCAAATTCTGAGCAAAAATTCCTATTGCGACATCCGCAACAAAAGCAAATTCTGAGCAAAAACTCCTATTGCGACATCCGCAACAAAAGCAAATTCTGAGCAAAAATTCCTATTGCGCCATACGCAACAAAAGCAAATGTTGTAGAAGTAAGCAAAAATTTTTATTGCGAATATCGCAATAAAACCACCGAATCAAAACTAAGCAAAAATTCTTATCAAAATAATATGGGTCTAAAACCCTGCCTTTTAAGGCGCAATATTTTTGGAGCCTTGCTCAAATTCCCGTTACAAAAATAACTTCTTACTTCTGACTTTTGAATTCTGACTTTTGACTTAGTTAATGCAGGCATTGCTGAGGGGCGGAATGAATATAAGTGGTAAGTTAAGTGGGAGCAGGCATCCTGCCTGTCTCCATCCTGCCTGTCCCGAAAATATCTCGAACGGCAAAATATCTCGAACGGCAAAATATCTCGAACGGGCAAATATCTCGAACGGGCAAATATCTCGAACGGCAAAATATCTCGAACGGGCAAATATCTCGAACGGGCAAATATCTCGAACGGCAAAATATCTGAAACGGCAAAATATCTGGAACGGGCAAATATCTGAAACGGGCAAATATCTCGAACGGGCAAATATCTCGAACGGC